>NZ_JANIIC010000003.1 GCF_024519315.1 Streptomyces malaysiensis subsp. samsunensis | reverse complement strand
TACGCGGGCCGGGGCCGCGGGGCGTTCCAGAGGTGGTGCATGGCGTATGAACGCCAGGGCCGCCAGCCCTCGGAGTCCTCCAGATACGCCCCCGCGCCGCGGGCCCCGGCCCGTACGGCGACATCCGACTCCAGCAGCACATCGGGGTCGCTCAGCGCCCGCATCCGGATGTAACCGGCCGTCCAGGGGCCGATACCACGCAGCCCCAGGAGCTCCTTCTCGGCCCGGTCGCGGTCGGCGCCCGCGTCCAGCCGCACCGTGCCGTGCGCGAGCGCGGCGGCGAGCGCGCGCAGCGTGCCGCGCCGGCTCTCCGGCATGCCGAGCTCCTCGAACGGCGCCCCCGCCAGGTCCTCCGCGCCCGGGAAGAGATGGGTGAGCCCGCCGTCGGGCCGCTCCAGGGGCTTCCCGTACGCGGCGACCAGCGCATCGCCCAGTACGCGTCCGGCGGCCACCGAGACCTGCTGGCCGAGCACCGCGCGGACGGCGAGTTCATGGGGGTCGGCGGTGCCCGGGGAACGCAGCCCCGGCCGCGCGTCCACCAGGGGCGCGAGCGCGGCGTCGGCGCCGAGGCGCTCGGCGACCGCGTACGGATCGGCGTCCAGGTCGAACAGGCGCCGGATCCGCTGGATGGCGGTGGTCAGATCGCGCAGCTCGGTCAGGCGCAGCCGGCACTCCAGCCAGCCGTCGCCGGGCCGTTCGTCGATCTCGACGATGGCGCAGGCGTGCGGCAGCCGCAGGGTGCGGCGGTAGGTCCGGGCGCCCGCGGTGCCCACCATCTCCTCCACCCCGGCGAGGGCACGCCGGGCGAGATAGTCGAAGACCTGTGTGGTGTCGTACGGACCGCGGTAGGCGAGCCGCAGCGGCACCCCGGCCGTCCCGCCATCGGTCCCCAGCACCCCGCCGGCCGTCCCCGCGGACCCGGGCCGGGAGGACTTCTCCGGGCGGGCGGCGCGCAGTTCGGTGGGGGTGGCGGCGTAGATCTCGCGCAGGGTGTCATTGAACTGCCGGACGCTGGAGAACCCGGCCGCGAACGCGATCTCCGAGGCCCGCAGGGCGGTGGTCTGTAGCAGGATCCGCGCGGTGTGGGCGCGCTGGGCGCGGGCGAGCGCCACCGGCCCGGCGCCGAGCTCGGCGGTCAGCTGGCGCTGCACCTGCCGGGCGCTGTAGCCGAGCCGCGCCGCGAGCCCGGACACCCCCTCCCGGTCCACCACGCCGTCCCCGATCATCCGCATGGCGCGGCCGACGGCGTCCGCCCGCGCGTTCCAGTCGGCGGAGCCGGGCACGGCGTCCGGCCGGCAGCGGCGACAGGCCCGGAACCCCGCGCCCTGCGCGGCGGCCGAGGTCGGGAAGAACCGGACGTTCTTGCGCCGTGGTGTGGTCGCGGGGCAGCTCGGTCGGCAGTAGATCCCGGTCGTGGCGACGGCGAAGAAGAACTCTCCGTCGAAACGCGCGTCGCGGCTGCACACCGCCTCGTACCTGCTGTCGTCGCTCATCACACCTCCACTGTGCGCCAGAGGAGGGGCGGCGTGCTGGCGGAAATCGGACATGGCGCTCATGGCGCTGTGGTGTGGGGGAGAGGCGTGCGCGGGTCGCTCCGGTGCGGTCTCGTCCGTCATGAGCGCGCCGGCACATTCACCGACGTCCGCCGATCTGCCGGGCGGACCGCGCTAGTTGAGCGGCGGCGTGGCCGTCCGAGGCGGCTCTTCAGCGGTCGTGGGCATGGCCCGAGCCACTGCCGACCGCCCCTCGGACCGGGCGTGGGGCGCTGCTAGAGTCGGTGAGGTGACTGCCGGGTCGGCCATGGGCCACACACGAGTGAGGCGCCCGGCCTCGGCGTGAGCCCGAGGCGGGCCAGAGACCCGCCCCTTCCTCCGTGTCCTTCCTCCTGGCGCCCCTGCGTGGCGCCTGTTCCAGCGGATTCCACGATGCGGAGACACCACCACAGATGTCACGACAAACGCGGCCCGAGCACGGCTCCGAGACCTCGACCACCGTCGTCCAGCTGAATCACACCGCCGTCTACGCCCCCGACCGCCAACTGTCCGCAGAGTTCATCGCCGTGATCCTGGGGGTGGAGGTCGGAGCCCCGTTCGGCCCGTTCCTGCCCGTCGACCTCGGCAACGGCGTGACGCTCGACTACTACGAGAAGCGCGACGAGCCCATACAGCCGCAGCACTACGCGTTCCTCGTGCCCGAGGAGCGGTTCGACGCGATGATCGCCCGCCTGGAGGCGGTCGGCGTCACCTACTACGCCGACCCCGGCCACACCGACCCCGGCCGTATCAACCGTCTCTTCGGCGGCCGTGGCGCCTACTTCGACGATCCCGGCGGCCACAACATGGAGATCATCACCCGGCCCTATATCCGCCCCTAGACACCGGGGCACCGGCCACCGGTGGGGTGCCCGAAAGGGCGCCCCACCGGGCTGTACACCCCCGCGGCCGCTGCGCCACCATGTGCCGGGGAATGCGTGAGGGGGAGCGCATGGAGGGCGAGCCGATGGCGGGCAACGAGTTCTCGGGCACCGCGCACACGGTGATCCAGGCGCACACCATCTATGGCGGCATCCACTTCAACGACGGCCGACGCCCGGTCAACCCCGCCGTGCCGCCGCCGCGGTGGTGTGCTGTCCTTCCGGCACCGCACCCTCCAGGACCGGCTGGCCCCGCTCCTGCCGGGCGCACCGGCAACCACCCCGGTACCCGATCCGTCCCAGAATCGACCTGGTGGTCACCGTCGGGCGGGCGGAGCCGGCCCAGAGCGCCGTCCAGGAGGCCGTGAAGGTGTTCCGCACCGCCGACACCATCGGGGAAGAACACGGCGGGGGCCGCAGATCGTCGCTCGACCTCGGTCAGGAGGCGGTCTGGTGGCGCTTCGGAACCGGTGGCCAGGTGCTGGTCCGCCAGGACGACGTCGTCCTCGACATGGACCTGCACGGCGTTGGCCCAGCCGCCGACGCACGGCTGCCCGCCTTCGCCGAAGAGGTGCTGCACCGGGCGCTGGGGCGAGCCCGGCGCGGCGGTTGACCGCTCGGAATCCGCCCGGAAGCCGGTCCCGCCGCCCGCTGTCGGGCAGGTTCAACCCCTGGCCCGACCATGATCCGATGCTCCCTAGACTGTCTCGCAATCCACACGTTGATCGGAGCACGACATGCGTCGCCTTGCCCTTGCCCTCCTGGCATGTTCAGCCCTCGCACTCGCCGGGTGCGCGCAAGACTTCGACCGGGGCCCTGATGGGACAGTCAGCGACAAGGTCAAGGACGGGAAGAAGTTCTACCTGGTCGTCGATCCGGCCAAGGGCGGCGCGGAGAAGAAGTTCCGGGTCAGCAAGTACGACTACCACGACTGCAACCGGGGCTCGAAGTACCCCAAGTGCGTCGACGACTGAGGACGGCTGAGCCCGAGGACACGCATCGTCGGCCCCGACCGTTCGCGGTCGGGGCCGATGTCGTCATGGCGGGCGGTGTCCCGCCCGGTGTGGGCGGGCGCGTGGCGATTCACCCACCGGCCCATACGGTGGCCAGTACGTGGGGTCACACGTCGGCTCGTGCCTCGGTCAAAGTGGCCACGTCCGCGGCCGCTTGCCGCAGAGCGTGGCGGCAGGCCGTGATCGCCGGGTGGCGGCTGCGGCCTCGGCGTACCGCGGTGAAGACGCGGCGGGTGCGCCGACCGCGGGGAAGCCGCCGCAGGGCGACGGTCGGAGGCTCCCCGTTCCATACGAGGCCGGGGAGCAGGGCGGCGGCGTGGCCCCGCTCGACGAGGCGGAGATGGATCAGGAGGTCCGTGGTCTCGAACCGCACGTCGGGCTCGAAACCGGCGTTCCGGCACAGGGTCATGGCCCAGTGGCGGGCGGCCGTGCCCTCGGGCTCCATGGCCCAGGGACGGCCGGCGAGCGCCCGCAGCGACGTCGTCGGGCCGTCTGGAACGAGGCGACGCGCAGGGTGCCGGGCAGATCGGTCAGGGAGATGGCGATGTCCGCCTCGGCGTGTTCCAGGCGCTCCAGCACCGCCTCGGTGTGGGCGACGAGGATCTCCGCCTGCTCGGTGAGCCGCACCCGCCGGCCCACCGGCTCCAGCAGCCGGACACCGACCTCCGCCTCCAGCTGGGACAGTTGCTGGGAGACGGACGAGGGACTGTAGGAGAGGGCGGTGGCGACGGCCGCGAGCGTACCGCGGTGCTTGAGTTCACGCAGCGGACGGAGCCGGTGCAGGTCGAACACGGCAGGCTGCTCCTCTCTCCCCTCGGTGGCGAACGTCCCCCTGGCGGCGAATGTCGCGCGGAGCCGCGAAGCGTGGCGGCGGGCCCGGCCTCGCCGTAAGCCATTCGTCGGGTACGCCGATGAACATAGATGAGAAACATTCGCTGGACCGATGGGAGACGCGGGCCGCACGCTGGCCGTGTGCCCGAGAACGTTTCCTCCACCGCCCCGCCCCCGTGGTTCGCACGGCCCGCAGCCCGGTCCTGGACCTGCGCCCCCGCCCCCACCGAGGTACGGGAATTCCACGCCTCCCTGCCCGGCCACGACCCCACCCCACTGACCGAACTCCCGCTATTGGCAGCTGAGTTGGGGGTCGGGAGAGTCTTCGTCAAGGACGAGTCGTGCCGTCTTGGCCTGCCCGCCTTCAAGGCCCTGGGCGCGTCCTGGGCCGTGCACCGAGCCCTCGCCGCACGGGCGGCGGACGGCGACCTCGCCACGCCGGTCACCCTGGTGAGCGCCACCGACGGCAACCACGGCCGGGCCGTGGCCCGGACGGCACGTCTGCTCGGCCACCGCGCCCGGGTCCTCGTCCCACGGGGTGTCCATCCGGAGGCGGTGGCGGCCATCGCGGCCGAGGGCGCGGACGTCTCCCAGGTCATGGGCGCGTACGACGAGGCGGTGCGCCGGGCGGCGGAGGCGGCCGCCGCACCGGACGCGCTCCTGGTCCAGGACACCGCCTGGCCCGGCTATGAGCGGATTCCGGGCTGGATCGTCGAGGGCTACTCCACCCTCTGCGCCGAAATCGACGAGCAACTCGCGGCCGCCGGGGCCGGGACACCCGACCTCATCACCATCCCGGTGGGCGTGGGCTCGCTGGCCCACGCCGTCGTCACCCACTACCGCAGCCGCCCGGCCGGGCCGCCCGCCGCGCTGCTGTCCGTGGAACCCACGGCCGCCCCCTGCCTCATCGAGAGCCTCTTGCTTGGCGCACCGGTCAGCGTCACCACCGGCGAGACCATCATGGCCGGACTGAACTGCGGCACCCCCTCCAGCATCGCCTGGCCCCATCTGCGCGACGGCCTGGACGCGGCCATCGCCATCCCCGACGCCGCGAGCGCCCGCGCGGCCGGTGACCTCGCCCGTCTCGGCGTCTCCAGCGGCCCGTGCGGCGCCGCCCCGCTCGCCGGGCTGCGCGCCGCGCTCACCGGCGACGGCGCCGATGAGCGCCGTGCCGTCCTCGGCCTCGGCCCCGCCTCAACCGTGGTGCTGCTCAGCACGGAGGGCAGCGCCGCCAACCCCGCGGCCACCACCGCGGACAGCTGACCCCATCCGCCGTGGCCGCCCCATCCCATCGCATCCGACCACTTCCGGAAGACAGCGCATGACCGGTCCCGCCCCCGACACGATCACCGTCAACGGCCACCGGCTGTGGCAGTCGCTGATGGACCTCGCCGAGATCGGCGCGTACGACGACGAGCCCACCGGTCTGCGCGGGGTGAACCGGCAGGCCCTCACCGACGCCGACGCCGACGCCGCCGGGCGGCGCCGGGTCATGGCCTGGATGGAACAGGCCGGTCTGACCGTCCGGATCGACCGGATGGGCAACATCTACGGCCGCCGCGAAGGCACCGACCCCACGGCGGCCCCCGTACTGACCGGATCGCATATCGACAGCGTGGCCACCGCCGGTGCCTTCGACGGCTGTCTCGGGGTCCTGGGCGGCATCGAAGTGGTACGGACGCTCGATGAACGGGGCGTCAGCACCCGCCGCCCCATCGAGATCGGTGTCTTCACGGAGGAGGAAGGCGTCCGCTTCGGCATCGATATGCTCGGCAGCGCGGTGGCCGCCGGGCGCCTCTCCCTGGAGTACGCCCACGCCCTGACCGATCGCGACGGCCGCACCCTCGGCGGCGAACTGGCCCGCACCGGCTTCCACGGCCCCGCCGATGTCCGCCTCGACCCGCCGCACGCCTACGTCGAATGCCACATCGAACAGGGTGTCCCGTCCTCGCCGAGAGCGGTGTCGAGGTCGGTGTCGTCACCGGCGTACAGGGCATCTCCTGGCAGGAGATCACCATCCACGGCCGCGCCGCCCACGCCGGCACCACCCCGACCCGGCTGCGCGCCGACGCAGGGCTCGCCGCCGCCCGGATCACCGTCCGGCTACGGTCCATGGTCGACTCGGGCGCGTACGGCGAACTGCGCGCCACCGTCGGCCATGTGACCGTGCACCCCGACCTGACCAACATCGTCCCGGCCCGTGCCGAGCTCACCGTCGACCTGCGCAACTCCGACGACGCCCGGATGGCCCGCGCCGAGCGGGACCTCGCGGCCTACCCGCGCACCCTGGAGGACGACAGCCCGGGGCTCACCGTCGCCATCCGGCGCATGGCCAGGACCGCGTACGTCCCCTTCGACGAGTGTGTGCAGAAGGTCATCGCCCAGGCCGCGGACGACCACGGCCTGGAGCACATCGCCCTGCTCTCCGGCGCCGGACACGACGCCCAGGAGATCGCCGCGCTCTGCCCCACAGCCATGGTCTTCGTACGCGGTGAGTACGACGGCATCAGCCACAACCCCCGTGAGTACTCCACCCCCGAAGCGTGCGCCCACGGCGTCGACGTCCTCGCGACCGCCCTGCTCCGGCTGGCCACCCAAGGATCGTCCTGACCGGCCTGATGGGCAGACCGGTCAGGTGAGCAGCGCGGCGAAGCGCCGCGCGAAGAGATAGGCGTCGCCGGGCCAGCGGGCGGACAGATATCTGCCGTCCTGGACGACGAAGGCGGGCGTGTCGTCGGTGGCCGTGCCACGGCGCCGCAGCTCGACGGGGCCGCGTTCGAACTGGGCGGGGTCGTCCAGGGCGGCGACGACCTCGTCCTGTACATAGGCCGGATAGGTGCGGTAGTAGCGGCCGCGGCGCCAGGCCGTGAGGTAGTAGGCGGACCGCTCCATGTACGCGGGCAGACAGGTGGTGCGCCGGTCGGCGAGCAGGCTGCGGCCGGTGGCCGGGTCGTGGGTGCGGGCCAGGGGGAGGACGCCGTGGCAGATGGCGCCGACCGGGCGGTCCAGCCGCCAGAATTCCGCGATCCTCTCGCGCAGCAGCTCGGAGCCGAGGTACTGGCGCATCCCCGGGGCGTGGCCGCCGGGCAGGATCAGCCCGTCGTACGTGTCGGGCCGGAGGTCCGCCCAGGCGACGGGGTGGCGGAAGGCGGTGTCCTCGGTGAGCTGCTGGTAGAACTCCTTGGGTTCGGGCTCGGCGCCGAGTTGCCCGAAGAGCACACCGGTGATCAGCAGCGGATCGGCGGCCGGTGGGCCATCGCCGTGTTCGGTGGCGAACACCACCTCGTGGCCGAGGTCGGTCAGTAACTTCCAGGGCACGGCCACTTCGGTGACATCGAAGTCCCGGTCGGGCAGGGGCACAAGAATAGGCACGGGGACTGCCTACCACAGCTGCCACGGCCGCCCGGAGCCAGGCGGCATGGCCGCCCGCGGCCGGGTGGCATGGCGGCCACCGGGACCGGCGCCCCCGCCCCGGCATATGCGTGGCCGCCGTGTGCCGGGGCGGGGGCGTGGTGGGTCCGCGGACTACTTCCAGATGGAGTCGACCCATTCGGGGTGGTCGATGAACGGGTTCCTGTTGTGCTGGAAGCTGTTGTAGATGACGTCGTTGCGGTTCTTCTCGAAGGCGTCCGGCGGGTCCTCGTCGCTCCACTGCTTCAGCACGGACAGACGGCCGATGTGGGGCGCGGAGCCGTTGTCGACTTCGTCGTTGGGCTCGAGGTCGGCGAAGCCGTCGTCTCCGTCGTAGCGGACGGCCATGTACAGGATCATCCGGGCCACATCGCCCTTGACCTGGTCACGGGGTTCGAAGGAGTCGTCGTCGGTGCGGTTGCCGGGGGCGTCGGGCACTTCCTGGCCGCCGTTGTCGAAGTCCTTGTTGCCGCGGACGCTGTTCACCGTGACATTGGCGGGGCGCAGATGGTGCAGGTCGGTGCCGGGGCCGCTGGCCGTGCCGAAGTCGCCGTGCGACTTCGCCCAGACGTGCTCGCGGTTCCATTGGTCGGGGTTGCCGCCGTTGGCGTCCTTGGACTGGGAGCGGCCGGTGTAGAGGAGGATGACGTTCGACGGGTTGTCCGGGTCCTCATCCGTGGACTTCAGCGCGTCCCAGACCTCGTCGTAGGACAGCTTGGTCTGCTCACTGATGATCGTGTGCAGCGCCGCCTTCAGCTCCGGGCCGCTCTTGCCCGTCGCGTCCTGGTAGTAGTCGTCGGGCGCCTGCACGGCCGTGGGCCGGGTGGTGTCCGCGGTGGCCGGTGTGTCGGCGGCGGCGACCGAAGGGGCGGCCACACCGGCCGCGGCCACTATGGCCAGCAGGGAAAGGCGCCGGAACCGGCGCTTGTGATGAGTGGACATGATGTGGGGGGTGTCCTCTCCTAGACGAGTACCCGGACCGCCAACCGGCGCCGCGAGTACGGATGTTCATGACACAAGCTCTGGGAGATTCCCATGTGCGACGCCCGAACATGTGTACGCGGTGTGCCCTTTCCGCGCGGATTCAATGAACATGTCATGGCCAGGGGAAGCCCCGGTCGACCAGGTCGCCGCCGTGCCGGATGAGGAGTACTGGCAGTATCGGCGTATGGCTGAACAGATCATCGCCGCGTGTGACGGGGCATCGAAGGGAAACCCCGGGCCCGCGGCCTGGGCATGGGTCATCGCAAGCACCGATGGCGCGGTGGAGCGCTGGGAGGCCGGGCCACTGGGCACCGCGACCAACAACGTGGCCGAACTGACCGCGCTGCGCGAGCTGTTGGAGTCCACCGACGCGGCCATGCCGTTGCAGGTGCGCATGGACTCCCAGTACGCGATGAAGGCGGTCACCACCTGGCTGCCCGGGTGGCGGAGGAAGGGGTGGAAGACCGCCTCGGGATCGCCGGAGGCCAACCGTGAGCTGGTGATGCGTATCGACGAGCTCCTGGACGGCCGCGCGGTGGAGTTCGTCTACGTTCCGGCACACCAGATCGACGGCGATCCGTTCAACGCGGCAGCCGACGGGGCGGCCAGCCACACGGCCCGTACCCAGCAGCCCGCGGGCACCTCGCTCGGCTCCGCACTGCCACCGCCCGAGGCCCAGTCGGCGACGCGCTCAGCGGGCCGCGGTGGAACGGCGCGCCCGCGCACGACGGCCGCACAGCGGGGGAGCGGCACCCGCGCCAAGGGATCCATCAAGGCGAAGTTCCCCGGGCGGTGCCGCTGCGGCACCTCCTACGCCAAGGGCGACACGATCAGCAAGAACCCGGACGGATGGGGCCATCCGGCCTGCGCCACCTGAGCGGCGGGGCAACCCCGTGGCACCCCGCCCGGCGGTCCGGTCCCGGTCCGATCCGATCCGGACCGCGCGGGGCCGGTCAGGGCGGGCTGAAGAGCGTGGGGAAGCGCGGGGCCAGCCACGGCTTGCGGCCCCAGGCGAGGACGCCGCCCCTGGCGGCCGCGCCCCACGGGCCGAGGCGGCCCAGCGCCATCAGCAGGAAGGCGACGGGCTCGGTGAGGATGGTGCAGTCCGGGCGGCTCGGCGGATGCGGTGTGACGGTCACCGCACCGTTGGTGAAGGTGGCGCCGAATCCGGCGCCACCCCTGAGACGGATGGTGTAGCGGGCGGTGAGCCCGGCGGTGGCCGCGGTGTCCACCACCCGTGGCATGGCCGTGATCAGGAAGGGCAGGGTCAGCTCGACCCGGGCCCGGTCGAGCATGTGTGGGCGGCCCAGCGCACGGGCGAGGTCATAGCCGTGGCCGAGCATATGGGTCAGCAGATACGAGCCCAGTACGTCCAGGCTCATCGGGCCCATCGGCGTGACCGGTTCGCCGTGTGACGCGGGCCGGGCCGCCGACCGGAGGAAGGCGTCGGCCTGCTCCACGATCATGGCGGCCAGCGGTTCGGCCCGGCGCTCGGCGAACGCGGCGAGCGCGAGCTGGTTCGCCTCGGCCAGCCCCCGCGGCGTACCGTCCCCGTGGCGGCGTGCTTTCCCGTCCGCGAGCTGCGCCATCAGCTCATTCGCCTGTGCCAGATGCGCCGCCGCCTGCCCGACCGTCCACAGCGAACCGGGCACCGCAGCGCCGGTGTCGGGCGCGCCGCGCAGCGTTGTGGCGATGTCGGCCGCGGTGCCGCGTATCGCCTCGTCCAGGCCCATGGGCCATGTGCCGCCGTCGCCCTGCCCGCTCACGGATTCCATCCGCTCTCCCTACGCCGAGCCGGGGCGCAGCCCCGGGGTACGTACAGTGTCACGGCCCCGTGGCCACCGGGAGCGGAGCGCGGGCTACGGTGTGAGCACGATCCTGCCGAACACCTCGCCCGCGTCCATCTTCCGGTGCGCCAGCGCGGCTTGCTCCAGCGGCAGCAGCTCATGCACCACCGTGCGCAGCTCGCCGCGGCTCGCGGCATCGAACTGCCCGGTCCGTACGGCACGTCGATCGGGCTCGGACACGGTGGCGGCGCTGAAGGTGGCGAACGACATCGACTTCTGGAACGCCGCCATCATCGCCATGCCGAAGTCCGCCGGTGGCTGGCCGCCGACCGCGCCGACGGCCACCATGCGGCCGTTCGGGTTGAGCTTGGCGAAGAAGGAGGGCATGTCCGCACCGGCGATGATGTCGATGATGACGTCATAGCCCGCGGGAGCGTCCGCGCCGCCTCCCTCGCCTGAGCGGTCCAGCACATGGGTGGCGCCCAGCTTGCGCAGCCGATCGCCACGCTCGGCAGACGACGTCGTGACCGCCACCGCGCCGGCGCCACCGTGAGCCGCGAGCTGGACCGTCATGATCCCGAGGCTGCCGCCCGCGCCACGCACCAGTACCGATTCACCCGGAGCGAAGTGGGCATGGGCGAGACCGAAGTGCGCCACCATTCCGGAGCTGCCCAGCGTCACCGCGTCGACGGCGGAGAGGTCCGCGGGGAGGGGGAAGACCTCCTCGACCGCGGCGATCGCGTATTCGACGTAGCCGCCGCCCACACCGGTGAACGCCCACACCCGCCGGCCGACCCAGGACGTGTCGACGCCGTCGCCGACCGCGGTCACGGTGCCCGCCACCTCGCTGCCGGGGATATGGCCCTCCTCGAAGCCATACGTGGCGAGAGTGCCGCGCCGGATCACGGCGTCGACGCCGCCGACGCCGATCGCCTCGTTCCTGATCAGCACCTGCCCGGCGGCGGGGGCCGGGACAGGAACGTCGATGACGGCCAGACCTTCGGGACCTCCGAACGTCCGGATCGTGACTGCCTTCAACGTCGTCTCCTTCGTCTCCTGGATCCGGGACCGACGTCTCCTGGATCCGGGACCGACGTCTCCTGGATCCGGGACCGATCGGGACCGGCCCGCACTCGGGGAAGCAGGGAGCTTCCATGCGTTCGGACATTAACGGACGCCCCCGTCCGGTTAGCTAAAGTGAGAGCGTGACCGACCGTTTGCCTCACCACCTGCGCTCCGACGCCCTGGACAACCGCGACCGCATCCTCGACGCGGCCCGCGCCCTGTTCGCCACCGAAGGTCTGAAGGTGCCGATGAGGGAGATCGCCCGGCACGCCGGGGTCGGCCCCGCCACCCTGTACCGCCGCTTCCCGACCAAGCAGATGCTGGCCACCGAAGCCTTCACGGACGAGATGCGCGCATGCCGCGCCATCGTCGACGAGGGGCTCGCCCACCCGGATCCATGGCGTGGCTTCCGCCTCGTGATCGAGAAGACCTGTGAGCTGCACGCTCGGAGCCGGGGCTTCACCGAAGCCTTCATGGCGACCTTCCCCAACGCGATCGACTTCGTCGCGGAGCGCGCGTACGCGCTGAACTCGATCGCGGAACTGGCCCACCGCGCCAAGGACGCCGGCCATCTGCGCCCCGACTTCGTCCTGGACGATCTGATCCTCATGCTCATGGCCAACAGGGGCATCCAGACCACATCGGAAGCCGCCCGGGTCGCGGCCTCCCGGCGCTTCGCCGCGCTCGTGATCCAGGCGTTCCAAGCCTCGCCACAGCACTCACCGCTACCGCCGGTGGCACGCCTGGCCCCCGCGGCGCCACGCAAGGCCAGGTGACCGGGGCCACCGTGTCCTGTGTCCGCCCGGTGGTGCGAGACGCCGACGGTAGCCTCTACCGCGACGGTGGCACGGCCGGACGCCACCGGTGGTTCGCACGGGCAGGGGCCGGGACCGGTGGCTCGCCTGAGGCCGCGAACGACCGGCCGGGAGACTGCGGAATCGGGAGGGACGGGTATGGGCCTGTGGGGCAGGGCGCTGGATGCCGCGGGGATCAGCGATCCGGGGCTGCGGGAGGACTACACACACCAGCGGAAAGTGGTCGCGGGCTACCGGCGCAGCTCCTACCTCGCCGCGCGCCTGCTGCTGCCTCTGCCACTGCTGCCGCATCTGATCGCGGCGACCGCCTTCATGCATCGCACGGACACCCTCCTCGACAGCGGCCCCGTCGCGGAGCGCGCCGGGGCCTGCGCGGAGTGGGTGAAGGAGGTGCGCGACGGCCTGGCAAGTGGCGGAAGCGACCACGCCGCCGTACGGCCGCTGCTGCACACCGTCTCCGCGCACCCCGGGCTGCGTGACCGGGTCGAGGACTTCCTCGACGCCGCCGCGATGGAGCTGGAGTTCACCGGATTCGCCACCGAAGCGGACTACCAGCATTACGTGGACGCGTATGCGCTACCCGCGTTCATGCTGATCGCGGGCCTGTTCACCGGGGAGGACCCCGAGGCGGGCTACCGCGAGGCGTGCCGCACGTACATCGACGGCAGCCAGCGCCTGGACTGCGTCAACGACCTCTCCGAAGACCTCGCCGACGGGCGCCTGAACGTGGTGCGGGAGACGCTCGACGCGCATGGTGTCACTCGCGCCGACCTGGAGAACGCCCGGGACACCCCGGAAACCCGGAGCCTTCTGGCACATCTGATCGGCCAGGCCCGCGAGTGCCTGTCCGCCAGTCGGGACCTGGTCGGCCTCGCGCCGCCCGAGGGCCGGCCGCTCTTCCGCGCCATGATCGAGATCGAGCAACTCACGGCCACGGCAGCCGCCGCCAAGGGCCCCGGCCTGCTCCGCGCCCCCGCCCGGCCACCGGTACCGGCCACCGCCCGGGTGCTCCTCCGGGAGCGCCGCCACGCCCGTCAGCCGCGCTGAACCGAACGGCGAGGCGCGCGTGTTCGCCTCGCCGTCCGTGGCTTCTCAAGAAGCGTGCGCCTCGCTGGGCCCGGCTGCCTCACTGGGCTCGGCCACCTCGGTGTCCGCGTCCGTGGTGGCGGCCGAGTAGAAGACGGACTTCTGCTGCTTGGTGCGGTGCGCCTGGCCCTTGGCGACGAGTGATTCGAGCGTGCTGCGCACGACCGTGCCCTTGAACTCGCGTTCCGGAAGGGCCTGGGCGAGGGCGGTGGTGATCTCGGCCGCCGAGCGGGGCCCGCCGTGCTGGGTGAGGTGGTCATGCACGAGATCCCGGAGAGTGGGCACACCCGCCTCCCGCACCCGCTTACGGCCCGGACGACTCCCGGCCGCCTCCGCCCCCTTCCGTTTGCCGCCGGTGGCTTCGGCCTTCTTCCTCGGCTTGCGCGTGGCGGGCGGGGCCGGGGACTCGCTTATCGCGGCCACCCCATTTCCGGAACCGCTGGGGCCACCGTTCTCCGGCACACCCGCGGTGGCGTCGTCACCAAGGGTCTCCCGCATGCTGAGCAGAAGTGCCCGGTTGCCTTCCAGCACCGCCAACTGCTGTTGCAGCGCCGCGATTTCGGAGTCCAGACGTTCGCGCTCCGCGGAGTTGCGTTCCAGATCGGCGGCGACCTGAGCGGCGTACTGGGACTTCAGGCTGGCGTTATCGGCAGAAGTGTCCACTGCAAGCTCCCTCATCTGGGCGCATTCCATGTTGCTGCTGGATGGTACATGTGTGTGAACGCCGAGTGGAGGTTGCCCTCGCCATTGCCGGCGAACTGTCAAGCCCGGCAACACCGTTGCAATGACACCTTCGGGCCGCGCGGCCGCGTGTGCCGGAGTTGCACGGCGGCCTCGAGCCATCGCGGTCAGCCTCTCCGCGCAAACCACCAGGGTCACGCGGCGTTGGCCGCATGCGGCAGACTGCGTGCGGCATCGTGATCACTCGCCGCCCCCGGACCGGCGTGTGGCGACCTGGCCCGGCAACCGGCCGAGCACCTGAAAGGAACCACGGATGACCTTGGACGCACGACCGATACGATCCGACGCGGACGCGGCCGGCTCAGCGGACTCAGCGGCGGGCGCGGTGGCGGATGTCCTCCCGGCCACGATGCGCGCGGCGCGGTTCGACACGGCGGCGGGCACTCTGAAGGTCGAGGATGTGCCCGTGCCCCGGCCGGGGGCGGGCGAGGTTGTGGTCAAGGTGGCCGCGTGCGGTATCTGCCAGTCGGATCTGAGCCAGTTGGACGGCCATATCGCGCCCCGGCTGCCGGTGGTCACCCCCGGCCATGAGGCATCGGGTGTGGTGGCGGCGGTCGGCGGTGGCGCCGGGCACTGGAAGGCGGGCGACCGGGTGGTCCTGGGCGCGGGGAGGGCGTGCGGCACATGTCCGGCCTGCCGGTTCGGCGGTGGCACGAACACCTGTGAGGACCTCCAGGTCATGGCCTTCCACTACGATGGCGCCTGGGCCGAGTACGTCCTGACCGACGCCACCACGCTCATCGCCGTGCCCGACTCCGTACCCCTGGAACACGCCGCCGTGCTCGCCGACGCCGTCTCCACCCCGTACGGCGCCATCGACACCGTCCAGCTGCGGTCCGCCGAAGCCGTGGGTATCTGGGGGCTGGGCGGCCTGGGCACCCACCTCGTACAGCTGACCCGCATCTGCGGCGCGTCCCCGATCGTCGCCCTCGACCCCCTGCCCGCCGCCCGCGAACGTGCCCTCGCCCTGGGCGCCGACTTCGCGCTCGACCCGACGGACGACGACACCCGGGCCAGGCTGAAGGAGATCACCGGCGGCAAGGGCCTGGACGTGGCCTTCGACTGCGTGGGCCGCACGCCCACCTTCACCCAGGCGGAGCGGGCCCTCGGCCACCGGGGCCGCCTGGTGCTCGTCGGGATCTCTCCCGACCCTCTGGCCATGGGCCCGGAACTCCACTTCGTGCGCAACCGCCACACCGTGATCGGACACACCGGATATCGCATGGAACATCTGGAGGACCTGGTCGAGCTGACCGCCCGGGGCCGTCTGGACATCTCCGGGTCGGTCAGCGCGATCCTGCCCCTGGAAGAAGTGAACGAGGGCATCCGCCGGTTGCGCGAGCGGGAGGGCAACCCGATCCGCATCCTGCTGCGGCCCTGAGCGCGAGGCTCGAGCAAGCGGTCGGCCTCTGCCGTGGGCGAAGGCCGCGGACCCCGCTCAGGTCCCGGTCGCCCGCGCGGCCTGCTCGACCCGTTCGCGTACCCAGGTCAGGAAGGCTCGCACCTCGGCGGTGGGCAGCGGGACCGCGGAGGAGCGGGGGCGCTCGAAGCTGTGCACCGCGGCCTCGATGAGCGGCCGGAACTCCTCCTCGGTCAGGGCGACTTCATGCGCTGCCACGCGTTTGGCCAGCCAGCGGCCCGTACGGCAGAACACCGCCGAGCGGCAGCCGTTGAGCACGCGGTTGTCCGCGAGGTGGCCTTCGCCGGCGCTGTGCTCATGGACGGAGGCGCGGATCGCGGCGAGTAAGTCCGGGCGATCCGGCGCGGCGATCACCTCCCGGGCCGGGCGGCCGAACAGCGTCAGCCCGGTCTGGTGGGCGACGGAGCGGTCGATGACGTACCAGAACGCCGGGGACCGCGCCGGGTCGAAGTCGGCCCGGTTCGGCAGCAGCGGGCCGGTGTTGAGGTCCAGGAGGTACCCGGCGTCGCCGGAGGGACGGCTGACGAAATCCGTTCCGTAGACCACCAGTTCCAGGCCCGCCGCGGGGCAGGGCAGATGAGGGTGGGCGAGGGCCGTGGCCAGGTCGTGCAGGGCCGATCCGGGTAGTGACGGCTCCACGACGACCGTCACATCGACGTCGCTGCGGCCGTGCCGATAGTCCCGGAGCGCGACGGAACCGACCGCGAGGACGCTCACCAGATGAGGCCCGCACACCGTGCGGGTGCGCCGGACAAGCTCTTCCAGATAGGGCCGCGGTTCCGTGGGGAGGGACGGCGGGTCCTCGCGAGAGTGGGCCACGTGCCCAGTATCCATTGTGTGACGTGAGTGGGTGGATGGCCGTTGGCGCTGGAATCGCCTTACGGAACATCCCGCGTGGTGTCGGCATCCCATGCGTACACAGCGGTCACGGCCTTGACGAACGCGTCGTGATGTTCCTCGATCCGCCTCGCCATCCACGACTCGATCGGCTGCCTGTCGTCGAGGACCCGTTGCACACCGATGAAGGTGAGCGACAACTCGTTGGCCGCGCTTCGGACTGTCTCGGGGCCCACCACCTTGACCCGTAGTTCGGCCGAGCGGAACCGCTGCTTCGCCGCCTCCACGGCCTGTGCTTCCGTCGTGGGCAGGATGAGGGCGTCCGTGTACGCGTCGATGGCCCCCAAGATGACCTGGTAGGCGTCATGCCGGGCCTGTAGGAACCAGCGATCCGCCTCCGCCTGCGCCTGGTCCCTCACCTGCTGGCGTGCGGCTTCCACGGTCTTCTCGCCGCCGATACGCGCCGCCCGCGCCGAAAATCCGCCACCGATGAGGGCACCGAGAAGGGCGGCCATACTGGCGAAGAAGGCCGCGAGTCCCTGGTCCATACGGCCTCCCCCTGCCCCACGCCACGGCGGCAACCAATGCAGCTTTGCTTACCGCCGCCGAGAGTCGAGCGCAAGGGCGGGAGCACGGCGTGACACGCGCACTGGGCCACCGGACGGTGCCCGACGGGCTCGGTGGCCGCGCCGGTTGGATGAGACGCGCTCACGCGTCCATGGGCGGCAGTCCGGGCAGCAGCTTCTCGATCGTGACGGGGAAGTCGCGTACGCGCACTCCCGTGGCGTTGAACACCGCGTTCGCCACCGACGCACCGGACCCGCAGATGCCCACCTCGCCGAGGCCCTTCGCGCCGAGGACGTTGGCCTTGTCGTCGTACCCCTCGAGGACGACGACATCGACGTCGGGGATGTCGGCGTGGACCGGCACCAGGTACCCCGCGAAGTCCCGGTTGACGAAGGCGCCGGAGCGCGGGTCGACGACGGCCTCTTCCTCGAGGGCCGCGCCGACCCCCCAGATCATGCCGCCGATCAGCTGCGAGCGGGCCGTCTTCGGGTTGAACACACGGCCCACCGAGTACACGCCGAGCATCCGCCGCAGACGGATCTCGGCGGTGTCCGCGTCGACCCCCACCTCGGCGAAAGTGGCCCCGTAGGTGTTGATCGAGTAGGCCGAGTAGTTCGGATCGTCGCCCATGAAGAGGGTCCGGCCCTCCGCCTCCACACCCTCGGGGTGGTTGCGCGCGACGATCTCGCCCAGCGCCTCGGACGCGCCGTCGGTGCCCACGTTGCCATCGGAGAACACGGCGTTCGCCGGGTCCAGGCCGTGCAGCGGGGAGCGTGCGTCGTCGCGGACCGTGTCCAGCAGCTTCTCGCGCAGGGTCATGCAGGCCCGGTGCACCGCGGTGCAGGAATTGGTGGCGCCCCATGAGCCGCCGGACCCCCAGCTGGTGGGGTGATCGGATCGTCCCAGCTCGATCCGCACCCGTTCGAGCGGGAGTCCGAGTCCCTCGGCCCCGACCTGGGTCAGGATGGTGTAGGTGCCCGTGCCGATGTCGGTCATGTCCGTCTGGATGACCGCGGTGCCGTCCGTCTCCAGCCGCACCCGGACCGCCGTCGGCCCCTGGAAGTGTCCCCGGATGGCGGCCGACATGCCGTAGCCGATCAGCCACTGTCCGTCGCGTACGCTCGCGGGGGTGGCCGGGCGGTTCTCCCAGCCGAACCGGCGCGCGCCTTCGCGCAGGCAGTCCACCAGGTGCCGGTCGCTGTACGGCACGTCCCGTTCGGGATCGACGGTGGGCTCGTTGCGGATCCGCAGCTCGACCGGGTCCATCCTGAGCGCATCGGCCAGTTCGTCCATCGCCGACTCGACCGTCAGCATGCCCGGCGCCTCGCCCGGCGCGCGGACGTCCGTCCCGCGTGGCAGGTCGAGTGCCGTCAGCCGGTGGCTGGTCAGCCGGTGGGGCGCGGCGTAGAGGCTGCGGGTGGTGGCGGCGGTCTGCTCCGCGTACTCGATGTCGGGGTTGGTGTGCATGGTGACGTCGTGGGCGATCGCGGACAGCCGTCCGTCGCGCCCCGCGCCCAGCCGGACCCGCTGGCTCGATGTGGGACGCATACCGACCAGCTGGAAGACCTGCTGGCGGGTCATCGCGACCTTGACCGGCCGGCGCAGCGTGCGGGCGGCGAACGCCGCCAGGATCGTCTCCGAATGGATGCCCAGCTTGGAGCCGAATCCCCCGCCGACGAAGGGGGCGAGGATATGCACCCGCTCCGGGGCCATCCGCAGTGTGCTGGCGACCGAGTCCCGCGCCGCGTCGGTGATCTGGCAGCTGACGTAGATGACCAGGTCCTCGCCGCGCGGCTCCGCCATGCACGCGTTCGGTTCGATCGGCAACGAGAACTCGTACGGCGTCGTGTACTGCTGGTCGACCTTGACCTCCGCCCCGGCGAACCCGGCGTCGAAGTCGCCCACCGCGGTGTCGGTGGGGAGGCCGGCGTTGACCGTCTTGGGGATGTAGACGTCTTCGAACTCGCCGAAGTCGAAGCGTCCCCGCCCGGCGCGGTATTCGACCTCGACGAGATCGGCCGCGGACCGGGCCTCCTCCAGGGTCTCGGCGACGACCAGCGCCACCGGCTCGCCGTAATAGTGAATGTCCGGGCCGGTCAGCACCGGCTGGGCTCGCCAGTACTCGAAGGGAATGGACTCGTCGCGGGGGCCCTGCTCGGGGGTGGTGAGATAGGTCATCACCAGTTGCACACCGGGCGCGCGTTCGGCGTCCTCGGTGTCGATCCGGGTGATGCGGCCCTTGCCGATCGTCGCGCCGACGATGAAGCCGTAGAGCGGCTGACCGGCCTCCCAGTGCTCGTAGGCGTAGGTCGCCCGGCCGGTGGCCTTCAGCGGGCCGTCGACGCGGTTCACAGCTTGCCCGATCATCTCGCCTCCTCAGCTCGCCCCGGCCGCTTGCGCCAGCGTGCGGCACAGCGTGCGCTTGGCCAGTTCGATCTTGAAGTCGTTGTGCCCCCGCCCGACCGCGTCGCGCATGGCCGCCTCGGCGGCGGCGCGATAGGTGGCCATCGTGGCCGGACGGCCGGTCAGCGCGTCCTCCGCCTCGACGGACCGCCACGGCTTGTGCGCCACACCGCCGAACGCCACCCGTGCCTCACTGATCGTTCCCCGCTCGGTCGAGACGACGGCCGCCACCGAGACCAGCGCGAACTCGTACGACGCCCGGTCCCGCACCTTGCGGTAGAGCTGTCGGCCCGGCAGGGGCGGCGGCAGCAGCACACCCGTGATCATCTCGTCGGGCTCCAGCACATTCTCGATATGCGGTGTGTCGCCCGGCAGCCGGTAGAAGTCGGTGATGGCGACGCGGCGCGCCGAGCCGTCGGCGCGCAGCAGCTCGATCTGCGCTTCGAGCGCGGTCATCGCCACGGCCATGTCCGAGGGGTGGGTGGCGATGCAGGAGTCGCTGGCGCCGAGTATCGCGTGTATCCGGTTGAACCCGCCGATCGCCGCGCAGCCGGATCCGGGATCGCGCTTGTTGCAGCCCGCGGCCGTGTCGTAGAAGTAGGGGCAGCGGGTGCGCTGCACCAGATTTCCGCCGGTGGACGCCTTGTTGCGCAACTGGCCCGAGGCGCCGGACACCAGCGCCTCCGACAGCGCCGGGTAGCGGGTGCGCACGCGGGCGTCGGCGGCCACGTCGGAGTTCCGCGCCTGGGCGCCGATGCGCAGTCCACCGTCCGGCAGCTCCTCGATGTCCCGCAGCGGAAGCCGGCTGATGTCCACCAGATGGCTGGGATCCTCGATGTCGAGCTTCATCAGATCGAGCAGGTTGGTGCCGCCGCTGATGAACTTCGCACCGGAGCGGGACACCGCGGCGACGGCGGCCCGTGGGTCCGTCGCCCGCTCGTAGGTGAAGGACCTCATCCCGGACCTCCCTCCGCGCTGCCGCGGATGGCCGCGACGATGTTCGGGTAGGCGGCGCACCGGCAGATGTTGCCGCTCATTCGCTCGCGGATCTCGTTGTCGGTCAACGCGATCCCCGGCGTGGCAACATCGGCGGTGACGTGGCTGGGCCAGCCCGCTTCCACCTCGGCGAGCATGCCGACGGCCGAACAGATCTGGCCGGGGGTGCAGTAGCCGCATTGGAAGCCGTCACGTTCGACGAAGGCCCGTTGCATGGGATGCAGATGGCCGGGATCGCCCAAGCCCTCGATCGTCACGATCGCGTCGTTCTCATGCATCACGGCGAGCGTCAGACACGAGTTGACGCGGCGGCCGTTGATCAGGACCGTGCAGGCGCCGCACTGCCCGTGGTCACACCCCTTCTTGGTCCCGCTCAGACGCAGGTGTTCACGCAACGCGTCGAGCAGCGAGGTCCGTGGATCCACCTGGAGCTGCCGCACCTGATCGTTGACGTTCAACGTGATCGCCGAGAGTGGGGCCATCTCGCCCTGGCTCCGCCCCACGGCGGTTTCTGAAGCGCTCATCATGGCCCGCCTTCCTCGCCAGGCGCAGGTGCCACCGTGGATGTGCGGCGCCACCGCCGGGCACGCTCTCCTTCTCCAGGCTCTCGCGAGAACGCGACCGCCGCACCGCGAGGATGTGGTTCACGGCGTGTCGCCCGCGGATAACTGATTGTGTGCGGAGAGGTTCGACTGTTCCCCGTCATGGCCGCGGGGATACAGTCCGGCCAGGGTTCGGATGGGTACCAGGGGAGGGGCCGGTGTGTTCGAGGTCGTGACGGTGAGTGCGCTCACCGCGTTCCTCACCGCGGTGGGGAACGGCGCCGCCGGGGAGATGGGCAAGCAGATGCTGCTGTCGACGGGCGCGCTGGTGAGACGGACCCTGGGGCGGGAGACACCGCTGCCGACCACCCCGGAGGGGTGGGAGGTGCTGGCGCGGGAGATGCATCCGCGGCTCGGCCGGGACGGGCGGCGTGGCGGTGAATGGGCCCTTCTGCTGCGGACCTTGCCGGATTCGGCGGTGGCGCTGCGCCCCGGGGCTCAACTGCCGCCCGCCACGCGCGACTTCACCGACCGACAGACCGTCCTGCGGCAGCTGAGGCGGGAGGCGACCCGCGCCGCGGCGGGGCGGCCACGGGTCGCGCTGTTATACGGGCCGCCCGGGATCGGCACCAGCGCGGTGGCCCTCCACTGGGGCGCCGACCAGGTCGCGCGGTACCCCGACGGGCAGTTCTACGTCGACCTTCGCGATGCCCCCGGGGAGAGCGGGCTGGAGCCGTCCGCCGTCCTGCTGCGCCTGCTCGGTCGGATGGGCGTCGAGCCCGAGCTGATTCCGCCCGCGGAGCCGGCGCGCGTGGAGCTCTATCGGCGGATGCTGACCGGCCGCAGGGCGTTGGTGGTGATCGACCACGCGTCCTCCGCGGCGCAGGTCCGCGGCCTCGTTCCGGCCACGCCGGAGGTGTTCCTGCTGGTGGTCGCCTCCGGTCCGGCCTTCGCGCTGGAGGCGGAGCGCATCGCGGTGCCTCCGCTGAGCGACCGGGACGCGGTGAAGATGCTGCGCAAGGTGGCCACGCCGGAGAAGGTGGCGCTGGCCAAGCCGCGGATGCCGGCCCTGCTGGGCGATTGCGCGGGCAACGCCTTCGCCCTGAAGGCCGCGGCGATGAGCCTGCTGGCCGAGGAGCCGCCCCTGCCGGAGGAGGTGGCGGAGTCCTCGGCACGCCATCCGGTGCACGGCATGGTGCGGAACGCCTGCCGCCGCCTCCGGCCGGATACGGCGCGGCTCTGCCGGCTGACCGCGCTGGGCGGCTGGCCCGCGCTCGACGCCCGGCTGGCCGCGGAGACCGCGCAGGTGGGCCGGGAGGAGGCCGCCGGGATGCTCGTGGAAGCGGCCGAGGTGCAGCTGGTGGAGCCCCTGGGCGACGGCCGGTACCGATTCCGGCCCGAAGTGCGTCACGCGCTGGCGGACACCGCGGCCCTGGAACACGGCATCCCGGAGTGCTCCGCGGCGATCTCCCGGGCCCTCGACGGACTGCTCAACCGAGCGCTGCACGCCGCGCACGCGGCGCTGCCGCAGAGCTGGCGGACCGAGCCCGCACCGGCGGAGGGCACCGCGTACCGCGACGAGGCCGAGGGCATGGCGGTGCTGCTGGCCGAGGCCGGAAACGTGGTCCGGGCGGTTTCGGTGGCGGAGGAGTACCAGCACATCGACACCGCGCTGCGGCTGGCCCGCGCGCTGTGGCCGGTCCAGCTGAAGGCCGGGCGGTGGGACGAGGTGCTGCCCGCCCTCCGGGTCGGGGCACGGTGTGCCGACCGGTATCGCGCGGATTCCCGCATGGCGGGCGCGCTCCACTTCCAACTGGGGCACTGCCTCGGCGAATTGGGGCGGGCGGAGGAGGCCGACCGCGAAGTGCGCACCGCCGCCGCGTGTGAACGCGCGGCGGGCCACGTACGGGGCGAGGCGTCGTCCCTGGAGATGCTGGGCCTGCTGAGTCTGAACGGGTGGCGTTACGAGGCGGCGTACGAGCGGTTCGTCGAGGCGGAGCGCGTCTACCGGCGGATCACCCCCGGCCAGGAGGGCGCGGAGGACCTGCCACGTGCCCTCGCCCTGGCCGAACGCCACCAGGGGCGAGCCCTGCGCGGTCTGGGCCGGCTGGAGGAATCCCGCGTACGCCTGGAGGCCGTACGGGACTTCTTCGCGGAGCGGGGAGAGGCGTACAACCAGGCCCGCACCCTCACCGACCTCGCCGAGACACTGCACGACGCCGGCGACGACGCCGAGGCCCTGACGAAGATCACCGAGGCCGAGCGGCTGCTCAACCCGGAGCAGGCGACCCCGCATCTGACGCATCTCGCCCGTCTGCGGCTGCGCTGCCAGGCCCCGCGCTAGCGGGCGCCACCGCCACCGGGTGCCACCGCCACCGGGTGCACACCGCCGGCCGTGTGCACCCGGAGCGTCGTCCCACCGGGCGGCACGGTGCGGCCGCCCGCCAGCCATGCGTGCAGCGAGGAGGCGTACGCCGCCGGGTCGGCGTCCGCGCCCGGGCCCGCCGACAGCTCGAACACGCCGTGTTCCCGGCTGCGTACGGTGCAGCGGTCCGGTCCGCTCACATACACGGCGAGCGCACAGTGCGGATACCGGTCCAGCACCTCCGCGGTCCACTCCCGCGGGCCACCGAGGCGGGGGTCGTCCGGCCGCCCCTCGCGTACGATCACGTCGGCCGGCTCCAGGTCGCCGGGGTCCCGGGTGTCCTCGTGCACGGCGAGATGGGCCTCGCCCACGGCGTCGTACGGGTGGCCCGTGGTGCGCTCGACCCGGACCTCGGTTCCGTGCACACGCGTACGGACGTTCAGGGGAGCGGTGCGCCGTGGCGGATCGTACGGTGGCAGCGGCAGCGGCTCCAGCAGCGCGGGGGCCGCGGGCTCGGGGAGATCCATCAGCGTGTAGAAGAGCCGCCGCAGCAGCGCCGCCGAGGCGCCCGGGGCCGAGCTGGTGAACTCCGCGGGACCGGGGAGCGGGCGGTGCCACGCCAGCAGTTCCTCCAGCTGATCCCGTGGCGGGCCGTGTGGATCGAGTCGCGGCGCTTCCCGGACGAATGTGGCGAGTGGCGCCGCCGGATCCAGTCTGTCCCGGGTGGCCGACGCCAGCAGTACGGGGATGCCCAGCGCCGCCGCGTAGTAGGAGACCGCCCCGAAGTCCCCCACGACGACATCCGCCGCCAGCAGGGCCTGCCGCCATGCGTGTACGGGGTCGATCAGGGTGAGGCCGCCGCGTCGGGCCCGGTCCAGCCACACCCGGATCTGCCCCGGGCCATGCCCGTACCAGATGTTCGGATGCAATACGGCCACCAGCCGGTAGTCGTCGGCCGGCAACTCGGCGGCGAGCCGGGGCAGCAGACTCGGCAGGACGTCGTGGTCACCGCCGTTTCCGAAGAGACCCTCCGGGTTCCAGGTGGAGTTCAGCACTACGAGCCGCTGACCGCGCCGCACGCCCAGCGCCCGCCGGAACCGCTCCCGGTACGGCCGGCCGGCCAGCAGGCGGTCGAAGCACGGGTCGCCCGCGAGGACGGCCGCCGCCTCGGCTTCGGGGCAGGTGTTTCGCAACCGCTCCAGCTGCTCCGGATGGGACAGTACGAGACCGTCCACGAAGGGTTCGCCGTTCGCCAGCAGCCACTCCGGTGACAACCCGAACGTCGGCTCCTGGCCACCGGCCCCCGGTGCCATCAGCTTCTTGGTGTATCCGACACCATGGGACAATACGGCCAACTTGCCGGGCAGGCGGTGGAGTTGTCCACCGAAGCTGGCGGAAACCGCCAGGTCCACCGGTGTTTCCAGCGCCTGTTCCCACGGCAGCACGGGCAGACCCAGCTCCGCGAACAGCTCGCGGATGCCACCTTGGAACGCGGATGACTCCGTCGACGTGGCCAGCAGTTGTACTCGAAAGTCGTCGTGGAACAGCGGCAGCACGTCCAGCAGGCGCCCGGCGGAGGTGACGTTGTGCACCACCAGCAGAACGCGGCGATGCGTCGCGCGGCTGGCCCAGCGATCGGAGTCCGCACCGACCGGTACCCGTATGGGCAGGGGATCGGCTGACCCCACTCGTCACCTCCTGCTGGTCACGCAACGTCCTCGGTAAGCGCGGTCGGCAGCGCACCACGTTATCGCGTGTCCGGGCCGCCCACGTCCCACCTGCCGCGGGTGCGATCCGGACGCCTGGCCGGGACCGCGCGACAAGAGGCCATTCCCGTACGCCACGAACGCCGTGACGTGCGCGGCGTGGCTTCCGCCGTATCGTGGGAAGTGGCCACCGGGGAGAGCGCCTCGAACGGGGTGGCGGAACCCGGGCAGCCGGCACGCCGCAGGCGGAGAGGAGCGCATCGGACATGGACCAGCGGAACCCGGCCACTGACCCCGACCGCACTCCCCGGCTCCAGCCACATGTGGGAGTACCCCCGGGGGAGACCCCACCGGCCGAAGACGGCCTCTCGGAGACGGGTCCGCGGGAGACGTACAACCCCACGAAGGGCTGGTCGAAGGGGCCCACGATCGTCATCTGGCTCTTCGTGGCGCTGTTCGTGGCCTTCTGCGTCGCGTTCGCCGTCGACGTGCTGAGGTGACCCGAGGGCTTCTCCGGGGCTCGGCTGTGTGATGTTCGCCCTTCGGGGTGGGTGGGAACCCGTGGCGGGACCCGAAGGAGGTCCCGTAGATGCGTGACGACCACGACGCGCCGAGGAACGGCGGCCACGAGGCACGGTCCGGTCGTGTGGAGACCCGCGAGGAGCGGGCGGACCGCAAATGGGCCGAACTGCTCCAGGAGGTGAGGGTGACGCAGACGGGTGTGCAGATCCTGTTCGCGTTCCTGCTCACCGTCGCCTTCACACCGCGTTTCCAGGGTCTGGGCCAGGTGGACCGGGGCATCTACGTCGTGACCGTCCTGCTGGGGGCGGCGGCCACCGGCGCGCTGATCGCGCCGGTGGCCCTGCACCGGATCGTCACCGGGCGCC
Source organism: Streptomyces malaysiensis subsp. samsunensis (assembly GCF_024519315.1). Taxonomy (GTDB): domain Bacteria; phylum Actinomycetota; class Actinomycetes; order Streptomycetales; family Streptomycetaceae; genus Streptomyces; species Streptomyces malaysiensis. The sequence continues at coordinate 304,899 of NZ_JANIIC010000003.1, read as the reverse complement.
GGCTGAAGCCGGAAACGGTGGACTGGGCTTCCCGCTTCACCGTGGCCGGGCTGGTGCTGTTGCTGTGCACGGTGGCGTCGGCGCTGCTGCTGATCCTGCGTGTGGTCGTGGCCGATGTGACCGCGTTCTGGCTGGTGGCCGCGGCCGTGATCTGGTTTGTGACCTGCTGGTTCGTACCCGCGTTGTGGCTTTTCCACCGCTCGCGCAGGGAGCGCTGAGGGGTGCGCCGCCCGGCCGTACGGCCCGGCGTCCCGCACGGTTTTCCGTCCAGGTGGCGGGGCACCCGTCGCGCATGGATCACATGGAGGCTCCCGTTCTGGAGGCCCTGGCCCGGTACCACCGGCGCGGGGCCCTTCCATTCACTCCGCCCGGGCACAAGCAGGGCCGGGGTGCCGACCCGGAGGTCGTCAAGGTTCTGGGGGACGAGGTGTTCCGCACCGACCTCCTCGCTTTCGGTGGCCTGGACGACCGGCTGGGGTCGGGCCGCGTGCTGGAGCGTGCGGAGGCGCTGATGGCGGACGCGGTCCGCGCCGGGCACACCTTCTTCTCGACCTGCGGCAGTTCGCTCTCCGTCAAGGCGGCGATGCTGGCGGTGGCAGGACCCCACGAGACCCTGCTGGTGGGCCGGGACGCGCATAAATCGGTGGTCTCCGGCCTGATCATCTCCGGTGTCCGGCCGGCCTGGGTGGAACCCGAATGGGACGGTGCCCGCCATATCGCGCATCCGCCGTCAGCCGCGTCGTTCGAGCGGACCTTCGACGCGTGTCCGGAGGCCAGGGGAGCCCTGGTGACCAGCCCCACTCCATACGGGTCCTGCGCCGACCTGGCGGGGATCGCCGAGGTCTGCCATCGGCGCGGACGCCCGCTCATCGTCGACGAGGCGTGGGGAGCGCATCTGCCGTTCTGCTCCGAGCTGCCGAGCTGGGCCATGGACGCGGGCGCCGACGTCTGTGTGACCAGCATCCACAAGATGGGCAGCGGCCTGGAGCAGGGCTCGGTGTTCCACCTCCAGGGCGATCTGATCGACCCGGCCGTCCTGAGGTCCCGCGCCGATCTGCTCGGCACCACGAGCCCGTCCGTGCTCCTCTACGCGGGAATGGACGGATGGCGCCGGCAGATGGCGCTGGGCGGCGAGGAACTGCTCGGCGCGGCCCTGCACCGGGCGCATGCGGTGCGCGAGGAGATCGAGGCCATCGGCGGACTGCATGTGGACGGGCGCGCGGACTACGTGGGCCCGGGTCTCGCAACCGACTTCGATCCGTTCCCCGTCGTCATCGACCTCACCGGTCTCGGGGTCAGTGGCTACCGGGCGGCCGACTGGCTCCGGGACCACCACGGCGTCAACGCGCACCTCGCCGACCACCGCCGGATCAGCGCCCAACTCACCCACGCCGATGACACCTCGACGACCGGCGCGCTGCTGACGGCGCTGCGCGACCTGGCCGGCCATGCGGACGATCTGCGGCCCGCTCCCGAGGTGGCCGTGCCGGCACCGGGCGAGTTGCGGATGGCGCAGTCCTGCCTGCCGCGTGACGCCTACTTCGGCTCCGTGGCCGATGTGCCCCTGGCCCGCGCGGCGGGCCGGGTGGCGGCCGAGATGATCACCCCCTACCCGCCGGGCATACCGGCCGTGCTGCCCGGCGAGGTGCTGAAGCAGCCGGTCCTGGACTATCTGCGGACCGGAGTGAAGGCCGGGATGAACCTCCCCGACGCGGCCGACCCCGGGCTGGACACCATCCGCGTCCTGGCCGAGGGGACAGGGGCCGATTGACGCACACACCGGCGCGGGCCGATCCGAGATACCACGACAGAGGCAGAGGGAACAGTGAGTGAAACACGTCCGGCGGAGACGGCCCGGCCGATGCCCTTGCCCACGGCGCGGGGAGAGGTGTCCGGCGCGCTCCTCGACGCTCTCGTACGCGAGCCCGGCGGGGCGACGCTGCCCGGCGGCCGGTCGCTCCGGGCGGCCGATCCCTACGGCGATGACGCACAGCTCGCGCTGTATGTGTGCTACGAGCTCCACTACCAGGGGTTCTCCGGTGTGGACGACGCATGGGAGTGGGACCCGGATCTGCTGCGGGTGCGGCAGGTGCTGGAGTGGCGCTTTCTGGATGCGCTGCGCTCCGAGGCCACCGCCCACGACGACCCGCAAGCCGCCGTGGCCGGGCTGCTGGTGGAGCCGGTGGACGGTGCGGGGGTGTCACATCACCTCCGGGACGAGGGCGAGCTGTGGCAGATGCGTGAGTACATCGCGCATCGGTCGCTGTACCAGCTCAAGGAGGCCGACCCGCATGTATGGGTCGTTCCACGGCTGCGGGGCCGGGCCAAGGCGGCGATGGCGGCGGTGGAGTACGACGAGTTCGGGGCCGGGCGCGGGGAGCGGGTGCACGCGGAGCTCTTCGCCGAGTTGATGACCGACCTGGCTCTGGACCCGACGTACAACCACTACCTGAACGCCACGTCGGCGCGGATGCTGGCCGTGGTCAACATGATGTCGCTGCTGGGGTTGCACAGGGCGCTGCGCGGCGCTCTGGTGGGACACTTCGCGACGGTCGAGATCACCTCCTCGCCCGCGTCGGACCGGCTGGCCCAGGCGCTGCGGCGGCTGGGCGCCGGCGAGGCGGCGGTGTTCTTCTACACCGAGCATGTCGAGGCCGACGCCGTCCACGAGCAGGTCGTGCGCCACGGGGTGATCGACGGCCTTCTGACGCGCGAGCCCGCACTGGCCAAGGATGTGGCGTTCGGCGTCGACGCCACCGTGCTCCTGGAGGACCGCTTCGCCGAGGAGGTTCTGGGCGCCTGGCGGGAGGGCCGGTCCGCACTGCGCGTTCCGCTGTGATCCCGCCCGGAAGCGGTAGTTGCCGGTCGGTATCGCCCTGGCGCCGCGCCCCCGCTCATCCCCGCTGCCCCGCCTCCTCGGACTCCGGGTCGGGTGCCGTCGCCCGGGTGGCGCGGCCCGGCAGTGCGAACAGCGCAACGGCCGCGCCGACCAGGGCGGCCGCCACCCCGACGCTCATCGTGACGGACTGGGCATCGGTGAAGGCCGAGCGGGCAGCGCCGGCCAGCGCCCCGCCGTCCGCGTGGTCCCGGGCGTGGGACAGGGTGGCCCCGAGCGAGGACATCGCGTCGTCGGGCAGACCGTCCGGCAGCTTGCCCCGGTAGACGGTGGCGAGCAGGCTGCCCAGCCCGGCCACGCCCAGGGCGATGCCGAGTTGCTGGTGGGTGTCGTTGAGCGCGGAGCCCATTCCGGCTCGCTCGGGCGGCACCGCCCCCAGCACCGTGCTGGTGGCCGAGGGCCCCGCGATACCGGATCCGACACCGGCCAGCGCCAGCCCGATGGACACCGCCACGTAGCCGCTGCCCTCGGAGAGCGAGGCCAGCACCACGAATCCGGCCGCGGTGACGGTGAACCCGGCGACGATGCAGGCCCGTGGCCCGAACCTGGCCGGTGCCCGGCCGCCCACGGTCGAGCCCGCCACGACCCCCGCCGCGAGTGGCACCGCCGCCAGCCCGGTCTCGAACGCTCTGTAGCCCAGCACCAGTTGCAGATACTGGCTCAGCACGAAGAGGGTGCTGCCGGTGGCGATCGTCATCACCGCCACCGCGAAGCTGGCCCCGGAGAACCGCCGGTCCCGGTAGAGCCGCAGATCGACCATCGGCGCCGCGGAGCGCCGCTGCCGCACGCCGAAGCCGATCAGCGCCATCAGGGCCACCGCCGCCCCGCCCAGCACCGCGGGCGCGGTGTACCCGTACGCCGGGGCCTCGATCAGGGCCCACACCAGGCCGGTCATGCCCGCGGTGACCAGGACGGTGCCGAACGGATCCAGCCCGCGGCGATCGGGCGCCCGCGTCTCGGGCACCAGCCGTACGACCCCGAACAGCGCCACCGCCACCACGGGGATGTTGATCAGGAAGACCCCCGCCCAGCTCCACATGTCCACCAGGGCGCCACCGAGCAGCGGCCCCGCCGCCATGCCGACGGAGGCGACGGCGCTCCACACCGCGAAGGCCCGCGGGCGCTCCTGCTCGGGGAAGACCACGACGAGCACCGCGAGCGTCGCGGGCATCACCAGCGCCGCGCCCACCCCCATGAGCGCCCGCATGGCGATCAGCCACCAGACCGACGGGGCCGCCGCGGCGAGCGCCGAGGCCGCCCCGAAGACCAGCAGTCCCGCCACGAGGGCGCGCCGCCTCCCGTAGCGGTCGGAGAGCACCCCCGCGGTGATGAGGAGTCCGGCGAAGACCACGACATAGGCGTCGATCACCGCCTGGAGCTGGTCCGTCGAGGCGTCGAAGGCATCGCCGATGGCGGGCACCGCGACATGCAGGACGGTGTTGTCGATGACGATCACGAGCAGGGCGGCGCACAGCGCCACCAGGATCGCCCACCGGCGCGGATGGCCTTCTTCGTCGCTCATGGTCCTCCCTCGTTCCATTTCCCAAACAGTGTATGAATCTATCCACCACTGTAGGAGGAATGGAGCCGTAACGGCAACGAGGTAGGCTGCGGGCTCGTGAGCGCGAAGCCGAATGGGAACAAGGGAACGAACGGGAACAAAGGGAAGAAGGCGCTGGAGAACGCGCCGGGAGCCGTATGGTTCCGCGCGGAGAAGACGTCCCGGCCACGGCCTCAGCTGTCACATGAGCGGATCATCGCCACCGCCGTCGAGCTGCTGGACCGCGACGGCGTGCAGAAGCTGAGCATGCGACGGCTCGCCGAGCGGCTCGGCGCCCACGCCACCAGCCTCTACTGGCATGTGGCCACCAAGGACGACGTCCTCGACCTGGCCCTCGACGCGGTTTTCGCCGAACTCGACCTCCCCGAGGAGCACAGCGCCTCATGGCAGGAGGACATCGAGGCGTTCATGACCGGCCTGCGCTCGGTCCTCCTGCGCCATCCGTGGGCCGCGGCCCTGGCCAACTCCCGCCCCCTCGTGGGGCCCAACGCCCTGCGCTCCTCGGAGTTCGCCTACACCGCGCTCACCACGGGCGGTTTCGAAGGGGTCCACCTGTCCTCCGCCGCGGCCACCATCACCCACTATGTGATCGGCTCGGCCTCCTCCGAGGCGGTGTGGCAACAGCGCTCCGACGAGGCGGCGACCCGCTCGGCCGTGGACGCCCACATCCGCGCCCATATCGACGAATACCCCACCCTCGCCGGTCACTTCCCGCTCCTCGAAGAGGACGACTGGGACTCCCACTTCCGCCGCGGCATGCGTCTGCTGCTCGCCGGTCTCACGTCCCCCGACGCTCACGCGTAAGCGGCCCGGCGACGTGACACGTGGCCGGACAGGCCCACCCCGACGAAGCGACGAGCCGACCGGCCGACGTGCCGACGTGCCGACGTGCCGACGTGCCGACGAAAGGAGCGTTCATGACCGCCGCGGCCCCGACGCTGATCGAGGCGGCCCGGCGCCTCGCCGACGAGGTGCTCGCCCCCGGCGCCGAGTCCGCCGACCGCGAGGGTGTCTCGCCGGCCGCGATCGCCGAGGTCAAGAGGTCCGGGGTGCTCGGGGTGAGCGGCCCCGCGGCGTACGGCGGGGCGCAGGCGCCGGACGCGGTCGCCCGCGAGATCGCCGAGATCCTCGCCGGGGCCTGCTGCTCCACCTATTTCGTCCAGGCCCAGCACCACACCCCGGTCAGAATGCTCGCCACCTCCGGCTCCCCGGTGCGCGAGCGGCTGCTGCGGCCGCTGTGCGAGGGCACACTGCTGTCCGGTATCGCCTTCTCCCATCTGCGGGCCTTCCCCCGCAGACCGGTGCGGGTCACCCGGGTCCCGGGCGGCAGGCGCTTCGACGGCCGGGTGCCGTGGTACACCGGCTGGGGCCTGAACGACGTGATGCTGCTGGCCGGGGTCACCGACGACGGTGAGGCGCTGTTCGCCTTCGCGGACGCCCGGGAGCAGCCCGGTCTGCGGCCCACACCGCCGCTCCAACTGGCCGCGCTGACCGGCACCCGCACGGTCGGCCTGGAGCTGGACGGCCTGGTGGTGCCCGAGGAGGCGGTGGTCTGGAGCCGTCCTCACGAGGAGTGGGCGGTCACGGACCGGCCGAAGAACACCAACCCGAACCCCGCCGTGTTCGGCGTGGCCGGCGCGGCCCTGGACCTGCTGGCGGCCGCCGGAGACGCGGAGGCGAAGGAGACGGCACAGGTGCTGGCCGAACGGCTGCGTGAGGTCCGCCGGGAGGCGTACGCGCTGGTGGACGAGGTCCCCGCGGGCGAGCGCCTGACCGACCGGCTCGCGGTGAAGACCCGGGCCTACGAGGTGCTGCGCGCCGCCACCACCGCGGCGCTCGTCGCGGGCGGCGGCCGGGCCTTCGGCCTCGGCAGCCCCGCCCAGCGGCTGGCCCGGGAGGGCCTGTTCCTGGTGGTGCAGGGCCAGACCACCGACGTCCGGAGCGCACATCTGCGGGCGCTGCGCGGCTGACCCGCCGCCGGGGCCCCGGGGGGTGTGCCCTGAGAAGGCCCGACGCTGCCCGTGTGCCTACTCCAGGCCCGACGCCCCGAGGATGCCCCGGGCGGCCGTGTCGTCGAGATCGCGGCCCAGCAACCGCAGGATTTCGGTGCCGTGCCGCAACGTACCGCGTTCGAGGGAGCGCCGGGCACCGGTCTCCAGCTCATGCCACAGCACGGGGTCCGCGGCCAGGGCGCGGAGGTCGAGCGCCACCCGGCGGCCGTGGACATCCCACAGGATCAGCCGGGTGGCGATCCGGCCGTCCTGCCACACCCCGGCCAGGGCGTCGATACGCACCCGGCGGACGCGTACGAGACCGCGTACCGTCAGCCAGCCGCCGCCCGCCGCCACCCGCGGTGGCCGGAGCACGGTGAAGGCGGCCACTCCGAGCAGGGCCCACAGATCGGCCCGCGCCACGGTGAGCCCGCCCGAGGCCCAGTCGAGCAGCGTGGTCACCCCGGCGAACGCCAGCGCGATACACACCGCCCACCGCGCGTTCGCGCCCTGACGGCGGCCACGGGGCGTCCGGGCGGACCAGGCCATGATCCGTTCCATACGAGCACGCTATGTCGGGCGTACGACCAGGGGGAATGCGCCCTGACGCGCCTCTTACGCCGCCGCGAACACCTTTGACGGGATCCTTGCGCTCAGGCGGCGTGGATGGGGTCCATGGGGCGGACGAGGCGATCGCGACCCCGTGGCCCCATCCACGCCGTGCGCTACGCCGTGAGCTCCTTACGGATGCGGTTCAGCATGAAGGCGGAGGACTTCCGCGCCCGTTCCTCCCAGGCGAAGACACATGAGGTGGCGACGCCGTCGAAGTTCAGCTCCCGGAGGGTGCCGAAGAAGGTGTCCCAGTCGACTTCGCCCTGGCCGATGTCCAGGTGCTGGTGGATGCGGGCGGGGGTGCCGGGCGGGTTGAGGATGTAGCGCAGCCCGGAGGAGCCCTTGTGGTTGAAGGAGTCCGCGATGTGCACATGCTGGAGCTTGTCGCCCGCGTAACGCATCATCGCCGCGATGTCCGCCGTCGGGTCGGCGCCCGAGAGATGGAAGGTGTGCGGAGCGCAGTAGAGGTAGTTCACCCAGGGCTTGTTGATGGCGCGGACCAGATCGACGGCGGGGGTGTTCTCCTCGCAGAAGTCGTCCGGGTGGGCCTCCAGGTTGAGGGCGATGCCCTCGCGTTCGAAGAGCGGCAGCAGTTCCTCCAGCGAGCGCCAGAAGGCGGCCTCGCTCTCGGCGGCGCGTTCGGGGCGGCCGTTGAACTCCGAGTTCATCAGCGGGCATTCGAGGTCGGCGGTGATCTCGATCATCCGCTTCCAGTAGCGGACGGCGGCCTGCCGCTCGGTCTCGTCGGTCGAGGACCACTTGTACAGCGGCAGCACGGAGGAGAGCCGCACACCGTGGGTGCGCAGGGCCCGCTTGAGCGCCGCGACGCGGTCGTCGTCCGCCCGGGGGTGGAGGAAGAACGGTATGAAGTCGTCGCGTGGGGACAACTCGATGTATTCATAGCCGAGTTCGGCGACCGTGCGCACCATCTCGTCGAGCGGCAGCGCGCGGAGCATATAGGGGTCGAGTGCGATCTTCACGAGGTGGCTCCGTAGAACGCGGGTCGGGGCTTCATGCCGACGGTGATGACCTGGCCGCCCGACTCCAGGGACCGGACGGCGGCGTCGGTGATGACGGTGGCGGCGTAGCTGTCCCAGGGAGGGTCGGACGTCGGGTTCCGGTCAGGCCGCAGCCGGCCAGGTGCTCACGGGTGCTGACGGCGATGGGCAGCGGCACCTCGGGTGCGCACGGTACAGATCCTGCTCGACGATGACGAACAACTCGGCGTCCAGCGCGGCGAGTTCGGCCACCACATCGGCCGGCTTGGGCACCCCCGCGGGCGGCGAGACACATACGCCGCGCTTGACGGCCTCGCCGAAGGAGAGGTTCTCGGCGGTCACCTGGGCGAGGACGGCGGGGCCCATCTGCTTGATGTGCACATAGCCCACGCGCTCGCCGAAGCTGCGGATCAGGTCGAGGTTGTCACCGCCGCCGTAGGCCACATGTCCGGTGTCCAGGCAGAGGTTGGTGTAGCAGCTGTCGGACTCGTTCAGCGCCCCGAACGCGGTACCGCCGGACACCCGCAGACCACGGGCGTCGAGCTCGTCCTTCAGCCGCTTAGGGTCGGTGGGCAGATAACCTTACGGGCCGAGCTCCAGCCACTGGTAGCCGGCCGCGGCCAGCTCGTCGAGGAAGCGGGTGCGGGAAACCTGGTGCTCGTCCTCGGGGAACCAGATGCCCCAGGAGTCGGGGGCGGAGCCCAGGCACAGATCGCCCGCGGTGGTGCTGAGTGGGGATGGCGCCGTTGCCATGGGGTGTCCTTCTGCGGAGTGGGGACGGTGGGCGAGGGGGCACCGGCACACTGACGCCGATGATGCCGACCTTGATCTTGCGCTGGAAGCGGCGCACCGCCTTGGTGCACATCCACTCCCACACGGCCCATGGTCAGCACTTCGAACGGCATCACGCTGATTTCCCTTCGCTCCGTGGATCTGGGGAGATGTCAGGGGAGGCGGTTGACTAGCGCGCTCTACTAGCGCGCTCTAGGCGAGTACGATGACTCCTGTCCGAATGTCATGTCAATAGCTTGTTGCCGGGGGATTTCACGACGGCCCGTAAGGTGGGCGAGGTCGGAGGGTGATCACAGGTGGATACATCGGGCAGGCAGCGGCCCACCATGGCGGACGTGGCCGAGCGAGCGGGCGTGTCCAGGGCACTCGTCTCGATCGTCTTCCGCGATCAGCCGGGAGCGAGCCCGCAGACCCGCGACCGGGTGCTGCGCGTCGCCGACGAGATCGGCTACCGCCCCGACAGCGCGGCCCGCCTGCTGGCCCGCGGCCGCAGCCGCACGCTCGGCGTGATGTTCACCCTGCATCAGCCCTTCCACGCCGACCTCGTCGAGGGCATCTACCCCGAGGCCGAGCGGCTCGGCTATGACGTCCTGCTCTCCGCGACCGCACAGGGGCGTGACGAGACCAAGGCCGTCGAGGCGCTGCTCGGCCACCGCTGCGAGGCGGTGATCCTGCTCGGCCCCGACGCACAGCCCGCGGACATCGACGCCCTGGGGCACCGAACGGTCGTCGTCTCCGTCGGCCGCCCGGTGCCCCACGCCCGCGTCGACAGCGTGCACACCGCCGAGGGCAAGGGCGTACGGCAGGCCATCGAGCACCTCGCCGAACTGGGCCACCGCAGGATCGTGCACATCGACGGCGGCCGCGGACCGGGCTCGGTCGAACGCCGCCGCGCCTACCGGGCCGCCATGCGCCGCCATGGCCTGGAGCCGGAACTACGGGTGATCCCCGGCGACCACACGGAGCGGTCGGGCATCGACGCGGGGCGGCTGCTGCTGGACGAGCGCGACCACGGCCGGCCGCTGCCGACGGCGGTCCTCGCGGGCAACGACCGTTGTGCGATGGGGCTGTTGATGACCCTGACACGGGCGGGCGTCGAGGTCCCGCGCGACTTGTCCGTCGTCGGCTACGACGACAGCCACCTCTCCCATCTGATGCCGATCGGCCTGACCACCGTCCGCCAGGACGCGGTGCTCATGGCCGAGTACGCGGTGCGGTTCGCCGTGGAGCGCCTGGGGAGCGGGGCGCCGGAGCCGCGGGAGGCGGTACTGGATCCGAAGCTGACCGTACGCGGCACCAGCGGACCACCACCGGGGGTGTGAGCCCGATCCCGGCTACGGGGTGTCGGCGTGAGTGGTGGTCACAGCTTCTCGAAGGGGTCGTGCCCGGCGAGCAGCTTCTCCACCCGTGCCTGATCGACCCGGCTGACGATCTGCCCCGCCTCCTGCCGGTCCCGGATCACCTTGGCCAAGGTGAACGCGGACGTCACCAGATAGAGCACGGAGATGGCCAGGAAGCCGCGCACCCAGGCGTCGGCGCTCAGCTGGAAGATGCCGATGGCGGTGGCCGCCATGGCGACGCCGAAGGAGGCGATCGCCTGGCCGTAGAACGCGGCCGTGCTCTGCTGCTTGACCGGTGTCTCACTCATGCGGACAACGATGGGCGGATGCGCCCGGCCCCGCATCCGTCCGGATACTCAGGACGTACTCAGAAATCGGGCGCTGTCACCGCGGTTGGCGCAGTCCCGCGATGAGGAGCGCGACCAGCCGCCGTGCGTCGTAGCGGGGATCGTGGTCGGCGCCGATGCAGAGGTTCCCGACGCCGCGCATGAGCTCGTACGCCTCGAGGCCGGGCCGGATCTCGCCGGCGGCGGCCGCGGCCTCGAGCAACTGGGTGCCCACGGGCTGGAGCCGATCGATGAAGTAGCTGTGCAGCGTGTCGAAGCCGCTGTTGTCGGACTGGAGCACGGCGGCGAGGCCATGCTTGGTGACCAGGAAGTCGACGAAGAGGTCGATCCACTGCGTCAGTGCGGCGTATGGGGTCTCGCTGCTCTCCAGCAGGGCCGGACCGGCCTCGGCGCACGCCTCGACCTGGTGCCGGTAGACGGCGATGATGAGATCCGCCCGGGTCGGGAAGTGGCGGTAGATGGTGCCCACCCCGACACCGGCCTTGGCCGCGATATCGCGCACCGGCGCTTCCACGCCCGAGGCGACGAAGACCGAGGCGGCCGCGTCGAGCAGCGTCTCCTCGTTGCGCCGGGCGTCCGCCCGCTTGGACCGGGCCGCGGGCTCCGCGCCCTTGCCGCCGTCGTTCACCGCGCCGCTCCCTTCCACTGCCGGACACTACCGGGACTGCCGGACACTACCGGGCTTGCCAAGCGGAACGACGTTCCGTATCTTTACCGGAGCGAGGTTCCGTTTGCTTATGATGCCAGAGCAGGGGCCCGCGACCAAACCACGCATCGCCATCTCGCGATGCCGCCACGCTCCCCCGCAGTGAAGGAACACGGTCATGCAGTACCGCACCTTGGGCCACACCGGTGTACAGGTCAGCTCACTCGCGCTCGGCGCGATGAACTTCGGCGCGATCGGGCGCACCACCCAGGACGAGGCCACCGCCATCGTCGATGCCGCTCTCGAGGCCGGGATCAACCTCATCGACACCGCCGACATGTACAGCGGCGGCGAGTCGGAGGAGATGGTCGGCAAGGCCATCGCGGGCCGCCGCGACGACATCGTGCTGGCCACGAAGGCGGGCATGCCCATGGACGACGAGCGCAACCACCGGGGCGGTTCGCGCCGCTGGCTGGTCACCGAACTGGACAACAGCCTGCGCCGCCTCGGTGTCGACCACGTGGACCTCTTTCAGATCCACCGCTGGGACCCGAGCACCAGCGATGAGGAGACGCTGTCGGCGCTGACCGACTTGCAGCGCGCGGGCAAGATCCGCTACTTCGGCTCCTCGACCTTCCCCGCCTACCGCGTCGTGCAGGCCCAGTGGGCCGCCCGTGAGCACCACCTGAGCCGTTACATCACCGAGCAGCCCAGCTACTCGATACTGCAACGCGGGATCGAGGCCCATGTGCTGCCCGTGACCGAGCAGTACGGGCTCGGCGTGCTGGTGTGGAGTCCGTTGGCCTCGGGCTGGCTGTCGGGCGCGATCCGCGCGGGCCGGGACATCACCACCAGCCGCTCGGCCTTCATGCCGGAGCGCTTCGATCTCACCACCCCCGCCAACCGGGCCCGGCTCGACGCCGTCGAGCGGCTGGCCGAGGTGGCCGACGAGGCCGGTCTGACCATGATCCAGCTCGCGCTCGGCTTCGTGACCGCGCACCCCGGCGTGACCAGCGCGCTCATCGGCCCCCGCACCCTGGACCATCTGCACTCGCAACTGGCCGCCGCCGACACCGTGCTCTCCGCCGATGTGCTCGACGCCATCGACGCGATCGTGGCCCCCGGCACCGATCTCGCCGCACATGAGAAGCACGACACCCCGCCCGCGCTGCTCGACCCATCACTGCGGCGCCGCTGAGGGCGCCCCGAAGGAGGCGGAGGCTGTGTCGATGTGCGGCTCCGCCGCCTGGGCGCGGCAGAGCCACGACGGCGCCGCGGACGATCGACGGCAGGTCGGGGCACTTCCAGCGGGGCGCTCAGGCGGCGGATCCCGGCACGGGCGGCGGGGCCGTCCGGACCCGGGTGAGGGCGGCCACCGCCTCCCGCGGATCGTCCGCGTGGAACCGGAGCGTACGGGCGGAGCCCCGCGCGCCCAGCGGCCTCACGAACGCCACCGGCTCCGTCAGCTCCACCGTCACCGTGGTCTGGCTGCCCACCGAGAGGTCGAGCACCCCGTCCGCGCTCACCCGCACCAGCCGTCCGTCCGGATAGCGCCGGTCGACCCGGGCGGTGGCGATGGTGGCGGCCGGAACCCGCAGGTCGAACAGCACGCCGTACCGTATACGCAGCGAGCCGTCCGGCCCCACCACATGCGGCCGGACCACACAGGCCGCGTGCAGGGCGAGGATCAGCACGACCCCGTACACATCGATGACGAGCAGGATCCGGTGTACGACCGGCCATGGGATCACCAGGGCCAGCGCGATCGTCTCGATGACCGAGACGAAGACCATCCCGTACATCATGGCCGTCTGGGGCCCGGTGTAGGGGAAGGCCAGTGCCCCCTCGGGGATCTGGTGGCGGCGGCGCAGCACCCACAGCCAGAGGCTGTGCAGGGCTTGGATCTCGTGCCGGATGAGTCGGCGCACGATCGCCGGGACCAGTTTCTCCAGTGCGCCCGTCGCCCGCTCCGCCGTCCGTGCGATCCGCCGATTCATGACGACCTCCTCTTCAGCCGGGCGGTCACCCTCTCCATCACCCGGCGCACCACCTCGGCCTGGGCCGGCGAGTAGTCGGCGAGGAGCGCCTCCTCGAAGCCCGTCGCCGTCGGGCCGCTGTCCGGGATGGCCGCCAGGACCTCGTCGGGTACGGCGGCGATCAGGTCGTCGGCCAGCGCCGCGATCCGCGGATCGTCCGCCGCGGCCCCCTCCAGTTCGTCCAGCCGCTCGTACATCCGGACCACGGCGGGGTCGTCGGCCAGCGGCCGCAGCGCCGCGTACACCGCGTCACCGCCGACCACCCCGTCCAGCAGGATCAGGTGCTCGCGGTCCTTGGCGGCGGTCGGCGAGGAGGTGACGGGTGCGCTTTTCAGCAGTTCGGCGAGTGCGGGGGAGAGCGGCGCGTCCGGTGTGAGCGGCCCGGCCAGCAGGGCCGCCAGCACCTTGCGGCGCTTTTGGATCTCGTGTTCCTGGCGCGCCAGGTCGGCGTCCAGCTCGCCCAGCACCTCGGCCAGTTCGCGTCCGGCGTCGTCCGCGAGGACGTCCCGCACCTCGTCCAGGGCGAGCCCGAGCTCGGTCAGCCGCCGGATCCGGGCCAGCAGAATGGCGTCCCGGATGGTGTAGACGCGGTAGCCGTTGGCCCGCCGCTGGGGTTCGGGCAGCAGGCCGATGTGGTGGTAATGCCGCACGGTCCGGGATGTGACTCCGACGAGCGCGGCGATCTCTCCGATGCGCATGGTGCCAGTAGAAACCCTGCCGCTGCGTCAAGGTCAAGCACGGCCCCGGCCTGCCCGGGACGCGACCGGTGTAGGGGGCAACGGCACGGTAGCGTAGCGAAGCCGAAATGCGGCCAGGTGCGGTGCGAACGCACATCCGGGAAGCAGTGAGGGAGCCTTATGCGGCACGAGATCAGCCCCGAGCCCATTCTTCAGGTCGGGCTCGGCTTTATGGCGTCGAAGACACTGCTCACCGCGGTGGAACTGGATCTGTTCAGCCGGCTCGCGGAAGGCCCTCGCACCGGCGGTGACCTGGCCGGGGCGCTCGGACTGCACCCGCGCGGCGCCGCCGACTTCCTCGACGCCCTGGTGGCCCTCGGATTCCTGGAGCGATCGGAGGATGTGTACCGCAACAGCCCGTCCGCCGACACTTTTCTCGACCGCAGGAAGGCCACGTATGCCGGCGGCATTCTGGAGATGGCCAACAGCCGGCTGTATCCCTTCTGGGGATCGCTCACCGAGGCGCTGAGAACGGGAAAGCCGCAGAACGAGCACAGGCACGGTGGCGATGTATTCGACGCCATCTACCGGGACCAGGAGGGCCTCGAGGGATTCCTGCACGGAATGACCGGGCTCAGCATGGGCAAGGCGCTGGTGATAGCCGAGCGGTTCCCCTGGGCCGACTACCGGACGGTGCTGGACGTCGGGGGAGCGGTGGGCTGCGTTCCGGTGGCGGTGGCCCAGCGCCACCCCCATATGAGCGGCGGTGTCTTCGAACTGCCCCGGGTGCGGCCGGTCTTCGAGAGGTACGTGGCGTCCTTCGGCCTGGAGGACCGGCTCACCTTCCACGGGGGCGACTTCTTCACCGATGACCTGCCCGGCGCGGATGTCATCGTGCTCGGCCAGATCCTGCACGGCTGGGGTCTGGAGGAGAAGCGGCTGCTGCTGAAGAAGGCGTACGACGCGCTGCCCGACGGGGGAGCGGTCCTCGTCTACGACGCCATCATCGACGACGACCGCAAGGCGAACACCTTCGGTCTGCTGGCGAGCCTGAACATGCTCATCGAGACCCGGTCCGGCTTCGAGTACACCGCCGCCGACGGCCGCGCCTGGATGGCCGAGGCGGGATTCCGCGGCAGCCGGATCGAACCGCTGACGGACGGCTACTCCATGCTGGTGGGCATCAAATAGCCGCCCGGCGAACCCGCTCGACGGATCACGAGACCGCACCGGAGCACTAGAAGCGGTAGCGCAGGATCCGGCCCACATCCCGGAAGCCGGGAAGGTGTGCCATCAGCCGCATGCTCATCCGGCCGGAGGCGGGCATCTTCTCCACCCCCGGCATGTCCACGCTGCGCACCGCGTCGAGGCAGGTCAGCCCCGGGTGCCAGCTCTCGATCTCATGGGGGTCGTCCAGCCCCCAGTGGAGTGTGGCGCCCGCGTTGCGCACCGCGGGGACCATCTTCTGGAGCCGGATGCCCAGCGGCCCGTAGACGTCGAAGAGCAACTGGCCGCTGGGGAACCGGTCGGTGACCCGCTGGATCAGCCGCTTGCCCTCCTCCTTGCGCAGATACATCGTCAGCCCCTCGGCGACGACCACGGTGGGCCGGTCGTCGGGCACCTCGCGCAGCCATGCCTCATCGGTCACGGAGGCGCCGACCATCTCGTAGTTCCCCGACGGCTCGGGAAGCAGCCGCCGGCGCAGCTCGATCACCTCGGGGTAGTCGACGTCGATCCAGCGCACCGACGAGGGCGGATCCAGCCGCTGCACCCGGGTGTCCAGACCGCAGGCGAGATGGAGCGCGGTGGCCTTCTGATGCTCGGCCAGGAACTCCATCGCCCAGTCGTCGAGCTGTTTCGCCCGCAGGGCGATGCCGACCGCTGTCGTATCCGTCATCCCCGTTTTGCCGAAGTCGTAGGCCACGCGCTCCACGGCCTCCCGGGCCGTGTGGTCGTGCAGGATGGAGTCCGGTGAACGGCTGTCCACCGCCCTGCCGTACAGCGTGGCGAGCAAGGTTTCCTGAGCGCCGCTGAGAGTGATCTTTTCGCGATCCATGGTTCCTCGTCGATGTGGGGGTACCGGACGGACCATTGCGTGCCGGTTGTGTACGGAATGGGCAGAACCCGTGTCCGTACGGTCCCACGTTCCCCCGGGCAAAAGCGACTGGCGTCTGGGCCATTCGAGTTCATCCGGCCAACATCGGGGGACGGGCGCGGCGGTGAGCGTCAGCGGCCCTCGCCGTCGTCCCGTGTCAGCCACAGGTCGGGACCGAAGACCTCGTAGTGGATCGCGGAGGGGTGCACACCGCGCTCCAGCAGCTGGGTCCGCACCGACCGCATGAAGGGCAGCGGTCCGCACAGATACGCCTGGACGCCATCGGGGAGCTCGATCCCGGACAGGTCGACGAGGCCGGTGCGCCCGGCCGGCCAGTCGCCCTCGGGCCGCTCGTACCAGATGTGGGCCGTGCCCCGCGCCAGCTTGGTGATCAGCCGCTCCTGGTCGGCGCGCAGGGCGTGGTCGGCGGGGGAGCGGTCGGCGTGGACGGCGATGACCGGGGCCTGGTGCCCGCGCGCCGCCAGATCCTCCAGCATGGCCACCATCGGGGTGCAGCCGATCCCCGCGGAGGCGAGCAGCAGCGGCGCGTCCGTGGCGTCGAGCACGGTGTCGCCGAACGGCGCGGAGACGGTGAGCGCATCGCCCTCGTGGACATGGTCGTGCAGATGGCCGGAGACCTCACCGGCCGGGCCCTCGCCGGTGTCCGCGCGCTTGACGGAGAAGGAGCGCACGGTGGCGCCCGGGGCGTTGGTCAGGCTGTACTGGCGGATCTGGTGCGCCCCGTCGGCCAGTTCCACCCGTACCGAGATGTACTGGCCGGCCGTGAACGCGGGGGCGCGGCGGCCGTCCGCGGGCCGGATCCGGAAGCTGACCACATCCGCCGTCTCCGGGACCCGCTCGATCACCCGCCACTGCCGCCAGGTCCCGCCGACCAGCACACCCTGCTCCGCGTACAGCCCCCGCTCGATCTGGATCAGGGCGTCGGCCATCAGCCAGTAGACCTCGTCCCAGGCGGCGGTCACCTCCTCGGTGGCCGCGTCGCCGAGCACCTCCGCGATGGCGGCGGACAGATGACGGTGCACCACCGGATACTGTGCGGCGCTCACCCCGAGCGAGGCGTGCTTATGGGCGATCCGGTTCAGCAGGGCGTCGGGGCGGGTGCCCGGCCGCTCGACCAGGGCGGTGGCGAACGCGGCGATCGCGCCCGCGAGAGCCTGTCGTTGGGTGCCCGCCGCCTGATTGGCCCGGTTGAACAGATTCCGCAGCAGTTCGGGGTGGGCCGCGAAGAGCTTTCGGTAGAACAGGTCGGTGATGGTGTCGATGGCCTCACCGACGGCGGGAAGTGTGGCGCGGACGGTCTCGGTGGACTTCTGGGTGAGCATGAGCGGGCCTAACTTGTATCTCAGATTCGTATTATGCGGCATGGTCGGTGAGCCGGGCATAGGGCTCCGTGTCCTCGCTGCTCGGCGGGGCGGGGTCCGGGGGTCATGCCCCGCGCGGCGGCCTCATGGGGACAGGCCGGGTGCGCGCCCGACCAGCCCCAGCAGTACCGGACCGGTCGGGGACGCCACCAGATCGTCGACCGTCAGGGGGTCGAGCGAGGCGAAGAACGCCTCCTGCGCCCGGCGCAGCGCCATGCGCAGTTGGCAGCCCTGCCGCAGCGGACACGGCACATCCCCCTCGCAGTCGACGACATCGCCGACCCCTTCGAACTCCCGGACCAGCCGGCCGATCGAGGCGGTGCGCCCGGTCGCGGTGAGCGTCAGCCCGCCGCCCCGTCCGCGCCGTGTCTCGATCAGGCCCAGGTGCTGGAGCCGGGCCGCCACCTTGGCCAGATGGCTATAGGCCACCTGCATCTCCCCGGCGATCTGCCGCGCGGTGCAGGGCTCGGCTCCGGTGACCGCCAGCCGCATGATCGTGCGGAGGGCCAGGTCCGTTGACTTCGTCAGCCGCATGCCCTGAGATTAACTTAATGCGAATCTGAGATGCAATTTATGGGCGCTTGGGCGGCGAAGGTGGCCCCGTCGCGGGTCGGGCCCCGCCGGGCGGCTGCCCGCGCAGCGCCCGGGTCACCGACCAGGCGACGGACACCATGGGCACGGCCACGACCGCCCCGATCACCCCCGCGACGATGGAGCCGGCGATGACCGAGATCGCCACCACCACCGGATGCAGCCGCACCGCCCAGCTCATCACCAGCGGATGCAGCACATGGCCCTCGAACTGACCCACCGCCACGATCAGCAGCAGCACCACGGCCGCGATGGCCGGACCGCGCCCGGCCAGAGCCACCACCGTCGCCACCGCCAGCGCGATCGGCGAACCGATCAGCGGAACGAACGTCGCGAAGAAGACCAGCAGCGTCAGCGGCAGGGCCAGCGGCACCCGCAGCACGGACAGGGCGATACCGACCAGGACCGCGTTGGAGGCCGCCACGACGATGATGCCCCGGGTGTATCCGGCGAAGGTGCTCCAGGCCGCCCGCGCCCCCCGATCCCAGGTGGACCGGGCGCGCTCGGGGAGCTGTTCCCGGAACCACTGCCACATCCGGTCGCCGGAATGGACGAAGAAGACCGAGCAGAACAGGGCCAGGAACGCCGCCGTGCCCGCCTCCACGACCCGCCCCGCACTGCTGAGCGCCTTGCTGATCAGCGCCCCGCGATGCCGTGTCACGAAGTCGCTGACCTTCTGGTGGGCCCCCGAGAGCACACCGCGCCGGACATGGAACGGCGGCCCCTCCAGCCACCGCTCGATCCGGCCGATCCCGCCGCGCAGCTCTCCCACGAGCCGGCCCGCCTCCGCGGCCGCCGCGTTTCCCACCAGCGCCAGCAGCCCCAGTGCGACGAACAGCGTGCCGAACACCGCGAGCGCCACCGCGAGCGGCCTGGGGACCGCCCGTGCCAGCAGATCGGCCAACGGCCGCAGCAGGGCGGTGGCCACCAGCGCCAGGAACACCGCGATCGCGACGAGTTCGAACTGCCCCAGCACCGAGAACGCCAGATAGACGGCCACCCCGATGACCATCAGCCGCCATGCGTACGCGGTGGCCAGCCGCAGTCCGGGATGGACCCGCCCGTTCTCGTCCCCCGCCCGGCGCACCGCCGCGGCCAGGGCCGCGGAACCGGTGCCGCGGGCCCGCGCCACCGCCCGTGCGGCCCGCCCCGCCGGTCCGCCGGTCACACCGCGCCGAGGGCGTCTGCCCCGCCCTCCCGGTCGCTCGGGCGGGGGAGGAGAGTCGCTGCTCACGTCGGCGCCACCGCCTTCTGCGTCCCGGTCCTGCGCGGCGGAAGAGGATGGCGATTCATCCCCATACGTACAGATTCAATCAGGGTGGCTGTCCGGGCGCCCGAACACCTCTCCCCGGCGCGGCGGCCCCTGCCCGCCCCCTGCCGTTCCGCACCGTCGACTGCCTAGGATCGCCCTGGTCACCCCTGTGCCAGGACCTCTGCAAGGAGTCGCTCGTGACATACGACATCACCGCCATCCGCGCGCAGTTCCCCGCACTGAAGGCCGGGTCGGCCCACTTCGACGGCCCGGGAGGCACCCAGACCCCGCTCCCCGTCATCGAGGCCGTCTCCGACGCGCTGGCCAACCCCCTGTCCAACCGCGGCCGCCTGACAGCGGGGGAGCGCAACGCCGAGGCCCTCGTCCGGTCGGCCCGGCAGGCCATGGCCGATCTGCTCGGCGCCGACCCGGCGGGGATCGTCTTCGGGCGCAGCGCCACCGCCCTCACCTACGACTTCGCCCGCACCCTCGCCAAGACCTGGTCACCGGGGGACGAGGTCGTGGTGTCCCGGCTGGACCACGACTCCAACATCCGCCCCTGGATCCAGGCCGCCGAAGCCGCCGGGGCCACCGTGCGCTGGGCCGACTTCGACCCCGCCACCGGCGAACTGACACCCGATGACATCAGCGCCCAGCTCGGCGACCGTACCCGGCTGGTCGCGGTCACCGCCGCATCGAACCTGATCGGCACCCGCCCCGCCATCCCGGAGATCTCCCGGCGGGCGCACGCGGCCGGGGCGCTGCTCTACGTCGACGGGGTGCACTACGCCGCCCATGCCCAGGTGGACATCGAGCGGCTCGGCGCGGACTTCTTCGTCTGCTCCCCCTACAAGTTCCTCGGCCCCCACCTCGGCGTTCTGGCAAGCGCGCCCGAGCTCCTGGAGACCCTGACCCCGGACAAGCTGCTCCCCTCCTCGAACGCCGTTCCCGAGCGCTTCGAATTCGGCACCCTGCCCTATGAATTCCTCGCCGGCACCCGCGCCGCCGTCGACTTCCTCACCACCCTGGCCCCCGGCGCCGAAGGCGGCCGCAGGGAGCGGCTGGCGGCGGCGTTCACGGCCCTCGAAGGGCACGAGGCCACCCTTCGTCGGCGTATCGACGAGGGGCTGGCCGCCCTCGGCCCGATCACCGTCCACTCCCGGGCGGCGGACCGCACCCCGACCGTGCTGCTGACCATCGACGGCCACGACACCACCGACGCCTACCGCCATCTCGCGAGCCGTGGCGTCGACGCCCCCTCTGGCTCCTTCTACGCCGTGGAGGCGTCCCGCAGGCTGGGCCTGGGCGACACCGGAGGGCTGCGTGTCGGCCTGGCCCCCTACAACAGCGCCGAGGATGTGGACCGACTGCTGGAGGCCCTCTCGGACTTCCTGCGCACGCCGACCCCACGCGGCTGACGCACCCGGCCGGGACGGCTGACTTACCCCGCCGGGAACGCCGTCAGTTCCCGGCCGAATCCCCTTCGAGAAGCCCCGCCACCAGGCCGCGGGCATACGCGGCGCCGAGCCCGGCGGGGCGGAAGAGGATGCGGTACATCAAAGGTGAGACGACCCGGTCCATGACCGTCTCGACGGCGGGGATGTCCTCCCCGCGCTCGGCCGCGCGGGTCAGGATGACGTCGACCTGATCGGCGGCGTAGGCCGAGCACCGGCCCGCGTTGCTGCCGTCCGGGTCGCCGAGCAGGGCGTCGCGGATATAGGCACGGCCCGCGGGGGAGGACATCTCGTCGAGGAACTGCTCGGCCCAGGCCGCCAGATCGGACGCCAGGCCGCCGTGGTCCCCGGGCGCGGTGTCGGGCCGCAGGCGCTCGACCGCCACGTCCGACAGCAGCTCGGTGAGGGCTCCCCAGCGGCGGTAGATCGTGGAGGGGGTGACCCCCGCGCGCTGGGCGATCAGCGGCACCGTCAGAGCGTCGCGGCCCACCTCGGCTTCCAGCTCGCGCACGGCGGTGTGCACCGCCGCCTGGACCCGGGCGCTGCGCCCGCCGGGGCGCACCATCTGCCTGCTCATTCCACCACCTTAAGCCTTAAGGCAATTCCGTTGCTTCTAGGAGCGGTGCGTCCCGAGGCTGCTCAGGGGAGTTCGGCCGCCGTGGCCCGGCCGTCCGCCGGTGGGCTCCAGACCGGGCCCGAGGCCGTCGTCAGACCACCGGCGCGAGCTCGCGGGCGGGCCGGGTCCGCTCGTAGACGTGACCGGCCCGCAGGAGCACGCTCTCCCCGAGCGGTCGCCCGAGCAGCTGCATGCCGATCGGGAGGCCCGCCGTGTCATGGCCGACCGGGACGGACAGCGACGGCACCCCGGTGACGTTGGCGGGGGCCGAGAGGCGTACATAGGCTTCGGAGACGGCTTCGACGGTGCCGTCCGGCCAGGTGATCACCTCCTCGTCGGCCTTCACCGCGGTCGCCGGGACGGTCGGGGCGGCGATCAGGTCGACGTCCTGGAGCATGCGTGCCCACTCCCGCCGCATCAGCGTCCGGGAGCGCTGGGCGCGCAGATAGTCCCCGGCGGGCATCAGTTCGCCGGCCTCGAGCAGGGTGCGCACATCCGCCTGGTACAGCTCGGGGGCCGCGCGCAGAGTGCGCTCGTGGTAGGCGGTGGCCTCCGGCACCATCAGGCCCCAGTGCGTGGCCTGGATGTAGCGGGTCATGGGGATCTCGACCTCGACGAGGCGCGCGCCGAGGGCTTCGAGCCCGTCGATGGCCCGCCGGACCGCGGCTTCCACCTGCGCGTCGACCCGCTCGAAGTAGTAGTTGCGCGGCACGCCGACGCGCAGCCCCGTCAGGTCCTCGCTCGCGCCCGGCCGGTAGTCCCGCGCGGGCCCGGCCAGGGACGCGGGGTCGCGGGGGTCGTGCCCGGCCAGGACCGCCAGGACCAGGGCCTGGTCCTCGACGGTGCGGGTGAGGGGGCCGACATGGTCCAGCGACCACGACAGGGAGGTGACGCCGTGCCGGGGGACGAGGCCGTACGTCGGCTTGAGGCCGACGACCCCGTTGAGCGCGGCCGGGACGCGTATGGAACCGCCGGTGTCGGTGCCCAGGGCGAAGGTCGCGGTGCCCGCGGCGACGGCCACGGCGGATCCGCCGCTGGAGCCGCCCGCGACCCGCCCGGTGTCCCAGGCGTTGTGGGTCTGCGGGGTGATCAGCCCGTAGGCGAACTCATGGGTGTGGGTCTTGCCGGCCAGGATCGCGCCGGACGCGCCGAGGCGTGCGGCGACCGCGCTGTCCGCCTGGGCGCGGTGGTCGGCGCGGACCCGGGAACCGGCGGCGGTGGCCACTCCCGCCACGTCGATCAGGTCCTTCAGCCCCATCGGGATGCCGTGCAGCGGGCCCCGGAGGCGGCCGGCCGCGGCGTCGTCGGCGGCCTCCCGGGCCGCCAGACGCGCCCGTTCGGCGGTCACCGTGGCGTAGGCGTTGAGGTGGGGTTCCAGCCGCTCGACGCGCTCCAGGACGGAGTCCACCAGCTCGACGGGGGACAGCCGTCCGGCCCGGATCGCGTCGGCGGCCGCGGTGAGGGTCAGTTCATACGGCCGCATCGTGCTCCTCCTCTCCCGCGCGGTAGACGGAGGCGGGCGGGGTGTCGCCGAAGTCGAGCTCGCGCAGGACGGCGACGACGGAGTGGATGTGCTGGGCGGCGGCCGCCACCGCGGTGCGGCGGTCGGGCGGCAGCGGAAGCCCGGCCCGGTCGGCCCAGCGGGCCGCCTCCTCGGGCGTGAGTCCGGCGGTGGACATGGTGTCTCCGTTTCCGGGGCCGGCGCGGCGGCGCGCTCCCGGCGACCCCGATTCTCGCGATAAAGGCTAATGGTTTGCGTTAGGTGATCGTAGGGGCTACGGTCGCTTAAAGCAAAATCGTAGCGTTTAGCGAGAAGGAGTCCCATGCCCAGCGCCATATCCGGCGCCCCCGCGCACTGCCCCTACGCGGCCGCCCCCATCCGGAAGGCCACGGCGCACCGCGCGGCCCCCCTCGGCCCCCTCGTCCTCCACGCCTCGGTCCTCACGGCACTCCTGGCCGCGTCCAGCGCCCCGACCCCGCTGTATCCGCTCTACCAGGATCGCTGGGACCTCTCCGCGCTCACCATCACGGTGATCTTCAGCGCCTACGCCCTGGCGCTGCTGCTGGCCCTGCTCACCGTCGGAGCCCTCTCCGACCATCTGGGACGGCGCCCCGTCCTGCTGGGCGCGCTGATCCTGGAGGCCGGCTCGATGGCGCTGCTGGCCGCGGCGGACGGCGCCGGACCGCTGATCGCCGCCCGGGTCCTGCAAGGGGCGGCCACGGGCGCGGCCACCAGCGCCTCGGGCGCGGCGCTCCTCGACCTCGAGGACCCCCTGCGCCCCGGCAGACCGGCCCTGATCAACAGCATCACCCCGGTGGCCGGGATGGCCGCCGGCGTGCTGGCCTCGACCCTCCTCATCGCCCTCTCCCCGGCACCCACGGTCACCGTCTATCTGCTGCCGGCCGCGCTGTTCGTGGCCCAGGCGGCCGCGGTCGCCCGCGCCGCGGAGACCGGACACCGGCGGCCCGGGGCGCTGCGGTCCCTGCGCCCGCGGCTCGGCCTCCCGCCGTCGGCCCGCGGCGCGCTGCTGACCGTGGGCACGGGCGTCGTCGCCGTCTGGGCGCTGGGCGGTCTCTACTCCTCCCTGGGGCCCGCGCTCGTACGCCTGGTGGCCCCCGGCACTCCGCCTCCCGCGGGCGGGATGGTGTTCTTCACCGTCAGCGCCGCCGCCGCGCTCACCGTGTGGACACTGCGGCGCACGGCTCCGGGCGCCGCCGCGATCGGCGGCTGCCTGGCCGTCATCCCCTCCGCCGCCCTGAGCCTGGGCGCGCTGCACGGTGCCGGCCCGCTCGCCCTGTTCGGCGGCGCGGCCCTGGCCGGTGTCGCCTTCGGCGCCGTGTCCCAGGGAGCGCTGCGGCTGCTGCTCGCCTCGCTCGACGAGCGGGACCGGGCCACCACCGTGGCCGCCTACTACGTCCTCAGCTATCTGTCGATGAGCCTGCCCGCCATCGCCGCGGGCGCCGCCACCCAGCACTACGGGCTCCGTACCGCCTGCCACGCCTACGCCATCGGCGCCGCCGTGCTCGCCGCCGCGGCGGTGGCGGCACTGACCGCGTCACGGCGCCGCATCGCGCCCCGCACCACCAATGCCCTCCCCCGCTAGACACCAAGGAGACGACACACCATGCGCACACCGCACGCCAGCACGCGCGCGCCGCACACCATCCCCTTCTGGGCCGTGGGCGACATCGCCGTCCACCGCATCGAGGAGGTGCTGCTGCCACCGCGGACCGGGCCGTGGCTGCTGCCCGGCGCCACCGCCGACGTGGTCGCCCAACAGGACTGGCTGCGCCCCGACTTCGCCGACCAGCGGGGCATCCTGCGCCTCGACAGCCACAGCTTCGCCTTCGAGGTGGCCGGGGCGCGGGTCCTGGTCGACACCGGCATAGGCAACGGCAAGACGCGGGCCAACCCGGCCTGGCACGATCTGCGTACCGACTACCTGGAGCGGCTCACCGCCGCCGGGTTCCCTCCGGAATCCGTCGACCTGGTGATCCTCACCCATCTGCACACCGACCACGTCGGCTGGAACACCCATGAGGTGGACGGCGCATGGGTGCCCACCTTTCCCCGGGCGCGCTACCTCACTTCCCGTACGGAGCGTGAGTTCTGGGCGTCCTACGACATGGACGAACCGCGTGCGCGGATGTTCCATGACTCCGTGACGCCGGTCGAGGACGCGGGACTGCTCGACTTGGTCGACGTCCCGGCCGGGGGCACCGAGGTCGCCCCCGGGCTGCGGCTGATCCCCACACCCGGGCACACCCCCGGCCATATCGCCCTCCAGCTTGACAGCCACGGCGAGAGGGCGCTGATCACCGGCGACTGTGTTCACCACCCCGTCCAGCTCGCCCATCCCGCCATCGGCTCGTGCGTGGACATCGCCCCCGAGCAGTCCGAGGCCACCCGCCGCGAGCTTCTGGGCTCCCTCGCCGATACGGGCACCCTTCTGCTGGGCACCCACTTCCCGCCGCCCACCGGCGGTCATGTGATCACCGACGGGAACGCCTACCGGCTCTCGCCCGTGCCCCCGGCCTCGCACTGACGCGAGTCCTCCCGGGGGTGGTGGTGTTCGCGTGGATGTTCCCGTAGGGGCGGTCTTGGGGCCGGGGCGGTGCGACGGGCAGGCTCGTGGGTGCTGTGCCTGCTTCGTATGGGGAGGGGTCTCCTGTGGCCGGTGTGTTACCGCGTGGCGATCGGCTGCCGTCGTTGACGGGGCTTCGCTTTCTGCTGGCCGGTGTGGTGTTGGCGGGCCATGTGCTGACGCTGGGCCGATTCTTCGAGGCCCAGGGGGTCTACGAGGCCGCCGACGCCTCGTCCATGGCGAGCGCGGCGGCGGTTTCCTCGTTCTTCCTCCTCAGCGGCTTTGTGCTGGCGTGGAACGCGTCCCCGTCCGACACCGCCCTCGGGTTCTGGCGCCGCCGAGTGGTGAAGATCTTCCCCAACCACGCGGTGACCTGGGCCTTGATGCTGGGTCTGCTCATGGTGACGGGCACCGCCGCATCGCTTCCGGTGCCGGATCCGGGGCTGGGGGAGGCGGTCCGGAATCTGCTTCTGGTACACGCCTGGGTTCCGGCCATGACCGATTTCAGCAGTGTCAATCCGGTGACGTGGTCCATCTCGTGCGAGGCGTTCTTCTACCTCCTCTTCCCCCTGCTGATCCGGCCGGTGCGGGCGGTCCCGGCGCGGCTGCTGTGGCCGGTGATCGCCCTGGTGGCGGGGGCGGTGGTGACGATGCCGATGGTGGCCATGGCCGTCACCGACGAGGCGGCCCCGGGGAGTTGGTCACCGCTGTCGACCGAGCGCTGGTGGCTGATCTACTTCTTCCCTCCGGTGCGGCTGCTGGAGTTCATCCTCGGGCTGGTGCTCGCCCGGGCGGTCCAGCTGGACCGCTGGCCGGCGCTCCGCCCCGCCTGGCCGCTGCTCGCCCTGGCGGCGGTCTTCGCGGTGCGGCCGGAGTTGCCGGAGGAGTACGTATGGGGAGCGGCGACCTGTCTGCCGGTGGCCGCCCTGATCCCGGCCCTCGCCACCCGCGACATCCAGGGCCGGGAGAGCCGGCTGGGCCGTCGCGGCCTGGTGCTGCTGGGCGAGGCGTCGTTCGCGCTCTACATGGTCCACTTCCCGGTGCTGTACGCGATCCGGGTACTGCTGGACCGGCGGACGTTCGACACCGTGACCGCCACGGTGTTGTCCGTGGCGGTATCGGCGCTGTGCGTGGCGGTGTCGCTGCTGCTGTGGCGCGGGGTCGAGGTGCCGATGATGCGCCGTTTCGCCCGCCCCGGCGGCCGTTCCTCGCCGACCGCGCGCCCCGCCACGCCGGACGACCGGACCGCGTCCTTGCGCCAGGAGGACCCGACTCCCTGACCGGGGCGCCCCGGTGAGCACCGCTGACGGGGCGGCCCCGTGAACACCGCCCACCGGGCGGCCCCGTGAACGCCCGCGCGCGGCGGCGGCACGGGACGGAACCGCTCAGCCTGGCGAGGCGGCGACGCTTACGCGATGGCTTTCGCCGTCGGAGAGGAACGACGCCAGTTCCCGCCCCTCCTCGGCCACCGCGGTGCGGTCGGCGGGGGAGAGGCGGCCCAGCGGGGTGACGGCCACGGTGCCGGCGTCGACGGTCCAGGTCGCGGCCACCCGGCCGTCCACCAGCACAACGCGCTCCCCGGCCACCGAAAGGCCGCGGTGGGCGTCGTCGATGATCCGGCCGCGGTCGTGGTAACCGAGGATCGCGTTGTCGAACGCGGGCAGGAACCGCACCGGCGCGGGCGTGTCGGGGTCGGGGCGTGGCGCGCCGGGGAGGTCGAACAGCTCCCGGCCGCGTTCATCGCGGAAGGTGACCAGCTCCCCGGCTCACGCGTCTTCACGGTCGCGCCGTTCCCTTCGGTTCCTTGGTTCTTGGGTTCCCTGGCTCCTGGGTTCCGGAGCCGCGCCGGTGACGTCCGTCACCGGCGCGGCTCCGAGGAGGTCCGGTCGTCGGTCGGCTGGACTTCTGCCCGTCGAGCGACTCGCGGATGAGGTCCGCGTGCCCGGCGTGCTGGGCGGTCTCCGCGATGACGTGCATCAGCACCCGGCGCACGCTGTGCGCCGCCCCCGGCTCGTTCCAGGGCGCCTCCGGCAGCGGATGCGTCGCCGACAGATCGGGCACGGTGGTGATGATCTCCTCGCTCCGGGCGGCGACCTCCTCGTAGCGCTGGAGGATCCCGGCCAGCGTGTCACCGGGCAGCATCTGGAAGTTGTTCTGGTTGTCGATCGCCCACTGCGGGATCTCCCGTGCGGTACCGGCCGCGAGGTCGGCCCAGGTGACACCGTCGGGCAGGTCGAAGCGCAGCGCCGACGGGCCTTCGAGTACGAAGCGCAGCCATCCTTCCTCGATGGCCGCGACGTGCTTGATCAGCCCGCCCAGACAGAGCGTGCTGACCGTCGGGCGCTCGCCGGCCTGCTGGTCGCCGAGCCCGCGCACCGTCTTGGTGAGGGCGGATCGCGCGGCGGCGAGCTCGGCGAGCAGATCGGCCCGCTCGCTGTCGAGCTCGGCGGAGGGTGTGGTGGTGGCGGTCACGGTGATCGGGTCCTTCTGGTCGTTCCGGTTGCTCTGACGGAGACAACAGTGGCAGGGGAAGCGGACAGGTCGTGGCCGCTACTGGCGGCAGAATGGGAGTCATGCCGAAGACCTCAGCGCGACTGCTCTCCCTGCTCTCGCTGCTCCAGGCGCGCCGGGACTGGCCGGGGCAGCTGCTGGCCGAGCGGCTGGAGGTCAGCCCGCGCACCGTGCGCCGCGATGTCGACCGGCTGCGCGAGCTCGGCTACCCCATCGTGGCCACCAAGGGCCCCGACGGGGGTTACCGGCTCGGCGCCGGTACGGAACTGCCACCGCTGCTGTTCGACGACGACCAGGCCGTGGCGCTCACGGTGGCGCTTCAGACCGCCACCGCCACCGGGGCGGGAATCGAGGAGGCGGCGGCCCGTGCGCTGAGCACCGTCCGGCAGGTGATGCCCGCACGGCTGCGCCATCGCGTCGACGCCCTCCGGATCACCGCCGTCGAACACGCGGGGGCCCGGCCGCAACCGCGGGTCGACCCGCGGGTTCTGATGACACTCAGCGCGGCCGTCCGCGCCCGCGAGGTGCTGCGCTTCGACTACACATCGGCCCGGGTCGGCGACGACGGCCCCGCCACGGCGCCACCGCGCCGGGCACAGCCGCACCACCTCGTCACCCGGGGCGGGCGCTGGTATCTCGTCGCATGGGACCTCGACCGCGAGGACTGGCGCACCTTCCGCGTCGACCGCATCACCCCGCGCACCCCCACCGGGCCCCGCTTCACCCCGCGTGAAGTGCCCGGAGGGGAGGTGGCCGCCTTCGTGGCCGGCCGGTTCCAGGGCTCCGACGGCCCCGGCGGCTGGCCCTGCCGGGGCGAGGTGATCCTCGACCTCCCCGCCGCCGACGTCTCCCCCTTCGCCCACGACGGAGTCGTGGAGGAACTCGGCCCGGACCGCTGCCGGCTCGTCCTGGGCGCGTGGTCATGGCCCGGACTGGCCGCCACCATCGGCAGGTTCGACGCCGATATCGAGGTCGTTGGCCCGGCCGAACTCAAGGACGCCTTCGCCCATCTGGCCCGCCGCTACGCCGACGCGGCGGGCGGACCCGCCGAGCCCACGCCGCCACCTTCGAGCCGATGAGTGATGGGCGCCGGGCATCGTGCCTCGGGAGCGTGCCGCTCATCGGGCCTCAGCAGCGCATCGCGTCCCAGCACCGCATCGCGTCTCAGGGCGCGGCGTCGAGATCCACCTCGAGGTTCTCGGTCTCGGTCCAGAACCCGTCGTCCGCGTCCTGGAGCCGGGACGCCGCGTGCCTCAGATGGAGCAGCGCCGCGTCGCGCGCCGCCTCGGCGTCGCGGGCCTCGATGGCGGCCAGGATCGCGTGGTGCTCCCGCCGGACCGCTTCGAGGAAGTCGCCGCGGCGCGCTTCGTTCGCGCGCGTGACGCGGATTCCGCCGCGCAGCACCTCGCCGAGGTAGCGCAGCGTCGAGAGCATCACCGCGTTGCCGGTCGATTCGGCGATGGAGCGGTGGAAGGCGAGATCCTCGTCCACACCGTCGCCACCGGCCGCCACCGCCACGTCGATGGCCTCCAGGGCCTGACGCATCCGGGCGAGGTCGGCCGGGGTGGCGCGGGTGGCGGCGAGGTACGCCGCCTCGCCCTCGATGGGGCGGCGCACCTCCACGATCTGCCGCACCTTGGACTTGGTGTCCTCGGCGGTCTCGGCCTCCAGGTCGAGCGGCCGGGTGCGGCGCGGCATCACGAACACACCGAGCCCCTGACGCGCTTCGACCAGGCCCGCGTTACGGAGCCTGGACACGGCCTCGCGCACGACGGTACGGCTGACGCCCAGCTGCTTGACCAGCTCCACCTCGGTCGGGAGCTTGTCGCCCTCGGCCAGCCGCCCCGACTCGATCTCTTCCGAGAGTATCGACGCGACCCGATCCGCGAGCCGCACGGGACCGCTCACCTTGGAGAACATGGTCTTCAGTTTATCGGCACCGCTGATCGGCACCGCCCCGGCGGCTAGCGCTGCGCACCGCCCGCGACCGCGTCGGCGTGGTCTTCGAGGTAGTCGCGCACCACCGATGCGAAGTCCGGGTCGGGGGCCAGGCCGAGAGCGGCGGCGCGGGCGTTGTCGAACGCGGCGGGCCACGAGCCCACGATGGCCTCGACACCGGGATCGGGCGCGATGGACACCAGGTCGGCGACGGCGTCTCCGGCCACCCGCCGCAGTGTGCTCAGGATGTCGGCGACCGAGACCGTGAGCGCCGGAAGGTTGACCGGGACCGCGCCGTCGATCCGGCCGGGCCCGGCGCCGCGCTCCACCTCGGCCACGCGGAGGATGCCCTCGACGGTGCGCCGTGGCGAGGCCAGGGCCACTTTCAGAGCGGGGTGGACCGGACAGACGGCGGGGAGGCCCGCGAGCGGTTCGCGGATGATGCCGGACAGAAAGCCGGAGGCCGCCGCGTTCGGCTTGCCCGGCCGTACGGACACGGTCATCAGGCGGGCGACGCGCCCGTCGAGGAAGCCGCGGCGGGTGTAGTCCGCGATCAGCTGCTCGCAGATGAGCTTCTGGATCCCGTAGCTCGACCGCGGTGTGGGCAGGGTGGACTCGCTGACGACCGGCGGCAGCGGCAGCGCGGGATCGGAGCCGTAGACGGCGACGCTGCTGGAGAACACCACCCGTGGCGTCGGCCCGCCGGCGGCCGACTGGGCCCGCGCGGCCTCGAGCAGCGCGCGGGTGGTGTCCACATTGGTGCGCATCCCGAGGTCGAAGTCGGCCTCGCATTCGGCCGAGACCGCGGAGGCGAGGTGGATCAGCACATCCACCGGTTCCGCGAACACTTCGTCGAGCCGGTCCGCCAGGTCGCCCCGTACGACGTCCACGAGGGGGTCGGCCGCCGCCGAGCCGGACGGCACGACACGGTCGGCGAGCACCAGCCGGTCGATCGGCGCACCACGGAACGTCCGTGTGGTGAGCAGCGCGTCGGCGACCCGCTGCCCCAGGAAGCCGAAGCCACCCGTGATGACGATCCTCATGTGTTGTCTCCTCGGTAGTCGTGGCGCCAGCCGAGGCCCTCGCTCGTGCCGGCGCGGGGGATGTACTCACAGCCGATCCACCCGTCGAAGCCCAGGTCGTCGATGACCCCCAACAGATGACGGATGTTGAGCTCGCCCCGGTCGGGCTCATGGCGATCGGGTACGCCCGCGATCTGAAGGTGACCGACCCGGCCGGTGGGCAGGTCCCGGCGCAGGGTCGTGGTCAGGTCGCCCTCGACGATCTGGCAGTGGTAGAGGTCGAGCTGCACCTTGAGGTTCGGGGCCGCCACCTCCCGTACCACGGTGTGCGCTTCGGACTGGCGGTTCAGGAAGTAGCCCGGCATATCACGGCCGTTGATCGGCTCGATCAGGATGTCCGCGCCCGCCGCGGCGGCCCGCTCCGCGGCCCAGGCGAGGTTGGCCAGGTAGGTGTCACGGTGCTCGGCTGCCTCAACCGGCTTGGCCGGCTCCGCCGGTGTGGCGCCCGCCGGTCCCACCAGCCCGGCCATCACATGCACCCGCGGGCAGCTGAGCTCGGCCGCGTACTCCAGCGCCCGGTCGATCCCCGAGCGCAGCTCCGCCTCGCGTCCGGGCAGCGCCGCGAGCCCGCGCTCTCCGGACTCCCAGGCGCCGGGAGGCGCGTTGAAGAGCACCTGCCGCAGACCGTGGTCGTCGAGCCTGCGGCGCAGCTCGGTGGCGTCGTACGGGTACGGGAAGAGGTACTCCACGGCCTCGAAGCCGTCCGCCGACGCCGCGGCGAAGCGGTCGAGGAAGTCGTGCTCGGTGTACATCATGGACAGGTTCGCGGCGAACCTCGGCATGCTGGCTCCTGCGTTCGGGCCGGGACCGTCCCGGTCAGCGGTTGACGACGTGCTTGTTGGTGGTGAGCACCGCGGCGGCGCCGGCGACGAGGGTGAACGCCAGGACGTACATCGGGATCGACGCCGAACCGGTGGCGTCCTTGATCGCGCCGATCATGTAGGGACTGACGAAACCGGCGAGGTTGCCCACCGAGTTGATGATGGCGAGTCCCGCCGCGGCCGCGGTGCCGCCCAGGAATGCGGTGGGGAGCGACCAGAACAGCGGAGCGCAGGTCAGCACCCCGGCCGCGGCGACGGACAGCGCGGTCAGGGACAGCGCGGTCGATCCGTTCCAGACGGCGGCCAGCGAGAACCCGACGGCGCCCATGAGGCTCGGTATGACCAGGTGCCAGCGGCGCTCGCGGCGTCTGTCCGCCGAACGGCCGAACAGGTTCATGGCGACGAGCGCGGCCAGGAACGGCACGGCGCTGAGCACGCCGATCGCGTAGTTGCCCTCGATACCGGTGGACTTCACGAACGAGGGCATCCAGAAGGTCAGGGCGTACTGGCCCATCACGAAGCAGAAGTAGATGAGGCACATCAGCCACACCCTGGGCTCACGGAAGGCGTCCCGGACCCGGCTCCGCACCGTCTGGTGCGCGGTGTCATCGGCGACCGCCCGCTCGACCACGGCCTTCTCCTCATCGGTCAGCCACTTGGCGCCGCGCACATCGTCATCGAGGTAGAAGAGCGTGATGACACCGATGACAAGCGCGGGCGCCGCCTCCAGCAGGAACATCCACTGCCGGCCCCGCCATCCGTTCACACCCTGGAAATGGTCCATGATCCAGCCGGAGAGCGGGTTGCCGAAGATGCCCGCCACCGGGATGGCCGACATGAACATCGCGATGACCCGGGCCCGGCGGTGCGAGGGGAACCAGTAGGTGCAGTACAGGATCACACCCGGGTAGAACCCCGCCTCCGCCGCACCGAGCAGAAACCTGAGTACGTAGAACGTCGCCTCGTTGGTGACGAACATGAACGCCGCTGAGACCAGGCCCCAGCTGATCATGATGCGGGCGATCCAGGTGCGGGCCCCGACGCGTTGCAGCATCAGGTTCGAGGGGACCTCCAGCAGGAAGTAGCCGATGAAGAACAGGCCCGCCCCCAGGCCGTACGCCGCCTCGCTGAACCCGAGGTCATCGGACATCTGGAGCTTCGCGAAGCCCACGTTGACCCGGTCCAGGTAGGACGCCACGTAGCAGAGGATGAGGAAGGGGACGATGCGGCGTACGACCTTGCGGTAGACGGCGTTCTCACGGGCGAGCGCGGGGGTCTCGGCCGCCACTGCGGGCATGGGCATGACGGAATCCTTTGTGCGGCTCAGGGGATTCTGCGGCGGGGAGGGGGAGACAGGTCACCAAGCGGCGCCGAAGGCGGACCTCAGCTCGCCGATGGCGTCGGTGGTGAGAGGCCCGGGCCGACGGTCGGTCAGGAGCCAGAGACGTGCCGTTTCCTCGAGTTCTTCGAGGACGGCGAGGGCGGCGGCCGCGTCCGGGCCCCACACCACGGGGCCGAGCCGCTCGAGCAGGACGGCCCGGATCGGGGTGTGGCTCGCCAGGCGGTCGGCGATCCGGGCGGTCACCAGATCGGCCACGCGCGGGTCGCCGGGCCGGTGGTAGGGGATGAGCGGGACATGCCCCACCTTCATCACGAAGTAGGGCGTGATGGGCGGGAGCACATCGTCCTGGCTCCACACACCGGCCAGGGTGAGCGCGACCAGATGGGTGGAGTGGGTGTGGATGACGAACCCGGCCGTGGGGTCGGCCGCGTAGACGCGTCGATGGAGCGTCAGGGTCTTGCTCGCGCGGTCGCCCGCGATCCGCTCGCCGTTGGCGTCCACCAGCGCCAGGCGGTGGCGATCGAGAAAACCCAGGGCGGCGTCGGTGGGGGTGATCAGATGGCCGTTGCCGACCCTGGCGCTGATGTTCCCGGCGCCGGCGTGGACATAGCCCCTGTTGAACAGGCTCGTACCCACCCGGACGATCTCGTCGCGCGCCCTGTCCACGGCGGTGTGGGGGAGCCCGGTCGT
Source organism: Streptomyces malaysiensis subsp. samsunensis (assembly GCF_024519315.1). GTDB lineage: Bacteria > Actinomycetota > Actinomycetes > Streptomycetales > Streptomycetaceae > Streptomyces > Streptomyces malaysiensis. Next base: position 271,144 of record NZ_JANIIC010000003.1, on the reverse strand, counting down.
CATGAGGTCTCCCGGTCGGGGCCGAGCAGGGCGAACGAGTCGGTGAAGAAGCCGGGGCCGCCGAAGTTGCCGGACTTCAGCGTGATGTGGAGCGTGTCACCGCCGGGAAGCCGGAGCGTGTCGCCGTCGGGAAGCGCCGCCGCGCACCAGGGCACACCGGGGTCGATCTGCGGGCCGATCCGCAGCCCGGTGATGCCGAGCGCCCGGACGACCGCTCCCGAGGTTTCGCCCCCGGCGACGACGAGTTGCCGGACACCGCGCTCCACCAGGCCCTGGGCCACGCGGGCCAGGGTCCGCTCCACGAGTTCGCCGGCCTCGGCGGCGCCGAGTCTGCTCTGGACGGTCCGGACCGCCTCGGGCGGCTCGGTGGAGTAGAAGAGGACAGGCCCGTCGGCCAGCCGCGGCTCGGCGAAGGCGAGGGCCTGGCCCGCCACGTCCTCACCGGCCGCGACACGCAGCGGATCCACGCGGAACGCGGGCCGGCCACCGCGCAGGAACTCCAGGACCTGCTGATGGGTGGCGGCGGAGACCGATCCGGAGATGACGGCTTGGTGGCCACTCGGCGGTTGCAGCCGCGCGGCGGCCCCGGACGGTGTGAACCCCCAGTTCGCGGGCAGGCCGATGGCCAGGCCCGAGCCCGCCGTCACCAGGGGCATCCCCTGGACCGCCGCGCCGAGGCGCAGCAGATCGTCGTTGGAGACGGCGTCGGCGATGGCGATTCCGACCCCCTGCTCGCGCAGTTCGTCGATCCGGGCCCGGACCGCCTCGGCGTCGCGGCCGACGACCGTATGGTCGATCAGGCCGACCGCCCGTGTGGTCTGCGCACCGAGGACCGAGACCAGATCGGGGTCGGTCATCGGGGTGAGCGGATGGTGGCGCATACCACTCTCGCTGAGCAGCACATCGCCGACGAAGAGATGGCCCTTGAAGACCGTGCGCCCGTTGTCGGGGAACGCAGGTGTCGCGATCGTGAAGCCGGTGCCGAGCGCGTCCATCAGGGCCTCGGTGACCGGTCCGATGTTGCCGGCCGGTGTCGAGTCGAAGGTGGAGCAGTACTTGAAGTAGATCTGCTCGGCGCCCGCGGCGCGCAGCCGGGCGAGGGCCCGCAGCGACGCGTCGACCGCGTCGGCGGCCGGAACGGTCCGCGACTTGAGTGCGATGACCACGGCGTCCGCGTCCACCGGCGGCTCGGCCCGAGATCGTCCACACCACCCGTGACTGGCTGGCCAAGCTCAGCCTGGTCGCCGCGGGCTGCGGCCTCACCACGGTCGGGGCCTCGCTCGCCCCGGCCGCCCCCGAGGGAGTACGCATCCTGCCCGTGCGCGGCGGCCCACGGGAGCAGCGCCGCCTCGTCCTCGCCCGGCTCCCCGATCCGCCCGATGAAGCGACGGCACGCGTCGCCGAGGCGCTGCGCGCCGCGGCCGTCGAGGAGGCGGACGCGCCACGGTGAGGCGCCCCGCCGAACATAGTTGATCGGCTGTCCGGTGGTGGCCCAGGGGCCGTGCACGGACAGCAGCGGAGGCGTCCCGCCTGCCGCCGCTCGTCGTCGGAGCCCCGGCGCGGAACGGATGCGCCGGGGCTCCGACGACGGGTCCGCCATGAGGGCGGACGGGGCGTCAGGACGCGGGTGTCAGGACGAGCTTGGCCTTGTGTCCGGAGGCCGACTGCACCCGAATGCTCAGGTTGTTGAGCCTGACGGTGCCGCCCGGACTGGTGCTGCCGCTCAGGCGCGCGCCGCCCGTCGTGGTGGCCGACATCTTCACGGACCGGGAGCTGATGTGGGTGATCCGCAGCTTCCCGAACCCGAACCGGTGGCTGTCGACCTTGATGCTCGTGGGCCTCGACACGGTGGTCTTGCACCGCCCGTCGTAGCAGGGCCCGTGGCCGGCGGCGTGCGCCACCGGTGACATCAGGCCGAGTCCCAGCGTGCCCGCCAGAGTCGTGGTCACCGCGGCCGTCGCGGTCCTCCAGCGCATACCGGTACCCATCAGTTGGACCTCCTGTGTCGGGGAACTCGTGCGCGGCTTTTCTAACCCGCGGGTCCCGGGACCGTTCCCGAGGAGGTGCCTGACCGTGGTGCGGTGTCCCGGCCGCGGCGGTGGCGGCGGCTGGCAGGGGCGGATGAGGACGGTGCCGACCTTGCCGGGCCGTACCGCGTGCTCCACGGCGTCGGTCAGCCCGTCGGGGCCATACGTGGCGGCCACGTCGAACTGGTCCGTGAGCCCCGGCGCGAGCCGCTTCGCGGTGGCCACGTCCGAGGCCCGCCTCTCGGCGGACGCCTCGGTCGGCCACCGGCCGACGACTTTCTCGCCCCGCAGCGTCAGCGACTTGCTCAGCGGCGTCGACGCGTGCACCGAGATCGGCTCCTCGGCGACCAGCCCGTAACCGACCAGCTTCCCGCCCGGCGCCAACAGGTCCAGCAGGCGCTCCGCCGGCTTCCCGCCGATCGGGTCGAACGCCACACTCACCGGAGGTCCCCCGGCTACCGAGCGGACCTCGTCCGCCCAGTAGCCCGTCAGTCCAGTGTGATCCGCGCCGCGACCGGCAGATGGTCGCTGCCGGTGGCGGGCAGGGCGCGGATGTGGCCGACGGTCGCCGAGCGGGCCATGACCTGGTCGATCCGGGCCAGCGGGAAGCCCGCCGGGAAGCTGAAGGAGAAGCCCCGCTCCGCCACGTTCATCCGAGACGTCAGCGGCGCCAGCCCGCGGTCGTCGACCGTGCCGTTGAGGTCGCCCAGCAGGATCACCGGATCCCGCCTCTCCGCGGCGATGGCCCTGCCCAGCAGGCCGGCGCTCTCGTCACGCCAGGAGGACGCGAGGCCGCTCGCCCGGACGCGGACCGAGGGCAGATGCGCGACATACGCCGCGATCTCGCCGCGCGGTGTGTGGACGGCGGCCCGCAGTCCGCGATTCCATGCCTCCGTGATCCCCCGGGGTTTGATGTCCAACGGCCGGGCATCGGTGAGCGGATGCTTCGACCAGAGCCCGACGGTCCCCCGGACGGCGTGGTACGGGTAGTCCCGGGCGAGGGTCTTCTCGTAGACCGGCAGCGCCGTGGGCACCAGTTCCTCCAGCGCGATGAGATCGGGCCCGGCGTCGGCCAGGGCGCGGGCCGTCCCCGCCGGGTCGGTGTTCTCATCGCTGACGTTGTGCTGCACCACGACCAGGTCATGGGCGCCCGGTTCCGGCCCGGGCAGGAACAGCCCGCCGAAGAGGTACGTCCAGGCCGTCACCGGCAGGAGCAGGGCCACCAGGGCGATGGCCGAACGGCGCAGCAGCGCCAGGCCGAGCAGCACCACGACCACCAGGCCGAGCCACGGCAGGAACGCTTCCAGCAAACTGCCCAGCCGCCCCACGGAGTTGGGCACCGCCCGGTGGAACGCCAGCAGCCCGGCCAGCAGCATGGCCAGTACGGCGAGCACCCGCCCCCGCGTCCAGGCCGACCGGCCCCGGGCGTCCTCGCCCCGAGTCCACCGCACCACCCAGCGCCCCGCCCGCCGAGGCGCTGCCGCCCGCACCGGCGGCGTCGCACCGCTGTCCACCCGCTCCACCATGGCTTCCCATCCGTTCGACCTCGCCTTCCAAGACGAGCCACCGGGCGAATCGGTTTGGGCGGTGAGCGGCGAAATTCCGGTGACGGCGGCCCGCTCGCTGCCTAGGATCGGATCTCGTGCTCTCCCGTCCCTCCTTCATCGGCGACGAAGCGATCGCGCATGCCGTCGCCGCCCACTGGCTGCCCGATGTCGCCGAAGTCGCGTATCTGCCCTGGGGTTTCGGCGCCCACCACTGGCGGGTGGTGGCCGGTGGCGGCACAGTCTTGTTCGTGACGTTGGACCAGCTGGAGCCGCGGCACACCGCGGCGACGCTGGAGGCCGCCTACGCGGGGGCGGCGGCGCTGGCCGCAGGCGGTGTGGGCGTGGTGTGCGCGCCGTTGCCCGCCCGGTCGTCCGGCCGGTTCACCGTCGGCGTCGGGGCGGGCGCGCTGAGCGTGACGCCGTGGCTGGACGGGCGGAGCCCCACCGAGGAGGAGGCGCGCGGGCCCCGCCACGTCCGTGAGGTCGAGGCCGCCCTGGCCGCGCTGCACCGCGCCGCGCCGCCACCCGGGCTGCGGCAGTGGACCCCGCGGGTCGGCCCGGAGTTCGCCGAGGAGTTGCGGGCGCGGACCGCCCGGCCCTGGACGTCAGGACCGCTGGGGGAGGAGGCGCGGGCCGCGATCGCCGCACACGATGCCGCGATCGCCCGCTGGACGGACCGCTACCTCGAACTCGCGGACCTCGCCCTCTCCCGCCGGGAGACGTGGGTGCCGACCCATGGCGAGCCGCACAACGGCAACCAGGTCGTGGGCGCGCGCGGGCTGAAGCTGGTCGACTGGGAGTCGCTGGCCCTCGCGCCACGGGAGCGGGACTACGCGGATCTGATCGAGGCCGGGGCGGGCGACCGGCTGCGCCCCGACCCGGCGATGGTGGAGCTCTTCGCCCTGGACTGGCGCCTCTCCGAGATCGTCGAGTACGCGCACTGGTTCGCCGCCCCGCACACCGGCACGGATGACGACCACACCGCTCTGGAAGGGCTGCGCGAGGAGCTGCGGTAGCTCACCGGGCCAGGGCCGTCCGGGCCACCGTGAGCGCCTGCCCGGCGTAGCCGCGGCCGAACAGCACGGTGTGCACCAGCAGCGGGAAGAGCTGGTGCAGTCCGACGCGGTCGGCCCAGCCCGCGGCGAGCGGGGCCACCTCCTGGTAGCCCTCCAGCACCCGGTCGAGATGCGGGCAGCCGAACAGGTGGAGCATCGCCAGGTCGGTCTCCCGGTGGCCGCCGTGCGCGGCCGGGTCGATCAGCCACGTCTGCCCGTCGGTGCCCCACAGGACATTGCCGTTCCACAGATCGCCGTGCAGCCGGGCGGGCGGCTCGGCGGGTCCGGCCAGCTCCGGCAGCCGCTCACATGCGCGTTCGATCAACTCGGCCTCGCCGCGGCCCACCGTGCCGTCGTCGACGGCGCGGCGCAGATAGGGCAGCACCCGGTGTTCGGCGTACCAGTGCGGCCAGTCGGTGCCCGGTACGTTGCGCATCGGGGCCAGCCCGATGTACGCGTCCGTGGGCCCGTCGGGCGGCGGGGCACCGAACGCGGGCGCGCCGGCGGTGTGCAGGGCGGCCAGGTCGCGGCCGAGCCGGGCCGCCGCCCGGGCGCTCGGCCGGCCGACCGGCACCTGGCCGGTGACCAGCCAGTGCCGGTCGTGGCCGTGCACCGCCGGGACGCGGACCGTGTCCGCGGCGGCCAGCCAGCGCAGCCCGGCCGCCTCGGCCCGCACCGCGCCGGGGCCGTCACCCCGTTTGACCATCACCGTCCGCCCGCCGTCCAGGGTGACCTCGGTGAGCGTCGCGGACAGTGGCCGCCGGCGGGTCACCGGACGGCCGGTGAGCCGGGCCGCCGCGGCACCGGGGTCCTCGCCCGTCCCGGCCGCCGGACGGGCGCTCATGAGCCGAGGCGCTCGCGCACCCAGCCCAGCAGGCCGGGCACCGCGGCTTCGATCATGGCCAGCACCTCGTCGAACCCCTCCGGGCCGCCGTAGTACGGGTCGGGTACATCCAGGTCACCGGTCGCGTCCGGGTCGAAGGACCGCAACATTCTGATGTGGGACGGATCGTCCACCAGACGCCGCAGCGCCTTCTCATGGCCGCGGTCCATCGCCAGGAACAGCTCGGCGTCCCGGTGCTCGGCGCCGATCTGGGCCGCGACATGCCCGACCGGGTAGCCGTGCCGGGCCAGCAGCGCCCCGGCCCGTTCGTCGATGGGTTCACCGGCGTGCCAGGGGCCGATACCGGCGCTGCTGACCCGTACCGCGCCATCGAGGCCGGCCCGGCGCAGATGCTCGGCGAAGACCAGCGCGGCGGACGGCGACCGGCAGATGTTCCCGGTGCAGACAAAGCAGATGTGCACGGCCACCAGGGTAGGGCCTGGCCCCGCGGTACCGCAGCGGTCAGGCGGCCCGGGAACCCCCGGGCCCGCGCCCCGCTCACTCCGCCCAGGGCTTGTCCACCAGCGGTGTCCGGAACCATCCCATGCGTCCGGTGGCCTCATCGCGCCTCAGATCCAGGATGTGGCCACCGGGCCGGTCCGAGGCCCTCGCGATCGCGCTCACCAGATGCTCGGCGAGGTCGTCGCCCTCGGCGTCGTCCATGTCGTCGATCGGCGCGCCGCCCCGCACGTCCTGATGGACCTCGTCGCCGTTGTGCAGGGTCAGGATCAGATGCTGGGGCGTCTTCCGGTCCCATCTGACCTGCTCGATGGTGTCGGAGCGCACCATGCGGCCGCCGAACGCCGCGCTGTTCACCCGCACCCACACCTCGGGCGTCATCACCGCCGCCCCTCGCGGCGGCACCGCTGTTCCGCGTCCACCATCACGGCTTCCTCCTCCTGTGGCGCGCCGCTTCCTCCTGTCGAGCGACCGGACCCTCTCGTTGTACCGGACGGAGCCCGGGGTCAGACGCCGTAGCCCGCGAACGGACCATCGGCGGTGAAGGCCAGCGCGGCGAAACGCTCCCCCATACGGCGGTGGGTGGCCGCGTCCGGGTGGAGCTCGTCGGGCAGCGGCAGCTCGGCGGCGTCGGCCTCGCCGTAGAGTTCGAGGCCGTCGAGGTAGTGGAGGTGGGGGTCGTCGGCCGCCCGCTGCTTGACGATCCGCGACAGCTCCTCCCGGATGACGCGCAGCGTCAGCTTCCCGGCGGCCCGCTCGGCGGGGTCGCCGGTGGCCTGGAACCGCAGCTTTCCGGCACCGAGCGCGCTGACGTCGAAGGCCGCGGGGCCGGGCGTGTCCTCGTGGATGGGGCACAGGATGGGCGAGACGACCAGCAGTGGCGTGGTGGGATGCCCCTCGCGGATCGTGTCGAGGAAGCCGTGCACCGCCGGGGTGAAGGCGCGCAGCCGCATCAGATCGGCGTTGACCAGATTGATGCCGATCTTGATGCTGATCAGGTCGGCGGGGATGTCCCGCATCGTCCGGGCGGTGAACGGATCGAGCAGGGCGCTGCCGCCCAGGCCCAGGTTGATCAGCTCCACGCCGCCGAGGGAGGCCGCGAGCGCGGGCCAGATGGCGGTGGGGCTCGCGGCGTCGGAGCCATGGCTGATCGAACTGCCGTGGTGCAGCCACACCGTGCGGCCCCGGTCCGGTACGGGCTCGACGGGGGCGTCGGTGCGCAGGGCGACGAGCTCGGTGGTCTCGTTGTGCGGCAGCCAGATCTCGACGTTCTTGACGGCGTCGGGCAGATCGGTGAAGCGGACGGTGCCCGCCGGGCCGGGGTGGTTCTCGGCGGTCCCGGTGGCCAGGTCGATGGCCAGGGTGTTGCCGCCGGTCACTGTGGACTGCCCGGCCAGGCGGCCGTCGACGAGCAGGTCGTACACGCCGTCCGGGCGGGGCGGGGCGCCCGCGTAGACCCGCTTGGTGGGCAGTGTGTCCAGTTCGACGGCGGTGGCCCGGGTACGGAAGGCCAGCCGTACGCCGGAGGGCTGGGCCTCCGCCATGGCGAGCTGCCCGTCGGTGTTCTGGGCGCGGGCCCAGGCGGGCAGCCGGTGCGGCAGTACGCCGTGCGCGGTGTGCTCCAGGTCCAGGGCGCCCCGCAGGATGTCCGCGGTGATGGGCGTGGTGATCCAGTCGTGCTCGGTGGTGTGCATGGTTCCAGCCTGTTGATCACGGATGTACGGATGGACTGATGGTGCGCATGCGACGGTGCGCGGCGGGGCCGACCGCCTCGGGCTCGACGCCGTATCCGCCGGTCAGGGGGCGGGCCAGTGCCGCAGTAGGGCGTCGAGGGCGTCCAAGGCGCGCGACCAGCTCTCCTGGCTGTCGGGGGCGCTGTGGCTGAACCCGCCCGCCAGCTCGAGGCTGACGTAGCCGTGGAAGACGCTGCCCAGCAGCCGGACCGCGTGCGTCTGGTCCGGCTCGGCCAGGTCATAGCCGCGCAGGATCGCCCGCGTCATCTGCGAGTGCCTGACACCAGCGCTGGCGGCCGCCGTCTCCGGGTCGAGCCTGAGCCGGGCCGCGGTGTAGCGGCCGGGATGCTCGCGGGCGTAGTCGCGGTAGACGTTCGCGAAGGCGACCAGGGCGTCCTTTCCGGCCCGCCCGGCCAGGGCGTCGGCGGCCAGGTCGGCGAGCTCCTCCAGGGCGAGCAGGGCGATCCTGGTCTTGAGGTCCTGGGAGTTCTTCACATGCGAGTACAGACTCGCGACCTTGACGTCGAACCGCCTGGCCAGCGCCGAGACGGTCACCTGGTCGAAGCCGACCTCGTCGGCCAGCTCCGCCCCCGCCCGGGTCAGGCGTTCCGTGGTCAGTCCTACCCGTGCCATAGCTGTCCTCTCCCTTGCCGGAGCCGATTATGCATTTGCCTAACACCTTTAGGCAAATTAGCCTGCGGTATATGAAGCCGCTGACTGAGCAAGAGATCCGTGCCGCGTTCGTGAACTGCACCAAGGGCGAGGCGAAGCGCCTCTCCGTCCCCCGCGACCTGGCCGACCGGCCCTGGGACGATCTGGACTACCTGGGCTGGCGAGATCCCCAGGCCCCCGGCCGCGCCTACCTCGTCACCGAACTGGACGGCCGCCCGACCGCCCTCGCGCTGCGCTGCCCCGGCCCCGCCTCCTGGCAGGCGCGGCGCAGCATGTGCTCGATGTGCCTGACCGCCCACACCGGCGGCGTCTCCCTGATGGTCGCGCCGAAGGCGGGCAAGGCCAGGCAGCAGGGCAATTCGGTGGGTGCCTACATATGCAGCGACCTCGCCTGCTCGCTGTATGTGCGGGGCAAGAAGGACGCGGGCTCCGGATCGCGGCCCCCCGAGTCCCTCACGCTGGAGGAGAAGATCCAGCGGACCGTGGCGAACGTCGCCGCGTTCCTCGCCAAGGTGACCGCGTAGCAGCGCCACACCGTGTACCGGTCCAAGGCGGGAGAAGACGGCTTACGCAAGAAACGCGAACCGAAATGGGGCTGACGGCCACCGAGCTGTCGGGGGAAGGGATATCGAACTCTTTGGAACCCGTACCCCCTGAAGTGTGATGTTTTGGTGGAGGGGGTGAGGGCGTCCGCCGGTCATTCTTCGGGGCTTTTGCCGGACGTGCTGTCGTTGCCGGCCATGGGCATCCCGGGCGGTGCTGCCGGTGGTGTGTCTCTCCTAGACTGTGCCGGTCCCCAAGTTGATCGGAGCACCATATGCGTCGCCTTGCCGCCGCCCTTTTGGTATTGACCGCTTTTGCCTCGCTCGCCGGCTGCGCGCAGGATTTCGACCGAGGCCCCGACGGCCAGGTCACCGACAAGGTCAAGGACGGGAAGAAGTTCTACTTGGTCGTCAATCCGGCCAAGGGGGGTAATGAGAAGAAGTTCCGTGTCAGTAAGTATGACTATCACGACTGCAACCGGGGCTCGAAGTACCCCAAGTGCGTTGACGATTAATCAGCTCCGTCTGCGCCGCCGCTCACAGGGCCGGCCGTGCTTTTCGGCCGGCCCGCCGTCCTCCGTGGCCCGGAACGGCTCAGGTCTCCGCACCGCTACCGCCTTTGCGGAAGGAGCGGTTGAGGGTGCGATGGAGTATGCGCTACAGAGAGCGATTGGGATAGGGTCTGGCCGGAGGTGAGCCCCGTGCCCGCTGAGGACGAGTTGTTCAGCGCTGTTGACGCGCTCCTGGAACAGGTCGCCCAGGACGATCTTCCGCCACCCGCGGAGCGCAAGAGGCTGCGCGAGGCCGCGGGACTGAGCCAGGCCGAGATCGCCAGGGCGCTGGACATCCGCCGGGAAGCGGTGGGCAACTGGGAATCCGGCAGAACCGAGCCCCGGCAGCCGAAGCGTGCCGCCTACGCCCGGCTTCTGAAGGGCCTGGCCGCCCGCTTCCCCACCCCGGCCGCGGAGGCGCCGGGGACGGGTCCGGCCCCCGCCGCCCCCGAGCTGTCACCTCCCGCCCGGCCCACACCGACGCGACCCCCGCACCCGGACCAGGGTCCTTCCCCGGGGCGGGACCATTCCCCGGCGCGGAGTCACGAGGGCCCCGGGGCGCCCCCCGCACAGGGCGCGCCCCGGCGACCCGCCACGCCCCCGGCGCAGCGGTCCCACCCGCCCCGGCCGTCCGCGTCGCGCCGCCCGGATGCGAAGAAGCCCGCGACGGCGGCGGCCGACACCACCATGGCGGCCCCCGCCGTGGACCCGCGCTTCGCCAACGGCCCCCTGGCGGTCGTAAATGTCGCCGATGGCGAGGTCTGGGCGTACTGCCCCGGCGGACTGGTGCTGGACACACCGGCCAAGTCCCTGCCGTCCCTCGTGGAGTGGACTCTGGCCGAGGCGCGGCTGGGCGCGCCTCGGCTGAACCGCAACGGCAGGGACGCCGACCCGGTGGTGGTGCTCACCGACGCGGCCGCGGTGCGCTTCGGCCTCCCGGCCCGGCTGACCGACGAGGAGCGCCGGGCCGGGAGACTGTCCGAGGGCCACAAGGTCCTCGAGCAGCTGGAGCGGGCCGACTGGCGCCTCACCCGGCGTGGGCTCGGCCCGTGGGCGCGGATCTACCGCCCCGCCGAGGGCTCGCGGCGCGCCTGCGTCCAGCTGTGCGTGCTGGGCTGGGACGCCCTCGACGCGCGCTCCTGGGGCGGGGCCGCGCAGTTGCCGCCCGCCGATCTGGCGCATCTGCTGGGCACCTACGCCGACCGCGTCATGACCCCCTGCGGCTCCACCGCCGTCACCGGCCTGGAGCTGATGACCGCTCTGCACCCGCCCACCCGCGCCGGTGAGCCGGACGACAGCGGCCGGCGGCACGGCGAGCACAACCCCGGCTCGCTGGGCACCCAGCCGGTGCGGTGCGCCCCGCCCGAGGCCCCGGACGGCCACCCCCTGCTGGCGCATCTGCCGCGCTTCCACCAGCGCACCCCCGATGAGGTCCTGGTGGAGGAGGCGTACGACTGGGCGCGGCCGCTCACCGACGACGAATGCGCCAAGCGCTATGTGGTCGGCATCGACGTCAACATGGCCTTCGCCGCGGCCGCCAACGGCACCGTCTTCGGCCTCGGCGAGCCCGTGCACGTCAAGCGGCCGCCGTTCGACCCGAAGGTCCCCGGCTCCTGGCTGGTGGACCTCTCCCACATCGAACTCGATCCACGCCTGCCGAGCCCCTTCACCCCGACCGGGGAGCGGCCGTCGGGACCCGCCTGGTACGCCACCCCGACCGTCGCCTACGCCGTCGAGCTCGGCTACGGCGTCGCCCCCGTCGAGGCGTACCTCCGCCCGGACAACGGCCGCTATCTGGACGCCTGGTACTCACGGCTGCGGGACGCCTATGTCGCCACGATGGCCGACCTGGGGGTCACCACCGGCATGGGGCCGCGGGAGTTCCTGGCCGCGATGGACGGCCACCGGCAGGCCGACCCGCGGATGGCGATCGTCCTCTCCGCGATCAAGGCGACCGTCAAGGGCGGCATCGGCAAGCTGCGGGAGCGTCCCCGCGGCGGTGGCTGGCGCCCCGGTCAGCCGTGGCCGGCGCTCCAGCGCCCGACCTGGCGGCCGGACATCCGCGCGGCGGTCATCTCCAAGGCACGGATCAATATGCACCGCAAGATGCTCAAGATGGCGGCGGTCACCGGCCAGTACCCGGTGGCGGTCCTCTCGGACTGCGCCGTCTACCCCTCCGACGGGCCCGGCCCGCTGGACTTCCTGCCCCACAAGGACGGCAAACCGCTGCCGGGCGGCTTCCGGATCGGTGTGAGTCCGGGGATGGTCAAGCACGAGGGCACCCAGACGACACTGTGGGCCGAGGGCGTGCGCGAGGAGCACGGCGACGACCTCAACCTCGCCCGGTACATCAAGGACGGCCAGGTCACCGGCCCGGACAACGGGGAGTAGAAGACGATGGGCAAGCTGGCGGAGGGCCTGGACAAGGCGGTGGAGGGCGCCTTCACCCGCCCCATCCCCAAGTCGGCGGGTGCGCGGATGCGTTATCTGGTCAGGCAGCTCAAGGGCACCCGGCCGGTGGCCGACCTGCTCGGCATCTCCCAGCGCACCGTCGAGCGCTACGTCAAGGACCAGCTCAAGCGGCCGCGTCAGCCCCTCGCCACCCGGATGGAGCGCGAGGTGAGGAAGCGGTGGCAGCCGCAGATCCGCGCCAAGGCCAAACAGCACGCCGCCACCACGGGCGGTCTCGTCCTCGACACCCGCGCCCGTTTCGGCTTCACCGCCGCCCCCGGCACCACCGACGACGCCCGGCTGCGCCACATCACCCAGGCGCTGCCACCGCGGTACGCCGCCCGGCTCTTCGACGCCCAGGAGCAGGGCGCGGCCGAACAGCAGCTCATCGACATCGCGGCCGAGGGCCTCCAGGAGATCTACTTCAAGGACCGTGGCCGCCGCGCCCAGGGCCTGCTGGTGGAGTTCACCGACATCGACTACATCGAGGTCGACCTGTGAGCCCCGGCTGCTTTCATCAACCGCACAACTGTGCGGCGACGCACTCCAGTTGGGCCGTGGTGCGGTCAGTAGGGTCGAGGGGTGAGGGTTCGGTACGGAGCTGAGGAGCGGCATGGCTCGTGTCGTGGGTGTGCATGGCATCGCCCAACAGATGAAGGGCGAGCAGGTCCTGCTCAGCGCGTGGCGGCCGGCGCTGGCCGACGGTCTGACACGTGCCGCCCACGCCCCTGTGGCCGACGCGGAGGTCGCGATGGCCTTCTACGGGGATCTGTTCCGTCCGCCCGGGGAGCTGCTCGCCGTCGGCGATCCGGTCCTCACCGCGGCGGACGTCGCCCCCGGACTGGAGCGGGAGTTGCTGCTGGCCTGGTGGCGGCAGGCCGCGGCGGTGGACGAGACGGTGGCCCCACCGGACGCGGACACCCTGGTGCGCACACCGGCGTCGGTGCAGGCGGCGCTGCGACAGCTGTCCCGTTCGAGGTTCTTCGCCGGGGTCGCGTTGCGCGCCCTGGTCTTCGACCTCAAACAGGTCAGCCGCTACCTCCTCGACGTCGAGGTGCGGCGGGCCGCCCGGCAGCGGGTGGTGGACCGGATCACGGCGGACACCGAAGTGGTGGTCGCCCATTCGCTGGGGTCGGTCGTGGCCTATGAGGCGCTGTGCGCGCTGCCGGAGCACCCCGTACGGGCCCTGGTCACACTCGGTTCCCCGCTGGGCATCGCCCATCTGGTCTTCCACCGCCTCGACCCCGCGCCGGAGGAGGGGCGCGGCCGGTGGCCCGGTACGGAGCGGATGAGGTGGACCAATATCGCCGACCACGGGGATGTGGTGGCGCTCGAGAAGGACCTCCGCCCCCGGTTCGGTGACCGGGTGCGCAACGCGATCGTCCACAACGGGGCGCATGCCCACGATGTCACCGCCTATCTGACCGAGGCGCATACGGGCGAAGCGATCGCCGGGGGTCTGCGTGCTCCATGACACCGACCGCGAGGGGAGCCGCGTCCAGGAGAGCGACACCGAGAGGCGATTCCTGATCGCCACCGCCGTGGCGAACCACCGCCACGAGCCCGGGTGGAACCGCCCCGGCCTGGCCGCCGCCCGCGAGGAGATCATCGACCTGTTCACCGGCCCCATGGGGTACGAGCACGTCAATGAGCTCGGACTGAACCCGACGCGTGAGCAACTGACCACGCGGCTGCGGGAGTTCTGCCGCTCCCCGGAGCGGCGGCCCACGGACCTGCTCACGGTCTACATCGCCTGCCATGGCGAGGTGCTCGAAGGCAGCGAGGAGCATGTCCTGCTCACCGCCGACACCGACCCCGAGGACATCGCCGACGCGCTGCCCACCGCCGAGCTGGCCCGCAAGATGCTGCTCGGCACCCGGGTGCGGCGGGTGCTGCTGATGCTCGACACCTGCTACTCCGGACGCGGTGGCAACGAACTCACCGCCGCGGCGCTGACCCGGATGGCCCACAGCTGGGAGCGCACGTCGGGATCCGGCCTGGCCGTGGTCACCTCCGCCCAGCCCGCCGAGCAGGCCCGGACCGGCGCCTTCCCCCATCTGCTGCGGAGGGCGGTGGACGGCCTGCCCACGGCCGGCCACGCCCCCTCGACACTGGCGGTGGACGCGGTGGTTTCGGCGATGAACGCCGACTCCGAGCGGCCCGGGTTCCAGACGATCAGCGCCAGCCTGTCCCTCCTGACCGGCAGGGTCCCGCCGTTCCTGCCCAACCCCCGGCACCGGTCCCGGCCGACCGAGGTGGACCTGGCGATCCAGCGGGCCGGTGAGTGGGAGGCCCAGGACGAACGGCGTGCCGTCGAGTACCGGACGCGGCTGCTGACCCGGGCGATGGGATACCAGGGACCGGCCCGCGGATGGTGGTTCCTGGGGCGCCACGCGGCGCTGACCGACATCACCCGATGGCTGGCCACCCCGGACCCGGGGCGGCCCCTGCTGGCGGTGACCGCCGCCCCCGGATCGGGCAAGACCGCCGTACTGGGCCTGATCGCGGCCCTCGCCGACCCCGACCGCCGGGCGACCGTACCCCTGCACGCCCTGGGGCTGCCGCCCGCGGCGGTCCCGCCGGCCGGCGCGGCCGATGTGGCGCTCTACGCACAGGGCCTGACGACGGATCAGGTGCTGCGCGGGATCTCCGCGGCCGCCCGCACCGACGCGGACACGCCCGGAAGTCTGCTGGAGGCCCTGTCCGGGCGCTCGGTTCCGCTGACCGTCCTCATCGACGCCCTGGACGAGGCGGGCGACCCCGAGCACCTGGTCCGGCGTCTGCTGCGGCCTCTGGTCGACCACGCGTGCGGCCGGCTGCGGCTGCTGGTCGGCACCCGTCCGCATCTGCTGAAGGACCTCGGCCTCCAGCGTGAGAGCAGCATCGATCTCGACGCCCCGCGCTACGCCGACCTCGACGCCCTGACCGCCTACGCCGCCCGCGGTCTGCTCGACTCCGCCGCCGACAGCCCCTACCGGCGTCAGCCCGCCCCGGCGCTCCGGGCCGTCGCACGGGCGGTGGCGGAGGCGTCCGAGCCGTCGTTCCTGGTGGCCCGGATCACCAGTGGCACCCTCGCCGCCGACCCCGCCGTGCCCGATCCGCAGGACCCCGTATGGCGCCGGAGCCTTCCCCGTCTGCCCAGCGACGCGATGCGCCAGGACCTGGAGACCCGGCTGGGCCCGGACGCCGCGCGGGTACGGGATCTGCTCCTTCCGCTCGCCTTCGCCGAAGGTCAGGGGCTGCCGTGGGAGGACATCTGGGCCCTGCTCGCCTCCCGTATCGCCGGAGTGACCTACACCGACGACGACCTGCTCCGGCTGCGCCGCCGCGCGGGCTCCTACGTCGTCGAGGCGCCCGCGGCGGGCCGCTCCGCCTACCGCCTCTACCACCAGGCGCTGGCCGAGCATCTCCGCGACGGTGCGGACGAGGCCACCGTCCACCGCGCGTTCACGCGGGTGCTGCTCGCACGGGTGCCTCCCGGGCTCGACGGTTCGCGGGACTGGACCCGCGCCCACCCCTACGCGCTGCGGCATCTGGCGACCCACGCCGGGCGGTGCGGACTGCTGGACGATCTCCTCATGGACGCCGGCTACCTGGTCCACGCCGAACCCGACGGACTGCTCCTCGCACTGCGCGACGTCCACACGGACGAAGGGCGGCTCACCGCCGCCGTCTACCGGGCGTCCGCCACGGTGCACCGACCGCTCAGCCCCCGCCGCCGGCGCCATGTACTCGCCACCGACGCCGCCAGGTTCGCGGCCGGCCGGCTGTGTGCCGCGCTCGCGGAGCCGCTCGAATGGCGACCCCGCTGGGCCACCGGGCAGCAGACCTCCCCGGCCCTGTACGCCAGTGTCCCCGGTGACGAGGGCTCGATGAACGCGGTGGCCCGCACCACGATCGACGGCCGGCCCATGGCCGTCGTAGGCGGCCACGACGACGCGGTGCGGGTGTGGGACCTGGCCACCGGCGCCCTCCACGCCACCCTGTACGGCCATGGCTTCGGTGCCTCCGCGGTGGCCTGCGCCAGTGTCGACGGCGCTCCCGTGGCCGTCGTCGGCTGCGATAAGCAGGCGCTGGTCTGGGATTTGGCCGACGGCACTCTGCGGGCGACCCTCACGGGCGACGACTGGCATCTGTTCGCGGTGGCGTGTGCGACCGTCGACGGCAGGGCCGTGGCCGTCACCAGCAGCGGTCGGGCCCTGCGGGTGTGGGACCTGGCCACCGGCGCCCTCCGCGCCACTCTCTCGGGCCGCGACACCTGGGTGCAGGCGGTGGCCTGCACCACCGTGGGCGGCCGGCCCATGGCTGTCACCGTCAGCGATGAGGACGTGGCGCGAGTGTGGGACCTGACCACCCACACCCTCCACATCGACTTCCCCGTCGCCTCCGCCGACGACCAGGACGACGGTGAACACATGAGGTCGGTGGCGTGCGCCACCGTCGACGGGCGCCCCGTGGCGGTCATCGCCAAGGACCTGGCGGTGCGGGTGTGGGATCTGACCACGGGAGCCCCGCACGCCACTCTGACGGGGCACAGCGGCGAGGTGAGCTCGGTGGCGTGCACGGAGGTCGACGGCCGGCCCGTGGTGGTCACCGCGGGCCATGACGGGGTGCGGGTGTGGGATCTGACCTCCGGTGCTCTGTACGCCGCATTCGTCGCCGCCCTCGACGGCGAAGGCGATTCGGTGGAGGCGCTGGCCTGCGCCACGGTCGACGGCCGGCCCGTGGCCGTGACGACCAGTGGAAACGCGATGCTGCGGGTGTGGGACCTGGCGGGCGCGGCCGGTGGGAACATGCCGGACGACGGCCACACCGACGACATCGCCGAGGTGGCGTGCGGCATCGTGGACAGCGGCGCGGTCGCCGTCACCGCCGGCCGTGACGCCGCCGTGCACGTCTGGGATCTGGCCACCGGCGCCCTCCGCACGACCCTCGCCGGGCACCGCAGCCCCCTGAGGGCGGTGGCCTGTGCCACCGTCCAGGGCCGTCCCCTGGCGATCACGGCCGGATGGGAAAGGACGGTACGGGTCTGGGACCTGACGACCGGCGCCCTCCGAGCCACCCTCACCGGCCACACCGACACGGTGGACGCGGTGGCGTGCACGACGGTCGACGATCGCCCCGTGGCCGTCACCGCGGGCCGTGACGCCGTACGGGTGTGGGACCTGACCGCGTTCACACCGCGTATGACCCTGCCCCATGAGGGGGCCTGGAGCGCCACGCTGGCGTGTACGACGGTCGACGGTCGTCCCGTGGCCGTCGTGGGCGACCACACCAGGCTGCGGGTGTGGGATCTGACCACGGGCGACCTGCGCACCACCCTCTCCGGCCTTGCCCAAGGGCTGGACGCGGTGGCGTGCGCGAGCGTTGACGGTCGTCCCGTGGCGGTCACCGCCGGGCGTGACCCGGTGCGGGTGTGGGATCTGACCACCGGTGACGTCCGCGCCACCCTCGGCCAATCGTGGGTGGTCGAAGTGGTCTGCGGTGTGATCGACGGCCGACCCGTGGCCATCACCGCCGGTTACGACCTGACCGTCCGCATCTTCGACCTTCGCACCACGGCCGAGCTGGCGGTTTTCGACGGGGGAGGACCCGTCCACCGGCGGCTGTGCATGGGACCCGGACAAGAAGTGGTCATCGGCACCGGGCGCGACGTCGTGGTGCTCGAACGGCGCGCCCGGCGCGGGCGCGAAGAGGACGGTGGCCGGTTTCTCGGCCGGTAAGCCGGAGTGAGGCGCGCTCGTCGGCCGGACCGCACACCCGATGTGCTCAGCGGCCGGCGACGATGTCCAAGGTGATCTTCAGCCGGCGACCCACCATGCCTTTGGACTTGCTGACACCGAAGGCGTATCGGTCGATCGAGGCGGTGCCATTGGCCGTGATCCGCTTGCCTTCGGCCACCACGGAGCCGATCGTGACAACCACCGGCCGGGTCACTTCGCAGACGGTCAACTCTCCTTGCAGCACATCGCCTTGAGCGGTCCGCTCCAGGCCGCGGCACCGGAAGTGGATCGTGGGATGTCGCTCCACGTCCAGGAAGTCGGACGACCGTACGTGGTCGTCGCGCCGCTGAATGCCGGACGCGAAGCTGGCCGCGTCCAACTCGACGTCCACCGACGACTCCTCCGGCGTCTCGGCGACGGTGATCCGGCCTTGTCCGATGGTGAACATCCCATGGACCGGGAGCAGCCCGAAGGCACGCGTATCGAAGCGAACGGTCGATGCCGCCGGATCGATCTCGTAGCTGCCCGCGGCCGGTGAGGACCGCTCCGCCGCGTTTGATATCGCCATGTTCGTAGCCTCCGTCGGCTGAAGACCCGCCTGAGTGGATCAGAATCTCGTACACTCCGGCGGCTGCACCAGCCCTCGTCGAACAACGGCGGCGGAGCGGTACCTGGTTTGCGTGGATATCCCGCGAACCGAGGGTTCTCAGCGGCGGCCCAGCACCTCGGCGACGCGGATGAACCCATCGGTGCCATGGCCCAGCCCGATGGCCCGGCGGGCCATGCCTTCCGCCGCGCGCATCACACCCGCGTCGATGCCGTGGCCCTCGGAGGTGTGGACGATATGGGCCATGGACGATACCGCCGAGGTGATCGGGTTGCCTGCACCGGAGAAACCGCCTCGGTCCACTTCCTCCGCGGTCTCCTCGAAGAGCGGCGGGAGGATCGCGCCGATGCCCTTGGCGAAGGGCGCCAGCTCCCGAGCGCTGATTCCCTC
Organism: Streptomyces malaysiensis subsp. samsunensis; assembly: GCF_024519315.1. GTDB lineage: Bacteria > Actinomycetota > Actinomycetes > Streptomycetales > Streptomycetaceae > Streptomyces > Streptomyces malaysiensis. The sequence continues at coordinate 252,504 of NZ_JANIIC010000003.1, read as the reverse complement.
CGCCCGCGCCACCGCCAGGGCGTGTGCGTAGCCCGCCATCGCCGTCCAGAAGATGTCGAGCAGCGCGATGTCGTAGGCCGCCGCCCGGCCGATCTCCTCGCCGAGGTGGGTGTGGGTGCCGCCCAGCGCCTCCAGCACGGGCCGGTGCTCCTGGTAGAGCTCCGCCGGGCCGCTGTGGATGAACACCGAGGCAGGGGTTCCGATGGTGGTGGTAGGCGTCATGATCGCGCCATCGAGGTACCGGATACCGTGCCCGGCGGCCCATTCCGATGTGTCCCGGGACCGGTCCGGAGTGTCCGCGGTCAGACTCACGACGGTGCGTCCCTTGAGCGCGTCGGTGACCGCGTGGCGCCGCAGGATCGCATCCGACGCGTCGTAGTTCACCACGCAGACCACGGTCAACTCGCCGGCGGCGACCGCCTCTTCCGCCGATGGCGCGCCGACCGCGCCCCGCTCGATCAGCTCCCGGTCCCTGCCCGGAGTCCGGTTCCAGACCGTGGTCCGCAGCCCGGCGTCCAGGAACGCACCGGCCAGTGCGCGGCCCATCGGCCCCAGACCGAGCACGGTGACGGCAGACTGTTCGGAGTGCATGGACATGGCCCAACTCCCGTATACATATACGTGTAAGTGATGACACACAAGAAATAGGGTGACGATGACGCGCAGCCGTGCCCAGGACACCAACGTCTGTGGAGTGACCGCCGCGATCGCCGTGATCGACGGCAAGTGGAAGACCGCCCTGCTCTGGGCGCTGGAGTCCGGTCCGCATCGCCCCGGTGAGCTGCGCCGGCGGCTGCCGGGCCTCAGCGAGAAGGTGCTGACTCAGGCGCTCCGTGAGATGGAGACGGATGGGCTGGTGCACCGGGAAGTGCACGATGTGCTGCCGCTGAAGACCGTCTACTCCCTGACCGCGTTCGGCCGTGACCTCTCCGAGGCGTTGGCTCCCCTGTCCGATTGGGGCCATCGCCGTCTGGAGAAGCTGGCCGAGGCCCAGCCGGGCCTCTGACGCGACACCACCTCCGTCTCATCCGATCCGGTGGCCCCGCCGGCCGCCCGCAACAAGATTCGCTCGGCCGCCCGTCGCTGCCAAGTACCCACAAATAAGTGGGTACCGCGGACGCCATTCGTCATCCTGGGCCGGAAGCCTGGTGGCCACGCGGCCCCGCGCCCAAGCGCCCCCGCCGTCCGCGTTCAAGGTTTCAGACCCAGGCTCCGTGCGATGCGCGCGCCGAGGTCGGAGTCCACTCTCGTCCAGTAGTCGCCGACCGCCCGTTCCTGCATGGACCGCTCCACGCCCTGGCTCAGATGCGCGACGATGTTGCCGACCAGATGGTCTCGATCGGTCTGCGTCATCACCTGGCGGTAGAGCATGCCGGGCTGGACGAAGTCGTCGTCTTCCGGGTGTGCCTCATAGGCCGCGCGCATGATCTCGGCGGCCTCCGTGAACCAGCTGGGGTCGCGGAAGCGCTGGGGGTCGGCCTTGGGGCCGCCGTAGCTGTTCGGTGCGTAGACCGGCTGATTCCCGCTGTGGTGGTAGCGCATCGGGCCGTCTTTGTTGTAGTTGTGCACCCCGCTGAGCGGCTGGTTGACGGGGAGCTGCGCATAGTTCGGGCCGGTGCGATAGCGGCTCGAATCCCCGTAGGCGAACATCCGCGCCATTACCATCCGGTCCGGGCTGGGCCCGATTCCCGGGACGAAGTTCGCCACGTCGAATCCGGCCTGCACGATCTGGGCGAAGAAGTTCTCGGGGTTGCGGTCGAGTACCAGGCGCCCGACGGTCATGGGCGGATAGTCCGCGTGCGGCCAGACCTTGGTGATGTCGAACGGGTTGAAGCGGTAGTCCGCCGCTTCCTCATAGGGCATGATCTGCATTTCGAGGCGCCATGACGGATATTCCTCGCGGGCGATCGCGTCCCACAGATCACGGCGGTGACAGTCGAGATCTTCGGCGCGCATCGCCTTGGCCTCTGCGTCGGTGAAGTTCTCAATTCCCTGCTCGGTCTTGAAGTGGTACTTGACCCAGAACTTCTTGCCCGCGGCGTTCTCCCACATATACGTGTCGCTGCTGTAGCCGTTCATATGCCGCCAGGTGCGCGGGGTGCCGCGATCGCTCATCAGGACCGTCACCTGATGGGCGGACTCCGGGGAAAGGGTCCAGAAATCCCACTGCATGTTGTTGCTGCGCAGACCGGTGGCGGGCATCCGCTCCTGTGAATGGATGAAGTCCGGGAACTTCATGGGGTCGCGTACGAAGAAGACGGGGGTGTTGTTGCCGACGAGGTCGTAGTTGCCCTGCTCCGTATAGAATCTCATGGCCCAGCCGCGCACATCGCGGTCGGAATCCGGGTACCCTTCCTCGCCGGCCACCGATGAAAAGCGGAGCAGCACCGGAGTGCGCTTGCCGACCTCGTTCAGGAAGGCGGCCTTGGTCCACTCGGTGACATCGGCGGTCACCTCGAAGTAGCCGAACGCACCGCCGCCCTTCACGTGGTACACGCGATCGGGGACGCGCTCGCGGACGAAGTGGGCCAGCTTTTCGATCAGATAGGTGTCCTGGAGCAGGACGGGACCGCCGGCGCCGACGGTGAGTGAGTACTCGTCGCTGCCGACGGGAGAGCCGGCATCCGTGGTCGTATGGGGCGGGCGTTCACTCACGTCTGCGTCCTTCGCTCATGGGTCCGGTCGTCTCGGCCACCAGCCGAATCCCCCCGCGCGCCGCTGACCCGGTCAGGGCTCCATAGGAGTATTTCGCCGCGATCGGGCCGTTGTCCTGCCACGCCGCCCGCCCGGCGACCGTCCGGGTGAATCGGCGGTCGGCGGGCGCCGCATGATCCCATTTGGAGATGGGACATATCGGGATTAGGTTGGTTGATGTCAAGCAACCAACTCCCGATGGGAGTGATGCTCGGTGGGTGGGATGACCGAGCGGCGTACGGCCGGAGCCGAGGGGGCCGTACGGCCTTATGCGGACGGCGGCGCGGGGTCGCGATACAAGTGGATCGCCCTGTCCAATACCACGCTGGGCGTTCTCATCGCGACGATCAACATCTCGATCATGCTGATCGCGCTGCCGGACATCTTCCGTGGCATCGGCGTGGATCCGCTGCGCCCCGGGAACACCAGCCTGCTGCTGTGGCTGATCATGAGCTACATGGTGGTCACCGCCGTGCTCGTGGTGAGCTTCGGGCGGCTGGGGGACATGTTGGGCCGGGTGCGGATGTACAACCTGGGGTTCGCGGTCTTCACCGTGTTCTCCGTGCTGCTCTCCGTGACCTGGATGCAGGGCACGTCCGGCGCTCTATGGCTGATCGGGATGCGAGTGCTCCAGGGTGTGGGCGGCGCCATGCTGATGGCCAACTCCAATGCCATCCTCACCGACGCCTTCCCCGCCGATCAGCGCGGTCTCGCCCTGGGGCTGAACCAGGTGGCGGGCATCGCCGGATCCTTCATCGGGCTGATCCTGGGCGGGCTGCTCGGTCCGCTCGACTGGCGCCTGGTGTTCCTGGTCTCCGTCCCCATCGGAGTGTTCGGCACGGTCTGGGCGTATCTGAAGCTGCGGGACACCGGTGTGCGCACCCCCGCCCGGCTGGACTGGTGGGGCAATGTCACCTTCGCCATCGGCCTGATCGCCGTGCTGTCCGGCATCACGTATGGCATCCAGCCCTATGGTGGCCAGACCATGGGCTGGGGCAACCCCGCGGTGATCGCCGCGATCGCCGGGGGAGTGGCGGTGCTGGGCGTGTTCTGTGTGATCGAGAACCGGGTCGCGCAGCCCATGTTCCACCTGGGCCTGTTCCGTATCCGCGCGTTCACCGCCGGAAACGTGGCCAGTCTGCTGGCGGCGCTGGGCCGCGGTGGCCTGATGTTCATCCTGATCATCTGGTTGCAGGGCATCTGGCTGCCCCGCCACGGCTACGGCTTCGAGGAGACCCCGCTGTGGGCGGGCATCTATATGCTGCCGCTGACCATCGGGTTCCTGCTCGCGGGCCCCTTCTCCGGCTGGGCGTCCGACCGGTTCGGCGCCCGTACCTTCGCCACCGGCGGAATGCTGCTGGCCGCCGCCACCTTCGTGGCGCTGGAGGAGCTGCCGGTGAACTTCGGCTATCCGGTGTTCGCCGGGATCCTGCTGGTCAACGGCATCGCCATGGGCCTGTTCAGCTCCCCGAACCGGGCGGCCATCATGAACAGCCTGCCACCCGACCAGCGCGGGGTCGGCGCCGGGATCAGTACCACGTTCCAGAACTCGGCCACTGTCCTGTCCATCGGCATCTTCTTCTCCTTGATGATCGCCGGGCTCGCCGGTTCGCTCCCCGGCGCCCTCACCCACGGCCTGACCGCGCAAGGGGTTCCGCCCGCCGACGCGGCCCGGGTCGCCGCCCTGCCACCGGTCGGGGTGCTGTTCGCCTCGCTGCTCGGCTACAACCCGGTGAAAACCCTGCTCGGACCGCAGGTGCTCGGCCATCTGCCCGCCCACCACGCCGCCTATCTCACCGGGCGCGGCTTCTTCCCGGCGCTGATCTCCCCGCCGTTCGCCCAGGGCCTGTCCGCCGCGTTCGACTTCGCCATCGCGGCGTGTCTGGTGGCCGCCGTGGCATCGCTCCTGCGCGGCGGGCGCTATGTGCACCAGGGCGGGCCCACGACCGGGCCGAAGGCCGCCGCACCGGCGGTGGCGGCGGCCGCCCCGGACGGCACGGCGGGCGCCGGCACCGAGCAGGCCGAGCAGGCCGCGGGCACCGAGCACACCGAGCACGTCGCCGACACCGAGCACACCGCCGACTTCAAGCACACCGAGCGCGTCGCGTGCACCGCGCGCCCCGAGGACACTTCCCGCCACCCGGCGCCCGCACCCCGGCCGGTGCCCCCACCGGAGTCCGGACCACCATCACAGCCACAGCCGTCACAGCCACAGCCGTCACAGCCACAGCCGTCACGGCCACGGCCACAGCCACCACCGTCACCGCCTCCGTCCCCGCCCGGCCGCGGGCCGGGCCCACCATCCGAGGAGCTGAGATGACCGCGCTCGATCCGACCGCCCCGGGCCCCACGGCCCCCGGCCCTGTCACTCCGGGCCCCGTGGCCCCGGGCCATGTAGCCCGTCCCGCCGTTCCGGAATCCGCGGAGCTGGCCGAACGACTCCGTATCGCCATCCAGGATCTGCTCCCGGCCCTGCGGGGCGCCCGGGGCGAACACGGTGATCTCACCCCCAGCCGCCAGGCGGCCCTGGGAGCGCTCGCCACCCAGGGCCCGATGCGCATCAGCGCCCTCGCGACCCGGCTGGGCATCGCCCTGCCGACCACGTCCCGCATGGTCGATCTGCTCGACGCCTCCGGCTGGATCGAGCGCACGCCCGACCCTGCGGACCGCCGGGCCAGTCTGATCGCCCTCACCGACCCGGGTCGTGAGCTCCTCCGCACCGTGCGCCGCGAGGCCGCCACCCGGCTCGCCGCACGGATCGAGAAGCTGAGTCCCGAGGAGCGGCGAACGCTGTACGCCGCGCTGCCCGCCCTGGAGTCCCTGGCCGCCTCCATGGGCTCGTAGCCGGGCCGGCGTGCTTCGCGTGGTGGCTCGGCCAGGGTCGCCGCCCGCGACTACGTCGGCACCGCCCCACGGGTCGGCTGAGCCTTCTCAGCAGTTGGACTCGGGGGCCGGCGCCTCGCGCTGAGCGGTCTGGGCGACGCGCGTCAGGAGACGGCGCAGTTGGCGGGCGTCGTCCTCGTCGAGGTCGGCGAGCAGACGTGCCTCGGCGACGGAGAGGCGCTGCCGGGCGCGGTCAAGGTGGGCGCGCCCCTCTTCGGCGATCAGGACTTGGCGCGCCCGTCGGTCGCGGGGTCGGGCCTGCGGGTGATCAGCTCACGCGACTCGAGATCGTCGCCTTCCTCGCCAGTCCCGCGAGCAGCTATATGAATGGCGCGATCCTCTTCGCCGACGGCGGCGAGGTCAGCGCGCTGCCCGGCTGAAGGGGACGGTCATGGAAATCTTCATCATCGGTGCCACCGGGCCCTTCACCGCCGAACCGCCGGCCGTCGCACGCAAGGCCGTCGAGGACAAGGTGCTGGCCGCCGCCTCATTCGGCATCCGCGCGATGGTCATCCGCCCCCGTCTGATCCGGGGTCCTGGGGACCACGGCCATGTGCCTATGGTCTGCCGGTCGGTGGCCGCGACGGGTAGGCCCTGATCAGGTGCGGGGCTACCGGTTCGACGGGATTCGGTAGACGGAGACGTGCGAGCGCGACTCGGCGGTGAATTCGGCGCCGGACCAGTCCGCGTGCCTGCTCTCCAACGCGAATCCCGCCAGCTGGGCCATCAGGTCGAGCTCGGCCGGCCAGATGTAGCGGTGCGGACTGCGGGTCAGCCGGGCCTGCTTGCTCTCGTCGAACCGGAAGTGGTGCGAGACGACGTGCTGGCGCAGCACGTCGTAGGTGTCCAAGCCGATGTAGCCGGGCTCGGTTTCCCAGACCGTGGCCTTCTGGCCCGGCGGCAGCTTGCGCAGCTCGGGCACCCAGAGCTCGATCACGAACCTGCCACCGGGCCCGAGGTGGCGGGCGGCATTGCGGAAGCACTCGACCTGCTCGGCTTGGGTGAGCAGATTGGAGATGGTGTTGTAGACGAGATAGACGAGTGTGTACTCCCCGGGGGCCACGGACGTGGCCATGTCGCCCACGATCACGGGGATCGTCGCTTCGTCCGCCCTCGTACGCAGTTGCCGGACCATCGGAAGCGACAGCTCGATACCGGTGACGGGGACCCCTCGTCCGGCGAGCGGGACGGCCACCCGGCCGGTGCCGATGGCGAACTCCAGCGCCGCTCCGCCGCCCGCGAGCTCGGCCAGACGGTCCACGGTCGGCCCCAGGATCTCGGGTGCGAACATGCCCGTGCCGGGCGTGTCATAGCGCTGTGCGGCGTCGACGTCCCAGATCTCCTCCTGGTTCATGGCGCCACCATTCACCGCTGGGATACGCGATGTCCACTGATTTTGGGGGCCGACGGGTCCGGCCCGCCCGGTTCATCCGGCCGGCCGGGGCTCCGTGCTCCTGGAGTGTGTGAGGAGCCGCCTGAGCCAGCGGGTGCGGGCGTCGCGCGCGTCCTTGCTGATGGCCGCCTGCGGTGCCAAGCCGTCGAAGCCGTGGTAGGCGCCGGGCCATACGTGCAGTTCGGCCTGGCCGCCGGCCCGCCAGATCGCGTTCGCGTACGCCACGTCCTCGTCGCGGAACATCTCCGCCGAGCCGACGTCGATGAAGGCCGGAGGGAGACCGGAGAGGTCGGTGGCGCGGGCGGGGGCCGCGTAGGGCGGTACGTCCGCCGCGCCGTGGCGGTCGCCCAGCAGTGCCTTCCAGGCGGTCTCGTTGGAGATGAGGTCCCACATGCCGAGGCCCGACATCTGGTGGCTGGAGAAGGTGTGTCCGCGGTCGTCGAGCATCGGGCACAGCAGCAACTGCCCGAGGACGTCGGGAACGCCGCGGTCACGGACCAGCAGGGCGAGGGCCGCGGCCAGACCACCGCCCGCGCTCTTGCCGCCGATGATGACCCGGTCCGTGTCGATGCCCAGTTCGGCCGCGTGTTCGGTGGCCCAGAGGAGTCCCGCGTAGCAGTCCTCGAGCGGTCCGGGGTAGCGCGTCTGCGGTGCCAGCCTGTACTCGACCGATATGACGCACATGTCCAGCGGAAGGACCCACTCGCGCTGGATCCGCGGCAGCACCGACCATGCGTTGCCCATGATCATCGCGCCACCGTGCATGTAGTACAGCAGCGGCAGCGGCCCTTCCCGTCCGGCGGGTCTCACGCTCACCAGCGTGACGTCGGGCCCGTCCCGCAGCGCCGGAACAGACAGCTCCGTCACCTCGAAACGGCCGTCCGCCCGGAGGTCCTCGGCCGTCGGCCTGGGTCGGGTCGCGGCGTCCCGCTCCTGCCGGGCCGCGAGGTTCTCCGGAGTGACCGGCGCCCGCGGTCCGTTGCCCAGGGATTCCAGCGCGACACTCAGTTCGGGATCGAAGGGCGGCACCGGCGTCGGTCTCGGAGCGGAAGTGCCTGTGGGGGAGAGATCCATACCGGGCATCCAAGCACCCGGTGCTGCCCGAGGGTACCGGCGGGTCCGGCTGCTCGTACTCCCGCCGCGGTTCCCCGCTCCCGGTTGGCTCCGGCCCCGGGAGATCGGCGAACGGTAGCATTTCGGCTGCGGGCCGCAACGAGGGTCGACCGTGGCCGGGGGGAGACGTGGACAGCACCGGGCAACACAGCGACTCACTCGTCGTGCTGACCGCACTGGACGTGGAGTACGCGGCGGTGCGCGCACACCTGGTCGATCCACGGCCCCAACTCCACCCGTCCGGAACCCTGTTCGAGGTCGGGCGGCTCGACGGTACGCCATGGCGGGTGGCCCTTGCCGAGCTCGGCGACGGCAATCAGGGGGCGGCCGTGCTGACCGAGCGGGCGATCGCCATGTTCCAGCCGCGCGCCGTGGCATTCGTCGGCGTGGCCGGGGCACTCAAGGACGATATCGAGCTCGGGGACGTCGTCGCCGCCACACATGTGTACGCGTATCACGGCGGCAAGGACGAGGACGGCGAGTTCCACTCCCGCCCCAGAGTCTGGCCGGTGCGTCAGGAACTCGACCAGCTGGCCCGCTACATCCGCAGGTCCGGTTCATGGACCGGCCTGCTGCGGGAAGGCCCGCCGGGCACCTCCTGCCCGCCCGGCACCTCCCGACAGACCGGTGGCTCCTGCCCGCCCGGCGCCTCCCGTCCGGCCGTCCACCTCAAGCCCGTGGCCGCCGGGGAAGTCGTCCTCAACTCCGCGGACTCGCCCCTGAGGCGGCAACTGCGCCGGAACTACCAGGACGCCGCCGCCATCGAGATGGAGGGCGCGGGCGTGGCGCAGGCCGCCCATCTCAACGCCGCGTTACCCGCCCTGATCGTCCGCGGAATCAGCGACCGGGCCGACGGGAAGAAGTACGACGCCGATGCCGAGGGCCGGCAGTCCCTCGCGGCGCGCCACGCCGCCGCCTTCGCCTTCGCCGTCCTCCGCGAGCTGCCACCCGCACCCGGCCCGGCACCACCCGGGCCGGGTACTCCCACGGGCCCGGTGCCGGGATTCCCGCAAAGCCCGACGGCCCCGGAGCCGGATCAGCCCGCGAGCCCGCCCCCAGCCCCCATGAGACACCCCGACGCGGAAACCCCACCGGACACCGGACCGGCCGCACATCGCCAACTCCTCCGCTGGGCACGGCGGTTCGCGGACGACCTGGACCTCGTGGACTCCCCGCGGCCGGATGGCGGCACCGCCTCCCCGCCGCAGCTCAGCGGCGGGCTGTATGTGCGGCGCGCCATCCAGGACCGGGTCGTGGAGGCCCTCTACGACGGCGACCCGAAGGCGGTCCTGGTGACCGGGGACGCCGGGAACGGCAAGAGCAGCCTGTTGTGGGGCCTCGCCCGGGACCTGACCGCCCTGGAGGACGCCGAGGTCTTCCTGGTGAACACCGCCTGGCTGCTGCGCCCCCTGAGCGGCGCCTCGGCGACCCCCATGCTGACCCCCGGGGCGGTGGTGTCCGGAGCGGCCCACGCCCGCACACACGGGCGCACACCCGTGGTCCTCCTCGACACCGCCGATCTGCTGCTGCACGACGACTACCACGAGATGGCGCTGCTCGATCTGTGCGAGGACCTCGCCGCCGCCGGTGTCCGCCTGGTGCTGACCTCCAGGCCGGAGGAGGCGAACCGGCTGCGGACCGGTTTCGTCCGGATGCCGCTGGGCCCCTACGACGACAGCGAGATCCCGCACGCCATCCGAGGACACGCCGCGCTCTACTGCCCCGACGCCGTTCCCCGGGACGACGAGGCGCGGGTGCGGAGGCTGATGGAGCCCGTCGCCCGCGGACTGCCGGTGCGCGAGGTGTGCCGAAGCCCCCTCCAGCTGCGGCTGCTGTTCGAACTCGCCCGGGACGACGGGGCGTTCCCCAGCGCCGAGATCGACGCCACCGGCCTCTACCGCCGCTACTGGGACCACCGGGTCGTCACCGACCGGCGCCATCACGGCCACCAGCGCGCCACGGCACTGGAGGACCTCTCCTCGGTCACCGGCGCGATCGCCGTCGTACTGATGTCGGCCGGCCGGACCGAGCTGTCACGCGAGGATCTGATCGAGCGGCTCACCTCGGCGCACGGCGGCCCCGGCCCTTCGTGGCCGTACGAACCGGCGCGCGTCCGGACGTCCCTGGAGCTGCTGATCGACCGGGGTGTGCTGGCCAGGGGGGCCTCGGACGGTATCCACTTCTTCCACCAGACCCTGTTCGAGTACGCGGCCGCGCGCGGCCTGCTGCACCTCACCGGGGCGCAGGCGCCGCTGTCGCTGTGCGCGTGGATCGGGTCCCATCCCCGTGACTTCTTCGTCGGGGCGATCCTCGAACAACTCCTCATGCTCGCCGCGGGGTCCGAGAGGTATCGCGACCCGGTACGGGACACGCTGATGCGGATGGCGGCGCACGAGGACGCCATGATCCTGCACACCGTGGCCGTGGCCGTGGCGGCGCGGAACCCGGCCGTGGGCGTGCCCGTCGAGCCGCTGCTCGCGACGGCGCCGCACGGCGTCGCCCGACGGTACGCGGTCCTGGCCCCGACCGTGCGCGACACGGATGTCGACGCCCTCCTCCCGCGGCTGCGCGGGCTGTGGGAGCGGAAGGAGCCCAGCCTTGAGGAGGCGGTGCTCGAAGCGCTGGAACGGCTGGCCGCCCAGGACTCGCTCGCGGTCCACGCCGCCCTGGCCGAGTGGGGCTGCGTACGGGAACTGACCGGGCGCCGTACGGCCGGCGCGGGCATCGAAGTCCTGCCCCGGCTGCTGGTGCTGACGTCACACATCGATGTGGCATCCGCGCGGAACGGCCTCATGGAGATGCTCGACTTCGCCCTGAACCGGGGGCTGGCGGAGCTGGCATCCGGCCTCATGACCCTGTGGGCCCGGCACTGGGAGACACTCGGCTCGCCGGAGTGGGCCGCGGTCGTCCAAGAGCGGCTCCAGCGTGTGCGCATCGCGCCGAAGTCACACGACGTCGAGGTCTTCCAAACGGCCCTGGCCAGGGTGCTGGCCGCCTCCTGGACCCAGGACCACGGGCTTCCCGGGGACCACGCGTTCCCCGGCGACGGCGACGGCACCGACGGCGGTCCGGCCACCGGGGCACACCCCTGGACGCGCCGCCTCGACGCAGCCGTGGCGCTCCTCGAAGCGGACGACCACGACACCGCGGGCAACGCCGGGCTCATCGCCGCCACGGCGATCCTGACCACTCTGCCGCACGGCCACTGGGCCATCGAGGCCACCCTCGACCGCTGTCTGGAGATGACCGGGCCGGGAGCGCCGCACGCACTCCAGCACCGGATGGTCTTCCCCCTGCTGCTCGGCACCGGCTGCGCCGCCGCGGAAAGCCTCGTACACCGGCTCGCGGCCATGCTGAGGGCCCTGCCCTGCCCCGAGAACCGGCCGGTCCCGCCGTCGCAACGGTTCGCGCTGGTCGCCCGCCGGATCCTCGCCCACCGGGATGTGCCTCCGCACCGCGTCCGGCAGGTCCTGGAACACTCCGGCTTCGACGCCGACTCCGACCTGTGGCTGTCCCGGGACGGCCTGGCGACGTTGCTCCTGCCGGCCGCGCTCGGCGGCCACCCCACCGCGGTGAGCAGGGTCGAGAAGGCGACGACCGCCCCCGCGGCCGCCCGGAACCTCGTCCGCCGCTCGCTGCACCGGGCGGTCACGGACGCCGGTCTCCACACCGAGCGCCATATCGGCCTGCTGGTGACCCTGTCGCTGATGGACGCCGACACCGTGCTCCTGGAAGCCATCGTCACCGGCCGGGCCAAGAAGGGCACCGGCCCGCTGCCGCCCCTCGCCCATGAGCGGGTGCTGGGCGCGCTCCGGGCATCGGCCCCGGCCCTCACCGGACTCATCGCGGACGAAGTGGCCGAGGGCAACAGCGGAAAGCGGCAGCGCCAGGCGCTCACGCTCTGGGAGCGTTCCGTGTCGGCCGGTGTTCTCCCCGTGCCCGGACTGACCGAACTGCTGCCGCGGTACGGCACCTTCTCCGACCAGAAGACCCGGGCGGCCTTCCTCGGGCTGGTGGGCACCATCGCGGCCAGCGAACCCGGCCAGTACACCACGGCACACACCTTCCTCTCGGAGCTGGTGTTCGACGCCACGGGCGCCATCCCCCGCCTCGACGACGCATCGGCCGGCACCCGGAACGCCGCCCGCAAGGCCCTGCTCCACGCCGCCTGCGAATCCGGCCCCCTCACCCGGACGGCCCTCGCCACGGCCCTCGACCTGGCCTTCGCCCCACCGACCGACGCCGGACTGATCAGCGGGCTCGGCCAGCTGGTGCGCCGGCTCAGCGCCGCGCACGGCGCGGCACCCGCCGCCGAGCTGCTGATCCGTGTCATCGGCGCGGCCGTGGCCGCCCAACTGGGCCGCGCAGCGGAGAACCACCTCGCGAAGGCGCTCCGCGGCGCGATGGACAGCATCTTCGACCACGGATCCCCGGCCGTGTACCGGAGGCTGTGGGAGCACCTCGAGGAGCGTGGCCCGGAGGACGACGCGGACCGGGTGGTCTTTCCGGAGCGGTACGCCCTGGGGCTGGTGAGCTGCGCGGTCCGCCGCGCGTACGCGGCGACCCGCCAGGATCTGGAAGCACTTGTCGCCCATCCGCGGGTGCCACAGCCCACCAAGATGTGGATCGGCGACCAGCTCAGCGCCCGGTCGCGGGAGCACACGGAACACGACCTCAGCTGGGTGCTGGGCGGCGAGCCGCCCCGGCGGCCAGTGGCAGGATGCTTGCGGTAGTCGTCTTCGAGGTCACGGGTGCGCGGATGCCCGTGCGATCGCGGGAGAGCCGAAGGAGCCCGATGAGCCGTAAGCACCACCATGTCGCCGTGCTCGTGCTGGAAGGTGCGAAGCCACTCGACGTCGGCATCCCCGCGCAGGTGTTCTCCAACCGGCCGAGCATGCCGTACGAGCTGCGGGTGTGCGGTGCCGCGCCCGGACCGGTGACCGGTGGCGAGGGCCTGTCGTACCACGTGGCCGAGGGCCTGGAGGCGTTCGAGCACGCCGACACCATCTTCATCCCCGGCTATCGGGAGCCCGCCACCACGGAGCCGCCGGCCGCGGTCGTCAGCGCGCTGACGGCCGCCCATGAGCGCGGGACCCGGCTCGCGGCCATCTCCACGGGGGCGTTCGCGCTGGCGGCGACGGGGTTGCTCGACGGCAAGCGGGCGACGACCCACTGGCACTACACGAAGGCCCTCGCCGAGAGACATCCGCGCGTACGGGTGGACGAGAACGTGTTGTTCGTGGACGAGGGCGATGTGCTCACCTCGGCGGGCGCCGCATCAGGTATCGACCTGTGTCTGCACCTGGTGCGCCGCGACCACGGCGTCGGGCTCTCCAACCACGTGGCCAGACGGCTGGTGGCGGCGCCCTACCGCAGCGGGGGACAGGCGCAGTACGTTCCGCGAAGTGTGCCCGAGCCGCTCGGCGACCTGTTCGCGAGCACCCGGGAGTGGGCCCTGGCCCACCTCGCCGAACCGCTGACCCTCGAGGAGCTCGCCCGCAACGCGCGGGTGTCGGCGCGCACCTTCTCCCGGCGGTTCGTGGAGGACACCGGCTACACACCGATGCAGTGGGTGCTCCGGGCGCGGGTGGACCTGGCGCGCGAGCTGCTGGAACGCACCGATCTGGGCGTGGAGCAGATCGCCGACCGGGTCGGGCTCGGCACCGGAGCGAATCTGCGTCTGCACTTCCACCGCATTCTCGGCACCTCCCCGACGGAGTACCGCCACACCTTCTCGGCCTGAGCGCCCCGCGTACACCGGGCACCACGGGCACCCTGAGCACCGTCCGTACGCGGGCCGCCGAGGCTGTGGCGAGATCCTTGCGTGTGGTGGCGTTCATGCCGCTTTCGGCCCGGGGTCCGGATACCGAACATGGGGGGCGGAACGAAAGGAATCTCCATGACCCGCATCGCCATCAATGGATTCGGCCGCATCGGACGCAACACCCTCCGCGCCCTGCTCGAACGCGACAGCGATCTCGAAATCGTCGCCGTCAACGACCTCACCGCGCCCGAGTCCCTCGCCCATCTGCTCAAGTACGACAGCGCGCTCGGTCCACTCGGCCGCTCCGTCGAGGTCGACGGGACCGACCTCGTGGTCGACGGCCGCCGTATCAAGGTGCTCGCCGAGCGCGAGCCCGCCAAGTTGCCGTGGGCCGAGCTCGGCGTCGGTATCGTCCTCGAGTCCACCGGTCGCTTCACCTCGGCGGACGCCGCTCGCGCACACCTCGACGCGGGCGCCCGGCGTGTGCTGGTGAGCGCCCCCTCCGCGGGCGCCGATGTCACGCTCGCCTACGGCGTGAACACGGATGTCTACGACCCCGCCGAGCATGTGATCGTCTCGAACGCCTCGTGCACCACGAACGCGCTGGCTCCGCTGGCGGCCGTACTGGACGATCTGGCCGGTATCGAGCACGGCTTCATGACCACGGTGCACGCCTACACCCAGGAGCAGAACCTCCAGGACGGCCCCCACCGCGACCTGCGCCGCGCCCGCGCCGCCGGGGTGAACATCGTGCCCACCACCACCGGGGCCGCCAAGGCGATCGGGCTGGTGCTGCCGAATCTCGACGGCAAGCTGTCGGGCGACTCGATCCGCGTGCCCGTCCCGGTGGGTTCGATCGTGGAGCTGAACACCGCGGTCTCACGGGAGGTCAGCCGTGACGAGGTGCTCGCGGCCTACCGCGCCGCCGCCGACGGCAGGCTCAAGGGCATCCTCGAATACTCCGACGAGCCGCTCGTCTCCAGCGACATCACCCGCCGGCCCGCGTCGTCGATCTTCGACGCCGCCCTCACCCGCGTCGACGGCAAGCACATCAAGGTGGTGGCCTGGTACGACAACGAGTGGGGCTTCTCGAACCGCGTCATCGACACGCTCGAACTGCTCGCGCGCGACTGAGCGCACCGGCTGACCGAACGGTGAGGGGCCGAAACGGACCGGCCCCTCACCGTTCGTGCCAGCAGCTCCAATTTCTCTATGTAGTGCTATATGAGGCATACCCGGCGCGGTGAATGCACTCCGCGAACACGAATGGAATGAGTAATTCCATGCCCGTTCCATTGCTCGACTTGTGACTTGTGTCACAAGCTCATCCGCAATGGATCACGTTTTCGGATCCCTGTGAACCGATGCCTCGGTGCTTGCCTCGACGAAGTAGTCCATCGCGAGACAGCACCGGACCACCGATCGCCCGAATCCACTTCGGGCGGCAGTACGGCAAGTGACTTCTTCAAGTTTGAGCTAGCCGTAACGGGGGAAACAGGAATGCCGGCGATGGTTGTTATCGGCTATAGAGGCGAATTCGGGGCAGCCTGTTTACGGCAGCAGCTGAACAGGCCGGCGACCGGAGCCGGTGCTCTCCGTACGAACGGATTTCGAGCACCGTTTCCTCTTCGATGAGATCGACTACGATTCATCGCCTGACGCACCGGTCGGTCCGTACGGCCGGGTGGGACAGGCCATCGTATCCGACCCGGATGAGCTGAAACTGCGGAAGACGATCGAGGACATCGTGCGATTCAACGAGGTCGGATCCACCTGACCTGACCTGACCTGACCTGACCTGACGGCCGGTCCGGACCGAGCCACCGGCCCGGGATACCCCCGCGTAAAAGAAATCGCCTCACCTCGATCAAACGTGCCGTCGGCGCCACGCTCCGCCCCGGCGCATGCGACCGCGACCCGCCCGAGATCCGCATCACCGTCGACGGTGATATCACAGCCCGTTCACCCCCAACTTCCTGTTCGGGCAGATCAACCAGGCCCTCGCCGGGCGGCCCGCCTCGGAGCGGGAGGTGGACCTGTCCTCTGTGCGGCACATCATCTCCGGCGGTGAGGCCACCGTGACCGCCACCGTACGGGCCTTCCTGGACACGCTCTCCCACTACGGGTTGCGCGGAGAGGTGATCGTGCCCGCGTTCGGCATGACCGAGACCTGCGCGGGCAGCGTGTTCAACCGCGACTTCGCCACCCATGACCTGGAGACGGAGTTCCCCCCCGCTGGGGCGCCCGGTGCGGGGCCTGCGGATTCGTATCACCGACGACGACGGGAAGGTGCTGGCCTCCACCGACCGGCCCGGAACGGCCGAGCCGGGCGAGGTGCAGCTGTACGGTCCGATGGTCTCCGACGGCTACTTCGGCGATGAGCGGGTCACCGCGCGGGCGTTCACCGCCGACGGCTGGTTCCGCACCGGGGACCTGGGCCACCTCGACTCCGAGGGCCGGCTGATGCTGGTCGGCCGCACCAAGGACTCCATCATGGTCAGCGGTGTCAACTACCACAGCCACGACCTGGAGGCGGTCCTGGACGAGCTGGACGGGGTCAGGCGCGGACATGTCGCCGCGTTTCCGATACGGCCCGAGGGGGCCGATACCGAACAGCTCGCCATCGCGTTCGTCCCGGCGGGCGACCTCGCCGACGACACCGCGGTGTACCGGGCCATCGTGGCGATCCGCAGCTCCACGGTGATGCACTGGGGGTTCCGCCCCCAGCTGATCCTCCCCGTGGCCGAGGACGGGATCCCCCGCGGCAACCTCGGCAAGATCCAGCGGTCGCGGCTGCGCGCGGCCGTCGAGGACGGGAGACTGGACGCGGCGGCCCGCCGGTCGGACGAGGTGAGCACCCGCTTCCTCGGCGGCCATGTGGCTCCGGACGGCGAGGTCGAGACCGCACTGGCCGGGATCTACGCCCGCGTCCTGGACACCGGGACGGTGTCGGCCACCGCCAGCTTCTTCGACCTGGGCGGTACCTCACTGGACGTATTGCGGCTCAAGCTGGAGATCCAGACCGAGTTCGGCATCGAGGACGTGCCGATGTCCACGCTCCTCCAGGCCCCGGCCGTGCGAGCCCTGGCCGGGCGCCTGACCGCCGGGCAGGGCGTCGGCGGAGACACCACCTACGATCCGCTCGTGCCGCTTCAGGTCACCGGGGACGGGACGCCACTCTTCTGCGTCCACCCCGGCCTGGGGAGGTGCTGGTGTTCGTCAACCTCGCCAAGTACTTCACCGGTGAGCGGCCCTTCTACGCGCTGCGGGCCCGTGGCTTCGGGCCGGGCGAGACCCACTTCGGGTCGTTCGACGACATGGTCTCCACCTATGTGGCGGCCATCCGGCGGGCGCGGCCCAGCGGCCCGTACGCCGTCGCGGGGTACTCCTACGGCGGGGCGGTGGCGTTCGAGATCGCCAAGCGGCTGGAAGCCGACGGCGACAAGGTCGACTTCGTGGGCATCTTCAACCTGCCGCCGCGGATCTCCGACCGCATGAACGAGATCACCTTCACCGATGGCGCCATCAACCTGGCGCTGTTCCTCGAATTGATCGACGACACCGATATCGAGCGGCTGACCAGCACACTCCGGCCGCTGCCCGAGGCCGATCAGCTGGCCCATCTGATCGACCACGCGCCGCGGCGGCGCCTGAGCGAACTGGACCTCTCCCTGGAGCGGTTCACCGCCTGGGTGCACCTCGCGCAGAGCATGGTCCACCTGGGCCGCAGCTACGAACCGTCGGGCTCGGTCGGGCAGGTGAAGGTCTTCTACTGCACTCCGCTGCGCGGCACCAAGGAGGAGTGGCTGGACAACCAGCTGAGCCACTGGGACCGGTTCACCCGTGAGCCCAACACCTATATCGAGGTCGACGGGGAGCACTACACCTTGATGAGCCCGCGGCATGTGCAGACCTTCCAGGCAACGCTGCGGCATGAACTGGGCCGGGCGCTCGGCTGAGAACGGGCAGGGCAACCGCTGACACCACCAGGAGCCGCCGATCATGCGAGGCAAGAAGATACTCATCACCGGTGGGACCGGACAGGTCGCCAGGCCCGTCGCCGAAGCGCTCGCCATCGACAACGAGGTGTGGTGCCTGGGCCGGTTCGGCGACCCGCACGCCCGCAAGGCACTCCAGGAACTGGGCGTCCACACCGCCGTCTGGGACATGGCCACCGATGGCCTGGAGGGCCTGCCGCGCGACTTCACCCATGTGCTGCACTCGGCGGTGCACCGGGGCGACGGCAGGGACTTCGAGGAAACCGCGCGCGTCAACGCCGTCGGCACCGCACGGCTGATGACACACTGCTCCGCCGCCGAGTCGTTCCTGTATGTCTCGTCCGGGGTGGTCTACAACCGAGCGGATCGCACCCACCGGTACCGGGACAGCGACCCTCTGGGCGGCGCGGCGCCATGGCTGCCGACCTACCCCATCGCCAAGATCACCGCCGAAGGTGTGGTGCGCGGTCTGGCCGAAGCCCTCGAGCTGCCGACGTTGACGGCCCGCCTCAACATCGCGTACGGGCCGTACGGCCACGGCGGTGTGCCGATGATCCTGTTCAACCAGATGCGCGCGGGGCAGCCCTGCGCGGTGCCCCGCGAGGGCCAGAACTACTGCAACCTGCTGCACACCGATGATGTCGTCCGCCAGGTGCCCCTGTTGTGGGACGCGGCACGGGTGCCCGCGCGGGTGGTGAACTGGGGCGGTGACGAGGAGGTCGGCATCACCGATCTGCTGGAGTACATGTCCGCGCTCACCGGAGTGCCGGTTCAGCTGGACCGCGGCGACTACAGCCGGGAAACGGCCGTCTTCGACCACGGTGTCCGCCGCGGTCTGATCGGCGACTGCTCGGTGGCCTGGAGGGCCGGGATCGCCCGCACCCTGGCCGACTTGTTCGAGGAGTACCGCGACCGCATCGACGCGTACATGGACGCGCGCGGGGCCGGGACAGCCAAGTGACACCGAGGAGTGGAGAACGAGCATGCGCAGGTCCGCAGATATCGACGCGCTTCAGCATGTGCTGTCCGCCGCCCTCGGGTCCGGCGCGCCCGTGTGCCCCCCGGCCCGACTGGGCCACGACACGGGCTCCTTCGCCGCACTGGACCGCGCGGTGCTCGAGCGCCCCACCCTGATCGGCGGCGGGGCCCCGTACCACCCGAGCAGCCCCGCCCCCACCACCGACGCCCTCGATGAACTGGTCCGCCGCGCCGAGGAGTTGGACGTGGCCCAGATCCTGGTGCCCCATGTGCGCCGCGGTGATGACACCGGCGCGCTGCGGGCGGCGGGGTTCGTGCCCCTCGCCACCGAGAGCGAGGGCGTCGTCCGGCTGACCGGGGACGTGGACGAGGTCCTACGGGCCCGCGTCGGCGCCGAACGACTCCAGGACCTCCGCCGGCGCGACCTCGCGCTCTCCCATGAGGCCACCTGGGAGCGGATCCCGCTGAGTGAGCTCGACGGGAGTCCTTGGGCCCGGGACGCCTTCGTCAGGCTCCACCAGCGGCGGGCCGAGCGCGACGGCGGCCACGGCTGCCTCTACAACGCCGAAGCCCTCGACGCCCTGGCACGCGGCGCGTTGGCGGACCGCACCGAGATGCTCGTACGCCGTCGCGAGAACACCGTCGTCCAGGCCGGACTCATCGCCATGTCCCACACCGGCCGGGGGATCTACTCCCTCACACAGGCCGTCGACCACGACGATCCCGCCGTACGGCGCGACCTCTGTGCCGCGACCGTGTACCGGCTGTGCCTCGACGCCCGGCGCTCCGGTCTGGAGTGGGTCCACCTCGGCCGGGGCGATGTCCACCACATGCGCCGCCTCGGAGCCGATCTGTTCATCCCCCTCGACCACTGGCTGCGCGCCCCCGATCTGGTGCCCCCGGAGGACGGGGGAGCGGAACCGGAGCTGTCGGAGTTCGCGGCTCCTCCCGTCACGGGGGTGCCGGTCCCGGGCCCGGCCCGCTTTCGCCACGTGCCGCGGTTCGACACCATCGACCTGTCCAGCAACACCAGCCCGTTCCTGGGGGCCGCGGGCGAGTATCCGCACCTCGATACGACGGAGCTGGCCGCCACCTACCTGAACACCATCTCGACGTTGCCAGGCCACGATGGCGTCGAGGCGCTGGGCCCGGATCATCTGCTGTTCAGCAGCGGATCGGTGGACGGCGTCATGCTGCTCCTGACGGCGCTGACGTCACCCGGTGAGCGAGTCTGCGTCACACCGCCCACCTTCCCGCTCTACGGCCACTTCGCCCACCTGCTGCGCCTGCCGGTCGTCGAAGTGCCGCTGTATGGTGACGACTTGACCCAGCTGGACACCGAGCGCATCCTGGCGGCCGATCCCCGGGTGACCATCCTGTGCGACCCCAACAACCCCTTCGGCACCAGGCACGATCCCGAGCAGGTACGCGACCTGCTGGTCCGCGGCCGTGGGCTGGTGGTGATCGACGAAGCCTATGTCGAGTTCAGCGAGAATCCCTCGTACGCCGGGCTGATCGGACGGCACGAGAACCTCATCGTGCTCAGGACGCTGTCCAAGGCATGGGGACTGGCCAGTGCGCGCTGCGGAATCGCGCTGGCCCAGCCCGGCATCATCGAGGCGCTGCGGCGGGTGCAGGTGCCCTTCGGGTTCACCAACGCCTCCCAGCACGCCGTGCGGGATCGGCTGACCAACTCGCGGCCGGTGCTCGCCGGCGTCCAGCGCATCCGCGCCGAACGTGACCGGATGGCCTCGGTGCTGGCCGAGCACCCCGCGGTGGCCCGGGTGTTCCCCTCGGAGACCAACTTCCTGTTCGTCCGACTGCACAAGCACGCGTGATGGACCGGCTTCGGGGCGCGGGGATCCTCGTCGCCGACACCGGGCGCGTGATCCCGGACACATGCCGTATCACCATCGGCGACCGGCGTGCGAACACCGCCCTGCTCGATGCACTCTCCTCCGCCCTATGAGCCATATCGAGCCCTGTCGTCCAGCCGAAAGGATCCGGTGTCGTGGGTCATCATTCTCACTCCGATATCCCTTTGTCGAGCACCGTTGTCGCCGAGGGGTTTGCTCGCTGGAGCCCGGAGCTGCGAAAGGAATTCGACAACAACGCCGATAACGGCTGGATCGGCCAGTCGCTGGTGCAGGAGACCGGTTCACTGCGCATCTGGGAGACCCACCTCCGACCGGGAGAGCGGATTCCCGTCCATCGGCATGTTCTGGACTACTTCTGGATAGCCCTCACCGGCGGCCGGGCCCGCCAGCACTCAAGCGATGGCACCACTCATGAAATCTCTTACGCCCGCGGACAGTCCCGGCATTTCTGTTGCCCCGAAGGGCGATACCACCTTCACGACCTCAAGAACATCGGAGACGATGTTCTGTCGTTCTTGACCATCGAGACAAAGGGCGGGCCGAACGAGCCCATTCAGCTGCCCGAGGCATGAGGGACGTTCGGCCCGCGGGGCGAAGGCGCCCCGCGAGCCGACGGCTCAGCCCGCCTTCTTCGTGACCACGAACCGGTCGATGACCAGGTAGTCGATTTCGGTGGCGAGGAAGCACTCCACCGCGTCCCGCGGCGAGCAGACGATGGGCTCACCGGCCACGTTGAAGGACGTGTTCAGCAGGCAGGGCACATCCGTCCGGGCCGTGAAGGCGCGCAACAGCCGTGCGAGCGCGGGGTTCTGCCGCTCGTTCACCGTCTGGGCCCGCGCCGTGCCGTCCACGTGACAGGCACCGGGAATCCGCTCCTGGTACTTCTTCCGCACCGGGAAGACAAACGTCATATAGGGGGACGAGGTCTTCTTGCCCATCTCGAAGACGCGCGGGGCCTCGGATTCGAGGATGACGGGCGCGAACGGACGGAAGGGCTCCCGGTGTTTCACCCGGAGATTGATGATGTCCTTGATGTCGGGGAAGGCTGGATTGGCGAGAATGCTGCGGTTGCCCAGGGCGCGCGGTCCGAACTCGCTCCGGCCCTGGAACCAGCCCACGACGTTCTTCCCGGCCAGCAGCTCCGCCGTCCGTTCGGCGAGCGAAGCGGCATCGGGCTCCTCCTGCCACTCCACCCGGTCCGCGTACTCCGCCAGCGTGTCCAGGACCTGCCGCTCATCGTACGAAGGCCCCAGGTAGGGGGTGGTGACCGCGTCGGCGGGCCGATCCCTGAGACCTGCGGCGTACACGGCCGCGCCGATGGCGACTCCCGGATCGCTGGCCCCGAAGCTGACCTCCATACCGGTGAACGGCGACCTCTCCAGCATCTTCGTATTGGCTACGCAGTTCAGCGCCAGGCCACCCTCGAAGAGCAGGTGGTCCAGATCGGAGCGCGCGGTCAGCGTCCGCAGCTGATGCGCGGTGATGGCCTCGACCATGTGCTGTGCCAGCCCGGCGACCTTGACACGGAAGTCGAACTGCTCGCGCTTCTCGCTGTCGCCGCCGAAGAGGCTGTCGAACAGGGCGTAATACGCTCCTGTGTCCCGGGGGGTGGAGATGGTGTACGAGCCGTTCTCATGCAGCCGCACCACGCGTTCCAGCAGCGGGTTGTGCCGCGGCGGCGGGCCGTACGCGGCCAGGCCCATCACCTTGTACTCATCGTTGTTCGGCACGAACCCCAGGTAGCGGGTGATCCTCCCGAACGCCACGCCCAGCGAGCTGGTCATGGGGACCGAGCTCTCCTCGAACACGCTGACCACGCCGTTCCGCAGCTCGCCCATGACGGCGGACAGGGTCCCCGCCCGGCCGTCGCTCACCAGGAACGCGGCGTCGCCCCCGCCGGCCAGATAGGCGCCGCACATGAGATGGGCCAGATGGTGGGGGACCAGTACGAGCTTGTTGGGATCCAGCTCATAGCCGGTCCGCCGGACGAAGTCGTCGTACACCGCGTCGCGGCTGATCATGCCGTTGTAGAGCTCGCCCGTGCTGCGCAGGGCGTCGAACTTCGCCGTGACCGGCATGTCGGAGTCACATATCTGCGAAATCATCTCCTCGGCCACGGTCGGCGAAAACCGCCAGGGGAAAGCGAAAACGTCCACCTGGTCGAGGTCGACGCCCGCGGAGTTCAGACACCATTGATCGCGTGGGCCGGAAAATCGGAGGTCTTCTTGACCCGGCTGAGCCGCTCCTCCTCGACCGCCGCGACCACTTCGCCGTCGATCGCCAGAGCCGCCGCGGCATCATGACCCACCAAAAGGTTACGACCGACACCAGTCGCCCCGTAGAGGCGCCCGAAAAGCTCCGCACCTCTGCTGAATCCGTTGTAACCGAGTACGATCACAGGCTCTCAGCCCCCTCAGTACTACAGTATCGACGGGAGAACAGGCTACTCGGCGTGGATACTTGAGGGATAGGCGTGATACACAAGCAAATTGCGCTTTTCCCTTCGCCGGCTGGGGGGCACCTCGGGAAGAATTCCGCGTCGAATGCCGGTGGGCCAGGAAACCAGGGGCGGGCGCGGCCATCGTTACGTATGCTTTTGGGCATGTTGAGGTTGGAGCGGCTGAGGGCCGACCATGCACCGGCCCTGTTGGCCTTCGAACGTGAGAACCGGGAGTACTTCGCTCGGACGGTCCCGGACCGCGGGGACGCGTACTTCGTGGAGTTCGCTTCCCGTCACCGCGCCCTGCTCGCCGAGCAGGACGCCGGGGTGTGTCATTTCCATGTCGTCGTGGACGACGAGGGGGAGCTGATCGGCCGCGTCAATCTCATGGACGTCGAGGACGGGGACGCCGAACTCGGCTACCGGATCGGCGAGCGGACAGCGGGCCGGGGGGTGGCAACCGCGGCGGTCGAAGAGATGTGCCGGATGGCCGCCACGGAGTACCGGCTCGACACCCTCACCGCGGTCACCACCCTCGGCAATGTGGCCTCCATGACCGTGCTCGGCCGCAATGGCTTCACCCTCGTGGGAGACGTCACAGTTGGTGGACGCCCCGGTGTGCGGTACCGGCGCGGACTCGTCGCGGCCCGCTGATCCCTGGACGGGCTCGGCGAGTCCCCTCAGATGCGGCAGCCGTCGAGCAGGACCGCGCCTCCGAAGGCGCTGATGCCCATTCAGCTTCCCCGGTACTCGGTGCAGGCGTCGAGCAGCCAGGTGGCCAGATAGGAGGCGAACGACGCGCGGACCAGCAGCCAGACGCTGGACGCTCCTTCTCCTCGCACCACGAGGGTGATCGGGGCCTGGGCCAGCAGCGTGGTCAGGCAGGAGCCGACCGGTGTCACCCGCGGGTCCAGATCGATGGCACAGCCCCGCGCCAGTACCTCGGGTACGAGACGCCCGGACAGGGCCAGCGTGGTGCGCTGCGCCGAGACGTCGGTGACAGTGGCGAACTCGTCCCCGATGGCGGATCGCAGCCGCGCGAGGAGATCGTGCCGGCTGACCTCGGGAGCCACCAGCAGCCATTCGTCCGGGCCCATCCACAGCACCTCGACGTCCTCCGACACCTCGGCGCGCAGGGGGCCCGGCAGCGTGATACCCAGCGAAGCCTCGATGGACCTCGCCGCGGTGCTGCCGGGCTCAGCCCGAAGGGTGAGCTGGGTCAGGCAGGGCAGCTCCCGGACCTGCACTCCGGTCGGCAGCTGCGCGAAGCTGTCCCGCCACTGGGACAGCGGGCTGAAGCGAGCGGGCGTCTCAACCGTCACGGCGAGTTCCCTCCTTGTCGAAGAGCACGGGCTCGGTCACGGTCACCGGTACGGTCCGGCCGTCCAGCGGGACGTAGAGGGTTTCGCCGATACGCTGGGTTCCCGAGCGCACCAGAGCCAGGGCGAACGTCCGTCGCAGGGCGTCACTGCGGTAGCTGGACGTGATGTGGCCGAGCATGGGTACCGGTGGCGCCGGGATCTCGCTGGTGGCGATGATCTGGGCGCCTTCGGGCAGCAGAACCCGCTCGTCGGCCGGCAGCAGGCCCACGAGCTGCTTGCGGTCGCCGCGCCGGTTCTCCGCACGGGTGAAGGACCGCTTGCCGACGAAGTCCGGCTTCTTCTTGGACACGACCCACGACATGCCCAGGTCCTGCGGGGTGACGGTGCCGTCGGTGTCCTGCCCGATGATCGGGTACGCCTTCTCCGCGCGCAGTACGTGCATCGTCTCGGTGCCGTACGGCGTGATGCCGAACGCGCCGCCCGCCGTGTGGAGGGCCTTCCACACCGTGATGCCGTCCCACGCGGGCACGTTGATCTCGTAGGCGAGTTCACCGGAGAAACTGATGCGGCACACGCGCGCCGCTACCCCGGCGACGGTGGCGTCCCGCCAGGACATGAACGGAAAGGCGTCCTTGCCGACGTCCAGGCCCGGGGCGACCAGGGCCAGCACATCGCGGGAGCGGGGGCCGACCAGAGGGATCGTCACCCAGTGCTCGGTGACGGAGGTGAGGTGCACGCGCAGGTCGGGCCACTCCGTCTGTAGCCACTCCTCCATCCACGCGAGGACCTTGGCCGCGTTGCCGGTCGTCGTGGTCAGCAGGAACTCCCGCTCGGCCACACGGATCACGGTGCCGTCGTCGATGGCCATGCCGTCGACGCCGCACATCACCCCGTAGCGGATCCGGCCCACCTTGAGGGTGCTCATCATGTTCGTGTAGAGCCGGTCCAGCAGTACGCCGGCGTCCGGGCCCTGCACATTGATCTTGCCAAGTGTGGAGCCGTCCATCATCGCGACGCCGGTACGGGCGGCCCGGCACTCGCGCAGCACCGCCTCGTCCATGGTCTCGTCGGCCCGGGGGTAGTACCAGGGACGCTTCCACTGGCCGACGTCCTCGAACCGGGCGCCGTGCTCGACGTGCCAGGGGTGCAGCGCGGTCACCCTGATGGGGTCGAACAGTTCGCCGCGGTTACGGCCCGCGAGGGCGGCGAAGGCCACCGGCAGCGCGGGCGGACGCGAACGCGTCGTGCCGAGGTCGGCGACGTCCACCCCGAGGGCCTCGGCGACGATGCCCGAGGTCATCACGCCCGATGTGCGGCCCTGGTCGTGGGCGGTGCCGATCGTGGTGTAGCGCTTGACGTGTTCCACGGACCGCAGACCCGCTCCGGTCGCCCGCAGCACATCGGAGACGAGGGCGTCCCGCTGCAAGTCGACGAACTGCTTCGCGCCGTCCTGATCGTCCTGCGGACTCGGGACCCGCCAGAGCACGTGGGCGGGCGCCGCGTCCGGGAGCGGAGCGGGGCTCGGCAGGGCGGTCGTCCGGCAGGTCCTGCCGATGGCCGACAGGGCCCGCCGGGCGGCGTCCACACCGTCGGCGAGAGCGCCGGCCAGCGTGAACGTACCGCTCGCCGATCCCGCCGTACGGACGCCGTCCAGCGCGTGCGCGGGGACGAACGCTCCGATTCCGGTGTCGTAGCGCAGGGCGCCGCGGGCCTGGCTGAACAGGGCCACCGCGGGGTTCCAGCCGCCGGAGACCAGCAGCAGATCGCAGCCGATGCCCTGCCGCTCGCCGAGGCGTCCCCGGCCGAAGGCGGCGACATGGGCACGGGTGACGCGCTCGACACCGCTGGTGCCGGTGACCACGTGGCCCGCGCGGATGCCGATGCCGCGTTCGTGGCAGGCGGCGCGCCAGTGCTCCGGCACCTCCTCGCGCGCGTCGATCACCGCGGCGATCCGGATGCCCGCGTCGGCCAGTTCGAGTGCGGCCGGGTAGGCGCTGTCGTTGGTGGTGAACACGACGGCCCGCCGTCCGGGCAGGACGCCGAAGCGGTTCAGGTAGGTGCGGGCGGAGCCGGCCAGCATGATGCCGGGGCGGTCGTTGTTGTCGAAGGCGACCGGACGCTCGTAGGCGCCGGTGGCGTACACGACCTGCTTGGCGCGGATGCGCCAGACCCGTTGCCGCGAGATGTGGGCGGGCGCCGTGGCACCGAGGTGGTCCGTGCGCTTCTCCAGGGCCAGGACGAGCCCGTCGTCATAGTGGCCGAAGGCGGTGGTGCGCCGCAGCACCTGGACGTCGGCGTGGGCGTCGAGTTCGGCGACGACCCCGTCGGCCCATACGGTCGCCGGTGCGCCGTCCAGCAGTTCCTGGCCGCCGAGCAGCGACCCGCCGGGCCGCGGGAGTTCGTCGATGAGGATCACGCGGGCGCCGGCCCGGGCGGCCGCCAGCGTGGTGGCCAGCCCCGCCGGGCCCGCGCCGACGACCAGCAGGTCGCAGTGGGCGTGCATGGTGTCGTAGCGGGCCGGGTCCGGGCGGCTGCTCAGCCGGCCCTGGCCGGACAGGCCCCGCGCGACGAGGCCGTCGTACAGCTCCACGGTGGTGGCCGTGAGCATGGGCTCGGGGAAGGGGGCCTCGATCTGCACGAGCGCGTTGGGCTCTTCGGCTCCCGCGGCCAGGACGCCGCGCGGGCGTCCGTACTTGATGCTGCCGGCCACGCGGTGCACGCCGTTGGCCAGCAGGGCCGAGGCGAGGGTGTCGCCGGGGTGTCCGGTGTGGGTGATGCCGTCGAAGGTGAAGGACAGGGTGGTGTCGCGGTCGACATGACCGTGGCCGTGGGCGCGGAACGGCGTGTTCATCGGCTGGCCTCCTGATCCTTCCGCCGCGGTGCGGCGGGTGCGGCGCTCGTGGTGGGAGGGTGCTTCGCGCGGACGTCGTAGACCGCGAGGAACTCGTGGGTGACGGTGTCGCGCAGGGCGTTGAACCAGCGCCGGCAGCCCGCCGCATGCACCCAGCGCTCGGCGAACGGACCCTTGGTGTTGTCGCGGAAGAAGACGTACTCGGCCCACTGCTCGTCATCGAGCGCGTAGGGGTCCTGGGGGTAGGCGACGTGTGCCTGACCGCCGTAGTGGAATTCGTTCTCCTCGCGCTCACCGCACCAGGGGCAGGCTATGAGCTGCATGACGATCTCCTCGCTGGAACGGTGGTCAGTGGGCGACCGCGGCCGCGCCGTGTTCGTCGACCAGGGCGCCGGTGGTGAAGCGGTCGAGCGTGAAGGGCGCGTTGTAGGGGTGGGGTTGGCCGGTGGCGATGGTGTGCGCGTAACACCAGCCGACGCCCGGTGTGGCCTTGAAACCGCCGGTGCCCCAGCCGCAGTTGAGGTAGAGGTCCTCGACGGGGGTCAGGCCGACGATGGGGGAGGCGTCCGGGGTGACGTCGACGATGCCGGCCCAGGTGCGCAGCATGTGGGCGCGTGCGAAGACGGGGAAGAGCTCCAGGGCGGCGGCCATCTGGCGCTCCAGGATATGGAACGCGCCGCGCTGTCCGTAGCCGTTGTAGCTGTCGATGCCGGCGCCCATGACGAGCTCGCCCTTGTGGGCCTGGGAGACGTACACATGCACGGCGTTCGACATCACCACGGTCGGGTGCACCGGTTCGAGGAGCTCCGAGACCAGGGCCTGAAGCGGATGGCTCTGGAGCGGCAGCCGCAGGCCCGCCATGGAAGCCAGCACGGAGGAGTGCCCGGCGCCCGCGAGCGCGACCTTTCCTGCGGCGATGGGGCCCCGCGTGGTCCGCACGCCTCGTATGCGGCCGCCCTGGATGTCGAGGCCGGTGACCTCGCAGTCCTGGATCAGATCGATGCCGTAGACATCGGCCCTGCGGGCGAAGCCCCACGCCACATAGTCGTGCTTGGCGATGCCCGCGCGCGGCTGGTAGGTGGCGCCGAGCACCGGATAGCGCACATCGGGGGAGACGTTGACGATGGGACAGACCTTGGCGACCTCGTCCGGCTCCAGCCACTCGGCGTCGATGCCGTTGAGCTGGTTGGCGTGGACGCGGCGCTTGCTGTCGCGGATGTCCTGAAGGCTGTGGGCGAGGTTGAGCACGCCGCGCTGGCTGAAGAGGATCGGGTAGTCGAGATCCTCTTCCAGGGTCTCCCACAGTTTCAGCGAGTGCTCGTAGATGCCCGAGCTCTCGTCCCACAGGTAGTTGGAGCGGATGATGGTGGTGTTGCGGGCCATGTTGCCGCCCGCGAGCCAGCCCTTCTCCAGGACGGCGACATTGGTGATGCCGTGGTTCTTGGCCAGGTAGTAGGCGGTGGCCAGGCCGTGCCCGCCGCCGCCCACGATCACGACGTCGTACGACCGCTTCGGTTCGGGGTTGCGCCACAGGAAGTCGGGGTGATCGGGCAGGGCGTCGCCGGGCCCGGCGTCGGGGTGCGGAGCTCGATTGAGGGTGGTGGCGGGAGACGGGCGGGCGGGAGCGTTGTCGCGTGGGAGCGTCATCGGGCAGCCTCCTGGGCCACGAGCCGCGGATCGACGGGGTAGAGCGGGAAGCGGTCGGTCAGGACCTGGACGCGTCGGCGGAGCGCGGCGGCGACCTGGTCGTCGAAGCCGGGCAGGAACGCCGTGGCCACGATGTCGGCGACCTCCGTGAACTCCTCCGCCCCGAAGCCGCGGGCCGCCAGGGCGGGGGTGCCGATCCGGACACCGGAGCTGACCATGGGCGGGCGGGGGTCGAAGGGGACGGCGTTGCGGTTGACGGTGATGCCGACCTGATGCAGCCGGTCCTCGGCCTGCTTGCCGTCCAACTCGGAATCGCGCAGGTCCACCAGGACCAGGTGCACATCGGTGCCTCCGGTCAGCACGCTGACCCCGGCCGCCTTCGTGTCCCCGGCCAGCAGCCGCTCGGCCAGGATCGCCGCCCCCTCCAGGGTGCGGCGCTGGCGGTCCGCGAACTCGGGCTGGGCGGCCATCTTGAAGGCGACGGCCTTCGCCGCGATGACGTGTTCGAGGGGACCGCCCTGCTGGCCCGGGAAGACCGAGGAGTTGATCTTCTTGGCCAGCTCGGCGGTGGAGAGGATCACACCGCCGCGGGGGCCGCCCAGCGTCTTGTGGGTGGTGGTGGTCACGACGTGAGCGTGCGGCACGGGGGAGGGGTGCAGTCCGGCAGCGACCAGCCCCGCGAAGTGGGCCATGTCGACCATCAGGTAGGCGCCCACCTCGTCCGCTATGCGGCGGAACTCCGCGAAGTCCAGGTGGCGGGGGTAGGCCGACCAGCCGGCCACGATCAGCTTCGGCCGGTGCTCGTGGGCGAGTGCGCGGACCTGCTCCATGTCGACGCGGTGGTCGCGTTCGCCGACCTGATAGGCCGCCACCTGGTACAGGCGCCCGGAGAAGTTGAGCCGCATGCCGTGGGTGAGGTGGCCGCCGTGGGCCAGGTCCAGCCCGAGAATCGTGTCGCCGGGCTTCAGCAGGGCGGCCATGACCGCCGCGTTGGCCTGCGCGCCCGAGTGGGGCTGCACATTGGCGGCCTCGGCTCCGAACAGTCGCTTGATGCGGTCGATGGCGATCTGCTCGATGGTGTCGATGTGCTCGCAGCCGCCGTAGTAGCGGCGGCCCGGGTAGCCCTCGGCGTACTTGTTGGTCAGGACCGAGCCCTGGGCCTGCATGACCGCGAGCGGTGCGAAGTTCTCGCTCGCGATCATCTCCAGGGTGCCGCGCTGCCGGGCCAGCTCCGCGTCGATCGCCGTGGCGATCTCCGGGTCGAACTCCGCGAGCTGGGCGTCGAGAACCGAGGGGTGGGCGGCTCGCTGGGCGGGGGTGTGGGCAGTCATGAGAACTCCCTGAGGAGCAACTAAAAGGCAACTGATATATCAACCTGCTGTTGCGATACGCTAAGAGCACGCTTCGGCTCGCGTCAAGAGAGGGGTTTCGGGTGACCGCGTCGACCGTCGCCGGTCAGGGCGATGGAACCCTGGCCGATCAGGCCTATCGCTCCATCTCGGACCGTCTTGTGACCCTCCGGATCCGCCCCGGAGAGCCGATCAACGATGAGCGGATCGCCGCCGAACTCGGCTTCGGGCGCACTCCGGTCCGTGAGGCACTCAAGCGGCTGGAGCACGAGCGCCTCATCGTCGCCTACCCGCGGCGCGGAACCTTCGCCACCGAGGTGCAGATCGCCGATCTCGGACACATCTCGGAAGTCCGTGAGCAACTCGAGCCCCTCGCCGCGGGCTTGGCCGCCCGACGCGCCGGCCGAGCCGATCGCGGTGACCTCGAGCGGTTGCTGGTGCGGCTGGCGAAGGTGTCCGGGGGCGGCACGGAACTGATCCGGCTCGATATGGCCGTGCACCGCGCCATCTACGCCGCGACCCGGAATCCCTACCTCGAGGACACCCTGATCAGGTACGACAACCTGGCCACGCGGATCTGGTGCCTGTTCCTCGACCGGCTGCCGGGCCTGGCGGGCCATGTGCACGAGCACGGGCCTCTGCTGCGCGCCGTCATCGACGGCGATGCGGAGAAGGCCGCCACTCTCGCCGCCGGACACGTGGAAGGGTTCGAGGCGGCGATCCGCGGCGTCATCTGACCCACGACCCGGTCGAAGGGGGCGTGCTCGCCGGTGCCCTTCGCCGTGCGGCCGGTGAGTCCGCCGTGTCAGGGTGCCGCGCCCCGGGGTTCCCCCCCCGGGCGCATGCGGGGCCGGCCCGCCAAAGTGGTCCACAGGTACGGGGCGACGTCGTCCTCGGGGAGCTGGGCGATCATGTAGCGGACGCAGCGCTCGATCTTCACCCGCCACAGACGGGCCGCCTCGTTCCCGTCCGCGTCGCACAACGCGTCGTGGACGGCCCCGTCCTCGTTACTCGTCTCGATCCACCGCGCGTTGCGCGACGGCGACCTCGACCGCGCGCGAGCCGAATGGGCGCGGATCTACCCGCTGATGGACGCCATCATGGCCGCCCCGTTCATTCCGGCGGTCAAGGCCGCCCTGACCGCGGCCGGGTTCCCCGTCGGAGAGCCCCGTGCGCCGCTCCTCGGCCTCGACGCCGCCACCACCGCCAGGATCTCCGCCCTGGTCGAGGAGGTGCCGCGGCTGTCGGCCGCACGCTGAGCCATGCGATTCCTCGGCGAACACGACGTCCGCACCGTGTTCGCCACGGCATCGGCCGCGGTGCCGACTGGCCGGCCATCACACGACCACACCCAAGGAGCCACTGCTCATGACCACTGCCACCGGCCTCACCACGGCCACCGCACGACGCGCAGCCGACGCATCGGCTCTGATCACCGAAGCCGACCTTCCCCCGGCTGGGCACTTCATCGACGGGGCCTTCGTCGAGGGATCGACCGGGCCCGTCATCGACGTGGTCGACCCGTGCACGGAAAACGTCATCGCCCGGATTCCCGAGGGCACCGCCGAGGACATCGACCGCGCGGTCGGCGCCGCTGTGGCGGCCAAGGCCGGGTGGGCCCGGCGGGTCCCCAAGGAGCGCTCCGAGCTACTGCACGCCATCGCCGATCGGGTGGCCGAGCACAGCCGGCTTCTGAGCAGGCTGGAGTCGGCGAACACCGGCAAGCCGCTCGCGGTCTCGCGGGACGACGTCGACATGGCCGTCGACACCTTCCGCTTCATGGCCGGTGCGGTGCGCGCGACCACCTCCATGGCCGCCGGCGACTACGTCGAGAACCATCTGTCGCTCATCCTGCGGGAACCGCTCGGCGTGACCGGTGTGGTCACCCCGTGGAACTACCCGCTGCTCATGGCGGTCTGGAAGATCGCACCCATCCTCGCCGCGGGCAACACCGTGGTTCTCAAGCCGTCCGAGCAGACCCCGCTGACCACTTTGAAGTTCGCCGAGCTCGTCGCCGGTCTCCTGCCGCGCGGTGTGGTGAACGTGGTGAACGGCTACGGCGGCGTCGTCGGGACCCGGCTCGCCGAACACCCGGACGTGAACATGATCGCCCTGACCGGTTCGGTCGGCAGCGGTCGCGCCGTCGCCCGGGCCGCCGCCGACAGCCTCAAGCGGGTGCACCTCGAACTCGGCGGCAAGGCCCCCGTCGTGATTTTCCGGGACGCCGACCTCGCGGCAGCCGCGTCGTCCCTGCGCGTCGCGGGCTTCTGGAACTCGGGCCAGGAGTGCGGGGCGGCCTGCCGCGTCCTCGTCCACGAATCCGTCGCCGGGCGATTCATCGAGCGACTCGTCCGCGAGGCGGGGGAGTTGCTCGTCGGTGAGCCACTGGCCGGCGAGGATGTCGAGGTCGGCCCCATGGTCTCGAAAGCACACTTCGACCGTGTCAGCGGGTACTTGGAGCGCGCGAAGGAGGAGGGCGTCCAGGTGGCGACGGGAGGCGTGGCCCTCGACGGGCCCGGCTACTTCATCGCCCCGACCGTGCTGACCGACGTCCCCGAAGGGGCCGAAGTCGCCCGCGAGGAGATCTTCGGCCCGGTGATCACGGTCGAGACCTTCGCCGACGAGGAGGAAGCGGTACGGCGCGCCAACGACGTCCCACTCGGTCTCTCGGCATCGGTGTGGACCGAGAACGCCCGCCGCGGCCACGACATCGCCGCCCGCCTCGACTTCGGCACCGTCTGGGTCAACTCCCACCTCGTGCTGGCCGGTGAGGTCCCCTGGGGCGGTTTCAAGGGGTCCGGTTACGGCCGCGACCTGTCGA
Organism: Streptomyces malaysiensis subsp. samsunensis; assembly: GCF_024519315.1. Taxonomy (GTDB): domain Bacteria; phylum Actinomycetota; class Actinomycetes; order Streptomycetales; family Streptomycetaceae; genus Streptomyces; species Streptomyces malaysiensis. The sequence continues at coordinate 219,374 of NZ_JANIIC010000003.1, read as the reverse complement.
TCTACGCGCTGGACGACTACTCGCGCACCAAGCACGTCATGCACAACCACGGGCGCTGACCCCGTACTCGCGCGGAGGTGCGGAGCGACCGTCAACGGCCTCCTGCCGAGTCCGTTCGTGTGATGGCCGTCGCGGTGAACACGCCGTCGGCACGGGTCATGGCCAGCGCTCCAGCACCCCAGACCGTGCCACCGTGGCCCCAGAAGGTGCCTTGACCGGTGGCTTCCGTCGGGTGCAGGCCGAGGCCGTAGTCGATCGTCTTTCCCTCTTGGGAGACGACCGGGACGGTGCGTTGCATCTGTGCCGGCGACGGCGGGCCGACGATCTCGCCGGCCAGCAGCTTGCCGCGCAACGCTGTCGGTGGGCGTTCGCTCCCGTTCGGCCATGTCGACGCGTGGCGTGGTATGCCGTACCGGCTCTGCGGGGAGCTGTGTGAAACGCACCGCGCCTGGGGGCGCTGGCGGTGGGACCGTATTCAGCGGACGGGATCCGGGCCCGCTGCCGTCACCCCATGCGGGCGTAATGTATCTATATGGGTGATGTTCGGTGCCAATGGTGCGATGCATCGCTCCCGGATCAGGCCGGCCGCAACCGGCGTTATTGCAGCCCGGCTCACCGACAGGCGGCCTGGCGGGCGCGGCATCGATGGTCGGCGGCGGCCCAGACGCGGCAGGCGATGGTGCTCGCGGGTGTGGACCTGCTGGCCCGAGTTCAGGCGGTGGCGCGGCAGACGGGTGATCCGGCCCCGGAGCGGGAGGCCGCGGTGGGCTGTCACTGTGACGCGGTGGCGGAGGTCCCCGGGCTGGCCGAGCGGTTGGTGCGGTACGCGGTGCTCGCCGATCGGCAGGCCGGAGCCGGCTGGGCACGGATCGGCGCAGCCCTGGGGACCAGTGGCGAGGCGGCCAGGCGCCGCTTCGGGCATGTGCGGGATCTCTCGGGGGAGGAGCGGGGGCCGCGCGGTGACGCCACGTCCGCTGTCTGCTCCGGTACGGAGTTCCTGGATACGTTCCTGCGTCAGGCGGTACGGGAAACAGGTGCGTCCGCGGGCATGGTGTACCTGCTGTCGCCGTGCGGGCAGGTGCTGCGGCTGGCCACCATGACCGGGGTGCCGCCGAAGATCACCGCACTGTGGGAACGGCTGCTGCTTCCGGCTTCGGGTCCGGTGGCGGACGCGTTGCGTGAACGGCGCCTGGTGTGGCTCGCCAGCCAGGCGGCGCTGGTGCGCCGCTACCCGAGGGCAGCGCTGGTATTGCCCTACCCCGTGGCGCTGGCCGCCGCACCGGTCACCTCCGGTACCACTGTTCGGGGCGGACTGGTGCTGCTGTGGCCCGAACCGCGCCCATCGCACCTGAGCGCGCAGGAGCGCGCGGTGATCCGCTCCACCTGCGACCGTACGGGTGCGTTCCTCCAGCATGCCGCCGAGGACGGACACCCGATATCACCCGAGGAGCCGCACATGGCGGCCCCACCGCGGGCCCGGACCGGCGCGCGGACCGCGGTGGACTTCGGCGACCGCCCCGCGGAGGGCTGTTGTGTGCTGGACGCGGAGGGCCGGATCGCCTTCATCAGCGCCACCGCCGCCGACCTGGTCGGTGGCGGCGTCCCGGAGCTGCTCGGTGCACCGCTGTGGGAGGCACTGCCATGGCTGGACGACCCGGTCTTCGAAGACCGCTACCGGGCCGCGGTGCTCGGCCGCCGACCCACGTCCTTCACCGCCCTGCGCCCACCGGACCGGTGGCTGTCCTTCCAGCTCCGTCCGGACGCCTCCGGCGTCAGCGTGCGCGTTTCCCCCACCGAGCGCACCACCCCGGTGGACCACCCGGGGCCGGGGCGCGGAGCGGACACCGCCACACCGGCGCGGGCCGGCACGCTGTACGACCTGATGCATGTGGCCGGTGCGCTCACCAAGGCCGTCAGCGTGCGGGACGTGGTCGAGCTGACCGCCGACCTGGTCCTGCCGGCCTTCGGCGCCCAGGGCTTCGTCCTGTCCGTCGCCGAGGGCGACCGGTTGCGTGTCGTCGGCCACCGTGGCTACCCGGCCAAGGTCATCAGCGCCCTCGACCTCCCTCCCTTCCGGGACGAGTCGGCCCCTACCGTGCGCGCGGTGACCATGGGAGTACCCCTCTTTTTCGCCTCCCGCCGCGAGATGGCACAGCTCGCCCCCGAGATCCCACGGCTGACCAAGAGAGCGGCCTGGGCCTTCCTGCCGCTGCTGGCCTCCAGCCGACCGGTCGGCTGCTGCGTGGTCTCCTACGACCAGCCCCACGACTTCACCCCCGACGAACGCGCCGTTCTGACCTCTCTCGCCGGACTGATCGCCCAGGCCCTCGATCGCGCCCGCCTCTACGACGCCGAGCACCAGCTCGCCCGTGGTTTGCAGAGCGGCCTGCTCCCCGCCACCCTCCCCACCGTGCCCGGACTGGAGGTGGCGGCCCGCTATCTGCCCACGGCTTGCGGCATGGACATCGGCGGGGACTTCTACGACCTCATCCGCTGCGACGCCACCACCGTCGCCGCGGCCATCGGCGACGTCCAAGGCCACAGTGTGAACGCCGCCGTCCTCATGGGACAGGTCCGCACCGCCGTCCACGCCACCGCCGGCGCGCCTCCCGGCGAAGTCCTGGCCCGCACCAACCGCCTGCTCACCGACCTCGACCCCGGGCTGTTCACCAGCTGCCTCTACGCCCATATCGACCTGGCACACCACCTTGCCCACCTGGCCACCGCCGGTCATCTGCCCCCACTCCTGCGCCATCCCGACGGGCACACCGAGGTCCTCCATCTGCCACCCGGCCTCCTGCTGGGCATCGATCCCGACGCCGACTACCCGGCCACCGAGATCCCCCTGCCGCCCGGCGCCGTGCTGGCCCTCTACACCGACGGCCTCGTCGAAAGTCCCGACGTCGACCTCGACGACGCGACCGCCAACCTCGCCGACCAGCTCGCACAGGCCCAGGGCCAGCCCATGGCCACCCTCGCCGACACCCTCATCCACCACGACCCGCACACCGATCCCCGCAGCGATGACATCGCCCTGCTCCTGCTCCACTCACAACCGGATTGCGGATGACATAGCCTCCGCGCCCAGTGCTGTGACCGGGAAGGTCCGCCGGTCGCCGATCCCGTGGCCGGGCGGGTACCTGCCCGGCGTGCCACGCGTCGGAAGGAGCACACCATGCCGACCAGCGATGCCCTTGCCGAATACCGGCGCAGGCGGGACGTCGGGAAGTCAGCGGAGCCGAAGGGCGGCACGAGCCGTGGTGGACACCGAGGTCATCAGCCATCGTTCGTCGTGCAGATCCATGACGCGACGACCCTGCACTTCGACTTTCGCCTTCGGCGGCCGAAGCGGAATCCCGTCGGCGCCGCTGAGCCGCTCCCTCCCGGACCGGCTCCGAGCGGACGTGTGGCCCGTGCCCGGGGGCTGGGACGTTCGTCGCCCAGGACGCATCGCGCGATGCGGCCCAGCGATGTCTTCGCAGGTCACTCCGTGGCTTCTCCGCCGTGCTCGGTCTCGCGCGCCGGGCGTTCGTGGTCCTCGATCCGCTTCAGCGGGCGTACCGCCGGTCCCTGGAGGACACTGCCGTCGACGGCGAACCGTGAGCCGTGGCAGGGGCACTCCCAGGTCCGCTCGGCGTCGTTGAACCGCACCAGGCAGCCCAGATGGGTGCAGCGGGCGGACAGCGAACGCAACCGGCCCTTCTCGTCACGGTGGACGGCCCGCTGTCGTCCACCGAGGCGGACGACCGCCCCGCCGCCGGGCGGGATGTCCCGTTCCGCGTCGGCGCCGTCGCCGGACAGCCGGTCGCCGATGAAGTGGCGCGCGGCCGTGGCCTGGACGCGCAGCAGCGCGGGCGCCTCGCGCACCGGATTCAGCCGTCGCGGATCGTACAGGCCCTCCCAGGGCAGGGGCCGTCCGGTGAGTCGCGCGGCCAGCAGCCTGCCGGCGAGTACGCCACCGGTCATGCCCCACCCGGCGAACCCCGTGGCCACGAAGGCGTGGCGGGAGGCGGGGTGCAGCGGGCCCACATAGGGCACGTGGTCGGTGGTCCAGTTGTCCTGTGCCGCCCAGCGGAAGGCGGGTTCGGCGTCGGGGAAGCGGTCCCGCGTCCAGCCCATCAGCCGCTCATAGCGCCGCTCGACATCACCGACGCCGGGGGTGAACTTCTCCCCGGTGACGATGAGCAACCGCTGCCCCTGCCCGTACGGCGCGGTGCGCACCGAGCGGGTGCCGTCCTCGGGCGTGAGGTACATACCGCGCGGGGCGCGGTCGGAGGGGAGCACCGCGGCGACGACCAGCTCACGCCGCACTTCCAGCCGGGGGAAGAGCAGGGCCCGGTCGAAGACCGGGTAGGCCGTGGCGACCACCACGTCCCGGGCGCGCAATCGCGCTCCGCGGTCGGTGGTGAGACGACACGGATGGCCTTCGGCGAGGCTCACCACCCGCGAGCCCTCGAAGACCAGACCTCCCCGCGCGATCAGGTCCGCCACCAGCGCCAGCAGGTACTTCCGGGGGTGGAACTGCGCCTGGCCCGCCACCTCGACCGCCCCCGCGACGGGGAAGGGCAGATCGGTGGCGGTGGTGAACGCGGCGTCCAGCCCAGCCTCCGCGGCGGCCCCTGCCTCGGCCCGCACCTTCGCCAGGGCCTCCTCTCCCTCGGCGTAGGTGGCGGCGGGCGCCTCCTCCAGATCGCAGTCGATCCCCAGCTCGGCGGTCACCTCCCGTACCCGGTCGATGGCATCGGTCTGCGAGCGGGCGTAGCGCCGGGCCGCCTCCTCACCCCGCGCCGCCCGGATGTCCTGGTACGCGAGCCCTTGGAGGGCCGAGAGCTTGGCCGTGGTGTGGCCGGTGGCCCCGGCGGCCAGCCGGTCCGCCTCCACCAGCGCCACCCGGCGTCCGGCGCGCGCCAGCTCCCAAGCCGTGCAGATGCCCGCGATGCCCCCGCCCACCACGGCGACCTCGACATCGGGAGCGGTGCCCTCCCAGCCCGGCTCCAGGGCCGGGTAGGAGGCTCCCGGCGCTGATGACATCCAGTACGACGAGGGCGCGTACCCGGTGGGAAGACTCGTCATCGTCGGCTCCTCTCCCGATCCGCTTCCCGGCCGCGATCCCCTCCCGAGTGCCCCGATACCGATCGGCTACCGCGCTGAAGGGCGGGAGGCGGCGTGGCGGCCGTCGAGTCACCGGCTTCCACCACCGGCCGACCGGTTCCGCCCTGTCCCGCTACGAGCGCCGGGGCGGCACCGGCCTGCCGCTCGCAGCGGGGCAGGGCTAAGGGATGGGGCGCAGGGCGAGGAGGGCGATGTCATCGGTGCCGTCGGTGACCAGTCCGCCGACCAGCTCGTCGCAGAAGACGTCGAGGGGCGCGCGGGCCAGCGCCGCGGTGTGCTGGCGGAGCCGGGTCTGGCCGTGGGAGAGGGATTCTCCATGGCGCTCGATCAAGCCGTCGGTGAACAGCAACAGGGTGGAGTGGGCCGGTAGCGGATCGCGGCCGGTCGGACGCGGCAACTCGGGGTGCATGCCGAGCAGGAGCCCCCCTCCGCCGCCTTCGAGATACCGGGTGTCGCCCTCGCGGGTGGTCAGCAGGGGCGGCAGGTGTCCGGCCGAAGCGTGCTCCAACCACCAGGGGCCTTGCTCCTCTCCCTTGATCAGGGCGTAGATGCAGGTGGCTGTGGCGTTCTGGTACAGCGTGTGATTGGCCATGTCCAGTCGGCGCAGAACGTCACCCGGGGGCTCCTGACGGTCGACGGCGATACCGCGCAGCATATGGCGCAGGGCGCTCATCGCGACGGCCGCTTGCAGGTCATGGCCGGTGACGTCCCCGATCACCAGCACGGTGTCGCCCTCGGGGAGGACGAAGCAGTCGTACCAGTCGCCGCCGACCTGTGCGGTGGTGCGCGAGGGAGCGTAGCGGGCGGCCATCTGGAGGTGGCCGATCTCCGGGAGCGCGGGCAGCAGGGCGCGCTGGAAACGTTCGGCGATGTGCTGGGTCTCCTGATGGAGCCGTGCGTTGTCCACCTGGATCGCCAGGCCACGGACCAGGTCTTCGACCAGGGGGACGTCTTCTTCCGTGAACGGATGGCACGGATCGGTGCGGGAGACGGTCAGGGCGCCGAGAACCTCCCGGCGGGCCCGCAACGGGGAGACGATCGCGCTACGCGCCTCCAATTGATGGAACAGCTCCAGCTGGCGGGCGTGGAGCGGGTCGATGGCCTGGCTCGGCGGGGGAATGTCGGTGAGCAGCAGCGGCCCGGCGCCCCGCAGCACCCGTGGCAGCGGGCCCACGGCGTCCTCCGGCACCGGCGGGAGCCGGCCTTCGTATCTTCCCGGAGGCAGCACCTCGGGGGTACGGTGCACGACGCTCACACGGTCCAGACGGCCCGGCTCGCGGAGCAGGTCCACCACGCACCAGTCGCCCAGCCGCCTGGTCAGGATCCGGCACACCCGCCGCAATCCCTCGGACAGGTCCAGCGTGCTGGCCAGCGCGGCCCACGCCTCTGTCAGCAGAGCCAGCCGCTCCATCCGCGTCGTGTCGGCTTTGCGCTCCTTCACCCTTTCATCTTGCCGTGTCCCGGCCGTGAAGGCCCCGGCACCGCCGGGTGCCCATGGCCGCTGTGATGATTCGTGCGGATCCGCGCACATCACGGAAGGCGCCCGTGAGCGCGGCGGCGAACCTTGTCAAGATTTGTGGGCGGGCGCCGCACCGACCCAGCGGTGATAGGCGTCTACGTCGACGTTGCAGCACTGTAGCGCCGAAGGCGCCTATGACGTTCCTCGGACCACGTCCGGTGCTCGCACCACATCGCACACGCGCACAACGGCCCCTCGCGGGTACTCGCCACTGATGGTGTTCAAGACCCCTCCAGGTGTGTACGCGCCGCAGGACGACACATGGCTGCTGGCCGACGCCCTGCTGCGGGAGAACATCGGGGCCGATACGGCGGTTCTCGACGTGGGGACGGGCAGCGGGGCCCTGGCCCTCGCCGCGGCCGGGCGAGGTGCGGCCCAGGTGACCGCCGTCGATGTCTCACCGCTCGCCGTGGGCGCCACCTGGCTGCGGGCCCGTCTCAAAGGGCTCCCGGTGCGTGTCCTCCAGGGCGATCTGCTGACACCGGTCGCCGACCGCAGGTTCGATCTCATCGTCACCAACCCGCCCTATGTGCCGATGGCGGAGCGACGGCTCCGGCGGGGCCGCGGTGTGGCCTGGCAGGCCGGTGCCGACGGGCGGGCGCTGCTCGATCGGATCTGCCGCGACGCGCCACCGCTGCTGCGCCCCGGCGGTGCGCTGCTCCTGGTCCATTCGGGGCTGTGCGGCGCGGATCGTACGGTGGAGCAGTTGACGGGGGCCGGGCTGCGGGCGGCGGTGACCGACCGTCGCACGATCCCCTTCGGGCCGGTGCTGCGCGGGCAGACGCCGTGGCTGGAGTCCCATGGGCTGATCGCCCCGGGCGAGACGAAGGAAGAGCTGGTGGTGATCCGTGCCGAACGACGAACATGATCGCGCGGTGAGGGTGCGGCTGGGAACCGTCGGCCCGATGCTGATCGAGGGACCGGTCGAGATCACCCTCCCCGATGGCGGCGTGGTCCGCTCCGACCGCTTCATGGTGGCCGTGTGCCAGTGCGGCCGCAGCGCCCGCTACCCGTGGTGCGACACCAGCCACCGCCGCGTACCACCGAGGTCACGGCGCGGATCGGGCTCGGCGTAGAAGAAGCGCGGCATGGCGTAGCAGAACGGCGGTACGGCGTATCGGGACCCGGTACGCGAGGCCCGGGACCCGGGTCGGCCGAGGCACGCTCGGCCTCGGCGCGACCGGGGTCAGGTGGTGGCCAGCAACAGGTCTTCCCCGCTCGACGGACGGAGGCCATCGGCGCGACCGGCGAAGTAGCGCTCGGCGTGCGAAGCGCCGGACACATGGCGGACGTCCTTGAAGCCCGCTTCGCGGGCCAGCGCCAGCATGTCCTGCGGGGTGTAGAAGCTGATGAACGGTGTTCCGGCCGCTTGCGCGCCTTCCTTGCTCTTTCGGAGTCCGGGGCGATCGGCGTCGTCGAGGAGTTCGGCCGGCAGCAGGAAGGTCATGGCGAGCGTCGAGCCGGGTGCGAGCCCCGCGATCTGGCGCAGGGTGGCCGCGGTGGCGTCCTCGGTGAGGTACATGGTGACCCCGGTGGAGACGATGACCGCCGGTCGGGCGGGGTCGAATCCGGCGGCGGTCAGCCGCTCCAGCCAGGACTCGCTCGCCTCGAAGTCGACCGGCACCAGGTGCAGCCACTCGGGGATGCCGTAGCCGAGTTCGACCAGGCGCTGGCGCTTCCATGCCTGGGGGCCGGGCTGGTCGACCTCGAAGAGCCGCAGCCGGGAGGCGATCTCCGGCTTGCGCTGGGCGAAGGTGTCCATACCGGCTCCCAGGATGACGTACTGGGTGACGCCGCGGTCGGCCTGCTCGGCGACCAGGTCCTCGATGAAACGTGCACGGGCGACCACGGCCGCCCGGAACCCACGGGTGGCGTCCGGGTCCATGTCGGGGCGGCCGCGCCAGTCGTCGTCGGGCGCCGCCAGCCGCAGTCCGATCTCGTCCTGGAGCACATGTGGCGGCGGGTCGACCTGGACGTGCATCGTCCGCCAGAGGGCGACTCGCACGGCGGTGCTGTCCGGTGTGCTGGTCTGCTCGTCCGCCATGCTGGTCCCTCTCGTCGCGGTCAATTCCTCACGGGGCCGCATCCGCCGCCGGCTTCATTGAACCGTACGATTTCCTCGATCGTCCGCTGGAGCTTCAGCTCATCAGGGTCGGATACGATCGCCTGCCCCACGCGGCCGTACGGACCGACCGGCGCGTCGGGCGACGAAGCATATTGGATCTCATCGAAACGGAAGTTGCGCTCTGGGAAGTTGCGCTCGAAGTCCTCCTGGGTCACATTGCCGACTTTCGGACGGCGTAGAAGGATGTACCCATAGAAGCGTTCGGGGGCACCGCCGTCCAGTGGCCGGGGCACCTCTTCCCCGAGCGCCAGGCTGATTTCGACGTCAAAGAGATCGACGCCGAATGTCAGCTTGTTGACCTGAGGGGAGAGGGCGCCCGGGAGACGGATGGCGCACTCGCCGAAGGTGAGTCCCGAGTCTTCCGTGAACGCTTCCAGATGGAATACGCAATCAGGGGCGTCGAGGCTTGCGAGTGCCTGTCCGGCGAGCGTCTCCGCCTGCTGGAACAGCACTTCATACCGCCTTCTGTCCAATATGTGGGCGGCCAGGACGCCGCCCTGTACGGCACTCAGCGGTGAAATATGGTTGCGGCTCATGGATGACCATTGCAGCTCGCCGTTCTTCCAGATGCCGTCCATATAGACTTCCGAGGCGTCTATGAAGGACTCGGCGACGACCTCGACATCCGACAGCCCTGTGAACAGCTTCAAGGCTCGTTCATGGTCTTCCGGAGACCGGACGATGTTCGTACGAAGAGCGCCGGCTCCGGTGGCCGGCTTGACCACGAAGACATCCCCCCAGCTCGTCGGCGAGATCCGTGAACGACGTACCCCTGGGTACGTATCGGCAGCGCGCTCGCTTGACGTGAGGCGGCAGCTTGCTCTTCTGTAGACACTTGTCCCGGAAGTGGAGAGTGGTCTTTGAATCCGTATTGCCGGGAAGGTTCAGCTGCTGCCGCAGATAGGCGGCCCCGAATACGCCCATTTCATGAACGGTCAGCACTCCCGCTATATCGTCGAGGCGCGCGGAAAGCACCGCTCGCAGGATTTCCTGGGCGTTCTCCATGTCCGTGACACACCTGAAGCCCCGGCCCTTCGGTGTGCGCACCGGCGGCTGCACGATATAGAAGGGATCCAGGCCCCGGCGCTCCAGTGCCTCGTCCAGCCCGTCCCGGTATCCGATGAGGATCATCGTTGGCATTCTTTTATCCCCCGATTGCGGTCGGCCAAAACCTTGAAGCGGTAATGTGCCATACCGCCACCCGACGCCAATACGGTGGCATCCTTCCACAGGAATAGAGAGTTGCGGCCTGTGATGTGGGTCACGGCAAAATCTTTGCGATGTCAGCGGCATGGATTGCCCGTCCCTTTTTCGCTCCTCGGTGAATGGCCGCGACCGGGCCGCCGTGTGCCCGGTCGGTGGCGGCGATCGGTCGCGTGGCCCACCGGCCCGGCATGCGCGCCGCGACGTCATCACGGCAAGGGTGACGCCCGGCGTATACGATTCGTGGCGATCAATCCGGTATGCGGTTATTTGTGGAGTGGTGTCATGGAGGGCATTGCCGATATGGGCGGCACCCCGGGATGGGGTGCCGTTCATCCACCGAGACATGATGAGCCGGTCTTCGACGAGCCCTGGCAGGGCCGTGCCTTCGCGCTGGCGATTCTCTCCGGCCGCGTCGCGTGCGGCGGTGCCAATACGGATGCCTTCCGGCACGCGCTGGAGCGTCTGGACCGGGCGGCCTACCTGGACGACGGCTACTTCGGGCGCTGGCTCAACGGCGGGGAGCTGATGCTCACCGACAGCGCCATCCTGGCGCCCGGTGCGATCGACGCCCGCGCCCGCAATCTGCGGGGGGAACACGTGGCGGAGCCGCCGATCCCCGAGCCCGCGGTACCCGACTACACGCCCACCGCCGAGGGATCCCTGCGTTCCATGGACACCGCGCCGGCCTTCACCGTCGGCCGTCGCGTACGGGCCAGGGCCATGTCGGTGCCCGGGCACACCCGGCTGCCGGGCTACGTACGGGGGCACACCGGAATTGTGGAGGCCGTGCGGCCCGCTTCCGTGCTGCCGGACACCAACGCCCACTTCCAGGGCGAGAACCCGCAACACGTCTACTCCGTGCGATTCGCCTCGCGCGAGCTGTGGGGCGCCGACGCCGAACCCTTGCGCTCACCGTTGAGCTGTTCGAGAGCTACCTGGAGACCACCCCATGACCACCACCGCTGGCGGCCCCGAGGAGACCCTTCCCGTGGCCCTGCGCACCGAGGCGCTCGAGCAACTGCTCACCGAACGCGGCCTGATCGACCCGAAGGTGCTGGATAAGATCATCACCACCTACGAGACGAACGTGGGCCCGCTCAACGGGGCCAAGGTCGTCGCCAGGGCCTGGACCGACCCGGAGTACCGGCGTCTCGGCGGCCTCCGCCAGGGGCTCCTTGCGGCGCCCGCAGATCACGACACGCGCGCCGCCCGCGGCCAGGTCCAGTGCGGTGGCCCGGCCGATGCCGGTGCCCCCGCCGGTCACCAGCGCGACCTTGCCGGTGTGGACATCCGGGCGTAGCCCGCTGATCGGCGGCACGGGTTGGTCAGTGCGCACAGAGCCTCCTCGATCTGTGTGCCAGGGATGGGTGAGCCACATGTTTGACTGATGCGTCAGTTAGCCCTCCGGGCGAGACCGACGTCGAGAGGTCGCAGCAAGAAAGTTCCAGCAGCGGACGGGAGTTCACCATGGTCACGGGACTTGCTGAGGAGCTGACGCTTCAGTCAGAATGACCGACCGGACGCTGAGTGCCGACGCGGACGGGGGAGCCGGAACCGACAACCACGGGGAGACGATGTGACCACAGGGACCAAGGCGGAGCCCAGGAGCGATGAGGATCGCAGGGCACGGATCCTCGACGCCACGTGGCAGCTGATCGCCGAGCGGGGCTTCCACGCCGTGCGCATCTCCGACGTCGCCAAGGTCTGCGGCACCAGCACCGGCACGGTGCACTACTACTTCCCCGGCAAGAACGACGTACTGGCAGAAGCCCTCAAGTACTGCGTCGACCGGGCCTTCGCCCGCCAGTCCACCCAGCTGCGCGCCGTCCACAACGCACATGAACGGCTGCTGAAGCTGATCGACATGCAGCTGCCGCGGGTCGGCCAGGTCCGTGACGAGTGGTCCATCTGGCTCCAGTACTGGGCCGAGGCCACCATCCGCCCCGAGTTCCGCCCGGCCCACAATGAGTACTACGCACGCTGGCAGGAGACCGTCCGCCGGATCGTCCAGCGCGGCCAGCGGCAGGGAATCTTCCGCGCGGACGCCGATCCGCACGTTGTCGCGCTGCGGCTGACCTCACTCACCGACGGCGCGGCGATCCAGGTGCTGACGGGAGTGCCCGGTATGACCATCGGCACCATGCGCGAGCTCCTGGTGGATTTCGTCCACCAGGAGCTCGTGGCGGGTGCACGCTGAGTTCCTGACTTCCCCACCGGAGATGATGCGGCGATGTCCCTTCCGAGCCTCCTCGCGGTTTTCGCCCACCCGGACGACGAGTCCCTGTCGGCGGGCGGTGTGCTCGCCCGCCACGCGGCCGACGGAGCGCGAACCGCGGTCGTCACGGCGACCTGGGCGGAGGACACCCGGCGCGCCGCGGAGCTGGCCGACGCGCTCCGCATCCTCGGCGCGGGCGAGCCGCGGATGCTCGGCTACGCCGACGCCCGGGTGCCACAGTCGGCCCCGGGCAGTGTCCGGTTCCGCGACGCGCCGCTCGATGAGTCGGTGCGTCGGCTGGTCACGCACATCCGCGAAGTGCGCCCGGAGATCGTTGTAACCCATGACGCCTACGGCGGGCTGACCGGCCATCCCGACCATGTCCACACCCACCGGGTAACCACGCTCGCGGTCGAGGCGGCCGGGCTGGACCACCTCTACCCGGACGCCGGCATCCCCTGGCGGCCGAGCGCCCTTTACCTGGCCACGCACCCGCACTCCGCCGCACAAGCGCTGGGCGCACGTCTGGTCCGGGAGAACGGGGCGATGTACAGCGTCCCCGACGAGTGGGTCACGGCGACGGTCGATGTGCGTCCCTGGCTCGAGCGGAAGATCAGCGCTGTATTCGCCCATCGCACCGAAGTGGAGCGGGGAGCGCTGCCGGGCCGGCTTGCGGGGCTCCCGCCGGCCGACCGGGAGAGGCTGATGTCCACCGAGTGGTACATCCGCCGCGACCTCGTCCCCACGGCTGCGACCCAAACCCAGCTGACCCCTTGAACCGTGCGGGCGCGGAGTGTGTACGACCGCGATTCCATGGCGCTTTTGCTGGTCTGCGTTCTCACACCGCGTTGATCAGGTCGTGGGTGAGGTGGTGCAGGCGCAGTGCGTCGGCCTGGTTGAATGCCGGGCCTTTCAAGGGCAGTCGGCGTGTGGTGCGGTAGGCGCTGAAGCGTTCGCGCGGCGGTTCGTCCAGGAGGCGGGCCATCGGGGTGACGGCCTTTGCCGCCGGAGTGGCGAGCAGGGTGAAGGACGCCTTGGTGAGGGTGCGGAGCGGTTGCGGGAGGTGGTCGGGCATGCCGGTCGACACCATGCCCGGGTTGTAGCCGACGTAGCGGATCGGGGTGTCGGCGTGCAGTGCGGCGAAGGCCACGCCGAGCAGGTCGTTGGCGCGGAAGGACTGCAACGTGGCCTTGAAGCCGCTGTAGCGGCACGTCAGTTGGGGATCGTCCCAGTGGATCCGGCCCAACGGGATACCGGGGGTCGCCACGTTCATGATGACCGGCTGTGGCGCGGATTCCAGTGCCGTGCGCAGGCCGTGGCCGAGGACGTAGCGGCTCAAGTACGCGAGGGCGAAGCTGTGCTCGAACCCCTCGCGGGTGACGGTACGGGAGCCGAAGAGCCGGTATCGCTGGGCGCACAGGATGAGTTTGTCCACCGAGGGGCAGGCGCTCTCCACCGTGGCGACCAGGCCCCTGGTCGCCGCGACCGACGTCAGATCGGCCTGCAGGAAGACCGCGCGGCCGGCGGCCGAGATGGTCGCCGCCTGGGCCAGAAGTGCCTCGCCCTTGGCGGGCGTGCTGCCCACGGCGAGCACGCGCGCTCCTCGGCGCAGGTAGTGCAGTGCGAGCCCTTTTCCGAGCCCGTCGGTTCCTCCGGTGATGACCACAGTCTGCATCCCTGGCCCTTTCCAGAACCACGATCCGGATATCTGGTATCCGCTTCTTCGGGGACAGGACCGTAGCATGAAACGGATATGCTGTATCCGGTTATGGGTCGGTCGCGTCATCGGAAAGGCAGTCCATGGGCGGACAGAGGGAAGGCGGGGAACCTGCCGCGGCGGGGGCGCGTCCGCTGAGGCGGGATGCCGAACTCAATCGTCAGCGCATCCTCCGGGCCGGGCGCGAGGTCTTCGCCGCACGCGGACTTCAGGCCACGCTCAACGATGTCGCGCACCATGCCGGGCTCGGAGTCGGCACCGTCTACCGGAAATTCCCCGACAAGCGGGCGCTCGCTGAGGCCGTCTTCACCGAAGAGCTGGACGAGATCGCGGCGATGGCGCGAAAGGCCCTGGCCGAGGACGACGGCTTCGCGGCTCTTGCCGGCTTCCTCGAGAGAGCCCTGGGGCTGGCCGCGCACAACCGTGGGCTGCGCGAGTTGATGCGCCGTGGCGCGGTCGAGGGCACCGGCCTCGCTCGGGCGCGGCGGCAGGTCGCATCCCACTGCGAGGCTCTGGTGGCACGGGCCCGCGCCCAAGGCGCATTGCGGGACGGGGTCACCGAGACCGATATCGCGCCGATCGCCGCAATGATCGACGCCGTCATGGCTCTGCCGGGCGAACGCCCCTCCGGGCTGTGGCGACGCTATCTGGCGATCATTCTCGACGGGCTCCGCGCCCAGCCGTGCCAGACTCCGCTGCCCAGCCCTGGCCGGACATGAAGTGGCCCTCACCGACGGGGGATGCGGTGAGGGCCACTCATAGTGTGGCACGACATAGGTGCGGAATCGCACCTTCCGAGCAACACAGTCGCATATATCTACAACCGGAACTCGACGGCCCGCACGAGCGCGGCGGTCCGGCCGTCGTGACGGCCGTCGTGGCTGCCGTCGTGACGGCCTTCGTCGGCGGCCGGGATCAGGGGGGCGACGGCTCGGATCAGGAGGAGGAGCTTCGCGCCATCGCGGCGGGGTCGGCGATGCGGTCGAAATCCTCCGCGCTGACAAAACCCGAGGCCAGCGCGGCCTCGCGCAGCGTGGTGCCCTCCTCGTCGGCCTTGTGCGCGATGGTCGAGGCTCTGTCGTAGCCGATGGCCGGGGAGAGCGCGGTGACCAGCATCAGGGACCGGTTGACGTAATCGTCGATCTGGTCGCGGTTGAGCTCGGCGCCCTCGATGCAGTACTCGCGCAGCTTGTCGCAGGCGTCGGCGAGGATGGTGGCCGCGTGCAGGAAGTTGTTGATGATGACCGGGCGCATGGCGTTGAGCTCGAAGTTGCCCTGTGAACCGGCGAAGGCGATCGCCTGGTCCTCGGACAGCACCTGTATGCAGACCATGACCATGGCCTCGCACTGGGTCGGGTTGACCTTGCCCGGCATGATCGAGGATCCCGGCTCGTTCGCCGGGAGGTCCAGTTCGCCCAGGCCGCAGCGGGGTCCCGAGGCCAGCCACCGGATGTCATTGGCGATCTTCATCAGCGGCACGGCGAGGGCCCGCAGCCCGGCCGAGGCGTCGACCATGGCGTCCAGACCGCCTTGGGCCGCGAACTTGTTGTCGGCGGTGGTGAACGGATAACCGGTCGCCGCGGCGATCTCGGCGGCGATCCGCTCGCCGTACTCCGGTGGCGCGTTCAGCCCCGTGCCGACCGCCGTACCGCCCGCGGCGAGCTCATGCAGCCCTTCCGCGCACCGGGCCACCCGGCCGGCTCCCTGGGCCAGTTGGTGGGTGTAGCCGGACCACTGCTGTCCGACCGTGAGCGGGACCGCGTCCTCCAGATGGGTGCGGCCGATCTTCACCACGTCGTGCCACTGGTCCACCTTGGCCTCGATCGCCCGTCGAAGCCCCCGCACGCTGGGCAGCAGATGTTCGTGGACCGTCTGGACCGCGGCGATGTGCATGGCGGTGGGGAAGGTGTCGTTCGAGGACTGCCCCATATTGACGTGGTCGTTGGGGTGGACGGGCGTCTTGCTGCCCAACTCGCCGCCGACCAGCTGGATCGCGCGGTTGCTGATCACCTCGTTGGTGTTCATGTTGGACTGCGTCCCGGACCCGGTCTGCCATACGTACAGCGGGAAGTGATCGTCCAGCTTGCCCGCGATGACCTCGTCGGCCACCTTCCCGATCAGCTCCGCCTTCCAGGCCGGCAGCCGCCCGGCCCGCCCGTTGACGATCGCGGCGGCCCTCTTGACGTGGCCGTAGGCGTGGTAGACGGCCTTGGGCATCCGGTCGTCCCCGATGGAGAAGTGGATCAGGGACCGCTGTGTCTGCGCACCCCAGTACCGGTCCGCCGGGACGTCGATGGCGCCCATCGAGTCGGTCTCCCGGCGAGTGCCGGTTGCGTGCAGGCCGATGGGCAGGTCGAGGATCTCCGGGGCGCCGTCGCCCCCGCCCGAGGCGGGCTGCCGCGCGGTCATCACGCCGCTCCGCCGACGTAGACCGGCTCCCACATGGCCTGGTGGACGGCCTGGGCGGGATCGGCCGACGTGCTGGTGGCGACCCCCTCGCCGACCGCCGCCTTGACCACGGCGGCTGCGGTGACCTCCGAGGACTCCCGCAGGCTCGCCACCGGCGGCAGCAGGGAAGCGCCCGGTTGTGTGAGATCGACCTGGTCGGCCACCGCTTGAGCGGCCGCGAGCAGCATGGCCGCGGTCACCGTCGACGCTCCGGAGACGATCGTGCCCAGGCCCAGCCCGGGGTACAGCAGCGCGTTGTTGGCCTGTGCGATCCGGTACGTCACCCCGTCGTACTCCACGGGCGGGACGGGGATGCCGGTCGCTATCAGGGCCTTGCCCTTCGACCAGGCGATGATGTCGGCGGGCATGGCCTCGATGCGCGAGTTCGGGTTGGAGAGCGGGAAGACGATCGGGCGCTCGGTGCCCGCGGCCATGGCCTCGATCACCTGGCGGGTGAACGCCCCGTGCACGGTGGAGGTGCCCAGCAGGATCGTCGGCTCGACCTGGCGCACCGTCTCCAGCAGCGAGATCGCGCCGCCGTCGGCCGCCCAGCCGGCGACCTCCGCCGGGTCGCGCAGATAGGGCCGCTGGAAGTCCCGCAGATCGGGCATGCCACGGGTGAGCAGGCCCTGCCGGTCGATCAGCCAGACCTGTGCGGTGGCCTGCTGGGGGCTCGCCCCGTCGCGGATCATGGCATCGCGGAGCTGGTCGGCGATGCCCACCCCGGCGGTGCCCGCGCCGAAGACCACGAGTTTCTGGTCGCGCATCGGCACACCGCTGACCTTGACCGCCGACAGGGCCGCGGCCAGGGTGATCGCACCGGTGCCCTGCATATCGTCGTTGAAGATCCGGTAGGTGCCGCCGTACGTCTCCAGGATCCGCCGGGCGTTGCTGGGCCCGAAGTCCTCGAAGTGCAACAGGGCGCGCGGGAACATCGACGAGGCCGTCCGCAGATACTTCTCGATGAACGCGTCGTAGTCGGCGCCGCGGACCCGGCGGTGCCGGTTGCCCAGGTACAGCGGGTCCTTCAGCAGTGACTCACGGTCCGTTCCCACATCCAGTGACACGGCGATGACACGGTGTGGATCGATACCGGCCGCCGCGGTGTAGACGGCCAGTTTGCCGACCGAGATCTGGATCCCGCCGACGCCCCAGTCCCCGATGCCCAGGATCTGCTCGGCGTCGGTGCATACGATCAGGTCCACGTCCTCGGGCCCGAGCTGAAGCGTGGAGAAAGCCTTCTCCATGGCATCCGCCTGGTCGATGGAGAGGAAGACGCCTCGGGGACGGCGGTACTCATGGGAGTACTTCTCGATCGCCTCGCCCACCGTGGGGTCGTACACGATCGGCAACAGCTCCACGAGATGCTCGCCGAGTATTTTGTAGTACAGAGTCTCGTTGCGGTCGTGCAGTTGCTCCAGATACACGTTCTTCGCCAGGTCGCTGCCCTGAGCCTCCAACTGCTGATAGGCGCGCTGCGCCTGCTGCTCCAGCGTCAGTACCCGGGACGGCAGCCGCCCGGTCAGGCCCAACTCGTCCCGCTCCGGCTGCGTGAACGCCGCGCCATGGTTGAGGAGTGGATCCACCAGGGCGCCTGGAGTGGCGGGAGTCGGTGCGGTGCTGTTGGCCATGATGCTCTCCCCATGTGCGGATTCATGCGTGTGCCGCCCGGCGAGCCCGGACCGGAGGAGTCCGGGCCGAACGAGCCCGGACCAGGAGAGCCCGCGACGCTACCCCCACCGTGCGCACATCGCGCCCGCTTCCGCTCGTTGACCTTGGGCGTTCGAATTGTTCCGATATGCGGTGCATGCAATGCCTGTATCGGGGCATTACGTCATGTCGCAGACATACCTCGACGAAGGGCGTGTCATGAAGTTCGCGGTCATGGGCGGTACCGGGCTGATCGGGTCGCAGGTCGTCAAGAATCTGAACGCCGCCGGACATGAGGCGGTACCGCACTCGCAGTCCACCGGAGTCGACGTCATCAGCGGCCAGGGGGTGGACGAGGCGGTGGCGGGGGCCGATGTCGTCGTCAATCTGACGAACTCCCCGACCTTCGACGAAGCCTCCCCGGCCTTCTTCCAGACCTCGATGGACAACCTCCTGGCCGCGGCCCAGAAGGCCGGGGTCGGCCACTTCGTGATCCTCTCGATCGTCGGCGTGGACCAGGTGCCCGAGCTGGACTACTACCGGGCCAAGACGCTCCAGGAGGAGATCCTCGCCGCCGGGCCGATCCCCTACTCGATCGTCCGGGCGACGCAGTTCATGGAATTCATGGAGTCGGTCCTGTCCTGGACCGCCGACAGCGACACCGTCCGGCTGCCCGCCACGCCGATCCAGCCCATCGCCGCCAAGGATGTGGCCGCCGCGGTGGCGGGGGTCGCCGCGGGCACCCCGCTGCGTGGCATTCGCAACATCGCGGGCCCCGAGATCTTCCCCCTGGACGAACTGGGCCGGATCACCCTGTCCCACAAGGGCGATGACCGCCCCGTCGTCATCGACCCCACCGCCGGTATGTTCGCCGCCGTCAAGGGTGACGTCCTCACCGACATGGACGCCCACCTCGCCTCCACCCGCTACGCCGACTGGCTCTCCTGAACCGCCCGCACTCGCCTCGCGCTATGAGGTGAAGGGCCCGTGGTCGACGAAGCGGTGGAGCTGCCGGGCGAAAGCCCGCGCCTCGCCGGGTGGCCAGGCGGCGAGAGAGTCCTCGATATGCGCGGCGAGGCGCTGCCGGGTGGTTTCGATCGCCTGCCGCCCGGCTTCGGTCAGGGTGAGCAGGGTGGCGCGCCGGTCGCCGGGGTCGGGTTCCCGGCTCAGCAGGCCGGCTTCCTCCAGGCGGGTCGCGCGGCGGGTGACGCCGGAGCGGTCCAGGCCGATCTCGTCGGCGAGGCCCGCGGCGCTGCGCGGCCCGGTGCGGGCGAGCCCGCTGAGAACGGGGTAGGTGACCTCGTCCACGGCCTCGCCCAGGCCCTCGGTCAGGCGTCGGTGGATCTGCTCACGGGTGCTGCGCTTGAGCAGCGTTCCCAGCGCGTCGGCGATCTCGTGTCCCACATCGTTCGGCATGACACCAAGATTAGCGTGCGCGGGGCACGCAATATGCGGTACGGGATGCGTGCTCGACGCACGCGGTTTTCCGTTTCCGATACCGAAGGGCACCCTCATGGCCACCTCCACCCCCACCGCTCGCACCAACATCGCCGCCGCCCTCACCGATCTGCTCCTCATGCCCGGTCTCGAACTGACCGAGGCCGTCGATCGGCACTTCGCTCCCGACTACCGTCAGCGCACCGACGGCCGCTGGGACGACCGTGGTGAGTTCGTGGCCCACATCGCACATCTGCGCACGATCGTCGCCAGTGGCTCGGTCCAGGTCCTCGACGAACTCGCCCTGGGCGACCGCTATGCGGACCGTCACATCATCGACGTCGCCAAGACCGACGGCTCCACCGTGCGTACGGAGGTCTACCTCTTCGGTGAGTTCGCCCCTGACGGGCGCTTCCGCCGCATCGAGGAGACCACTCTCATGATCGAGGGCGCCGACGCCGACCGGAACCTCGGCAGCGCTCGCTGACGCCGCGCGGCTACTGACATCCCCTGGCGGGACCGCGTGTTCCGGCTTCTCGCCCGGGATGATGTGATCCCATCCGGCGGTCGCTCCTAACGGCTCTACTTGGACTCGACTCGTCCGAGCGGATCGGGACCGGCCGTCAGTGCCTCGCACGCCGTCTGCCAAGCGGAATCCCCCGGGGAGAGCTGCGTGCGGAGGTAGGCGCAGGTGAGCCGCTGGACCACGGACACCCGCTCGGGGCTCTCGTCCGTCGTCTCGGCGACGTCATATCCCGAGACCCCGCCGAGCCCGTGCTCCGCGTCGAACAGGGTGAGCAGCGACTTGGGGCCGGGGGAGAGGGTGTACGGATCGGCGTGCCATTCCGCGCCCCGAACCGTCAGATGAGGCGAGGTGTCCTTGTCGCCGGTGACCACGAGCGTGGGCGTCGTCATCTTGGAGAAGTCCGTGGGCGCACCGACTTGACCAGGGCGCGAGGTGTGGCGCCGGCCGCGGCGATCGTGGCGGACCACGACGGCGGGACGCTGCGCGAGATGACGTAGTCGATCCGCCGGTTGACGAACGTGCCCGACCCCTGGGTCCGGCGCACGACGAACCTGCGCTCCAATTCCTGAACGGCCGCCCGTGCGGCGACCCGGCCCACGCCGAACCGCCGGGCGATCTCGGCCTCGCTGGCCACCCGTGTGCCACGGGCACACTCGGCCAGCTCGGCGGACAACCGCTCCGCGATCTCCAGATACCTGGTCGCACTCACACCGGGAACTGTGATCGGCCCACTCGTCCGGACAACCTGCCGATGGCCAACGAGTCCGACCGGGAACGTGAACAACCGGGACAGTTGTTTCACGGTTCGAACCGGCCGTCTCCCGTGGAATCCAAGGTGCGCATCCGGCGGTCAGCGGTCCTGCCCGGCCGGGCCGCCCGGAAGCGCGAGCCCGGTGCTCACCCGTTCGGCGGGGCGCGTCCCGGGGCCCGGTGGCCCGGCGAAGTCACCGGTGACAGCATCGGCACTGGCAGGCCGGTGTGGCACGACAAGACGCATCAAGAAAGGTCGCGTCATGGGCGTATGCACCGTGGGTGACTATCTCCTGCGCCGTCTACAGGAGATCGGAGTCAGGCATGTCTTCGGAGTGCCCGGCGACTACCAACTCGAATTCCTGGACCAGGTCGAGGCGATGGACGGCATCGACTGGGTCGGGAACTGCAATGAGCTCAACGCCGCCTACGCCGCGGACGGCTACGGCCGGCTGAACGGGATCGCCGCGCTGGTGACCACCTTCGGCGTGGGCGAGCTGAGCGCCCTCAACGGCATCGCCGGCGCGTACGCCGAATCGGTGCCCGTCGTTTCCATCGTGGGGACACCGGCCACCTTCGTCGTGGAGGGCAAGCAGAAGGTCCACCACACGGCCGGCGACGGCGACTTCACCCGTGCCGCGAAGTGCGCCGGTGAGTACACCGTCGCCCAGGCGATCCTGACCCGTGACAACGCCGCCTCGGAGATCGACCGGGTGCTGCGCTTCTGCTGGCTGCTCAAGCGTCCCGTGTACATCATGGTGCCCTCGGACGTCGCCTACGAGACGATCGAGGCACCGGCCGCCCCCCTCGCCCTCCTGGAGCCCTCCAGCGACCCCCGCAAGCTGGAGAAGTTCGCGGGCCAGGCGCGGGATGCGCTGCGCGCGGCCCGGTCGGTGGCCGTGCTGGTCGGCCCCGAAGTCGACCGCTACCACCTCACCGGCCAGCTGATGGAACTCGCCGAGCGGATCGCCTGCCCGGTCGCCTGCCTCAGCAACGCCAAGGGTGTCTTCCCGGAGGACCACGACCAGTTCATCGGCGGATACGCGGGCAAGCTCAGCGACGCCTACGTCAGGGAGTCCATCGAGAACGCGGACTGCCTGCTGGCCCTCGGCACCCAGTTCACCGACTCGGTGACCGGCGGGTTCTCCCAGAACATCGACCCGTCACGGGTCATCGCACTGCATCCGACGGGCGCCGCCGTCGGCAACACCCAGTACGCCCATGTGTCGATGAAGGACGCCTTGCTGGCCCTTGCCGGCACCGGCATCCACAAGCCCTCCGCCATCACCTCGCTCCTCCAGCGCCGCGCCAGGGGGCAGGCGTACGAGCCCGTCCGCTCGGCCCGGCTGGTCCAAGAGCGCTTCTGGGAGCAGTTCCAGGCGTTCCTCGAGCCCGGCGACGTGGTGATCGCCGACCAGGGCACCGCGTACTACGGATGCGCCGAACTGCCTCTTCCGCGCGACTGCACCTTCGTGGGCCAGCCGCTGTGGGGGTCGATCGGCTATACGCTTCCGGCGCTGCTGGGAACCACGCTCGCGGCGCCCGGCCGCCGCCACATCCTGCTGATCGGCGACGGCTCCTTCCAGCTGACCGCGCAGGAGCTCTCCACGGTGCTGCGGAACGGGCTCCACCCCGTCATCATCCTGATCAACAACGACGGCTACACGGTCGAGCGCTGCATCCTCGGCGCGGACGCGAGCTGCAACAACATCGCCACCTGGCGCTACGACCGGCTGGTCGAGGCATTCGACCCCCAGGACCTGGCCATCACTGCCAAGGCGAACACCGAGGACACACTGGCCGCCGCGTTCGCGGCGGCCAAGAGCAACCGCGACCGGCTCGTGTTCGTCGAGGCGGTCATGGAGCGCCTGGACGCCCCGGAGTCTCTGGTCAAGCTGGGCAAGGCGTTCGCCACCGCGGACTACCACCACGCACCCGTCTCCTGAACGCGAACCGGCCCGAACTCCCGTTGAGTTCGGCGGTGGCCGGGAGCGCTGCCCTTCAGCGACGAACCGTGGTCGACTCGGGTAGCCTGACCATCAGGTTCACTTCGTGAACATGCTCAGGTTCACGAAGTGAACACGCTGTCAGGCTCTCGATCACCATCCGGCGGAGGCTCCCCATGGGCAAGTCGACACGGTCGTCCGACGCCACGCGCGCGGACCGTGGCGACCAAGCCGATATCCAGGCGGTGAGCCGGGTCAGCCAGATCCTGTCGCTGTTCGAGCCCGCCACTCCGGAAATGACCGCCGTCGAGGTGGCCGAGCGGCTCGGCCTGAACCGCACCACCGCATACCGGTACTGCACATCCCTCGTCGCGGCGGGGCTGCTCGAGCGCAACGCCGAGGGCAGCTATGTGCCCGGTGGTCTGCTGCTGCAACTCGGCGCCTTCGCCATCGGCCACCGCAGTGTCATCAACCTCGCCCCGCGCCATATGAGGGCGCTCGCGCGCGCCACGCAGACGACCGTGGTGCTCAGCCTCTGGGGCCTCACCGGACCGGTGGTCTCCCGGGTCGAGGAGAACATCTCCGCCGTGGTCGTGGTGTCCGTGCGGGTGGGCAGTCATCTGCCGCTGGATTCCGCGCAGAGCAAGGTCTTCCTCGCGTACCACGCCGACCAGCTGTCGATGGAACGGCTGATGGCGAATCTGCCGGGCCAGGCGCGGGAGGAACTGCGCGCCGATGTCGAGCGGGTGCGCACGGTGGGACACTGCTCCGCGATGAGCACTCCCGGTGTCGTCGCGGTGGGCGCGCCCGTCTTCGACGAGTACGGCATCTGCGCCACCATCGCGATCGTCGGCCCGGACAACACCCTGTCGATGGCCGACGACACCCCCGAGCTGCGTGTCGTCGTCGACACCGCGCGTGCCCTCACCCAGGAGCTCGGCGGCCACTACCGGCCCGACGACCTCGACCGGCGGGCGGTGTAGAGCGGCCGCTGGTCGTACGGGGCCGGGCCGGGTGGCGCCGAGCCGGGTGGTGCCGCGTCAGGCCAATTTCGGGATCGTGCTGTCATCGGCCATGTCGACGTCCTTCGTCTCCGGGCCGAGGAAGCCACCGAACGCGATCAGTGCGCCGGCGAGTGCGATCAGGACGGCCGGGGCGAGGTGTGATGGCATGACGCCGTCGAATTGCCGCAGATAGAACTGGTAGAACGCGGGCGCGATCAGCGCGAGGCTGTACCCGACGCCGTAGCCCGTGGAACGGATGCTCGCCGGGAACCGCTCGGTCAGATACGCGGCGATCGGGCCGAATGTGCCGACGGTGAAGACGCCGATCATGACACCCCAGCCGACGGCCGCGCCCAGGCCGCCGTCGGACACCATCAGCAGCGCGTATGATCCGGCGCCGATCACCATGACCGACAGCCCGTAGCCGATGTAGAACCGCCGCCGCCCGATGCGCTGGGAGAGCAGTCCGAAGAGGGGGTAGCACAGCGCGGCGGAGGCGTTGATCACGAGCATGGTCAGCGTGACCTGCTTGCTCGACAGCGCAAGGTGCTCCTTGAGCTGCCCGGGGGTCACGGCGGCCTCCATATTGGTGGCCAGCCAGGTGCCGGTCATCAGCACGAACACCTGGGCCAGCGATTTCGGATAGCGCACAAGGAGCTGTACCAACGGCAGTTTGTGCCGCTCCCCGGTGTACTCGGGCGGCGGCTCGTGCACCTGCTTGAGGTAGTAGCGGAACAACAGGGCCGACAGCACCGCGCCGACCAGGAAGGGTATCCGCCAGCCCCACTGCACATAGCTGCTGTGCAGTCCGGTGGACGGCATCGCTTGCAGCAACAGCAGGGTGAGCGCGGCGATCATCGCGTACGCGGCGGGGGAGGTCGAGGTGATGACCGAGGCGTAGAGCCCGCGCTTGTGCCGTGGGCTCCACTCCATCGCCAGGGGCACCGCGGTGGTGTACTCACCGCCGAGGAAGATCCCGTCGATGAATCTCAGCGCGATCAGCAGGCCGACCGACCATGTCCCGATCGTCTCGTGGCCCGGTAGACATGCGGTGATCAGTGTGATGACGCCGAAGCCGCCGACCGCGACGAGTGTGGTGCGTTTGCGGCCGACCGTATCGGCGAAGTGGCCGAAGATGATGGCGCCGAGTGGGCGGCCGATGAGTGTCGACGCGAACACCAGCGATGCGAGCAGGGCCGTGGTGCTCGCGCTCAGATGCGCCGACTGGAAGTAGTCCGTCGCGGGCGCGAGCACCACGATCGGCAGATAGATGTCGAACTGGTCGACGAAGTAGGCGAACGCCCCGCCGCGCACCGCGGCGCGCGCCTTGGCGGTGTCCGGACCGTGCGGGGTGTTCGGGTGAGCGTCGTCGTCCAAGATCGCCGACTGCTGCTCTGCGGGGGGCAGTGGGGACATCGCGTCCTCCGGATCGGTTGCTGGCTGCCCGCAGCTCTGAGGTGCCACATGCGGCGCGTTGCGAACTGCGTGTTCACGAAGCGAACTGTCGACCACCCTAAAGTTGTGACTTGAGTCGCACAAGAGTGCTGCAAGGGGTTGACTTGCGGTCTACAGTGAAACGCGAATTCACAATACGAACCGAGGTGGTTTCCTATGAGGGAACGTCCTGCCATCGCCTCCGTCCTGGACGGCCTGGTCGATATGCATGTCCACTCCGGCCCCAGCCCGTTTCCGCGTCGCCTCGACCATGTCGAAGCCGCACAGGACGGCGCCAGGATCGGGATGCGCGCCATGGTCGCGAAGTCCCACCATCACAACACCCAGATGGACATCCTGGCGATGAAGGGACGCCTCGCCGGGGTCGCCGCCTCCGCCTATGGTGGCATCGCCCTCAACAGCACCGTCGGCGGTCTCAATGTGCACGCGGTGCGCATGTGTCTGCGGATGGGCGGCAAGGTCGTCTGGTTCCCGACCATCTCCTCGGGCCGGCACATCGACTGCCACCCCGAGGACGGGGCGTTCCCGACCACCACCGTGCCCCTGACCCTGGAGCGCATCGACATCGTCGACGAGAACGGGGAACTGAAGCCCGAGGCGGCCGAGATACTCGACGAGATCAAGGAGCAGGAAGCCGTCGTCAACGGCGGTCATATGTACCCCGAGTACATCCGCACGCTGTTCCGGGCGGCGAAGGACCGCGGCATGACGCGGATGGTCGTCAGCCACCCCGACTATGTGATCGGCGCCGACCCCGACCTGTGCCGCGAGCTCATCGCACTCGGCGCGTTCATCGAGCACGAGGTCGGCATGTACGACCCCGAGGGGACCCAGAAAAGGGATCCGAAGCGGCTGCTGACCTGGATCGAGGCGCTCGGCCCCGAGCACACCGTACTGGCCTCGGACTTCGGCCAGGCGGTCAACCCGAAACCGGTGGACGCGTGGTTGCGGGTCGCCGGGGCGCTGCTCGACCTCGGCCTGCCGGAGAAGGACCTGCGGCGCATGGCCTGCGACAACCCGGCCTATCTGCTCAACCTCGACACCTGAGCGAAAGGACACCACGGTGTACGAAAAGGACGACCCCCGCTCCTCGCTCGCGACGGCGACCGCGCCACGGCCGGACAGCGGTGCCGCGATAGCCGCCGCCCAGTACTTCGATCTGCACCGCCTCGCCCCGCCCGGCGCCGCGACACCGGACGCCCGTACCGCGGTCGTCCGCGCCCAGAACGTGGTGCTGGCGCACACCGAAGCGCGAACCGGCGACGACCTCGACAACGGGACGCTCGACGGTGAGCTCGCCGTGGTGGTCACCGGCGCCTCTCCCGCCTTCACGGTGGTCACCGGCGACGGGAGCACACGCGTCGATACGCCAGGACTCGTCGTGGTCCCGCCCGGTGCCTCGCGGATCAGTGTGCACGGCGACGGCCCGCTGATCCGCCTGGTCGAGGCCGCCGAGCCGGCGTGGCGGGACCGGGCCGCCAACGCCGGAGCGTACGCGGCGGACCACCCGCGCGTCGCACTGCTGGAGCGGTGGCCGGAGCCCGTCGGCGGACCCGCCGTGCGGTTCTACCCGCTGGCCGGGGTGCCGGAGGACCCGGCACGGTTCGGCCGTATCTTCCGCACCCGGTCCTTCATGGTCAACTTCCTGCCCGAGCTGGAGGGGCCGCGCGACCCGCACAAGCTCTCACCGCACACCCACGACGACTTCGAGCAGCTGTCGCTGGCCGTGCGGGGGCAGTACGTACACCACATCCGCACCCCCTGGCTGGGCGACAGCTCCCAGTGGCGCGACGACGAGCATGTACGGCTCGGCAGCCCGTCCCTCGCGATCATTCCACCGCCCACCGTGCACACCTCCGAAGCGAGCGATCCCGAGGTGAACCAGCTGATCGACATCTTCAGCCCGCCACGCACCGACTTCTCGGAGAAACCCGGCTGGGTGCTCAACGCCGACGACTACCCGATGCCATGAGCGCGCCACGACGCACAGGCGCCGGGCTGTTCGCACCGGACCGCGCCACCACCCCGCTCGGCACCTGGCTGAAGATCGCCTCGGGTGAGCCGGCCGAGATCATGGCATACGCCGGGTTCGACTTCGTGGTGATCGACCTGGAGCATGCGCCGCTGGACCTCCAGACCGCGTACCGGCTGATCAACTCGGCCGCCGCGCTGGGCATGGTGCCCCTGGTACGGGTGCCGGACAAGACGGCCTCGACGATCCAGAAGATCCTCGACGCGGGGGCCATGGGCATCCTCGTGCCGCACGTCGACACCGTCGAGGAGGCCGCGGCCGTCGGGCGGGCCTGCCGGTTTCCGCCCCACGGGGTGCGCGGCGCCGGCGGCACCAGCCGGGCCGGGGCGTGGGGGCTGGCCCCCGGTGCCGACTACCTCGCCACCGGCAACGACGATGTGCTGTGCATTCCGCAGCTCGAAAGCGTCGAGGCCATCAAGGCCGCACCGCGGATCCTGGCCCTCGACTCCGTCGACGCGGTGTTCGTGGGCGCCGCGGATCTTTCGATGTCGATGGGCTCCACACCGGCCTCGCCCGAGGTGCTGGAGCTGATCAGCTCGGCGGAGGAAGCCGCGCACACCGCGGGAAAGCTCTGCGGGCTCGCGTTCGGCGGTGTGCCCGAGCGCGCCGCGCGGGCGGTGCGCGACGGCTGCGACTTCGTCCTGCTCAGCAATGACACCTCGATGCTGGCGGAGACCGCGCGCGGGCTGGTCACGGCGTTCCGGGAAGCGGACGGGCACCGATGACGCTCTCCCTGCCCCGCGCGGCGCTGTCGGTCGCCGAACTGGACGACCTCGACCACGAGGGAGCGGTGCGCTTCCTCCGGGCCCTCGAAGAGGGCGGCCACCGGATGGTCTGGATCCCCGAGGTCGCCGGGCGCGAAGCGTTCACCACCGCGGCGCTCGCGCTCGGTTCGACACACCGGATGATCGTGGGCAACGGCGTGGCCCGCGCGCTCGAACGTGTGCCGAAGTCCGCCGCGTCGGCGGCGCGGGACCTCGCCGCCGGCTACCCCGGGCGCTATGTGCTGGGGCTCGGGGTCAGCGGCGCGGTCCGCGAGCGGGGTGTCGGCCCGCTGTCGTTCCTGCGCGACTACCTCGACGAGGTCGACGCGACCATCGCCCGCCGGGGCGGCAGCCGGGCGGCGGTGCCACGGGTGCTCGGCGCGTATTCGGCCGGGATCACCCGCCTCGCCGCCGAGCGCGCCGACGGCCTGATCACCTTTCTCGTCACACCCGAGCACACCCGCTGGGCGCGCGAGACGATCGGGGACGACCTGTTCCTCTCGGTCGTCCAATGGGCGGTGGTGGGCCGCGACCGTGCCGCGGCCCGCGCAGTGGCGCGCGAACGCCTCGCCTACTACCTGACGCTGCCGCACCAGATCGCCAAGCTGACCCGCCTCGGGTTCACCGAGGCCGACCTCGCACCACCCGGCTCCGACCGGCTCGTGGACGCCCTCGTCGCCTGTGGCACACCCGACCAGGTGCGCCAGGCGGTGCGGCGGCAGTACGACGCGGGCGCCACCCAGGTGGCCATCAGCCTGGTCGGCCGGCTCGACGACGCCAAACTCGACGCCTACCGGGCACTCGCGCCCCCGCACACGATCCGGACGACAGGAGACGACGACACATGACCATCACAGAGGAGAAGAACTGATGCGGGCGGCCGAGAAGGTCATCATCACCACCGCGGTGACGGGCTCCGTACACGTGCCGTCCCAGAGCCCCTACCTCCCGCTGACCGCCGAGCAGGTGGCCCAGGCCGCGGTCGAGTCGGTCGAGGCGGGATCCGCCGTCGTACATCTGCACGCCCGGCGGCCGGACGGGCAGCCCACCTTCGAGCCCGAGGTCTTCGAGCGGATCATCGCGTGGATCACCGCGCGGACCGACGCCGTCATCAACATCACCACCGGTGGCTCACCGGCGATGACGATGGAGCAGCGCCTGGCGGGTGCCGTCCGGGTCCGGCCCGAACTCGCGTCGATGAACATGGGCTCGATGAACTTCGTGTACTCGGGGATGGCCGACCGGGTCACCGACTGGAAGCACGACTGGGAGAGGCCCCATGTGCTCACGTCCTACTCCCGCCCGTTCATCAACACCTTCGACGCCATCGAACACGCCTTGCGCACGCTGGGTGAGTCCGGCACCCGGTTCGAGTACGAGTGCTACGACATCGGACACCTCTACTCGCTCGCCCACTTCGTGGAACGGGGCCTGGCGAAACCACCCCTGCTGATCCAGGGCGTGTTCGGCGTCCTCGGCGGCATCGGCGCCGATCACGAGAACCTGGACCACATGGTGCGCATCGCGGACAAGCTCTTCGGCGACGACTACTCCTTCTCCGCCTTCGCGGCCGGCCGTGACCAGATGCGCTTCGGCACCCACAGCGCCCTGCTCGGCGGCCATGTGCGGGTGGGGCTCGAGGACAGCCTGTGGATCGGCAGGGGACGGCTGGCGGAGAGCAACGCCCAGCAGGTCAGGAAGATCCGGTCGCTTGTCGAGGAGTTGGACCTGCCGATCGCCACCCCCGCCGACGCCCGGGCGATGCTCGCGCTGCGCGGCGCCACGGACACCGACAGGAGCACGGTCTCATGAGCACTCCGCCGCTCGCCGGCAAAGTCATCCTTCTCGTCGGGGCCAGCGCGGGGATCGGGGCCGATGCCGCGCGTGTCCTCGCGGAGGACGGCGCCGCCCTCATGCTCGTCGCACGCACCAAGGAGCCGCTCGCCGCCCTCACCGAGCAACTCACCTCCGAGGGACACGATGTGGCCTTCACCACGGGCGATATCTCCGACGCGGCGAGCGTGGCCGGGTTCGTCGACGCCACCGTCGCACGGTTCGGCCGGCTCCACGGCGCGTTCAACAACGCCGCGATGACCCAGGGCGGGCGCCTCGACGCGGTCCCGGAAGCGGACTTCGACCGGATCATGGCCGTGAATGTGAAGGGCACCTGGCTGTGCATCCGTGAAGAGGTACGTGTCATGGAGGGGCAGGGCTTCGGCTCGATCGTCAACGTGAGCAGCATCGGCGGTCTCCGCGGCAGCTCCGGCATGGGCGCGTACCAGGCCACCAAACACGCGGTCATCGGCCTGACCCGCACCGCCGCCCACGACTTCGGACCGCTCGGAATCCGGGTGAACGTGCTGGCTCCCGGCCCGACCGAGACCCCGATGCTCGCCGAGACCCGGCGGGCCATCCCCGGTGGCGTGGAGGCACGGATCGCGGCCACGCCCTTGCGCAAGGCCGGAACGGGAGCGGAGGTCGGGGCGAGCGCGGCGTTCCTGCTGAGCGACCGGGCGAGCCATATCAGCGGGGCCATACTGCCGGTCGACGGCGGGTTCTGCGCCTGACCCTCGCACCCGCCCGCGTGGGGCTTCTACTCCGCGCTCTCCAGGAGCCTGAACTCCGTCAGGCCGAATTGATGACCGTTGACTTGAAGCTGCACGGCGTGGGCGCCCGGGTAGTAGACGCGTGTGCTGATGGGGCGAAATGAATGGCTGCGCGTCACATCAACGGATTCCGCGGGAGCCAGATCGCGTTTGGTGAGCTTGAACACCTTGGGTGCCAGCTTTCCGTTCGCCTTGAGGTGATGAACGACGTAGTCGATGGCGAGGGAGACGGGCCGGTCGGAGACGTTGGTGACGCTCGCGGTGAAAACGAGGGTTCCGCCATGGGGGATCGCCGTCTCCGTCAGCAGCGGCCCGACCACCTGGAGATCCTCGCGGCCGCCATGGAAACCGACCAGCTCCAGGGCTGCCGGATCGCCCTTCTTGACGAGGGTGCGCATGGCGTGACGCACCAGCGCCGGTGTGGTGGGCGCCGGGTTGTGCGTCCACCGGGCGGCCACCTTGGTGGCGAGTTCGGCGTCGAGGCGGGAGATGTCATTGACGTGGTTCGCCACCGAGCGGCGCACATCCGGCGAGATGTCGGAGTGCAGCTTGTCCAGCACCGGAACGGTGGCGCCGGGATCGCGGTTGAGCTCGGGAACCTGCCGCGCCCAGGGGAGTTTGGGACGGCTGCCCTCGCTCGACAGCCGTCGTACGGCCGGGTCGGGGGAGTCCGTCCAGGCCAGCGCCGCCGCAAGCGTGCGTTCCAGATCCTGGTTGAGGAATGTCCGCAGGGCGAACTCGCTCGTCAGGCGTGGGGTGAGCTCCGCCAGCAGGTCGAGGCCGTCGTCGAAGTGCTTGCCGTCGGCGGCCTCGGTGGCCGCCACGGCGACCGCTTCGCCGACCGGCCAGATCATCCAGCCCGTCAGGTCCGGGTGTGTCAGGCCCTTGCGCACCGCGTGCGCCAGGCGTTCGTAGTCGCGGCCGCAGTCGGCCAGGAGCGCGTCGGCCACGGACCGCGCCCGTTCGCTGAGGCCGAGGGGCCCCAGCGTCCTTGAGCTGTCGGCCACGGACTGCCAGCGTGAGGGGGCGGGGGAGGACTTCTGGAGGATGGCAGCCAGGCGGCGGATGCCGTCGGGGCTGATCAGCTCGTCTGCGGTGGGCACATGTGCTCCAGGAAGGGGTGTTGCTCCGGCGGGATCTGCGTGGGCTCGGTCGCAGCGGCTACTGCGCGGGCGCGGGAGGGAAGTCCGCGCCGCGGGACGCGGTTTCGAAGGCGCGCAACTCCTTGAGCATGCCTTCGAGTTGGTCGTGGACGGCATCGTAGCCCGCGCCGCCGAGGACGATCCGGCGAGGAGGGGTGTCCTGTTCCATGGCGTCCAGGACGGCCCGCACTCCGCGGTGGGGGTCGCCGGGCTGTGTACCGTCCTGGCCGATCATGGAATCGCGGACGGTCTCGACGAACGGCACATAGGCGTCGACCGTCTCGTCCACCGGCTCGGCGGCGAATCCGGCGTACGCGCGGGTGCGGAAGGCGCCCGGTTCGACGGCGAGCACCTTGATGCCGAACGGCGTCACTTCCTCACGCAGCGCTTCGGTGAGACCTTCGAGGGCGAACTTCGCGGCGCTGTAGTAGCCGAAGCCGGGCACGCCCCTGAGCCCCGCGACCGAGGACATGTTGACGATCCACCCGCCGCGGCGGGCCCGCATGCCCGGCAGGACGGCGCGCAGGACCGCGGTGACGGAGAAGAAGTTCAGCTCGAAGGAGCGCCGGATGTCGGCGTCGGGCGACCCTTCCACGGAGCCGTACCAGCCCCGGCCGGCGTTGTTGACCAGGACGTCGATGCCGCCGAACCGTTCCACGGCGGCGGTGACGGCGTCGTGGATCTGCTGGGCGTCGGTGACGTCCAGCGGCAGCACGAGCGCCTTCTCGCCGTGGCTCTTCGCCCACTCGTCGAGCAGGTGCGGGCGGCGGGCGGTGAGCACGACGTGGTCACCCCTCTCCAGGGCGGTGTCGGCGTAGGCCATGCCGAATCCTCCGGGGGTGCCGCCGGTGATGAACCAAGTCTTCATGGGTTGCCTCTTAAGCGGGTGGGCGTGCGCTGCTGTCATGGCGGCCAGGACGGCCGGACCAGCAACTGCTAAAATAGAAGCTAGTGACTTCTACTTTAGCAGTAACCCTGGGAGGGTGTCATGCCGAGCCGGATCCGGCTGGAGGACCGTGAGTGTCCGCTGTCGACCACGGTGCAGCACGTCGGCGAGTGGTGGACGCTGCTGATACTCCACGACGCCTTCGATGGCTATACGCGCTTCGACCAGTTCCAGCAGAGCCTGAACATCTCCACCAGCATGCTCACCGCCCGGCTGAAGACCCTCGTGGCCGACGGCCTGCTGGAGCGGCGGCCGTACCAGACCAACCCGGTCCGCCATGAGTACGTCCTCACCGAGCGCGGGCGCTCCCTGCGGCCGGTGATCGTCGCCCTGGCGGCCTGGGGCAATCAGCACCTCGCCCCCGAGGCCCGCGCCATGATCCTCGTCGACGCGGAAACCGGCGAGGAGGCCGAACCGGTCGTGGTCGACGCGCGCACCGGCAAACGCCTCGACGACAGCAAGATGTACACGTTCACCGCCGGTCCGGCCGCCAGCGAGGCCATGCGGGCGCGCTATGACGAGCTGGACCGGCGGCGCATGGAAGGGAGCACACAGTGACGCGAACACTCGGACTCATCGGCAGTGGATCGATCGGTACATCCCTCGCCCGGCTGGCCGTCGCCGCGGGGCTCGACGTCGTCCTCAGCAACTCGCGAGGGCCCGAAACCCTTCGCGAACTCGTGGACAACCTGGGTGACCACGCCCGTGCGGCCACCCCCGCGGAAGCCGCACACGCCGGAGACCTGGTGGTGGCGACCATCCCGCTGAAGGCTTACCAGCAGATCCCCGCGGACGCGCTGAACGGCAAGACCGTGCTGGACACGATGAACTACTACCCCGACCGTGACGGCCGGATGGCCGAGCTCGACGCGGACGACATCACCTCCAGCGGCCTGCTCCAGCGCCATCTGACGGGCTCGTCCGTGGTCAAGGCGTTCAACAACATCGGCTTCCACCAGCTGTTCACCCTCGCCCGGCCCGCCGGGGCACCCGACCGCAGCGCCCTGCCCATCGCCGGCGATGACACAAGGGCCAAGGAAGAGGCCACGCGTCTGCTGGACACCCTCGGATACGACGCGGTGGACATCGGCACACTCGCCGAGAGCTGGCGCAGCGAACCGAACACCCCGGTGTATGTCGAGCCCTATCGCGGCGAGGCACCTGCCGGACTCGGCCCGAAGGACTGGTTCCGGTGGACCTCGGAGGACCCCGGCAGCACCGTCCCCGCGGCGCGGGTCCGCGAACTGGTCGCGAGCGCGGTGCGTGGGCCGTCCCGCGCCGGTGTCCTGCCGGCAGGGTTCGACGGCTGACCGCCACACCGGTCCGCGGTCACGCGGCGGCGGCCGCACCGGCGGAGTACGGGCCGCTCAGCCCCGCCGAGAACTGGTCGACGGGCCGTTCGGGCGCTTCCCGC
Organism: Streptomyces malaysiensis subsp. samsunensis; assembly: GCF_024519315.1. GTDB lineage: Bacteria > Actinomycetota > Actinomycetes > Streptomycetales > Streptomycetaceae > Streptomyces > Streptomyces malaysiensis. The sequence continues at coordinate 185,360 of NZ_JANIIC010000003.1, read as the reverse complement.
GCGGTGGGGTCCACCACCACGCCGCCGTCCTTCCGCACCTCGATGTGCTTGTCCAGGACGAACCAGCCCGCGGAAGGAGCGGACGGAGTGGAGCGGATCGCCGAGCCGCCACCGTACGTCCAGGACGACGCGTGCCGGACCGCCGTGGCACAGCCGGGAGTACAGCTCGGCCGGAGTGGTGAGGACGGGGGGCGGTCATACGAGGGCCTCCGTGACGGCGATGGGCGCCAGACCGGGAGCCGGGCCGGGCGTCGGGCCGGGAGCCAGCCGCAGCCGCTCCAGGAAGAGCACCACCGTGGCGGCGGCGGTGCGGTGCGTCACGTCGTTGAGTACGTCGTGCCGGGTGCCGGCCAGACTCACCAACTCCGCGCCGGGCAGGCCGCGGAACGCGCGACGGACCTCATCGAGGGGGCTGACGGTGTCCTCCGTACCGTGCAGCCCGAGCACGGGAACGGAGATCCCCTCCAGCGTGGGCGACTCCAGCGCTGGCGGTCCCGCCAGGGCGCCGCGCCGGAACGCGGGGTCGGCGGTCAGCCTGCCCCGATGCGTGGGGCAGGCGGTGCGCCGCTCCAGCTCGTCCTCCCAGTCCGAAGCGGCCGTTTCGGACTGCCCCGGCCCGGTCGGCAGTCCGGCGAGGATCAACCCGTCGAGTCCGGAGGTGCCGAGGGCGGCGAGCCGCGCCGCGTGGGATGCCCCGGTGTCGGAGCCGACCAGTACGCGGGGGCCCGGGAGCGTCTCGTCGCGCAACAGCTCGGTGGCCGTCCCGGCGATCGCCTCGGGGCCGGACGAGGCGTCGCCCAGGGCACGGACGCGATAGCCGTCGGCGGAGATCCGGCGGCCGAACCGCTCGTACACACCGCCGTGTTCACCCCGACCGGGGAGGAGCACGAGCGTGCCGCGCGGGGCGATTCCCGCTGGTTCGTCCCAGGAGCGGACAGGCTGAGCAGAGGACATGAGAACTCGATTCATCGACAGTGGCGCCACCCGCACGCGAGAGCGGGGGAGCGGCCGTGCGGGTGTGGACGGAGGAGCAGGCGCCGGGAGCGCTTCCCGACGCGGAGGCGCGCAGGTGTGCAGGCGCTCGGATGGGGAAGCGGGGAGGGCCGAACAGGCCCGGCGAGCGGGCGAAGAACCGACGAGCGCGGCGAAGAAACCTTGAGTCAGCGACAGCGCATGGCACCGGTGCGGCCGAAATCGACCACGCGCCGTCGTGTCAGCGTGGCGCCCGTGGCACGGCACACCACCGGTCCGGCGGCCGACGGACCGGACCCGGTGCGGTGAGTGCGCGGCCCGGCGGCCGCCACGAACGCTGTACGCGGCATGACCTCAGAATGCACGAGGCCGGAGCCGGCCGTCCAACGATGATGTGCACATCGTCGAACGTGACGGCCGGAAGACCCGGTTCACCGACCACGGCACCCGGCTTCTGGAAGAGGCCCAGCAGATCGTCGGCACCCACGACGCCGCTCTCCGCCGGCTCATGGGGGAGGGCCCGGCCGACGCGGTCCCCATCGTGGTCGGCGCCACCGATCACGGCGCCGACCAGATCCTCCCCGTGCTCACCGCGGCCGTACGCGACACCCGCGGCCCGTACCCCGATGGCCTCACTCCATGCCACGACCTCCCCGCCGTCCCCCCGGTCGGTCTCAGCGCCCGGGCCCGCGGCGGCTGCGACCCCGCCCTGACCACAGCCACCATCGAGGCGGTGCGCGCCCTGCTCGGCTTCCGTGACATGGCCCCGAGGGCCGTGTAACGCGTACATGGCAGCCGTACGAAGTCGTCATTGCCGCCTGCTGTTAACGCGAACGCGCGCTTGACCCTTTCTCGGCGTCGTGGATAGCTTCAGCGACATGCCGATCTCTCCGCGGTTCACGCAGCGGCGCCCTGCCGATCCGATGCGCCAGGCCGGCGCGCTGTGTAGCTGAAATCCAGCGGCGAACAGACCTTCATCGCGCCGAATTCCGCCCCGCGGGACCAGCTGACTTCCGTACGCCCCGCTGCCGTACGCCTCGCACCCGGGAATGTGCACGCCCAGGCGCGCGCCGCTCGTGCTGACCGCTCTGCCCTCCACCTCACCGCTGGTCGGCCGAGCGCACACGACTGTCAGCGTGCGCACCCCGACCGAGCTTTTCGCATGTCCCGACGTATGAGGAGTTGCTGGTGAGTCCGACAGCCACCCGACCGTTCATGCTCGCCCTCGGAACCGCGTCGCTGCTGGCCGCCTCGGCCGTGGCCCCGACCGCCGTCGCCGCGCCCGCCGAGTCCCGTCCATCGGTGGTGCTCGACTGGTACGACACGACAGCCCGGACGATCGCGGCGGCCGGAGCGCCGACCCAGGTGACCAACAGCCGTACGTGGGCGGTGACTTGGCTGGCCGGCGCACGGGCCGGCCGCGAGGTGCCCACGGGCGTCGACCGGGGCGACTACCAGGACGCCGCGCTGGCCTCCGCGGTGCACAGGTCCCTGGTCGCCCTCGTGCCGACGCGCACCGAGCAGCTGGACGCCGCGTTCCGCCGCACCCTCGACGGGATCCCGGACGGCCCGGCCGAGGACCGCGGCGTGGCGGCGGGTGAGCGGGAGGCCCGGTCCGTTCTCGCGTCCCGGAAGGGCGACGGCCTGGACCCGGCGTCGGTCGACGCCCCGTTCACCGTGCCCCCGGCCGCCCCCGGTGTCTGGCAGCCGACGCCGCCCGCGTATGCCCCCGCCACGCAGTACGGCAACCGCGTCGCACGGCCGTTCGTGCTGGCGGCCCCCGACCAGTTCCGGCTCGGACCGCCGCCGGCGCTGGATTCCCGGCGGTACCGTTCGGACCTGGCCGAAGTGCGTGCCTACGGCGCGGCGGACAGCACACGGCGCACCGCCCACCAGACGGAGACGGCGAATTTCTGGTACGGATCCTCGCTGACCCTCTACACCGAGCCGCTGCGGGTCGCGCTGTCCCGCTCCGCCGGGTCGGTGGAGGAGCGGGCGAAGCTGGTGGCGCTGTTCCACATCGCGTCGGTGGACACGCAGATCGCGACCTCCGACTCCAAGTACGCCTATCTGCGCTGGCGTCCGGTCACCGCCATCCGCACCGGTGCCATCGACTCCGACCCCGACTGGACGCCGTTGCACAACACACCGGCGCACCCGGACTATCCGAGCGGCCACAACACCTTCGCGGGCGCGGCGGAGGAGATACTGTCCGCGCTCACCGGCCCGCGCACCGCGCCGTTCGAGCTGACCAGCCCCACCGCGCCGGGGGTCATCCGTGAGTACACGGACTGGCACCGGCTGACGGCCGAGAACGTCGACGCGCGGATCCTCTCGGGCATCCACACCCGCTCCGCCGACGAGTCCGGAGTCGCCCTCGGCAAGAAGGTGGCCGCGTACGTCCTGCGTGTGTCCGGTCGGCTCCTGCGCTGAGCCCGCGAAACGGACGGCTCTCGCGTTCCCGCCCCCGTCGCCGGATGCGGGATCAGCCGCGCGCGGCCGGACGGCGGCGGGCGTCCGGGGCGGTGAGCGAAGGGCCGCGCCGGCGCTTGCCTCCGCTCCCGAGGCAGGAGTCGTGGGCGTCGTGAAACCGTTTCCGTCTCGTCATCACAGGGAGTCCGGCATGAGCGAACCCGCCAAGCAGGTGCACCTCGGGGCAGCCTTCCCCGGAGTGAACAACCACACCGTCTGGAGCGATCCGCGCTCCGGCAGCCAGATCGACTTCTCCTCCTTCCGCCATCTCGCGCGCACCGCCGAGCGCGGAAAGTTCGACTTCTTCTTCCTCGCCGAGGGGCTGCGGCTGCGCGAACACCGCGGGAAGATCTTCGATCTGGATGTGGTCGGCAGACCCGACACCCTGCCGGTGCTCAGCGCGCTGGCGGCGGTCACCGACCGCATCGGCCTGGCCGGGACGGTGAACGCCACCTTCAACGAACCCTTCGAACTCGCGCGGCAGTTCGCGACGCTGGATCACCTCTCCGGCGGGCGCGCCGCATGGAACGTGGTCACCTCCTCGGACGCCTTCACCGGCGCCAACTTCCGCCGGGGCGGCTTCCTGGACCGCGCCGACCGGTACACCCGCGCCGCGGAGTTCGTCGAGGTCGCTCGCGAGCTGTGGGACGCCTGGGCCCCGGACGCGGTGGCCGCCGACCCTGCCGCCGGGGTCTTCGTCAAGGACGGGGCCATCGCCGAAGTACGTCATCGGGGCCGGCAGTTCGACATCGCCGCGCGTCCGACGGTGCCGCGCAGTCCCCAGGGCCATCCGGTGCTGATCCAGGCCGGAAACTCCGGCGACGGCCGTGAGTTCGCCGCCGCGACCGCCGACGCGATCTACACCATCCACGCCGAACTGGCGGCGGGCCGGGCCTTCTACGCCGACGTCAAGGGCCGGCTCGCCAAGTACGGCCGTGCTCCGGGGCATCTGAAGATCCTGCCCCAGGCCACCTTCGTGCTCGGTGACACCGAGGAGGAGGCGCGGGAGCGCGCCCGCCACGTCCGCCTCCAGCAGGTCTCGCCGCAGGGAGCGATCGCACAGCTCGAACAGGTATGGGGACGCGACCTGTCCGGCTATGACCCCGACGGACCGCTTCCCGACGTCGAACCGCTCGCCGACGCCGTCGGCATCACCCGCGGCCGGGCACGTCATCAACACGACCCCCTCGCGGTGGCGCGCCACTGGCGGGAGGTCGCCGAGGCCAAGAAGCTGAGCATCCGCGGCCTGGTCATCGAGCTGACCGGCCGCCACGCCTTCGTCGGCACACCGGGCCAGGTCGCCGAAGAGATCAACACCCATGTGCAGGGCGACGCCTGCGACGGATTCATCATCTCCGGGCACCTCACCCCCACCGGTCTGGACGAGTTCGTCGACACCGTGATTCCCGAACTCCAGGAACGCGGGGTGTTCCGCTCGGAGTACCACGGCACCACCCTGCGCGACCACCTGGGCCTGGGCCCCGCCCCGGCCTCGGTCCGATGAGCGATATCCGCGTCCGCACCGCCCGTGCCGACGAGCATGAGCGGGTCGCGGCCGTCACCGTCGAGGGCTTTGGCAGCCGTAACAGCGCACCCCGCCCCGAACGGCTGGCCCTGCTGCGCGACACGCCCGGCCGCGCGGCCGCCGGAGATCTGCTGGTCGCCGTGCACGAACCGAGCGGCACACTGATCGGCACCGCGAGTCTGCTGCGCCCCGGCACCGCGTACGCCCGCCTGGCCCAGCCCGATGAGGCGGAACTGCGCCTGCTGGCCGTCCTGCCCGAACACCGCGGCCGCGGAGCCGGCGGTGCGCTTCTCACCGAGGGCATCGAGCGCGCCCGGTCCTGGGGCATGCGCGCCCTGGTCCTGGACACGGGCCGGGACAACGTCGTCTCCCAGCGCGTCTACCACCGCCTCGGCTTCGTCCGTCAGTACGCCCGCGAGGAGCGCGAGAACCGGCACAGGCCGCTGAAGACCGCCGTCTTCTCCCACGACCTCGGCCGGCGCCGGGCACGACGGCCGCCACCCGCCCCGACACCGGCCGACGCCGAGCAGTCGGCGATGCCGCGTCGGCGGTGTCGATCACGTGGTGGTCCCGATGCCACGGTTCGTATGCGCGGTCGGTGATGTCCGTCCAGGTGGGCAGGGGCAGGCCGGGGATGTCCACCGTGCGTTGGGACGCCCGCCTCTTGTGCTCGGCGGGATCCGAGCAGACGATCTCGATCTCGGCGGCGGCGACGCCGACACGGACAGCGACGTCGCGCCACGCGTCGTGGGTGAGGGCGAGGGGGTTCACGGATTCGGCGATCACGGTCAGCCCCTGTCGCAGATGTTCCTCGGCGAGTTCCCCGTGGCGGGCAGCCCGCACATGATGATCAGGATGGTTCATGGTGCCGTCCCTTGAAGCGGTCCGCCTCCCTCTGCCAGGCGGCGACGGTGGGCTTGCCGACCGGTTCGTACACCGAACGGCACCTGCTGACCTGTCCGGGGAATATGCCGCGGCACTGTCCGAGTTGATGATTGCGTGAGGTCACCGGCCTCACGTAGCGTTCCGAAATACCAGCCTGGGCCCCGAAGGCCCGTCGGGAACGGGAACGAGAGGCGATGGTGATGCGGCCGATGATCCGTCCGCCCGCGCCGGCTCCGGCCCTCCGCGAGGGTGTCCGCTTGTACTCCCGGCACCACATCGACCTGCTGCGCGTGGCCGGCGCGCTCTGTCGTCGCTGACCTGATCACCTCGAAGACCTCGTGCCCTCCCGTCGAGGGGGGCCGATCACCCATGGTTGAACAGGGAGGCACCCTTCGTGTCCGAGTCCTCATCCACGTCCTCTTCCGCACCCCTGCACCTGGCTGTCGCCCTCGACGGGGCGGGCTGGCATCCGGCCGCGTGGCGCGAGCCGCAGGCCCGGCCCCGGGAGCTGTTCGACGCCGCGTACTGGACCGATGTCGTCACCGAGGCCGAACGCGGTCTGCTCGACTTCGTGACCTTCGAGGACGGGCTCTCGCTCCAGTCCTCGCACCGCACGGAGCCCGACGGCCGCACCGACCAGGTGCGCGGGCGGCTGGACGCGGTGCTCATCGCCTCCCGGGTGGCACCGGTGACCCGGCACATCGGGCTGGTGCCGACCGTCGTCGCCACCCACACCGAGCCGTTCCACATCTCCAAGGCGATCGCCACCTTGGACTACGTCAGCACCGGCCGCGCGGGGCTGCGGCTGCGGGTGTCCGGGCGGAGCCATGAGGCGGAGCACTTCGGCCGCCGCACCATTCCGCGCTTCGGTCCCCAGGATCTGGACACCCCGGCCGTCCGGGAGCTGACCGCGGAGCTCTTCGAAGAGGCCGCCGACTACATCGAGGTGGTACGCCGCCTCTGGGACAGCTGGGAGGACGACGCCGAGATCCGGGACGTGGCCACCGGACGCTTCATCGACCGCGACAAGCTGCACTACATCGACTTCGAAGGCAGGCACTTCAGCGTCAAGGGCCCCTCGATCACCCCCAGGCCACCGCAGGGACAGCCGGTCGTCAGCGCCCTGGCGCATCAGAGCGTGCCCTACCGGCTGGTGGCGACCTCCACCGACATCGGCTACCTCACCCCGCACGACACGGACCAGGCGCGCGCCGTCATCGCCGAGATCCGCGCCGCCCAGGCCGCGGCGGGCCGCGCGGAGGAGCCCCTGCACCTCTTCGGCGACCTGGTGGTGTTCCTCGACGACGAACCGGGCGCCGCGGCCGCCCGGCTGGAGCGCCTGGACGCCCTCGCTGGCCACCCGTACACCAGCGACGCCAAGGTGTTCACCGGGACCCCCGCCCAGCTCGCGGATCTGCTGCTGTCCTGGCAGCGGACCGGACTGTCGGGCTTCCGGCTGCGCCCCGGCGTGATCGGCCACGACCTCGAGGCGATCACCCGCGGTCTGGTGCCCGAACTCCAGCGCCGCGGCGCCTTCCGCCGGTCCTACGAGTCCGACACCCTGCGCGGGCTGCTGGGCCTCGCCCGCCCCGCCAACCGCTACGCCACCATCTGAGCCGGAGGGACCACCGACCATGAGCACACCGCTCAAGCAGATCCATCTGGCGGCCCACTTCCCCGGTGTCAACAACACCACCGTGTGGAGCGATCCGGAGGCGGGCAGCCATATCGAGTTCAGCTCGTTCGCACACTTCGCGCGGACCGCCGAGCGCGCCAAGTTCGACTTCCTGTTCCTCGCCGAAGGGCTGCGGCTGCGCGAACAGGGCGGCCGGATCTACGACTTGGACGTGGTGGGGCGGCCGGACACCTTCACCGTCCTGTCCGCGCTCGCCGCCGTCACGGAACGGCTGGGCCTCACCGGCACCATCAACTCCACCTTCAACGAGCCCTACGAGGTGGCGCGCCAGTTCGCCAGCCTGGACCACCTTTCGGGCGGGCGCGCCGCATGGAACGTCGTCACCTCCTGGGACGCCTTCACCGGGGAGAACTTCCGCCGCGGCGGCTTCCTCCCGCAGGACCAGCGGTACTCCAGGGCCAAGGAGTTCCTGGCCACCGCCACCGAGCTGTTCGACTCCTGGCGGGGCGACGAGATCGTCGCCGACCAGGCGTCCGGCACCTTCCTCGACGACGCGCGGGCCGGTGCCTTCGCCCACCGGGGACAGCACTTCGACATCGCCGGGCAGTTCAACGTCCCGCGCAGCCCGCAGGGCCGCCCGGTGATCTTCCAGGCCGGTGACTCCGAGGAAGGCCGGGAGTTCGCCGCGGCCGGCGCCGACGCCATCTTCAGCCGGTACAGCACCTTCAAGGAGGGGCAGGCGTTCTACACGGACGTCAAGGGCCGCCTCGCCCGCCATGGCCGCACCCATGACCAGCTGCTGATCCTGCCCGCGGCCACCTTCGTCCTCGGCGACACCGACGCCGAGGCGCGGGAGCTGGCCCACGAGGTGCGGCGCCAGCAGGTCAGCGGCGCCACCGCGATCAAACACCTGGAGTTCGTCTGGAACCGGGACCTGTCCGCGTACGACCCGGACGGCCCGCTCCCCGACATCGACCCCGACCCCGGTGAGCACACCGTCGCCCGCGGCCGCGCCCAGGTGCGGATGTACCGCGATCCGCTGGCCGTCGCCCGGGAGTGGCGGGAGCTGGCGGAGGCGAACAAGTGGTCCATCCGTGACCTGGTCATCGAGACCGGCAACCGCCAGTCGTTCATCGGCTCCCCGGCAACGGTCGCCGAGACCATCAACTCCTTCGTCCAGGCCGATGCCAGCGATGGCTTCATCCTCGTCCCGCACATCACCCCCGGCGGGCTGGATGTCTTCGCCGACACCGTCGTCCCGCTGCTCCAGGAGCGTGGCGTGTTCCGCACCGAGTACGAGGGCACGACCCTGCGCGACCACCTCGGCCTGGCCCACCCCGCCACCGATACGCACCCGGAACAGGCAGCGTCATGACGTCCCTCGCCACCCCCCTCGGGGTCCTGGACCTCGTGCCCATCTCCTCCGGCTCGACCGCCGCCGAGGCACTGCGCAACAGCGTCGACCTCGCCCGGCAGAGCGAGCGGTTCGGCTACGCGCGCTACTGGTTCGCCGAACACCACCTCAACCCGGGCGTGGCCGGGACCTCGCCCGCTGTCGTCCTGGCCCTGACCGCCTCCGCCACCTCCACGATCCGCCTCGGCTCCGGGGCCGTACAGCTCGGCCATCGCACCGCCTTGTCCACCGTCGAGGAGTTCGGCCTGATCGACGCCCTGCACCCCGGACGGCTCGACCTCGGGCTCGGCCGCTCCGGCGGACGTCCCACCGAGCGCACCGGCGACGCACCGCCCACCACGACACCCGTCATCGACGGACGCGCCCCGAACGGGCTGCGCATCCCGCCCAAGTTCTCCGTCCAGCGGCTGCTCGGCTCGCCCCGTATCGCCCTCCAGCGGCGGCTCCTCCAGCAGCCGGGCGCAGAACCGCAGGACTACGGCGAGCAGATCGACGATATCCTCGCGCTCCTGCGCGGCGACTACCGCTCCGAGGGCGAAGAGGCACACGTGGTCCCCGGTGAAGGCGCCGATGTGCAGGTGTGGATCCTCGGCAGCAGCGGCGGGCAGAGCGCCCAGGTCGCGGGCCGGGGCGGTCTGCGCTTCGCCGCCAACTACCATGTCAGCCCCGCCACCGTCCTGGAGGCCGTCGAGGCGTACCGCGCCGCGTTCCAGCCGTCCGGGACGCTCCACAAGCCGTACGTCAGCGTCTCCGCCGATGTCGTGGTCGCCGAGGACGACGCGACCGCCCGCGACCGCGCCACCGGCTACGGTCTGTGGGTCCGCAGCATCCGCACGGCCGAGGGCGCCATTCCCTTCCCCACCCCCGAACAGGCCCGTACCCACGTCTGGTCCGACGAGGACCGGGAACTGGTCGCCGACCGCGTGGACACCCAGTTCGTCGGCTCGCCCGCGCGCGTCGCCGACCAGCTCGAACAACTCCAGGAAGCCACCGGCGCGGACGAGTTGCTCATCACCACCATCACCCACCGCCACGCCGACCGCGTGCGCTCCTACGAACTGCTCGCCGAGGAGTGGCGACGCCGCTGAGCCGAGCCGCACAGCGGCAGAAGAGTTGACCATCGGCCTCGGCCGCCGACACCCGTTCGGCGGCCGAGAAGACGCGTCGCCGCAGTGGAGCCGCCAGGGCAGCCGCGACGCCGAGACGGTTTACCCGTCCGTATTCCAAGACATGGTTGACAGGAATGGCGGGCCATCACAGAATTTCTGCCCATGACCTCGGATCCGCTGCTGACCAGCGAACGCTGCGTCGACCTTCTCCGGGTTTCCAGCGCGCGGTGTTGATGGCCTGGGCGCTTTGAGCCCCCAGGAATCAGTCTTCTGAATTTTTTCACCCATCTCGTTTGCCGAGATACGGGTTCAGATACGGGTTTGGCCCTGACGCGGCCCGGCCGGTCACCCCTTTCATCCGACGGCACAGCCGAAGAGATCTGTGCTGTCCACTCTTGCCTGCCGCCGGCATGGCATGCGTCCCGTCGCGGACGTGCTCGTAGTGATCGGCCTCGTCACCGTCTCATGTCCCCATGGGCCTCCGCGTCGCCCTTGTCCGGCAACGCCCATCACCGCCATGTCCTCGGAAGGAAATCCGGCTGTTATGAAAATCTCTCAACGCCGGGCGTTTTCGCCCCGCAGCGCCGCCCTGGGGGCGGCAGTCCTGCTGCTCTCGGCTTGCAGCGGCGGCACACAGAACACCGCGAACTCGTCGGGTGACGCGGGGAAGCCTCAGTACGGCGGCACACTGAAGTTCTACGACCCGGTGAGCTACAAGGCATGGCAGATAACGAACACCCTGTGGTCGAACAGCAATGTGACGACCAACCTCGCCGACCGGCTGACATGGCAGAATCCGAAGACCGGGAAGATCGAGCCCTGGCTCGCCAAGAGTTGGACGATCAGCCCGGACCATCTGACCTACACCTTCACGATCCGCTCCGGTGTGACGTTCAGCGATGGCAGCAAGCTGGACGCCAAGGTGGTCAAGCACAATCTCGACCAGCATGCCTTCGGCGACAAGAAGCTCGGCGTCGCACCGGATGAGTTCTTCGCGAACTACGCCGGCACGAAAGTCGTCGACCCGCGGACCGTCCGGGTCACGTTGTCGAAGCCCAACGCCGGTTTTCTCCAGGTGCTCTCGATCTACCGGACCGGCATTCTGGCCGAGTCCTATCTCAAGAAGGACTGGAACGACAAGGGCAAGCTCACCAGCCTGATCGGATCAGGTCCCTTCGTCGTCGCCGGAGGCAATGGCACGACCAACGTGGTCCTCAAACGCCGCGACGACTACAACTGGGCGCCGAAGAGCTTCAAGCACCAGGGCAAAGCGTATCTGTCGGAAATCCGCTACACGACGGTTCCGGAGCAGAGCACCGCTGTGGGCGCCCTGCAATCGCAGCAGGCCGACGTCGTACGCAACATCGCGCCGGATGACGAGGAAACGGTCAAGAGCTCCGGCGGTCAGGTCGAAGCGTTCCCGGCGCAGGGAGAAAGCAACGCACTCCACATCTCATTGGCGGCGAACGCGCCCACCCGGGACATCGAGGTGCGGCGCGCGCTCCAGGCGGCGACCGATCGCAAGGAAATCAACGACATCGCGCTCTCGCCCAGTTACGGAGTCGCCAAGAGCATCCTCGTCCACGGCACACCGAAGCGGCCGGATGGCAGCGCCTATCTGAAGTACGACCCGGCCAAGGCCAAGCGGCTCCTGGAAGCGGCCGGCTGGAAGACCGGCCCCGACGGAATCCGGACCAAGAAGGGTGAGCGGCTCTCGTTCACGCTCTATGTCACGCCGTACTACCAGGTTTCCCAGGCCGTGGTCGAAGTTCTTCAGTCGCAGTGGAAGAAGGCCGGGATCGAGGTGAAGCTCAAGAGCCCGTCACTGAGCCAGTACGAGGCGGAGATCGGCAAGAATACCGTCTTCACACAAGGTCAGCTCTCCCGGGCCGAACCCGATGTGCTGCGCTCCGAGTGGCACAGCGAACTCGCCGATTCGACCTACACCGAGCTCCCCGAACTGAACACGTTGCTCGAGGCCCAAGTCGCCGAGTTCGACCCGGCGAAGCGTACGGCGGACATCAAGGCCGTCCAGGACTATGTGCTCAAGAACGCCCTCGCCATTCCGCTGTACGACGAGACGCAGGTCTTCGGCCTGCGGCCGAACGTCCAGGGCTTCCAGACCGAGGCCGTGGCCCGGTCGCAGTTCTACAACACCTGGTTGTCCTGACCCATGGCCCGCTACGTACTCAAGCGCCTGGCGCACACCGTCCTGGTTCTCTGGGCGGCCTACACACTGGCTTTCATCCTGCTCACCGCGTTGCCCGGCAACGCGATATCCAATTTGATCAACAATCCGCAGAACCAGCTGACGCCGGAGGACGGCAAGCTCCTCAAGGCGTTCTACGGCCTCGACCATCCGGTGGTGGTCCAGTACGTCCGCGCGCTGGACGCCCTGCTCCACGGGAACCTCGGGTACTCGCTGAGCAGCGGGGCGAAGGTGGCGGATCTGCTCGGTGACGCGTTGCCCGGCACTCTGCGGCTGACCGCCCTCGGTTTCGTCTTCGGAGCGGTCATCGCGGCCGGAGTCGGAGTCGTCGGGAGCTACGCGCGGTGGAACTGGCTGCGAACTCTTCTCCAGTCCTTCCCGGCCCTGGCCGCCTCGGTGCCCAGCTTTGTGATCGGAATCCTGATCCTCTACTACTTCTCGTTCCAGCTGCACCTGATCCCCGCGGTCGACGACGGAACCTTCCTGGCTTTGGTGGGGCCCGCGGTCACCCTGGGGATCATGGTCTCGGCACCGCTGTCCCAGGTGTTCAGTGCCTCGATCGCGGCGACCCGGCGACAGCCCTTCGTACACGTCCTCCAGGCGAGGGGGGCCGGGGAGCGGTACATCTTCGGACGTGGTGTCCTGAGGAACTCGTCCTTGCCGGTGCTCACCATGCTGGGCCTGGCCGTGGGCGAGTTGATCGCGGGCTCGGTCGTCACCGAAGCGGTGTTCGCACGGAACGGAATCGGTCAGATCACCCTCAACGCCGTCAACACTCAGGACCTGCCCGTCGTCCAGGGCGTGGTGCTGGTCGCCACCACGGGCTACGTCCTGGTCAACCTCGTGGTCGACGTGGTCCACCCGCTCATCGATCCGCGCATCCGGGCCGACATCCTCGCCGCGCGCCCGAAGAAGACCAAGGGTTCGGAGAAGGGGGCCATACCGGCCCGGCTCGGCCCGGACGAAGCGACCTCTCCCCGGCTCCCGGAGGAGGTGGCCACACGATGACGACGACAGCCGAGAACCCCGCGCCCTCGGTCGAAGCACGGGATACCGGAGGGTCGGCGAAGACGTCGCGAGGCCGTGCCATCGCGATACTGCTGTGGTCTATCCGTCACTGGTCGGTCGTGGTGGCGGGAGCGGTCCTCGTGGTGGCGGTTCTCTGGGCGCTGGTCCCCGGATGGTTCGCCCATTCGAGCCCGACGGCGATCGGGGCGACGGACAAGCTGCTGCCGCCGTCGAGCGCGCACTGGTTCGGCACCGACCGGCTCGGCCGCGATCAGTACAGCCGCGTCGTCCACGGCGCCCGCGCGTCACTGTCGGGCTCGGTGGTGGCCGTGCTCATCGGTGTCGCGGTGGGCTCGGTCTTCGGCGCCCTCGCCGGCTGGTTCGGCCGCTGGATCGACGCCGTCGTGATGCGACTGATCGATGTCGTGCTGTCCATTCCGGGTTTCCTGCTGGCCATCACCATCGTGGTCGTCCTCGGTTACGGGATCTTGCAGGCGGCGGCCGCGGTCGGCCTCACATCGTCGGCGGCCTTCGCCCGGCTCATCCGCTCCGAGGTGCTGCGCGCCAGGACGAGCCAGTACGTGGAAGCGGCGGTCGCGAGCGGCGCCCGTTCGTCGACGGTCCTGCTGCGCCATGTGGTCCCCAACTCACTGGGGCCGACGCTGTCGCTGGTCACCATCCAGTTCGGCATCTCGATCATCTGGATCGCCTCACTGAGCTTTCTCGGGCTCGGCGCCCAGCCGCCGAGCCCGGAGTGGGGCCGCCTGGTCGCCGATGGCCGCAACTTCTTGGCGAGCAAGCCCTACCTGGTGGTCTATCCGGCGCTGACCGTCGCCGCGGTCGTCCTGGCCGGCAACCGTCTCGCCCGCCATTTCGCAGAGAGGCAGAAACGATGAGCGGTGACGTGGCACAGCGGGCCGCCCGAGACGGCACCCCACCCCCCGGTCCGGTCCTGGCCGTGGAGGATCTGAGCGTCGGCTATCAGCTCGGGCACAGTACCAAGACGGTTGTGCGGAACATCTCGTTCGAACTCGAACCGGGCCAAGTCCTCGCTCTGGTCGGTGAGTCCGGCTCCGGCAAGTCCACGATCGGACACGCCATCCTGGGACTGCTGCCCGCCAACGGCCGACTGCTCGGCGGTTCGGTCAGGTATCAGGGCCGCACCATCAGTGACCTGCCCGGTGGTCAGCTGCGGGAGCTCCGGGGACGCGCGATCAGCCTGATCCCGCAGGATCCCACGGTCTCCCTCGATCCGGTCCGTCGTGTGGGCCCGCAGGTCGAAGACGTCCTGCGCCTGCACACCGGCCTCGACGGCGAGGCGCGGCGCCGAAGGGTCCACGAACTCTTCGCGCTGGTGGGATTCGACGACGTCGAGCGGCGCTACCGGCAGTTTCCCCATGAGCTGTCAGGCGGTATGCGGCAACGGGTGCTCATCGCGGCCGCCGTGGCCGCCGAGCCCGATGTGATCGTCGCCGACGAGCCGACCTCCGGCCTGGACGCGACCGTCCAGGCCCAGGTACTCGATCTCATCGACGACCTGCGCCGCCGCGGCGGCACCTCGGTGGTGCTGATCACCCACGACCTCGGCGTCGCCGCGGACCGTTCCGATCTCGTGGGTGTGGTCCGGGACGGACGGTTGGCCGAACTCGCGCCCACGGGGGTGTTCGTCCAGAACCCACGGGACGAGTACAGCAGGCACTTGCTGGACAACGTGCCCTCACGGCTGAGCTTCACCAGGGACAGGGGCAGCGGAACCGCCTCCGAGGACCCGGGGCCCGCGGTCGAGGTGAGGCACCTGAGCAAGCACTACGGCGGACACACCGCGGTCGACGACATCTCCTTCACCGTGGCGCGTGGCCAGACCTTCTCGATCGTCGGGGAGTCCGGCAGCGGCAAGTCGACAACGGCACGAATCCTCACCGGCCTCACCCGGGCGACGGCGGGGCGGGTCTCGCTGCTCGGAACCGAGGTCGGCACCCTGGACACCAAGGCGTTCCGCCCACTGCGCCGCGATGTCCAGATCGTCTTCCAGAACCCGTACGCGTCCTTCGATCCGCGATTCGACGTCCTTTCGGTGGTCGAGGAGCCGCTGCGGTCCTTCCAGCCGGCGGGTTCCGCTCGGCGTCGCCGACAGGAGAACCGTGACCGGGTGGTCGCGGCGCTGGAGGCGGCGTCGCTGCCGGCCTCGTTCCTCCATCGTCACCCCCGCGAATTGTCCGGGGGACAGCGTCAGCGGGTCGCGATAGCGCGCGCACTCGTGCTGGAGCCGAAGGTCGTGGTGCTCGACGAGCCGATCTCCGCCCTCGATGTGTCCGTTCAGGCCCAGATCCTCGAGCTGCTGGTCAGGCTTCAGAGTGAGCTCGGCCTGACGTATGTCCTCATCTCGCACGATCTGGCCGTTGTGCGGGCGATCTCCGACCGGGTCGCGGTGATGCGGCGCGGCGGGATCGTGGAGCAGGGAGAGACCGCCCAGGTCTTCGAGAGCCCCGCTTCCCCCTACACCGCCCAACTGCTCGGTGCCATAGCCGGCCGGCGACTGGCCATCCGCTGATCCACGAAGGAGCCCCATGAGCGACCCGTCCCACGCCCTCGAAGAGGCCGTGGCCGAGTTCCGCAGGATCTTCCAGCGGCTGGAAGCGGAGGCCGGTGTCCGCGACCAGTCCCGTAAGCACCCGCATGAGTTCGTACGCGAACTGGCCGACGCCGGATTCGGCCGTCTGCGCGTGCCGATCGCGCAGGGAGGCTTCGGCGTCGACCTGCCCACCTTGTTCCGACTGCTGGCCGAGGCAGGGAAGGCCGACTCCAACATTCCGCAGATCCTGCGGGGCCACTTCACCGCGGTGGAGATACTGCGGCACGCGGACGACCCCGACATCGGCGACCACTGGCTCCGCAGGATCGCGGAGGGCGCCGTGTTCGGCAACGCCCAGTCCGAGACGGCGGGCACCAGCCCGGACTTCGGCATTTCGACACGCGTTCATGAGGTGGACGGCCGCAAGGTGGTCAGCGGCACCAAGTTCTACTCCACCGGTTCGCTGTTCGCCGACTACATCCGCGTCGCGGTCGCGGACGACGACGGCAACCGCTGGTTCGCCGTGGTTCCCGCGCGGCATCCGGGCGTTACCCACGCCGAGGACTGGGACGGAATCGGGCAGCGTCTGACCGGGAGCGGTACGACCGTCTTCGACCGCGTCCCCGTCGAGGAGAACGGGGAACTGGGCCGGTTCAAGGAGAACCTGCGCTCCCTCCCGGCCTTCGTGCAGCTCGTACACCTGGCCAACCTCGCCGGTATCGCCCACAGCCTGGTCGACGAGACCGTCGCCGTGGTGAGGTCCCGCACCCGCACCAGCCTGCACGCGCTGTCCGAACAGGCCGCCGAGGACCCCGAGGTGCTGGGTGTCGTCGGTCGCCTCCACACCCGTGCCCTCACGGTGGACTCCCTGCTCAGGACGGTCGCCGAGGGCCTTGAGACGGCCGACCGGGACGGTTCGCAGCAGGCGTACACCGCCAACTACATCGATGTGTCGGCCGCGCAGATCGCCATCGTCGAGGCCGTTCTCGACGCCGCGACCATCGCCTTCAACGCCGGCGGCTCGTCAGCGGTCCGGGAGAGTGCCCACCTCGACCGGCACTGGCGCAACGCCCGCACCCTCGCCTCGCACAACCCGGTCATATACAAGCCCAGGGTCATCGGCGCGTTCGTCGTCAACGGTGTCGCCCCGCAGTCGTCGTACGACCGCGGCCGGCGGTCCCAGGAAGGTCGGCAACAGTGACTCGCCAACTGCACATCAACGTCAACATCCTCAACGCCGGTGTCTTCGGCGGCTCGTGGCGGTTCCCCGGGACCGACGGGCGGGCGAGTTACACCATCGAGCACTACACCAGGATCGCGAAGAAGGCGGAGGCGGCGAAGCTGGACGCGGTGTTCCTCGCCGACGGCCCGGTCCTCGAGCCTCTCGTCCGCCACCGGCCCGGCAACAACCTGGAGCCGACCACCGTGCTGGCGCGGATCGCCGCCCAGACCGAGCGCATCGGGCTGATAGGAACGCTGTCGTCGAGCTACAACGATCCGATCGAACTCGCCCGCCGGGTGGGCGACCTGGATCACCTCAGCGGTGGCCGGGTCGGATGGAACGTCGTCACCACCGCAGGCGCCGCCGCCGCACGCAACTTCGGACGGCCGGGCGAGCCCGAGCATGCGCAGCGGTACCGGCGGGCGGCGGAATTCACCCACCAGGTCATCGCCCAGTGGGCGGACCGGCGGGCGTTCGCCTCTCCGCAGGGGCGCCCCGTTGTCGTGCAGGCCGGTGGATCCAGCGACGGACGCCGCCTGGCTTCGCGCGTCGGCGAAGTGATCTTCTCCGCGGACCAGGACATCGACGACGCCACGTCGTTCCGTGACGAGATCCGCGCCGGCGCGGTGGAGTTCGGACGCCGTCCCCAGGACGTCGTCGTCCTGCCCGGCCTCTCGACCGTACTCGGCAGCACCGAGGAAGAGGCCCGCAGGCGGCGCGAGACGCTCGACGAGATCCTTCCCGACGCCTACGCGCGACGGCGCCTCGCGGGCCAGCTCGGCTTCTCCCTGGAGGGTCTGTCGGACGACGAACCCATCCCGCGCGAGCTGCTGGTCGAGCCGGACCGGGCCGGTGGCTCGCAGACCTTCTACCGGGTCGTGAAAGCCATCATCGACAAGGAGAATCCCACGCTCGGCCGGCTGCTGCGCAAACTGAGCGGCGGTGGCGGCCACCGGATCGTGGTCGGCACTCCGGAGCAGGTCGCCGACGACATCGAGCTGTGGTTCCGGCAGGGTGCGGCCGACGGCTTCAACGTCATGCCCGATGTGCTGCCGTCCGGATTCGACGACTTCGCCGACCAGCTGATTCCCGAGTTGCGGCGTCGCGGTCTCTTCCGCCGTGAGTACGACGACACCACACTGCGCGGCCACCTCGGCCTCGGGACGCCCGGTCCGCCGCGCCCGTCCTACGTGTCCGCCGCACCCGGAGCCACCCGCTAGGCCAGGAGGGCCGGAACATCTCATGACCAGAACCATCGTCCTCGACCTCGCGGTCGGATCCTCCCGCTCCGCCGCCGACGCGATCGAGATCGCCGCGGTGGCCCGTGATACGGGCGTCACCGCGGTGCGCCTCCTCGACGGCGATCCGGATGACGTACTCGACACCACGGTGGTCGCCGCCCACCTGGCCGGCCGATTCCCCGAGTCGCACTGGATCGTCGACGCTCCGACGACACACAACGCGCCGTACAACCTCGCCCGCCGGGTGCTGTCACTGGACCGGGCCACCGGGGGCCGCACCGGCCTGGCCCTGCGAGCGGGAGACGGTGACGAGGTCAGTGAGGCGACGGTGCCCGACCGGACGGCCACGGCGCGGCACCGGCGGTGGGCCGAATACGCGGGTGTCCTGACCGGTCTGTGGGAGAGCTTTCCCGCCGCGGCGTTGCTCGGCGACCAGGCCACCGGCGTCTTCGCGGAGGACACTCTCATCAAGCCGATCGACCACGACGGCCGGTTCTACCGCGTGGCGGGGCCACTCGACGGACCGTCCTCACCGCAGGGGCGGCCGGTGCTCGTCGCCGACGCCCGCGACGATCTGGACTGGGCCGATGTCGTGGCCCTGGCCGATGCCGTCGTCATCTCCCGGGCCCAGGCCCCGGAGGCGGTCGCACGGCTGGCCGAGGCGTTCGAGCGCGTCGGCCGGCGGCGCGCGGACATCGCGGTGCTCGGCCGGGTCGAGCTGCCGGCGGACGACACCACCGCGGAGCGGACCGCCGCCCGGTTGGCCGACTGGGCCGAGCGGTACGGCTTCGACGGGCTGGAACTCGTCCCGACGGGTGACCACGACCGCCTTCTCGCCCTGCTGCGAGCACTCGTGCCACGTCTCGGGCCCTCCGACGGAGCGACCCTGCGCGCCGCGCTCGGCCTGCCCGAACCGATCGGAGCCGGTTCATGACCTGGACGCTCCACGCCACCGGCCGGGCCACAGACCCGGCCGCCCCGCCGACCGTGGCGGGCATCCGCGCCGCGATCGCGCCGGTCCTCGCGGAGCTGGCCGCGACCGCCCGCCGCCGTGAAGATACCCGGGACCACCCGTTCGGGCAGGTACGCGCGCTGGCCGAGGCACGGTTGCTGCTGATCGGTATTCCCTCCGAGGACGGCGGCGCGGGCGGGACACCGCGCGATGTCGCCGAGGTGGTCATCGACCTCGCGCGGGCCGATTCCAGCGTCGCCCAGGCACTGCGGTCGAGCTTTCTCATCGCCAACCGCGTCGCCGTACGCCGTGACCTGCCCCACCGGGAGCGCTCACTGGAGCGACTGCGACACGGCGACCTCTTCGCCGGCACCGGCAATGAGCGAACCGGCGGCGCGAGCGGCTCCGTGGCCACCACTCTCCGCCGTGACGGCTCCGGCTATGTGCTCAACGGCACCAAGTACTACAGCACCGGCGGCCTGTACGCCGCATGGTTCGGCGGCACCGCGGTCGACGAGAACGGCGACATCGTCCAGTTCACCGTTCCCACCGATCGGGAAGGCGTCGAACGGCTCGACGACTTCGACGCCGTCGGCCAGCGCCTCACGGCCAGCGGAACCACCCGGCTGACCGACGTCCGCGTCACCGATGACGAACTCGTCCGCATCGACAGGAACGAGCTGCGCAATCCGTGGCTGGGATCATTCGCCCAGCTCTACCTGGCCTCGATCCAGGCCGGTATCGCCGCCGCGGCGCTCGACGACGCGGTCTGGTTCGGCCGGGAGAAGGCCCGCCCGATCAAGCACAGCACGGCGGGCAGAACCATCGACGACCCGTATGTCCGGCATGTCGTCGGTCAGATGGCGGCCCGCGCACACGCCGCCCGCGGTTCCGTCGTCCTCGCGGCCGAGACACTGGAGCGGGTCCGGCACACCCCGGACGACGAGGTCCGCACGGCCGGCGCGACCGCGGCCATCGCCGTCGCCCAGGCGCAGTACATCGCCATCGAGTCGGCTCTCAAGGCGGGGGAACTGCTCTTCGACGTCGGCGGGGGCTCCGCGACCGACCGGGAGTACGCCTTCGACCGGCACTGGCGCAACGCCCGGACCGTCGCCAACCACAATCCCCGGGACTGGAAGGCAGCCGTGGTCGGCGCCTACCACCTGGCCGGTGAGGAACCACCGACCACCGGGCTCTTCTGAAACCACACCCGGCCCGCGACCCCTACCCAGTCTTCCGACGTCCACGAAAGGACACCCGTTCATGCCGGCCTTCGGACCCTTCGAAACCACTCACCACGCGGCGGACGACCGCTACACGAAGCAGGAGTACCGCCGTACCGGTGACTCGGGCCTCGACCTGCCCGCCTTCTCCTTCGGCCTCTGGCAGAAGTTCGGGACCGACTACCCCTACGAAACCCAGCGCGAGATCGTGCTGCACGCCTTCGACCTCGGAATCACCCATTTCGACAACGCCAACCGCTACGGCCCGCCGCACCGCGCCGCGGAGAAGTTCTTCGGGACGGTGCTGAGGAAGGACCTCGCACCCCACCGGGACGAGCTGATCCTGTCGACCAAGGCCGGCAACCCGATCGGCCCGAGCCCCTACCACAAGGGGGGCTCGCGCAAGTCGCTGCTGACCTCGCTCGACCACAGCCTGTGTGACCTCGGCACGGACTACGTCGACATCTTCTACAGCCACAGCCCCGACCTCGCCACCCCGCTGGAGGAGACGGTCGGCGCGCTGGTCACCGCGGTCCGGTCCGGCAAGGCGCTCTACGCCGGAATCTCCAACTACACCCCGGAGCGCGCCCATGAAGCGGCCGAGTCGCTCCGCCAGGAAGGGGTTCCGCTGCTGGTGCACCAGCCGCGGTACTCGATCTTCGATCGTCGCCCGGAAATCAACGGTCTGCTCAAGCTGGCCGCCGAGGACGGCTTCGGCCTCGTCGTCTACAGCCCGCTGGCCCAGGGGCTGCTGACCAACAAGTACCTCGACGGCGCGATCCCCCCGGGCGCCCGAGCCCGGAACAGCGCCTTCCTGTCGGCCGACGACATCGACGACACCTACCGCGAACGAGCCACGGCGCTCCATGAGATCGCCCAGCGGCGCGGACAGTCACTGGCGCAGCTCGCGCTGCAATGGGTGCTGCGGCAGCCGCAGGTGACCAGTGCGCTCATCGGCGCGAGCTCGACCTGGCAGCTGGACCACAACACCCGAGCGCTGGACTTCCCACC
The DNA here is from genome assembly GCF_024519315.1 of Streptomyces malaysiensis subsp. samsunensis. GTDB lineage: Bacteria > Actinomycetota > Actinomycetes > Streptomycetales > Streptomycetaceae > Streptomyces > Streptomyces malaysiensis. The sequence continues at coordinate 163,909 of NZ_JANIIC010000003.1, read as the reverse complement.
GCTGACCGATGAGGAACTCGCGCTCATCGACCGGCACGGCGTCCACGGGACCGGCGTCCGTGTCTGAGGGGACCTCCGAGCGTACCGGGGCGGTCGGAGCCGGAGTGGCGGACGGCCGCCCCTTCCGGCTCGCCTTCCTGCTCCACCTCGACTCGGACCTCGCCCCCGCCTCGGCCTACCGACAGGCCATCGAGCTGTTCGTCGCCGCCGAGCGACTCGGCTACGACTCGGGCTGGGTGATACACCGCCACTTCCGCCAAGGCAACGAGCATGTCTCCGCCCCACTGGTCCTGCTGGCCGCGATCGCCGAGCACACCACCCGCATCCGGCTCGGCACCGGTGTGCTCGTCCTGCCGCTCGCCGACCCGCTGGCCGTTGCCGAGGACGCGGCCGTGCTGGATGAGCTCAGCGGCGGGCGGGTGGAACTGGGCGTCGGCTCGGGGCCGTTCCCCACGGCCTGGGAGGCGTTCGGCCGCAGCCTCGATGACAAGCGGACCCTCTTCGACCGGAACGTGGCGAAACTCCATGAGGTCCTGGAGGGCCACCCGGTGAACACCGTCGGAGAGGTGCTGCACCCTCCGGGCACCGGAGTGCGGCAGCGGGTGTGGCAGGCGACCACGAGCGACCCGGGGCGGGCCGTCGACGCGGCGATCGCGGCCGCCGGGGCCGGCGACGGGTTGCAGCTTTCCCGGGCCGGCGACTGGACCGGCCGGCAGACCGTCGAGCAGCAGGCGGCTGTCGTCGCCGCGTATCGCGAAGCCGCGGCCGCAGCCGGGTACGAACCGCGTGTCCAGGTCTCGCGCGCGGTCTATCCGCACCCCGACAGCGCCGGTGCCCTCCGCGCTGTCGCCCCCGGTGTACGCCGCTGGCAGTCATGGGCGTCCAGGCGCCGTGCTGACACCGAGGCCGGCGTCGAGGAGTACCTCGAGCGCGACCGGGCACTGCTCGGGCCGGCCGGGGCGATCGCCGAATCCCTCGCCGCCGACCCGTCCCTCGCCGGAGCCACCGACCTGCTCGTCAGCTTCGTCCCCGGCGTGCCGGGGTTCGACGAGCACATCCGGCTGCTCACCGCCACCGCGCGGGAGGTCGCACCGCTGCTCGGATGGCATCCGCTTCAGGAGCCGTGCGCCACCGTGTCCGAACCACCGATCCCCCGGAGGGGAGCCCCGCGGCCGTGACCGGCTTTCACCTCAACCTCTCACTCCTGACCCCTGGCCACTTCCGCCAGGCGTGGCGACTGCCGCATGCCGATCCGCTGACCTACTTGGACGTCGACCACTTCAGCCGACTCGCGAAGGCCGCCGAGGACGCCAAGATCGACGCGGTCTTCCTCGGCGACGGTCCCGCTCTGGGAGCCGGTATCGAGCACGCACCGGACACGGGACTGGACCCGCTGATCCTGCTGGCCCATCTGTCCGGGAACACCGAACGTATCGGATTCATCATCACCAGTTCGACGACCTACAACTCGCCCTACAACCTCGCGCGCCGCTTCAACGCGCTGGATCATGTGAGCAAGGGACGCGCCGCGGTGAACATCGTGACCACCGGAACCACCGCGGCCGCGGCGAACTTCGGTCTGGAGGATCACCCGGACAAACCCACGCGATACCGCCGGGCCCATGAGTTCCTCGATGTGGTGACACGGCTGTGGGACGCGTGGGAGCCGGGAGCCGTCACCGGCGACAAGACGAACGGCAGATACGCCGACCCGAGCCGGATCCGCCCCATCGACCACCGCGGCGAGTTCTTCTCGGTTCGCGGCCCACTGCCCGTACCCGCCGGACCCCAGGGACGACCCGTGATCGTCCAGGCCGGAGGCTCGGAAGGCGGGCTGGGACTCGCGGGTGACTTCGCCGATGTCGTCTTCACCGTGGCGCAGACCCAGCCGAAGGCGGTCGCCTTCCGCGATGACATCCGCCGGCGCGCCACGGCGGCCGGGCGGCGACCGGATGATGTCAAGGTCTCACTCGGCGTGGTCGTCCTCGTGGCCGAGACCGAGGACGAGGCCCGGCGACGGGAGCGGGAGCTGTATGGAACGCTCCCGCTGGAGAGGCTCGCGGCGGCCGTGGTCACCGGTCTCGGTCTGCCCGCGGACAGGTTCGGGCCCGACGACACCATCACGATCGACGATCTCCCGGACGCTCCTGCGGAGGGGGCGTTCTCCGTCGGCTTCACCCTCTCGACGCGCGCCCTGATCGCCGAGCGCCCCCGCACACCGCGGGAACTCGTCCAGCGGTCGGCCGGTGGAGCGGGCCATCGGCTCCTGGTCGGCTCCGCGACACAGGTCGCCGACGACCTCGAGGACTGGTTCCGCGGGGGCGCGGCCGACGGCTTCACCATCATGCCGGCCGACTCCGCCGTGGACTTCGAGAACTTCACGCGCCTGGTGGTCCCGATCTTGCAGGCACGTGGACTCTTCCGGAAGGAGTATCCCACCGGCACACTTCGCGAACGCTTCGGGCTCCCATGGCCGCGGCACGCCCGCGCCGCCGCCGAGCGGCCGGACCCTCGCGCGCAGCGGCTCACCGAATTCGGCTGACTCGCCCCGGCGTCCGAGACCTGCGCCGGGGTGCCCGCCTACCGTCAGAACAGCTTCCGCAGGATCAGCTCCAGGGAGAACTCCACGTGTTCGCGTGCGGTCGTCGCCGCCTGTTCGGCGTCACGGGCGCATACCGCCGTGATGAGCTCGTCGTGCTGCCGGGAGGAGCGGGCGAGCTCATCGGGGCTGTAGAGGGCCGCCAGCCGGGTGTTGAAGTGGAACAGACGGTTGGCCCGGATCGCCGCCAGCAGCCGGAGGTTGCCCGATGCCGCGTTGATCGCGTCGTGGAAGCTGTCGTTGTTGCGGGCGCGGTCGTTCAGTACCGCCGGGTCGTGGGCGGTCATCCTCGGCCGCCAGCCCTCGATCACCTTGAGCTGTTCCGGTGTGGCTCGTCGGCCGGCCAGGCGGGCGGCGTGGCTTTCGAGCCCGCACCTGACCTCGTACAGCTGGACGATCTCGTCCTGGGTGTGCTCATGGACGATCCAGCGCCGTCGATGGGAGTCGATGAGCCCGTCCGCCTCCAGCCGCTGCATGCTCTCGCGCACCGGCGTACGGGAGACACCCAGCCGGGCGGCGATCTCGTCTTCGACCAGCGCGGCGTTGGGCCGCAGCACACCGGCGGTGATCTCGCGGCGCAGCGTCCAGTACACCTCCTCCGAGCGCCGGGTACGCGGGCGGGGCGGCGGAGCGGCGTCCCGTGCGCGGCCCTCGGCGGGCGCGCGCTCCACGGGTTCCGACTGCGCTGGATTCTGGGTCATCCGTTCCGATTCCTCATCGCCTGGGGACTGGTGTGCGGCGGCTCTAGTAAACCGGTCGTTCACCGGTGCCCGCCCGGCCCGTGTCCCAGGCGGGCACCGGAGGAGTGTGGTCGATCAGGTGCGGGACCTCGATGTCGAGGTAGAGCGGACCGCCGTCCTCGTGGAAGGAGCGCAGCCTCCGGGTCAGTTCGGGCAGTGACCGGACACGGTGGGCCCGCATTCCGCAGGCCCGCGCCACGCCGACCGCGTCGATGGTGCCGGGATCGACGCCGAAGTAACGCCGTCCGGTGTACAGATGCTGGAGCATCTTGATCCAGCCGAGGCTGTGGTTGGTGAACTGTAGGTGCACGATGGGCAGTCGCAGCCGCACGGATGTCTCCAGCTCGCCACAGGCCATGGCGAAACTGCCGTCGGCGGCCAGCCCGGCGAACTGGCCCTTCTTCGCGGCGTCCGCGAAGACGTCGATCCCCTTGGACAGATCCGCCTCACCACCGCCTTTGAGCTTGTTGACGACGGGCACGGCGTTGACGGCGAAGGCGGGGGCGTCCCAGGTGGTCACCTTGGAGCGGTACTCGGGCTTGAACAGATCGAGCCAGGACTTCGGGGGACTCTTGACGACGTTGGTGTTGTAAAGGATGCCCATGGCGTCCATCACCGTGTACACCCCCAAGCCGTCATCGCGGCGGAACTCCGGCAGCACCTTGGCCGCGTTGGGGACCAGTTTGGAGTCCACCGGGGCCCACAGGCCCTCGGCGGCCCCCTGGGCGAAGCTCTGGGCGTTGAAGAAGCCGAGGTTCAGCAGGGGCCGGTGCGCGTTGACCTGTACCGAGGAGACGAGTTTCGGGAAGGTCTCGGCATTGGTGCCCTCGATGTACCGGACCGTGACGCCGTATCTCTTCGCGAAGGCGTCCCCGACCTCCTTCGGCACCTCCCCCTGGGCCCCGGCCCAGCGGAACATGGTCAGCCGGGTCCCGCCGCCGGACGAGCCCCCGGGCGCGCCACAGGCGCTGAGGAGCCCTCCACCCAGGAGGGCCAGTCCGGCCGCTCCGGTGGACCGCAGAGCGTCACGGCGACTCACATGGTGCGTCATAGGGCTCTTCTTCCTCAGGTGCGATGCGTCCGGGCTTTCCTCCCGTGAAGTGCTCCCGATACTGCTTCGCATGCGAAGTCGGATGCAAGGGGCGGAAGATTTGTTCACGCGCCTGCAATAGAACAAGCCGTATGACCGGATCCCCGTCCCTCGGAGTCGTCGGCCTGCTCAGGAATCCGAGACGATTCGTCTCGGATGCTGATACGCTATTGTCTCGCGCGACACGCTCGTACAGTCTTCTCCCCATGTCGAGTCACCGCGTCCCCGTGCACGCCGGCTTCCGCCTGGCGCTCATCGGTGTGCACGCACACGCGGTGTCCGACGTCGACTGTCGCTGAGCCACGGGCTCGAAGAGGCGCTGCCCGCCTCGCGTCGTCATCCCACCGAGCCCGATCCGGCGCAACACTTCTCTCGCCCGTCGGTGCGGTTCGCGCGCTCAGCGCCCTTCCTCAGCTGTTTCCGCTGCCTTCCGACGGCGCCCTCCGCCCCGAAAGGCATCCATTCCCCATGCGTGAACCCAGACCGTTCGCCCAGCGCGCCGCCGTGGCCGCCGTCAGCCTGGTCCTCCTCGGAGGGGTCGCGGCCTGCTCCGGGCCGCAGGACGGCGGTGCGAGTTCCGGAGGGGGCGACGGGAAGGCGGCCAAGGGCGGCAAGCTCACCGTGCTCAACTCCGAGGCCCAGTCGGACTTCGACCCGGCCCGCCTCTACACCTCCGGCGGAGGCAACATCCCCTCGCTGGTCTTCCGTACGCTGACCACCCGCAACCGGGCGGCCGGTGCCGCCGGCACGAAGGTGGTCCCCGACCTCGCCACGGGCCTCGGCACCCCCAGCAAGAACGCCACGGTGTGGACGTACACACTCAAGAAGGGGCTGAAGTTCGAGGACGGCTCCGCCATCACCTCCGCCGACATCAAGTACGGCGTGGAGCGGTCCTTCGCCGCCGAACTCTCCGGCGGGGCCCCGTACCTGCGCGACTGGCTGATAGGCGGCGACACCTACCAGGGCCCCTACAAGTCCGGCAAGGGCAAGAAGACGCTCGACTCCATCGAGACGCCGGACGATCGGACCATCGTCTTCAAGCTGAAGAAACCCGTCGGCGACTTCCCCTACCTGGCGACCCAGACCCAGTTCGCGCCCGTGCCCCGGGACAAGGACACCGGCACCACCTACGAGAAACACCCCATCTCCTCCGGACCGTACGAGGTCGTCAAGAACACCAACGACGGTGAACGGCTCCAGCTGAAGCGCAATACGCACTGGTCCCAGAAGGTCGACGACCAGCGCAAGGCATACCCGGACACCATCGATGTGCGCTCCGGGCTCGACCCGGCGGTCATCAACCAGCGGCTGTCGACCAGTTCGGGCGACGACACCGCGGCCATCACCACGGACACCAACCTCGGCCCCGCCGAACTCGCCCAGATCGGCCAGGACAAGGCCCTGAAGTCACGGGTCGGGATCGGGCACTTCGGCTACACCGACTATCTGGCGTTCAACCCGAAGGTGAAGCCGTTCGACCGGCCCGGGGTACGCCGGGCGATCTCGTACGCGATCGGCCGCAGCAGCGTCATCAACGCCGTGGGCGGCTCCTCCCTCGCCGAGCCCGCCACCACCTTCCTGCCGAACCAGAAGGCATTCGGCTACACGCCCTACGACCACTTCCCGGCAGGCGGGAACGGCAACCCCGCGAAGGCCAAGGAGGAGCTGAGGAAGGCCGGTTACCCGGACGGCCTCACCGTGACCCTCACCCACTCCACCGCCGAGGGCGAGATGGGCCCCAAGGTCGCCGCGGCCGTCCAGCAGTCCCTGGCCAAGGCCGGCATCACGGTGAAGCTCAAGGGCCTGGAGACCAACGCCTACAACGAGAAGCGCTGGGACACCGACGACACCCCGGGGTTCTTCCTGAGCCGCTGGGGCGCCGACTGGCCCGCCGGCTACCCGTTCCTCGCCCCCATCTTCGACGGACGGCAGATCGTCAAGGACGGCGCCAACTTCAACCACGCCCAGCTCGACGACCCCGCGGTCAACAAGGAGATCGACGAGATCAGTGGGCTCACCGACCTGGACGCCGCGGCCGAGCGCTGGGGCGCCCTGGACAAGAAGATCGGTGAGCGGGCCCTCACGGTGCCGCTCTTCCACCCGGTCTACCAGCGCCTGGTCGGCAAGAACATCCAACACGTCGTCATCAGCGACTGGACCGGCGTCCTCGACATCTCGCAGGTGGCGGTCAAGTAATGGCGGTGCAGGACGTGTTGGCACCCGGGGCGGGCGATCCGCCCGCCCCGGGGCCGGCGGCCGGGGCCCGCGGTGTGTGGCGCAGGCTGCGCACCCGGCCCTCGGCCGTCGTCGCGGGCGCGGTGCTCGCCGCGCTGCTCCTGGCCGCACTCGCCGCGCCGCTGCTCACGGCGGTCAGCGGGCAGGACCCGTACACCTACCACGACGAGCTGGTGAACTCCGCGAGCGGCGGCGCACCGCACGGCGCGTTCGGCGGCATCAGCGGCACCCACTGGCTGGGTGTCGAACCCGGCACCGGCCGCGACCTCTTCGCCCGGCTGGTGTACGGCGCCCGGGTGTCGCTGCTCGTGGCGGCGGGGGCGCTGCTGCTCCAGGTGCTGATCGGGGTGAGCGTGGGCCTGGCCGCGGCGCTCGGCAACAGATGGGCGGACCAGGTCCTCAGCCGGATCACGGATGTGATGGTGGCGCTGCCGATGCTGGTCCTGGCGATCGCGCTGACCACCGTGGTACCCGAGGACTTTCCGCGCCCGCTGCTGCTCATCCTGGTCATGGGCGCCCTCAACTGGGGCGGTACCTCCCGGCTGGTACGGGCCCAGACCCTGACCCTGCGCCGCCTCGACTTCGTCGCCGCGGCCCGCCTCGGCGGCTCGGGCCCCCTGCGCGTGGTCCGGCGGGAGATGCTGCCCTCGCTCGCCGCGCCCGTCATCACCCACGCCGCCATCCTCCTCCCGTCCAACATCGTGCTGGAGGCGTCGCTGTCGTTCCTCGGCATCGGCGTGAAGCCGCCCACGCCCGCATGGGGCCAGATGCTGTCGACGGCGACCACATGGTTCCGTGCCGACCCGATGTACGTTCTGCTGCCGTCCGGGCTGCTGTTCGTCACGGTCCTCGCCTTCACCGTGCTCGGCGACGCGGTGCGCACCGCACTCGACCCGCGGGAGGCCAGCCGCCTGCGGGTGGGCACCCGCAAGGAGAAGACCCGTGACTGAACGATTTACGGGCCTGCGCTTCGCGGCGAAGCGCCTGGTGGGTGCCGTGACGGTACTGCTGGTGCTCTCCGTCGTCCTGTACGCCCTCTTCTACCTCGTCCCCGGCGACCCCGCCCAGCTCGCCTGCGGGGAACGCTGCAACCCGGCCCAGGTGGCGCAGGTGCGCGGCCAACTGGGGCTCGACGAACCGGCGTACGCCCAGTATCTGCACTTCCTCCAGGGCGTGTTCGCGGGCCGCGACTACTCGACGGGGACCTCGCTCCAGCACTGCGCCGCGCCCTGCCTGGGGCTGTCCCACCAGAACGACCAGCAGGTCACCGCGTTGATCGTGGCGGGGCTCCCGGCCACCACCTCGCTCGCCATCGGCGCGCTGGTGGTGTGGCTTGCGCTGGGTGTCGGCACCGGTCTGCTGTCCGCGCTGCGCCGCGGCGGGGTGACCGAACGCGTGCTCACCGTCCTCACCCTGGCCGGAACCGGCACCCCCGTCTTCATCCTGGGTCTGTTGCTGCTCATGGCGGTGTGCGCCTATCTGCGGTGGCTGCCGTTCCCGTCGTACGTCCCGCTGTCCCAGGACCCCGAGCAGTGGGCCTGGAACATGCTGCTGCCCTGGCTGACCCTCGGCCTCTTCGAGAGCGCGAAGTACGCCCGGCTCACCCGCTCCGCCACCCTCGAGGTCCTCGCGGAGGACCACATCCGCACCTTCCGCGCCTACGGAGTGAGCGAACGCGCCCTCGTCACCCGGCACGCGCTGCGCGGGGCGCTGCCCCCGGTGATCGCCCTGAGCGCGCTGGACCTGGGGCAGGTGATGGGTGGCGCGATGCTCACCGAGCAGCTCTTCGGCCTCCCGGGCCTGGGCCGGCTCCTCGTCGACAGCGTCCGCTCCGTGGACCTGCCGGTCGTCGTCGGTGTGGTGCTCGTCATCGGGACCGCCGTGGTCATCGCCAACGCCGTCGCGGACGTCCTCTACGCCCTGGCCGACCGAAGGGTGGTCCTGTCATGACACCGCATCAGCCGACGGATCCGGCGGCCGGGACGGCCGAACCCCTGGTCGAGGTCCGGGGACTGACGGTCGACTTCCCCATGGGCGAGGAGACCGTCCGCGCGGTCGACGACCTGTCCTTCCGGCTCACCGCCGGGCAGGCACTCGGCATCGTGGGGGAATCCGGCTCCGGGAAGAGCACGGTCGCCGCGGCGCTGCTGGGCCTGCACCGCGGCACCGGAGCACATCTGACCGGCACCGTACGGGTCGGCGGCATCGATGTGGCGACCGCGCCGGTACGGGAGCTGCGGCGTCTGCGCGGTGGCATCGCCGCCATGGTCTTCCAGGACCCGCTGTCCTCCCTCGACCCCTACCTGCCCATCGGCGACCAGATCGCCGAGGTCCACCGGATTCACACCCCGCAGGTGTCCCGGCGAGACGCCCGGCAACGTGCGATCACCGTGCTGGACCGGGTCGGCATCCCCGACGCGGCACGCCGCTCCCGGTCCCGGCCGCACGAGTTCAGCGGCGGTATGCGGCAGCGCGCACTGATCGCGATGGCGCTCGCCTGCGCGCCGCGGGTGCTGGTGGCCGACGAGCCGACCACCGCCCTGGACGTGACCGTCCAGGCCCAGATCCTCGACCTGCTCCACGACCTGCGCGCGGAGACCGGCATGGGCCTGGTCCTGGTCTCCCACGACCTGGGCGTGGTGGCGAGCAGTGTGGAGGACATGCTGGTCATGAGGGGCGGGCGGGCCGTGGAGCGGGGTCCGGTGGGCACCGTTCTGAAGTTCCCGCGGCAGCCGTACACCCGCGAACTGCTGGCCGCCGTGCCCCGGGTGGAGGCCCGGCGTGCGCCGATGGCCGCCGCGTCCGCCCTCTCGTCCGCGTCCACGGGCGATGTCCTGCTGGAAGCGGCGGAGGTGCGCCGGGAGTTCGGGCGCAGGAAGGACCGCACGGTCGCCGTGGACGGTGTGTCGCTGACCGTGGCGCGAGGCGAGACCCTCGGCATCGTCGGCGAGTCGGGCAGCGGCAAGACCACACTGGGCCGGATGCTGGTCCGCCTGCTGGAACCCAGTGGCGGCTCCGTCCGCTACCGGGGGCACGAGCTGACCGGTGTCCACAGCGACCTTCAGATGGTGTTCCAGGACCCGGTCTCCTCGCTCAACCCACGCCGCGGCATCGGCGAGTCCGTCGCCGACCCGCTGCGCGCGGCGGGGAACCTCACCGACATGGAAATCACCCGGCGAGCGCGGGAACTCCTGGAGCGCGTCGGACTCGACCCGCGCTGGTACCACCGCTATCCGCATGAGTTCAGCGGTGGTCAGCGCCAGCGCGTCGGCATCGCCCGTGCGCTCGCGCCCGGACCGAAGCTCATCGTGTGCGACGAGCCCGTCTCCGCGCTCGACGTCAGCACCCAGGCACAGGTCCTGTCCCTCCTGGCAGAACTCCAACGCGACCTCGGGCTCGCCCTGGTGCTGATCGCCCACGACCTCGCGGTGGTGCGGCAGGCCAGCGACCGGGTGGCGGTCATGCGCCAGGGCACCGTCGTGGAGGAGGGCCCGGCGGACACGGTCTACGACGCCCCCGACAACCCCTACACCAAGGCCCTGCTCGCGGCCGTCCCCGTACTCGACCCGGCAGAGGCCGCACTGCGCCGCGAGGCCCGCCGAAACGGCGGCGGGCTCCTCAGGGCGAGTGCCGGCTAGAAGTGTCCTTCGGAGCGGGGCCACCGCGCCGGGTGGGCCGCCGGGGTGGCCCCGCTCCACGACAACCGCACCCGCCGCGGACCGCCGTCTTCCGGTCTGCTCGGCACCCTCGGCTATCCCACCGGCGCCCACGAGCGGCAACCTCACCGGACGTCGTCAGGATCGGGGCCCGCGCACCGGCTCCACTCCGATGACCTTGCGGTAGACGCGGGCGCCGTCGCCGTAGTCGTCCACGGCGTAGTGCCAGGTCGCCCTGTTGTCCCAGAGCACGAAGTCACCGGCCTGCCAGCCGAAACGGATCGTGTAGTCGGGCGACGAGGCATGCCTGAGCAGATGGTCGAGCAGCACCCTTCCCTCCTGCGCCGTGACACCTGTCAGACCGAGCGCCGAGGTGCTGATGAACAGTCCCTTCCGGCCGGTCTCGGGGTGTTTCAGAACGACCGGATGCTCGGTGGTCTCTTCGACCCCGCGTCGCCTGCTGCCCTGTGCGTAGTTCTCCGCATTGGCGTCGTAGACCGCGTTGACCGATTCGAGCAGCTCCTTGAAGGGCTCGGACAGGTCGTCGTACGCCGCCTGAAGATCGGCCCACAGAGTATGACCGCCCAGCGCGGGCACGACCTCGTACGTCAGCGACTCGATGGCGAAGACCGGGTTCCGCCACAGCCCGCCGATGTGCCAGGTGCTGGCCTTCCCGGTCCGCTGGACGTTGTACGGATAGACCAGCGGATTGGCGGGGTCCTTCACCGCGGTCGGGTGGGCGAAGGGCTCCGCGAAGGCGCGTACGGCCTCGACGTGCTGATCCGGTGTGAGGTGCTGGCCGCGGAACACCAGCACCTTGTGCTCCCGGAACGCCCGGCGCAGATCCTCGGCGGTTCGCTCGTCGACGCCGGTCCTCAGGTCGATGCCGGTCACCTCCGCGCCGAACCGCGGACCTGCCCGCCGTATCTCGAAGCCCGTGGCAGTGGTGGTCATGGTTTCTCCTCAGGTGTTCCAGCGCGCAGTAGCTGTATCTGCGCCGGGTCCGCTGCTGTCGGAAGCCGTTCTTGTACCGCCGCTCGTAGCGTTTCGGATCGACGGTGAAGTTCTCCGGGAAGCGCTCGGGCGGAGTGCCGCCCGCCGGATGGGGTCCGGCGGGCGGCTGGTGTGATCAGGGAAGGCGGGGTACGGCGATCAGGGGGTCACTGCACGATCTTCAGCAGCTTGTTGGGGGAGCCCGAACCGATGCCGGAGAGCGCCCCCGAGGTGGCCCCGTCCACCAGCGCGCTCCCCACCTCGGACGGGGACGCCGTGGTGTGCCCCGAGAGGTAGATCGCCGCGGCGCCCGAGACATGCGGGGCGGCGAAAGAGGTCCCGGAGCCCGTGTAGGTGGCGGTGTCGGAGGTGTTCCAGCCGGCCGTGATGTTCGAGCCCGGGGCGAAGAGGTCCACGCTCGAGCCGTAGTTGGAGTAGCTTGCCCGCGCGTCCGTGTTGGTGGTGGCGCCCACGGTGAGGGCGGTGGGTACCCGGGCGGGGGAGTAGTTCGCGGCGTTGGCGTTGGAATTGCCGGCCGCGATGGAGTAGGTCACCCCGGAAGCGATCGACTTGGTCACCGCGTTGTCGAGGGAGGTACTGGCGCCACCGCCCAGTGACACGTTGGCGACGGACGGGCCCGAGTGGTTGGCGGTGATCCAGTCCACGCCCGCGATGACGCCTGCCGTGGTACCGGATCCGTCATTGCCGAGCACCCGGACGGCCACGATGTTCGCCTTCTTGGCCACGCCATAGGTGCTGCCCGCGACGGTCGTGGCGACGTGCGTGCCGTGGCCGTAGCCGTCCTGCGCGGTGGTGTCGTTGTCCACGAAGTCGTAACCGTACGACGCCCGGCCGCTGAACTGCGCGTGGGTGATCCGCACACCGGTGTCGAGGACGTAGACGGTCACGCCGCCGCCGGCACTGTCCGGATAGGTGTACGTGCCGCTCAGCGGCAGGTTGGACTGGTCGACGCGGTCCAGGCCCCAGGGTGCGTCGGTCTGGGTCGCGTCGGCGTGGACCTGCTGGTCCTGCTCGACGGAGGCGACCGCCGGATCGGCGGCGAGTCTCCGGGCCTCGGCGGGCGCCAGACGCACCGCATAGCCGTTCAGCGCGGCGGTGAAGGTCCGCTTCACCTGGCCGCCGTATCCGGATATGAGGTCCTCGCCCCGGACGGAGGACGCCGTGAAGCCGGCCGTCTTGTTCAGGGTGACGATGTAGCTGCCCGGGACCGCTTCCGCGGCTCCGGCGTTCAGGACCGTGCCTTCGGCCGGTGCGGCGTGGGCGGGGAGCACCGTAACTGCTCCGATGGCCGCCGCGGCGGCCATTCCTGCGGCGATCCGCCGCTTGGTGGTACGCATCACTGCCATCGCGAGGGAGTCCTCCTCGGTCGGTGGCGCGCTGCGGTGCGTGCGCGCTCTGCGGGTTGTGGGGCTTGCGCGTTCGCGGGGAGCGCATGGTCACGCTTCCGGCTCGTCGAGGATTCGCCGGGTCGTGTGCGGGTGGCAATGGATGACATAAACATGACATGCAGCCGTGGCGGTGCGTCATATGGCGTTACGGACGGTAAAATCCGTGTCATCACACGTACATACACGGCGGGTGACAGCCGTTTCATCCTCGCTCCGGGCCGGAGCCTTATCGGGGGGCCGCTGCGGTCGGCGGGAGCGGCGGGCCACGCCGCTCACTGCCCCAGGATCCGGTCGACATCGGCCAACTGTCCGGCGGTGAGCGGCCCCTTCGCGATCGCGCCCGCGTTCTCCTCGGCCTGGAGGACCGTACGGAAGCCGGGGATGGGGATCGTCCGCGGGCTGCGGGCCCAGATCCAGGCGAGGGCGCCCTGTGCGAGGGTGCGACCCTCGCTGGTGAGGATGTCCCGCAGGGCGTCGACCCGCCGGAGCCAGGCCGGGTCCGCGCCCGCGTCCGCGATGAACCCCGGCAGCCAGGCCGGGGGCGCGTTGCGGATGTCCCCGTTCTCCAGGGAACGCCCGGCGGTGTGCTTACCGGTGAGCAATCCCATGGCGAGCGGGCTGCGGTTGATGCTGGCGAGGTCCGACTCCGCGCAGAGCGCCAGGAGTTCGTGCGCGTCCTGGAGGACGTTCAGACGGTGCTGGACGGCCGTGCAGTGCGGGCCCTCGGCGAAGACCGCGGCCCGGGCGGGGTCGTCGGTGCTCCACGCGTACGCGCGGATGAGCCCCTCGCGTACGAGTTCCTCGCAGACGTCGCGGAGTCGGGCGGCCCGTTCGGGGGCGGCGTCGGAGATGTGGAGCTGGTACAGGTCGACGTGGTCCGTGTCCAGGCGCCGCAGTGAGGCGGTCAGGGCGCGGCGTACATGGTCCGGGGAGTCGTCCTGTCCGTGGCGGATCCGGGTCCGCTCGTCGAAGAGATTGCCCCATTTCGTGGCGACGACGACGTCGGCGCGGTGCTTGCCGAGGGCGCGGCCGAGTACGCGTTCGCTGTGGCCGGTGCCGTACACATCGGCGGTGTCGAAGAAGGTGACGCCGAGGTCGAGTGCGCGCCGAATCGCCCGCACCGAATCGTCGTCGTCAACCCTGCCCCAGCCCAGGGGCTCCCCGTCGGCGGACCGCCACTCACCGCCGATGGCCCAGCAGCCGAAGCCGAGGGCGCTCACTTCGATGCCGCTACGGCCCAATGTCCTGTTGTGCGCCGTGGTCTCCATGCCCGTGGACAGTAGGAGCTGGAGCGCGCACGAGGACAAGCCCCATTGCGACACCGGCGCCCGCCCGTCCGGGGCCGGCAACCTCACCCTCGGCGACAAGGCCGTGTCCCCGGCCGTGAGGGCACGCCGTGGTGGGCTTCAGCCGTTCATGACGCGGCGCCAGATCTCCATGGTGGTCGCGGTCGCGTGGGCGAGGTCTTCCCCGGGCGAGCAGGCGGCGCGGTAGAAGGTCCGTTCCGTCATCCAGCACAGGGCGCCCGCCAGCGCCGCGGCTCCGTCGGGGCCGTGCTCATCAGGGATTCCTGCCCGCTTCAGCACCTGGGTCATGGAGCGGGCGAACGCTTCGACCGTGTCGTTCCAGGCGGACCCGATCACCGGGTGCAGCGCGGAGTAGTCGACGGCCGCCCGCATGACGGTGCCGTGCTCGCGCCAGACCCGCTCCACCCCGTGGACGGCCCGTTCCATGACGTCGACGGGTGGGGAGGCGGCATCCTGCGCCGTGCTGTCGGCCTCGGCCCGAATGGTGCGCATGGTGCGCTCGACGAGAGCGGCGAGGACTTCGTGCTTGTTGCCGAAGTAGAAGTAGAGGGAGCCACGTGAGATCCCGGCACCTTTGGCGATCGCCTCGACCGTGAGCTCCTCGAGACTGGTGTGTTCGAGCAGCGCCTCGGCGGCGTCCAGGAGTGCCTGCTCGCGCAGGTCTCCCTTTCTCGGGGCGGCACCGCGCCTTCCCACTGTGGCCTCCCCTGATCGGCTCTTCCGAGCACTGTACTTCCGCCGGACGAGGGACCGGGGCGTGGCCCTCGTCCGGCTCGGTGCACAACGCGCCGCAGGTCAGTTGCCGGTGAGCTGGGCACCGCCGGGGAAGTCGGTCGTCCGGGACAGCTTCTCCCAGCTGCGGATGTCGTCGTCCACCGACTGCCGGGCCGCCGTGATCAGGCGCAGCGCGTCCGAGCCCAGCACGAGGTGGGCGGGCGGCTCGGGGACATCGAGGATGTGCAGCAGCGCCTCGGCGGCCTTCTCCGGGTTGCCGAGCTGATTGCCACTGGCGCTGATCCGCGCCTCGCGGATCGGTGTGAACAGCTCGTCGTAGTCGTCGATGGCGCGTTCCGCGCGGGTCATCGACCGTCCGGCCCAGTCCGTGCGGAACGAGCCGGGCTCGATGGCCGTGACGTGGATACCGAACGCGGCGACCTCCTTACGGATGCTCTCCAGCATCCCCTCCAGGGCGAACTTGCTGCCGCAGTACGCCGACATGCCGGGCACCGCCATCAGACCGCCCATGGAGGTCACCGCCATCAGATGGCCCGCGCGCCGCCTGCGCATATGGGGAAGGACGGCCTGGAGTGTCGCCGCGGCCCCGAACACATTGGTCTCGAACTGCGCCCGGACCGCCGACAGGGGTGTCTCCTCGAAGATCCCCTCCAGGCCGTAGCCCGCGTTGGCGACGGCCACATCGATCGGACCGACGGTCGCCTCGACCTCGTCGACCACGGCGCGTACGGCCTCGTCATCGGTCACATCCAGCCGACGCGCATGGGCGCGTCCCGGCGCCAGGGCCTCGAACGCCGCCATGTCGGCTTCCCGGCGCACGGTGCCGATCACCGTGTGCCCCGACTCCAGTGCTCCCTCGGCGAACGCCCGGCCGAGCCCGCTGCTCACACCGGTGATCAGGAAGGTCTTCATTTTCGTTCACATCCCTTGGCCGCGGCAGGTGCGCCGCGTCTGCGATTCGGCCTCTCTCTTAAAATCTACACCACGTCGATTTTTTTCTGCGTGGCGTAGATCTGGGGTCGCGGGGCAGGGCATGCTTGAGAGCGCACAGATCGAGGGGGCCGGTGTGATCGAGGTGTTACTCACCGGAGTGGGCGCGGCGCGGCCACGACGGCGCGGAGTATGTGCCGCGGGCGTACGGCGCCATCGCGGCCGACGCCGCGCGCGGCCGGACGCCCGCTGAGCGCGGGCCGGGCCGGAACGCGGGGTCAGCCCAGGAGATCCTTGGCCATCAGCTCGAGACGCTCGGCGAATTCGGTGAGTCCGGCCCCGCTGACGTTGCCGAAGCTGGCCCGGAACATCTGGCGGTCGTCGGGCAGGAAGGCGGTGCCCGGTATGACGAGCGTGTCGTAGCGGATGACGAGGTCGCGCACGACCTCGTCGGTGGGGCGCCCGGCGAAGGGGTGGCGGATCCAGCCGAAGAATCCTCCGCTGCTCATCAGCTCGAAACCGCCCGGCCGATCGGCCAGCGCGGTTTCCAGCCGACGTCGCTTGTCCGCGATCTCGTTCGCACGCGCGCGTCGCCATTCCTGGGCCGAGGCCAGCCCGGCCCAGGCGGCCTCCTGCCCGATGCGCGGAGGGCAGATCGCCACACAGTCGAGCAGCTTCATCACCTGGCGGCTCAGCTCCGGCGAGGCGACGACCGCGCCCACCCGGTAGCCGGGAATCGCCAGGTCCTTGGAGAAGCTGTGCAGGCTCACCAGGGTCCGGTCCCAGTCCGGGTCGGCGAACAGCTCGTGTGCCGGTTGCGCGGTGTCGCGGAACGAGCGGTAGGTCTCGTCCAGGATCAGCGCGATGTCGTGCCGCTTCGCCACCTCGTAGAACCCCGCGAGCACATCAGGCGTCAGGGTGACGCCGCTCGGGTTGCCCGGGGTGACCAGCACGATCGCCCGGGTCCGCGGCGTGATGAGCGCTTCGGCCGCCTCCGGGTCGGGCACGAGGTCGGGGCCGGGCTCCAGGTATCGCGGCACGACGCCGTTCATGCGCAGCCACATGTCGTAGTTGAAGTAGTACGGCAGGACTTCGATGACCTCGTCACCCGGCTCGGTGAGCGACTGGGCGACCAGGCAGAACGCCTGATTGCAGCCCGCGGTGACGACCATCTGGCCGGCCCCCACCGGGCTCTGGTACGCGTGGCCGAGGTCGGCGGCGAACGCCTCCCGCAGCCGGGGCAGCCCGGGAGCCGGTACGTAGGCGGCGCCGTTCGGCTCGTGCGCGACCCTGGCGACGTGCTCGTTCATCTCGATCGCGGGCGGGTAGCTCGGCGCGGCCTGGGCCAGATCGAGTAGCGCACGCTCGCCACTGCGGCCCGCCAGCAGGGCGTAGGTCGCGCCCATCGGCGAATCGATCTCGTGCACGGTTCGCGGGCTGAGTCGCACGTCGGCGCTCCTTCACGGGTTGGCGATTTCACGGGCTGGCGATCCGCTGACCGTCGACCACGATGCTATCGGCGCCATGCCGCTCGGCCTCGGCGCGACGGGGGCGCGGTATCGGCGGCCCGACCGGCGGCCGGGCGCCGATACCTGCCACCTCAGGCCGGTGAGCGTATGGCCCCGCCGAGGTGCCGGGCGAAGAACCGGACCGCGCTGTCGGCCTCGAACCTGGGCACCTCCTTGTGCCTGCTCCCGTTGGTGTGCAGCGTCTTCTCCGTCGAGGCGAAGGCGTCGAACAACGCGAGATCGGACGGGCGCGGGATGTGTTCGTCGTCCCCCTGGAGCACGAACTCGACCGGGATGGTGATCCGCTTCGCCGTCTCGGCCAGGGTCTCGTGCCGGAGGACACCGAAGACCGCGGCGGTGATCCTGGGATCGGCCGCCGCCGGCGGCACCCCGATCGCGGTGCCCATGTTCAGGCCGAAGTAGCCGACCGGCCCATCGGCGCCGATCTCCGGCAGCTCCTGGAGGGCGTCCAGGGTCGCCTGCCACTCGGGCACGGCACGCTCGGCCAGGTGGGCGTTGTACCGGACGACGATCGGGCCGACCGGCTCGTCCGCCGCCATCGTCCGCCGGAGCGTGTCGATCTCCCGCTCGTCGACCGCCGTACGCGCCCGGCCGCCGTGGCCGGGCGCGCTGATGGCCACGACGTGGGAACCGCGGTTGGCCACCAGGAGGTCCGCGCGGCCCACCATCCCCGGCGCCTTCTTGTGTGTGCCGCCACCGTGCCCCAGGAGCACCAGGGGCGCGCGATCGGGGCCGGACGCGGGCGACCAGAGCACACGGTGAAGTCGCGTGCTACGACACCGTTGGGCGGCGGTACGACGTTGCCCCACGGCCATCGACCCCGTCCCCTACCCCGCCCAGGCGAAGGTGGCGGTTCCGCTCACCCCCTCGAAGACGACCGTATCGCCCACGCGGTGGGCGCCCCGGCCCGCGTCCCCCGACGGGCGGCCGTCGTGCCAGGCGATCCGGCCGTTCACGGCGATGGTGCGGTCCTTGCCGAGGAGGGGCACCGCGACCCGGCCGGACGTGCCCTCCGGCGCCCGGACGGTGAGGACGAACGAGTCGTCGCCCGCCCCGCGCCGCCACCGTACGGACACCGTGCCCGCCGGCACCGGCACATCGCCCTGCGCCCAGCGCAGGTCGACCGGGTGGGGTTCCACCGCCCATCCGCGGTAGCCGTCGGTGAGCGGCCGGATGCCGAGCACGTTCATCGACAGCGCGGGCACCGCGGTGCTCCAGGCGTGGGCCATACCGACGTGTCCGCCCCAGGTCAGCGAGGTGCCGGGCCGGGGCACGGCCGGTTTCCCGTCGGCGCCTGCCTCCTCCCACGGCGTTCCGGGGCCGTTGCGGACCATGTGGTCCCACGCGGTGCGGATCAGCCCGAGCGCTCCGGCGCCGTCGCCGTGCCGGAACCGGCCCAGGCTCTCCTGGGCCAGCACATACGGGGAGATGTACCGGGTCATGTACGGGTTGTCGGTGTGCCGGGTGGTGAGTGTGCCGTACGGACTACTGAGGTGCGTGTTCAGATAGGCGATGGCGCGGCGGGCCCGTTCGCGGTCGAGCACCCCGAAGGCGAGGGCGGCGGCGTTGGCATCGGCGGTGGGGTCGCGGCGCGGGTCGTCGGTGTTGAGCGTCATGGCCCCGGCCACCGGGTCCCACAGCCTGGCGATGAGCGCGGCCCGGACCCGGTCCGCCCGGTGGTCGAGCGCCGCCGCGGCGTCCCGGTCGCCCGCCACGGACCGTTCGAGCCGGGCGAGTGAGCGCAGGGCCGCGTAGTAGGCGGCGTTGGTGGTGGCGTCGACACCGGCGGCCCGGTCCGGGGTGTGCCAGTTCTGGGCGGCCAGCCCGCCGTAATCGGCGGTCCGGAACAGCCCGCCGTCGGCGTTCGGGGCATGTTCGGCGAAGAACCGCAGGGCGCGGCGTGCGACGGGCAGCAGCGGCTCCACGAAGGCGCGGTCCCCGGTGAAGCGCAGATAGTCGGCCACGCTGACGACCCACAGGAGGGTGAAGCCGTCGAGCCTGACCTTCCCGGCCTCGCCCGGCGGCTCGAACCCCGGCGGAGACCCGTCCGGGGGACCGGGGTTGCCGGGCTCGCACGGCACGTCGATCAGACTGGTGGCCGGAAGCGTGCCGTCGGGCAGCTGCTGGCAGGCGAACAGGTTGATGGTGTCGCGCAGTACGCGGCGGTACGCGCCGCCCTGCTGGTACGCGGCCAGGGCCACGAGCTGGAGGTCGCCCGCGTAGACGGTTCGGTCCCGCTTGGGACCGTCCATGACGACCCACGGCCGGTCCCGCCCCGCGCCGGTACGGCGTCCACGGGCCGTCGACAGGTCCAGGCCGTACGCGCTCGCGTACCAGGCCCGGTTGAGCACCGGGTCGCTGGAGAGGAAGTGCCCGTCGTACGCGCCGGGGAAGGTGGTCTGCCGCACCCGTACGAAGTCCAGGGTGAGCGAGCCGGGTCCGTCCAGCGTGATCGCGATGTACCGCTGGGAGCCGCGCAGACCGGGGCTGCGCAGCACGGTGGGTCCGCGCGGCGGTGCGTGGACGTCCGCCCGTCCGTCGGGATCGTCGTCGGTGCCCAGGGTCCGGCCCTGGTGGAAGAAGCCGCCGGGGTCGGGATCGGCGTCCCCGTCCGGGCCGAGGTACTGGCGCGCCTCCGCGTACGACGCCCTGATCGGCGCGCCCGACGCCCGCCGGATCCCCAACTCGACGTATCCTCCGGCCAGTACGCCGAGGTCGATCACCAGCCGCGCGCCGCGCGGCGCGGTCGTAGCGAGGGTCGCCGCCGCCCCGCCCTCCCGTAACACCCCGTCGGCGCCGGTGACGGTGCCACCGTCTCCCTCGGCCGTCACCGATGTGGGCCGTACGAACGTGCCGGGGACGTCCAGCACTTGCTGTCGCCAGGCCGGGTCCATGGCGACCGGCTTCCGGGACATCGCCACTGCCCGGTCCTGAGGTCCGGCGGCGTGCGTCCCGGGGAGAGCGGCGGCGAGGGTGGCGGCGAGACAGCCGAGAACCACGGTCGAACGAGTCATTCGGTTTGATTTCATTGTTTATGCTGTACGCATACGCTGAGTGGTGGTCAACGTTTGGCGGGGTGATGGCGGATGGAATCCGGCCACGGCGGGGAGGCGGGCGCCGTGCGCGGCCTGGAACTGCTCTGGGGCCTGGGCGAACGCCCCAACCGAGGCCGGCGCCCCGCCTTCACCGTCGACCAGATCGTGCGCACCGCGGTCGGGCTCGCCGACGCGGAAGGGCTCGCCGCCGTCTCCATGCGCCGGATCGCCGAAGCGCTCGGCTGCACCACGATGTCGCTCTACCGCTACGTGCCCGGCAAGGCCGAACTGCTCGACCTCATGACGGACGCCGTGATGGGCGAAGTCCCGCCGGCCGACGCCGCTCCGGGCGACTGGCGGACCAGACTGGAGCTGTCCGCCCGCGCCGACTGGGCCCTCTACCACCGTCATCCGTGGATCCTGCGGCTCCCGGCCGGGCGTCCCGCCCTGGGGCCCAACGGCTTCGCCTGGTACGAATCCGTCCTGCGGGTGCTCACCGCGACCGGTCTGCCCCCGGAGGCGCTGGTCAATGTGTTCGACCTGGTCGACGCGTACGTTCGGGGCGCGGCCCGCGACGCCCTCGACGCGGCCGCCGTCGAGCGCCATTCCGGCCTCACCGACGAGCAGTGGTGGGCCGCCCGCGCCCACTTCTGGGACGCCGTCTTCATCCCGGCCCGCTATCCGGTGGTGGCGAGCCTCCGCGCCGCCGGTGCCCTGCGCCACCCCCGCGACCGGGGCTTCGAGTTCGGCCTCCGGCTCGTGCTGGACAGCATCGAGACGTTCGTCCGGAACCAGCCCCGGCGCCGTGACGGAACGTCGGCACGTTACGAAACTCCCTGCCCGCAGTGCGGCGACCCCATCTCACACTCCAGTCCCACCGGCCGCCCCCGTACCTACTGCTCCGACGCCTGCCGCCAACGCGCCTACCGCGCCCGCCGACCCCGCGACCGCTCTGAGGGGAAGTCCGGCCAGGGGTAGAGGGGAGCGAGGCCGGATCGGAGCGAGGCCGGATCGGATCGCTCCCAAAAGGTCTGTGTTCCCATTTCTGCGCCTATTTCTCTGCTCACCGCTACGCTCGTCCCGTGATGCAGCCGTGGAAAGACCACGTCATCCGTCATCCCCTGTGGGGCGCACTGGAGTTGACATTTGCCTGGCATGCCGTGCTGCTGCTGTTCGCCGAGGTGATCCTGCCTCCACTGGCTCCCTCGTGGTATCCGGACCTCGGCGCCACCCTGGTCAACGCCATCTGCGCCACGGGGGCGTGGCTCGTCCTGTGGCGCTGGGGCTGGCTGCGAGCCTCCACGGTGGCCGCGCTCGGCCGTCCCCGCCGCTGGTGGCCGGCCGCGCCGATGCTGCTGATCGCCTGCTCGTACGCCGTGGCGGGACTCGACGGCAGCGCGACACTTGTCGCCAGCGGCCTCATCTCGCTGCTGTGGGTCGGCGTCAACGAGGAGATCTACAGCCGGGGACTCGTCCAGCAGACCCTCCGCCCACTCGGCCCGGTCCGCGCGGCCATCGGCGTCGCCATCCTCTTCGGAGCGGGACACATCCAGAACTTCCTGTTCTTCGGCGACCCGCTCGACGACACGCTGTGGCAGATGCTGTCCGCCGGCCTCTTCGGCTTCACCTGCGCCGCCCTGCGCTATGCCATCGGCTCGATCTGGCCGATGGCGGTCGTCCACGGACTCGACGACTTCTTCCAGATCCGCTCTCCCGGCGCGGCCCCCGACTGGTGGCAGGCGAGCGTGTACGCCTTCCACGCCGCGTACGGTCTGTGGCTGCTGCGCCGGTACGGGGCCGAGGAGGCCCCCTCACCTGTCGAAACCGTCCCGGCCGACCCTGGTGGGACGCCGCCCGGAACGGAGGCGCGCCGGACCGGGCCGCGCTGAACGGGCCCTGCCCGTATGGCTGTTGGCCCGGCCCGTATGACCGCTCATGAATCAGCGTGTGCGAGCTTCGCCCGACGCACCCGGTGGCGGTATCGCAGCGGTGACTCGCCCACCTCCCGTTTGAACGCGGTGCTGAACGCGCTCACGGACGCGTACCCCAGGGTGGCGGCCAGCGACTCGACGGGATCGTCCCCGTCGCGAAGAGCGCGCTGCGCCAGGAGCATCCGCCAGCGGTTGAGATAGGTGAGCGGCGGCATGCCCGCCACGGCCCGGAAGTGCGTGGCGAACGACGTCCGTGACATCGCCGAGGCGCTCGCCAGCGTCTCCAGCCGCCAGGGTTTCGCCGGTTCGGCGTGCATGAGGCTGAGCGCCGGATGCAGCCGATCGTCGGTGAGGGCCCGTAGCCACCCCGGAGGGAGCTCGGCCTGGTCGATGTAGGCGCGCAACATGTCGAGCAGGAAGAGCTGCCCGTGCTGCCGGATGGCGAACGCGGAGCCGACGCGGTCGCCGGTCAGCTCGTCGAGGAGCGCGTCGAGCCGGTCGCGCAGATGGATCGCGGCGGGGGAGGCCCGGACATGCCCCACCGGTGGCAGCGCCTGGAGCAGCAGGGTCCGGCCGACCGAGTTGAGGGCGATATGGCCGCCCAGGATCACATCCGCTCCGTCGTGGTCGGCATCGTCTTCGCGGATGGACGTGTAGCTTGCCGTTGTCACATCGATGTCGCGGGGCGGCCCGTCGCCGGTGCCTCCCCTCAGCTCCAGCCACGCCCGATTGTTCAGGATGGCCACGTCGCCCGGTACGAGGGCGAGGGGACTCTCGGTGCTGTCGGTGGTCAGCCGGGCCCGGCCGCGCGCCACCGCGATGAACTTCAGGGGGTGGCTGAGGGCGCCACGCGCCACCCAGGACTCGCGGGCCGCGAAACCACTCGTCATCAGTCCCTGGATCTCGATGTGATCGAACACTTCGGAGAGCTGATCGTCGACCATGCTCGTACGATCGAGCAAAAAACTCGAACGCGCAAGTATTCAGAGTACGAGGGGTACCCGCGAGAGTGGCCACATGGATCACAAACAACACCCCCTCGGATCCGGCTTCACCGCGGCCTCGACGGCCCGTGAGGTCCTCGCGGGCATCGATCTGTCCGGTGCCCACGCCGTCGTCACCGGCGGCCACAGCGGACTCGGCCTGGAGACCACCCGGGCACTCGGCGAGGCCGGTGCGTCCGTCACCGTCGGCTCGCGCGACCCGGATGGCGCCGCTGCCGCGCTGGCCGGGATCGAGGGTGCCGAGGTCAGCCGGCTGGACCTGCTCGACCCGACGTCGATCGACGCCTTCGTGGCCCGGTACCTCGACTCCGGCCGCCCGCTCCACATCCTGGTCAACAACGCCGGTCTGCCGCTCGGTGACGGCCCGGTGCGAGACGCACGCGGCTACGAGTCGCAGTTCGCCACCAACCACCTGGGCCACTTCCAGCTGACCCTGGGCCTGCTGCCCGCGCTGCGCGCCGCCCACGGCGCCCGCGTCGTCAACGTGTCATCCGGTGGCCACCGACTCTCCGACATCCGCTGGGACGATCCGCACTTCACCACCGGCTACGACCACTACCTCGCCTACGGCCAGTCCAAGACGGCCAATGTGCTGTTCGCCGTCGAACTCGACCGCCGCTGGGCCCAGGACGGTGTCCGCGGCTACGCCGTGCACCCGGGCGTCGTCGTCGGCACGAAACTGAACAGCTCGGTCGGCGAGGAGCAGCAGCGGGCCATGGGACTGCTCGACGAGTCCGGTCGGCCCATCGTCGACCCGGACCGCGGGCTCAAGAGCCCGCAGCAGGGGGCCGCCACCATCGTGTTCGCGGCGGCAAGCCCACTGCTCGCCGAGATCGGCGGTGTCTACCTCAAGGACAACGACATCTCACCACTGGACGAAGACCCGGCCCCCCTGACCTTCGGCACCGAGCAGGACCCTCCGTCCGACGTCGTACCGCACGCCATCGACCCCCGGTCCGCCCAGCGTCTCTGGGAGGTGAGCGAGGAACTGATCAAGGTACGGGCCCCACTCGCCTGAGGTCGCGGAATCCGGCTCGGCGCATAGCCGTGGCCTGGGCAGACGCCGATGAGAGCGCGGATGTCCTCGACGACGGCGGCTTCGGCGGGCGGCTGCCTACGGTGGGCGGATCAGTTGCGGTGGGGTTCCGCTCACCGCAACTCGTTCCGCATGGACCGCGTACGCGTCACACTGTCGCGGTGACGAATTGCGTCTGGATCTGGACGGACTGGCCGGCTACTGGAAGCTCGAAGTGATTGACTGCCGTCACCTCGTCGGCGTCCTCGATCTGCCATCCGTTCTGCTGGAAGAGTGCCGACCAGGCGTCGCGGGATCGGATCGTGTGCAGGGGACCGGCACCGCTGAACATCACATCGTCCACGGTCGAGACGACGAGGCCGGACTCGAGTCCGGCAGGATGCACTTCGGCGGTGATGGCCAGGGCGCTCCCACTCGCGGCGCGGCTGGAAACCCCGGCGAGGAGGCGCTCGACGCCGCCCGGTTCGAGGAACAGAACAAGATGTTCGGCGATGAAGAGGGTCGGCTGCTGGGCGTCGTGCCCCGCGTGAGCCAAGACCTCGGCGACATCGGCGGTTCCGAAGTCCACTGCGGCCAGGGTGATGTGCGTGGTGTCGGTGTCCATCACTTCGAGCCGACGAGCCTTGTCGGCAACGACGTCAGGCAGATCGAGGTCGAAGAACCGCACACCGGAATGCCGGAACCGCAGAGCGCGGTCATCGTAGCCGGCACCGAGGTTTACGACCTGGAGGATCCCCGCCTCGACAGCGTCCAGCACCAGCTGGTCGAAGTACGGGGCGCGGGGCGCCAACAGTCCCAGTGACAGGGAGATGTCACTGGGCTCGCCGCCCGGCCCGATCGCTTGCAGCCCCTGTACGAGCGTACGCCCGGCGTCGGGGTCGCCCTCGGCGGTGTGCGGTCGTTCGAACTCGACGCGCCCGAGGGCGCACACCACGCGGATCATGGTCAGTGTCCTGTCTGCTTGCGTCTTGATGAGGGCACCTTTACTTGCTGGACGCGCTTGTCCGGGCGGGTTCGAGCGCGCGTCGGCCGATGCCGACACGGTGGGGAACGGGATGTGGTTTTGGCGTCTCGGCCGGGCGCGTCACGAGTCGCCCAGGATCGGCAGATCAGCGGTGATCTTGTCGAGCAGTGTCTGGAGGGCGGCGCGCTCCGACCTGGTGAGCGGCGCGAGGATCGACTCGTCCACAGCGATCATCGCCTCCTCACGTCCAGCCACGAGCTCAATGCCGGCGTCGGTGGCGAAGACGCGTTTGCTGCGTTCATCGCCGTCTTCGAAGCGGCGTTCAACGAGATCCCGCGCTTCGAGCCCACGCAGGACGCCGGAGACATTCGCCGCGGTCGTACGTGTCGCCTGCGCGATGTCGCGCTGGATGGCCCCGGGGCTATCGGCGAGGTAGCTGAGCACAAATGCTTGCTGCATGGTGAGTCCTCGGGAGCGAATCCAATCCTGTCCGGCCCGCACCTGAGCCCAGTTGATGATCTTGAGCTGTTCAAGCGGACGGGTAGGAGCGTGTTCCGGCTGGTCCATGCCTCGACAGTAACAGTTAACGCCTTAATGGTGAACTCCCTAACCGGGTCTCCTCCGTCCTGGGCAAGACCGAGGAATCGTCCCCCCCCGGGCGTCCGCCGCAGCGTGACGCCGCGTCGGACTGGTCGGCTCACATCGAGCGGATCCGTATGAGATGGCGCGGTCGGCCTGGGTGGGGACATACGATCAGCTGCTATGAGCATCACGCGTAGGCCGCTCGGTCACGGTCCGCAGCCTCAGCCCTCTGACGCTGCCCAGCTTGAGACGGACAGCGTCCACCGGGTGAGCGCTGCTGAGGCCGGCATCGAGGCGGCGCCGCTGTACCGGCCCGGTGGGTTGGAACACCTCGCCCAACTGCGCGAGCGTGGCGTGCTCCGCTCGCCGGATCAGCCCGCCTGACTGCTGTGGGCGCGGGCGGCCGGGATGCCCGGTGAAGAGACGATCCGCCGGTCTCAGTCAGCCGTGCGGGCGGACAGCAGCGTCGCGGTCTCGTCCCGCAGTCGCTTCTGCGCGCGAGGATCCCGGCCGGGCTCGGGGCACTCCAGCGGCCGGGCATCGCGTACGGAGAAGTAGCCGCCACTGGTGTGTGCGAACGCGGGGTCGGTGGCCAGCCGAACGATGATGCCGGCCCCCTTGCGCGGGTCACCGATGCGCAGAGTGTTCAAAGCGCGTTGCAGGATCCCGGAGCCGGGCAGGTCACGCCCCAGACCGGTGGCGTTGAAGCCGGGATCACAGCAGTTGACGGTGACCTTCGCGGGATCCAGGTGCCGCGCCAGTTCCTGCGTCCACATGATGGTCATCAGCTTGGTCCGTCCGTACAGGGCCATCGACTCCCGTCGGGTGTAGGGGTCGACGCGGCGCAGGTCCTCGGTCGGCGTGATCGTCTTGGCCTGCCGGGACGCCTCGGAGGCGACGTTGACGATCCGCGCCGGCGCCGACGCGAGAAGCCTGCCGGTCAGTGCGTGGGTCAGTGCGAACGGGCCAAGGTAGTTGACCGCGGTCATCTCCGCGAAGCCTTCGGCGGTGGTGCGCTGGGAGAAGGCGTGCAGCCCGGCGTTGTTGATCAGCACGTCCACCCGCGGATAGTGCGCGGCGATCTCTTCGCCGACCCGATGGGCGTGCGAGATGAGGCTCAGGTCCGCGTGGAAGACGTCGACCGGAGCGTCACCGAGCGCCGCCTCGAGTTCGCTCACGAGCGCGTCGGCCCTGACGCGGGAGCGGGCCACCACGCCGATGCGGTAGCCGCGGCCGGCCAGGTCCAGAGCGGCGATACGGCCCAGGCCGGAGGTGGCTCCGGTGATCAGGGCGACGGGACGGTTCATGACACGCTCCATTCATGAGGTACCTCACTACTTCTTTGTGGGAGGCTACCTGACACCATGAGCGAGCATGAAGCGATCACCGTCGGCGGTGGCCCTGAACAGGTAGGACTGTCCTTTCTCACCGCGGCCTACGGCGTACGGGAAGAAGTGGACAGATCCATGCTGTCGGCCGCGGGACTGTCCCTGTCCCGTACCAAAGTCCTCCAGGTGCTGGCCGCACGCGGCGCACTGCACCAGGCCCAGCTCGCCGATGCCCTCGGTCAGGCACCGCGTTCCGTCACACAGATGGTGGCGGGCCTCGAACGCATCGGCCTGGTTGCCCGCGCCGAGGACGCCGACGACCGCCGCCGCAAAACCGTGTCCCTGACGGACCAAGGCCGCACAACGCTGGCGGCCGCGGAACAGGCAGGAACACACACCCTGCGCCGGCTCTTCGGCTCACTCGACTCGCAGCAGCTGACAAGCCTGAGGGCACTGCTTGCCCACCTCGATGCGGCACTTGAGCGCTGAACCGTCACCTCGGCGTGTTCGCCGCCCGGTCGTGGGCGTCGAACACGCCTGAACGGCCCGAGGTCAGGACAGCGGCTTCGAGGGGGCTGGGGCGCAACTGCGACGCCGCTGCGCTGGAGACCGACACAGCGTCTCGACGCCCGTTCTCGATTGACGGGCAGTGCGTCGACCGGGTTCAGGGCCCGAGGCGTTGGCCGAGATCATCCTCGCGAACCGCACGGTGGACTCGCGTGCTGGCGTCGGCCTGGTCCGGTGGGCTACGCTGCGCGGCGATGAATACCGGGACGGCCTCGCGCCACACACGGATTGGTGACCCGGTGCTCTTCTGAGCGCCGAACGGGCCGATGCGGGCCCGCTGTTCGATCGAGGGCCTGGCGCTGCCGCGCGGGCTCCGCCTCCGTCGCGTTGATCACAGGTTCGACAGATCAACCACGACAGGAGGATTCATGCCCACCAAGACGCTTCGGATTCCCACCGCGGACGGTCAGGCCGACGCATTCGCTGCCCTCCCCGACCACGGCGAGCGGCACCCAGGGGTGCTCATGTACGCGGACGGCTTCGGCATCCGGCCCGTGCTGCGGGAGATGGCCCACGAACTGGCCGGGCACGGCTACTACGTGCTCGTCCCCAACGTCTTCTACCGGCACGGCCCGGCACCGGTGATCGAACTTCCCGAGCACATCGGAGCAGAGACCCGGCCCCAGGTCATGGCCCAGTTGATGCCCTTGATCGAGGCGCACACCGCGGAACGTGTCCTGAGCGACGCCGATGCCTACCTCCGGTTCCTCACCACCCAGCCCGAGGTCGCCGCCGGCCCGGTCGCGGTGACCGGTTACTGCATAGGTGGCCTTCTGGCGATGCGCACCGCCGCGGCCCACCCCGGCCAGGTGGCCGCCGTCGCCGGATTCCACGCCCCCGTGGACACCGACAGGCCCGACCTTCTCGCCAAGCTCACCGCCCAGGTCCACCTCGGCCACGCCGAAAGCGACATGACACCCGAAGCCCTCGGCGAGCTCAACCGGGCCCTGGATGCCGCGGGTGTCGACCACACCTCCGAGATCTACCCCGGCACCAGCCACGGCTTCACCATGTCCGACACCGACGCTTTCAGCGCCTCCGGGCTGAAGCGCCACTGGGACCGCCTGCTTCCCCTCCTGGACCGCACCCTGGCCAACAGCTGAGGCTCCGGCTCGGCCACCGGCGCTGAACCGACCACGGACGACTGGCTGCCCGAGCCGATGCCCCTCGAGGCCCGTCGCCGCGGCGATGGCGGGACCCCGATCTCATGTGAGTGAGAGGGCTGTCGTCGCGTCGTGGCTGCCGCCCAGCGCGCCGAGCGCGGTTCGGACGAGCAGATCGACCTTCGCCTCGGTCTCGTCTCCGGTGGCCGAGGAGGCCAGGGTCGTGGAGTCCGCGGGCAGGTCATGGACCTCGTGGAGAAGGGCCAGATAGACCCGGCGACACCAAGCGGGGTCCACCGCGGTGATCGCTCCTGTGTCGCGCAGGCGGGCGAAGAGCAGGTCGAGGCCGTCGAGAACGGCCGGCGTGATGGCCGCGCTGAGCTGGACGGCGAAGCGGTGGCTGAGCTTGAGGTCGAAAACGATCTCCGTGAGTCGGTGCAGCGCGATAAGGGGCGGCGCGGTCTCCACCCGTGCTTCTGCCAGACCGAGCAGGTAGCGCCGGCTGAGCTGCTCGGCCAGCGCGTCCAGCAGCGCGGTGCGGGAAGCGAACCGTCGGTGGACGGTGGCGCGGGCGAGCCCGGCGGCGTCCGCGATCCGCTCCAGGGACGCGTTGGCGTCCTCGGCGAGCACGGTCTCGGCTGCTTCCAGGATGCGGGCCGTGCTGCGTTCGGCGTCCGCGCGTATCCGCCGGGAAGGGGTGTTCCCGCCCATGCAACCTCCTCCTTCGTCGGAGTGTCACCCTACCCTCGGCGACGGTAAACGAGACATCGATGGCGCAGTTATTGACGAAATGAGGCAGTGGTGTTTCAGTTATGGCGCTTGAGTCTTCTCGCACAGGAGCACGTCATGGATCTTCAGTTCGCGGGCAAGCGCGTCCTGGTCACCGGGGCGAGCAGGGGCATCGGCCTTGCGATCGTTCGGGCGTTCCAGGAGGAAGGGGCCTCGGTGACCGCGACGGCGCGAAGCATCACGCCCGAGCTCGAGGCCACCGGAGCCGCTTTCGTTCCCGCCGACCTCTCCACGGCTGACGGCCCGCAGCGCATGGTCGAGGCCGTCCTGGCCGCCCATCCCAGGCTCGATGTCCTGGTCAACAACGCCGGCGGCGGCGTCGTGCCGGACGAGGCGTTCGGCGATCCGCTCGACGGCGGGGACGACGTCTGGGCGGCCGGGTTCGCGCTCAACTTCGACGCGGCGGTATGGACCATCCGCGCCGCCCTGCCCTCGCTCATCGAGGCCAGGGGCGCCGTGGTCAACATCAGCTCCGACAGCGCCCGCCGGCCGGGGGCGGAGCCGCTGCCCTACACCACCGCCAAGGCGGCCCTCAACGCCTTCACCCGACAGCTCGCCGAGCGCGTGGCGTCCTCCGGGGTACGCGTCAACGCGGTGTCGCCGTCAGCCACGCGCACCAACCTGGTGACGGGTACGGACGGATACATCGCGCAAGTGGCGGACAGGGCGGGTATCGACCACGACATGCTGGTGGCAAGCCTGCCGAAGCAGAACGGGATGCTCACCGAAACCCTGATCGACCCCGCCGAGATCGCCCGGGCGGTGCTTCTGCTGGCCTCCCCGACCATGCCGAGCGCGATCGGCGCGAACTGGTTCGTCGATGCGGGGGCCGTCAAGACCATCTGAACGCGCCACTCAGCTGTGCCGGCGGGCGGATGAGGAGTGGGTGCCGGCTGCCGGTGCATGGTGCTCGGTGCACGGCGCCGACCGCGTGCGGCGCCGTGCGGCTATGCGTCAGCCCTGCTGTCGTACGCCCGCCGGCAGTTCTGGATTTCCTCGCTGTGCTCGACAGTCCAGCTGTAAAGATGCCCGAAAGGCTCCCGCAGGGACTCACCCAGCGCCGTGAGCGAGTATTCGACGCCGACCGGTGAAGTCGGCAGTACTTTCCGCTGAATCATGCCGTTCCGCTCAAGACGGCGCAGTGTCTGAGTGAGGACGCGCTGCGTCACACCTTCCAAGCGGCGCTTCAGCTCGTTGAACCGCATGGGCTGCTCCAGAAGCGCCATGACCATCATCGACCACTTGTCCGCTATCTGGTCGAGGATCGGCCGGCTGGGGCAGTCCGCCCGGAAAACGATGCGTGTTCCCGCGTCAACGCCGTGCGGGTCGGTATCCCTCATGATCCTTGGTTCTCCCAAAGTGCGTTCTTGACGGTCCCAGTGGCGTCGCCGACGGTAGGTATGCATCGCAAACCTACATCCCTATCGATTACTGATGGAGAACCTCTTGACCACCCATGTCTACTCGACCCTGCATATGGGCATCGAAGACGGCGTCGCCCGGATCGTCCTCGACAATCCACCGGTGAACGTGCTCGACGCGACGATGATGCGCGAGCTCCGCACCGCGCTGGACGCCTTGAGGGGCGATTCATCGGTTCGGGTGGTCGTCTTCTCCAGCGCCGACCCGGAGTTCTTCCTCGCGCATGTGGATATGCGGATCGGGGAGAAGATGGACGTTCTGGAGCAGCTCGCCGCGTCGGCTCCGGCGGACGTCAATGTGTTCCAGGCCCTGGGCGAGCTCCTCCGCCATCAGCCCCAGGTGACCATCGTGAAGCTGGCCGGGAAGGCCCGTGGAGGCGGGGCGGAATTCGTAGCCGCGGCGGACATGGCATTCGCCGCTGCCGAGACCGCCGGAATCGGCCAGATCGAAGCACTCATGGGCATCGTCCCCGGCGGAGGCGGAACGCAGTACCTCCGTAACCGCGTGGGCCGCAACCGTGCGCTGGAGGTGGTGCTCACCGCAGACCTGTTTGATGCCGAGACCGCAGCGTCCTACGGCTGGATCAACCGGGCTCTGCCGGCCGACCAACTCGATGATTACGTCGACCGTATCGCCCGCAATATCGCTGCCCTGCCCGATGGTGTCATCGAAGCGGCCAAGCGCGCATTGCCTGCCGAACACATCACGGACGGACTCCTCCGCGAGAACGAGGCGTGGGCCACTCAGATTGCTTTGCCCGCTGTTCAGCATTTGATGGGCCGAGGACTGCGCGACGGGGCGCAGACACCGGCAGGCGAACGCGACCTCGAGGAGCTGATGCGTGCTGCCATGCGCCAATGAGCCGGAACCAGTGGCTGATCTCCCACTTCGTCGATGGTCAGGGTGGCGGTGTGAGCGAAGCCAGTGCGGCGGGAGGCACCGCACCGGCCGCGCTCGAGCCGAGCAGCAGGTCGGTCAGGACATGGGGCTGTGCCTGCTCGCCGGTCGGAGCCGCCGTGGTGATCCGGTCCAGCCGGAAGCCTCGGCCGGCGCGCCGTGTGCGACACCAGGCGATGAGGTACCAGCGGCCTTCGGCGGTGAGCAGTCCGGCCGGTTCCACGATGCGGTTGCTTTCGCGTCCCGCCGCGTCGGTGTAGGACAGCCGTAGCACCGTGTTGTCGGTGAGGGCCTGTTCCACCGCGGCACGGACCTCGGAGTCCGTACGCGTCGGCAGTGCGACGATCCGTGCGGCGAGTTCCCGCGCCGCCGCCGAGGCGGGGCCGGTCATCGAGGCCGCGATCTTCTGGGCCGCGGTGCGGGCCGCACCGGCGTACGGGGCGGAGGCGCCGGCCGCGGCGAGCGCTGCGGTCAGTGCCGCGGCTTCATCGGCGGTGAAGTGGATCGGCGGCAGGGTCATCTTCGGGTCGATCGACCAGCCCCCGCCCCGCCCGGTCGTGGTGCGCACCGGGACACCGGTTTCCATCAGCGCCTGGAGGTCGCGCTGTACCGTGCGGGTGCCGATCTCGAATCGCGCGGCGAGCGTCGCGACCGTCAGCGGCCGTGGCGCCGCCGCGCGCAACTCCTCCACCAGTGCGTAGAGCCGGGCAGTGCGGTTCATCAGGCCGACGCTACCGTCACGCGGTGGCCAGGAAGTCCCGCCCCCGCCGCTGTTCCCGCTCGGTGATGGTGAGGGGGAACAGGGTGAAGCCGTGCATCGCACCGGCGACGACGCCGAGCTGCACAGGAGCGCCTGCCGCCTGCCACCGCTGGGCCAGGAACAGGGAGTCGTCCAGCAGCGGATCCTCGGTGCCGACGACCATACGGGCGGGTGGCAGACCGGTCAGGTTCGCGAACAGGGGCGAGACCTCGGGGTCCCGGCGCTGCTCCGCCTCCATCTGCGGTGTGAACTGCTCATAGTGGCCCCGAAGCGACTCGGTGTTGCTCAGCAGCGGCCGTGGGCCGAACGACCGCTGGCTCGGCGTCATCGACAGGTCGTAGACGCCGAAGAGCAGATGGGCCGCCCGGAACGCGCCGGTGATGCCATGCCGGTCCCGAAGGCGCAGCAGCGTCATGACGCTGAGGTGGGCACCGGCCGATTCACCGCCGATCAGCAGCCGTTCGGTACCGAACTCGGCCACGGCGTGCTCCACCAGCCACCGGGCGGCCGCCTCGCAGTCATCGGGCCCGGCGGGGAACGGGTGTTCCGGGGCAAGCCGGTAATCCACGCTCACCACGGCCAGCCGCGCCTCCACGGCCAGCCGCCAGAGCTTTTCATCCTGGCCGTCCGCGGAGCCGAGCACCCAGCCACCTCCGTGGATGTGCAGATACACACCGTCGATCCGGTCCGGCACGAACGTCCGGACTTTCACCCCGCCCTCGATGACGCGGTCCTGGCCGTGCTCCAGTCGCACCGGTGGGGTGTCGCCGCCCAGCCGGTTACGCCGCAGGAGCGCCGGCGTGGCCGAGCTCGGTGTCTGTTCGCGAGGCGGACGGCTCGCCGCGGCCGCCTCGAATTGCTTGTTGAAGGCCAGGGTCTCGGTGAGGCAGTCCTCATCTGTGATCGTCATACCGTCGACAGTCGCAGCTGCCCGCGACAACATCCTGTCACCCTTTCTCTGTGATCTACGGCACGGTCCGATGGCAGAGCCGGGCGCATGCTCGTCCGTGGCCCCGGGCGCGCCCAGATGCCCCTTGCGCCTGTCGGCGGGACCGCTGTGGGTGCTGAGGGCGACGATGGCGTGTCCGTCCGGCTCGGGTGCCGGCGGTTGCGATTCTGGGCGCATGGAGCGTGGGACGCCGATGGGCCCGTTCGACTACGTCATCGTGGGGGCGGGGAGCGCCGGGAGCGTCCTCGCCGCCCGGCTGACCGAGGAGCCCGGCGTCCGGGTGCTTCTTCTCGAGGCCGGGGGAGCGGACACCAACGAGAACATCAAGGCGCCGGCGGGGCTCGGGCTGCTGTTCCACTCCGAGGTCGACTGGGACTATCGGACCGTCGAGCAGGAGGCGGCCGGGCGGACGTTCTACTGGCCGAGGGGGAAGACACTCGGGGGTTCCTCGTCGACCAACGTCATGCTCTACGCCCGCGGCACCACCGGAGCACCATCAACGACGTCCTCAGCACGGACACCTTCACCCGCGTGCGGTGCGGGTACCGTTGGGCAACTCCCATAGGACGTGGGTCACTTCTCGGGTCGAGCCCAGGTCACTTGTTCCACGACCGCTTGGAGGTATCGACATGACACGAGACGCGGAATTGCCCGCCGTGGTGGACCGGTACATTGCCGCCGTCAATGCGCGGGACTGGGCCGCGATCGCTCCCTGTTTCACGGACGACGCCGAGTTCTGGACGCTCGGCGTGCGGACGGCGCATGGCTCGGCGCGGATCGCCAAGCAACTGCGCGAGTCCATGGGGGCGTTGCCCGAGACGTACGACGAGGTTGTGCGGGTGGCTGTCGACGGCACCATCGTGTTCGTGGAGATGGTGTTCCGAGGTCGCACCACGGCGGGCAACGCCTTCGAGGTCAACGCAGCCGATGTTATCGAACTCACCCCCGACGGCAGCGCCATCACCCGCGTCGCGGCGTGGTTCGACTCCGCACAACGACCGACATGACGCTTCCGGAGGGGGGATCCCGCCACTTGGAGTCTCAGGGGCGCCGTCGGTGGCGGGCGTAGGCGTCGGCCAGGGCGGTGAATGATTCCTTGGGCTCCCAGTGCCAGGCGGAGTCCGGATCCGCCGGGTGGTCCGGGATCACTTTCACCAAGCTGTAACTGGCCATATCCAGGTCGAGTTGTCGCTCACGGCGGTGTGGGGCGTCGGGTGTGATGAAGGTGTAGGCCATGGCCGCGTACAGGTTCATCGACTCGAACACGTCCAGCACATCCGTCAGGTAGGCGGCCTGGGTGCGCTCGCTGCGCACCAGTTCCTTCTTCACCCGCGGCGGTGTCGTGGTGTAGTCGACGACGTCCCAGGCCATGCCGCCCAGGCGCGGCGCGCCCTCGAAGGTGCAGGAGCCGAACTCGGTGATCGCCAGCGGCTTGCCGTCACGCTGATACCGGCGCAGCTCCCGGACGTGTCCGGCGCGGTGGGGAAACCAGCCGTAGTAGTCGATGCACACCAGGTCGAACAGGTCCCAGTCCACGTCCTCGTCCTGCGCGGCCCCGTACGACAGAGGCCCATGGAAGACCGAGCGGCCGACGGCCGCGGCGCGGGTGGTGAACCGGTGCAGCCGCTGGGCGGTCTTCACCGGGTCGTAGTTGCCCTTGACCAGGTTCTCGATCCGTTCGACCGCGGTGGCGCCGGGCACGATCCCGGGCACGAACAACATGAACTCACAGCCCACGTTCAGATGCACCCGCACGCCCTGCCGCCGCAGGTGTTCGGCGAACCGTCCGGTCTCCGCGAGGTGGTCGAGGATGTCCCCGGCGGGCATATCGCCGAGGGTCGGCTCCAGCCATATGTGCAGACCGCTCTCGGCCGCCTCGGCCGCGGTGCGGGTGAGCCGTTCGACACCATCGCCGGTGATCTTCACCGTGTCGGCGTGCAACTCGTGGCGAATCGCCCGCAGATCGGCCCGGGTACGAGCCGGATTCCATGCCGTCGCCGGCGTCTCGCCCTCTCCCACTTCGTAGACGACCCCGCGATATCGCACACCGCCCGGGTCCACGTCTCCCGCCCGCCTCCCATGGACTTTGGTGTGTGTCCCCTCGTACCGCCCCGCCGCGGCGGCGTGCCCGGCGGACAGTGCCGTGCCGACGGCGACGGCCCCTGTGAGCTGCAAAAACCGCGCCCTGCTGATCTGGGCTGCACCCATCTGGTTCTCTCCCGTTCTTCCGGATGGCAGCAGCCTGAAGGGTCACCGCGGTCGGCACCATTCGCCGATGGTCTATGAGGAGACAGGCCCAAGGACCTATCGCCATCGCCGAAAGAACGACCCGGCATGCCCTCCCGGACCGATGGCCTTGACGCCACGCCGACCATCGGCGCCATCCGCCTCGGCCAGGTGGCCGAGGCCGACCTGGCCGGTGGGCCGATACCGCTGCCCTGCGCGGCCCGCATACCCTCACCCCATGACCAACGGCCTCGACCCCGCCCTCCGCGCCGGGCGCACCTGGCGTGACTGGGTGGTGGACGCGGTGCTCTTCTGCGTGGCCGTCTTCCTCGGCATGGTCGTCCTCGGCGTGGTGAAGGAGCAGGGCGAGCTGCCGGGCTGGGCGGCCGAACTGGACCCGCTGCTGGGGCTCGTGGCCTGTCTCGCGCTGTGGTGGCGGCGTGGCTTCCCGCTCGCCGTGGCCCTGATCGGGCTGCCCGCGGTGGCGCTGGCCACCAGCGCTCTGCCCGCGGGCGCGGTGATCGTCACCAATGTCGCGCTCCGCCTCCGCTGGCGGCGGGCGCTGGTGATGCTCGCCGCGTACGTGGTGTGCATGGTGCCCTCCGGCCTGCTGCCGTCGGGGCACGCCGAGGACCTGTGGTTCGACGCCGTGTTCTGCCTGGCCTACCTCCTGGCCTCCTTCGCCTGGGGCCATGCCCTGCGTTCCCGTCGGCTGCTCGTCCAGCGGCTGCGCGTGGACGCCGAGCGGGCCAGGGCCGAACACGAGCGCAGACTCGCCGACGCCCGCCGTGGCGAACGCCAGGCCATCGCCCGTGAGATGCACGATGTGCTGGCACACCGCATCTCCCTGCTCTCCGTGCACGCGGGCGCACTGGCCTATCGCACCCGACAGGCGGAGGCCGGCGCCGGACCCGCGCTCAACAGCACCGAGGTCGCCCGGAGCGCCGAGGTGATCCGGGGAAACGCGCACGAGGCCGTGGAGGAGCTACAGGAGGTGCTGCACCTGCTGCACGCTGAGGGCGGTGGCGAGCCGGTGTCGCTGCTTCCGCGGATCCAGGACATCGACGGTCTCGTGGCGGACGCCCGCGCCACGGGCCAGCCGGTGGACTTCCACACCGAGCTGACCGCCGACGCCGTCCGCGAACTGCGGTCCCAACTGCACCGGACCGTCTACCGCGTGGCCCAGGAGGGCCTGACCAACGCCCGCAAACACGCGCCCGGTACACCCGTCAGCGTGTGCCTGACCGGAGGGCCGGGCACCGGCCTCACCGTCGAGGTCCGCAACGGGCTGCCCACCTCGCCCGCCACCGCCGACACCGGCGAGGCGATCCCGGGCACCGGCGCCGGTCTGACCGGGCTCGCCGAACGCGTCCGCCTCGACGGTGGCACCCTCGACCACACCGCCGCCGACAACACCTTCACACTGCGCGCCCGGCTACCGTGGCCCGAGAGGTGACGCCATGATCCGAGTGCTGCTGGCCGACGACGACCCCCTGGTACGGACCGGACTGACGATGATGCTGCGCGGGGCGGACGGCATCGAGGTCGTCGCGGAGGCGGCGGACGGTGCCCAGGCGGCCGCCGCGGTCCGTGAACACAAACCCGACGTGGTCCTCATGGACATCCGTATGCCGGTCATGGACGGCCTCGCGGCCACCCGGGCACTCACCCGTCACGATGCTCGGGCGCCGCAGGTGATCGTGCTGACCACCTTCGACGAGCACCGCCTGGTGCTGGAGGCGATGCGCTCAGGCGCCGCCGGGTTCCTCGCCAAACACGCCGCGCCCGAGGACATCGTCGAGGCGGTACGACGGGCCGCCCGCGGCGAGCCCGCGCTGTCGCCGTCCGCCGCGCGCGCCCTGATCGAGCACGCGGCGGCCGGACCGGGCGACCGGGCCGAACACGCCCGGCAGCGGCTCGCGTTGCTCACCGCACGGGAGCGTGAGGTGGCCGAGGCGGTCGCCGAAGGCTTGTCCAACACCGATATCGGCGCCCGCCTGCACCTGTCCCTCGGCACGGTCAAGGCACACCTCTCCAGCGCCCTGACCAAACTGCGCCTGGACAACCGCGTCCAGCTCGCCCTCCTCACCCACGACGCCAATCCGCGGCCCTGACCAGGGGGCGAGTGGATCCTGCCGCCGGGCCCAGGAAAGTCGGCGCCCGCGGTCAGCCCTCGCGCCGTCAGCCCTTCGGGTGGGTGACCAGGCGGCCGCGGACCTTGCCGTGGCGGAGTCGGTCCAGTCCCTCGTTGAGGTCGGCGAACGGGATCTCCTCCACGATCGGCTCGATCCGGCCCGCCGCGATGAAGTCGAGGACCTGGCGGTATTCGTCCTTGCTGGCACCGTACGAACCGCGCAGCCGCACGCTCTTGCGGATGAGGCTGCCGTTGGAGAACGTGGTGGTCTTCGTGCCGAGGCCGACCACGACCACCCGGCCGAGACGGCGTACGGCGTCGATCGCGTCGGACGTCGTCGAGCCCATGCCCGCGAAGTCGATGATGGCGTCGGGCCGCAGGTCCGCCAGCGCGGCCACGTCGGTGAAGCACTCACGGGCGCCCGCCGCGCCGGCGGCCTCGAAGGTGTCGGGGTTGATGTCCACGCCATAGACCGTGGCCCCCGCGATCACTCCCGTACGGACTCCATTGAGGCCGAGGCCGCCCAGGCCGACGACGGCGATGACATCGCCGGGTTTGGCCTGGGCCTCGGTACGGACCGCGTGATAGGCGGTCACGACCGAGTCCGTGGCGACGGCCGCATGGACCGTCGAGACGCTGTCGGGCAGCGGCACGAGGGTCGAGGCATGGGCCACCAGTCGCTCGGCGTAGCCGCCGTCCACGCCGATGCCCGGCGCGTAGGACGCCTGGACCTCCGGATGCGCGATGATCGCGACGGCCACGCGGTCGCCGATCGCATAGCCCTCCACCCCCTCGCCGAGCGCGGAGACCATGCCCGCGACCTCGTGGCCGAAGGTGAAGGGCGGGCGGCGCATCGGTTCGATCAGGCCGTCGATCATATGGACGTCGGAGTGGCACAGCCCGGCGACCTCGACATCCACCACGACCCAGCCCGGGTCCGCCACCGGATCCGGCAGCTCGGCAACTTGCAGCGGGGCGCCCTTTGCCACGTACCGGAAAGCCTTCATCGATCATCCAAAACTCTTCAACCGAGGCCACCGCCGCAGCCTACCGTCGGGTCAGCTCGCGTCCAGGAGCGGGGAGTTGGAGCGAGGGCGACTACCCGCTCAGCCGCCCACGTCCCCCATCCGCCTCCGCAACCACCGCAGCGAGGCGAGGCCCAGCGCGGTCATCATGGCGATGAGATGGGGATCGGCGTCCGGTCCGGCCCCGGCAGCGGTCCGCAGGAGGAATCCGGCGTGCAAGGCGAGCACTTCGTTGAGCTGAACGGGGTCAAGGTCGCGGGTCAGCGGGTGGTTCTCGGCTATCGGCTGCGGGTCCAGGCCGCTGAGAGACGCGCTCGAGATCAGTGTGACCGCATCACAGTGGCGGGGGCCGACCCAGGCGTGCGGCCAGTCGACGACGAAGACACGGTCCGCTGTCAGCATGATGTTGAACGGGTACAAGTCTCCGTGCAGGAGCGTGGCGCCATGCAGCGAGGCGTTCTCTTCCAGGGCGGCGAGTCGGCCGAAATGGTGGCCCGCCCACGGTGACAGCTCCCCGACCTTGCCTCTGACAGCGGCATCGTGCGCCATCGCCAGCCATCCTCCGAAGCGCGGCCTGCTCAAGATGGCCTCATTCACGGGCGAGGGCGTCAGGACCTCTGCCATATCGGTGACGGCTGCGAGCACTCTGTTGAGTTCCTCCCGTCGCCAGGGCTGCGCTGGCAGCTGTCCCGGGATCTCCTCGAAGGCCAGCACCACCCAGGTGCCGTCGTCATACGCATCGAGCAGTCGCGGGGCCGGTACCTCCCCGGGAAGCTGCTCGGACACCGCGATCTCACGGCGGTGGAAGTCCGCCTCCGCCGGTGCCATCAGCGAGCTGGCCGCCTTGATGAACGCACGCTTGCCGTTCTCCAGGCGCACGCGTGCGGCGAGCCCTTCGGAAAACCCGCCCCGCTGGCTGATCGCGTGGGCTACGGGACTGCCGAGCATCCGCTCGATCCGAGCCGTCGCCTCGCGTGGCATCGCAGCCCAGTCCATCCTGCGGCTCCCTGTCGCCTCGGGCATGCCAAGGCCCGCCACGGTGAGTCTTTCGCCGGGATCGCGTGTCATGGTGATTCCCCCGTCTTCAGCGGATGGCGGTGACTTTTCGAGAACACGCCGCTGCCACCATGGCCGACCGACCATCGGTCGTGCGTGCCCAGCGCGGCAGTGGCGCCCCGCCCTTCCCTGCCACCGCGTAGCCGGGCACGGACGGCCATCGCACGGTCAGTACCACCGACTCTTCCTCCGCGAACCACGAATGGTCGACGCCGCGCCCCCATACGACGTAATCACCCTGCTCTTCCAGAAGGACGTTGCGGCCGGGGAGCTCGACGCGGAATCGGCCGCTGATGAGGACCAGGAGAGCATTGCGTTCCTCGCCCTCCACCCACTCCAATCGCTTGTCGCCACGCGGGTGGACGCCCCATTTGATCTCTACTTCCCCGCTGTGGCGTGGATCGTCAACGTCCTTGAAGTGTCCGAGGAGCCATCCCCGGTCCAAGGCCGCGTCCTTGCCCGCATTGCCCACGTACACGCTGTCGCTCACGGGCCGGACGCTAGCAGTCGGCAGCGGCCTTGGTCAGGGCGTCCATGAGGAGGTCGATGAGCCGGCGGGTCTGTTCGCGGGTGCTGTACTGGGCAGGCCGTAAGCCAATCTCGCGGCGTCTGTCGCCTTCACCCACTGACCCCGGCTCTCATCCCTCTTACGTGTTCATCGGGAGACGACGGTTTCGGCGGCTCCCGCGTCGTCCGCCGGTACGGGGGATGTGTTCTTCGGGCCGCGGGCGAGGATGTAGAGGAGCAGGGCGCCCATGACGGCGACGCCTGCCCACATGGCCTGCTGCCAGCCGTCGACGAAGGACTGCCGCGCGGCGTGGACCAGCGCCTGCCTGTGGGAGCCCGCGCCGTTGGCGGCCTCGACGGCGTTTGCCACGCCTTCGCGTGCGGCGTCCGCCGCGCCATGCGGGATGCCGTCGAGCCTGTCGCCGATGGCGCCGCGGTAGCCGGCCGACAGGAGCGCCCCGAGCAGGGCGACGCCGAGAGCGGTGCCGAACTCGCGCGTGACGTCGTTGAGCGCGGACGCGACACCCTGGCGCTCGCGCGGCAGGGAACCGGTGATGGCCTCGGTGGAGGGCGTCATCGACAGGCCCATGCCGATGCCCATGGCG
This sequence comes from Streptomyces malaysiensis subsp. samsunensis, assembly GCF_024519315.1. Classification (GTDB taxonomy): domain Bacteria; phylum Actinomycetota; class Actinomycetes; order Streptomycetales; family Streptomycetaceae; genus Streptomyces; species Streptomyces malaysiensis. The sequence continues at coordinate 122,766 of NZ_JANIIC010000003.1, read as the reverse complement.
AGCATGCCGGGAAGGATGGACAGGTAGCCGCCGTCGACGGAGACGATGACAGCCATGAGCGCCAGACCGATTCCGGCCAGGAGGATGCCCGTGGCCATGGTCGAGCGGGGGCCGATGCGCACGGCCAGCTTGGGAGCGAGGCCGGAGGCCATCATCATCAGCACGGCCATCGGCATCAGCGCCAGTGTGGACAGCAGGCCCGACCACCCGAGCACGGCCTGGAAGAACGGGAAGAGAACGACGAAGATGCCCGCCTGAACACCGAAGACGGTCAGCAGCGTGATCGAGCCGCCGGCGAGGCCGCGCTCGCGGAAGAGGCGTACGTCCAGCAGGGCGGCGTCCCGGCGGCGCAGCTCCCAGGCCACGAAGCAGGCGGTGGCGATGAGCCCGACGGCGAGGCTGACCAGTGTGACAGGGGCACTCCAGCCGCGCTCCGGGCCCTCTTGCAGGACGAAGATGAGGCCGACCACGGCGACGACGGAGGTCAGCGCGCCCACGGTGTCGAAGGGGTGCCCGGAGCGCTCGCGCGAGTTGGGGACCGAACGCAGCGCCATGCCGAGCGCCACCACCACCAGCACGATGGGCAGCACGAACAGGTACCGCCAGCTCGCCACGTCCACGAGCGCGGCGGAGAGGAACATGCCCAGGATGCCGCCACCGCCGGCCACGCCGGTCCACACACCGATCGCCCGGCCGCGTTCCTCCTGGGGGAAGGTGGAGGTGATCACGGCGAGGGTGATGGGCATGATCATCGCCGCGCCCACGCCGCTGAGCAGGCGTGCGGCCAGCATGACCTCGGCCGACGGGGCCAGGACCGCGATGGCACTGGCGACGCCGAAGACGGCGAGGCCGGTGATCAGCATGGGCTTACGGCCCAGCCGGTCGCCGATCGCGCCGAGCGGCAGCAGCAACGCGGCCAGGGTGAGGGTGTAGATGTTGATGATCCACAGAATCGTGCTCTGCGAGGCGTCGAACGCGACGGCCAGATCGGGCTGGGCCACGTTCAGTCCGGACACCGAGGCGATGACGGCCATCAACGCGATACAGACGGCGATCAGAATGGTGCGCAGCTGACGCGCGTCCGGTACACCTCCGCCGTGGGCGGTGTCGCTCGCTTCGGCGGCTGCCGCCCGTGCGGGCTGGTTCGTACTCATGGATTCCTCTCAAAAGGGCATGACGAGTCAAAAGGGCATGACGAGTTCGGCAGTCGGACGTGTCCGGCTGCCGGGACGGGGATGAAAGAAGGGGGTGAAGGGGGGGAAGGCTCGAGCGCGCCCGGCGGACGTCAGACGGCGGTGGCGCCGCTCTTGGCCGCGGCGAGGGCCGCGTCGGTGTCGGCGATGGCCAGGAGGGCGTTGATGTGGGCACCGGCCAGGGCGCCGGCCGCGGCGGCGGCGCCGACCTGGGCGGTTGGATCGGTCGCGTTGCCGGCCACCCACACTCCTGGGACGTCGGTGGCACCGGCCATGCCGGAGGCGAAACGGCGGCCCATGCCATCGGGCAGGTCCTCGATCGGCAGGCCGAGACCCTCCAGGCCCTCGGTGCGGGCCCGCATCAGGGTGGCGACCGCGAGCACACTGCGGGCGACGACCTGGCCGTCCACCAGCCGCACACCCGCGATGCCACCGTCGTCGGCCCGCACGACCTCCACCACCGGGGTGTCGACGATGCGGATGTCGCGTGCGGCGAAGCGCGTACGGGTGTCCTCGTCCAGTTCGGTGCCGCGGGTGAAGTAGATGAGGTCGTCGGTCAGCTGCCGGAACAGCATCGCGTGGTGGACCGAGGCCGGGCCCACCGCCAACACCCCTATGGGTTCATCGCGCACCTCCCAGCCGTGGCAGTACGGGCAGTGCACCACGCCGTGGCCCCAGTGCTCCGCCAGACCGGGAACGTCGGGCAGCACATCGCGCAGGCCGGTGGCCACCAACAGGCGGCGCGCCGTCAGGGTGCGGCCATCGGCCAGGGTGACGGTGAAGCGCGGATCGCCCCCGGCGGGTGGGGTGGCCTCGGCGGACGGGGCGTTCCCGGCGGACGGGTCGCCTTCGGCGGACGAGGCAGACGGGGCAGACGGGGCAGACGGGGCGGCCGGCTCGGCGGAGACGACCTCGCCGGAGACGATCATGCCACCGTAGCGGCGTACCTCCTCCCGGCCCCGCTCATACAGTTCGGCGGGCGGGGTGCCGTCCAGACCGAGCAGGCCGTGCACGCCCTCGGCGGGCGCGTTGCGCGGGGTGCCGCTGTCGATCACGACGACCGAGCGGCGGGAGCGGGCGAGCATCAGCGCACCGTTCAGCCCCGCGGCACCGCCGCCGATCACCACGGCGTCGACGGTTCCGGCCGGCAGTGTGTCGGTCGCGTACGCGGCAGTCGTCACGGGCATGTCCTCGTACCCTCCGTTCAGGTGTGGACCCAGCTGTTCCGGGCCGTCCGCACACGACGCTAAGCACTCTTTGCACCATGCGCATACAATGTTGCCTATGACGCAAGACGAAGGCGATCTGGACAGCCTGGTACGCAAACGGATCCGCGCCCTGAGGGTGGCGCAGGGCTGGTCGCTCGAGGAGCTGGCCTCCCGCGCCAAGCTCAGCCCGTCCACGCTCAGCCGTATCGAGAACGGCCAGCGGCGCCTGGCGCTCGACCAGATGGTCACCCTCGCCCGCGCGCTGGACACCTCCCTCGACCAGCTGGTCGAAACGGCCACGGACGACGTCGTCTCCAGCCCGATGATCGACGCTGCCCACTCGCAGATGCGCTGGCCCATCAAGGCCGAGCCCGGTATGAGCGTCGTGCGTCAGCGGATGACGAACCCGCCGCCGGACAGTCCTTCGCGCATGCGCGCGCACCCGGGCCGTGAATGGTTCGTCGTCCTGTCCGGCACCGCCGTCCTGCTGCTGGGCAACCGCCGCTTCCGGATCGAGACCAACCAGGCCGCCGAGTTCCCCACCATGCTGCCGCACGCCCTCGGTGCCGAGGGAGGGCCGTGCGAGATCCTGGGCATCTTCGACCGCGACACCCGACGCGGTCACCAACGCGACGGCGGTCCCCAACGCTCCGACAACGGGGGCGCGTCAGCCCGTCCCCGTACGTGACCTCCCGCTGCGGTCGGCGCTTGCGCGCTCGGCACCGCCCATGACGATTACTTTGCCGATACGGCAAGAGATCGTGTCGCATACGCATGGACCGTCCTAGCGTGACGACATGCCTCACCCACACACACACCAGCACAGCGCACACCACGGCCACCATCACCAGCACGACGGCCATGGCAGCCAGGACGGCCAGGAGGACCAGGCGGAGATCCTCGACCTGGACGCGGAGGTCCTCGTCGAGCACATCGCCGCCATCACCGCGTGGCTGCCCGTCCGGACACCCCCTCGTCAGATCGTGGATCTGGGCTGCGGGACAGGAGCCGGCACCTTCGCCCTCCTCGACCGCTTCCCCGACGCACACATCACCGCTGTCGACTCCTCGGACCGACACCTTCAGCGCCTGCGGGAGAAGGCGTGTGCCCAGGGTGTGGATGATCGCGTGCGCACCGTGCGGGCCGACCTCGACGACGCCGACTGGCCCGACCTCGGCACGCCGGAGCTGGTGTGGGCCTCGGCCTCGATGCATCACATGGCCCACCCCGACCGCGCACTGCGCAAGGTCCACGATCTGCTCGTGCCCGGCGGACTGTTCGCGGTCGTCGAGCTGGCCGGCTTCCCCCGTTTCCTGCCCGCGAACGCCCCGGAGGACCGGCCCGGTCTGGAAGAACGCTGCCACGTCGCGAGCGAGCGCTTCCACGCCGAGCATGTGCCCCACCGTGGCGCCGCATGGGGACCGAAGCTGACCGACGCCGGGTTCACCCTCGACGGCGAACGCACCCTCACCGTGCACATCGAGGGCTCCCGCAGCGCGGCGGTCGGCGCGTATGCCCTCGGCAGCCTGCGGCGCGTCCGCTACAGCGTCGCCGACGCGCTCCCGGCCGAGGACCTGGCCGCGCTCGACCGGCTGCTCGACACCGACAGCTCCCACAGCATCCTGCGCCGCGGCGACCTCACGGTGCGCACCGAGCGCACCGTCTGGGCCGCCCGCCGCGACAGCTGATCCACCCGCCGTCGGCGAGCGGTCGGCGCACCCGCGCACGGTTGCTCGCCAGGCAGCGCTCACGCCGTTCTCCTTGCCTTAGGCACAATACTCAATGCGCCTGGAGCATGCGGCTCATAGCGTGGGTGTCAGAACTCGCGCAGTCCCGCTCCGCGGCACGGTCGCCGTGCACACCCCATACGACAGGGGGTGTGCACGGCGGTGAGGAAGGAGCGCTCTCATGACCGCACACCGGACATCCGCCGATCGACCGGCCGACAGCTCCGCCGCGGCCGATCCGCCCGGCGAGTACACGGCATGGCGTCAAGGCCGCTGGGAGAAGGTCGCCGGCCCGAACGGCAAAGGCGAAGGTCGTCACCAACGGCAAGATCGTCGGCCGTGGCATGCATACGCTGCCCGGTGTTCCGGGGCGGTGGAGCACCGACGAAACCGGTGCCCTGACCGTGACGGCCACGGCCGCGGACGGCGTGAGGGTCGACGGCGAGACGGTGGCCGGAACGGCCGCAGTGCCCGCCGGCCGCCCCCTGGAATTCCCGGAGGGCCGCGTCGGCTTCGCCGGTGGGGGCAACGGCGCCTACGGACTGGTCGTCATGGACCACGCGGCCGTCGAACGCTCCGGCCTCAGCGGTATCGACACCTACCCCTACGACCCCTCATGGGTGTTCGAAGGCAGCTACCGGGCGGTGCCGGAGGGCCGCCGTATCGAGGTGGGACGGCTGACCGCTCCGCGCAGCACGGAAGCCATCTCGGCGCCCGTCGACCTCGTCGTCACCATCCACGGCATCGAGTACGTGTTGGCCGTGCTCGAGGACATGCCAGGGCAGCGGCTGGTGGTCTTCACCGACGAAACCAACGGCGACGGGACCCCGGAGATCGGCCGCTGGCTGGTGCTGCCCCTCCTGGAGCCCGGCAGCACACTGCCGGTCGACTTCAACAAGGCCACTCTCTCCCACCACCACCTGCGGCCCGCCGTCTTCACCTGTCCGCTCTCGCCTCCCGGCAACCACTTGCCGATGCGTGTCGGAGCCGGAGAGCGGGCCCTGATCTACGACACGACCGGCGCGAAGTAACCCGACCACCGGACAGCCCACCTCCTCAGAAGGACGAAAACCGTGAGCCAGGACCTCAAGGACAGGGGCCATCACCTACCTCCGCGCCCTGGAGAAGGCCGACTGGGCGATGTGCGCGCCCACAGCCACCGTCTGGCACAACGACGGAAAGGGCGAGCAGACGATCGAGGAGAACATCAAGGGGATGGAGGGGCAGATCGACGCCATCGAGTCGATGCGTTACGACATCACCCGCCAGCTCTCCCGGCCCGGCGATGTCCTCCAGCAGCACGTCGTGCACGTGACCACCAAGAACGGTATGCGCGGCCAGGTCCACGCGGCCGTCTACTTCCGCTTCGAAGACGACCTGATCACCCGTATCGAGGAGTACTCCAACTTCATACCGAGCGACGGCGGCGTCTGACATCCGCGGTTGCCCAGGCCGCGCTCGCGCGGGCCTTCCCGGCGGCGACGGCGACATCGGCTCCGGGCACCGCGGACCGTCCCGTGGCGAAGGCGCCGAACACCAGCGCGACCAGGGCGGCGGCGAGTGCGACGACGGCCGTGGCGGAGATCTGGAGCAGGGTCGCGGCGAGCGTGGCGCCGGTGAGCATCGCGGTGATCGGCCGTCAGCGCCCGCCGCCGTCCCACGGCGGCCGCTGAGGCCCTGCTCGAGGCGCTCACCGCCGCCGCGCACGATGCCACCGGCCCTCGCCGCACCTGATCCGGTGCGCCGGGGGCTGTCTCTCGTCGCCACCGGATCTCGGGCGCCGGTGATCCGGACACGGTCCGCCCGCGGCGGGCCACCGCAGGTGGCCTCAGGTGGCCTCAGGCGGCGGTGGTTTCGTGGAAGCTGCCGAGCCGCCCGCCGTGGAAGATCAGCGGGTCGCCGCTGCCGGCGGCGGTGATGTCGCGAACGGCCGCGATGATCAGGTGGTGGTCGCCTCCGTCGAGTTGGTGGAGAAGTGTGCAGTCGATCCAGCCGAGGGATCCGTGGATATGGGGTGTGCCGTACGCGGACATCTCCCACTCCAGGGACCGGAATTTGTCGGGGTTCTTGCCGGCGAGGGCGGTGCAGACGGGCTGTTGTCCATCGGCGAGGAGGCTGACGCCGAAGTGTCCGTTGCGGGCGATGGCGGGCCAGCTGGTGGAGGTGCGGGCGACGCTGAAGGTCACCCATGGAGGGTCCAGGGACAGGGAGGCGAAGGTGCCGACGATGAGGCCGCAGGGTGTGGCGGTGTGCGGGTTCGTGGAGCACACGGCGGCGACACCGGTGGGCAGGTGGCGCATGACGGAGCGGAAGTGTGCCGGGTCGATGGTGGACACGGAGGTTGCGGCGGTGACGGCGGTGCTGGTCATGAGGGCTCCTGAGCGCTGGGCACGAGGGTTTCTGGAAGGAGTGGCTCAACCGGTGGCGGGCTGCTGGTCCCAGCCGGTGTGGATCTGGCGGGCGGTGCGGGTGCCGCTTTCGACGGCGCCGTCGATGAATCCGGCCCAGAGGTTGGCGTGGTCGCTGCTGGCGAAGTGCAGGACACCGGTGTTCTCCTGCTGGGCGCGGTGGTAGCGGGTGAGCTGGCGTGGCTGCTGGATGAGCCAGGTCTGCTGGGCGTAGGGGTCGGTCATCCAGTCGTGCCCGTCGGCCTCCAGTACCTCCAGGTCCGCACGCCAGACCTTCAGCGCCGCCTCGATGGCGTGCGGGTCGGTGACGTCGATACGGGTGGCGTCGGCGCCGAAGGCCACCAGGACCGCGTCGTGCTCGCCGGCGTACTCGGTGCGTACCACGGAGAGGGGGTGGTGCTGGGAGGAGTAGGCGAAGAACGGCTTGACGGGGCCGCGGACGCGGATCCACGCCTTCACACCTCGGGAGGCGGTCTTCTCCCGGCTGGGGCGGAGTTTGCCCTCAGGGAGGGCGGGGGTGATGTCGAGCTGGTGCAGGATGTTCTGGGGGACGGTGATGACCACTCGGCGGGCGCTGAGGGTCTGCCCGTCGGCATAGGTGATCTCCGCGCCATGTGGGGTGTGGGTGAGGGAGCGCACAGGTGAGGACAGGCGGACGTCGGCGTGGGCGTCGGCGGCGATGGCTTCCGCCAGGGCGCGTGTGCCGCCGGTCAGCCGGAAGATCGCCGATGCCTGGTGCATCAGGTGCCAGGATCCGGCGGTGGCGGCGGTCCAGCGCAGGGCACTGGTGTAGGCGCACAGATGGAGCGGGGCGTTGAAGTGGCCGACCCAGGCCGCCTCGTTGGCGTTCTTCTCTCCGACGGGCAGGTCGAGTTCGTCCAGCATCTCCTGGAGGTTGAACTGATCGACTTCCGCCAGCCGGGGGACGGTCAGTGGCGCGTCGGGCCGGGGGATCCACTTCATGGTGTCTTCCAGCAGCCGGGTCATGCCCGGGTCGATCATCCGCATGAAGTCTTCGGCGGTGCCGCGGCGCACGTCGTCACCGGCGAGCCAGTAGGTTTCCTCGGCCCGGGGGCCGCGGGTGACGGCCAGTCCGTAGCGGGTGATCTCGGCCCAGACGTGTGGCTGGACCCAGTGCACCCAGGTGCCGCCCATCTCCACATCCCGGCCGAGACGGTGAGCGGTCCAGGTGCGGCCGCCGATCCGGTCGCGTGCTTCCAGGACGACGGTGCGCAGTCCGGTGCGGTTCAGTTCGCGGGCGGTGATCAGGCCGGCGATGCCGGCTCCGATGATGACGACGTCTGTCTGCTCGTGCATATGCGGCCCTTTCCGTGTGCGGCTTGGGTGCGCGGGTCCGTCCCGGGTGGCGGTGTGCGGGTCCGTGTGTGGCGGGGGATGCGTGGTCCGTGTGCGGCAGAGGGCGCGGGGGCTGATCAGTACCCCGCCCGGCCCGCGGCCACGGCAGGGGTGTGGTGTGTTGCGCGATGTCCGGTGGCGGGGTGTGTTTCGGCGGTGTGCCTGGCGCCAGGTCCGAAGAGCTTCTCGCGCAACGTCACGGCCTGCCCGGTGGCGCGGGTGGGGGAGACGATGCCCTGGCGGCGCAGTTCGGGAAGGGCGAGGTCGATGAACCTCCGCCAGCTGCCCGGTTTGGTGGCGTAGCTGAGGTTGACGCCGTCGATATCGGCCTCGTCCCGCCAGCGCCGCAACTCGGCGGCGACGGTCCGCGGGGAGCCCACGACGATGGATCCGGTGCCCCCGATCCCCAGGAACCGCGCGATGTCACGGACGGTCCAGGCACGTTCCGGGCCGGCGGTGGCGAACATGTCGATCAGGGACTGCACGCCGCGGGTCTTCATGCTCTTCAGCGGTGTGTCCAGATCCCAGGCGGACAGATCGAGCCCGGTCCAGCCGCCGAACCGGGCCAGGGCGCCCTCGACGCTGACGTGGCGCAGATGGGCCTCGTACGCGGCTTCCGCTTCCTCGTCGGTGGGCGCCACGATCACCGTGAGCAGGACGATGACCTTGATGTCGTAGGGGTCCCGCCCCGCCTCCATGGCCGCCTTGCGGATCCTGTCCACGCCGCGCCGGGCCTGTGCGGTGGAGACGGCGTTGATGAAGACCGCCTCGGCGTGCCGGGCGGCGAACGCCACTCCACGCGAGGACGCGCCGGCCTGGAACAGGACGGGCGTGCGCTGCGGAGACGGCTCGCACAGCGCGAATCCCGGCACGCTGAAGTACCTGCCGCGGTGCCCGATCGGATGGACGCGGGAGGGCTCCACGTAGGTGGCCGCGGCCGTGTCGCGCACCACCGCGTCCGCCTGCCAGGACCGCTCCCACAGTTTGTAGACGACCTCCATGTACTCCTCGGCGAGCGCATACCGCTCGTCGTGATCCAACTGCCGCTCCAGCCCCAGGTTGCGGGCCGCGGACTCGGAGTAGGAGGTGACGATGTTCCACCCCACCCTGCCCCTGGTGAGGTGGTCCAGTGTGCTGAAACGGCGCGCCAGCAGATACGGCTGCTCATACGTCAGCGAACAGGTGACCCCGAAGCCCAGGTGCTCGGTCACCGCCGCCATTCCGCTGACCAGCAGGAGGGGATCGTTGACCGGGAACTGGGCCGCGTCGCGCAACGCCCAGTCGGGACGCTGCTGGTACACGTCGTGGTAGCCGACGGTGTCCGCGAAGAAGATGCCGTCGAAGCCCGCCTCCTCGAGCATCCGGGCAACGCCCTTCCAGTACTCCAGATCGGTGTACCGATGCCCTTCATCCCCGTCGGCGCGCCAGGAACCGGCCGTCAGGTGAGCGGGGGCGACGATGTCGAAGGCGAACAGGCGCAGAGGGTGGTTCTTCATGAGAGTGCTGCTCCCTCGCATACAGGGGGGCGTTCATATAATGAACGTGACGTTCAAGCTAAATCCCCCGCGGATGACCGTCAAGAGGTGCAGCTCCACAGGATTTTCGCGACGTGGATCCTTGGGGTCACACATGAGTCATCCAACAACACGTTCAGTATGTGAACGTCGTGCGGTATGCGTAGCGCCTCCGGCGGGCGCACGCCGGGCCGGGCTCTTCGGGGACCGGCCGACCATGTGCATCGTCCACCGAGCGTTACGGTGGTACCCGCCGCTTCCCGGTCCGCCCGCAATGCGGACGACCGGACCGCAGACAGACGAAAGGCCCACGCACTGTGCCCGATGGCAGCAGCACCGACGAGGTTCCGGAAACGCCGGACCTCACCAACAAATCTGTCATCAAGGCAACCGTGCTGCTCAGCGAATTGGGGCGGCATCGCAGTGGCATCACGGTGACCGAACTCGCGCAACGTGTCGGCATGACCCGGCCCACCGCCTTCCGGCTCCTGCTCAGCCTGGAACAGACCGGGTTCGTCGAGAGAACCGACAGCAAGTACACGCTGGGATGGGAAATCGCACGTCTGGGAAGGCTGGCCGACCCCTATCGAGGCATCATCGCCCGGGTACAGCCCACCCTGGACACACTCGCGACGCAGCTGAACGAGACCATCGGCTACGCGGTGGTCAACGGCGAAACCGACTTCGACCTCGTCGCCGAGGCGGCCGGATCCCGCATGCTCACCGTGTCACAGCCCTACGTCGGCCAGGACTACCCCCTGCACGCCAGCGCCACCGGCAAGATGCTGCTCGCGGAACTGTCCGACGAGCGGCTCGAGTCGCTGCTCCCCGAGAAGCTGCCCGCCCTGACCCGCTACACGATCACGGACCGGGCCGAACTCCTCCGCGCCCTCCATGAGACCGAAGAGCTGACCTACACCACCATGGACAACGAAGTCGAGGAGGGCTTGTTCGCCGTGGCCGTGGCCGTACGGGACGAAGCGGCCCGGCTGATCGGTGTGATCAGCGCCAACGGCCCCAGCGAACGGATGAAGTCCGGTCGGCTGCCGTACATGGTCGAACGCCTGCAACGAGCCGCCGGCACCATCGCCACCAACCTGACCCAGGGCCCCAGCCCAAGGTGACGCCCGAAGACCGCGAGGATGCGTCAGCCGTCCGGTCAGGCGGCGCGTTCGGTGTCCGGGGGAGCGGGAGGCTCGACGGCAGCCGACGTGGCCACGTGTTCCACTTCCACGCGGGCGCCGGTACGGGTGGCACCCATACCGGCGGTGACGACCAGGGCGACCCCGAGGGCCGGGCCGGGGCCGGGGATCTGGTGGAGGACGAGAAGGCCGACCAGGAGGGCCATGGCCGGTTCCAGGCTCATCAGGGTGCCGAAGGACGACGCCGTCAGACGGCGCAGGGCCAGGAACTCCAGCGCGAAGGGGATGACCGGATTGAGCACGGCGAGGCCGAGCACGATCAGGGCCGGCCGCCAGTGGACTTCCCCGAGCGTCGGGGCGGCCACCAGCATGGCGGCCACCGCCGCGACGGGTAGCGACACCGCCAGGCCGCTCAGGCCGGTGACCCGGTCGCCGACACGCTGCGTGAGCAGTATGTACGTCCCCCAGCAGCCGGCCGCGCCGAGGGCGTAGGCGACGCCGAGGAGATCGACGCCGCCGTGCCAGGGCTCGGTGAGCAGGACGACACCGGCCGCCGCGGCGGCGGTCCAGCGCAGGCGGCCCCGGCCCGGGCCGAAGAGGGACACCGCGAGCGGCCCGAGGAATTCCAGGGCACTGGCCGTGCCCAGCGGGATGCGGGAGATCGCGAGCGCGAAGAAGACCATCATCCCGGCCGTCGCCACGCCGAGGACGGCACAGGCGGCCAGATCGCGGCCGGCGAAGTCGCGACGGCGGGGCCGGACGAGGATGAGCAGCAACAGCCCCGCCCAGGTCACGCGCAGTCCCGCCGTGCCGAGGACACCGAGGTGGGCGAACATCGGGACGGCGAGAGCCGAACCGAGCTGCACGGTGGCCATGCCGGCGACCCCCATCGCCGTCCCGGTCCGGGCGGCATCGGACGTCGGGGCGGGGCCGGGGCCGGGGCCGGGCTCGGGGCTGAGGCCAGGGGCGGTGGTGCTGGTCATGGGGTGAGTAGATCGCGCGGCCAACGTTCGCGTCCACGTGCGGATCATGGACGTACCGTTCGGGATCGCTGAACAATGGCCTTATGGAGACACGGCGCCTGCGATTCCTGGTCGAGCTGGCCCGGCTCGGCTCGATGCGGGCGGTGGCCGACGCCCTGCACACGACCACGTCCACGGTCTCGCAGCAGATCGCGGTACTGGCCAAAGAGACGGGCGTCGCGTTGATCGAGCCGCACGGGCGGCTGGTCCGGCTCACGCCCGCCGGCCGACGGCTGGTCGAGCACGCGACCGGCATCCTGGCCGCGGTCGAGACCGCACAGCGCGACCTCGCACCCGGAGCCGAACCGAGCGGCACGCTACGCGTGGCCGGTTTCGCGACCGCGATCCGGGCCCATCTGCTCCCGATCATCACCCAGCTGGCCACCGAGCACCCGCGCCTGCATGTGCTGGTGCGCGAGCATGAGCCCGCCGAGGCCCTGGCGCAGCTGGCGGCCGACGAGGTGGACCTGGCCCTCGTCTACGACTACAACCTGGCCCCGGCGGGACCCGATGACTCCTTGACGGACCTGCCACTGTGGACGGAGACGTGGAGCCTGGGCGTCCCCGCCGACCATCCCGCCGCCCAGGCCGACACACGGACCGCCGATACGGTACCTGCCACGGCGGCGCGGACCGTCGCGCGGTTCCGGTCGGCGGACTGGATCGGCAACTCCCGCAACACCGCGGACGAGACGGTGATCCGCACGCTCGCCTCGATGGCCGGCTTCACACCGCGCATGACCCACCGCTCGGACAGCCTGGATCTCGTAGAGGACATGATCACGGCAGGGCTCGGCGTCGGACTGCTGCCGACCGCCCGGCCCACCGCGCCCGGGGTACAGCTGCTGCCGCTGATCGCCCCGGAGGTCTCGATGCGGGTCTTCGCGGTCGCCCGCCGGGGCCGCTCGGACTGGCCCCCACTCGCCGTCGTCACCGGCCTTCTCCAGCGGCGGGTGGAACAGGCGGTGTGAAGCGGCCCGCCGCCAGGGCGGCGGTGATGGCCGCGGCGGTGTACATCGGAGTGAGCAGGCGGGGATGGACTCCGCCCTCGAGCCGCGATGAGTTCCGGCCGGGTCGCGAGTCTGTAGGTGGTGACCGTCTTAGGACGTCGTACGACGCTGCCCGCACGAGACACCACGGAGGACACCATGACAACCACGCCGAACGACCCGACCACCGCGCTGCCCGGCCGCCCGCCCGTGGTCGACATGGCCACCTGGCAGGCCGCCCGTGACGAGCTGCTGGTCCGCGAGAAGGCCCACACCCGCGAGGGCGACGCCCTCGCCGCGGCCCGCCGCCGGCTGCCGATGGTGGAGTTCGACGGGACGGTCGAGGTCGTCGGGCCCGACGGCCCGGTCCCGTTCCTGGACCTGTTCCAGGGCCGCCACGAGCTCGTGGTCTACAAGCACATGTGGTACGACGGCGCGCCGCACCAGGGGCAGTGCGAGGGCTGCACCACCACGGCCTGGCACCTGGAGGACGCCTCCTACCTCAACGCCCGCGGCGTCTCGTACGCCGTCCTGACCACGGGCCGCTGGGACGAGGTGGCCTCCTACGTCGAGTTCATGGGCTACACCCAGCCCTGGTACTCGGTGCGCGACGTGGCCGGGCCGGTCGGCGCCCCCATGGGTTACCTCACCTGTTTCCTGCGCGACGGCGACCGTGTGTTCCTCACCTACTCCACGACGGGCCGTGGCAATGAGCGGGTCAACGGGTCCATGGGCCTGCTCGACATGACGCCCTACGGCCGTGGCGAGACGTGGGAGGACAACCCCGAGGGCTGGCCCGAGGGGCGCCACGCGTGCTGGTCCTGGCGCTCGGACGCGGACGGGAACGCCACCTGGGGGCCGACCAGCCGGCCCGTGCCGCAGTGGACCCGCCCCGGCGCGACCCCCGTGGAGACCCTCGGCCGGAACGGCCACCACCACTGACGCGCCTTCGTCGGCAGCGCCGGCAAAGGGTCTGGGCGCGCTGACGGCAGGCCGATCGTGGCGGCGCTCTGATCGTGGCGGCGCTCTGATCGTGACGGCATTCCGATCGTGGCGCGGAGGCATGACGCAGCGGGGGCCGAACGCACATCAGCCCCCGCCACGTCACAGATGCGCCGCGCCGCGACGCTCCGACGAACCGCTACGAGGCCGACGGTCCGGTCCAGTCGGCTGCCACATGGCCGATGCGCACTCGCTGCGGGTGGTCGCCGACCGACACGGACGCGGTCTTCTCGCCCGTCGCGAAGTCGATCGCGGTGACCCGGTCGGCACCGCTCTCGGAGACGACGCAGGAGGTGCCGTCGCCGCTCACCGTCGCCCAGTACGGTTTCGAAGTCGGCACCAGGGGGCCTTCCTGGAGCGATTCCCGGTCGACGACGGTCGCGTAGTCGTCCATCGTCCCGGCCACGCACAGCTTCCTGCCGTCGGGGCTCATCGACAGGCCGTGGTGGCGGGAGTCGTTGACCCAGGTGGTGCGGTCCTCGCTGGTGGCCGGGTTCTTCGGGAGGGTCTTCGCCCGGGTGATCTTGTCGTTGGCCACGTCGTACTCCAGGAACCCGTTGAAGAAGGAGACCTGGAAATAGAGCTTGGACTCGTCGGGGGTGAACGCGACGGGCCGGACGGCGTCGGACAGGTCCTTGCGGCCGAAGGCGTCCAGCCGTTCGCGCATGTCGATAACCTTGACCTGCCGATATGTACTCGTGTCGACCACGGTGATGTGCCGGTCGCCCTTCGTCCAGTCCATCGACGGATCGTCCAGGTCGGTGTTGACCTCGCCGATCGACATGTTCCAGAGGTACTTGCCGCCGTCGGTGAAGACGTTCTCATGGGGCTTGTCGCCGGCGGAGAACGAACCGAGCTGCTTTCCCGTCTCGATGTCGAGGATATGCACCGTGTTCGAGGTCGAAGCCGACACCGCGACGCGTTTGCCGTCGGGCGACACGGCCATGTGGTCAGCGCGGAAACCCGACACGGGGAAGCGCCAGTTGATTTTGCCCGTCGCGACGTCGATCGAGACCACGTCGGCGAAACTGGGCCGGGAGACGACGATGGCGGACCCGTCCGGGGTCGAGTACATGTCGTCCACGAACTGGTCGTGCCCTTCACCCGGCCCCAGCCGGATCCCCAGGAAGAAGGCGAGCTTGATGGGGTTGAGGTAGATCTCGGTGAGCCGCTGGTCCTTGTCCGGTATGACGTTGATCCGGCCGATCTTGGCCAAGTCACCACTGGACTTGATGACATCGGCGGTGCCGTCCCAGTTGTTGCCCACGAACATCACCTCCCGCAGACCGGCTGTCTTTGACTCCGCGGAGGCGCTCACCGCCGTGGAACCGGTGACGGCCAGTGCCACGGCGGCGGCGAGGGAGAGAACCATTCGGGTGGAGCCACGGTGCTCGGGCGGCATGGCCACTCCATTCGAGGTGGGGGTCTGTCATCGTCGGGGCGCCACCTACTGGAAAGTAATGAAGGCGGATACCGCTCACAAGAGTTGTGACGGCAAAAAATGACAGGCCCTCAACTTCGCTGACGCGGCGGGCTCCGCTCCGGCCTGTGGGCGACACCTTTGCCTCGGGCGGGGCCTCCGGGCTGGCACGCTCCAAGGGTGGAAGCCCGGGCCGGGCCGCGGTCGGGCGGCTGAGTGGTAAGAATAGGTACGTGTCGAAAGAGGTCCAGGTCAGCGCCCCGCGCACGCGCAACCGCTGGGGGGAGGGCGAGCGGCTGCGCGGGGAGATCCTCGCCGCGGCCAGCCGGTTGCTGTCCGAGCTCGACGGGGAGGACGGGCTGACCATCCGCGGTGTCGCCCGCGTCGCCGGTATCGCGCCGGCCAGCATCTACCAGCACTTCACCGATCGGGCCGCGCTCGTAGCGGGCCTCACCGAGCACGAGTTCGTCCGGCTGCGCGTCGCGATGGAGGCGGCCGGTGATCGCGTGGACTCCGGGGACGTGGTGGGCCGTGTACGGGCGATGCTCCACGCCTCCTGCCGGTTCGCGATGGACAACCCGGGGCACTACCGGCTGATGACGGCCAACGGGCCACCCGGAACCGCGCCCGGCGTCCGTCCGGCCGGGCCGCTGGTCGACGTGATCGACCTGCTCGTCGCCGGCTTCGCGCGCTGCGCCGCGGCGGGGGTCGCGCTCCGGGTGTCCCCTGAGCGGGCTGCCGTGATCGCGTTCGTCGGTGCGCACGGTCGCGTCGCCCTCTTCCAGGACTCCGCCAAGCACAACGATGCGGACTCCGTGATGTCGTTCGTCGACGAGTTCGTTTCGCTTGTTTTCGCCTGAAACGCGGCGTTTTCTCCTGCTTCATCACGGCTGTTCTCCTCTGCGATGGCGATTTTGATCAAGAGGGTGGACAAGTGTCCTCAAGATTCCTAACGTTTGTTCAGTAAGTTGGTGAACAATCGTTTGGTAACTTTCGGCTACGGCGTGCGCCAGTGTCTCGGCCAGGCGCTCGCGCGGGTCGAGCTGCGGGTGCCCCGTGACGTGGTGAACCCGGAAAGGATCGACATGTTTCATCTAGATCACCTCTGCCTGGGCGTGCGCGAGTTGGGCGACGGCGTCCGCCGGGTGCACGAGGAGACAGGACTCGCCCACTACGACGGTGGCGTCATCGCCGACGCCATCGCGAACACGATCTTCCCGCTCGGCGAGGACGCCTACCTGGAGGTCGAGGCGGTGACGGCCCCCGCAGCCGTGCGGGATGCGGGGGCCGCCTGGTTCGACCGGGCCGTCGCGGACGGCGACCGGTGGATGTTCTGGAGCCTGCGCGCCGACACCCTCGAGGAGCTGGCCGCGGTCGCGCAGCGCCTCGGTGGCGAAGTGGCGCGGCTTCCGGGGCGCGTCCAGCCCGATGGCACCCAGCGCATCATCACCACCGCGCCCGGCCCCGGCCGCGCGCTTGACACGTGCTGGCGCCGGGGGCTGCCGAACTGGTTCTACCGGGAGGACCCGGCCACCAACCCGGATCGTGGGGAGGTGGGGCGCGGTGAGCGCGGGACGGCCGTGACCCGGCTGGAGATCGGCGCTGACGCCGGGGAGCTGCGGGAGCACATCGGTGCCGAGACCTTCGGGCGGCTGCCGCTGGTGGTCGTGCCCGGCCGGCCGGGCGTGCGCGCGGTCACGGTGCGCACCGCGTCGGGGCGCGAGGTGACGCTGCGCAGGGACCCGGCCGACCTGTAGAGCCGTCGGGGACCAGGGCCGGCCGAACCAGGTCCTGATCCGGTCCAGGTGCCCGACGTCCCCGCGGATCGCGCCATCCGCCCAACCCTGCCCTCCAGTCGCCGTCCGGCAGCGTATGGCCCCCTTGGAGGGGCCTTCGCGGGCAGGCCGCGCTCTCAACGATCGGTGAGATGTGATCGCATCGCCTCGGCCCCGACCCGGCCGCGTACGGAGAACCACAGGTTGAAGGAGACTCTCTGTCCCGGCCGCAGCGTCGGGGGGTCGAGGAGGGCGACGTGGATGCCTTCCCGGGACATTCGCAGTGTGCTGTGTGCGCGCACGGTCACTGCTTTCGGCCGCCGGACGGTGCCCGGCCGTTTCCGGTCGGGCTCGCGCAGCATGGATACTCCCAACTCCGGGGAATCGGCGAAGATCAGGGTGTCGTCGGTGTCCCCGACGTTGCGGATCTCGAAGTAGGCTGCGGCCGTCTGCCCGGTGGACTGGACGATACGGCCGCCACTGACCCGGATCCTCGGTGTGGGCTCTCCCGCCGCTCCGGTCGCCGTGTAGCCCGTGAGCAGGGCCAACGCCAGTGCGCAGCCACCCACCGGTACCAGCGCCGCCCGTACTCCCCGGGCCGTCGTCCTCCTCAGGCGGCGTCGCGGTGTGGTGCGGTCATCGGTCGCTGAGGACATCGGACTTCCTTCCCGGGTGGCTGTGCTCGGTGGCCGCGGGGCGGTATGAGGAGAGGGGAGCGGGCGGGGTGGCGGTCCGCCGCCCGCCGGAGGTGTAGTACCGCAGCCGCAGGCTGTTGGTGACGACCAGGACCGAACTCGCGGACATGGCCGCGGCCGCGACCATGGGGTTGAGCCAGCCGGTCGCGGCCAGCGGAACGGTGACCACGTTGTAGCCGAAGGCCCAGACGAGATTGGCGCGGATGGTGCTCAGCGTGCGCCGGGTGAGCCGGATGGCGTCGACGACGGCCAGCATGTCGTTGCGCACGAGGGTGATGTCGGCCGCGCCGATCGCGGCGTCGGTGCCACCGCCCATCGCCATGCCCAGGTCGGCGGAGGCCAGCGCGGCGGCGTCGTTGACCCCGTCCCCGATGACCGTGACGCATCGGCCCTGCTCGCGCAGTGCGGTGACGATCCGTTCCTTGTCCTCCGGGGTCACTCCGGCGTGGACCGTGTCGATGCCCGCCCGTTCCGCCATCGCATGGGCGGGGGCGGCGCCGTCACCGGTCACCAGCACCGGCTCGATGCCCAGCGCGCGCACTTCGCGGACGGCCTCGCGACTGGTGGGCCGCAGGGTGTCGCCGACGGCGAGCAGTCCCGTGGGGCGGTCGTCGATCTCCACGATCACGGCGGTGTGCGCGGCGCGGTCGGCGGCCGCGCCCGCCCGGCGCAACGGCTCCGGCAAGGGCTCCGACGGCCGGGGGCGGCGTACCCGCACCTCACGGCCGTCCACGCGCCCGGACACGCCCTCACCGGCAACGGCCCGGAAGTCCGTCACCTCCGGCAGCCGCGCGACGCCGTCCTCCTCGTGGCGGGCAGCCGCGACCACCGCCCGGCCGATGGGGTGCTCGGAGCCCTGCTCCACGGCTGCGGCCAGCCGGAGCACCTCGCTCGCCTCCGGACCGCCCTCCGCCACGGTCGTGTCGGTCAGCGTCATGTGCCCCGTGGTGAGTGTGCCGGTCTTGTCGAAGACCACGGTGTCCACGCGGCGCAGCCGCTCCAGCGCCTCCGGGCCGCGGACGAGGACGCCGAGTTGCGCCCCTCGTCCGCTCGCCACCAGGAACGCGGTCGGTGTGGCGAGCCCCAGCGCACACGGGCAGGCCACCACGAGCACGGCCACGGCCGTGGTGACGGCGGTCTCACCCGCTGCGCCCGCGCCGAGCCAGAAGCTCAGCACCGTGCCGGCGATCGCCACGATCACCGGCACGAACACTCCCGCCACCGCGTCGGCCAGCCGCTGGATCCTGGCCTTGCCCGCCTGCGCCTCGGTCACCAGGCGGGTGATGCGGGCCAGTTGCGTATCGGCGCCGACCGCTGTGGCGCGCACGACGAGCAGCCCGCCGGAGTTGACGGCGCCGCCGACCACGGCGGTGCCGGGTGTCACCTCCACCGGCACGCTCTCGCCGGTGACCAGGGAGAGATCCAGCGCCGAGCCGCCCTCGACCACCACCCCGTCCGTGGCGACCTTCTCACCGGGGCGCACCATGAACTCCTGTCCCGTGGTGAGTTCGGCCACCGGGACGCGGCGGTTGCCGTCCTTCTCCCTCAACTCCACGTCATCCGCGCCGAGTTCGGCGAGTGCCCGCAGCGCCGAGCCGCTGCGGTGCCGGGCCCGCGCCTCCAAGTGGCGCCCGAGCAGGACGAACAGCGGTACGGCGACCGCCGCCTCCAGATAGATATGGGGCACACCGTCGTCGGCCGAGGGCAGCAGGCTGAACGGCATGCGCATCCCGGTCACGCCCGCGCCGCCCCAGAGCAGGGCGTACGCGGACCAGGCGAACGACGCGAGGACGCCGAGGGAGACCAGGGTGTCCATGGTGGCCGTGGCATGCCGCAGACCGCGCAACGCCCGTCGGTGGAAGGGCCAAGCGCCCCAGGTCGCGACCGGCGTGGCGAGGGAGAAGCAGGCGTGCTGCCACCGGTCGAACTGCCAGGCGGGGACCATCGAGATGACGATCACGGGCAGCGCCAGCACGGCTGTGACGACGAGCCGCTCGATGTCGACGACCTCATCGCGGCCGGGCCCGTCGTCAGCCCCGTCCCGGGGCGATCGGCTGTCGTCTTCTCCGGTGGCGGCGGGAGGCGCGGGGCGATCGGCGGTGTAGCCGGCTCGTTCGACGGTGGCGATCAGTTCGTCCACGTCCACGGTGACCGGGTGGGAGACCCGCGCCGTGCCGGTGGCGAGGTTCACGGTGGCGCTCACGCCCTCGACCCGGGCCAGTTTCTTCTCCACCCGCGCCACGCAGGCCGCACACGTCATCCCGCCGATCAGCAGGTCGGTGGTGCGGGCGGACACGCCGGACGAGGTTGTCGGATCGGACGTGGTGTCCGGACGTTTGCTCATCGCGCCCCTTCCCAGGCGCTGGGACCCTGCGGCCCCATGCCGTGCGGCCCCATGCCGTGCGTATCCATGCCTCCGGCCCCGCCGTCCTGCGGCACACTCCGATGGATACCGGGCGCCACCGGACCGGCCGCCCGCCCCACCGCGTAGGAGGCGGCCATCAACACCGCCAGGAGGACGAGAAACCCGGCCAGGGCGGGAGGCGGCAGCGCGCGCCGCGTCCGGGCGACGCGCGGCTCCGCTCCGTCGGGCGCCGGTCGCGGCGGCGAGGTGGTATCGGTCAATGGCATCTTCGGCACTCCCCTGTGCGGGCTTGGCGGAAACGGCCGGGGTTCGCTCACCTCTACGGGCCCGGGACGCCGGCCGCTCACCGTGCGGAGGCTCTGTCACACAAGGAGAAAAACGGCCCCGGCCGGGAACCGTCCGGGTGAGTCGGCCGACCTCTGAGCTGTGGGGGGTCTCTGTCCCGGCCCGGCGGAGAGCGGAAGGCCCGACTTGGCAGCGGCCGGGGCACACCTGTCCACCCGGCCAGGCGGAGCGGCCGGGTGCGGCGGAGGGCGAGCGGTCGCGTCTCCACCGCACCCGGGGAGCCTGTTGCCGGACGGGATGCTCTGTGGCGCACATCACACCACACATCTGAAACTTCTTCCCCCGGAGGCCCGACTACCGGACCGGTACGGCTCCGGCCGACCGGCATCGTCCCCGAGCCAGGAGTTCCCATGTCCGCCGAACCCGTCGCCGCCGACACCGAAGACGGACCACAGCGGCCTGGCGCGCCGCAGCCCGACGGCGCGCCCCGGACATCGGACTCGGCCGCGGGTCCTCGTGGCTGGTCGGTCCTGCGCCCGTTGGTCCTGCGACTGCATTTCTACGCGGGAGTCCTCGTAGCGCCGTTCCTGCTCGTCGCCGCCGTGACCGGACTCCTCTACGCGGGCTCCATCCAGGCCGAGAAGATCGTCTACGACCATGAGTTGCGGGTCCCGGTCGGCAAGGGCGAACTGCCCCTCTCTCAGCAGATCGCCGCCGCTCGCAAGGCCCACCCCGAGGGGGAGATCGGCGCGATCCGCCCCTCATCGGAGGCGGGCGCCACGACGCGCGTGCTGCTCTCCGGCGTCAAGGGTGTCGACCCCGAGCACAAGTTGGCCGTCTTCGTCGACCCGTACACGGGGAAGGTGCGCGGCGCGTTGGAGCAGTACGGCACCAGCGGCGCGCTGCCGCTGCGCACCTGGATCGACGACCTGCACCGCAATCTGCATCTCGGCGACAGCGGCCGCCTCTACAGCGAGCTCGCCGCCAGTTGGCTGTGGGTGATCACCGGTGGGGGTCTGGTGCTGTGGATCGCTCGCCGCCGCAAGGGCTCGGTGAGGCGGAGGCTCCGTGCGACGGCGTTGCCGGACCGGTCCGCCACGGGCCGCCGGCGGATGATGTCCTTTCACGGCTCGGTCGGGGTCTGGGCGGCGCTGGGGCTGTTCTTCCTGTCCGCGACCGGTCTGACCTGGTCCACGTACGCGGGTGCGAACGTCACCGACCTCCGCGCCTCCCTCGGCCAGGCCACTCCGGCCGTCAGCTCCGCCGTCGGCGGCGAACACGCCGGACACGGCTCCATGCGGGGCATGGACATGGGCGGGTCGAGCGGAAAGGGCGGCGAGTCCGCCGATGTCGGTGTCGACGCCGTGCTGAAGGCCGCGCGCGCCGAGGGACTGGGCAACCCGGTCGAGATCGTCCCGCCCACCGGGCCGGGCACCGCGTACACCGTCAGCCAGATCCAGCGCAGCTGGCCCGAAAAGCAGGACGCCGCCGCCGTTGACCCGGCGACCGGTCAGGTCACCGACGTGGTGCGGTTCGCCGATCATCCGCTGCTGGCCAAGCTCTCCCGCTGGGGCATCGACGCCCATATGGGGAGCCTGTTCGGGCTGCCCAACCAGATCGCCCTGGCCGCCCTCGCGCTCGCCCTGATCTTCCTGATCGTGTGGGGCTACCGGATGTGGTGGCGGCGCGGCCGGGCCGGTGCCTTCGGCCGCCCCATCCCGCGCGGCGCCTGGCGGCAGGTGCCGTCGTACGTTCTCGCGGTGTTGACCGTCGTCGTCGCGGTCCTCGGCTACTACCTGCCGCTCCTCGGCCTTCCCCTGATCGGCTTCCTGCTCATCGACCTCGCACTCGGCCGCCTGGCCGACCGGCGTGGGAAACGGTCTGAAACGGCTGGTGCGTGAGGTGAACACCGCTGTCCATACATGCATAACCACGCCCGAGGAACGGGCGACATCGCCGGATGTTCCTGAGTGCCGTTGCGCGGCGGTGGTCCGATGATTGCCGCGACGGGGCTGCGCTGGGTCCTGACCGTACTGTTCCTCGTGCCCGCCCTCTCCGCGGTGTGGCGCGCCGTCATACCCGAACGCGCCGGTGGCGGACCGGGCGCCGCAGGGAGAGTCGCACATCTGCTGCACGCGGTGATGGCCTTCGCCATGGTGGCGATGGTCTGGCCGTGGGGCATGGACCTTCCCGCACGGCCGCAGATCATCCTGTTCACGCTGGGCGGGGTGTGGTTCACCCTGGTGGCCCTGGCCCGCCCCGCTCCTCTCTCCCGGACGCGCGCGTTGTCGGATGCCCTCCCGCATGTGGCGATGATGGGCGCGATGGCCTGGATGGCCGCCGCGATGGTCTCTTCCTCCTCGATGCAGGGACACGGCGGCTCCGACGGCATGGACGACATGCCCGGGATGGACATGTCCGGCGGCTCCGGCACCGTGACCATGACCCTCACCGGAACCGGCACCAGGCTGACCGCAGGACTGCTGGCCGGGCTGCTCCTCCTGCTCGCGCTGAGGTGGCTGGCGCGGGGATTCGACGTCGCCCGGCTCGATGGCACCACCGGGTCGCGGCACCCCTCGGCAACGGCCGAGCGCGACGCGTTCGATCTCGGCTGCCACGGCGCGATGGCACTGGGGATGGCGGTGACGTTCGCACTGCTCCTGTGAACGACGGTCACGTCGAAGCTCACAGGGCGCCCAGTGCCCGTACGCGATTGTCGATCGCGCGGCGGCTGACGGCTGCTGCGGGATCGAAGGTGTCGAAGGCATGGGGTACGGCGGGGTACTGGATGAGCTCGACCGGTACCCCGGCGCGGCCGAGCCGTTGTGCGTAGGCGATGTTCTCATCGCGGAAAATGTCGAGCCGGCCTGTTTCGATGTAAGCGGGCGGAAGCGCGCCCAGGTTGTCGGCGCGGGCGGGGGCGGCATAGGCGGGGGTGTCAGGGCCGCCTGCCGCATCACCCAACAGACAGCGCCAGCCGGTGAGGTTGTCCTCCGCGCTCCAGGTTGCCGTGTCGGCGAGGTCGGGCCGGGCGACGACGGTCCGGTCGTCTGGTACAGGCGCAAGGGGATCGTGGCCCCGTCGCCGACCGTGGCCGAGCAGGGTATCACCGTGACGCCGGGAGGGGCGTCAAGCTCTGCGGCCTGAGCGGCTATTGCCGCGTCGCTTTGGCACTGGCTGGCGTGCCCCCTCCGCTAAGTTACAGCTTGACTGAAACGTCCTTTCAGTCAAGCTGCAACTCGATAAGAGGGGCCGCGTGGCCAGGGATATCTCAGTGCCGATAGGGGTGCGGGCACAGGAGGTGATGGTCCGGCTGCTGGGCCGTCTGCCGGATCGGGTGCGGTCGGCGCTGGCGGGACCGGAGATCATCGTGGATGGTGAAGCACTGGCCGTCGACGCCCGCTTGCTGATCCGCTCCCTCGGTGACAAGCAGTCGGCTCTGGTGGTCGAGGGCTCACCGGAGCTGTCCCGCGCGGCGCTGGAGCGCAACGCACCGATGCTCCGTGCCGGGCGGCGGCCGACGCAGGCGGTGACGGTGTCCGAGGTATGCCTGAAGGGCGGGCAGAACGCCCTGGGAGCAACCCTGTACGAACCCGCTTCCTGCCCCGGAACGTCGGGCGCGCTGGTGTTCTTCCACGGCGGAGGCTGGGTGATCGGCAGCCGCGCCGGATATGACCACGTGGGACGCTTTCTCGCCGAACACTCAGGCCGCTGAGTGCTGTCGGTGGACTACCGGCTCGCACCCGAGGACCCGTTTCCCGCCGCGGTGGACGATGCCCTGGCGGCATTCGACGACACCGTTTCGCGGGCTGAGGAATTCAGCATCGACCCGAACCGGATCGTGGTCGGTGCGCTCACGCGCTGCGCCGGATGCTGGGCTGACCGGTTTCCCGTTTACCTCCGGCGCCGTTTCACCGACCGCTCTTCCTGACCAGATGAGGACTTGTGTCCTGCATGTACAGATCGCGCTCTACGACGGCTTCGACCCCCTCGATGTCCTTGGCCCCTTCGAAGTCCTCCACTCCGCGGACGAGTTCTCCGGCGGAGGTGTGTCCACCGAGTTCGTCAGTGCCGAAGGCGCACGGGAAGTGGGCAGTGGATTCCCTTCGACCAAGCTCACCGCGACCTCCGCCGTGGACGTGAACAAGAAGAGCGTGATCGTCGTCCCCGGCGCCGCGGGAAGCCTCTCGCTGGATCCCGGCGTCGCCGGCGGCATCGGCTGGATTCTCGGCCAGGCCGGGTCCACGGATCTGCCGGGCCTGCTGCGCGAGGCACTGGCCCGCCCCGAGGTGACCGTTGCCACCGTCTGCGGGGGTTCCATCCTCCTCGCCCACGCCGGCCTGGCGGACGACCGACCGCTGGTCACCCACGAGCGAGGCCAGGACCTCGCCGGAACGAAGGCGGCACGGCGGGGCAACTGGTGCCCCGTGGTGGGACTGCCAGGTCGGTGAGGTAGCTGTCCACGACGCCCTCCATACATGGGCCGCTGGTGACGCTGCCGTGGCCGTGGCCCTCGTAGGTGAGGAGCACGCCGCTGCGGCCGAGCTGCCGGGCCACCGAGACCGCCCACGGGTAGCCGGTGGCGGGGTCGTGCAGCGCGTTGGACACCAGGATCGGCGGGGCACCGTGTGAGTCCAGGCGGTGCTGCGGGTTGCCGGTCGGCGCGCCCAGACACGCCGCTGCCATGTGGATCGGCAGCAGGTAAGGCAGGTCAGGCGCGGTCATGTTCATCATGGCGACGAGCGAGGCGTACTCCTGGTAGTCGCGCACTGGCAGGTGCCAGTCCGAGCAGAAGACCGGGGTGGCCGGAGGCAGCGGCGCTACCGAGGTGGGCGACGCGGGCAGCGGCTGGCTCGCGTCCATCCCCGCGATCGCCGTGGCCAGGCCCGCGTAGTCGGCCTCGTAGAACTTCCGGAACGCCATCTTGTTGACCAGGTCCGAAGACGACAGCGAGGTACCCGGCTTCGCCGGGTCCTCCAGCTCGCCGCGCCCGGCCCGGGCCAACAGGCCCTGCCAGACCGCGCGGACGTCGCGGCCGTGCAGCGCGCAGTCCGCGGCACCGTCGCACCACTTCACGAACTCATGGAATGAATCCTCTGCCGTGGCCGCTTCGGCCTTCAGGAAGTCACGGGTGGTCGGGACGCTGTGGTCCATGACGCTCTCCAGCACCATCGCGCGCACGCGGCGCGGGTAGGTCTCGGCGTACTGTGCCCCGAGCAGCGTGCCGTACGAGCTGCCGTGGAAGGTCAGTTTCCGCTCGCCGAGGGCGGCCCGGAGAGCGTCCAGGTCCCGGACCGTCTGGGCGGTGTCAAGGTGGTCGAACACCGGGCCGGTACGGGCCCGGCAGTCGGCACGGAGCCGCCTGTTGTACTCCTGGGTGGCGTCGAAGTCCGCCTGGCTCCTCAGCTCGGGTGACGGCCGCTCGGCAAGCAGATCGCCGGAGCAGGTCACCGGGTTGCTGCCGCCCACGCCGCGCGGGTCGAAGCTGACGATGTCGAACCTGCGGCGGACCTCGGGGCTGAACCGGCTGATACGGTCCACCACCATCCCCACACCCGAGTCACCCGGCCCGCCGGGGCCGAACACCATCGAGCCGACACGTGCGTTGGGATCGGTGGCCTTGCGGCGGGCCACAGCCAGGTCGAGTCTCGGCCCGTCCGGATGGGCCCAGTCGACCGGCACCGAAAGTATGGCGCACTCGGCTCCCGGCTTCTCCGGGTCGTCACACGGTGCCCACCTCAGGGCCCCGGTGGCAGACGGCGACGCGTGGACCGCAGGAGCGGCGGCGAGGCCGGTGATGACGGCCATGGCGGCTCCAACGGCTGTGGCCGTGCCCCGCGCGGCGATGCGCCGCAGTGCGGATCTGCCCCTTAACGGCATGGATCCTCCTCGTGAAACAACGGTTGTGTCAGGCATGCGGACCCGGCCGGGGCACCGTCGTCACGTTAGGCGCACTGCCGCTCAGGTGGGGCCCCTGTCAGGGGCTTTTCCGGGTCGGGTCGGGGACCGATCAGGGGCGATCGGGGCGCAGGGCGAAAACGGTCAGGGTCGGGCCAAACGTCAACGACCATGAGACGTCGGCTGCTCCGGCGGCGCCGGTCCGTCACCGCCGCGGGAGTACATGCCGCGGTATGCCGAAGGGGGCAGTCCGCACCTCTGGGTGAAGAGCGTGCGGAAGTTGGCCGCCGTGCCGAGACCGCTGAGACGGGCGATCGTCTCCATCGTCGCGTCGCTGCGTTCGAGCAACTGCTTGGCGTGGTCGAGCCGCGCCAGTTGGAGCCATTTCATCGGGGGAGCCCGGTCTCGGCGATGAAGCGGCGGATGAAGGTGCGCCCGGACAGGTACGCGTGGGCGGCGAGATCGCGGAGCAGGAGAGGTTCGGCCAGGTTCTTCAGCGCCCAGGTGCGGGTGTCGGCAAGGGATGTGCCGACGGCGGCGGGGAGATGATGCTCGATGAACTGTGCCTGTCCGCCGTCGCGGTGGGGTGCGGCAACCGTGTTGCGTGCGGCCTGGTTGGCGGTAGCCGCTCCGAAGTCCTCGCGGACCAGATGCAGACAGAGGTCGATTCCGGCGGAAGTGCCGGCGGAGGTGAGCACGGTGTCACCACGGACAGCGAGTAGAGGTCACCCAGGGACTGAAGGTCGCCGACTTCCGCCAACTGCGCCGGGACGTCGATTACGACGACGACGCGCTGTTCTTCGCGGCGGTGCTGCATGACCTCGGCCTGTCGGACCAGGGCGAGGCCCGGCCGGACCGTTTCGAGGTCGCCGGCGCCGACATGAGTTTCGTGTCCCGGTGGGGCGCGGCCTGAGGCTGAGTGATCGGCATGGAGGCCCCCGGTCGAGGGAATTCCTCGGCCGGGGGCCTCCGCGAGGTGGTGTGGCGGATGTGGGGCTCAGTTCCACGACGAGACGGGGACTCGTGGTGCCCGGTGACGGGTGCCAGGCACGGCCACATGTCAGGGGTGTAGGCGAGGTTGGCGAGCTTCGCGCGGCCGTACGCGTGCAGGCCGTAGTACCCGCCCTTCTGCTCGGCGGTGTCGATGCGGCCAGTGGGGATGCGGACCGAGCCGGAGGTGACGTTCACGACGCGGCTGGGAGCGCCGGCGCGCAGGGCGGGGAGCAGCAACTCCGTCAGCAGGTAGCGGCTGAGGTGGTTGAGGGCGAAGCTCGCCTCGATGCCGTCGGGCGTCACGCGCCGGTCGTCGAACATCGCTCCGACATTGTTGACCAGCACGCTCAGGGCACCGTCCGCGACCACGCGGTCGGCAAGATCCCGTACCTCCGACAGGGATGCGAGATCGGCGCTGATGAACCGGGCCGCCGTGGCGGGGCCGACGGCGTTGATGCGCGCGCCCGCTGGAACTGGAGATTGCCTGGATCTCCAGTTAAATTCAAACTGAAACCATCCGAGGAGGAACGAGGAGTCGTGACCGCCCAGCCCCCGCCCACCAGCACCGCCTTCCTGCTCGCCGCCCTGGGTCGGCGAGCACGCGAGGACGTCGAACGGGCGCTCAAGCCGACCGGTTACACGCTGCGCCATCTCTCGGCCCTCGGCCACCTGATGGGGGAACCGGGAATGTCCTACAGCGAACTGGGCCGCAGGGCAGGGATCACCGCACAGAGCGCCCAAGCCACCGTCCGACAACTGGAAGAGCGCGGCGCCGTCGAGCGCCGCACCGACCCCGGACGAGGCCGCACCGCGGAACTCCACGTCACGGCAACCGGCCAGGAACTCCTCCGGGCGGGGCGCGATGCCTACGCCGAAGTGGACGCCGCCCTGGAGCGCGCACTCGGGAAGCAACGGCGCCACGATCTCACCGGGCTTCTCCTGTCGGCGTTGTCCGGAGGGTCTTCAGGGAGGGACTGAGCCGGGCAATCACCCACGGAAACCGGGGCGGTCGGTGCTCGCGGCCATGCCGAAGTCGACACCGCCGATCCGCCCGGTCCGGTCCATGACGTCCTGGCCGCCGAACGCGGAGAACGCGCTCGCATCCGAAGCGAGAAAAGCATCCGCTGGGGTGGGCGCCAGCGGGCAAGGTAGTCGCCGGGAAGGCCAACCGCTCGTCATCGTGGCCTCATTGTGGCGACTTGAGCATCTCCACCGATCGATCTCTCGGCCGACCTCTACCTACCCGACGGCATCGGCGACGCGGCGCCGCTGCGCGCCGTGGTGCTCTCCACGCCCGGCAGCAGCGTGAAGGAGCAGATCGGCGCGAACTACGCATCCCGTCTCGCTGCGCGCGGCATCGCGGCGCTCGTCTTCGACCCCGCCCATCAAGGCCAGAGCGGTGGAGAGCCCCGCGATCTCGAGGACCCCTACCGCCGCGGCGAGGACATCTCCTACGCGATCGACGCGCTCAGCGCGATCCCCGGCATCGCCCCGGAACGCATCGGCGTCCTCGGCATCTGCGCCGGCGGAGGCTATGCGGTGCACACCGCCCGCACGGACCATCGCATCAAGGCGGTCGGCACGGTCGTCCCAGGCAACATGGGCACGTCGTTCCGCAGCTTCCAGCCGGATGGCGCGGTGGCCGCACTCGACACCATGGCCGACGCGCGCACCGAAGAGACCCGCTCCGGCGAGCTGACCCGCGTGAACTGGCTGCCCGACACCTTGGAGGAAGCCACAGCGGTCGGGCTGACCGATATCGACACGACCCAGGCGGTCACCTACTACCGCACCGAGCGGGGCAGGAACGAACACTCCACGAACCGCCGCCTCTCGCGCGGCGACTCACTGCTGCTGGGCTACGACGCGTATCACCTGGTGGACCAGCTCATGACCCAACCGCTACAGGTCATCCTCGCCGGACGCATCGGCAACACCGGCTCTTACGAGTCCGGCATGCAGCTGTGGAAGCTGGCGCCCAACCCGGTCGACCTCATGGTGATCGACGGCGCCGGGCACTACGAGATGTACGACGAGCCCGAGTATGTCGACGCGGCCGTCGACCGGCTCGTCAACTTTTACTTGAACAACCTGTAGATCATCCAGCCGATGAACCTATGCGGTCACGGCACTGGCGTGGCGGCAGCGTGCGGATCCCCTACCAGTCGAGCCTGACCGGCATGAACGGCTCGCTCTCGGGGGCCTCCTTGCGCGCCTTCAGGATGCGTTCGGCGGGGGCGCCCGCGGGCACCCGCAGTGGCGGCTCGGGCTGCTCGACCGTGTCGGTGACGGTGGCGGCCACCTCCTCGACGGTGACGACTTCGTCACGCAGCGTGCCGAGCTGCTGGTGGAGCGGGGTGTACGGATCGTTGTCCGTGAAGAACGCCGTGGCCTTCCCGGCACCGCTCGTGGACACGGCACCCGGCTGCACGATGCTCACCTTGATGCCGAAGTGGCCCGTCTCGATGGCCAGGGTCTCCGCGATCGCCTCCAGCGCCCATTTGCTGGCGCTGTACGGGCCGATGATCGGCAACACCAGCCGCCCTTGGATGCTGGAGACGAAGACCAGGCGGCCCGATCCTCGTTTCCGCATCGCGGGCAGCACTGCCTGCGTCACTCGCAGCGCGCCCAGGGTGTTGAGCTGGTAGAGGCGCTCGACCTCCGCCAGCGGGACGCTCTCCAGCGGTGCGCGCACTGTCGCGCCCGCGTTGCTGACCAGCACGTCGATGTCACCGGCGTCCTCGATGGCCTGGTCGACGCTGTCCTGGTCGGTGACGTCCAGGCGCAGGCGCTGGTCCACGGGGAGGTCGGCCAGGGTTTCCGGCCGGCGGGCCGTGGCGATCACCCGGTGGCCGCGGCGTGCCAGTTCGAGGGCGATGGCCCGGCCGATTCCTTGGGACGCGCCGGTGATGAGCACGGACGACATGGCGGTTCCTCCTCGATCGTGCGCTTCAGAAACGGTCCCGGCTGGGTCAGTTCCGCCAGGGTGAGCATCTCCGGAACGTCTGCCTCATGGAGACGGACGGCCTCCTCGTCCGGCGCGGTGGCGATCCCGCCGCCGGTGAACTGCAACAGCGGGATGCGCGCCTCGACCTGCCAGCCGTCCGGCGGCTCGGGCACGGGCCCGCTCAGTGTGACCCGCGCACCGGGGCCGGCCAGTGCCGCGAGGTTCGCCCAGTCGGCCGCGCCGGGGGAGTCCGGCAGTGCCATGAACGGTGACATGTCGGCGGTGTAGCGCAGTGCGTTGCCACGCCGCCGTGCGAGGTGGGCGTGCGGCCCGGAGAGCGCCGAGTGGATCGCGTTGTCCAACGGATGTGACGGCAAGGCGGTGTCCTCACTTGCTTTCGTCGGCGTGGGACGCACGCGCGGGCGTGAGTGGTTGGAGCAGCCGCCGCGGCCTGTTGAGCATCGCGGAGACGGCATCGGAATCGGCGTTCACCGGCTCGAACCCGGGGCCCGGCTCGATGCGGGTGTCCTCGACCGGAACGACCGAACCGCACTCCTGACAGCGCGCCTCGGAGTCGAGCAGGCCACCGTCAAGGTCATGGCGCAGCGTGCGCTTCACCCCGCCCGGTGAGTAGAACGCGTCGCCCCAGGCCATCAGAGCGCGCACGATCGGCCACAGCTCGACGCCCTTGTCGGTCAGCCGGTATGCGACCGTGCCGGCGCCGTCGTCGTCCCGGGCGAGCACACCCTCCCGTACGAGCAGCTTCAGCCGGTTGGTCAGCACGGCGCGGGGCAGCCCGAGCTGGGTGGCGAAGTCGCCGAACCGGCGGACCCCGAAGAACGCGTCCCGGACGATCAGCAGCGTCCACCGCTCTCCGACGGTCTCCAATGCTCGCGCCAGCGAGCAGTTGCGGTCCGTGTAGGTGCTGGGAAGGGTCATACGAAGGCCGGCACGCCCCGATCGCCTCGGCCGACCAGTCCCGCGTGATCGCCGCCCTGCTGCTCGACCCGGAGCCGCACGACCGCGCCGCCTACTCCCTGCACGGCCCGGCCGAGCTGAACCACCATGACATCGCCGACGTCATGGCCACGACGCTCGGCATCCCGGTGCACTACGAGCCGATCAGCGTCGAGGAGTTCGCCTCGGCCATGACCGAACGCGGGCTCCCCGCACATCTCATCCAGCACCTGAGCAATGTCGCGGTGGACTACCGGAACGGCGTCTTCGCGGGCACGAACGACAACGTCAAGAAGATCGGTCATCGCGCACCGATGTCCGTCGAACAGTTCGTCAGCGAGAACAGGGCCGAGTTCGACACCAGCGGCCCGAATTTCGTCCCCGCGGCAAACGCAACGGCCAGGAATCCGCGGGAATGACCACCTCGGTCACCGGCGCCAGAGGCGGGCACGGCTGACGCGAGGCGTACCCAGCGGCCTTCCATGGCCGGGAGTTACCGCTGGGTGAGGTTGTCCATGATCAGTCCGAGGGTGAACTCGAACCGGTCGTGTCCGGTGCCGGAGGTCAGCTCAGCGGCATAGCGGCGGGTCTGCGGAAACGTGTCGGCCGGCAGTGCGGTGAACCGGCGGATCAGCTCCTCGCTGCCAAGGATCCATTCCTGGTCCGGGTGTCTGCGCCGCTGCTGGACCAGTGACTGTTCCAAGGCGTAGGCGCTGACGTAGAGGGACAGGGCATCGAGCACCCAGGCGGCGCTCCGCGGTTCGATTCCGCCGGCGAGCACGATCGCCAAAAGCCCTTCCCTGACCCGCAGCGTGGCGAGATTGGTCGGGACCACGCCCAGCGCGGCACGGGAGACTCCGGGGTATTTCAGGTACTGGTCGCGGATCTGCGCGTACACGTGGAGGATCTGCTCGCGCCACGCGGCCGGGTCCGGTTCGGGCAGTACGACCTCGGAGCAGAGCCGGCCGACGAGCAGATCGTCGATGTCCTCTTTGCTGACGATGTGTGCGTACAGCGACGACGGCCCGGTGCCGAGTACCGCGGCGACTCGACGGATGGTCAGCGCGTCATAGCCCTCGGTGGCCACGACCTGAAGGGCGGCGTCGGTGATCCGGTCGACCGTGATGGGCTTCTTGCGTGGTGACGCCGCTGAGCGCTCCCCAGGGGGCTGGGCGTGACGAGCTGCTCGGCGTTGCCGGGGATCGGAGGGCATACCGATCACTATAGCTTGACACGATCTAAGTTCGCCAAGTAGAGCTTAGATCGTACAAGCAGAACTAAGTTCGTCCGCGCGGTTCGCGTACCCCTGCTCAGGCTTTGAGCAGGGTTCGGAAAATCAGTTCAGGAGGTGTGTGATGCGGGTTGCCATTGCCGGGGCCGGCCTGGGGGGTCTGTGCTTGGCACAGGCCCTGCGTGGCGCCGGGATCGAGGCCGACGTGTACGAGCGGGACCCGGCGATCACCGCACGATTCCAGGGGTACCGGCTCGTACTGGATCCGGTCGGATTCGAGGCGCTGCGTCGCTGTCTGCCACAGCGGTGGCACCCGCTGCTGGACGCGGTCGTCAGTGACGCCTACGTCGAGCGACTGGTCCTGGACGCCCAGCTGAACAAGATCGGCGAACTCGGCCCTGCCAGGAGCGGGATCGTGGTCGACCGGCATGTACTCCGGCACCTGCTGCTCACCGGACTCACCGTGCACACCGGGGCCGCGCTGACCGGTTACGACGTGTTGGACAACGGCAGGGTCGAGGCCCGGTTCGCGCACCGCGATCCGGCAACCGCCGATCTGCTCGTCGGGGCGGACGGGGTCGGCTCCGCGGTTCGCCAGGTGCTGACGCCGCGGACCACCCCGACTGACACCGGCGTTCGGTTCGTCATCGGCCGCACGCCGCTGACGGACCAGTTCGCCGGTCTGTCCCGGGCCTACGGAGGGAAGATCGTCGGGGACGGAGTGAGTCTGCTGCTCGGGGCGATGCGGTTCCCCATTCCGCCAAAGGAAGCGGCGGAGAAACTGGCGCCCGAAGTGACGCTCCCCGACATCCATGACTACGTGCGCTGGGCCATGGTCCTCCCGCCGAACGGCTCTCCCGGCACCTTGACGGCACAGGAGGCCGCGCTGTCCAGGATGAACGGTTGGCACCCGGACCTGCGGGCGCTCATCGAGCGGGCCGACCCGGACAACAGCACCCTGCTGTCCATCCGGGTGGTCGAGCCGGGTGAGCGCTGGGCGCCCGGTCCGGTCACACTGCTCGGTGACGCTGTCCACGCCACCTCTCCGACCGGCGGCAACGGTGCGAACACCGCCCTGCGCGATGCCGGCCTGCTGGGCCGCTGCCTCATGGAGGCCGCCCAGGGCCGTCAAGATCTTCTCGCCGCGGTCGACAGCTACGAGCGGCAGATGTTCCGGTACGGGGGCGAGGCCGTGCGCCACAGCCTCGCCGCGCTACCCGCCTTGACGGCAACAACAGGTATGACGTGACGTGAGATACCTCCCTGTTACGGGTTACGGGTTACGGCACGGGCACGCGCACGCTCTCGTCCGCCGACGCCGACGCCGACGCCGACGCCGACGCCGACGCCGACGCCGACGCCGGTGCCGACGCCGGTGCCGACGCCGCGGCCGGTGTGAGGCTGCCGTCGGCGAGTCGGCTCTCCAGGTGCTGACCCTCGATATCGGGGTCGGGGACGTGGCGGGCGAACCACCGGGGGTGGTACCAGATGCGGGATCCCACGATCGCCATCACCGCGTGTACCAGCGTGAGCCGTACGACGAAGGCGTCGAGGAAGACGCTCACCGCGAAGCTGAAGCCGATGGCCTTGATCGTCGGGTCCTTGGTGAACATGAAGGCCACGAAGATGAAGAACATGATCAGCGCGGCCGCGGTGACCACGCGGGCCGACAGGCCGGTGCCGCGCCGTACCGAACGGCGCGCGTCGCCGTTCTTGGTGTACTCCTCCTTGATCCGGGAGACCACGAACACCTCGTAGTCGCTGGACAGTCCGAAGATGATCGCGAGCATGATGATCGGCAGGAAGCTGATCGTCTCGGTCGGGGTGATGCCGAGGATGTGCCGGCCCCAGCCCCATTGGAAGATCGCGACCTGCGCGCCGAGCGCCGCGGCCATCGACAGCAGGAACCCCAGGATCGACTGGACAGTCCGAGCCGGATGTCCGCGGCCGGGATCGCGAGCACGCCGAGCAGCGCGACGCCGCCGATCAGCGCCAGGATCCGGTGGCGTACGACGAAGCGGGCCCAGCCGGCGCCCGCGGTGCTGTCGGGGTCGGCGGCCGAGCGGCGGGCGACTTTCGCCGAGCGTGCGCCGAGCAGCGGCAGCCGGGTGAACTTCGCGACCCGCGTCCCGGCGAAGCCCGGCACCGCGGGCAGCAGCGTCAGCGCGATCAGCAGCGAGACGGTGACGGACACGGCCGCGGCCAGGCCCATCACGGTCAGGAACGGAATGCCGACGACGGTCAGCCCGCACAGTGCGATGACCACGGTGAGCGCGGCGAAGACCACCGAACTGCCCGCGGTGCCGACGGCCAGCGGAACCGATTCCTCGGGCGTCAGCCCGTTGAGGAGGTTGGTGCGGTGCCGGGAGAGGATGAACAGGCCGTAGTCGATGCCGCAGGACAGGCCGAGCATCAGTGCCACGGTGGTCGGGGCCGAGGCGATGGTGAACACCGCGGCCACCGCGGTGATGCCCATCATGGTGGTGACCACGCCGATGATCGCGCTCAGGATGGGCATGCCCGCGGTGGCGAACGCGCCGAAGGTGATCATCAGGATGACGAACGCGATGACGAGGCCGACGAGTTCGGGCGTCTCGGAGATCGGTGACTGCCAGCCCGGGTAGACGCTGCCGTTGTACTCGACCTGTACGCAGGTCAGTCAAGAGCCCTGTACTCGGCTGATGGTTCGATCAGCTCGGGGTGCTCCACGGTGTATCGAGCGCCGTAGAGCGCCAGCATCGCCCAGTGCCAGGCTTCGTCGTGAAAGAGGAGGCCGCGATAGGGCTCATCGCTTGGCTCGTAGGGGTAACGCTCCACAGCGGCCTGCCAGGCTTGGTCCGGTGCCAGGCCGCCGTGCCGCCGCATCACCCACGCGTAGCAACGCCGCTCGCCTTGCAGATAGCCGACGTACTCCTCCTCGCTCCAGGTCATGTGGCCAATCTAGCCGCCGGCTTCATGCCGTTCGCTTCATGGGCCCCTCCAACAGATGAGTCCGCGGACGAGGGTTGCTCTTCACCTCATGGTGGTTTTAGTGGTCGTTGGCGGTCAGTTCGCGCATGACCGGCTGGCCGCGCCTGAAGCTGGCTCCATTCATCAGGCCCTTTGGACTCGATCATCTAGGCTGGCGCGGTGACTGATGAGCAGGAGCGGGTGCGGCCGTCGGGAGTGTGGGCCACGGCGGTGGGGGTGGCCAGAGTGCGGGCGCTGGAGACTGAGCGGGATGACGCGCTGTTCCGCGACCCACTGGCACAGGCATTCGCCGCCGCCGGCGGCCTGTGGCCCTCCTCGCCGCCGCTGCCCGACGACGAGGCCGCGCGACGCCGCCGGCTGGCCGTGTCGTTCTCCATCGTCATCAGGACGAAGTTCCTGGACGACCTGTTGCGGCGGGCCTCCGCGTCCGGGGTCCGGCAGGTCGTGCTGCTCGGCGCCGGCATGGACAGCCGGGCCTTCCGGATGGACTGGCCCGAGGGCACCCGGCTGTTCGAGGTCGACACCGCCGCCCCACTGGACTTCAAGGCTTCGGTGCTGCGCCGGGAGCGGGCCGTCGCGCGCTGCGAGCGGATCACCGTCGCGGTGGATCTGCGCGAGGACTGGCCAGGCGCGCTGGCCGCCGCGGGGCACGACCCGGCCGTGCCGACCGCGTGGATCGCCGAAGGACTGCTGATCTATCTGCCCGAGGACGCGGTGGAGTTACTGCTGGCCCGGCTCAGCTCGCAGTCGGCGGCAGGGAGTCGGCTGGGGCTGACGTTGGGCTCGCGCGGCGTGATCGAGCGCTTCGGCGTGGACGCCACGCCGGGATCGGCGGCGTCCATGTGGATCTCGGAGATGCCCGACGACCCGGTGGGCTGGCTGGCCGGGCACGGCTGGGAGGCCGACAGCCACACCCTGCGCGAGCGCGCCGCCGCCTACGGCCGCCCGATCAGCACCCCGCCGCAGCGCGAGGAGCGGCCCGGCGGACTGATCTCGGCGGTCCGCCGGCAGAGCGCCTCC
The DNA here is from genome assembly GCF_024519315.1 of Streptomyces malaysiensis subsp. samsunensis. Classification (GTDB taxonomy): domain Bacteria; phylum Actinomycetota; class Actinomycetes; order Streptomycetales; family Streptomycetaceae; genus Streptomyces; species Streptomyces malaysiensis. Next base: position 86,649 of record NZ_JANIIC010000003.1, on the reverse strand, counting down.
CGGTTCCCCAGATGATCGATTCCCAGGGGGCCTGATGAGTGGAACGAGCTGCGGTTTTCCTCGGTCCGGACGGGCCGCCCGCCCTGCGGTCGTACGGGCTCCTGCGAGCGCATGACCTTCGCCGAGCGAGTACCCGGTCTCAGACCGTGAGGAGGTCGGCGAGACCGACGCGGGTGAGGAATTCGCTGCGGACGCGGTCCGCGACGTCGGAGACCTCCTCGGAGCCGTCGTCGGCCGGGTCGATGTGGACGCGGTAGGGGCGCCGGCCTGCGGGCAAGGCCACGATGCGGGCGATCTCGTCGGAGACCATCGAGGCGTCGGCATCGGCCGGGGCGAGGTCGGCGAGCTTCTTGGCGACCTGGTCGACCAGACCGGGGTACTTGGTCTCGTACGCGGCATCGACGTCCGTGTCCTCCGGCCTGCCGGAGTGGGCGAAGTGGTTGGTGCCGCTGGTGAACGACCCGGGCACCACGATCGAGGTCTCCACACCCCAACGGGCCAGCTCCGCGGCGTAGCTGACGGCGAGGGAGTCCATGCCCGCCTTCGCGGCGAAGTAGGGGCCCAGGTACGGCGGGGTCCCGCCCTTGACGCTGGAACTGGACACCCAGACGACCAGTTCCAGCGTCAAGGGCGGCGCGCAGATGGGGCAGGGCGGCGCGGTTGACGCGCTGGGTGGAGAGCACGTTCACGTTGTAGAGCTCGGCGAGTTGCTCGGGTGTGAACGCCTCGACGGGGCCGGTGACCATATGGCCCGCGTTGTGGATCAGGACATCGATCCGGCCGTGCTCGGCGATGACCTGGGCGACGGCGGTGTCGACGGACTGCTGGGAGTTCACGTCGAGCTCGATGGAGCGCAGATCGACGTCGTGCGCACGGCCGTAGTCGGCGGTGGCCCGGACCTGGCCGGCGTTGCGGGTCGTGGTCTGGCGCATACCTGCGTAGACGGTGTGACCCTGGTCGGCCAGGGCACGAGCGGTGAGGGCGCCGAAGCCGCTGGAGGCGCCGGTGATCAGGACGATGTTGCTCATGAGGGTCTCCTCAGGGTGATGGGGGCGCGGTTGCCGGGGGCGCGAGCGGAAGCCGTGGTCCGGGCCGGGCGGTGTCGCGCGGTGGCTCAGGCGATGCCGCCGTTGGCGAACAGGACCTGACCGTTGAGCCAGCGGGCGGGGCCGGCCAGGAACGCGACGGTCTCGGCGATGTCCTCGGGGGTGCCCAGGCGCTCCAGCGGGGCGGCCTTGGCCAGGTTGTCGATCGCCGCCTGGTCCTTGCCGTCCAGGAACAGCGGGGTGGCCGTCGGGCCGGGGGCGACCGCGTTGACGGTGATGTCCCTGCCCCGCAGCTCCCGGGCGAGGATCATCGTCATGCCCGCGACCGCGGCCTTGCTGGCCACGTAGGCGCCGTAGGCAGGGAACTGGAAGCGGGTGACGGAGGTGGTGAAGTTGATCAGCGCGCCACCGCCGCGGAGCCGACGCGCTGCCTGCTGGGACACGACGAAGGCGCCTCGGATGTTGGTGCGGTGCATCCGGTCCAGGTCGTCGAGGTCGAGGGTGGCGATGGGGGAGAGCAGCATGATGCCGGCGGTGTTGACGACCACGTCGATGCCGCCGAATTCGCTCTCGACGGCGTCGAAGGCGGTGGTCATCTGGGTCTCGTCGGCGATGTCGCCGACGACGAGCATGGACTTGGCGCCCAGCGCGGCGACGGCGTTGGCGGTTTCCTGGGCCCGGGTCCGGTTGCCTGCGTAGTGGACGGCGACCGCGTAGCCCTCGCGGGCAAGGCGCTCGCAGACGGCGCGGCCGATGCCGCCGGAGCCGCCGGTGACCAGTGCGACGCGGTTCTTGGTGTCAGTCATGACAGATGCTCTTTTCGAAGTGGAGGGGAAAGTGGAGGGGAGGGATGGGGTGCAGGTTTCGCGTTTGGGGTGGTCGGCGGTCAGGCACGCTGGAACATCGGCGTTCAGGCGGCGCGGTGACGCGCGGATGATGTCACCGGCCACGATCTGAGGATCGGCGGAGACGCCGTTCACCATGAGGCGCTCGGTGTTCTCGCCCATGGGGACGAGGTACGGGGCGATCTTGTCGTGGGCGGCGGCGGTGCGCGCGGTGTCGCCGGTGAAGGCGCCGTCGCCGCTCCGGACGGGTTCTTCGGACGGTACGTCCAGCTCGCCGAGGCTCAGGGATCCGGCGGCGGTCTTGGTGGCGTCCCGCGGAGCGTGGACCTGTGCCGCGTTACGGCTCTCGGGGCCGCGCGTCGAGGTCATGGCACGCCTCCAGGAGTGGACGGGGTTCTGTGGGGACGTGTATGCCGAGGTGAATCACATCGATGCTCACCGGCTTGATGCATCGACGCTAACACATCGATGCTCACTGTCAACTGTTATCGTTGATGCATGACAGAGGCTGAAGTGATCGCCCAGCCGCGTGAGCGGATCCTGCGAGCGGCCGCCGAGTTGCTCACCCAAGGAGGCAGAGAGGCGGTGTCCACGCGCGCTGTGAGCGCCGCCGCCGGGGTGCAGGCGCAGACGATCTACCGCCACTTCGGTGATATGCGAGGGCTCCTCGACGCCGTCGCGAGGCGCGGCTACGCCGACTACCTCGCGGCCAAGCAGGCTCACATCGGTGCGGGCGACCCGGTGGAACAGGTGCGGGACGGCTGGGATCTCCACATCGCCTTCGCCCTCGCGAACCCCGCCGTCTATCGCCTTCTGTACGCCGACCCCCGGCCCGATGCGGAGTCCCCTCTGGCCGGGGAGGCGCACAAGGTACTGCTGGGGCTGGTGGAGGGCATCGCGAAGGCCGGCCGGCTGCGTACGAGCGTCGAGTCCGCGGCGGCGATGGTCCACTCATCCGGTGTCGGTGTGGCGCTCACCCTCATCGCCGCACAGGCCGCGGGGCAGCTGTCCCACTACGAGGGCTTGGCCGACAGCGTCCGCGACGCCGTGCTCGGCTCCGTCCTGGTGCGGCCGCAGAAGAGTCAGGAGGCCGACGACCTGGCGAACAAGGCGGCTGTCCACGCCATCGCGCTCAAAGCCCTGCTCGGCGACGGCGTGCGGCACCTCACCCCCGGTGAACGCGCTCTGCTGGGCGAATTGCTGGATCGGATCGCCGACGATGGCGCCGCGGCTGAGGCGACGGACTGACCATCCCCCCGGTTGGGCCGTGGAGCGGAGGGTGCGAGAGCGGCGACCGGTGCGGGGGTTGTCCGTCCGGCGGTGCGGTGTCGTGCACGGGGCCGGATCCGACACCAGAACCTAGTAACCGGGCGCGCCGCCGGTGGTCATGAGGACGTGTCCGGGCCGAGCAGGTCCCGGGTCAGCTCCGGGCTGATGAAGTACTTGGCGTAGGGCGTGTTCGCGAAGTGGTCGGCCATCAGCCTCGACCACGGCAGGACCGACCGCAGCGGCCGGTGGTTGATGACGACGTGCTGGGCCCGGCCCGCGTCGTTGTAGCGCACCACCGCGATGCTGCCGATCGGCTCGCCGTGTACCCGCGAGGTGTAGTCCTCGACGAAGCCGTGCTCGCCGTATTCGCCGACGTAGTTGAACTCCTGGTAGTCGTACAGGGTGCGGGCGTAGCCGAGTATCGCGCGCACGGCCTCCGCACCCTCGACGATCCCGTTCAGGACCGAGGCTTCCATGGTGGCGTCCTCCGCCAGATCGTCCAGCCATGCCGGACGGTAGTCCCGCCTGTGCAGATCCGCGTTCCCGCTGCCGAGGTATGGGCTCATGGTCCGTCCTTCAGGGTCCGCTCCAGGGTTGTGACAGAAGTGTAAGCCGTTTGCCTATGTCGATCCAGGGCTCGGTCGGGCTGCCCGCGAGGTAGTGTCCAGGCATGGAGGAACTCGCGACAGACCGGCTGCGCCTACCTGCCGGCCGTGCGCCGGGCGGGCTGTGCCTCGTCCAGGAGCTGGTCAACACCTCGACCCGGCTGGAGGCGGAGTCGGACCGGGTGGCGGATCTGCTCACCAACGGGCAGGACGCGAACCGCTGGCTGGCCGCGGCCCTGGGGCAATGGGCGGACGCCGCCGGGCAGCGGGCTCCCGCACTCCAGCTCACCGAGGCGGATCTCGGGCCCCTGCGCCGGCTGCGCGAAGCGATGCGCGATCTCGTCGGAGCGCGGAGCGGTCCCCGCCCGTCGCAGCTCAGCGGTACGAGCGTCGCCCTTCGCATCGACGCGGAAGGTCACGTCGTCTACGGCACCACGGCCGGCGGCTGGCGCGCCGTCGCCGCCCTCGTCACCGCCGAGATCCTGCTCGCCCAGCACGCCGGAACCTGGCAGCGCTTCAAGACCTGCCCGTACCCCGTGTGCGGGATCGCCTTCTACGACGAGTCGCGCAACAACAGCCGTGTCTGGCACGACGTCCGCACCTGCGGCAATCGCACCAACCTCGCCGCCGCGCGGGGCCGCCGCCGTATGTCCGAAGCCGGGGATGCGGTGGACCGGTCCCAGCCGGCCGCGGACCGGTCCCGGTCGGCCACCTCACCGGCCTGAACGAGCGGCCTTGTGGTGCGGTGGCCGGCCGGTCCGGTCCGCTTCCCCTGACCGGCCGCCGCGCGCGGGGCGCCCGGGACGGCGTCCCTCGGTCGCGGGCGTCAGCGCTGGGGCGGGGTCACGCCGTAGGACCAGTTGTGGCCCAGTTCGCTCTCGCGCTCTCCGCTGACGGGGAGGGCGTCGAGGCGGGCGATCTCCTCCTCGGTGAGGGCCACCTCCGCCGCGCCGCTGTTCTCCTCCAGGCGCGAGAGGTGCAGTGTGCCGGGGATCGGCACGACATCGTCGGCCTTGGCCAGCAGCCAGGCGAGGGCGACCTGTCCGGCCGCGGCGTCATGTGCCCGGGCGATCTCCCGCACCGTGTCGACGGCGGCCAGGTTGGCGTCGAAGGCTTCCTGGGAGAAGCGGGGCATGTTCCGGCGATAGTCGTCGGCCGGCAGATCGTCCAGCGAAGTGATCGTGCCGGTGAGCATGCCCCGGCCGAGCGGGCTGTACGGAACGACCCCGATCCCCGGTTCGCGGCAGAGCGGGAAGACCTCCCGCTCGATGTCGCGGGACCACAGCGACCACTCGGTCTGCACCGCGCTGATGGGGTGGACGGCGTGGGCACGGCGGATGGTGTCGGGGGCCGCCTCGCTGAGGCCGAGGTGGCGCACCTTGCCCTCCTTGACCAGTTCGGCCATGGCGCCGACCGTCTCCTCGATGGGTACGTCGGGATCGACCCGGTGCTGGTAGTACAGGTCGACGTGGTCGGTGCCCAGCCTGGTGAGGGAGCGCTCGATGCGCTCGCGGATGTACTCCGGACGTCCATTGATGACCGGCGGGCCGTCGGCGGTCAGCGGGCGCACGACGCCGAACTTGGTGGCGACGACCACCTTGTCGCGGCGTCCGGTGAGGGCCTTGCCGATGGCGTCTTCGCTGTCGCCGTAGATGTTGGCGGCCTGCTCAACCGCCTGCTGCTCGGTCACACCGCGCTCAACAGCCCCGACACCGAGCGCCTGATCCCCTATCTGCACGCCGCCCTCGACGCCGTGGCGAAGGCGCCGGAGGAGGAGCCCGGCGGGGCCGACGGGGCGTGACGGCGACAGTCGGACGGGCGGCCCGCTCGCCGGTTCCAGGGGGTTGCCCAGGGTGAGGGATTCCGCTCGGCAGGCTCAGGGGTAGAGACCGGCCCGGAAGGTGAACGAGACGAGCTGCGCTCGATCACGTGCGCCGACCTTCGTCATGGCCCGCACCGCATGCGTCTTCACGGTGAACGGCGATACGGACATCTGGGCCGCGATCTCGTCGTTGCCGAGACCGCTCGCAACGAGAACGACCACGTCCCGTTCCCTGGGGGTCAGAGCGTCGAAGCGCCGCAGCAGTTCCTGGTCGATCACCGGGGGCGGACTGTCGGTCATGTGGCCGATGAGCGCGGCCGTCGCGGCGGCCGACAGCGCACCGCCACCGCCGACGACCTCATTGATTCCGGCGACCAGTTCAGCGGGGCTCACGGTCTTGCTCAGGAAACCGTTGGCGCCCGCGCGAAGGGCGGCGAGAACGATGTCGTCCTGGTCGAAAGTGGTCAGCACGATCACCCGCATCTTTTCGGGTGGGTGCCAAAGCCTCTCCGCGTGAAGACCGGGTTCCCCGCGCCGGTGGCGGCTCCTCGTGGGAGCTGCCACCGGTCCGTGTCCGCCGAGAGGCGACGGGTGGGGCGTCAGCCCTGATTGCCTTCCGCTCCCGGAGCCTTGTGCGTGACATCGCCCGGAGCGGCCTTGATGACGCGCGGAGCGCTCGTGCCGTCCGCCGGGGGGCTGTCGGCCTTCATGGCCTTGGCCTCGCTCTTGAAGATGCGGGCCGCCTTGCCCGCGGAGCGGGTGAGGTCGGGGAGCTTCTTGGCGCCGATCAGGACGATGACGACGATGAGGAGGAGGGCAAGCTCGCTGAGGCCCAACATCGGTGAGTGTCTCCTCCAGTAGATTGTGGGCGCGGAGAGGGCGCCTCGAATGACGAGAGCAATCTACATAAGTGTAGAAGCGCGGGCCAGGGGGCCATGGGCCGTCGGCCGAGGAAGGCGTGAACTCGGCGGGTTCTAGCCGTGGGTTGGGCGGGTGTCCTGCGGTTCGGGGGAGGCGAGGAGGTAGGAATGGAGCTGCCCGAGCAGTTCGGTGATGCCCTCCCTGTCGGCGTGGTAGCGGACCAGCTTGCCGGTGCGCGTCGACTGGAGCAACCCGCCGCGTCGGAGAACCGCGAGGTGCTCGGAGGTGGTTGACAGGCCCAGCCCGGCCCGCTCGGCGACCTCTCCCACCGTCAGCCGCTCCCCGTCGGTGAAGTGCGAGAAGAGCCTCTGACGAGTCCCGCTTGCCAGCGCCTTGAGGAAGACCTGAAGATCGTCGCCGGGTATGGCCGCCTCGGGCTGCACGCCTTGTTCCGCTTGTTCCGCGCCCGAGTCCGCTCGCGGGGACGCCCGGTCGTCGGTCACCCGTGGGACTTCGTCCAGAGCCCGGTGGTGGCGTGGGGCGCGGAGATCCCGGTGGAGGTCGAACTCGCCCGGAGGGATCTCCAGGGCCGAGCAGGCTTCGCGGACGACGGTCCGCTCGCTCTCGTCGAAATGGCCGTCGGCACAGCCGATGACGATGCCGATCTGGATCACGGCCCGGGCCTCGGCGGGTTTCCTCCTGGCCTTGCCGATCTCCCGCAGGGCGCCGGCCTTGCCGATGGTGAAGTCCGCGGTCAGGGTGTCGAGGTGCTCCTCGAAGCGGCGGTGCAGATCGTCCGGGGGGAAGTTCTGGAGTACGTCGTTGGTGGTGATGAGCCGTGTGACGCGTTGGCGCTCGGATGGGTCGATCATCCCGTCCGCCGCCGCCACCAGGGCGCACATCGCCATGCTGGCGTCCCGGAACGCTCCGCTTCGCAACTCGTGTTTTTTCGCTGTGAGCTGGGCCTGCATTGTCTGGACCGAGTCCTTGAGGCGGTCCCACAGCGCCATCTGCATCTCCTTGTCGCCACTACCCATCACACGTCGTGAGAACGAAATCTACATGTTTGTAGATGGGTGTCGCGAATGACGCCCTGCCGTCATGTCCTTGAGCGGAAGGCCGCGCTGTCGCGATCCGGCCGGACGGCCCGGTGAAGGCTGATGGCTTCAATTGATCGGTTGCCATCTCCTCGCATTTCTACAGTGTTGTAGATTCGATCTGTCCGACACTCGACGAACGCGCGATCCGCCAAGGTTACGTGTCGGAACCGGAGGGGATCGCCGAGGAGCACGGCGTCAACGAGTAAATCCCTCCGGCCGTTGATGTGATGGTGGCGGTGTTGGCCGCTGACCGCGGGATCAGAGGAAGCCGTGAGCACGATCGACGAGGCGGGCGCGGCGGACACGTTCTTACGACCACACCACGGGCGATGCCGATGCCGATGCCGATGCCGATGCCTTCGGCCGAAGGGCCTGGTCGACCTGCGTGGGCACACCGACCCTCCCGCGGTCCTGGTCTACCCGGCCGACGCCGTGGTGGTCGTCTCCGGCCTGCCCGGAAGCGGGAAGAGCACCTTGATGGAGCGCTGGTCGAGGGCCGCGCCCGCCATCGATCCGAGGGCGGTCCACCTCGCGTGTGAGGCGCTCATGCCCGATTGGCTGCCGTACGGGGTGTACCGGCCCTGGGCTCGGCTCAGACACTTCCAATGGCTGCGGCGGCAGATGCGCCGTATGTCCCCGCTGCTGGTGCACGACTGTGGCAGCCGCCCCTGGCTGCGCTGGTGGCTGGCCCGGGCCGCCGGACGGCAACGGCGTGAGGTGCATGTGGTGCTCCTGGACGTGGGGGCGGACGAGGCGCTGGCGGGGCAAAGGGCGCGGGGCCGGTGCGCCCGGCCACGTGTTTTCGCCCGGCATCAGCGGGGCCTCGACCGCCTGTTGGCCGCGGTGCCCGCGCCCGACGCGGCATGTCCGGGCACCGCGGTGCGGCCGGTCCCCACACCCCTGGCGGAGGCGGCTTCGATCGTGCTGCTCGACCGGGTGTCGCGGCAGCATGTGGCAGCGGCGAGGTTCGACCGGTGGTCATAGGCGTGGCACTCGTGCAAGCGGGTTCGAGCCGGGTTTCTGCTCGATGCTGTGCTGCGCATGGCGGCAACGGTGCCTCGCGGCAGTGAACGGGGCCGTCGCCCACCTCGGCGGATTAAGATCAACATCGAGCAGTGGCAGCACAGAGTTGAGGACAGTGAGATGGCGGACCGGACCGTCGCACCCAAGGTGCACGCCCTCGTGGAGGGCTCCCGCCGTGTCGTCGACTCGGACTGGTTCGGCATGGCGGTCTTCGGCGTCATCATGGCCAACGCCGCCGTTCTCGGAGTCGAGACGTACAGCGGTGCGGTGGACCGCTGGCACACCGAGCTGAAGATGCTGGAACACGCTTTCCTGGCGGTCTTCACCGCCGAAATCCTGTTACGGGCCGCGGCTCACGCCGACCGGCCCCGGGACTTCCTCCGCGACCCCTGGAACCTTTTCGACATCGCCGTAGTGGCACTCGCGTTCCTCCCCATCGCGCGCGAGAACGCGACCGTGCTGCGGCTGCTGAGGCTGGCCCGGGTGCTGCGTGCCGCGCGGTTCCTGCCACAGGTGCGGATCGTGATCTCGGCGATCGGCAAGAGCCTTCCGGGGATGCTGAGCTTCGTCCTGGTGGGCACGCTGCTGCTCTACGTCTACGCCATGGTCGGCTGGGTGTTCTTCGCCGACGACGACCCCGAGCACTACGGCTCGATCGGCCGGGCCGTTCTCACCCTCTTCCTCCTCATCACCCTGGACGGACTCGGCGACGCGGTGCGCGCGGGGCTGGAGATCTCCCGCTGGACCATCGTCTACTTCGGTTCGTTCGTGCTCTTCGGCTCGTTCGTGCTGGTCAATCTGCTCATCGGAGTCGTCATCAACTCCCTTGAGGAAGCACGCCAGATGGAGACCGCCACGGATCATCGTCCTTCGTCCCTGGAGCCCACGGGCCCCGGCGAGGAGATACTGCGCGACCGCATCGAGACTGCCCGCCGGGCCCTCCAAGAGCTCGAGACCGCTCTCGATGCGCAGACAGTCCACCGTTCGGCCCGGAGGCGCTATGCACCCGCACATGAAGTTGACCGCGATCACGCTGGACTGCCCTGACCCCCTCGTTCTGGCGGCGTTCTACCAGCAGGCCACCGGCCTGGAGCCGCACCCGGAATCAGATGCCGACTTCGCCGGTCTCAGCCGTGACGGTGGAATCGTCATCGGCTTTCAACGGGTCGACGACTACCGGCCTCCGCGGTGGCCCGAGCGGACCGTGCCCCAGCAGTTCCACCTCGACTTCGCGGTCGAAGACCTGGACGCGGCCGAGACCCGCCTGCTGGAGCTGGGCGCGGGCAAGCCGGAGCACCAGCCGGGCGGGGACGGATGGCGGGTCCTCACGGATCCGGCCGGGCATCCCTTCTGCCTGGTCAGAAGCTGATCGCTGCCGCTCAGTCCGCTAGTCGGCGGATGCTCGCAATCGCATGGTCCAGGGGTGCGATCCATACGTCTTGGTGACCGCGTCCATGAGCCACCGCCGCTGCCGATCCGTGAGCGACGGCAGCACCGCGTCGAAGTCCTCCTCATCCTTGGCGCGGGGTGACTCGGCCTTGTAGTAGAGCTGTATTTCCGGGACGAGAAAGGGAATACCGTCAGCGGAAATCATCCCGAGCGTGCTGAGCGGCCTGCGCACTCGGGAATCGCGCCGTGACACCCACGCCTGACCGCGGGACTCATCGAGCATGACCTGGATGCGCCAGGGGTCATCGGGGCCCGGTCGGCACCAGATGTCGTGAACTCCGGCAGGCAGGACCTCTTCCGGCGCCCACGGACGCAAGCTCCCCGGCGGATCAGCACACCACCACTGCCAGCCTGCCAGAACCTGCTGGACCATGAGCTGGTCGCGGCGCAGCAGGAGGACGTCAACGTCACCATGGCTTCGGATCCGACGGCCCACCGCGAGTTCGATCGCCAGCCCGCCGGCCACCCACCAAGGTGCTTCCACACCGGAGAACCTCGCGGCGACTTCGGTCACGGAGGAGGGATCCCACCTGCCGAAGGGAGCTCGGGCGTGTGTCATGCCGCTTATTCTCCCCGCCCGAGCATTACCGGTCGGACGCGCTGTGGTTCACAGGGAAGTCAGGACGAAACGGGGGACGCTGCCGCTGCTGGTGGAGCCGCGGCGAGGGTGAGCCCTGCCACCGTGCCGACAGCGCTCATCAAGGCCGCCATACGCTTGCGTCTTTGCATCGAAGCCCCCAAAGCTGTTGAACCGAGCATGACGTCGCCATGAATATCGGATCTCGTGGGCTTCCTCCGCGACTTTTGCCTGTTTGGTGCATTCTCTGCACATGTGGACGCATGGCGTCCCAAACCCTCATATCGATGCCTACGATCCGGCGCGGATGTTCCTCAACCGCCGCATACGCGAGCGAGCCCCGGACCGGTGGTCCGGGGCTCGCGGTTGGCGCACCCATCTCCTACAGGTCGAGCTCCGGGTGTCAGTTCCCCGAAGTCGCTGTGGACGGAACGCGGTCGGTGGTGGCGTGGGCCGGTGTGTAGAAGCGTCCATTCGTCACCTTGGTGAGGATGACGTGGATGATGGGCCCGAGGAACATCGAGATGAAGGACGCGTACGCCACCGGGTAGACCTCGAGGATGCCGAGGGCGCCGACGAACACCGCGAGGCCGAGGGAGAGCAGGCCGCAGGGGTTCCACTCCCGCACTTCGTGCTCGTGGAATTCGATGTCCTCGGCTCGGCCCAGCTTGAGCCAGCGTCGGCAGATGAAGTAGTCGGCGAGGATGATGAGCACCCAGGTGTTGGTGAGGACACCGGTGACGGCCAGGAATGTGCCGAGGTGGTTGATGACGTTCGTGGCGTAGAAGATGACGCCGAACAGCCACACTCCGAACATCCACCAGGGGCGTCCGGGACGGAACCCCGCGACGACGTCGAAGCCGCTGGACAAGGTGATGGAACCGCCGTACAGGTTCATGACGTTGATGCGGATCTGGGTGATGACGACGAAGACGACGCCGAGCAGCCCCATGAGGTGGACGAAGACGAATCCGGGGTCCTGTGCCTTCTCCTCGCCGAAGGAGCCGACGAGGGACGCGCCCAGCATGGCGCCGAGGAAGATGATGACGAACATGGGGATGAGCTCGAGCAGCATGATGGTCGCCGTGCCGCGGTAGCGGATCTTGGTGCTGGCGAAGCGCCCGTAGTCGGTGGCCATCAGACCCTGGAAGATCATCTGCCCGTTGGCGAAGCTCATCGCGGTCCACAGGGCGGCTCCGCCGCCGGTCGCGGTGGAGTTCCACTGGCTGAGGCCGGCGACATCGTGGTGGGAGCCGAGGGAGATCAGCGCCCAGGCAAGCAGCCCCACGAAGATCGGGAAGCCCCACTTCTGGAGCGTCGACATGGCGTACATGCCGCGCCAGACGAAGCCGATCGTGACCAGACCGATGAGGGCGAAGATCCCGATACCGGCGAGGGAGTCGATGGGGATGTGGAAGTAGTAGGCGATCGCGTGGGAGACGATCGTTCCCTCGAAGAGGAAGTAGTAGACGAAGTTGACCGCGTAGATGAACGAGGTCAGCGCGGCTCCGCGGCTTCCGAAGCCGAGCCCGCGGGATATCAGGCTCTGGGAGAGGCCCTCGCGGCTGGCCATCCGCATGGTCAGGGAGCCGATGAGGATGGCGCCGATGAAGAAGTAGCCGATGGGCAGCAGCATCGTCGGCCAGCCCACGAGGAAGGTCTGCTGGGCGCCGAAGGAGAAGAAGAACATGGCGGTGGCGTTGCCCAGCAGCACGAGGCTGATGGCGGGGATCGGCCAGCGCTTGTTGTCGGGCACGCGCTCGACGGCGAAGCTCTCGATCTGATCGTCGATGGAGGCTTCGGGGCCGCGGAAGGACTCTCTGATGGACATGGGTGGTTCTCCAAGTGGTGCGGGCGGTGTTTCCACGGAACCTGGTCAGACGGTCGGTGCGGCCCAGCGGCTGTCGAGGGCGATGGCGGGATCGGCGCCGAACTCATGGGCGAGCCCGGTGGCTGTGGCGCGGGCTTCATCCAGACACGTACGGACGAACGCGGTCCGGGCGCCCGGGCCGTCGGCGGGGGAGGGGAGCGTCCGTTCCCACCGTGCTTCGAGGTCGTCGAAGGAGGTGCGCAGACGTGCGGCACGGGCGGTGAAGTTCCGTGCCCGGGGATCCTTCGCGGCGTCGAGCAGGTGTTGCCACTGCCACCAGACCGCGAGCGGGTCGTGCGCGGGCCGGCGGTGGTCGCGGGGATCCCAGGAGGACTCGGGGGCGGGCCGGGTGAGCCCGTCGGGCAGGCTCTCGATGTCCAGCGGGACGGGAAGGTAGACACCCGTGCAGGGGGTGACGGGGCACCACCAGAGGATGAGCGGACCGGGGTCGTCGTGCAGTTCGACGATCAGTGAGGCCGCGGTGTTGCCCCAGGTGAAGCCGGACGGGTGCTCATGCATGCAGAGCGTGTGGAAGTCCGGGCGCGCGGCGTCGAAGGACGGGCCGCCGAGGAAGGTGTCCTCCAGATGGTCGCGCAGGACGCGCTTCATGGTGTGCAGGCCGATGCCCGCGGCCGCCTCGTCGGTGAGGAGCTGATGGGAGCGGCGGCGTCGGATGTGTGACACCTGGAGCGGCGTGCCCGGGTCGGTGAAGGCGTCCGCCACGTCCAGCGGCCGCCCGGAGGGCCAGCCCGTCCGTGTCGCCGCGTCACACAGGCCGGAACTGGTGAGATCGGCGTCCGCACGGATGGACAGCTCGTTACTGAGCGACGCGACACCGCTGGTGATGCGGCGGGCCGCCCAGTCGCGTCCGATCGTCTCCAGCACCCAGGCTTCCCGCGGATCGGCGATGACGAAGGCGTTGTCGTAGGAGCCTTCGGCGTGGGGCGTGCCGACCATGGCCGAACCCCACTGGCCGTGGCGCTCCAGCAGATCCGTGATCACGTCCAGCGCCTCACGCGCGGTGCTGCCGCGTTCCAGCCCGAGGCGGACGAGTTCCATGCCGAGGATGCCCGGCTGCTGCGAGTCGCCTGTCTTCTCCCTCGCCACGGCGTCCGCCCAGACACGGCTGAAGACGGCCTCGTTGCCGATGGCGACGCGGTGCTCGTTCACGCCCATCTCGTATCCCCAGCACCAGAACGGGCTGGAACCGATGTGTGCGTAGGCGGGCGCGTCCTCGATGGTGAGGTAGGCGAGGCGCAGGGGACCGCCCGCGGGCCGGGCCGGGCGCCGGCGCAGCGGCTGGGCCTCACCGGCGGGGCGGTCGCTGTTCTTGCCGAAGAGAACCGCTCGGCCGCGGGTGGAGTCGGGGAGCGCGACGATGGTGTCGCAGCTCCAGGGGCGAGTCGTCACGTGCGGGCTCCGTTCCGGTGGGCGGTCCTTGCACCCAGGTGGGTTTGGACGAGGGCGCGAGTGGCCTGCCCCACGAGGCGGCAGGTCAGCTCGGGGTCGTTGGCGCAGGCGGGATCGATGCGGTCGAGCGCGACGGTGTCCACGAACAGCGCCCGGTCCTCCGCCGTGGCGGGCAGGCGGTCGCTTCCCACGATCGCGACGGTCTTCACCCCGAACGTCCGGGCGAGCCGGGCGATGCTCACGGGAGCCTTGCCCCGCAGACTCTGCACATCGAGGCGGCCCTCGCCGGTGATGACGAGGTCCGCTCCGCGGATCTCCTCCGCCGCCCCCAGCAGATCGAGGAACACATCCGAGCCGGAACGCAGCTGTCCGCCGAGCAGGAGACCGGCCCATGCGAGGCCGCCCGCGGCCCCGGAGCCCGGCCGCCGGGCCGCCCCCCGGCTGGTGAAGGCGTTCTCCAGAATGCCCGCCGCATGCGCCAGTCCGGCGGAGAGCCGGCGGATCATGTCGTCATCCGCGCCCTTCTGGCGCGCGAACATCTCGGCCGAGCCGTCGGACCCCACCATGGGCGTGTCGACATCACACGCCAGCACCAGCCGGGCGTTCCGCAGGCCGGGATGGAGACCCGCGGTACGGACGGTCGCGAGCTCGATCAGCGCGGCACCGCCCGGGGCCAGCCGGTTGTCCTGTGCGTCACACAGCTCGGCGCCGAGCGCGCACAGCAGACCGGTGCCACCGTCGGTGGCGGCACTGCCACCGAGCGCGAGGGTGATCTCCTCGACCCCGTCGTCCAGGAGGGCGGCGACGATCCGGCCGACGCCGTACGTCGTGGCCGTGGCCGCCTCGGAGGGGCTGGGGCGCCGTGCGCCGAGGCCGCAGACGGACGCCACCTCGACGATTGCCCGGCCGCCGAGCCTGGCGACGGGCGCCTCCACGGGCGCGCCCCAGGCGTCGGACGCCGGCACGGTGACGGTGCTCCAGCCCGCGGACACCGCGGCGGCCACGCTGCCGTCGCCGCCGTCGGCGACGGGCAGCCGCGACACGGCCGCGGCGGGGGTCTGCTCCGCGATCGCTGCCGCCATGACATCGACGAGACGCTGCGCCGACACGGTTCCTTTGAACTTATCCGGGGCGAGGACGACGCGCCGGACGGCGTCTACCTGCATAGAGACGCTCCTCCCGAAAATTGTTCGTCAAGTTATCTCACCCGTTTGTCGGATTGTCTAGCACCCAGCGGATACTCTGTGCACCCCCGGACTTCACCCACGACGCGAAGGACCCACATGTCGATCCAGCTCGTAACCCAGTCCGTCGGCGACGCCCTCGTGACGTCGCTGCGGGAACGGATCCTCGCGGACGAGATCACCGCCGGCACGGCGGTGACGGAGGCATCGGTCGCCACGGAGTACAAGGTCGCGCGGCAGACCGCGAAGGCCGCCATCGAACGGCTGGTCGGCGAGGGCCTGCTGGAACGCACCGCGCACCGCAGCGCCCGCGTCCCGATGCTCGATGAGGCGCGCGTGCGGGACCTGTACTTCGCCCGTGGCGTGATAGAAGTGCGGGCCTACGAACTGCTGGCCGGCAGGCGGCTGCTGACGCCCGAAGCCCTGACGGCCCATGAGGCGTTCCGGGAGTGCTCGACGAACTCGGACGTGGCGGCCCTGGTGCAGGCGGATGTCGCGTTTCACCGTGCGCTGATCGACAGTCTGGAGAGCGACCGCCTCTCCCGCGCACACAGCGTGATCATCAATGAAATACGGCTCTGCCTGGCCCAAGTGCAGAACGCGCACCTCCTCGCCCCCGCGGAGATCGCCGAAGAGCACCAGACGATCATCGCGGCCATCCGAGACGGCGACGTTCCCGGAGCCGGCCAAGTGGGTCTGGAACACCTCGAGCACGCTGAGCGGAACTTGCTGGCACACCTGCGCGGGTGACCTCCTCCTCCGGAGGGGCCCCTGGCCGGGCCACGAGACGGCAGCGGACTCGCGCACCGCGCCCGGACCCGTGGTTTCGGACTGCCGCCGATGTCCCCGTCCCGCTCAGCCGAGCGTGCGATAGAAGGCCAGGTGCCGCTCGGCGGCCGCCTGCCAGGTGTGACGGGCGGCGAGCTCGCGGCCCCTTGCCCTGCGGGCCGGATCGTCGGCCGTGAGCGCCGCGCCGAGTTCGGTGGCCAGACCGTCGGGGGTGTGCGCGAATCGGGCGGTGTCGCCGTACACCTCGCGCAGGACGGGCAGATCGCGCACGACCAGCGGGACGCCCGCGGCGAGCGCCTCCATGGCGGCGAGCCCGAAGCCCTCCTTGACGGAGGGGAAGGCGAACGCGCCGGCGGCGGCGACCAGCGACGGCAGTTCCTCCTCCGCCACCTGCCCCAGCACGACCGGCTCGACGCCGAGCTCGGCGGCCCGGGTCTCCCAACGGGCCCGGTAGTCGCGGTAGTCGAACAGTGTCTCGCCGCCCGCGACCACCAGTCGCACCTCGGGACGGGCGGCGCGCAGCGCGGCGTACGCCTCCAGCAGGTCCAGCGACCCCTTGCGGGGTTCGATGCCGCCAACGGTGAGGACATAGCGGCCGAGCCGGGAGCGCCAGGCGGCGCGGGCATCCGGGTCGGTGGTGGCGAAACGCTCGTTCGCCACCCCGTTGGGGATCACAGCCGGGGACAGTCCCCAGCCCCGCGCCAGTTCCCCGGCCACCGACCGCGAGACGCAGATGTGCGCGTACGGTTCCACGATGGCCCGCTCGTGGCAGGCGGCCAGTTCGGGCGTGGTGAAGTGGTCGATGTGGTGGACGGTGCGCACGCAGTGCCCGACGGCGTTGGCGCTGATGCAGTCCTGGGCGTGGACGATGTCGTACGGCGCCGGGTCGAAGGCGTCGCGGAGGGTGGCGATGGAGCGCAGGACGCGCTCGCCGACGGTCTCGCTCCGCGGGCCGTCCGGGAACGGCACGATCCGCAGCCGTACCGCCGGGTCCACGGGCCGGAAGAAGCCCGCGTCGCCGCCCCGGCCCAGCGTCCACACCGTGACGTCCTGGTCCGCGGCCGCGAGGGCCTCGGCGAGCGCGAGGGTGTGGACCACCCCGCCGCGCGGCTTGGTGGAGTAACTCAGCAGGGCGATCTTCACGACGAGGTCTCCCGGTAGGCGGAGGGGCGCAGTTCGCCGAGGTGGTGCAGAGTGCGGCGGGCCCGGTCGACTTCGGCGGAGACGTCGACCTCGGCGACCGCGAGTCCGGCCTTGGCCCAGGTGCGGGCGAGGATGTCGCCGCCGGGGCCGACCACCTTGGCCTGGCCGAGGAAGCGCATGCCGCCCAGGGCACCGGTCTGGTTGGAGGAGGCGAGGACCACCTGGTTCTCCGCGGCGCGGGCCTGGTCGTACAGGTCGAAGAGCCTGGCCTGGCGGTCCTGGGCCATGCGCGGGGCACGGTTGGTGATGCTGGTGGGCCAGGCGGACAGGCAGGCGAGGATCTCGGCGCCGTCCAGGGCCAGGGAGCGGGCCGACTCCGGGAACGTCTTGTCGTAGTCGATGAGCATGCCGATCCGGCCGACCGGGGTGTCGAAGGCGTCGAAACGGTCGCCGGGGGCGTAGGCGGCGGCCTCGCCGGCCGGCAGGTGGACCTTGCGGTGGCGGCCGAGGACACCGTCGCCGCTGACACAGACGGCCGCGTTGTAGCGCTCGGTGCCGCCGTCCTCGCGGTAGCCGACGCACACCACCATCTCGGCGGCCAGCCGGGCCACTTCGAGGATGAGCGGGTCGTCGGGCTCGAGCGCCGGGGGCAGCACGTCGGGGTCGGGATGGCGCAGGTCGGCGAGGTAGCCGCCGAGCGCCGCGTCGGGCAGCACGAGCAGTCCCGCACCGGACCCGCGGGCGTCGTCGATGACCTTGGCGATACGGGCCAGGTCGAACTCCAGGTCGCGGCCGAAGTGGGCGGCCGCGGCCGCGATCCTGACGGTGCTCATACGGTCGCCGCCGCCGCGGGTGTGTAGGCGTCCTGGCGCCGGTCGCGCAGATGCCCCATGGACCTGCGGGCGGTCCGCAGGGCCTGTGCGACATCGAGTTCGGCGACGGCCATCCCGGCCGGGACTCCCGTGTCCGCGAGGATCTCGCCGCCGGGGTCGACGACCTTGGCGCTGCCGACGAAGCGCAGCGACCCGAAGGTGCCCGTCTGGTTGGCGGAGAGCCATACGATCTGGTTCTCCAGGGCGCGGGCCCGGTCGAACAGGTCGAAGCGGCGCTTCCAGCGGTCTTTCGCCAGATCGGCGGCGGCCTGGGTGCGGGCGCCTGGCCAGGCGGACACACACACCCCGATCTCGGCGCCGTCCAGCGCCAGCGCGCGGGCGGACTCGGGGAACGCCTTGTCGTAACAGATCATCATGCCGATCCGGCCGACGGGGGTGTCGAAGGCGTGGAAGCGGTCCCCGGAGGCGTAGCTGGCGTCCTCGCCGAGCGGCTGGTGGACCTTGCGGTGGTTGCCCAGGATGTCGCCGCCGGTGACGCAGACCGCGCTGTTGTAGCGCCGTCCGTCCGTGCCCGCCTCGCAGTAGCCCGCCACGACCGTCATCTCCCCCGCCAGGGCGGCCAGCCGGCGGATCTCGGGGCCGTCGGGGGCGAGGGCGGGCGGGCCCTCGTCGGGTTCGGCGCCGTCGAGGCTGAGCAGATAGCCGCCCAGGCAGGCTTCCGGCAGGGCGAGCAGCCGTACGCCGTCGGCGCGCGCCTCCTCGATCAGCCGTTCCACGGTGGCGAAGGCGCCCTCCAGGTCGCGGCCGAACTCGGCGGCGACGGCGGCCATGCGCAAGGCGGTCATGCGGGTCCCATCCCGGTCACCGTGGATGTGACCGCTTCGGTGATGTCTCCGTCGGGCCAGCGCAGCCCGACGCCTTCTCCTGCGCTCAGCTCCCCGCACACGGCCCCCTCGGCGGGCCCGGCCGCGAGCGGTGGCGCGCCGGGCGCGTCGGCGGTGAGCATCGCGAAGCCGGGGAAGCAGGTGAGCCAGTCGCCCATGGCCGCCTCCCGCGGCCGGGGGACGGCTGCCACGTCCAGCACGGCCCGGCAGCCGCTCGCCTCCGCGAGCATGCCGAGGGTGCCCGCGACGCCGGCCATCGACACGTCCTTGGCCGCGGCGGGCCGGGCGGCCGCCACCGCGCCGGTCATCGTGCGCAGTTCGTCCGCACGGCGGTGACTGGTGGAGTCCCACTGGCGGCCCCGGTACCCCGGGCGCCAGGTGCCGCCGAGGTCCGCGGTCAGCCGTACGGCGTGACCGGGGCGCCCGCCACCGCCCGGCACCGGATGCCGGGTTCGGCCCAGCGCGGTGACGGACAGGGCCGCCGGAACGCCGAGCTGGGTGTGCCCGCCCAGGACGGGGACGCCGTACGCCTGCGCGGCCCGGCTCAGCCCGGTCAGGACGCGGGCCGCGTGCGCGGCGTCCGGGGCGCCGAGCGCGTCGAGCAGCCCGACGGGTGCGGCTCCCATGGCGGCCAGGTCGTTGACGTTGACCAGGACGGCGCACCAGCCCGCCCAGTCCGGGGCGCGTTCGACCATGGACGGCACGATCGCGTCGCATGCGGCGACCACGTCGGTGCCCGGGACGGGCGCGCCGTCGTCGCCGATGAAACCGGGCGAGGCGGTGGCGAGCGGGTCGAGCAGCGGGCCGAGGGCCGCCTTGGCGGCGGACGCCTGCGCCGCGATCCGTCCGATCGGCCACCGCATCAGCACATGCGGCGAGCCCGCGGCGGTGACGTCGCGCACGCGCCGCCAGCCGAGCCGCCGGAACAGCACCTCGTTGCGCGTCTGGACGGTGGCGTCGAACCGGAGCGCGCCTTCCGCCTCGGCGCGGGCGCAGGCCGCCCGGACCAGCGCCGCGCCGACGCCGGCCGAGCCGCGGACGGCCGGGGCGACGACCAGGCGACCGCCCTGCCACCAGCCGATGTCGGGGCCGTCGGTGGCCGGGCCGAGCCGCACTCCGCCGACGACCGTGCCGTCCCGGCCGCGGGCGATGAGCACGAGCGTGCGCGGGTCGGTGTCACGGTCGTCGAGGTCATGCCCGCGGAACAGCCCCTGCTCGTACACGAAGGCGTCCCGGCGCAGGCGCCGGTAGGCGCTCAGATCGGCCGGCCCATCGGCCTCCGCGATACGGAACGCGGGCTGCCGGGCGAGGGTGCTGCGGTCGCCGAGCAGGGCCAGGATGTCGGGGGCCCGGCCGGAGACGGGTGCGGTGTCGGATCCGTCGAGGTACATCTCAGCCGCCCGCCGACTCGAGCACGCCGCACGCCCCGCAGGCCGCGCAGCCGGCCCTCTGGTCGGCGCCCTTCATCCCGGCCGCGCGCAGCTTGGCCGCGACACCCTCGGTGACGTAGGCCAGTTGCTCCGCGCTCGGCGCGGGGACGCCGTCGCGGGCCGCGAGGGTGCCGCGCATGGGCCGGAAGGGCACGACGAAGGGGTATACGCCCCTCTCGATCAGCCTCCCGGCGCCCTCGATGAGTTCGTCGGGGTCCTCACCCAGCCCGACCAGCAGATAGGTGGAGACGCGGTTCGGGCCGAAGACGCGTACGGCCTCGTCCCACGCCCGCTCGTAGTCGGCCGTCGGGACGGTGGACTTGCCGGGCATCCAGCGCCGGCGCACCTCGTCGTCGAGCGACTCGATGTGGATGCCGATCGCGGTGGCTCCCGCGTCGCGCAGGGCACGGATCCAGGCGAGGTCACCGGGCGGCTCGCACTGCACCTGGACGGGCAGGCCGGGGACGGCGTCCAGCACCGCCCGCACCGAGCGTACGAGGGTGCGGGCGCCGCGGTCCTGGCCGGTGGTGGTACCGGTGGTCATGACCATCTGCTTGATGCCGTCCAGCCGCACGGCGGCCTCGGCGACCTCGGCGAGCTGGGCCGGGGTCTTGGCGGCCACCGTGGCGCCGGAGCGGAGGGACTCCTCGATGGTGCAGAAGCGGCAGCGGTCGGCCTCGGCGTAGCGTACGCAGGTCTGCACCACGGTGGTGGCGAGGACATCGGCGCCGTGCAGACGGGCGATGTGCTCGTAGGGGACGCCGTCGGCGGTGCTCAGGTCGTAGAACCGCGGCCGTCGTACGGCGGTCAGGGTCAGGCCGGTGTCCTCGTCGCCGAGCCACACCCTGCCGTCGCGGACCCGGTAGGGGCTGTCCGGGTTGGTGGGGAGCGCGGCGTTGGCACCGTCGACGAGGACGTGTCCGTCGTCGCTCGGGCCCGCGCCGTCCGGCCGCCGCACGGGGGCGTCCAACGCGACTCCTCGCAGGGCGAGTTCGGCGCGGGTCATGATCCGCACGTCCACCGCCGTACCTGTCGTTCCGGTGCCAACGCTCACGTCGTGCCCCCTTACAGCTGGTAGGTGGAGTTGATGATGGCGCCCTTGCGCGCGTAGTGGATCAGTGCGTCCTGGACGTCGAGCGGATGGGTGGGGATGACACCCTCGATCAGGTCCTCCTCGCGGGCGCCGTGCAGCGACAGGCCGAAGCGGCAGCAGTACGCCTTGCCGCCCTCGGCGATGAACGTCTTGAGCTGGTTGTTGATGTTGTGCTCACCGGGGAAGGCGGAGTTGCCGGTGGTCGGGAAGCCGCGCGTGGCCAGGCAGTTGAGGGATCCGGGACCGTAGAAGTAGATGGCGGTCTCGAAGCCCTTGCGCAGGGCGCGGGTGGCCTGGAGGACGGCGACGAAGGACACCGACGACTCATGCGCGATGCCATGGACGAGGGTGAAGTAGCTCTCGCCGTTCTCGGCCCGGTAGTCGGGGAAGACCTTGGTGGAACCGTAGATGCTGGAGCCCTCGGGCAGCGAGGGGTGCGGGATCTCGTGGAGTGACTTCTGCTCGACGTCGGTGAGTTCGGCGGTCGCCGGGGTCTCGGACACGCGTGTCTCCTTGGTGTGACGCATCAGATGGGTCGGGTCGGTCAGTCGTAGAGCGCGGCGAACGTGTCGCGGAAGACGAGTTCGCCGAGGGCGCCGCCGCCGGTCGCCGCGGCCATACGGGCGTACTCGCCCGCGAAGTCGCCCCACGGCTGGTCGCTGGCGAAGAGCACCCGGTCGTGGCCGATGCCGCGGCGCTCGATCTCCTGGGCGAGCCAGCGGGGCGTGAAGCCGATGGCCCAGGAGAGGTCGGTGTAGACGCGCTTGCCGACGGTGATCCAGTCGAAGAACCGGGAGCCGGCGAGCTTGATGTGGCCGCTCATCCCGCCGCCGAAGTGGACGAGGTGGACGGGCACGTGGTCGGCGTACCGGTCGACGAGATGGCCGACCTCGTCGATGTCGGAGGCGGCGCCCGGGGAGGTGTGCACATGGACCACCAGTGAGTGCCGGGCGGCCTCGGCGAAGATGCGGTCCAGCAGCGGCCGGCAGGCCGGGTCGGTGGGGCGGCCGCCCAGCAGGAAGCTCAGCTTCAGGGCCTTCACGCCCCTCTCCCTCGCCAGTTTCAGCGCCCGGGTGGTCCTGGCCTCGTCCTCGGGGCGGGGCGAGACCCACAATCCGGCTCTGATCCGGTCGTCGCTCTGCGCGGCCTCGACGGCCAGTTCGTTGAAGGAGAACGCGACGGCGGGATCGGGGACCCCGTAGTTGGGGATGACCAGGGCGCGCTCGGTGCCTTCCGCGTCCAGGTCGGCGATCAGCTGACCGACCGTGGCGCGGGCGGTGGTGTCGGGGCTGACGGGCGGGCCGCCGTAGAAGGGGTGGGCGGGCAGGACACCGATGTGGCGGTGCGCGTCGAAGACCATGGCGGTGCTTTCAGCCGACGGGGAGTGCGGAGGCGAGTTCGAGCGGCGCGCCGGTGAGGGTGGAGCAGACGTCGGCCGTGCGGCGGGCGGCGTCGATATGGCCGGCCAGGAACTCGGCGTCCCGGCCCACCGCCTCGAAGCGCCCCGAACCCCATGAGTGCTGCCAGGGCAGGCCCAGGAAGTGCAGGCCGGGAGCGCTGGTGGCGCCGCGCCAGTGCATCGGATAGCCGCGCCCGTCGAAGACGGGTGCCTCGATCCACCGGTGATCGCGACGGAAGCCGGTCGACCAGACGACGGAGGTGATACCGGCCGCCGCCAGGTCCAGGCGGCCCGGCTGCCCGGAGGGTTCCCACACCGGTACGTACCGGGGCTCGACGGGAGCCGGGACGCCCCTCGCCTCGATGTACGCGTCGATGGCGTCCTTGATGCCCTCGGCCACCGCGTCCGCGTGGTCCAGGTTCACCTTCAGGTCGTCGGCGAACTCCAGGGTGGTGCCGCGGATCGTGGTGAGCCGCCCGTACAGCCGCATGCCGTCGCGGGCGAAGGCCCGCAGATCGATGTCGCGGCCCCCGTCGCGGCCGGTGACGTAGTGGTTGACGCGCATACGGACCGCGTCGGCTTCGTCGAATTCGTCGATGGTCCTGGTGTAGTGGCCCATGTCGTCCAGCCAGGCCACACAGTCGCGGCCCCGGTAGAACCGGGCCACGCGCGGTGCGCTGCCCACCGCGAGATGGACCTGCCGGCCGGCGAGGTGCAGGTCCTCGGCGATCTGGCAACCGGACTGGCCGGTGCCGACCACCAGAACGCCGCCTTCGGGGAGCTGGGCCGGATCGCGGTAGTGCGAGGAGTGGATCTGGTGGATGCCGTCGGGCAGTCGCTCGGCCATCCGGGGCACGGATGGCGCGTGGTACGGGCCGGTGGCGACCACCACCTGGTCCGCGGTGCAGTCCCCGTCGGACGTGGTCAGCTCGAACACCCCGCTCGCGGCCCGGCGCAGCCGGGTGACGGTCACCCCCTCCACCAGCGGTGGCCGGAAGAAGGCCACGTAGTCCTCCAGGTACCGCACGATCTCGTCGCGGACCATGAAGCCGTCGGGGTCGTCCCCCCGGTAGGGGAAACCGGGCAGTTTGCACTGCCAGTTGGGGGTGACCAGGCAGAAGCTGTCCCAGCGGCGCTCGCGCCACTCGTGTCCCACCCGGTTCGCCTCGATCACGATGTGCTCGACACCGCGCCGGCGCAGGCAGTAGCTCATCGACAGGCCGGCCTGTCCGCCGCCGACCACCGCGACCGGGAAGTGGGCTCCACGGACGTGGGTTCCACGAACGTGGAAATAGCTCTCAGGCATGAAGTCCTCCAGGCGAGGCGCCGAGGTGCTGACACCTCACCGCTGCTTGTGGGGACCACTTCAGCCAGGGGCCATTGCCGAACCGAGTCATCCGGAATAAAGCGGAGTTACAGACTCCTCACCACCTGCGACAGCGTGCGTACGCTGTGTTGCCTCATAGGCAAAGCGAAACCCATCGGGCCGCCCGGCCGGAAGTCGGCGTGAGCGCCGGGTGGGTGTCAGGCGAGGGCGGTGACGACGCGGGAGGGGCTCGGGCGGCCGAGGTGATGGGCCATCCACCGGCTGGTGGCCGCCAGCGCGTTCAGATCGACCCCGGTGTGGATGCCGAGTCCGCGCAACATCCACACCAGGTCCTCCGTGGCGAGGTTGCCGGTGGCGCTGCGGGCGTAGGGGCAGCCTCCGATGCCACCGGCCGAGCTGTCGAACTCGGTGACGCCCGCCGTCAGCGCGGCATGCACATTGGCGAGGGCCTGGCCGTAGGTGTCGTGGAAGTGGAGGGCGGTCCGCTCCAGGGGGATGCCCGCTCCCCGTACGGTGTCGAGGAGTTCCAGGACATGGCCGGGGGTGCCGGTACCGATGGTGTCTCCCAGCGACAGGGACGTGCAGCCCATATCGAGGAGCCCGCGGGCGACCGAGGCGACCTTGCGGGGCTCCACATCGCCCTCCCAGGGGTCGCCGAAGCACATCGACACATAGCCGCGTACCGGAAGGCCCGCGGCGCGGGCCCGGCGTACGACGGGTTCGAACATCGCCAGCACCCCAGCCATGTCCCGGGCCAGGTTGTTCTTCGCGAAGGACTCCGTGGCGCTGGCGAAGACGGCGATCTCCCGGGCACCGGCGGCCAGGGCCCGCTCCAGACCCCGTTCGTTGGGCACGAGCACCGGGAGGCGGATGCCATCGAGGGGTCCCACGGCGGTGAGTACCTCGTGCGCGTCGTCGAGTTGGGGTATCCACCGGGGGGAGACGAAGCTGGTGACCTCGATGGTGGTCAGACCCGCCTCGACGAGCCGCCGGACGAACTCGGCCTTGACGGCGGTGGGGACGCGTACGGCTTCGGCCTGGAGGCCGTCGCGGGGGCCGACCTCGTAGATGCGGACCTGTTCGGGCATGCCCCGCTGGGGAACGATGCGGGGCAGTGCGTCGGTGGACGAGGTGGTCTCGGATGTCATGGCGTCCCCGTCAGGCGGTGGGAAGGGCGAAGGGGGGCGGCCACGCGGAACGTCGCGGGCGGCGACGAGCGACGGCGGACCGGCGGTCGGCCTGCGACGTTCCTGCGTGGAGCCATCATGCGGGGGGCTTGTTCACGTTCCGGCGGGAGGGGAAGTCGGGCGGACGGCGTTCGGCGAACGCGGCCAGTCCCTCATGCGCGTCCGGGGAGGTGAACGCCCGCTGCCCGTACAGCGCCTCACTGTGGAACGCCTGGTCCTGCGGGAGGTCCCCGAGACGCAGCACCGACTCCTTGATCGTCTCCAGGGCGGTGCCGCTGCGGGCGGTGAGCCGGTGAGCCCGGTCCATCGCCGCCTCGAGCAACCGGTCGGCCGGCACCACGGCGTTGAGCAGGCCGTACCGCAGTGCGGTGGCCGCGGTGATCCGGTCGCCGAGCAGCATCAGCTCCATGGCCCAGACGTAGGGGATCTGCCGGGTCAGCCGGGTCAGGGTGCCGCCGGCCGGGACGACTCCGACACCGCTTTCGGGGAGCCCGAACTCGGCCGTGTCGGCGGCGATCCGCAGGTCCGTGGAGAGCATGATCTCGAACCCGCCGCCGAGACAGAGCCCGTTGACCGCCGCGATGACCGGCTTGAACAAGGTGGTGTGCTTCTGGTGGGCACCGTCCCACCAGGAGATGTCGAACCGCCCCTCGGCGAGCGCGGGGATCGATTCGGTGAGATCGGCGCCGACGCAGAAGGCACGGTGCCCCGCGCCCGTGAGGACCGCGACGCCGATCGACTCATCGTCGCGGACCTCGTCGAAGGCCGCTCCCAGCTCCTCGTACATCGCCAGGGTCAGTGAGTTCAGCTTCTCCGGCCGGTCGAACCGGATGAGCGCGACCGGTCCGTCACGGTCGAGGGTGATACCGCTCATCTCAGACCACCCCCGCCTCGCGCAGGGCGCGGATGCGTTCCTCGGAGAGGTCCGCGAAGGCGCGCAGCAACTGGTCGGTGTGCTCGCCGACCTGGGGAGCGAGCCCCCGGGGCCGGGCCGGGGTGACATCGAGTTTGACCGGTGAGCCGACCATGCGCAGTGGACCGAATTCCGGGTACTCGACGTCGACGACCATGTCCCGGGCCTGGATCTGGGGATCCGCGATGACCTCCCCGATGTCCTTGATCGCGCTCAGCGGCACGAGGTCACCGGCGAGTTCCTCCAGTTCGAGCTTGGCGCGATCGGCGAACCACCTGTGCAGCAGCGGCCGCACCCGGCGCTCGTAGACCTCCGGGGTGAACCGCTTGGCCATCGTGTCGATCTCCGGGTCGGCCGCCAGCTCGGGTTCGCCGAACATCTCGCACGTCAACCGCCAGAACTTGTCGGTGTAGCCGCCGAAGAAGACGAAGCCGTCCTTGCACGGGTAGAGCTCATAGGGTTTGACGAACGGATGCTCATTGCCGAGGGGAGCCGGCACCTTGCCCTCGACGGTGTGCGAGACGACCGCGTTCTCGGTCAGGCTGAGCACCGAGTCCTGCTGGGAGATGTCCACCAGCTGCCCCTCACCGGTGCGCTCGGCATGCCGCAGCGCGGCGAGTGTGCCGATCACGGCGTAGAGCGTGGCCGACAGGTCGCCGATGATGGTGCCGACCCGGACCGGCGGGCGGTCCGGGAAGCCGTTCATCGACCACAGACCGCCCGTGGCCTGCGCGCTGTTGTCGTACGCGGGCTTGCGCCGGTACGGGCCGGTCTGGCCGTAGCCGGAGATCGCGGTGTAGACCAGCCGCGGATTGACCTTCCGCAGCTCGTCGTAGCCGACGCCCAGCTTGTCCATGGTCCCGCCACGGAAGTTCTCGACCAGGACGTCCGCGCGACCGGCGAGCGTGCGCAGCAGTTCCTTGCCCTCGGGCCGGGACAGGTCCAGGGTCATGCCGAGCTTGTTCCGGTTGTACTGGGCGAAGAACGCGCTGAACGCCTCGCCCCCGGGCGACGTCAGCAGCGGGGGGAACTCGCGCGCATAGTCCGGGTCCTTCGGATTCTCGATCTTGATGACCGTCGCTCCGAGGTCCGCGAGCATCATCGAGCAGAACGGCCCGGCGACCACCCGTGTGATGTCGAGGACCACGACCCCGCGCAGCGCCCCGCGTGCGGGACCGCCCGGCAGGACGGCACCGAGGTCGAACCCGGCGTTGAACTCCGTCACGCGACCACACCTCCTTTTTCGAATACCGCTGTGGAATCAGCCGGCCGTGGCGGCTTCGACCCGGATGCGCGCGTCGAGCAGGGTGCCGCAGCGCGGGCTGTAGAACTCCTCGAGGAGCACCCGCTGTCCGTGGCCCCGGGGGCGTACCCGGACGCCGTACTCGCCCAGCCGGTCGGCGGCCACCCGCGTGGTGACGATGGCGTCCTGCCGCCAGTCGTCCTCGGTGCTGATCAGGGCACCGCTGGCCGGGCAGTACCAGCCGTCCGCGGCACGGCGGGGCGCGGACGCCCCGGCGGCGGCGTCGGCGGTGACCGCCGCGGTCGGCTCCCCGCCGATCCGGGCGGCGCGCATCGCCTCGCGTGTGCGCGCCGTCGCGGCGGCGTCCACGGCACCGTCGGCGAGCACCACCCCGTAGACGGCGGACGCCGTGTGGTCGGTGATGTACGCGTCCCGGACGTCCTCGGCGACGCGCCGCGGGTCACGCAGGAGGGGGTCTCCGTACCCGCCGCCACCGGCGATCCACTGCACGAAGACATCGCCGGCCGAGACCTGAACCGAGGACTGGTTGATGGCCAGCGGGTCCCGTGTGTCGCAGGCGAGGCTGTCGTCGGTGGGCACGGTGCCCGCGGCGAGCAGCCCCGCGATATTGGACCGGCGCAGGATCTCGTGTCCGCTGCCCCCGCCGGGAAGCCCGCCGCCGTATCCGTCGGCGACCACCTGGGCGCTGGGGGCGAACACGGTCTGCATGGCGGAGGGCGCACCGTGCAGGGTCCAGGCGAACTCCAGCCCCAGACCGCCGCGGTGGGCCCCGTGCCCGGCGCTGGCGATGTTGAGCCGCTTCCACAGGTAGAGGACGGGATAGAGCATCTCGTTCATCTCGACGTCCGGGAGCATGTTGTTGACCTGCGTCATCATCCCGGCGCAGTCCAGACCGTCGGTGTCCGGCTGGGCTCCGGCCCCCATGCCGCCGCCGTCCATGTTGAACAGCACGAAGTACTCGCCGTCGTCCGAGGTGCCGGCCGAGATGCCGCCGGTCCAGGAGTCGGCCCACACACCCTGGGTGCGGCCGCGGACGGTCTCGTCCGCGCTGCCCCGGCAGGCGTCGTTCATCAGCTTGGTGACCAGCCGGCTGACGCGGGCGCCGGTCGTCAGGTGTCCGTTGCTGATCGGCGCCGGGGGAGTGGGGTTGACGATGGAGCCCGGCTCGGCGATGACCTCGAAGGCGGTCATGACGCCCTCGTTGAACGGCACGTCCCAGGCGAGGATGGGCACGACGGCCGTGGCGACGCTGCCGACGAGGGCTCCATAGCTACAGTTGACGAAGCCGTCGGTCTGCTCGCTGGATCCGGTGAAGTCGAACGTGATCTGCTCACCCCGCTTGGTCATGGCGCAGGCGACGCGGTACAGCTCATCGGCATGGCCGTTGTGCTCGGTCCACTCCTCGGCCGTGTACGTTCCGTCGGGGATCTTCGCGACACGGTCGCGGACCACCTGCTCGGCCAGCTCGAAGCTGAGCCGGGTGTACTCGCGGAAGTCGTCGAGCCCGAACTCCCCGATCGTGGCGAGAAGCCGCTGGATCCCGGTGTTGTTGCTGGCCACCAGGGAGCGCACATCGTTCCAGAACAGCGCGGGCACCCGGACGTTGTTCAGCAGGATGCGCCGCACCCATTCGACGGGCTCGCCCTTTTCGAAGATCTTCACTCCCGGCGGGAGCCGGAGCGCCTCGCTGTAGCAGTCATAGGCCCCGGGGGCGAAGCCGCCCGGTGTCATACCGCCGACGTCGACGAGATGGGCCTGGGACTGCGCCCACCCGATCAGCTCGTCACCGTGGAAGATCGGCGAGATCACATTGGTGTCCGGCGGGTGGCTCGCACCGGCGGTGTGCGGATCGTTGCAGATGAAGGCGTCGCCGGGGGCGAGCGGCTCACCGGCGATCTCCCGGACCAGATTCTGCACGGCGACGCTGCCGGAGCCGATGTGGAACTGGACGTAGTCGGAGTAGGCGTAGATGCGGCCGGTGGGGTCGAACAGCGCGGTGTTGAAGTCGCCGGCCTCGGTGATCACCGGCGAGCCGGACGAGCGGATCATCGCGATGCCCATCTCCTCGACGATGGAGTCCAGACGCATGCGGATGACCTCGAGCGTGACGGGGTCGAACCCGGCGGGAAGCCGGCCGGTGGCGGATTCGGTCATGTGGGTCTCCTGGATCGGGCCGTGGCGTTCAGACGGACGGCTGGAGCCGGATGAGGAAGTGGCCGGCGCCGGTCAGCTCCACCGTGGCTCCGGTGGGCACATAGACGGTGGTGTCGGGCTCCTCCAGCAGGCACGGGCCCTTCGCCCGCGCCAGCGCGGCGAAGCCCCGGTGCACCTCCACCTCGGTCCGGGCCCCGGTCGCCGGTTCGAGGATGGTGCGGCGCAGCAGTGTGTGGCTCTCCCCGTCGGCTTCCACGATCTGCCGGACCTGCTGCACATCGCTGCGGCCGACCGCGCGCACCCGGGAGTTGACCAGCAGGATGTCGGTCTCGGTCCAGGCCGTCCCGGCCCCGAACTCGGTCTCGTAGTCGGCGATGAACCGTGCGCGCAGTTCGTCCTTGTCCGCCTCGGTGAAGGTCCCGCCCTTCAGCCGCGTGGTGACCTCGAAGATCTGGCCGACGAACTTCATGTCGGCCTCGCGGTACAGCTCCCGCCGGTCCTCGGGGATGCCCTCGGCGTCGAACCACGCCCGCGCGCGCCGCTCCAGGGCCTGGAACTCGCGGTCCAGGTCGGCGGCCGGCTGCCGCATCGTCCAGGGGCTGGTCCGCACGGCGGAGAAGACGGAATCGGCGTGCATGAGCCCGTAGGCCGAGAACACCGCGGCGTTGCGGGGGATGACGAGTTCGCTCACCCCGATCTCGGCGGCGATGCTCGCGGCGAACAGGCCGCAGGCGCCGCCGAAACCGACGAGGGTGAACTCCCGCGGGTCATGGCCGCGGTTGACGGTGATCTTGCGCAGCGCGTTCGCCATCTGGGAGGTGGCCAGCCGGTACACCCCCTCGGCCGCGGCGTCCTCGGTCAGTCCGAGGGGCTCCGCGACATGGGCGCGCAGCGCCTCGCGCGCCAGGTTCTCGTACAGCTCGACGGTCCCGCCGAGGTAGTAGCCGGGGTTGATCAGGCCGAGCACGAGCGCGGCGTCGGTGACCGCGGGGCGGGTTCCGCCCTTGCCGTAGCAGGCGGGCCCGGGGGTGGAGCCCGTGCTGTGCGGGCCGACCCGGAGCAGCCCACGGCCGTCCACCCAGGCGGCGCTGCCGCCGCCGGCGCCGATCGTCTCGATGTCGACGACGGTCAGACTCGTCGGCAGACCGCCGATCTCGGCGCGTGGGAGCAGCCGGAACTCATCATCCATGATCGCGGCGGCATCCAGGCTGGTGCCGCCCATGTCGGCGGTCAGCACCCGGCGCCTGCCCAGCTGCTGCCCGAGCAGACGGGCACCGGTGACGCCGCCGACCGGCCCGGAGTTGAACATGGAGATCGGCGCCTTGCTGGTCTCCTCGACCGACAGGAACCCGCCGTGGACCTGCATGATCTGCACACGAGCACGCAGGCCGCGGGCGCGCAGCTCCTCGGCGAGGTGGTCGAAGTGCGAGGCGACGAGCGGTTTGACCGCGGCGTCGAGCGCTGTGGTGACCATGCGCTCGTACTCACGGTAGACCGGTGTCAGGCTGCTGGAGAGGGTGAACGGGACGTCCGGGTGGTGCTCCCGCAGATACCGGCCGATGGCCTGCTCATGGGCGGGGTTGCGGAAGGACCACAGCAGACATACGGCGATGGCCTCCGCGCCCGTGGCGAGCGCGGTGTCCACCGCGGCGGCGATGGTCTCCTGCCGCAGCGGCACCAGGACCTCGCCGTGGGCGTCGACGCGTTCGGCGACCTCGATGACGCGGCCGCGTTCGACGATGCCGGGCGGTGGCAGCATCTTGTGCGGGTCGCGCTCATCGGTCCGCGCCGACCGGGCGATCCGCATCGTGTCGCGGAACCCCTGCGTCGTGAGGAGCGCCACCGTGGCGTACTTCTGCTCGTCGACCGCGTTGGTGACAATCGTGTTGCCGAGCACGAACCGGTCGACGGCCGGGTAGAACTCCTCCTCGGACATGCCCGCGCGCTCCTGGAGCACGGCCAGCGCCCCCAGGATGCCGGTGGTGACGTCCTTCGTGGAGAACGCCTTCCCGCGGACCGCGCGGCCGTCGAGGACCGCGACCGCGTCGGTGAATGTGCCACCGACGTCGATACCAACCTGTAGTGCCATGTCTCAGCGTCTCCCTTGGCTCGGATGCGTGCAGGCGGTGAGGCGAGGCATCAGCCCTCGCCGCGCAGCTCGGCGAGGACCTTCTCGGCATGGTCGGCGCGCACGGCCCGGTCGGTGACCAGCCGGGCGACCACGAGCGGCAGTTCGTCGGGGGTGGCGCCGGCGGTGACGGCGACGTTGCGGGCGTGCAGCGACATATGGCCGCGCTGGATGCCCTCGGTCGCCAGGGCCCGGACCGCGGCGAGATTCTGCGCCAGGCCGACGGCGGTGATGACTTCGCCCAGCTCGCGGGCCGTGGTGACGCCGAGCAGGGCCACGGCGGCCTGTGCGACCGGGTGCACCTTGGTGGCCCCGCCGACCAGGCCGACCGCCATCGGCAGCTCCAGCGCGCCGACCAGGTTGCCGTCGGAGTCCTTCTCGAAGTGCGACAGGGACGTGTACCCACGGTACCGGCCGATCGCATGCGAGTGGGCGCCGGCTTCGACGGCGCGGGTGTCATTGCCGGTGGCCAGCACGACCGCGATGACGCCGTTCATGATCCCCTTGTTGTGGGTGGCGGCGCGGTACGGGTCCGCCTCGGCCAGGGCGGCGGCGTGCACGATGTCGTCGACCACCTCAGGCCCTCCGAGCGCCTCGGCGTCGAACACGGCACGCGCCCGGCACAGCCGCAGGTCCGCCTTGTTGCTGAGGATCCGCAGCAGCGTGCGTCCCCGGGCGATCTCCCCGACCCGTCCGGCGATCGCCTCGGCCATGGTGTTGACGGCGTTGGCGCCCATCGCGTCGCGTACGTCCACGATCAGGTGCAGCACCACATAGGTGCCTGCGGGGGCGTCGACCAGATGCACATCCACGTCCCGGACGCCGCCGCCGAACCGGAGGAGCTGTGGGTCCTGTGCGTCGGCCAGCGCGATGAGCTCCTCGCGCGCCTCGAGCAGCCGTAGCCGGGCGGTGTGCGGATCGGCGACATCGAGGACCTGGATCTGCGCCCGCATGAGCGGTTCCGTGGTCGAGGTGGTGAATCCGCCGGTGACGCGGGCGATACGGGCGGCGTTGCTGGCCGCGGCGATCACCGATGGCTCCTCGGTGGCCATGGGGATCAGATAGTCGCGGCCGTTGACGGTGAAATTGGTGGCCACGCCCAGCGGGACACCGAGGACACCTATGGCGTTCTCGACCATGTGGTCGGCCTGCTCGAGGGTGAGGCCGCGCTCGGGGTCGAGCACCTCCAGACTCTCCGGCTCGACCGCGGCACCGCGCGCGATCCGGGCGCGGCGCTCACTGATCGACAGGTCCTTCACGCCGGAAAGCCTGCTGTTGACTGCCATGGATCCTCCTGCTTTCGGTGACGAGCTCAAGGGGAGAGGGGCCCGGCGGCGCGGGCGGGCGGCGGCATGGCTGCCGGGGGCTTGACGGTCAGGGCGCCGCCGGGCGCCGCGACCGCCCGTTTCACCCGATCGGCGCCCGGCGACCGGGCAGGTCCCACGGATGTCGGGCGGGAAGCGGAATCAGCAGCTCGGCGCGGACGGCGGTGCCCTGCGGGTCCCGCTGAATCCGGCATGTCGTGGCGTAGGCGTGGACCAGGCCAAGACCCCGCCCGTCCACCATCTGGTCGGGGGGTCCGGTGCCGGGGCACCGTTCCCGCCATGTGCCGGCGTCCCTGACTTCGACGGAGGCCATCGAGCCGTCGACCGTCAGCAACAGGCTCACCTCGGCGCTTCCGCTGTGCAGCACGCTGTTGGTGACCAACTCCGTGGCGATCACGCGCAGTGCGTCGATGGTCTCCTCGGGTGCCCCCCACCGTGTCGCCACATCGCGGGTGAAGGCCCGCAGGGCGGGAACCGCCCGGGGCTCCACGCCCATGGAGCACATGGCGGACCGCTGCCGGGGCGCGGCCGCGCCGTTCCGGCGGCGGTGGGTGGGCTGGAGCAGCTGTTCATCGATCATGGTCATGTCCTGCGGTGAAGAGTCCGTCGTCACGCCGGAGAGTCGCACTGCGGTCGAGGGGGAGCCGGGCCCTGCGGTACGGCCCTGTGAACAGCAGATGTTCATTGGATGACGCCGCTGTCACACCTCAGACTGTAGATACGCCCGGTCAGAGCGACCATGTAACATGACTACACGGTGCGAAGTTTTTAATGGGTGATTCACACAGGGCTGGACCAGGGTGGACAGGGCTGGACAGGGTGGTGGACATGGGAGCACCCCGGGACACCGAACGGGCGGCACCACACACCGACGTCCCGGTGACCGCTGTCCTGGCCCTTCTCGATCTCGCCGCGAAGGGCGCCCGGGACGAGCCCGACGCCGTGACCGACCTGTTGGTCACCGAGCATCTCGACACCGCCACGGCCACCCAGGTGGGCCGCCGGGTTCGCGAGCTCCAGGGCGCGATGGCCCGGTCGCACCGGCGCGGACAGGAACTGGCCGCGCTGTTCTCCAGCGCACGGGAGCTCGCCGAACTGCACGACGTGGATCTGCTGATCACCCGGCTGGTGCAGCGGGCCCACGACCTGGCCGGCACCGATATCACCTATCTGTCCGAGTTCGACGAGACCACCCGTGAGCTGAGGGTCCGCTCCACCGCGGGGGCGGTCGCCCCGTCCTTCCAGAGGCTGCGGGTGCCGCCGCACATCGGTCTGGCCAGCAAGATCGTCGAGACCCGCGCTCCGCAGTGGACCTCACGCTACGAACAGCTGCGCGACGTGCCCCATGACGACAGCATCGACAACGCCGTCCGTGCCGAGGGCCTCGTGTCCATCGTGGGCGTTCCGCTGATCGCCGGCGGCCGGGTCCTGGGAGTGCTGTTCGCCGCCAATCGCACCGAGCACGCCTTCTCCCCGGAAGAGGTCTCGCTGTTGTCGGCCTTCGCCGACAATGTCGCCGTCGTATTGCAATCGGCCCGTCTGCTCACCCAGGCCCGGGACGCGGCGGCCGAGACACAGCGTGCCTATGACGCGCTGGCCGACCACGTCGAGGCGATGGAACGCGCCGGCCGGGTGCACGAGGAGCTGACCGCCGCGGTGCTGCGCGGAGGCGGCGCCGCGGATGTCGCGCGCACTCTGGGAGCGGCACTGGAGCGGCCCGTGGTCATCCTCGACGAGACCTACGCCGTGCTCGCCGCGTCCGACGACCGGAGCACCCCCTCGGTGATCGACCCGCCCGCCGTCCGGTTGGCGATCACCGACAGCCTGCGCTCCGGACGCTGCACTCCGCTGAGCCCGCCGACCGGGGAGTTCCACACGGCCGTCGCCGTGCTCGCCGGGGAGATGATGCTCGGCGGCCTGCTCATCGGTGACGGCGCGGTCGAACTCGGCGCGGTGGAGCAGCGGACCATCGAACGCGCCGCACAGATCACCGCGCTCCTCACCCTCAAACAGGACGCGGTCCTCCACGCCGAGGACCATGTGCGCGGTGAGCTTCTCGGCGACCTCGTCAGTCTCGACGCCCGGCGCCGCGCGAGCCTCCCCGCCCGGCTGCGCGCCCGCAGACTGCGCCCGGACGACCTGCGCACCGTCGTCATCGCCGTGGTGGCGCCCGAACAGCGCCGTGCCGCGCTGCGGGCCACCCAGACAGTGGCCGCGCCGTCCGGCCTGGCGGGCGAGGTGGACGGTGTCGTCACGCTCGTCGTACCGGAGAGCGATCCGCAACGCGCGGCGACCACCGTCCGTGACCGCCTGTGTGCCGCGATGGGGGCCGGTGAGGTGCTGACCGTGGCCGCGCCCCCCGCGGAGAGCCTGGACGAACTGAGCGCCCGTTTCACCACGGCCCGGGATTGCGGCCGGGTGCTGACCGCCCTCGGCATCGAGGCGGCCGCGGTCGCGGCCGACGCCTACCTGCCGTACACCACGCTGTTCGCCCACGACCCCACCAGCGTGCGGCAGTTCATCGACCGCACCATCGGCCCCGTCCGGCGCTGGGACGCCGAACGGGGGACCGAGCTGCTCGCCACCCTCCACCGCTTCGTGGACTGCAATGCCAGCCCCGCCCGCACCGCGCGGCTGATGGGCGTGCACAGCAACACCGTGCTCCAGCGGCTCGACAGGATCACCCAACTGCTCGGCAGCACCTGGCGGGACTCGGAGTCGTTCTTCCGCATCTCGGTGGCGGTGCGCCTGCACACCCTGTCGGAAACCCTTCAGGGCTCCTCACATCCGCTCCGGCGCGCCTGACAGGGGCCCGTCCCGGCGAGTGGAGCGGAGCGGCGTCAGGAGTAGAAGCGCACGTAGTCGAAGCGTGCGGTCACGCCCTCACCGGCCAGGGAGACGAGGCCGATGCGCGGGTCGGAGCCGGCGGGCAGATGCCAGACCCCACCCCAGATGTAGTGCTTCCCGTCCCGGCTCGTGGCCGGCTGGAATGTGTGCTCGCCGGTCTTCGGATCGACGGTGTGGCGCAGCCGCAGCCACATGGTGTCGGCCGACGGGCCCAGCTGCATCTCCGGCCAGCTGTCACGGTCCCGGCCGATCCACAGGAAAGCCTGCCGTGACGGGCCGGTCCGGGTCGGGGCCAGATGGATCGAGTCCCCCGGGCTCTGGAAGGCGATCAGCCCGGCCTGGCTGCGCCCGTCGGGGGCGTCGGTGATCGGGAAGCGCAGCTTGGTCTCGACCGTGTAGGTGCCGGCCGGAGCGTCACGAAGCAGCGCCGATGCCATGGTGCCCTTGCCGGAGAAGTCGGCATCCTGTGTGGGCCACACATACTGGCCCTCGGCGACCTTCCCGTCGGCGGGGCCGAACCACGTCCAGCCGTCCAGCCGGTCGTCGTCGAAGTCCTCGTCGTACTCCGGCAGCCGGGTTCCGATGTGGGGGTCCGGCTGTTTGACGGTCACCGGCGTGTAGAGCCGGGTCACGCCGACGTTGTCCACCTCGCCGGCGCCGCGGGTCGAGGCGACACCGCCACGGCGCCAGTCCTCGGGCACGTCCACCTTCAGCTCGGCGAGCGGCATGTCGAGCATGGCCGAGCTGACCTGTACGCGCGCCGCGCCGTCGCGGATCTCGGCCGTGAGCGAGTGCCAGGTCCGCGGATCGGCGTCGGTGTGCAGACGGGCGGTCCGCTTCCGCACCACCTTCCGGTCCCGGGTGACCTCGACGGAGAGTGTGCCATTGGAATCCAGCCAGGCCACGGCGTGGTCGGACGGACCCGAGGACGCCAGTACCAGGCCGACCCTGCCGTCGTCGTCGCGCAGCCGGATGTCGGCCTCGATCCTCACATCGCCGTCCGGGGCCCGCCGCGGCAGCAGCAGCTGCGGGACCGCGGTCCGGGACCGGCCACGGGCATAGCGTCCCGAGTCGGGATCCGAACCCGTGGCCCAGGCCCCGCGCCCGGCGGTGTCGAAGCGGCCGAGACCGTCGTCGAAGGTGCTGCCCGCGTCCCAGGTGCCCGTCTGTGCGGTCTGCCGGTCCTCGCTGGTCCAGGCGCCCGCGCGCACCGTCGGCCAGCCGTCGATCCAGTCGAGCCGGTCCATCATGGTCGGCCGTCCGCCCCAGTTGGGATCGCTCTCGTGGCGGTCGAATCCGTTGGTGAGGATCCAGTCCTGGCCCGACTTGTCGACCACGTTCGCCGAATGGCCGGTCGCGACCCACTTGTTGCCGTTCGGGGCGTTGACGATCGTGCCGCCCGGGTGCAGATCGGCCAGGCCGACGCCCTCGGCGTCCTTGAACGGGCCCATCGGGTTCCTGGCCCGCCCGACGAACACCGGATAGGCGCCCTCGTCCCGGGCGCAGCAGCCCAGGCCGGAGTAGAAGAGGTAGTACCAGCCGTCACGCTTCACCGCGTACGCGGCCTCGCCGCGCCGGGCGCCGACCACCTGCGCCGGATCGCCGACCGGCGCGGTGCCCTCCTCGTTCAGGCGCACCGCCTGGATTCCGCCGTCGCGGAACGAGCCGTAGTAGAGGTACTTCCGGCCGTCGGAGTCGACGAACACCGACGGATCGATCTGATTGACCGTCGTCCCGTACGGCAGCACGGGGCGGCCGATGTCCTTCCAGGGACCCGCCGGATGGTCCGACGTGGCCAGCGCGATGGTGTTCTTGTCGCCGCCGGCGACCGAGTAGTAGAGGTAGTACTTGCCGTTGATGTAGCGGATGTCGGGCGCCCAGTAGTAGGTGCTCGCGAAGTCGCGCCACTCCGGGTGGTTGTCGGGCCCGAAGACATCACCCACGTAGGTCCAGTTGACGAGGTCGGCCGAGCGGGTGATCGGCATGAAGTGCTGCGATTCCCAGGGACCTCCCTGGTTGTCCCGGCGCATGCTGGTCTGGGTCGCATAGGCGTACCAGTAGCCGTCCTTGGCGCGGATGATCGACGGGTCGGAGAAGGCGTCCGCCACGTTGTCCATCACGGGGTTCTGGAACGTCCCGGGCGGATCGGCGGGATCGGCCGCGGCCGGTCCCGGATGCGCACTGCCGAGGCCGAGGACCATGAGCAGGGCGAGGAGGACGGCGCCGGGTCTGCCCCGGACCGCGGGGAATCGTGCTGATGTCGAAGCCATGTCGGGAGCTCTCCTTTGTGGATACCGGATATGCCGGAGCTGTCGGAGATGCCGGGTCGCGGACCGCGCCCGGAGGAACGGACGGGTGTACGGCGCGGGGGGTGGGCTCAGACGACGACGAGGGCCGCGATGCGCCAGAGGCCGTTCAGCTTCGAGCCGGTGATCTCCAGGTCGGCGGTGCGTCCGCCGGCTCCACCGTCGAGGTCGAAGGAGAACCAGACGAAGGCGCGGCTCGGCAGGCTGTCGTCGCCGGAGCGGCCGAGGACCGTGCCGTCCTCGGAGATGGTGGTGATGCCCGAATCGGTGAGGGAGTCGCCGGTCAGCACCCACACCGTGTGCCTGCCGGCCGGCACCGGGACGCGCAGGACGATGGGCTCGCCCCGCTGCATCACGATGTCACGGCGCAGATCGTCGGCGTTGCCCCGGTCACGGGTGTTCGGCCGGTCGCCGACCCAGCCGAAGCCGCGGTCGGCGGTGTAGACGTCCTCGGGCGACAGCCTGGTGTACCCGGTCAGCAGCGGGCTGGACGGCGGGCCGGCGTCGAACGCCGCGGCCGCGTCATCGGGGTGCGGCGTGGTGACCACGGACACCGACCGGCCGCGCTCGATCTCCTCGCCGCCGCTGGTGAGCCGGATCCCGACGGTGGCGAACCCCGGAGTGGACACCGGGGTCGCGGTGACGGTCAGCTCTCGCTCGGCTCCGGCGCGGACCGTCACGGTCCGTTCGGTGCCGGACCAGCCGTCGGGGGTGACGAGGCGGGCGGTGACATCGCGGTCCTCGGTGCCGGTGTTGCGCACCAGCACCGTGACCGGGTTGGCCCGGCCCGCCCACCACACCGGATCCGCCACCGCCCGCATGACGACCAGGGACGGCACCGGGGCGCCGGGGTCCGTGACGGCGAACGCGGACAGCCGCCAGGGGCCGCCCACCCCCGTGAACGTGATGTCCGTGGTGCGGCCGGTGGCACCGCCGTCGAGGGGGAGCTCCAGCCAGGTGAAGGTTCCGCCGGGCTGCTTCGGACTGGTGGCGACCGTGGCGCCGTCCACCGCGACCCGGGTCGGCGAGGCCGTGGCACCGGTGTCACCGACCAGCGCGTACCCGGTGTGCCTGCCCGCCGGCACGGCCACGCGCAGCACCCGGGACGAGTTGTGCCAGAGGTGGTCGCGCAACAGGGGCTCGCCACCGCGGTCCCTGGCCGACGGGGCGGCGCCGACCCAGCCGTGGCCGGCCGACGCCGACCAGGCCGACTCGGGGGTCAGGGCGTCGTAGCCGGGCATCGAAGTCCCGTTCCGCGGCCCGGCGTTGAGCGCCACGTGGCATCGGCTGCCATCGGGCGCC
This sequence comes from Streptomyces malaysiensis subsp. samsunensis, assembly GCF_024519315.1. Taxonomy (GTDB): domain Bacteria; phylum Actinomycetota; class Actinomycetes; order Streptomycetales; family Streptomycetaceae; genus Streptomyces; species Streptomyces malaysiensis. The sequence continues at coordinate 47,264 of NZ_JANIIC010000003.1, read as the reverse complement.
ACGACCAGGGACGGTGGCCGGCCGTCGAGCCGGGTGAGCTTCGGCGCCACGTCCAGGTCCAGGGCGGCGACGGTGCCCGGCAACGGGGGTGTGACCGGCAGTTCGAACTCGGCGATCGCGGCCCCGGCCGCGGACCGTTCGGCGGGTTCGGTGCGCCAGTCCGCCGACGGTGGCCGCAGTACGACCGTCAGGTCGCGGTTCCGCGCCGAGGCGTTGGTGACGGTGACCGGCAGGAGGTTCGGACGGCCGCCGAGCAGCACCCGTGAACCGTTCAGCGCCGCTTGCAGCCATTCCCGCCGCGCGTCGACGACGCGGCTCTTGTCGAAGAAGAAACCGACCACCGTGTCACGCCAGAACGTCGCGTGTTCCCGCTGGGCCTCGAAGCCCGCCGTGACGGCGGCATGGCGCCGCGGGTCGAGCTTCCCGGACAGTGCGCTCCACCCGGCGAGGAACCGGTCGATGTGGTCGACCCCGGTGAAGTGCGTATCGTAGATGTGCTGGATGACCGTCTTGCCCGACCGCAGTCGATGGTCGTACGGCACCCAGTGCATGAACAGCAGCAGCTCGTCGGGGCAGGTCGCCGTGGACTCGTAGTGCACCCGCCACGGCCGTGGGTAGAGCCCGGTGAAGCCGCTGCCGGTCGCCTCGGTGCGGTCGAAGCCGGTGCCCTCGGTCGTGGAGTGGTGTGACTGGAAGAGGGTGCCCAGCGGGTTCGGGTCGAGATGGTCGCCACCGGGGTCGGTGAGATAGCCCATTCCCAGCGGGGAGGTGTAGTCCTCGTACGTCCGGCGCGAGTGCGTCAGGATGTCGGCCACCACCTCGGTGACCGCCTCGTCGGTGCCGAAGGTCAGCCCGGCCCACTCCGCGGCCAGATCCCGGGGGTCGGCGTCCGGATTCCAGCACATCCTGCCGAAGGCGTAGGTGTTCGCCGCGCCCAGCAGATAGCCGGTCCAGTTGCGGGCGTTGCCGAAGTTGCTGACCCCGGCGATGCCCGCCCGCGGCGCACGGCCGTCGCCGTCCGCGAGGATGTCGGCGACGGTCGGTCCGGTGCCGGGCCCCCGCGTCGGGAAGGTCAGCACCTCCCGCCACAGCGGGGCCAGATAGGTGGTGTGGAGCGTGTGGCCGGTGTACTCCTGGGTGAGCTGGAGTTCCAGCATCTGGTTGGTGTGGCGCATCGCGCCGAACAGGGGGTGTACGGGCTCGCGGATCTGGAAGTCGATCGGTCCGTACTTGGTCTGGAGGATGACGTTGTCGTCGAACTCGCCGTCCAGCGGGGCGAACACCCGGTACTGGTACTCCGCCCAGTCGCTGAAATCCTCGTGGACGAAGCTGCGCCAGACGATCTGCCCGTTGTGCGGTGCGACCGTGCGGGCCAGCATGTTCGCGCCCTCGGCATGGGTGCGTCCGTAGTCGAGCGGGCCGGGCTGCCCCTCCGAGTTCGCCTTCACCAGGAACCCGCCGAACCCGGGCAGGCTGTTGAAGATTTCGGCGCTCTTGTCCCGCCACCACTGCTGGACCCGTCGATCGGCGGGATCGGCTGTCGTGATCGGATCGGTGTCGTGCGCGGTCAGGATCATCGGGCTGGCGTAGTTGACGGACAGCCAGGTGGAGATGGACCATGACTGGAGAAGCGCGGCCAGGGGTCTGAGTCTGGTCAGCATCTCGCCGGTGATGAAGTCGGCCCCGGCGTTCACATTGTTGAGCACCGAGGCGTTGATGCCGATCGATGCCATGGACCGCGCGTAGTCGACGAGCCGGTCGGAGATGTCCGGCAGCTTGTCCCACTCGAAGAGCGACGCGCCCGCGTAGCCACGCTCGATCGACCCGTCGACGTTGTCCCAGTGATTCATCATGCGCAGCGCGGTGCGCGGCTTCTCCGAGACGGACAGCTTGTGCAGTGGCCGCTCGAGCTGGAGCAGACGGATGAGATGGAAGACCCCGGCCAGCACGCCGCGAGCACCGCGGGCCCCGATGACCAGGCGCCGCCTGCCCGGCGGGCCGGTCATCTCGATCACGAACCCCTGCGCACCGATCCGGGCCAGCCGGTCGGGGCTCAGCTGGGAGCGCACGACCGGCGACTCGTCCACCGTGCCGATGACGACCGAGGCCCGGTCGGCGGGAACCCGGGCCGGTGCGCTGCCGGTGAGGCCCCGGGCGGCCCGCCGCAGTTCCAGCTCGGCGCTGGCCATGACCGGGCCCTCGCCCTGGCGCGCCAAACCGGCCAGGGCCTTCCGGTACTCGGCGAGCCGCCGGGCATCGGTGAGGGGGCGGTAGCGCAGCCAGAGATCGTAGCCGTCCTCATCGGAGGCGCCTGCCGATTGGGCGAAGCCGGCCGCCGTGCCCCACGGGCTCAGTACGGTGGCGAAGGCGAGGGCGGACGCCTGGAGCACTCGGCGACGACTGTACTCGTACTCGGATCGCGCCATTGCGGTTTCTCCTCTGCGGAAGAACGAAGGGAATTGCTCCGAGCCCTCGCACGGCGAGACACGCTATGCGCGGGGGCGGGTGAGAATGTCGCGCAGTTCGGCCAGGGGGATCTTCGGTTGGCGGTCCGGTGTGAGCAGGCCGTTGGTCTCTTGTTCCGTGTCGGTGAACTGGGTGTAGCAGTAGCCCGCGAGCCCGGAGTCCACCGCGGCGGTCACCAGGTCGGCGAGGCGTTTCGCGAAGTCCTCCTTCGTGGCCACGGTGTCGTAGCCGAACCACTCGGCGCCTTCGGCCGGTTCGAAGGTCGCGCCGCCGAACTCGCTGAGGACGACGGGCTGCCCCTGGTGGCGGACGCCGTCCAGGGTCAGCCGTTTGGCGCCGGGCCACTGCTCGGCGAGCTCGCCCTGCCGCAGCGAGGCGTGGCCGTAGCGCTCGCGCAGTACGTTCGCGTGCTGGGTGTAGTCGTGGACGCCCCAGATGTCGGCGGCGGAGATCTCCCAGCCGTCGTTGGAGACGGCGGGGCGGGACGGGTCCAGGGCCTTGGTGAGGTGGTACAGGGCGTCCATGAAGTGGCGCTGCGCGGGGACGAGCGCCGGGTTCGGCACGGACCAGGACTCGTTGATCGGGACCCAGGCGACGATCGAGGGGTGGCTGAGGTCGCGGGAGACGGCTTCGGTCCACTCGGCGACCACGCGCTCGACGGTCCGCGCGCCGAACGCGTACGCCGATGGCATCTCCTCCCACAGCAGCAGCCCGAGCCGGTCGGCCCAGTACAGGAAGCGCGGGTCCTCGACCTTCTGGTGGATACGCAGCCCGTTGAGGCCGATCTCCTTCGCCAGTTCGACGTCGCGGCGCAATTCCTCGGCCGAGGCCGACAGGTGCGATGCGGGCCAGTAGCCCTGCTGGAGCGCGAACCGGAGGAAGTACGGCTTGTGGTTGAGGAGGAAGACGCCGTCGTCCCAGCCGATGTCGCGCAGGCCGAGATAGGACGTCGCACGGTCCACCGGTGTGTCCTCGGCCGCGTCGCGCAGCTCCACCACCGCGTCGACGAGTTGTGGCCGCTCCGGACGCCAGAGCAGGTCGTCGAGGTCCTGCCCGTGCCGCAGGGCGGGCACCGCGACGTCGAACTCCGTCTCCTGGCCCTCGATCAGCGTCCGCTGCTCGGCGAGCACCCGCTCGCCCCGCGTGAGGCGGACCGTCACGGTGAGCGGGCGCTGCGGCCAGTGGCCGAGCCGCAGCCGGCAGCGGACGCGGGCGTGGGCGACCTCGGGGGTCCAGCGCAGAAGCGCGATGTGCTCGGCCGGGACCTCTTCCAGCCACACCGGCTGCCAGATCCCGGAGGTGCGGTGGTACCAGATGACATGCGGATCCCGGCGCCAGTCCTGCTTGCCGCGGGGCTGTGTGGCATCGAGCGGCTGGTCCTCGGCGCGGACGACGAGGATCTGCTCGCCGTCCCGGTCGACGGCGTCGGTCAGATCGCAGGTGAAGCCGGTGTGCCCGCCCTCGTGCCGTCCCACCAGGCGGCCGTTCAGCCAGACCTCGGCCCGGTGGTCGACCGCACCGAAGTGCAGCAGGAGCCGCCGCCCGGCGGTTGGCCGGGCCACGTCGATCGTGCGCCGGTACCAGAGCACGGGGTGGAAGGCGGTGTCCGCCACGCCCGAGGCCGCGGACTCGGGCGGATAGGGCACGGTGACGGTGCCGGTGAACGGTGCGGAGGTCGCCGGGTCCATCCAGCGGTCGGCGCGGCCGCGGTCCTCGTCGTCGTGGGCGAACCGCCAGGAACCGCCGAGGTCGCGCCAGTCGGGGTCGCGGATCAGCTGCGGCCTCGGATGGCCTGCGGCGTCCAGGTGCGGGAGGGGCATGCGTGAACTCCGGTGGTGTGATGCGTGGGTGGGGGATGGGGAGGTGCAGCGCCGCGGTTCAGTTCTCCTGGGCGTCCGCGGGGGAGCGGAGGTCCACGACCGTGGCGGCGAACGCCAGCGGGCCCGGCAGCAGCGGGATCAGCAGCGGAATCGACCAGGCCAGGAGCCCGCTGAGGAGCACGGCACCGGCGAGCAGGAGACTGCCGCGCGGGTTCGCGGCCGAGCGGAGCAGCGCCTCGCGTGCGGACAGGGCGTGCGGCGCCTCCAGCGCGGCCGCCCGCAGCGCCACGACCGTGGCGCCCAGGATGAGCAGCGCGAGGGCGGGCGCCATGACGGCCGCTCCGGGCAGCGCGGCGCGCATCAGCGCGGCATCGATCAGGACGACCACCACGAGCAGCGGTGGCACCAGGCCGAGGGCCGCCGACCGCGCGGACAGGTGGGCACGGAGGTGATCGACGTACGTACCGGCCCTGACCTGGACGCCGTTGCCCGCGGCCCGCCGGAGCGTCGCGGACGCGGCGGCGAACGCGGCCGGGGCCGTGACGACCGGCAGACAGGCGAGGCTGGTGAGCAGGCCGATGAGCAGCATATCGGCGAAGAGGGTGAAGCCGGAGCCGAAGACCTCTCCGGGTTCCCGGCGCTCGCGCGGGGGCGCGATGGGTGCGTGGGCCATGGTGTGCCTCACCCCTTCAGTCCGGACGTGGCCATGCCCTGCACCAGGTAGCGCTGGAAGACGAAGAAGAACAGCACGATCGGCAGCACCGAGATCACCGACATGGCGAACATGGGCCCGTACGCGGAGGTGCTGGCCTGGTCGACGAAACTGCTCAGGGCGAGGGTGATGGTGTACTTCTCCGGCGCGAAGAGATAGATCATCTGCGTGAAGAAGTCGTTCCACGTCCAGATGAACGTGAAGATGGCCGTGGTGATCAGCGCGGGCCGGGCCAGCGGCAGCGTGATGGACCAGTACGTACGGAAGGGACCGCAGCCGTCGATCCGCGCGGACTCCTCCAGCTCGCGCGGCAGACCGCGCATGAACTGGACGATGAGGAAGACGAAGAACGCCTCGGTGGCCAGGAACTTCGGCAGGATCAGCGGCCAGAAACTGTCCACCAGGCCAAGGCGGTTGAAGATGATGTACTGCGGGATCAGCACGACGTGGTGCGGCAGCATCAGCGTCGCCACCATGAAGGCGAACATCACCTTGCTCATGCGGAAGCGCAGCCGGGCGAAGGCGTAGGCGGCCAGCGAGCAGGACAGGACGTTGCCGAGGACGGCGCCCCCCGCGATCAGCAGGGTGTTGCCGAGCAGATGCGTGACGGTGACGCCCGAGACCCCGTCCAGGGCGGTCGTGTAGTTCGACCACTCCAGGTGGCTGGGCCACAGATCGAGGCTCGTCATCACCTCGTCGGCCGGCTTCAGCGAGGTGGCCAGCAGCCAGACCAGCGGATACAGCAGGACGAGCAGCGCGACGGCCGAGATCGTGTGCGGCAGCCACCGCTTCGTGGCGATGTTCATCGGCCCTCCTCGTCCGCGTAGAAGACCCAGGACCGGGAGGTCCGGAACAGGATCAGGGTGATCGCGCCGATGGCGATCAGCAGCAGCCAGGCCATCGCCGCCGCGTATCCCATATGCGAGGCCGTGAAGCCGCGCTCGTACAGGTACAGCGTGTAGAACATCGTGGAGTCGGCCGGGCCGCCGTCACCGCCGCTGATGGCGAAGGCCGGGGTGAAGACCTGGAAGGAGTTGATGACCTCCAGGACCAGGTTGAAGAAGACGACCGGGGACAGCATCGGCACGGTGATGGACACGAACTGCCGCCAGCGGCCCGCGCCGTCGAGTGCCGCGGCCTCGTAGAGGTCGGGCGAGATCTGCTGGAGGCCCGCCAGGAAGATCACCATGGGCGCGCCGAACTGCCACACCGTCAGCAGGACGATCCCGTACACCGCGAGATGGGGGTTGCCGACCCAGCCGCCGGTGTGGATGCCGACCGAGTCCAGGACGTTGGCAACGGTGCCGCCGTCGTTGAACAGCGCCTTCCACACCAGGGCGATGGACATGCTCGCGCCGAGCAGGGACGGCGCGTAGAACGCGGAGCGGTAGAAGCCCCGGCCCCGGCTGAGGTTCTTCAGCAGCATCGCCACACCGAGGGCGAGGCCCAGCTTCAGCGGGACGGCCACGACGACGTACAGCATCGTGGTGCCGACCGACCGCCAGTAGCGGGGGTCCTCGGTCAGCATCTCCTTGTAGTTGCGCAGCCCCACCCAGTGCGGCGGGTCGAACAGGTTGTAGTCCGTGAACGACAGGTACAGGGACACGACCATCGGCACGAGGGTCAGCACGACCGCGCCGATCATCCACGGGGAGAGGAACACATAGGCGGGCCACTGCCGTTCACGGACCTGGCGCCGCTTGCTCTTCCGCGGGCTCGGCCGCGTCGTGCGGGCGGCGCGTTCGGGCGCACTCGTCGTCGAGACCGTGCTCATGACTCCAGCTCCCGGTTCGCCTCGTCGATGAGTTCACGTGCCGCCTGCCGCGGTGTGGCCATGCCGTACATCACACGCTGGTAGCCCCGTTTGAACGCCGTCTGGATCGCGAGGTCGCCGGGCGGCGGTGCGGTCGGCGGGGCGTCCAGGCCGTACTTCTCCATCGTCTGCGAGTATTCGTAGATCTCCCGCTCCGGTCCCTCGAGCGTCTTGGCGACCCGGGCGGCGATCTTGCGGTTCGGCGGGGTGGACCGGGAGAAGCCGAGCATGTCGCCGGCCCGTGGGTCGTTCAGGAGGAAGTCGATCAACTGGGCCGCCTCCTTGGGGTGCTCGGTGTTCGCGCCGATGCCGAGGAGCATGGTCGGTTTGAAATACGTGCCCTGCCTGCCGCCGGTGGTGGGCACGGGCGCGAAGTGGATGTCCTCGCCGAGCAGGCCCGTGTACCCGGGGAACGGCGCGTCCCAGGTGAAGTCGGCGGCCGCGAGACGGCGGCCGATGGGGCTGGTCTCGGTGCTCTTGGCCTGCGCGGTGTCCTTGGCCTGAGCGATGGCTCCCGCCCTGCGGAGCCGGTCGCGGAACGACCAGAAGGCGGTCAGATCGTCCTCGGTGAAGCCGAGTTTCGTCTGGTTCGCGTAGAGGTTCTTGCCGCGGCTGCGCAGCCAGGTCTCGAAGACGTCCTCGTTGTCGCCGCCGTCGTTGGAACCCGTGTAGGGGCGTCCGTCGGGGGACTTCAGCCCCAGGGCGGCGATCTTCTCGTTGGCCTTCGCCCAGTCCTGCCAGGTCCAGCTGGGCCGGGGCGTGGCGATACCGGCCTTCTTGTAGACGGCGGAGTCGTAGGCGTATCCGGTGATGCCACGCCCCATGGGCAGGGCGAACTGCCTGCCCTGGTAGGTGCCGGTGCGCAGGAAGTCCTTGTCCATGTCGGAGGTGCGGACCGTCCGCTCCTCGATGACACCGTCCAGCGGCATGATCGCCTTGCCGCTCGCGTACTGGGAGATCTGCCGGTAGTCGAGCTGGACCACGTCGGGCACCCCACCGCCGGCCGCCTGGGTGGCCAGCTTCTGGAGATACGAGCCGAAGTCGCCGTTGGACGTGCGCACGGTGACACCGGGGTGTTCCTTCTCGAAGAGGCGGACCGCCTTCTCGGTGCGCGCGGCACGGTCGTCGTTGCCCCACCAGGAGAACCGGAGGGTGATGCCGGACGTGTCGCCGCTCGCGGCGGAGCACGCGGAGAGCGTGCCGGTCAGGGCGGTGCTGAGGCCGACGGCGGCAACGGCCAGGACGGCCCGGCGGCTCGGGCGTGGGAGCCGGCCGTTCGGAGGCTCGGGCATGGGGGCCTTCCAGGGGAGGAGAGGGTGTGCAGGGGAGTGCTGCGCAAGGCAGTCGGAGGGATTCAGATCCCCGGATAGACGTCCAGGCGGCCGCACATGCCGAAGCGTCCGCGTGCGGTGGGCCCGGTCGCGCCGACCCGGGCCTCGGTCAGATGCCGCTCGTCCTTGTCGCGCAGGGCGGCGAGGTGGGCCGCGGTCGCCGACGTGGCGGCCCGCGCGCCGTCGCGCCAGCGCCGCTCCCAGGCGTCCACCAGGGGGCGTACGAGATCGGCGGCGGCCCGCTGGAACTCGGCCAGCGGTTTCGGGTCCCCGCTCTCGGTGGCGTCGCGCAGCTCCAGGAACCGGCGCGTCGCCAGATCGCGGCGGGCGCGGGCGACCGCCGCCTGCTCGGCCTCGGGGACATCGGAGGGGATCCGGATCGCGTCCGCGTAGGTCTCGGCGTCGGTGAGCAGGTCGGGCGGCAGCGTGAGCACGGCGTCGCCCGCCTCGGGCAGGCCGCTGTTCTGCATGACGACGGTGATCTCCAGGCCGCCCTCGTTGACGAGGCGGTGGATCGTGCCGGGCGTGAACCAGGCCACGGTGCCCGGCTCCAGGGGAGTCTCCTGGTAGCCGGAGGTGGTCAGGGTCTGCACGGCGCCCCGGCCCGCCGTCACCACGTACCCCTCACCGCATGTGAGGTGCAGATGCGGGGTGCCGCCGCCGGGCCTGCCGTCGACGGTGGGCCAGTCGTAGACCCGCAGCCGGGACACGCCGACGGCCGCGGGGAAGCCGTCGTAGGTCGCGCTCACCATGTGTGCCGGTCCAGGTGGGCGGTGACCTGCTCGCGGTCCCAGGCGCCGTCGGCGATGGTCACGCGGTAGCCACGGGAGAGGGTGTCGCCGGGGTCGAGGACGAGCTCCTCGTGGAACGCCCAGGACGGCGCGACCGCGGCGAACGGGTCGCTGCGCACGAACCAGTGCGCCGGGTGCGTCCCCTTCTCGCCCGCGTGGTCGTTGGCCGGGGCGTGCTCGAAGACGACCGTGGCGTGGCCGTCGCGCCCGTCGTGTTCACCGACGTACGCCAGCCAGGGCGCCTGGCTGCCCATGAGGTCGCCGCCGTCCGCCTCGGCGGTGAAGACGTGGCCGTCGCGGAAGGCGCGCGGGCCCCGCCAGAACAGGCCGGTGTATCCGGCGGCCGGGCGGCCGTGGGTGGTGGGGCTGCCGAAACGCAGCGGTTCGGTACGGCGGTTGGTGACCGCCGAGGTCCATGTCAACGACCAGCTGCCGGCCCGCGGATCGACATCGCTCACCTCGATGCGGCGCTCCTCCTCGGCCCACAGCTCACCGTCGTACGGATGCCAGGTCAGCCGCTCGGCGATCACGGCCCGGCCGTCCGCGGCGGCGACCTCCTCGAAGGCGACGTGTGCCATCGAGCCGATCCGCTCCGGCAGCGCGACATACCCCTCGCCGTGGACATAGGTGTTCCCGCCCCACAGGTTCTGGCCCGACAGATGGGAGGCCGTCAGCTGGAGCCCCTTGTGCCAGCGGTGGTCGTTGGGCCGGTAGTCGGTGACGAGACCGCCGGAGAGGGTCCGGACCGGGTGGAGATACGGCTTGGGGGCCTCCCACGCGGCTTCGGGGCGGTACACATAGGCGAACAGTTCGGTGCCGGTCGCCTCGTGGGCCACGGTGATGCGGTCGCCGTGGGCGTGGGTCAGTGCGAGCGTCATACGTGGGCCTCTTCCTTGCGGGCGGTGTCCGGCGCCCAGCCCTGGGCGCCGCCGTGCAGCTCGGTGTAGTAGGGGTCGCCGGGGCCGATCTCCCCCGCGCGGACCGGGGCGTCGGTGAACGCGGACTTGTACAGGGCGGTGATGAACTCGAGCGTCTGCCGGCCGCCCGCGCCGCTGGTCGCGTGGCGGCGGCCCGCCCTGATGTCGGCCACCAGGGCGCGGAGCTGGGCCAGGTGCGAGCTGGGCTCGTCCGTGCCGAAGTCGCGCCAGGCGGCCACGGTCTCCTCGGGGACACCGGGGGCCGGGGCGATGCGCCAGTCCGCGTTGCGGTAGCCGTAGAGGTGGGTCAGTTCGATCGTGGCGAGCTCGCAGTCGATACGGATCCGGCTCACCTCGTCGGGGCTCAGCACGCTGTTGACCACGGTGGCCACGGCGCCGCTCGCGAACCGCACCTGCGCCGTCGACACGTCCTCGGTCTCCACGTCGTGCACGAGCCGCGCCGCCATCCCCCGCACCTCGCTCCAGGGCCCCATCAGGTCCAGGAGCAGATCCGTCTGGTGGATGCCGTGCCCCATGGCGGGCCCGCCGCCCTCGGTCGCCCACCGCCCGCGCCACGGAACGGAGTAGTAGGCGGCGTCCCGGTACCAGGTGGTCTGGCAGTGGGCGACGAGCGGGCGGCCGAACGCCCCGTCCCGCAGCAGCCGCCGCACATGGCGCGCGCCGGAGCCGAACCGGTGCTGGAAGACGATGGAGGCGTACGGTCCCGCGTCCCCGGGCTTCTCGGCGGTCTCGATGGCGTCGAAGTCGGCGAGGGAGGGGCACGGCGGCTTCTCGCACCACACCCAGGCGCCAGCCTCGAGCGCGGTCACCGCCTGGTCGCGGTGCACGGCGGGCGGTGTGCACAACACCACGAGATCGGGGCGCAGTTCTGCCAGGGTCGCGTCGAGGTCCGTCGAGGCGTGCGGGATCCCGGCACCGGCCGCGAACGCGCGCACCGCGTCCATGTCGACATCGACGGCGCCGACGAGCTCCACCTCGCCCGCGTCGGCGAGCGTCCGCAGCGCCGGCAGGTGGCTGGAGCGCGCGATGCCCCCGGTGCCGACCACGGCTGTGCGCAGTGGGGTGGTGGAGCGGTGCGAAGACATGCGGACCCTCTCATGAGATATGCGGTGAGCTTCGGCGCCGTGGGCACGGGCGGGCAGCCCGGACCCGTCCGACGGACAGCAGTCGGCTGCCCGCGTGACGCCCTCGGTAGCAACCGCTTGCTATCGATTGGTTCCAACGTTGTAACCGCGATATCTCGCCACGGTCAACCCCTCGTCCGGAACGGGATTCCGAGCCACCCCGGCGCTGACAGTCCGCCGCAGTCCATGCATAATGCGGAGAAACACAGGTGAGGAGGTTGGCCAGTGGCCGCGGTGACACTCAAGGACGTGGCGGAGCGGGCGGGGGTTTCGGTCAAGACCGTGTCCAACGTTGTACGCAATGCTCCCCGCGTATCCGAGGCCACGCGGAAGCGCGTACTGGAGGCCGTGCACGAGCTCGGCTACCGGCCCAACCCGTCGGCCCGCCGCCTGCGCACCGGGCACAGCGGTCTGATCGGCCTCGCCGTCCCGGATCTGGCCACGCCGTACTTCGCCGAACTCGCCCAGCACGTACGGGCCGAGGCCGCGCACCTGGGACTGACCGTCCTGATCGAGGAGACGATGGGCGACGCGACCGAGGAACTGCGCCTGGCGACCGGCGTCGGCGCGTCCCTGCTGGACGGTGTGATCCTGTCGCCCCTGGGCGTCTCGCCCGATGAACTCGCCGCCGTGGCCAACGAGTTCCCGCTGGTCCTGCTCGGGGAGCGCAGCTACGAGCGCGACCAGGTGGGGGCCGACCACGTCCTGATCGACAACGTTGCGGCGGCCCGCGATGCCACCGCGCACCTGGCCGGCCTCGGCCGTACGTGGATCGCCGCCATCGGTGTGGACCAGCAGGCGTCGGCGACCAGCCGTCAGCGCCTGGAGGGCTTCCAACTCGCCCTGCACGAGGCCGGGGTGACCTACGACCCCCGGCTCGCGCCCGCCATCAAGGAGTTCGACCGGCGCAACGGCCTGCTGGCGATGCGCGCCCTGGCCGCCCTGCCGGCCCGCGTACGCCCCGACGCGGTCTTCTGCTTCAGCGATCTGCTGGCGGTCGGGGCCCAGCGCGCCCTGTTCGAGGCGGGGCTGACCATCCCGGACGATGTCGCCGTGGCGAGCATCGACGGCTCGGACGAGGCGCTCTACAGCACGCCGTCCCTCACATCCGTGGTCCCCGACAAGACCGCCATCGCCTCGCTGGCCGTGAAGTGCCTGGCGGCCCGCATCCGCTCGGCCGAGCCCCTGCCGTTCGAGGTGCACACGGCTCCGCATTGGCTGCACGCCCGGGAGTCCACGAACGGCGGGCGCCAACAGCTCTTTGGCTGATCCGGGCCGAGGCACCGCCGGGCGAAGGACGGTCCCTCGGCGCACGGGCGCTCAGCCGCTCCTGGTGACGGTCACATGCCGCCAGCTCGCGGTCCCGGCCTGGTCACGTACCCCGACCGCGCCCCGGGTGAAGGAACAGTCCGGATCCTTGTATGTGAAGCCGACCGGTGTGGCGGTGGAGCCCGAGGGCCTGCCGGTCACCGTGAGGGAGCAGCCCACGGCCTTCACCGTCAGGTGGTACCACGTCCCGGTGGCCAGGCCGCCGGGGATGGCCGTCTGCGCCAGCTCTCGCCAAGCGCCGTTCTGCTTGCCGAGGACGATCCGGCGCGATGACACACCGACGTAGTATCCGTCGAGCGCGTCGGTCCCCTTGCCCAGGTCGGACGCCCGCACGACGAATCCGGCCTGCGCCCCGCCGTCGATGCGTACGTCGCCCGCCAGGCGGTAGTCGGTCCACCCGGTGGAGCCCGCGATCGACTTGTTCCCGCCGGTGCCACCGCAGGTCTCGGACAGGACACCGCCCGACGTCGCCCAGCAGCCCCCGTAGTCGACCCGCCGGACCTCCCCTTCGCGAAGGCGTCGGCGTACGGCAGAACACCGCTGTTGGCCACCGCCGTCCAGGAGCAGATGCGGGCTTTGACTTCCGCTCCCCGGCCTAAAGGCCGGGGATTCCTACCACGGTCGGCTGACCGTCTCGGTGGGTTCCTGCTTCACCGCGCTGGGCCGGTACGAGTACCGGTCTTACCTGCGCTCGACAGGCTGACACCGCCAGTCCGGCGGCCTTGGCGACGTTGACCGCCGCGTTGATGTCACGGTCGAGGACGGCTCCGCAGGCCCCGCATTCCCACACTCGGATGTGCAGAGGCTTGGGGCCGTCCTTGACACCGCACCGCGAGCAGACCTGGGAGGTCGGCTCGAACCGTCCGATACGGTGGAAGCCACGGCCGAACTTCACGGCCTTGTACTCCAGCATCGCCACGAACGCGGACCATCCGGCGTCATGCACGGACTTGGCCAGGCGTGTACGGGCGAGCCCCTTCACCGCCAGGTCCTCCACCGCGACCGCTTGGTTATCGCGGATCAGCCGGGTGGAGAGCTGGTGGTGGAACTCACGTCGCGCGTCTGCCACCTGCGCGTGAGCGCGGGCGACCTTGATGCGGGCCTTGTCCCGGTTGTTCGAGCCCTTCGCCTTGCGGCTGAGGGCCTGCTGTGCGCGCCAGCTTCTTCTCGGCCCGGCGCAGGAAGCGAGGAGCGTCGATCTTCGTGCCGTCGGACAAGACCGCGAAATGCCCCAGCCCCAGGTCAATGCCGACGACCCTGTCGCTCTCGGCCGAGGTGACGGGCTCGGTGGCCACAACGAAGCTCGCGAAGTACCTTCCGGCCGCGTCCTTGATCACGGTCACCGTGGAAGGGACCGAGGGAAGGCTGCGGGACCACTTCACCCGGACGTCCCCGATCTTCGGCAAGGACAGGTCCCCGCAGGCGGTGATCTTCCATCGGGCGTTCGCGGTGAAACGCACGGCCTGCCGGTTGTCCTTGCGGGACTTGAACCGGGGCGCGCCCATGCGCGGGCGCTTGCCCTTCAGCCCGTCGAAGAAGTTCCGGTACGCGGCGTCCAGGTCCCGCAGGGACTGCTGGAGCACGACAGCGGACACCTCGCCGAGCCACGCGCGCTCATCGGTGAGCTTGGCCTGGGTGATCAGCAGCTTGGACAGATCCCCGGTTTTCGGGAACGCCTCGCCTGCGGCGCGGGCGGTCTCACGGGCGCGGAGCGCATGGTTGTAGACCACCCGCGCACACCCGAACGCCCTGGCCAGCGCCGCGCGCTGAGGACCGTTCGGGTACAGGCGGAAGCTGTACCTCAACTGCATGCCGATCACCCTAATACGGTTGGTTATGGCTGGATATCAGAACATCTGTACTGGTCGGCACTGCGCTTTCGCCCTTCACGCGCACGTGATTTTTGCGACGAAGTACCGGCACAAGGTCTTCAAGGACACTCACCTGAGCGCATGGAGGAGATCAGGCGGGCCGTCTGCGCCGACTTCGCATGCGAGCCAATCGAGTTCAACGGCGAGAACAACCACGTCCACCTGCTCGTTCCGGTTCTCCCGGCGCGCGGGTGCCGTCGCTGTCTCATGCGGATTGTCCCTTTCCCTCGGAATGCCGGTAGGGGGCCAGATGGTTGCGGGGGTCCCGCTTGAGCCGGTAGCCGCCGGGGACCGTGGGCAGCGGGTCCTCGGCCCGCATCTGCCACACCGCCAGCAGGGACAGCAGCCTGACGCGTTCGTCGGCGGCCGCCGGGTCCGACCAGCGGTCCACCAGTTCCAGCGGGTCCTCACGCAGGTTGTACAGGCGGAAGTCCCCGACGATGTCGGCGTACAGGGTCCAGTCCCCGCTGCGGACCTTGCGGCGGCGCCCGCTCTGCGTGGCCGCGTTGAGCTCATCCCAGCGGGGCTCGCCGTCCGGGCCGTCGAAGATGAGTCCGGGCATCTGGTCGGCCACGTCCTCGGGGCCGTAGGGGAGAGCCAGGTGCACAGCAGCACCAGCCCGCTGCTGAAGATGCCGCCCACCGGATTGCCGAGCTGCGGGATGGCACCGAAGAAGCCGCGCCGCTCCTTCGGCACCGACTCGATCGTGGCGAGCGCGGCGCCGGCGTACTCACCGCCGAGGCCGATGCCCTGCAACACCCGCAGGAACAGCAGGATGACCGGGGCGGCCGCGCCGATCGTGGCGTAACCGGGCAGCAAGCCGATCACGAACGTCGGGATGCCCATGAGCAGCATCGTGAGGATCAGGAGCTTCTTGCGGCCGACCCGGTCGCCGAAGTGCCCGAAGACCAGGCCGCCGATGGGCCGGGCGAAGAACCCGACGGCGGTGGTCGTGAGGGCCAGCAGGGAGCCGATCGCGCTGCTCTGCGTCGGGAAGAAGACGTGGCCGAAGACGAGTGCCGCGGTGGTTCCGTAGAGCCCGAAGTCGAACCATTCGAAGGTCGAGCCGAGGAAGCTGGCGAGCACGGTGCGACGCGCGGCGGGGGTGATCCGGGGCGGCGGGTCCGGCCTTGGCATACAGCGGCTCCACTGAGGATTTCAACGGTTACGGTAACCGTTGCATTGCGTGGACGTTAGGGCCGCGCGACGTTCTCCGTCAATGACTAGGCGTAAGAAAATGTTGACTCGCGTTCGATTATGGTGAGCGGCACCTCGACATGGCTCCGCGGGCGTGCGCCCTCCCGTACCCGCGCCGTGAGCAGGTCGAGGGCGCGCCGGGCCATTGTGCGGACATCCGCCTGAACGGTCGTCAGACTGGGCCAGGAGTACTCCGCGTCCTCGTCGTTGCCGAACGCGACGACCTGGACCCGCCCCGGTACGTCCCGGCCCGCCTCACGCAGCGCGTGCAACGCCCCGTGCGCGAGCGGCTCTTCGAGCGCGAGCACCGCGTCGAACGGCGTTTCCCCGCCCGGAAGTGGAGTCAGCAGTCGAGCGATCGCCGCATACCCGTCGTCCCGGAAGGACCGCGGCGTCTCCACGACGAGAGACGGGTCGAACTTCCGCCCCGCCGCCGTCAGCGCGTGCCGGTATCCGTCGGTGCGCACGGCGGCCGCGCTGTCGCCGCCCGCCTTCCGCTCACCGCCCAGCAGTACGACGCGCGAGGCGCCACGGCCGAGGAGCAGCCGCACGGCGGCCTCGGCCGCGACGGTGTCCTGCGACGCGACGCTGTCGAAGGGGCTCTCCACCCGGCGCGATCCGAGCAGCACCGTGGGGCCGGGGGAGGGCGGATCCTTCAGGTCCCGCGCGGTGAGCGCGGTCGGCATCAGCAGCACACCGTCCGAGAGGCCCCCGCGGTTGCGCAGCACCTCCAGCTCCCGCTCGCGGTCGCCCCCGGTGGGCTCCATCACGACGCTGATGCCCTCGGCCTCCGCGAGATCGAAGACCGCGGCGGCGAGGGGCGCGCAGTAGCCGTACCCCAGGCCCGGCAGGGCGAGCGCCACCGTATCCGTCGTCCTCGAATTGAGGCCGCGGGCCAGGGGGTTGGGACGGTAGCCGAGCTTCTCGACCGCGGCGCGCACGGCTCGGACGGTCGCCTCGTTCACCTGCCCGGTGGCATTGACGACGTTGGACACGGTCTTGACGGACACACCGACGGCGGCGGCCACGTCGCGCATGCGCACCACCGCCGGCCGGCCGCGGGGGGACTCCGGCTCATTCACGGGCAACGGCGCTCGACTCCCGTTCGACAAGGCGGAATCCGACCGTGTGGTGGCGCGGTTCGGGGAGCACCGCGCCGGTCGCCCGGGCCTGTGCGCGGTCCGCCAGGAGCGCGACGGCGCGGTGCGCCATCTCCTCCCGCCCGGGGTCGACGGTGCTGAGGGTGGGGGCGCAGTACGCGGCCTGCGCGACGTTGCCGAACCCGACCACGGCGATGTCCTCCGGCACGGTACGCCCCGCGTCCCGCAGGCCGCGGAGCGCGCCCAGGGCGAGCGCGTCGCCGAGCGCGAACACGGCGTCCGTCTCGGGCGCCCGCTCCACGAGTGTCCGCGCCGCATGGGCGCCCGCCGCGAACGTGACGGTCTCCGTACTGACCACCCGCCGCCGGCTCACCGGCAGCCCGGCATCGCGCAGCCCGGCGACATACCCCTGATAGCGCTCGTCGCGCTCCGCGGGCAGCACCTCGCCGGGGGCCAGGGCGGCGATACGGCGCCGCCCGCCCGAGACCAGATGGGCCACGACCGTGCGCGCCGCCTCGAACAGGTCCGTGTCGAAGGAGTCGACGCGGCCCGCGGTGAACGACGCCGTGGCCACGATCAGCGGCTTCGTCACCGTCAACGCCCGCATGTCCTCCTGGCCGAGCGCGACGGGGACCAGCAGGATCCCGTCCACATGCCGCAGATACGGGTCGTCGCAGACACCGCGCTCGCGCCGCACATCGCCATGTGTCTGGGTGATGCGCACGGACATCCCGTGCTTCTGGGCCTCGCGCAGCACGGCGTCGGCGAATTCACGGAAGTACGGGACGGTGAGACTGGGCAGGACGAGCCCCATCACATGGGAGCGTCCCGAACGCAGGCGCCGCGCGGCCAGGTTGGGGCGGTACCCGAGCTCGTCGATCGCGCCCTGCACCCGCCGCCGGGTCTCCTCCCGGACGTTCCCGCGGCCGCGGACCACGCTCGACACCGTGCTCGCCGAGACACCGGCGAGGGCGGCCACATCGCGCAAGGTCGCGGAACCGCGCGTCGCGGAGTCCGCATCCGCGTCAGACAGCCGTCCGCGCACAGCTCACCAAACCCCTTCCACCACGACGTGAGTCTAGCCCCGGCGAATGAAGATCAACAGCTGGACCACAAGGGCCTGGCCTCGCTTCCAGGTATACGGGGAGGGGGTATAGTCGAGGGGTGGTTGCCGGCCCTGTGGCCCGAGGGCGGCCGGTGAGGGAGAGGCTGTGATGGACACCGTGTACGCGCGCGGGCGGGCTGTCGCCCGGTTGTCGGCCGTGTGCGCGGTGCTGTTGGGCCTGTTCCTCATGCACGGTGCTCCCGCCACGGCGGCCAGTGGCTGTCACGGCACGATGCCCGTGTCCGCCCCCGTGGAGCACGCCGGGCAGACCGCCGGCGGCCACCATGGGGACACGGCGATGGCCGCCGCCGGTTCCGTGGCGCCGCATGCCGCGCCGCAAGAGGTCTCCGCTGAGCGCGGTGCCCAGTGTGTGGCGACCCCGACGCGTGACCGGCTGCCGCTGCCGGTGTGGGCCCTGGTGGCCATGGCCGTCGTGGTGTTCTCCGTGGGGTGGCCGACCGGGCGAGGTCGGGCGGCCGGGGAGGCCGGTCGGCGCGGCCCGCCCGGCGGTGGGCGGGAGCTGCTGCTGAGGGTGTGCGTCGCGCGGAGGTGACAGGACCTCGCCCGAGCCCGGATGGTGCGGGCTTCGGGCCATGTGTCCTGATCACCCGTGCGCCGCCCGTGCGGTGCGCACACCCCTGAAAGTGACATGTGATGTCGTTCGCTTCTCGTTTCACCTCACGCCGTCGTGCCCTGGCCGCGGCGGGTACGGCCGTCGTCCTCGCGGCGACGCCGGCGGCCTGCGGATCGTCGAAGGACTCCGGCCCGTCCATGTCCGGCATGGACCACGGCTCCAAGCCCTCCGCCTCGGCCTCCGCGGCCGGTGCGGACCGTGACCACGGTTCCATGCCGGGTATGGACCACGGCGGCATGGGCGACGGCCTGGCCGACGTCAAGGACGGCTACGAGCTGACCTCCACCACCACAGCGCTCCCGGCCGGCAAGAAGGCCGCGTACAGGTTCCGGATCACCGGCCCGGACGGCAAGCCGGTCACCCGCTTCGCCGTCGACCAGACGAAGCGGATGCACTTCTACGCCATCCGCTCGGACCTGACCGGCTTCCAGCACCTGCACCCCACCATGGGCGACGACGGCACCTGGACCGCCGACCTCGCGGCCCTGAAGCCGGGGAAGTGGCGTATGTACGCCTCCTTCATCCCGGACAACGGCCCCGGCAAGGGCGAGGACCTCGTCCTCAGCCGCACCGTCACCGCCCCCGGCGACGCGCGGCGGACCCCGCTGCCCGCCGCGGCCACCAGCGCCGACGCAGACGGCTACACGGTCACGGTCAAGGGCGATCTCACGGCCGGTACGACCCACCCGATGACCGTCGGCGTCAGCAAAGGCGGCAAGCCGGTCACCGACCTCCAGCCCTACCTGGAGACCTACGCCCATCTGACGGCCTTCCACGAGGGCGACCAGGCGTTCGCCCATCTCCACCCGCGGACCGAGGTGAAGGGCGACACGGGCGGACCGGACCTGGCCTTCCGGGCCATGCTGCCCAAGTCCGGCAACTGGCGGCTGTTCCTCCAGTTCCGGACCGGCGGCACGCTGCACACCGCCGCGCTCACCCTGCGCGTCGGCTGACACACATTCCGCTGGGGGCGGCAACGCGGTGCCGCCCCCAGCGGACATTCACCGTGTCGTCGCGGTGGGCGAGCCGGTGCCCGGCATGGTGCGCATCTGGGCGATCTCGGCGGTCTGGGTGGTGACGATGGTGGCGGCCAACTTCTTGGCCGGGCCGTAGGCGCCGTGCCGTTGTTCGGACTTGGCCATGTCGATGGCGCCCTGATGGTGCTTGATCATCATGGTGAGGAACATGGTGTCGAAGGCGCTGCCGGAGGCGCCCTTCAACCGGTTCATCTGGTGGTCGCTCATCATGCCGGGCATCGCCGAGGCGTTATGGCCCACGCCTTCCATGCCACGGGGCACCTGCTCGCCCCAGGCTTTCAGCCAGGTGGTCATGGTCCGGATCTCCGGCTGCTGCTCCTTACGGACCTTCCGGGCGAAGGCTTTGACCTTGGGGGAGGAGGCCCGTTCCCCGGCCAGATCGGCCATGGCGATGGCCTGGCGGTGATGCGGGATCATCCGCTGGGCGAAGGTGACGTCGGCCCGGTTGTGCCGTCCGGCGGGCGCGGAGCGCGGGGCGGATGTGGTGGGGGTGGACGTCGGTGCGCCGGCAGCGCTGCTGCCGGCGCCGCAGGCGGCCAGGACGAGTGCCGTGACCACGGCGGCGGCTGCCACGACGGCGCGGCGGGCCACGGAGCGGGCGGTGTTCAAGGGACGGGCTCCTGGAGGGCGCGGCGGGGAAAGGGGAGTGATCTACCTCTACGCGCCCCATGGGGGACTGCCGATGGCGCCGCGCCGCACGACAGGGTTCTTCACCCTGGTCTGCCCGGGGTCACCTGGCGGGTGGCCGGTGGTCGGCGCGGGCAGGATCCGGGGCTTGACCTTTGGACCGGACTGCGGCTGCACCATCACCGCGGCCCCCGGGCCGGTTCCGGTGCGGCTGTCACGGACGCGTCCCGCGCCCGAGCCGGGCCTCGAAGCCTGGCGTCGGGCGCCGGTGGCCTGCACGCTGGGCGGCACCGAGCTGGGCGAGCGCACCGAGCGGTGGCGCACCCTGGTCGGCAGGGCCGAGCGGCGCGAGCCGATCCCGGACGGGCTGCGGCTGGTCTTCTCCTCCGGTGCCGGGCTCGCGGCCGAGGTCGCGGCCCTCGCGGCGGCGGAACAGAGCTGCTGTGCGTTCTTCGACTTCACCCTGCGCCTGGCCCCCGACGCCCTCCAGCTCGATGTCCGCGCGCCTGAGGGCGCCGCCGAGATGCTGGCCGACCTGTTCGGAGTGACCGCATGACCGCCTCCTCCTCTCCTGGCCCGTCTCGTGACCGGGGTCTCCTCGGCGTCGGCGCGGCCGCGGTCGCCGCCTGTGCGGTGTGCTGTGCGGGCCCGCTCCTCGCCGTCCTCGGCGGCGTTGGCCTGGCCTCCGCGGTCGGGGCGCTGTGGATGCCCGGCCTCGCGGCGCTGGTCGCGGTCTCCGGCCTCGGCGTGCTCATGGTTCGTCGACGGCGCCGGAGGGCTGTCTGCCGCACGGCCCCGGCCCGCACCGATCTGGGCATGCCCACCGTCGGTCCGAGCCCGGAGCGGTCCGAGGTCGCGAAGACCGGGCGCTGAGCCACTGTGCGCCAGGGCGGGACGGATCCTGTTCCGGCGGTCTGTGAGGATGGGACGGGGCCGTCGCAGGGCAGCCCTCGACGGGTACGAAGGAGCAGTTGGGGTGTCGCAGCGGGGACCGCAGGGCCTGGTCGAGCGGATGGAACACCACCAGGTCGCGATCTACCTGGCGGCGATGGCCGCGGGAGTCCTGCTCGGCTGGGCCGCCCCCGCGGCCGGTCCGGGCCTGGAACACGCGATCAGCCCGGTGCTCGGCGCGCTGCTGTTCGTCACCTTCCTCCAGGTCCCGGCGGGCGAGCTGGTCCGCTCGCTGCGCGACGGCCGGTTCCTGTCCGCCGCGCTCGCGGTGAACTTCGTGGCGGTACCGCTCGTGGTCGCCGCGATGTTCGTGTTCCTGCCCGCGGACCAGGCCGTACGGCTCGGGGTCCTGCTGGTGCTGCTGTGCCCGTGCGTGGACTACGTGATCGTCTTCTCCGGCCTGGCCGGGGGTTCCAGCCGCCGTCTGCTGGCCGCCACCCCGCTGCTGCTCGTGGCGCAGATGGCGCTGCTGCCGGTGTTCCTGTATCTGTTCATGGGCCCGGAACTGGCCGACATCGTCGAGGCCGGGCCGTTCCTCGAAGCGTTCCTGACCCTCATCGTCATTCCGCTGGCCCTGGCGTGGGCCCTACAGACGTGGGCCGCGCGCCACCCGGCCGGACAGAGGGTCTCCGAGGCGGCGACCACCACGATGGTGCCGCTGATGGCCGCCACTTTGCTGGTCGTGGTCGCCTCCCAGGTGCCCAAGCTGGACGGCAACCTCGGGGATGTCGCGGCGGTCGTCCCGTTCTACGCCGTCTTCCTGGTCGCCATGGCGTTCATCGGCAAGGCCGTGGCCCGTCTCTTCCGCCTGGCCGCCCCGGCCGGCCGCGCGATCGTCTTCACCGGCGCCACCCGCAACTCCCTCGTCGTCCTGCCGCTCGCCCTCGCCCTGCCCGACGACCTGGCTGTCGCCGCCGTCGTCGTGGTCACCCAGACCCTGGTCGAGGTGATCGGCATGGTCGGCTACGTCCGCCTGGTCCCCCGGCTCGTCCCCGAAGAGCGCCCCGCCACCGTTGGCTGACTCGACCGGGGTCGCGGCACCTCGGCAGCCGGCGGTGACGCCAGATCGTCGAGATCACCAAGAGCACATCCTGGGGCGCGTCGGTGGTGTTGCTGGACGAGCCGACCTCGGCCATCTCGGGACACGAGGTGGAGCGGTTGTACGGCGTGGTCGACAAGCTCCGTGAGCGCGGCGTCGCCATGCTCTACACCACCCACAAGATGGAGGAGATCCGGGCGATCGCCGACCGGGTGGTGGTCCTGCGGGACGGCGCGCTCGTCGAGGACCGCCCCCGCGCCGACATCACGGACGACGAGATCGTCCACGCGATGATCGGTCGTGAACTCGACGACATGTTCCCGGAGTTGCCCGCCCCCGGCGACGAAGTGGCCCTGCACGTCAGCGGTCTGCGCGTGGCGGGCTGTCCGGAGCCGGTGGACCTCCAGGTCCGGGCCGGCGAGATCGTCGGCCTCGCCGGTCTGGTCGGTGCCGGACGCACCGAGCTCCTCGAGGCGTTGTTCGGCGCGCGCCCCAGCACCGCCGGTGAGATCACGGTGTCCGGTACCGCGGTACGGCGTCACAACCCGGCGTCCTCGATCGGGCGCGGGCATGGCCCTCGTCCCCGAGGACCGCAAGGGGGCGGGGCTGGTCCTCGGGATGAGTGTGCTCAACAACGCCACGCTCCCGCGACTGCCCGACTTCAGCCTCGGCGGCTGGTTGCGGGGCGGGGCGCGCACGGCCGCCGTGGACCGGGCGATGACATCGGTCCATCTGCGCGGCAAGGGCCTGCGCCAGCAGGTCGGCACCCTGTCCGGGGGCAACCAGCAAAAGGTCGTCCTCGCCCGATGGCTGACCGGACACGTCAAGGTACTGCTGCTCGACGAGCCGACCCGCGGTGTCGACGTCGGCGCGCGCAGCGAGATCTACCGCATCGTCACCGACCTCGCCGCCTCCGGCATGGCGGTGGTCATGGCGTCCTCGGACATGGCCGAGATCCTCGGACTCGCACACCGCGTACATGTGATCCGCGACGGCGCCGTCGCGGGCAGCCTGGACCGCGCGGAACTGTCCTCCGACGACGCCCAGGGCCGCATCTTCCGGCTCGCCGCCGGACTCGACGGCACCACCATCCCCCTTCCCCACCCCCAGGACGACGTCTCATGATCACGCAACAGTCCCCACCCACGGAATCGCCCCACGCGACCGGCGCGGCCGTGGCCCCACCGCGCCGGCTCGACGCGGCGCGGCTGCGGGAGTTCGCGCTCAGCCACGCGATGGTCATCGTGATGCTGCTGGTCGTCATGTACTTCAGCTATCGAAGTGCTCGTTTCGGCACATTGGACAACTTCCAGACGATCACCATCGCCGCGGCACCCTTCGCGCTCATCGCGGTCGGCCAGACCCTCGTCATCCTCACCGGCGGCATCGACCTGTCGGTGGGCAGCGTGATCGCCGTCAGCGCCATGGCCTCGGCCTCCACCGTCGCGGGACATCCCGAGCGGCTGTGGACGGCCCTGCTGGTCGGCCTGGTCACCGGCCTGGCGGCCGGCTCGATCAACGGAGCGCTGGTCGCCTGGCTCGACGTACCGCCGTTCGTGGCGACGCTGGGCATGCTGACCGCGGCCTCGGGCATGGCCTACGTCATCGGCGACGGGGCACCGATCAACGGCCTGCCCGCGAACTTCAACCAGATCGCCGGCACCCGGGTCCTCGGGCTTCAGCTGCCTGTGGTCGTGATGATCGTCGGAATCGTCGTACTCGCCGTGGTCATGCGCTACACCGCGTACGGCATGCGGGTCTACGCGGTCGGCGGCAACCGGGTCGCCGCCGAACTCGCCGGCATCAAGACGCACCGGGTGCTGTTCAGCGTCTACGCCATCAGCGGCCTGCTGGCCGGCCTGTCCGGCGTCATGCTGGCGTCACGTGTGCTGTCCGGCCCGCCCACGCTGGGCTCGGGATACGAGCTGGACGCGATCGCCGCGGTCGTCATCGGCGGCGCGAGCCTCATGGGCGGACGCGGCACGGTCTGGGGAACCGTGCTCGGTCTCTTCCTCATGCAGACGCTCAACAACGGCCTCGACATCCTCGTCGTGCCCGCCTACTGGCAGAAGGTCATCAAGGGCGTGCTCGTGGTCGCCGCCGTCACGGTCGACGTATGGGCCAACAGCCGACGCCGCTGACACTTCCGCTCCTTCAGAAAGGTATTTCTCATGAACAGAAGGACCCTGCGGTTGGCGGGAACCGCCGCATCCGCCATGGCCCTGGTGACCACGGCGGCGTGCGGGGCCGGTGACACGAGCGCCGACAAGCTCCGTGTCGGCGTCACCGTCTATGACATGTCATCCTTCATCACCCAGGGCAAGGAGGGCATGGAGTCCTACGCCAAGGCCCACAACATCGAACTGGTCGGCAAGGGCAACATAGCCGTCCTGCAAGGCCCCCTCGGGTCCTCTCCCGAGCTGGACCGCACACGTGGTATCAACAACGTGCTCAAGAAGTACCCCGGCATCAAGGTGCTCGCCAAGGACACCGCCAACTGGAAGCGCGACCAGGCCGTCGACAAGGCCAAGAACTGGATGTCCAGCTTCGGCGGAAAACTGGACGGGATCGTCTCCGAGAACGACGACATGGGCCTCGGCGCCGTGCAGGCGCTGAAGGAGGGCAACGGAAAGAAGATACCGGTGGTCGGTATCGACGGGATCGAGGACGGACTGCGTGCGGTCCGCAGCGGTGACTTCATCGGTTCCTCGCTCCAGCACGGCCGGGTCGAACTCGCGGAAGGTCTCGCGGTGGCCCAGCGCGTCACCGGGAAGAAGCCGGTCCGCAAGCGGTACTCGTACATCATGCCGCCGATCACCCAGGCCAACGTCGCCACCTACCTCGAGCACGTGGTGACCGGCAAGGACGACTTCCTGAAGCGGCTTCCCGCACTCGTCGACGCCAACCTGCGAAGCGGCGACCTGGCCAACGAGAAATAGGCCGCACGACGGGGGAGACCCGGAGCCGGTCTCCCCCCAGCACCTCCCGGTCTCCGCCCCGGGCAGGCCAACACCCCTTTCACTGGAGCACCCTTGAACGACACACTGCGCCGGCTCAACGACGCGGGGACCGCCGTCTGGCTGGACGACCTCGGCCGCGACCGCCTCGACTCCGGTGAGCTGGCACGGCAGGTACGCGACGGCCTGATCACCGGCGTCACCACCAACCCCACGATCTTCCACCGGGCCATCACGCACAGCGGCGCCTACGACGGCCGGCTGGCCGGCCTCGCCCGGCTCGGCACCGCCCCCGCCGACGCACTGCGCCTGCTCACCTGCGCCGATGTACGACGCGCCGCGGACGTCCTGCGTCCGGTCCACGACGCCTCCGCGGGGATCGACGGCATGGTCTCCATCGAGGTCGCTCCCGGCCTCGCGCATGACACCGCGGGCACACTGGCCGAGGCCCGGCTGCTGCACTGGCTGGTCGATCGCCCCAACGTCCTGATCAAGATCCCGGCCACGGACGCGGGCCTGTCCGCCGCGGCCGGCTGTCTCGCCGAGGGCATCGGCGTCAACGTCACCCTGATCTTCGGACTCGCCCGCTACCGGCAGGTGACGCAGGCGCATCTGGACGGACTGGAGCGCGCCGCGCGGGCGGGCCTGGACGTCTCCCGGATCGCCTCCGTCGCCTCGTTCTTCGTCTCCCGTGTCGACGCCGCCGTCGACGCCCGCCTCGACAAGAGGGGCACCGCGCTGGCCCGCGCACTGCGCGGCCGTGCCGCGATCGCCAACGCACGGCTGGCCTACGAACTCCACGAGCAGGTCCGCTCCGGGCCGCGCTGGCAGGCTCTCGCCGCCCTCGGCGCCCGGCCGCAGCGCCCGCTGTGGGCCTCGACGGGAGTGAAGGACCCCGCGTACGACGACACCCGCTACGTCGTCGAACTCGCCGCGCCCGACACCGTCAACACCATGCCCGCCGCCACCCTCAGCGCCGTCATCGACCACGGCGAGCCGCGCGGCGACACCGTGCGCGGCCGGTACGAGGAGGCCCGCGGCACCCTGGAGGAGCTCGGCGCCCTGGGCATCGACCTCGACACGATCACGGAGGAACTGGAGACCGACGGCGTCGCCCGCTTCCAGGACTCCTGGCAACAGCTGACCGCCGGCATAAGCGCCGCGCTCGGAGCCGAGGGGAACCCCCATGCCTGAACCGCACACCGACGGCCACGCCCTCGACGACCTGTGCGTCACCACTCTGCGCACCCTGGCCATCGACGCGGTACAGGCCGCGAACTCCGGCCACCCGGGTGCCCCGATGGCACTGGCCCCCACCGCCCACACCCTGTGGCACCGCTTCCTGCGCTATGACCCCGCCGACCCCCTGTGGCCCAACCGCGACCGCTTCGTCCTCTCCGGCGGCCACGGCTCGGCGCTGCTGTACGCGCTGCTGCATCTGGCCCGGGTCACGGAGGTCACCGCCGACGGAAAGGTGTCCGAGCGCCCGGCCGTCACGCTCGAAGACCTGCGGGGTTTCCGGCAGTTGGACGGCTATGGCGCCCCCACCAAGGCGGGCACGCCGGCGGCCCACGGCGAGCCGCTCGGCAAGGACGAAGCCGCCGGTGCCAAGCGGTTCTACGGCTGGCCCGAGGACTCCCGCTTCCTGGTACCCGACGCCGCGTACGCGCACATGGCGGCGGGCGTCGCCAAGCGTGGACAGGCACTGCGCCATGCCTGGGACGGGCAACTGGAGGAGTACGCGGAGCGCTATCCGGAGCTCGCGGCGGAACTGCGCCTGATGCGGCGCGGGGAGCTTCCCGCCGACTGGCAGCGCGACATTCCGGCCTTTCCCACCGGCCCCGAGGGCCTGGCCACCCGCGACTCCTCGGGGCAGGTGCTCAACGCGGTGGCCCGCAAGGTGCCATGGCTGCTGGGCGGCTCGGCGGATCTCGCGCCGTCGACCAGGACGAGGCTGACCTTCGACGGCGCCGGGGACGTCGCCGCGGACCATCCGCGGGGACGCAACCTCCACTTCGGCGTCCGGGAGTTCGCCGCCGCCGCGGTCACGAGCGGGCTCGCCCTGTCGGGGCTGCGCGCCTACTGGTCGACATTCCTCGTCTTCTCCGACTTCGCCCGCGGGGCGCTGCGGCTCTCCGCCCTGATGAAGCTGCCGGTCGTGCACGTCTTCACCCACGATTCCATCGCGGTGGGCGAAGACGGGCCCACCCACCAGCCGATCGAGCACCTCGCCTCGCTGCGCGCGATGCCCGGCCTGGACGTCTTCCGCCCCTGCGACGCCAACGAGGTGGCCGAGACCTGGCGCGTCGTGGCGCGGGGAACACGCCCGGCCGCCCTGGCCCTCACCCGCCAATCCCTGCCCACCCTTGACCGCACGAGGTACGGCCCGGCGTCCGGCCTGGCCCGGGGCGGCTACGTGCTCGCCGACCCGGCCGACGGCGAGCCCCCGGAGGTGCTGCTGATCGCCACCGGAAGCGAGGTGCACCTCGCCCTCGAGGCGTTCCACAAGCTGGCCGCCGACGGCGTCCGCGCCCGCGTGGTGAGCCTGCCGTGCTGGGAGCTGTTCGAACGCCAGTCAGCCGCGTACCGGAACGCGGTGCTGCCTCCGTCGGTCACCGCACGCGTCGCCGTGGAACTGGGATCCCCCTTCGGCTGGGAGCGCTACGTCGGCCGGGACGGCGCCGTTGTCGGCCTCCGTTCCTTCGGGGAATCCGCTCCGATGGACGTTCTGCTCACCGAATTCGGCATCACCGCCGAAGCGGTCACCGAGGCCGCCCGATCCCAACTGGCCGCCGACTGACGGCCATCGTCCGGCGCCCCGGACCTCCGGCGGCGGACAGGTTCATGTCCCGATAAAGGGGGTTTGTGATGATGGCAGAGCGTACGGTTCCGCCTCGTCGGAAGCCGTTGAAGGGTTTTTGATCAGGCCGGGTCCGGGCGGTGAGCTGGGGCGCCCTGCCCCGCGGAAGATAGCAATGCATATTGACTATCTTCTAGACTAGGAGCATGGTGATGCCCCGGAACCCCGGCGGCCCGCGGCCGACGGGACAGTCATCGACCAGAAGGAGCCCCCTTGTCCGTCAGCTCCGGCTCCACGGCCCCCGAGCGTTTCACCCGGCGGCTGGGGCAACTGGTGGGTATCGAGACGCCGTCGGGGTGGGCCCGAGGGCTGAACGACGCCTACGACCTGCTCGAAGCCTGGGCGGGGGACTCCCTGGGCCGGCCCGAACGGGTCGTCTCCGATGGGGTGCCACATCTGCACTGGCGCGGTACGGATCCCGCCGTGCCGAAAAGCAGCCGGGTTCTGCTGCTCGGGCACGCCGACACAGTGTGGCCACGGGGCACCCTGGCGGAGAACCCGTTCAAGGTGGAGGGAACACGGGCGACCGGTCCCGGCGTCTTCGACATGAAGGCGGGCCTCGTCCTCGCCTTCGAGGCACTCGGGCTGGCCGGGGATGTCTCCCATGTGAGCATGGTCGTGTCCGGGGACGAGGAACGGGGATCGACCACGTCCCGCGCTCTGGTCGAGGAGGCCGCGGCGGCGTGCGGGGCGGTCCTGGTGCTGGAACCCAGCGAGGGCGGCGCGCTCAAGACCGCGCGCAAGGGCGTGGCGCTGTACCGGCTCGGCGTCAGCGGCCGGGCCGCGCACGCCGGGCTCGAACCGCACAAGGGCGTCAACGCGCTGGTCGAACTGGCCCACCAGGTGCTCACGATCAGCGATCTCGCCGACCGTGACAGAGGAACCACCGTCACTCCCACCGTCGGCGGCGCCGGCACCACCACCAACACCGTTCCGGAGCAGGCGTTCGTGGATGTCGACGTGCGGGCCTGGGAGCATGCCGAACTGGTACGGGTGGAACGGGCGCTGCGGGCGCTGCGCCCGCGGGAGCCCGGCGCCGAACTCGCCTTCCGGGGCGGCGTCAACCGCGGTCCGCTGGAACGGGCGATGTCCGTCGGCCTGCTGGGCTCCGCCCGCGCGGTCGCCGAACGGCTGGGACTCACCCCGGTCACCGAGACCAGTGTCGGCGGCGGCTCGGACGGCAACATCACCGCCAGTCTGGGCGTGCCCACGCTGGACGGCCTCGGCCCGGACGGCGGAGGCGCGCACGCCCGCCACGAGTGGGTGGAGCTGACCTCCGTCAGGGACCGTACGTCCCTGATCGCCGGCCTCCTCGCCGATCGCGCGCCCTGACCTTGCGCGGCCCCACCGATCCGGTTACCCCGCCGCCTTCTCCCGCACCCGTGCCTCCACCGAGTCCAGCAGCATGTCGAGCGCGTGGTCGAAGACCGTGGGGTCACCGATCGCGGCCAGCGGCGCCGTCAGGGCGGCGATACGCGGGTAGGTGTCCGCCGGAAGTCGGCGGTACTCCAGTTCCCAGGCCAGGGTGTCCCGGTCCCGGGTCTCGGGGTCGAGCGCCTGGAGCCCGGCCTCCATGGCGGACAGCGAGCGGATCACGTTCCCGAGGACACGTACGTACATCACCGCCTCCTCATCGTCCAGCCCGGCCCGGTGCAGGCAGTCGAGGGCGAACTCCACATTGGCGAACTCGGTCGGCCGGCGAGTCGTGCGCGCCGCCATCTGCCAGGCGAACACGGGATAGCGCAGATAGTGCTCGTGGATGTACCGGGCCTGGGTCCGCAGGTCGTCGCGCCAGGAGTCGGTGGCCCGCAGCTGTCCGCCGTAGGAACGCGCCCGGAGGTCGTCGATGAGCTCCAGGATCAGCTCGTCCTTGTCGCGGAAGTGCCGGTAGAGCGAGGTCGGATGGGCGTTGAGCTCCTTCGCCAGGGCTTGGAAGGTGAATGCCTCCAGACCGTCCCGGGAGGCGACCTTCTCTGCCGCGTCCAGGATCACCCGCCGGCTGAGCGTGTCCCGTGCCAGCCGCCGCCGGCCCCCGGCCCCGCCCGCCGCAGCTCCCTTGCTGTCGCCCGCGCGCGCACCACTCATGATCTTCCTTTCCCTCGGCTTCCGGGACGCCGTCGCGACCCTATCGCTCGCTACGAAACGTTATTCACACACATAGGCAATGCGAACGCATAGTTACTAGCCTATCTCCATTGCTAAGTCTTGTGCCGCTCCTTACGATGAGCCAACGGCTTCGCCACGGAAGGTTTCCAGCCATGCCTCAACTACTCACAGCGACCGTTCCGGGCCGGTTCCCGGCCAGACTCCCGGCAGCCGGCGCACTCCTCACCGCCCTGGCGCTGACCGCCACGGCATGCACCTCGGGGACCGCCTCCCCTCAGTCGGAAACCAGCACGAACCTCCCGGTCAGGGAGGGTGGCAGCCTGGTCATCGGAGCCGAGCAGGAGCCCGACTGCGCCGACTGGATCGGCACCTGCGGCGCCTCGATCTGGGGTACCTACCTGATGCAGACCGAGACCATCCCGCAGGTCTTCGATGTCCGTCTCAAGGGCAAGAACTGGACACCGGTCCCGTCAAACCTGATGGCGTCGGAGCCGATGACGAAAGTGGTCGGGAAACAACAGCGGATCACCTACCGGCTCAACCCGAAGGCCGTCTGGTCCGACGGGAAGCCGATCACCTCCGCGGACCTGAAGTACACCGCCCTCCAAGTCCGCGACGGCAAGGCGATCTTCGACAAGAGCGGCTACGACCGCATCACCTCGATCGACACCCCCGACAGCACCACCGCCGTCGTCACGCTCAAGTCCCCCTACGGCAACTGGAAACAGCTCTTCAGTGCCGGCTACGGCGTACTCCCCTCCCACCTCCTCCGGGGCAAGGACCGCAACGCCGTCATGAAGGACGGCTACACCTTCAGCGGCGGCCCCTGGAAGATCGCGTCCTGGAAGGAGGGGGTCTCCCTCACCCTCGTCCCCAACGACCGCTACTGGGGCCCCAAACCACACCTGGACAAGGTCACCTTCCAGTTCGCCTCGGACACCTCGGCGGCCACCCAGGCATTCGCCAGCGGGCAGTTCGACGCCCTTTACCCCACCCCGCAGCTGACCACGGCGGACCAGATCAAGAGGCTGGGAAGCGCGGCCCGCATGCAGGTGCAGGCGCAGACCGGCAACCTCCAGGCGCTGTGGCTCAACAACGCGAAGTTCCCCTTCGACTCGGCCGCCGTACGCAAGGCATTCGCCTACTCGGTCGACCGCGAGGCCATCGTCAAGCGCCTGTTCGGCTCGTACGGCGTCACCACTCCCGCGCAGAGCTTCCAGTCACCGCTGGTCTCCCGCTACGCGTCCACCGACTTCTCCGGCTACAAGCCCGACCCCGCCAAGGCGGAACGGCTCATGAAGGCGGACGGATGGGCCAAGAACGCGAGCGGGTTCTGGGCCAAGAACGGCAAGGTGGCCGCGTTCACCGTCACATCCCTCGCCGGCAACCAGAGCCGTGAACTGACCGAGCAGATCCTCCAGTCCCAGCTCGCCAAGGCCGGGTTCAAGGTGACGATCAAGAACTCCACGCCCGCGAACATCTTCGGCAAGCTGGCCCCCGCCGGTGACTTCCAGCTGGGGCTGTGGAACATCACCGACTCCTTCCCCAACCCGACGCTGTCCGCCACCTTCAGCAGCACGGCCATCCCGAGCGCCGCCAACAACCAGTCGGGCATCAACTTCATGCGCATCCGCGTCCCGGGCCTGGACCCGGTCCTGGAGCGAGTCGACACCGAACTGGACGACACCGCCCGGATCAAGGAGTCGCACAGGGCGGAGAAGCTCATAGCCGACGACGTCCCCTCGCTCCCGCTCTCCGCCGTCCCGAACATCCTCGTCACCGGCAAGCGGGTCGGCGGACCGCTCTCCATCAACCCGGTGGAAGGCCCTTGGTGGAACCTCGAGGAATGGGGCCAGGCGAAGTGACACCGGTCCGCTCACCGCGCGGGGGCCGACCATGATGAGGTACGTCCTGCGCCGCCTGCTCGCCTCCGTTCCCGTGGTCTGCGTCGCCTCGTTCATCCTCTTCTGGGCGGTGCGGGCGACCTTCGACCCGCTGGCGAAACTGCGTCAGTCGGTCGATCCCGAGGCCCTGCGCCGTGAGACGCTCCGCCTCGGGCTCGACCGAAGCCTGCCCGAGCAGTACCTGCTGTGGGTCAAGGGCTTCGTGCGGGGCGACTGGGGCACCAGCACCCGGACCGGCGGAGCCGTGCTGCCCATGGTCGGCGACGCCCTCGGGACCACGTTGCAGCTGATCCTGTGGGGCGTGGCCCTCGCCGTCGTCCTGGCACTGGCGATCGGGCTGTACTCGGCGGCGCGCCAGTACTCCGCGGGCGACCACGTCCTGACCGGCCTGTCCTATCTGGGCGTCGCCATGCCGGCGTTCTGGTTCGGCCTGGTGCTCATCCAGGTGCTCGCCGTATGGCCCAAGCAGCAGTTCGGGCTGGCGGATCCGCCGCTGTACTTCGTGGGGCTCCACTCCGTGGGACACAGCGGACTCGACCTGGACTATCTGCGCCATCTGGCGCTGCCCGTGGTCACACTCACCGTCGGCCTCGTCGCCTCCTGGTCCCGGTTCGGCCGCGCCACCCTCCTGGAGGCGCTCTCCAGCGACTACGTGCGGACCGCACGGGCCAAGGGTGTCCCACGCCGGCGCATCCTGCTGCGCCACGCCCTGCGCAACGCGCTCGCGCCGTTCGTCACCGTGGTCGCGATGGATGCCGCCGCGCTGGTCGGCGGGCTCGTGGTGACCGAGCAGATCTACTCGATCCCCGGCATGGGCAAGCTGTTCCTCGCCTCCCTGGAGACCGGCGACGTCTTCGTCCTGCTGCCCTGGATGTTCGTCGTGGCCATCGCCGTCATCCTCTTCAACCTGCTGGCCGACCTGTCCTACGCCCTCCTCGATCCCCGGGTGGTCCTGCGATGACCCAGCCCACCGCCCTTCCCACGCCGCCGCCCCCCGTCTCCGGACCGCCCGCCGCGCCCGGCGACCCGCGGACCTCCCGCGTCCTCCTGTCCCGCTTCCTGCGCCACCGGCTCGCGGTGGCCTCGCTGATCGTGCTGGTCCTGCTGGCGGTCTGCTGTTTCGGCGCCACCTGGATCGCGCCCAGCCCGCGCAACGCGCAGAACCTCCTGGACGCCTCCCAGCCGCCGTCCGGCACCCACTGGCTGGGCACGGACTCCCTCGGCCGCGACTACCTCAGCGAGATGCTCTACGCCGGCCAGCTCTCGCTGGCGATCGGACTGGGCGTCGCCCTGCTGGCCACCCTGGTGGGGACGGCGGCCGGCGCGGTGGCCGGGTATCTCGGCGGCTGGGCCGACGAGGTGATCATGCGCGGGGCCGACCTCTTCCTGATCGTGCCCCCGGTCGCCGTGCTGGCGGTGTCCCTCCAGGGCCTCGGTCCCTCGCCCGTGACCATCGTCGTGGTGCTCAGCAGTCTGGGCTGGACCCTCATCGCCCGTGTCGTACGGGCCCGGGTGATCCAGCTGCGCCACCAGGAGTTCGTGGAGGCGGCCCGGGTCATCGGCGCCTCCGGCCCCAGGATCGTCGTACGGCATCTGCTGCCCAATCTGACGGGCCTGATCGTGGTCAACGTGTCCCTGTCGGTGGCCATGGCGATCATCCTCGAATCCACCGTCAGCTTCCTCGGCTACGGCATCCAGCCGCCCCGGTCGAGCTGGGGCAACATGCTCACCCAGGCGGCCGGGCTGATCGGCACCTCGCAGTCCTATCTCCTGTACGTCCCCGGCCTGGCGATCCTCATCACCGTGCTCGCCGTGAACTTCCTCGGCGACGGGCTGCGTGACGCGCTCGACCCCCAAGGCAGGCAGTGATGAAGCCCTTCACCGAAGTGACCGGCGAGGCGACGGCTCCGTTGCTGTCGGTCCGCGACCTGTGCGTCACCTATCGCACCGACGCCGGGCCCGTGGTCGCCCTCGACCGGCTCTCGTTCGACCTGAGGGCCGGGGAAACCCTGAGCATCGTCGGCGAGTCGGGCTCCGGGAAGAGCGCCGCCTCCCTGGCGGTGATGGGACTGCTGCCGCGCAACGCCGTGGCAGCGGGCTCGGTGCGGTTCCGCGGCCAGGAGCTGCTGGGCCTGTCCGACCGGGAGATGCGGACCGTGCGCGGCCGGCGCATCGCCATGGTCTTCCAGGACGCGCTGGCCGCGCTGAACCCGATGATGACCGTGGGCGCCCAGCTCGCCGAGGCGGTGAGCGTGCACGACCCGGACATCTCCCGCGCCGCCCTGCGGGAACGGGCCGTCGAACTGCTCGACGTGGTCGGCATCTCCGACCCCCGGACCCGAGCCGGCCAGTACCCGCACGAGCTGTCGGGCGGCATGCGCCAGCGTGTCATGATCGCCACCGGCATCGCCAACGAACCGGATGTCCTGATCGCCGACGAGCCGACCACCGCGCTCGACGTGACCGTCCAGGCCCAGGTCCTCGACGTCCTGGGGCGTGTCCAGGACCGTACGAAGTCCGCCATCCTGCTGATCACCCACGACCTGGGCGTGGTGGCCGGCCTCGCCGACCGGGTCCTCGTCCTGTACTGCGGGCGCAAGATGGAGGAGGCCCCCGTGGAGCCCCTCTTCTACCGGTCGGCCCACCCCTACACGCGCGGCCTGCTCGCCGCGCTGCCGAGGATCGACCGCGGCACCCGGCGCCTCGCGCAGATCGCCGGCCAGCCGCCTTCCCCCACCGAGCGGCCCCCGGGCTGCCCCTTCCAGAACCGCTGCCCGCACGCCGAGGACCGGTGCGCCGAGAGCCCCCTGCCGGTCACGGTCGGCGAGGGGCACACCGCGGTCTGTCTGCGGGCGTCCGAGATCGCGAGCGTGACGCCATGACCGCACCGGCACTGACCGTCGAGGGGCTGGTGGCCGAGTACACCACCGGCCGGCGCGGCCGACGCGCGCAGACCGTACGGGCCGTCTCGGGGGTGGATCTCGTCATCCCGCGCGGCACCACCCTGGGCCTGGTCGGCGAGACCGGCTGCGGCAAGAGCACCCTGGGCCGCTGCCTGGTCCGGCTGACCGACCCGGCCGCCGGACGCATCAGGCTGTTCGACACGGACGTGACGGCGGCCGGCCGACGGGAGCTGGCGGCCGTACGCCGTCGTATCCAGTTCGTGTTCCAGGACCCGTACGCCTCCCTCAACCCGCGGCTCACCGTGCACGCGGCGCTTCTCGAACCGCTGAAGATCCACGGTCTGCACCGGGGCCGGGAGAACGACAGGGTGAGCGAACTGCTGGAACTGGTCGGCTTGGACCCCGGGCACGCCCACCGCCATCCGCACCAGTTCTCCGGCGGCCAGCGGCAGCGCATCGGCATCGCCCGCGCGCTCGCGGTCGAACCGGAGGTGCTGGTCCTCGACGAACCGGTCAGCGCCCTCGACGTCAGTGTCCAGGCCGGGGTGATCAACCTGCTGGAGGACCTCCAGGAGGAGCTGGGACTCACCTACCTGTTCGTCGCGCACGATCTGTCGGTGGTGCGGCAGATCAGCGACGAGGTCGCCGTCATGTACCTCGGGCAGATCGTCGAACAGGGGCCCGTGGACACGCTGTTCACCCAGCCCCGCCATCCCTACACCCAGGCCCTGCTGTCGGCCGTGCCCATCCCCGATCCACGCGTCCAGCGGGCGCGCCGGCGGATCGTCCTGGACGGCGATCTGCCCAGTCCGCTGGCTCCGCCGTCCGGCTGCCGTTTCCGCACCCGGTGCTGGAAGGCGCGGGACCTGTGTGCCGAGACCGCGCCCGCCCTCGCCGAGCAGGGCGACGGTCATCTCGCCGCCTGCCACTTTCCCGCTGCCCCGCCCCCGGCGATACCGGGCGAACCCAAGGAGGTCACCGCACCATGACCAGGAACTGGCATCGGTTCTTCACCGCCGAACGGGCCCTCGCGGTCCGGCGCGGGCGCGGACCGGGCGACAGGTCGCTGATCGTCGTGGAGAGCGACGAAGGTCCCCGGCTGACGCTGTGGGACGCCGAGCACGGCACGGTCCGGCCGCTGAGCGAGGTGACCTCGGGCGACCTCGCGCAGGCGGTGCTCACCTCCGACGGCGGGCACGTGCTCAGCCTGCACGACGACAACGGGTCCGAGGTCGGCCATGTGCACACGACACGCCTCGACGACGGCGTCAGCCATGATCTGACGCCGGACCTGCCGCCCTACACCCTGCGCGGGATGGATGTGGCGGGACGGGTCGACCGCGCCGTGATCACCTGCGCCGCCGAGGACGGTTTCAGCCTGTGGCTGCTCAGCACGGACGGCTCCGCCGGCCCCGAGCTGTTGCTGCGGTCGGGCAACGAGGCGTGGAACGGCCTGATCTCGGCCGACGCCCGCCTCGCCTGCGTCGACACCACCGACCACAACCCAGGGGTCCGCAGGTTCGCGGTCACCGTCGTCGACACCGTCACGGGCGCGGTACTCGCCTGCCTGAGCGACGGGCCCGAGGGGCCCGTGCGCGGCGTGCGGTTCTCCCCCGTCCCGGGCGACGACCGGGTACTGGTCGCCACCGAACGCACCGGGTTCGCCCGTCCCTGCGTCTGGCATCCCACGCGCGGCACCCGCGTCGACATCGAAGCATCACATCTGCGGGGCGACCTGGTCCCGCTCGACTGGTCCGAGGACGCCACCCGCGTCCTGGCCGTGCACGTGGACGGCGGGATCCACCGGGTCATGGAGGCCGATCTGGAGTCGGGCGAACTCCGGCCGCTCGACCATCCGCCGGGGGCGTACTTCGAGCCGGACGTGGCGGACACCCACTGCCACCTATGGGCCTCGCACTACGGTCCCGGACACACCGTGCGCCTGCTGCACCAGCGTTTCGACTCCCCCCTGCGCGTCCTGAACGGCGACGGCCCGGAGAACCTTCCCGGCCCCGAGGTCTTCCCGCGGCAGGACCTGGACGGCGTCCGGTGCCGGTCGACCGCGGTCCGCTCGGCCGACGGGACGTCCCTCCAGCTGTGGTGGGCCCGGCCGCGCGGCGTCGAGGGGCCCGTCCCCCTCGTCCTGCATCTGCACGGCGGCCCCAACCTGGTGACGGTCGACCGCTACGACCCCGCGGCCCAGGCATGGCTGGACAACGGCGTGGCGTACGCCTCGCTGAACTACCGCGGTTCGGTCACCTTCGGGCGGCGCTTCCGCGAGGGGTTCATGCCGCACATCGGCGACCGGGAGCTGGAGGACATCGAGGCGGCGGTCCGGTGGCTGGTCGCCGAGGGCGTCGCCGATCCCGGCAAGGTCTTCATCACGGGTGCCTCGTACGGCGGTTTCCTCTCGCTGCTGGCCGTGGGACGCCTGCCCGGACTGTTCGCCGGGGCGCTGGCGCACGTACCGATGGCGGACTGGCTGGCGGGGTACGAGGACATGAACCCGGCGCTGCGCGCGGCCTGTTCGTCGTTCTTCGGCGCGCGGCCCCAGGACGACGTGGAGCGCTTCGTGCGCGCGTCGCCCATCACGTACGTGGCCGATGTGGTGGCCCCGGTGTGGATCAACCAGGGCACGCACGACACCCGCACCGCGCCGGATCAGGTGCGCGGCTATGTGGAGGCGCTGCGCGCGGCCGGTGGGAAGGTGGTCGTCGACTGGTACAGCGGCGGCCACGAAACCAGCGGGCGGGCCAAGGCGCTGAGCGAGCAGAACACGATGCTCGGCCTGGTCCGCGCCGCCCTGCGCCAACAACCGTGGGATCAGGCCCTGTTGTGAGACCCCGCTGATCTACGTCGTGCGTGCGCCCTCGCGGTCCTCGAGGGCGCTGATCGCGGTGGCGGTGAGGCTGTGGGCGATGTGGTCGCGCATCAGCTGGGCGGCTTCGGCCGCCCGGCCGTCGACGATGAGGGAGACGAGCCGGTGGTGCTCCTGGAGGTCCCGGGTGCGGGGTTCGTCGCCGGGCGGGAGTTCGAGGCCGAGGCGCCGGTAGCGGTCGGACTTGTCCCACAGGTCGTCCAGGAGCCGGATGAGGACATCGTTGTGCGAGGCCCGGTAGAGCGCCTGGTGGAAGGCGCGGTGCGCGGTGAGTGCCTCGTCTCCCCACTGGCGCGTGACCGGGAGCAGTCTGTTCCTGTTCTCGCTCCAGGACACCCGCAACCTGATCCGCTACGGCGGGCTGCGCCCCGACCGCGACACCATCCAGGTCGACCCCGCGCTCAGCTACGGCCTGGTGGAGTACCTGCGCATCCAGGACATGCTCCACCGGCACGGCTGGTCCTCGCGGCGCTGCGTCCCGCACGGCGGACACCAGTTCTCCCTGCACATCGCGGCCGCCCTCAAGCTGGGCGGCAACGAGTCCTACCCGGGCGAGTTCCAGCCCACCGGCGGCTTCGCCGATGACGCCGCCGTCGAGAAGAGCCGGGTCGGACTGACCGACATCCCCGGTATCGGCTTCGAGGGCAAGGCCGCCTTCTACAAGGTGCTGCACGACCTGCACCACTGACCGGCACCGCGGCAGGCGGGCTCATCACAGCGGCGGGCCTCCCGCCGCGGGCGCGGCCACATCCACGCGCCACGCATGTCACCGGGGACGCGGACCGCGTCGCGTCCCCGGCACCCCCACGGGACAGGGCTACACACGATCGTCGTGCAAGGGAGCACCAACGATGACATCCACCACCACCGGCCGCCCGCGGCGGTCACGGCTGAACCGTCTGATCGGTGAGCTGTGGTTCCAGGTCGTGCTGGCAGCGGTCCTCGGAATCGCCGTCGGCCTCGCCGCTCCCGGGCTCGGCGAGGAACTCACACCGCTCAACGACTGGTGGTCGTGCTCGGGGCCATCATGCGCGCCTGCCACCTGAGTCTGTTCGCCCTCATGCGCTTCCTCAAGGCCGAACTGCTCGTCGCCCTGAGCACCTGCTCCAGCGAAGCCGTTCTGCCCCAGCTCGTGAGCAAGCTGGAGACCCTCGGCATCGGGCGCCCCGTGGTCGGCATCGTCATCCCCTCCGGGTTCTCCTTCAACCTGGACGGCTCCGCCGTCTACCTCACGATGGCCTCCATGTTCCTGGCCCAGGCCGTGGGCATCGACCTGTCCTGGCAACAGCAGCTCGTGATGGTCGGCGTCATGATGCTCACCAGCAAAGGCACCGCGGGAATCGCCGGTGGCGCGTTCATCGTGCTCGCCAGCACCGTCACCGCGGTCGGCCACATCCCGCTGGCCGCCCTCTCCCTGATCGTCGGCATCGAC
The DNA here is from genome assembly GCF_024519315.1 of Streptomyces malaysiensis subsp. samsunensis. Classification (GTDB taxonomy): domain Bacteria; phylum Actinomycetota; class Actinomycetes; order Streptomycetales; family Streptomycetaceae; genus Streptomyces; species Streptomyces malaysiensis. Next base: position 8,339 of record NZ_JANIIC010000003.1, on the reverse strand, counting down.
CGCATCCTCAACGAGGGGCGCGTCTTCATCAACGTCCTCGGCAACGCCGTCGCCACCATCGTGATCGGCAAGTGGGAGAACGACTTCGACGCCGACCGGGCCCGCTCCGTACTCCACCCCGGCAAGACGCCGCCCCCGCCGGCGGCCGTCGACACCACCAAGGTCGGCGCCGGCAACTGACCTGCCCGCCTCGGCCTCGACGTCACCCACTTCCCGAACGAGCCCCGGTTACGCCGCTCATGTCCGCGACGAAGGGCCCTCACCGTGTCCGGGGGGAAGACGGAGCACGCGGTCACGGGTGTGGAACGGCCTCCTGCTCGGACGGTGTGTCCGGGGCTTGTGGTGCGGCGGTTCGCGGGGTGAGTGTTTCGCCTTCCACGTCTACCCGGGGCAGCGTTTTGGCCAGCCATCGCGGCAGCCACCAGGCTCGCTTGCCCAGCAGGGCGAGAACTGCCGGCACAAAGGCCATACGGACGATGAAGGCGTCGAAGAAGACGGCGCCGGCCAGGCCGAAGCCGACCATCTTGACCATGTTTTCGCCGCCCGTCATGAAGGCGCCGAACACCGAGATCATGATGAGTGCCGCGGCGCCCACGATGCGTGCGCTGTGCCGGAAGCCGGTGGCAATGGACTGGCCTGGTTCTTCGCCATGGAGGTGGGCCTCACGGATGCGGGAGACGAGGAAGACCTGGTAGTCCATGGCGAGGCCGAAGATGATGCCGACCAGGAAGAGCGGCATGATGCTGATGATCGGGCCGGTTTCATCGACGCCGAACGCGCCCGCGCCGTGTCCCTGCTGGAAGACAACGACAATCACACCGAGGGCCGCGCCCACCGACAGCAGGAAGCCGAGGGCGGCCTTGAGCGGGACCAGGATCGACCGGAAGACGAGCATCAGCAGAAGGAGCGCCAGGCTGACGATGACGGCGAGGTAGGGCACGAGGGCGCCCCGCATCTTCTGGGCGACATCGATGTTCAGCGCGGTGGTGCCGGTGACCTCGAAGTCGGCGCCGGTGGCGGACTCGATCGCGGGCCGCTGGCCGCGGATGGAATGAACCAGGTCCTGTGTCTGCTGGCTGGTGGGCGCGGTGGCGGGCACGGCGGACAGGATGGCGGCGTCCCCCGCCTGGTTGAACCGTGCCGGGGAGACGGAGACGACTCCCTCGGTGTGGGCGATCTTGGCGGAGACGGCCTTGACGGCGGCCTTCGGGTCGTCGGCGTTCTTGGTGTCGACGACCACGGTCAGCGGGCCGTTGAAGCCCGGTCCGAAGCCGTCGGCGAGCGCGTCGTAGGCGCGGCGTTCGGTGGTGCTGGGGGATTTGGCCTCGTCGCCCGGCATTCCCAGCCGCAGATCCAGCGATGGGATCGCGATCGCCCCCAGACCGACTACGGACAGCACGAGCACCGGGACGGGCTTGCGTATGACGAAGTGCGCCCAGCGCACCGCCAAGGGTGCCTTGGCGCCGCTCTTCGACGCCGCCTCCTTCGCCGAGCCGCTGCCTTGGCCGGCGGCCTCTCAGGACAGGGTCCGCGACCGCTACCTGGCGGCCTTCAAACGCGCACTGCCCGGCATCTCGGCGCAAGAGCTGGGGTTCCGGCTGCGGGGACTTCTCGCGGTGACAGCCGTGGACCGCATCGACATCGACACCCAGCGCCACTCGACCGGCGACTTCCCGGCGCAAGACGATGCGGTCCGGCGCTTTGCGATCACATTCCTCGCGGCAGCGATGAGCGCGCCACCGACTCGAACCTGAGCGTGTTCCCTATCGCGCACGGTCACCGGCTGGGCGGCAAAGCCGAGCCGCCGGCCGCGTCACGCCGGTGCCGACCCGGGGATGCCCAGTTGGCCGGCCACGGCGGTGAGGGCCGTGCCCAGCGGGAGCGCGACCCGGGTGACGGCGTGCCGGTCGCCCCGGGTCGGGTCGAGGTTGACGATCAGCACCGGCTTCCCGGCCTGGGCCGCCTGGCGGACGAACCGGAGCCCGGACATCACTGTCAGTGAGGAGCCCAGGACCAGCAGCGAGGCCGCCTCACGGACCAGCGTGCGGCAGTGCTCGACGCGCCGGGGCGGAACGGCTTCGCCGAAGAACACCACGTCCGGTTTGAGGACGCCGCCGCAGACCGTACAGGGCACCACGCGGAAGTCCCCGACCTGTTCATCGGTGAGGTCGGCGTCCCCGTCCGGGTTGATTCCGGCGGCCACCGGTGCGAAGCCCGCATTGGCCTCCTCCAGCCGCCGGGCGAGTTCGCGGCGGTGGCTGAAGGCGCCGCAGGAAAGGCAGACGACCCGGTCCAGGCTTCCGTGGAGTTCCACGACGCCCTCGCTGCCCGCGGCCTGGTGCAGGCCGTCGACGTTCTGGGTGATCACACCCGAGAGCAGTCCATGCCGCGCGAACGTGGCCACGGCCCGGTGCCCGGAGTTGGGACGGGCGCGGCCGAAGGTGCGCCAGCCGAGGTGGCTGCGGGCCCAGTACCGGCGCCGGGCCTGGGCGTCGGCCGTGAAGTCCTGGTAGGTCATCGGGGTATGCCGGTTCAGGCTCCCGCCCACGCCCCGGTAGTCGGGGATGCCGGACTCCGTGGAGATGCCCGCTCCGCTGAGCACCAGCACACCCCCGGTGCTCAGCGCATCGGCGACCGGTTCCAGGTCCGTGCTGCCCGGCGGCAGGTCCTCGGTGGGGGTCCAGCTCAAAGTGGGGCGCATGCGCATGTCACCAGAGTACGGAACAGGCTGCCACCACCCGCTTCCGCCGTCGACAGCGCCGTTGAACGGGTCGCGACTCCAGCCGTGAAGCCGGTGCGGCAGCGGGCAGCTCTCACGGCCGGCGTTCGCGAGCGGGGGAGACGCTGTCGGGCCGCGCCCAGTCGGAGCGGACATGCAGCAGGTGGTGGCGGATCAGATCCTCCAGGCCGTTCATGTCGTTGCGGGCGATGGCCTCGAGTATGTGATGGTGCTCATGGGCGGAACTGTCGAGAGCCCCCCGTTCCGCGAGTGCTTCGAGGCCGTACAGCCGGGTCTGGTCCCGCAGCGCGGCGACAGCGGCCACCAGGCGCCGGTTGCCGCACAGTTGGAGCAGGTCGAGGTGGAAGCGCCGGTCCGCTTCGAGGAAGCCGACGACATCACCTTCCCGAGCCGTTTTCTCGATCTCGTCCACGATGGCCGTCAGGCGTGTGAGGTCCTCGGGCCGAGCGTTCGCGGCCGCTTGCAGCGTGCCGGGCACCTCCAGGAGCAACCGCATGGTGTAGACCTCGTCGAGATCGTGCTCGCTCATGGGGATCACTCGGTAGCCGCGGTTGCGGACGGGCTCCATCAGGCCCTCGTTCACCAGTGTCAGCATGGCTTCCCGGACCGGACTGCTGGAGACGCCCAGCCTGGTCGCCAGGGCCGCGGCCGAATAGATGTCTCCCGGTCGGATCTCCCCGGATACCAATGCCTGCCGGACCAGGGCAAGGACCTGCTCGCGAAGGTTCGTGCGGTGAAGCGGACCGGCCAGCGCGTCGGGTGCCATCGGTTCTCCGCTCATGTCACTTCATCTCTTCTTGACTTGGCTCCCACTTGGATGCATCTTAACGTCTTACCGGCGACCGGTGGCCGGTAACCGGTTACTCAGGAGTAATGATGACTGAGAAGCACGGGTACTGCACTCTGTGCCGCTCTCGATGTGGTGCCGTCTACACCATCGAGGCAGGCGCTCTGCGGGGAGCGCGGCCCGACCCCGAGCATCCGACGGGCGCGGCGATGTGCCCGAAAGGACGGGCGGCACCAGAGATCGTGCACAGCCCGGACCGTCTGACCCAGCCGCTTCGGCGGACCACTCCCAAGTCCGATCCGGACCCCGGATGGGAGCCCATCGGCTGGGAGGAGGCACTGAGCGAGACCGCCGAGAAACTGGGACGGATCAAGGCGCAGGACGGCGCGGAAGCCGTGGCCTTCGCCGTGACGTCGCCCAGCGCCACCGCGCTGTCGGACTCCATCGACTGGATCGAGCGGTTCATCCGCCTCTTCGGCAGCCCCAACACCTGTTACTCCACTGAAGTCTGCAACTGGCACAAGGACTGGGCCCACGCCTTCACCTTCGGAAGTTCGCTGCCGACCGCGGACTACGCCGCGACCGACCTCGCCGTGCTCTGGGGTCACAACCCCGCCAAGACATGGCTGGCTCAGTCGGCGGCCCTCGCACAAGCCCGAGCCGGCGGAGCCCGCCTGGCCGTCATCGACCCCCGCCGCTCGACCAGCGCCCTGGAAGCGGACCACTGGCTCCGTGTCCGCCCCGGTACGGACGCGGCCCTCGCCCTGGGCGTCGCCCGGCTCGTGCAGGAACGTCACGGCTATGACGAGGAATTCGTTCGGGCCTGGACCAACGCGCCCCTGCTCGTGCGCCGTGACACAGGACACTTTCTGCGTGCCCAGGAGATCGATCCGGACCTCGACGGCTACGTCGTCTGGGACACCGCCGACGACACCTGGCGGCCGTACGACACCCTCCGCGCCGCGCGGAACCCCGGCCACTTCGCCCTGCACGGCACCCATCGAGTGCGCATACGCACCGGCACGGTCGACTGCGAGCCCGCCTTCGAGCGGTACTTCGAGGCATGCCGGCCATGGACCGTGGAGGAAACCGCCCGCACCACCGGCATCGCACCAGCGGAGCTGACCGCCTTCGCCGACGCACTCATCCGGGCACGGTCCGTGTCCTACCACGCGTGGACCGGCGTCGGGCAACAGGCCAACGCCACCCAGACCGAGCGGGCCATCGCCACGCTGTACGCGCTGACCGGCAGCTATGACGCGCCCGGAGGCAACGTCATATGGCCGCGGCACGCCCTGAACCCGGCCACCGACCTGACCCAGCTCCCACACGACCAGCGGGCCAAGGCCCTCGGCATGGCGGAACACCCGCTCGGCCCTCCTGCCCAGGGCTGGATCAGCGGCCGGGATCTGTGCCGCGCGATCCTGTCGCGGGATCCCTACCCGGTACGAGCCCTGGTCGGATTCGGCAGCAACCTGGTGCTCTCACAACCGGATCCGCGACGCACCGCCGACGCTCTGCGCAACCTCGACTTCTACGTACACCTCGACCTCTTCCCCAACCCCACCTCCCAGTTCGCCGACATCGTGCTTCCGGTCAACAGCCCCTGGGAACACGAGGCGATCAAGGCGGGATTCGAGATCAGCCGGCGGGCCCAGGAACACGTCCAGCTCCGGCCGCGCATGGTGGAGCCGGTGGGCCAGTCCCGCTCCGACACCGAAGTCGTCTTCGACCTCGCGCAGCGTCTGGGCATGGGCGCCGACTTCTTCGACGGCGACGTCACGGACGGCTGGAATCATCAACTGGGGCCCCTGGGGCTGACCGTCGAAGAGCTCCGCCGCCATCCTGGCGGCCTGCGGATCCCCCTTGAAACGGTCTACCGCAAGTACGCCCGGAGTACGGAGGACGGCCAGGTCACCGGGTTCGCCACCCCGACCCGACGGGTCGAGCTGTACTCGGAACGGCTCGCGCTGCACGGCTACTCCGCCGTCCCCATCCACGCCGCGCCCGGTACCGGACCCGACTCCCGCTACCCGTTCTCGCTGACCTGCGCGAAGAACGGCTACTTCTGTCACAGCCAGCACCGCGGGTTGTCCTCTCTGCGCAAGCGCAGCCCGGAACCCATCGTCGACATCAGCCGGGCACTGGCACAGCGGCGCGGCATCGGCGATGGCCAGTGGGTGGCGCTGTCCACGCGCAGGGGGACGATCCGCATGCGCGCACGGATCGACCACGATCTGCACGATGACGTCGTATGCGCCGAATACGGCTGGTGGCAGCAGGCCGCGGACCTGGCACTACCGAGTTTCGATCCCTACGACGAGGCCGGCAGCAACTACAACCTCCTGATCGGCGACGACATACGCGACCCGATCAGTGGGTCGGTGCCGATGAGGTCCAGCAGCTGCGACATCCGGCCCATCGCGACGTCCCATTGGGAGGGAACCAAGGAGTTCACCATCGTCTCCGCCGTACCGGAAGGAGCCGATGTCCTGGCCCTGAGCATGGAACCCGCCGACGGTTCGGAGCTGCCCGATTTCCGGCCGGGCCAGCACATCACCCTCGGCTTCCCCACCACCGGCCCCGCGGGCGCGGAACGATCAGCGGCACGCTGCTACTCCCTGACCGGCCCCGCGCAGGACAAGGACCGCACCTCATACAGCATCGCCGTACGCCGTGTCCCGGACGGACAGGTCTCCGGCCAGGTACACGCGACCGCGCGTGCGGGGAAGCGCGTGCAACTGACGGCGCCGGCCGGACTCTTCGCCATCCCGCCCGACATCGACCGGCCGGTCGTGCTCCTCGCCTCCGGAATCGGGATCACACCGTTCATCGGCTACCTCGAGACACTGGCCCGCAGCGGCGGCAGCGTCCCCGAGGTCGTACTGCACTACGGCAGCCGGAATTCCACCTCACACGCCTTCCGGGACCGCACGAGCGAACTACGGGACGTCGTACCCCGGCTGCGCGTCCACACCCACTACAGCCGACCGGAACCCCACGACGTCCTCGGGCGCGACTACGACCACGTCGGGCGTGTCAGCGCCGCCGACGTCGATGCCCGGCTCATCGAGCGCCGCGCCCGGTTCTACCTCTGCGGACCGGAGGACATGCTCTCCGACATCACCAGCGGCCTTGTCGACCGAGGCGTGCCGCGCTTCGACATCTTCGCCGAAAAGTTCCACGCCGCCCCACAGCGCGTCGACATCCCCGACAGCGCACAGGCCACCGTCCGCTTCACCCGCGCCAACCGCGAGGTCACCTGGCGCAAAGAAGACGGCACTCTGCTGCAACTGGCGGAGAAGGAAGGGATCCGCCTGCCCAGCGGCTGCCGCCTGGGCCAGTGCGAAAGCTGTGCCATCACCGTCCTGGACGGGCACGTCGCGCATCTGGTCACCCGCCCGGAGGACCTGGCCGACGACCAGTGCCTGACCTGCCAGGCCATGCCCGTGACCGACGTCACTCTCGACGCCTGACCGCTTGACCACCTGATCGAAAGACGACGATGCTGAATATCGACGCCCAACAGACCATCAAAGCACTGCCGTTCCACGACCTCGTCCCCGCGCTCCGGCAAGGCTTCGTTCACGGTGCCAACACTCCTGCCCGCCACCACCACACCGTCGACGCCGACACCGACGCCACCCTCCTGCTCATGCCCGCCTGGTCCCATGGCGAGTTCCTGGGTGTCAAACTCGTCAACGTCTTTCCCGCCAACGCCCTCGAAGGCAGGGCGGCCCTGTCCTCCGCGTTCGTCCTGGCAAGCGCCGCCACCGGGGAGCACCTGGCCATCATCGACGGCAATGAACTGACCCGGCGCCGCACCGTGGCGACCTCCGCTCTGGCCGCCACCTACCTCGCACGGCCCGAGAGCACCACCCACCTGGTGGTCGGAGCGGGGCATGTGGGCAGCCTCGTCGCCGAGGCGTACCGCAGCGTCTTCGACATCCGGACGGTGCTCGTCCACAACCGGTCCGCCGGCCACGCCCATCGCCTGGCCGACACCCTGAAGCAACAGGGGCTTGACGCCCGTGCCGTCACCGACCTGGCCTCCGCGGCCGCCGAAGCCGACATCATCAGCTGTGCCACCCTCGCCACCGAGCCCATCATCCAGGGCGACTGGCTGCGACCGGGCACCCACCTCGACCTCATCGGCAGCTTCCGCCCCACCATGCGAGAGGCCGACGACCAGTGCATACGCCGCGGCGCCCTCTTCATCGACACACCACAGGCCCTGCGCGAATCCGGTGATCTGACCCAGCCCATCGACGCCGGCCTCCTCACCCCGGACGACATCGCCGGCACCCTGCCCGACCTGTGCGCCGGCACCATCCCCGGCCGCCGCACCCAGGAAGAGATCACCGTCTTCAAATCGGTCGGCAGCGCACTCGCCGACCTCACCGCCGCCTCGGCGGTCTACCGCTCACACGGCCCGTCCCCCCGGGCCCACACACGCCAGGAGCCATCATGATCGAGCAGAGGCCCGAAGGGGGCGACGACTCCGCACCTCAGCGACCGCCACGCGATGGATTCCTCGCCCGCGCCGCTACCCGAAGCGCGGCCGTGGCCGAGCGGTGGTTCCCCAACACCCTCGTCTTCGCGCTCCTGACCGTGGCCGTCGTGGCCATCGCCGCAATGGGCATCGGATCGGGCCCGGCGAAGGTCGCCTCTGTCTTCGGCAACGGCTTCTGGGACCTGATCCCCTTCACCATGCAGATGGCCATGGTCGCCATCGGCGGTTTTTTTGGGGGCACCCCCCCCCCCCTCCCGCGGGGCATCACCCCCCCCGCCCCGATCCCCCCCCCCCAGCGG
>NZ_JANIIC010000299.1 GCF_024519315.1 Streptomyces malaysiensis subsp. samsunensis | reverse complement strand
GGATACGGTCGTTGGGGCTCCGGCAGAGCACCGGCCGAACCGGGTCTTGCTATGACAACGCGGCGGCCGAGAGCTTCTGGGCCGTGCTCAAGGAGGAGATCGGCACCCGGGTCTGGCCCGACCGGGCCACCGCCCGCGCCGAGGTCTTCACCTTCATCGAGACCTTCTATAACCGGCGCCGCCTACGGAAACACCCTGTCTTCGGGTACATCACGCCCCACGAGACACATCAGCGGCTCCGGAACGCACCGGGACACCCTTGCCGCAGCGGCT
>NZ_JANIIC010000298.1 GCF_024519315.1 Streptomyces malaysiensis subsp. samsunensis | reverse complement strand
GTCATCCTCGAACAGGCGCCGGTGGAGCTGCCCGACACTGAATCCCCTGCTGAACGGGGGACGTTCAGTCCCTCCGTGGTGCCGTGGGTGGTCTCGGCGCGGTCCGAGGCCGCTCTGCGGGCGCAGGCGAGTCGGCTGGCGTCGTTCATGGGGGAGCGCCCGGAGCTGCCGACCGTGGACGTAGCGCTGTCGTTGGCGACGACGCGTACCACGTTCGAGCGTCGTGCCGTGGTGTTGGCCTCCGACCGGGCCGGATTTGTCGATGGCCTGGAGGCGT
>NZ_JANIIC010000297.1 GCF_024519315.1 Streptomyces malaysiensis subsp. samsunensis | reverse complement strand
ATCATTCTGGAACACGTTCCGGAGGAGCAGCCGGTCGCCGAGTCTGTGACCGAGGGCCCCGAGGAGTCGGTGCTGGTGCCGTGGGTGGTGTCGGCGAAGTCCGAGGGTGCGCTGCGCGGACAGGCAGAGCGTTTGCTGCCGTACGCGCGGAGTCGGGCCGAGGCGGAAGCGTCGGTGACTGATGTGGCGTTGTCGCTGGTCACGACCCGGTCGGTATTTGAGCATCGTGCCGTGGTGTTGGCCTCCGACCGGGCTGGTTTTGTCGATGGCCTGGAGGCGC
>NZ_JANIIC010000296.1 GCF_024519315.1 Streptomyces malaysiensis subsp. samsunensis | reverse complement strand
TTGGTTGCCCCCGGCACAGGTGCCAAAGCCAAACTCACCCCAGCCGAGCGAGTCCTGGTCACCGTGCTCCACCTGCGCAAGATCGCCCCCATGGACCTCCTCGCCCAGCTCTTCGGCGTCACCACCCCAACCATCAGCCGCGCGGGCCAGGAAGTCCGCCCCCTCCTGGAAACACACGACCATCCCATCAGCGCCTCCACCGCTCGCTTTCACACACCATCCGACATCGCCGCGTTCCTGAACCACAGCAAGATCAAGAAAGCATGTTAATGATCTGCAC
>NZ_JANIIC010000295.1 GCF_024519315.1 Streptomyces malaysiensis subsp. samsunensis | reverse complement strand
AAGGCCGCCGACACCACGGGCGAGACGGTCTTCCTCTTCAGCGGACAGGGCAGCCAGCGCCCCGGCATGGGCGCCGAACTCTACGACCGCTTCCCCATCTTCGCCGAAGCCTTCGACGAAGTCTGCGCCCTCCTCGACCCCCACCTGGAACACCCACTACGGCAGGTGGTCTTCGACACCTACCCGGAGCATGCCGGGCTGTTGGACCACACCACCTACGCCCAGGCCGGACTGTTCGCCCTCCACATCGCCCTGGCCCGACTGCTCGACTCCGTGGGAGTACG
>NZ_JANIIC010000294.1 GCF_024519315.1 Streptomyces malaysiensis subsp. samsunensis | reverse complement strand
GAGGCCGCCGACACCACGGGCGAGACGGTCTTCCTCTTCAGCGGACAGGGCAGCCAGCGCCCCGGCATGGGCACCGAACTCTACGACCGCTTCCCCATCTTCGCCGAAGCCTTCGACGAAGTCTGCGCCCTCCTCGACCCCCACCTGGAACACCCACTACGGCAGGTGGTCTTCGACACCGACCCGGAGCATGCCTGGCTGTTGGACCACACCACCTACGCCCAGGCCGGACTGTTCGCCCTGCACATCGCCCTGGCACGACTGCTCGACTCCGTGGGAGTACA
>NZ_JANIIC010000293.1 GCF_024519315.1 Streptomyces malaysiensis subsp. samsunensis | reverse complement strand
GGTGCCGACGGTCGGCGACGACGTCCTGGCCGACACCCACCGCATCACGACCGAGACCCTGACCCGCGTCCAACAACACCTGGCCCAGGACACCACCACCCCCCTCGTCATCGAAGCCGCCTACGACGACCTCGCCGGCGCAGCCGTCTGGGGACTCATCCGCACCGCCCAAACCGAACACCCCAACCGCATCGTCCTCATCGACACCGACAACCACCCCACCTCCCGCAAGGCACTACCCACCCTGATCGCCTCCGGCGAACCCCAAGCCCGCCTCCGCGACGGCGCCATC
>NZ_JANIIC010000292.1 GCF_024519315.1 Streptomyces malaysiensis subsp. samsunensis | reverse complement strand
CCGCCTAGTGATCTGGTTCGGAGATCCTGTCGCAGTAGCGGCAGATGCGGTCGAGGTTCTGGTCGGCGGTCTTGGTCCATTTGAAGGGCCTGGCATCGTCGTTCCAGACCTTGATCCACTCTTCGAGTGCGGTCTTGAGGTCGTCGAGTGAGCAGAACACCCCGCGTGTGAGGCAGCGTCGTTCCAGCTCGGCGAACCACCGTTCGACCTGGTTGATCCAGGACGAGTAGGTCGGGGTGAAGTGGAGCTGGAAGCGGGGGTGCGCGAGCAGCCACTTGTGCACCACGGGCGCCTTGTG
>NZ_JANIIC010000291.1 GCF_024519315.1 Streptomyces malaysiensis subsp. samsunensis | reverse complement strand
CGGTCCTTGCGCAGCGCGGTGGCGAACGCGGCGTCCTCGCCGGTCACGCACTCCTGCGCCATCGCGGACAGCACACCGTCGGGGCCGAGTTCGAGGTAGGTGGTCACGCCCTGGGCTTCCAGGGTGCGGACACCGTCGAGGAAGCGGACAGCCTCGCGGACGTGGCGCACCCAGAAGCCGGGGCTGGTGATCTCCTCAGCGGAGACGACCGTCCCGGTGAGGTTGGACACGATGGGAATGCGCGGGGCGCCGTACGTCAGCCCCTGCGCCACCTCACGGAACGCCTCCAACATCCCGTCCATACGCGGCGAATGGAACGCATGGCTCAC
>NZ_JANIIC010000290.1 GCF_024519315.1 Streptomyces malaysiensis subsp. samsunensis | reverse complement strand
GCGCACCCCACAACTCCCACACCGAAAAATCAAACGCAAAGGAGTGAAACAACGTCCACACATCATCCGCACCGAAGCCGAACCACCCATCCGTCGCCTCGAACAGCCGCACCACATTCCCGTGCGACACCACCACACCCTTGGGCCGCCCCGTCGAGCCGGATGTGTAAATCACATACGCGGCCGCCTCCGGGGCAACGCGGATTCCCACATCGGACCCGTCCAACTCCGCCAATTCCGCGGTGACCTCGGCGTCGTCCAGCACCACCAGCGGAACGCCCGCCGGGACCCCGGCGCCCGCGCCCGCCCCCGTCACCACCAGCGAAGGGCCCGCA
>NZ_JANIIC010000029.1 GCF_024519315.1 Streptomyces malaysiensis subsp. samsunensis | reverse complement strand
TCTGCGCCTCTATGAGGTCGAATGGGTTATCGCACTATCGGTGAGCACCCGACTTGCAACCGCCGAAGGGCCCCGACGCGCATGGACAGCGGCGAGCAGCGAACCGACGTCTCATGATGTTCCCCTGAGGGCGGTCCAACCGGCGCGGTTGAACTTCTTGGTCCCTGGGAGGGCCATGGCGGGCCGCGGCTTTCCTTCGACTTGCTGCGCGGCACGGAGGGTCGCAGCGGAGCTCATCTTCCAGTCGTTCCCATCCCATTCGGCGGCCAGGAGAGTGCGGGTGTAGGAGCTGTGCGTCTTCTCGATCGCCCCGGCTTTCATGGTGACGCGGGCGAGAATGTAGACGCTGACCTCGTCCTTCGACTTTTTGATGATCTTGAAGCCGATGGTGCGAACTCGTGAATATGCGCGCGTCGGCATGTCGCCCTTGGCCGGGATTCCGAACTTTTCACGCAAAGCGGCGTCCGTCTGGATCGCCCGCTGCTTGACCTTCTCCTTGTTCGTCGGCGTCTGGTCGGCTGCGGCCAGGTAGGAATCGTAGACGCCCATCTGCTCGTCCACCATGTCCCGACTGCCCTGTGTGGTCGTCGAGTTCGCGGCGGACAGCATGCTGACGGCCCCTTCGGCGGTGTGCGGGAACAGAACCTCGTTGCCGTTGCTGTCGGTGCGCTTGCCGCGCGGCAGCGCCGCCCACTGCTTCGACTGGGCCCACTCGTCCGGGACGCTGGAGCCCGGCTTAGTCTGGTGTCGGGGCGCAGTGGCGGCTCCGCTTTTCTCGCCTTTGCCAGCCCCCTCGGTGTCGTCGTCTCCACTGGACGCCGAACAAGCGGTCAGGGCGAGCACGGCAGCGGCAACGCCGCTGGTGCCCCATATCATCGCTCGATTCCACCCGTTCATACGCAACATCAGCCCAACACTCCATCACCATCGAAATTGCCGAAACGATCAACACGATGGCAGGTGGACCGCCGCGCATCCAATGGAACGGTTCACTTCCGCCGTCCCTGGGCTTCCACCGACGGCCCATCGCGCGGGCGGCGGAGACCCGTAGCGCTCCATAATGGCTTCACCGGGTTTGACCTGAGGCAACGCACCTGACCGGCAGGTACCCGGCATGATCAGTCCTCGTGCTGGTTCGACTTGTCTACCTCATCGGCACGCGAATCTTCGCGTGGCTGTTCCTGATGTCTCGATCTTCTGCGGCCAAGAATGCGGAGATACTGATCCTTCGACACGAGCTCGCGGTTCTGCGTCCACAGGTCACCGCGCCCAAGCCCGGCTGGCCGGAGCGCGCGCTGCTCGCCGTTGTGACCCGACTGATCCCCCAAGCCCTGCGCGAACGCCGGATCGTCTCACCGCGCACCCTGCCGGCCTGGCACCTGCGTCTGGTGAAGCAGAAGTGGACGCAGCCGCCGTCTACCGGGCGGCCGCCGCTGCCCGAGGAGATCCGCGACCTGATCACCCGTCTCGGCGCTGAGAACCCCCGATGGGGATTCCGGCGCGCGAAATTCACGGCCGCCTTCGACGCCGTGTTCGCCAGCGACGACATCAGTGCGGCCAAGGCCCTCCACGCAGCCCCAACGGCAACCCACACGCAGAACGCTTCATCCACTCGGCACGGGAAGAGTGCACCGACCGTGTCCTGCTCTTCGACCGTGGCCACGCCGAGAAAATCCTCCACGACTACGCACACCACTTCAACAGCCACCGACCACACCAAGGCCGTGACCAACTCGCGCCCAGCGACAATCCGAACGTCATCCCCCTGCCTACAGCCCGGATCAAACGCCGACAAGCCGTCGCCAGCCTCATCAACGAGTACCACCGAGCCAGCTGACCATAAGGAAAATCCCAGCTCACAACCAGTGAAGCCGTTCTAAAGCGCTACGCGGCTGGTCACCCCCGGAACGCTGCTGCGCTGACATCGCCGTCTGGTGACACGGAAGTGGACCTACGGAAGCTGGTCTGCTTGGCACACTATTATCCACACCGAAGCCCCCAGCCGACCGTCTCGCTACTGCGCCACAGAGCCCGATACGGCGCTCACTCCCTGGGAGTGCCCGGTCTGCCGGCAGACGCCAAGGGGCTTTGCCTCGCCTTGACCCGGCAGGCATCTTGCGGCCGCAACGCCCGAGCGTCGGCCGCCTGCGGAAACACGTCGGCCAAGGTCATCAGCCGACAGCTCCCCTCCTGTCGCATGGGGAGCGCGGCACCGTGCTCCCACCCCGAAAGGGGGTCGAGGGCCGACAAGGGGTCCTTATGCTTCTCGATGCCGAGAGCATCCATAGCGGTGGGGTGACCTCGGTGGCCTGTGGTTGACAACGGCGCGCAGGGGCTCGGTACGGCGTCGTAGGTCTACCGGATCGGGTGACGGACTAATCGGGCACCGTTGACACGTCTGCGAGTTGGGAGCACGAGGGCTCCCAGAGGGCTCCCCATCGCTCCCAGCCGGGAAACGGTTAAGGCCGCTTCCGCTACCCGCAGAAACGGCCTTCGACCTGCGAAAACGCTGGTCGGGACGACAGGATTTGGACCTGCGACCCCTTGACCCCCAGTTGCGTCGAGGCCGAGCGGCGTGCTCCGGCCCGTTCTCCCAGGTCACGCTGAAACACAATCAGCCGAGTAAAGGAGTCTACCCTTTTCGGCCTCTGCGTCCCGAGTTGCCTGGGAGCTGGCATCGTGACCGGGCATCGCATATGTGCAGTATACGCCCGAAGCCACACCCAGCACAGGCCCAAAGCCCCTTCCACACGCGCTGCAGCTCACCAGAACAGAAATACGCTTCTCACCAGGCTGGACATAATTTTCGGCATCCGCAGGGTCCTAAAAAAACGGAACTGCCTCCTCACCTGAAGAAGTGCTGGACCATCCCACCACGGGCGAACGCGCAGTTCGCGGCCGGAATGGAAGACGTGCTGGCCGTCTATGCCCGGCCCTATGACCCGGCACGTCCGGTGGTGTGCATGGACGAGAAGCCCTACCAGTTCCTCGGCGACGCCCGCGCCACGCTCCCGGCACGCCCCGGTCGCGACGCCTGCCAGGACAGCGAGTACATCCGCCGCGGCACCACACGCCCAGACACGGGTCATGGCTCAACATCGCCGAGACCGAACTCTCCGTGCTGACCCGGCAATGTCTCGACCGCCGCATCAACGACCTCGACACACTCAACACCGAACTCTCGGCCTGGCAGAACGCCACCAACACCGACCAACGTCAGGTGGACTGGCAGTTCACCACCCACGACGCACGCATCAAACTGCGCCACCTGTATCCCAAAAATTAGCCGCGACGATCCACTAGTGCCCGGCATCACCGAGAGCTGGCCAACCCCGCTCGGGCGACGGGCGCCGCGGCGCCTGAGCGGGACAGGAGGCGTCAGTTGAGGTCGGGCACCTCATCGCGGGTGACGACATGGTCGTGGCCGTAGACCTTGACCAGGTGGTCGACTGTGTTGCTCTGTGTCAGGTGCTCGACGTTCCAGGTGTTGAACAGCACCCAGCCGGCGCCGGTCGACACGAGCTCGTCCGGGTCCGGGATGGGGCCGTTCTCGTGCAGCGCCACCGGAATGGCGTCGCCGACCACACCCGTCGTCGCGTCGTACATCGCCTTCTGCGGGTCGTAGTTCTGGTCACCGGCATATGTGTCGGCGCCGGCGATGTCGACGTATTCCTTGCCCGGGTAGAAGGAGGCGGAGGCGGCGGGCTCGCCGTTGAAGCCCATCAGCCAGATGGCGTTGGTGACCTTCTTCTCGGTGAAGCGGTCGAAGGCGTACTCCCACAGCCGCTGGTATTGGTCGCCGCCTTCCTTGCTCCACCAGAACCAGGTGCCGCCGGCCTCGTGGAAGGGGCGCCAGATCGCGGCGGCGCCGGCCTCTCGGAGCTTGTTCATCTGGGCGGCCGCGTTGTCCAGGCGCTCGACGAAGGACTTGTTCTCGGCGGTGCCCGCGGTGAGCACCTTGTCGATGGAGACTGTCTGCTTCGAGCCGTCGTAGTCGTCGGAGTACGTGGGCGCCCCCATGTGGTAGCCGAACATGGGGATGCCGCCGGCTTGCCACCAGGCGATGGCCCGCTCCGTGGCGCCGCCCGGGGCGTCGCAGATGTCGAGGCCGCGGATCGCGGGGTACTTGCCGGTGTGCTCGTGGATGTAGTTCATCTCGTAGTCGGGGCCGTCGATCCAGGTCGACTCCTGCTGCCCGGAGATGATCTTCTTCCGGTACTGGGCGGTGACGAAGGCCAGTAGGTTCACGGCCTGCTGGTTCGCGCCGGGCGCGACCGGCCCGGCAGCTTTCTTCCGGGCGCCGCGAGGGGAGACGGTCTCGCCGGCAGACGCGTTGCCCGCCACCGCGGCCGTGCCGGGCACGGCGAGGATCGCAGCGATCCCTGCCATGCGGCGGAGAACCGTGCGACGGGAGGCATGTTGTGGGGACATGACCAACTCCTGTGGGGGGATACGGACGATGCGATGAAAGCGCGCCGTGCACCACGGTGCGCAGGACGGGTGGTCCGCCCGGCGGCGATGTCCCTTGGCTCCGGCGAGCCTGTGGCCCCCGGCGTCACTCACCCGTTGGCCACCGACGGTAGGAGCGCGGCCGGAGGCTGGCAACACCTTCCGCAGAGAAACTTCGGAAACCGATGAAAGTTTCCTGGGCCCGATTCATCGAAGGAGCGCGGTCCACCGCTCCAGCGATCGCATGACCCTCGGCAGGTCCCGGGCCGCGAAGGTGACCATGCGAAGCCCAAAGGCACGCTGGCCGGTGTCGGCCTGGCGGTGGCCCAGCGCCAGCCACAGGCACCAGGCCATGGTGGCTAGTTGGCTGCGCAGCATGCCGGCGAACGCGGAGACCGTTGCCGGGCCGCCCGGCCCTCCGCGATCGAGATAGGCCGCCAGCAGCGGGCGCACCACGCGGGGATCGCCCTCGGCGGTGGGTCCGTTGAACGGGGTGGCGAACCGGAAAGCGACGTTCACCGCTTCCCACCAGGGGACGTCCGCCCGGACCCCCTCCCAGTCGATCAATGCGTATCCGTCGGAAGTGCGCAGCACATTGGCCCGGGATGTGTCCCCGTGGACCAGTACGGTGCCGGGAGGATTGCGCAGCGCGTCCTGAATCAGCGTGGTCGCGTCCGCGACCACGGGGAGGAGGGCATGCGCCGACGGGGCGACCGGGTGGTCGCTCGCACCGGCCTCGCCCACCCACTCCTGCCACTCCGCCAGGGAATGCAGCGCGATGCCGTCATCGGCGCCGGCCCCTGAACCAGTGCCCAGGAGGGCGATGCGGGCCAAGGTGCTTCCCACCCACTCCGCCGGCTTCGAGAGGTCGGCATCGGATGGGGCCTCGGCCCGCCGCAAGTCGTGCCCTTCGAGCCATTCGCTCACCCGCACCAGCGCCTCACCCGCTGGGTTGTGCCAGAAGCCGATGGCCGGAGAGGGGGGCTCGACGGGCCGCGGCATCGTGATCCCCGCTTCCCAGGCCGCGCTCTGTAGCCGGTGCACCCGGTGCGCCTGTTCGCGATGCCACTCGCCCAGCAACCGGTCCGTCCGCACCACCCACCGGCCTCGCGTGGTGACCAGCACACGGCTGTCCGACGGGGCGCCCCCGTTGGCCAGCGGGCGCCATGGCCCCAACGGCCGACCCAGCCCGAAAGCCGCGGCGACTGCGACGCAATCGAGATGCATCCGAAGAGTCTGCTCCACATGGCGGCACTGCCGCATCCGGCTTCTCCGGCCATCCACAGATGTCACGAACAGTGCGCCCGGGTATCCGCGCAGGCCGCCGCCGCCCGTGCTCAGCCGAGTGGGTCAGCACGTCCGTACGAGCGGACGGCCCGGCCCGGACGGCGTCAAGGGCGCCGGGGGCGGAATCGCTGCCGCCCCCGGTTGCGCCCCGTCAGGCGGGTGCGGGTCCCGTCGTGCCGCGTTGCACGAAGTGGGCCGTCGGGGACCAGCGCTCGGTGACGGGCCTGCCGTCGATGTGATCCAGGGCGGCTTCCGCGACCACCACCCCGAAGCCGTGCACGTCGACGGTCATGGTGGTCAGCGGCGGTGAGGCGAGGCGGCAGAGCGCGGAGTCGTCCCAGGCGATCAGCGACAGGTCGGCGGGGGCTTCCAGACCAAGCTCCTTGGCCGTGGCCAGTCCGGCGACCGCCATCACGTCGTTGTCGTAGAGGATCGCGGTGGGCCGGGAATCCCGCTTGAGCAGCTCGGCGGTGAGCCGGGCCCCGGACTCGGCCGTGTAGTCGCCGTCGATGACCACCGACTCGACGCCCGCCTGTTTGCACGCCTCCTCCTGGGCCACGGTGCGGGCCTGGGTATGCAGGAGGGAGCGCGGTCCCGCGACACGCGCGATGACACGGTGTCCGAGGTCCGCGAGCCGGGCCACGGCGTCGCGGACGGGGCCGCCGTCGTCGGTGCGCACGGCCGGCAGGTCGGGGGCGTCCCGCCAGGTGCCGACGAGGACCGCCGGCAGCCCCAACTCGCGCAGGACGGCCGGCCTTGGGTCGTCCTCGACGAGGTTGACCACGGCCACCGCGTCGACCAGACCTCCCTCGGCCCACCGGCGATAGGCGGCCACCTCTTCCTCGTACGTCGGGACGACATGGAGCAGCACCGACATGTCGCGTGTGACGAGGCACTCCTCCATTCCGGCGATGAACTCCATGAAGAACGGCTCCACGCCGAGCAGCCGGGTCGAACGCGCGAGGACGAGGCCCAGGGCACCCGGCTGGGTGCGGTCGCGATGGGCAGGGGTCATCCGATCTCCGGTGTCGTGGGGCAGAGGCTGTTCACGGAACGCAACACGGGTACGGCGGTCAGGACAGCGGGATCGAGGGTATGGCGGGTGCGGACGTGGAAGGTGTGGCTCTCTCCGGGCAGCAGGGTGACGAGCATGTCGTCGACCGTCGCGTCGTCGGCGACGTGGTCGGCCAGCACGGCGACGTCGCGGGCGAACGAGGTGGCCCGGACGTCGACGCGGTAGCCGCCCGGCTCGGCGTGGGCCTGTGCGCTCAGCGCGTCGGGCCGGTAGGCGAGGTCGCGGTCCTCGCAGAAAGTGTGGACGGCGCGTACGCCCTCCGACGACGCCACGAGCACCTCCTGCCTGGCCTCTTCCGGTGTGAGCAGTGAGTCGTCCGGCTTCACGCAGACTACCGAACGGGGCCCCACCCGGAGCTCGACTTTAGCATCGGCACGGACGACACCCTCGAGCGTCTGACGCTCGAGGACCAGGCGGCCGGCCCAGGCTTCGTCGGTGTCGTTGACCACGACGACGGCGAGTCTGCCCTCCCTGGGCTGGAAGGTCAGCAGACGCGGCGCGTAAGCGTCGCGCAGCGCGTACCACAGGGGCTTGGGGCGCTCGTCGCTGTCCACCGCGGCCCAGGAGGTGACGGGCCAGCAGTCGTTGAGCTGCCAGACCAGACTTCCGGCCGTCCTCGGCCACCAGGAGCGGAAGTGCTCGATGCCGAAGGCGACGGCGCGGGCCTGGTTGAGCTGCGTGGCCCAGTGCCAGTCCGTGAAGGAGAGCGGGCGGGGCAGGTGCGGAGCCATGCCGCGGTCCAGCTTGCCGTTCCCGTCCTCCGCCTTCTGGTGCAGCAGGAACGCGGGCGAGGTGGGGGCGAGCGGTTCGTCGTGGATCCAGCGGGTGAGGGTGGCCCAGGTGGGCGGGCCCTGGAAGCCGAATTCGGAGCAGAAGCGCGGAATGTGGTCGCGGTAGGTGGTGTAGTCGAGCCGGTTCCACACCTCCCACTCGTGCCGCGTGCCGTGATTCTGGTCGTTGGGGTGGGTGCCGCCGACCGGTGCGCCGGGGGTGTAGGGGCTGCCGTCGGCGTAGGGCGTCGTCGGGTCGAGGTCGGCGACGATCCGCGGCAGCAGGTCGGTGTAGTAGCCAAGTCCCCAGGTGCGACCGGCCAGTTGCTCGGGCCAGCCCCAGTCGGCGTAGCCCCAGAGGTTCTCGTTGCCGCCGTTCCACAGGGCCAGGCTGGGGTGTCCGGCGAGCCGGGCGACGTTCTCGCGCGCCTCGGCCTCGACCTCGCCGCGCAGCGGCTCCTCCTCGGGGTAGGCGGCGCAGGCGAAGGGGAAGTCCTGCCAGACGAGCATTCCTCGCTCGTCGCACACGTCGTAGAAGTCGTCGGTCTCGTAGATGCCGCCGCCCCACACGCGCAGCATGTTCATGTGGGCGGCGAGGGCCTGGTCGACGCGGCGTTCGAGGCGTTCGCGCGTGATGCGGGTCAGGAAGTGGTCGTCGGGGATCCAGTTGGCTCCCTTGGCGAAGATGCGGGTGCCGTTGACGACGAAGGTGAAGGGGGTGCCGGTCTCGTCGGGTGCGGTGTCGACGGTGATGTTCCTGAAGCCCACGCGCCGGTCGACGGCGTCGAGAGGCTCTTCGGGCCGCTCGGCCGTGGCAAGGGTGACCCGAAGGTCGTACAGGGGCTGGTCGCCGTATCCGGCGGGGCACCACATCCGGGCGTCGGGTACGCCGCCCCGGAGCACGGCGGTGGTGTCGCCGACGGTGAGCACGGCGCGCGCCCGGTGTCCGCCGACCTCGGCGGTGAGGACCAGCTGTGGCGCTTCCGCTGCGGTCCGTTCGATGTCCGCGTGCACCTCCACGGCTCCGGTGCCGTCGGGCTCGACGCTCACCAGGGGCCGGACGCGGCCGAGTCGTGCCGTGTGCCAGCGTTCCAGGCGGACGGGCTTCCAGATGCCGGCGGTCTGCAGGTCGGGGCCCCAGTCCCAGCCGAAGCTGCACGCCATCTTGCGCACCATGTTGAATGCGTGCGGGTAGACGTGGTCGCGACGGCCGAGTTCCGCTTCCTTCTCCTCCGCGTACTGGAGGGCAGAGGAGAAGTCCACGGTGAGTTCGTTGGCGCCGTCCACGAGGTGGGGGCGGACGTCGAAGCGGTAGCTGCGGTGCATGTTGGCCGTGGTGCCGATCAGTTCCCCGTTGAGGGTGATGGCCGCGACGGTGTCCAGGCCGTCGAAGACCAGGTCCACGTGCTCCCCGGCCTGCGCGGCGGTGGCCTCGAACGTGAGGCGGTACTGCCAGTCGGTGCGGTGCATCCACACCAGCTCCGCCTCGACCCGGTCAAGGTAGGGGTCGGGTATGAGGCCCGCGGCCCTCAAGTCGAGATGCACGCTGCCCGGCACCGCGGCGGGCACTGTGCGCCCGCGGACGGCGTCCGGCACCGGCCCACGCGTCGCGCTCAGCTGCCAGCCCTCGTGCAAGGTAGTACGCGCCATGTTCACTCCCGTCGGATCGGAGCCTGCGGCCGGGACATCCGTCATCGCTGGACCTTCCGAGCGAGGCCATAGACTCGCGAGCATTGTTACGTTGCTGAATTAAGTAAGTCAACGAGCGTGAGGCACCCAGAACACCCCGGAAGGGAGACGAGTCGATCAGTGGGTGCGGATGGCGCGGATCAGCCAGAGCGTGGCGGCCAGACACAGCGCCGAGACACCGCATAGCAGCAGCGGCACCGCGCGGATGCCGGACCACTCGATGGCCTTGCCGAGCACGGGTCCGGCCGCGACGCCGCCGATCATGGACGCGGCGATGACCACGGCCCCGGCCCTGCGGGCCCGCGGGGCCGCCTTGTTGAGCCAGGGAAGGCCCGTCGGAAAGATCGGTGCGATGAACAGGCCGACACCCGCGTACGCGTACGGGGCGAGTCCCGGCACCGTCGCGAGCAGCAGGCACACGGTCATGCCCACGCAGGAGACGGTGATGATCGCCTGGGCCGAGAACCGCAGCGCGATCGGCACGACGAGGAACCGGCCGACGGTCATCATCAGCCAGTACACGGACGTGGCGGTCGCAGCCACTCCGGCGCCGAAGCCGACGGTCTCCAGGTGGGTGGGCTCCCAGCCGCCCACGCCCGCCTCGATGCCGACGTGCAGCACGTAGAGCGCGATGAACACGCCGAGCACGGAGGCCAGGCTGCGCCCGAGCGCGCCCGTGGGCGCCGTGGCCTGTGCTGAGGAGGCCAGCTCGGGCGCCCGGTCGCGTACGCCCTTCAGGCACAGCAGGAGCGGCAGGTTGACCACGGCGAAGCCGAGGAAGACCGCCGGGTAGTGCGTGGCGCCGACTGCGCCGATCAGCATCGGGCCGAGGATCGCGCCGATCCCGAAGTGGGCGTTGAGGATGTTCAGCATGGCGGTCGACCGGTGGCCGAAGCCGATCGCGAACAGCTGGTTGAGGCCGTAGTCGATACCGCCGAAGCCGAGCCCGGCGAGCAGCGCGGCGGCCAGGGCGAGCGGCCAGGCCGGCGCGAGCGCGACGCCCGCGGCGCCGACCGCCATCAGGACGTAGGAGCTGGCCAGGATCTGCCGGTTGCCGAGCCGCCCGAAGAGCCGGTCGAAGAGCAGCACACCGGTGACGCCGCCGACGAAGTGGGCGCTCAGGCCGAGGCCCGCGCCGGAGGGGGAGAGCCCGAACTCCTCACGGAAGGCCGGGATCGCCGGACCGTACAGGGCCTGCAGCGCGCCGATGAGGACGAAGCCGACGCACGAGGCGACGACGGCGGCGTTGTTGAACAGCGGTGCGGTGCCGGCCGGTCGACCGGTCTTCACTCGCTGGGCGGTGTGGTCGCTCACACGGACTCCAGATGACGGCCCACGATCTCGTGGGCGTAGGACATGATCGTTCCCTGCGGGCTGATGCCGGGGGCACCGGGCAGCACGCTGGCGTCGCACACGTGCAGGTTGCGGAAGCCGTGCGGCCTGCCCGTCTCGTCGCACACCCCGCCGCGCTCGGGCCGCGCCATGGGGCAGCTGGCCATGCCGTGCACGGACACCAACTCCCAGTCACGCGGCCGCACCTGGGCGCAGTACGCGTCCACGTCGGCCAGGTCGCGCAGGGGCCCGGCCGTCGACGTGGGCGGCAGCAGCTCGACGGCACCCGCCGCGAACAGGAGCCGCGCGGTTCTGCGGAACGCGAGCCGCAACGTGTGATGGTCCGCCTGGGTCATGCCGTGCCG
Source organism: Streptomyces malaysiensis subsp. samsunensis (assembly GCF_024519315.1). GTDB lineage: Bacteria > Actinomycetota > Actinomycetes > Streptomycetales > Streptomycetaceae > Streptomyces > Streptomyces malaysiensis. Next base: position 109,116 of record NZ_JANIIC010000029.1, on the reverse strand, counting down.
CAGCAGTGGCGCGCCGCCCACGCACGCGGTGATGCTCGCCGGGCCCTGCATACGGACCTGCGTGGTGAACATGCCCAAGTGGGCGCGAACGTCGAGGAGTGCGTCGACCTGGCGAGGGTCGCGTCCGGCCAGCGCGGCGCCCAGGCCGCCCGGGGTGAGGTTGGACGGCATGACGAGGATGCCGAGCCCGGAGTGCTCCTGGACCTGGGCGGTGAACATGGTGCCGCGCACCGCGTCCACGACCCGGGAGAAGCGGGCGACGGTCCGCAGGTTGAGGTGCAGGGCGAGGCGGCGCCCGGCGGTGTGCCGGTGGACGGAGCTGCGGCGCAGCAGCACGGGCGTGCCGATCGGGCCCGCGGCGGCGAACACGGTGCGCGGCAGGTAGCGGACGGGCCGCCCGGCCGCGTCCGTGGCCTCCACGCCGGTGACCACGCCGCGCCCGTGCACGAGCCGCCGCGCCCGCACCCCGTCGTGGATCCGCGCGCCGAGCGCCTCGGCCTGCGGCAGATAGCTGACGGCCATGCTCTGCTTGGCGCCGCTGGGACAGCCGGTGGCACACTGGTTGCGATGCTCGCAGCCTCGCACCACCCGCTGCGGATGCTGCCAGCGCCAGCCGAGCGACTCGGCGGCCCGGGCGAGCAGCCGGGAGTCCTCGTTGCCCTCGCCGTGCTCCTGGACGATCATCCCGAGGCGCTGCTGTACGTCGGCGAAGCGGGCGCCGACGACGGGGAAGCGGTAGCCGCCGTAGCCGGACCAGGCGGCCCAGCGGTCCAGGACCATCGCCGACGGCTCCCACAGCAGACCGCCGTTGACCACGGTGGTGCCGCCGACCACGCGGGCCTCGCCGTAGGCGATGGTCGGGGTGCCGAGGACGGCGATCGCCCCGCCGCCCCGGTACAGGCGGCGCATCGACTCGGCCGGGCTGGCCGCCGCGAGCTCCGCGGTGGTGACGCGCGGGCCCTCCTCCAGGACGGTCACCTGCCGCCCGGCGCGGGCGAGTTCGAGCGCGGCGACGCTGCCGCCCGCGCCGGACCCGATCACCAGGGCGTCGCAGTCGATGTCGTACGCAGCATGCCTCATCGCACGGCCCCCAGCGGCGGGTGCGCGGGGCGGGGCGCCGTACCGTCCAGGGCCCCATACAACGCCAACGCCGTGGTGGCGCGCAGCACATCGGCGTAGCCGGGCCGGGCGCGCAGCTGCCCGAGACCGTGGCGCAGTCGTTCCGGGGAGGCGGAGTGCGGGCTCGTCCGCGTCACCGCGCGGAAGGCGACAGGGAACAGGCGCAGGGCCGTGACCGTGCCCCACCGGTAGGCGGCGGGCATCAGGGCGAGGCTCGCGGCGGTGTGGCGCACCGCCCGTTCCAGGGCGCGGGAGTCGCGCAGAGCCGCGTAGGACCCGGCCCAGCAGGTGGGCAGACCGCTGTCGTAGAGGGCGCGCTCAAGGGCCCGTGCCCGCGGCGTACGGTCGCCGCTCACGCGGTCACCTTCTCCCGCACCAGTCCGGCGAGGAGCCTCGAGGCGCCCTGCCCGAGCACGTCGTCCAGGGCCTTCACGAACAGGTCCACCTCGTCGTCCTGCGCCACCAGCGGCGGCGAGACGATCAGCGCGATGAGCCGGTTGGAGCCGAAGAAGGTGAGGATGCCGTGGTCGCGGTAGAGGGCGGCGACCACGGCGCCGGTCAGCAGCTTGGAGACGGCCTGCGGGTCCCTGGCCACCGACGTCGGCAGCATCTCGCGCAGCCTGGCCGGGACGTCGGGCCCCGGCGTGAGGAACACACCGTGCAGCGCGCCCCGCCCCGTCACCTGCTGCACCAGACCCGGATGGCGGACGGCCACCTCCGCGAGACCCCGTTCAAGGCGCTCCCCCAGCGCGCGGGCACGCCCGGGGAAGTCCTCGTCGACGGCGACCGCCACCGCCTCCAGCGCGGTCGCGGTCTCCTCGCCGAAGCCGTAGTACGTGGTGCTGTGCAGCGTCGCGTCGGACAGGTTGTCGTACGCCGCCCGGAAGATCGGCTCGCGGGCGACGTAGCCGGAGATGGACGCCTTGCCGCCGCCGAACGACTTCGACGTCGTCACGATGTCCGGCACCAGACCCGGGTGGTGCATGAAGTGGAAGAGGGCGCCCGTCTTGCCCCAGCCTGTGTACACCTCGTCGAAGATCAGCACGATGTCCCGCTCGGTGCACAGCCGACGCACCCTGCGCAGAAACTCGGGAGAGCACTCGCGCAGGCTGGAGGCGCTGAACGGCTCCAGGACGACGGCGTACACATCGCTCTCCCCCGAGGAGGCGGTGTGCCGGTCGAGCGAGAGAAGGAACGAGGACAGATCGTCGTACGCGAACGTGTCCGTGCCGGGGATCTGTGGATACGGGAAGTGGGTCTCGGGCGAGGCTGTCAGGCTGCCCGCGCCCAGGAGCTTTCCGTGGAAGGCGATATCGGTGTGCAGGACGGTGCCGCGCCGCCCCCGGTGGTACTTGTAGGCGAGCTTCACCGCGCCCTCCACCGCCTCCGCACCGGAGTTGGGGAAGTAGCTGATGTTCAGGTCGCCGGGCAGCAGCTGCGCGAGATTGTGGCTGAGGGCCGCGACGTACGGCGAGAAGTAGTTCTTGTGCACCTCCATACGGCGCTGCTCCTGGAAGCGGCGGCGCGCGGCGAGGATACGCGGGTGGTTATGGCCGTGACTGAGGACACCGACGCCGCCGGTGAAGTCGAGGATCCGGCGCCCGTCGCGCAGATGGATCCACGCACCCTCGGCGTGATCGACGAGGTCTCGGCCGAACCCGAACGAGCCGATGAGGGAGACCTGGCTCCGGGAAACGTACCGCCGGTACAGGTCATGGGCCTGCTCCGTGGTCATTGCCTCCGCCTGGTCCAAGGTGATCAGTTCAGACATAGGCGCTCCCGGCGGGGGTGGCGGCACGGAGACGGTCGGCGATGAGACGTCCGGCGCGCCGGCCGGCGCGCACCGCGTAGTTGGTGCCGCGGTCCTCGGGGAACACCTGCGCCATGCTCGACAGGTACAGGCCCCGCACCCGTGACTCCACAGCGGGCATGGCCCGGCTGTAGTGCGGCGTGATGACGGGTTGCGCGTGCTCGGCGCGCCAGACGTGAAACCGCTCGACCCAGCTGCGGTCGAAGCCCGGGAACATGCGCTGGATGTGCGGCAGGCTGTACGCGAAGACCTCCTCGTCCGACATCCGGTACAGCTCGGCGTCGGTCGGCAGATACTTCGACAGATACACAACGTGCTTGCCGTCGTAGCGCTCGGGCCGGTCGAGATTGGTGTGCTCGATGACACCCACGAACGGGAAGTCGGGGTCGTTGACATTGAGCCAGTACGTGTCGGAGAGCTTGCGGTTGTTCTCCAGGACCAGGCACAGGTTGCCAAGGTAGTCGGTGGCTGACCAGCGCCGCTGGAGCTCCGGCACGGCCGGGTGGTCGGCGCCGTCGTGGTCGAGCAGTCCCACGGCCAACTGCGGGGCGACGGTGACGAGCACTTGGCCGGCCGGGTGGAAGACCCCGCCCGCGCCCACTCCGCTCACCCCGGCCCCCTCGGTGTGCACGGCATCCGCCGCCACTCCGGTGAGGATCTCGACCCCCAGGGACTCAAGGCGCCGCTGCAACGCACCGAGCAGTGCCTCGCTGCCGCCCTTGATGTAGTAGAGGGTTTCCTTGCCAGAGCGGGTCCGGCTGCCGCCACGCAGATGCAGCTTCGTGTCCACATCCAGGTGGCACCGACCTGGTCGGCGTACTTGCCGAACTTACCTTCGAGGAGCGGCCGCCACACCACCTCGTACACCCGGCGCCCACCCAGCGATATCAGCCACTCGCGCGCGGTCAGCTACTCCAACTCCCTCCAGTGCTCCACCCGTTGGGCTCGCAGAGCGAGCACGCCGAGGCGGATCCGGTCGCGCATCGGAAGCGGTGCGAAGCGCAGCACGTCCAGCGGCGCGGACAGCCGGTACACCGAGTTGGCGTAGTAGACGCCGGTACGTGTCTCGTGCGCCTCCAGGAGATGGGCTATGCCGAGGCTCTCGCACAGCCGGATCATCTCCGCGTCGGAGGAGAACCAGTGGTGGTAGAAGCGTTCGAGGCGCTTGCCGTCGCCTATGTCGAAGCTGGAGGCGAGGTCGCCGATGGTCTCCTCGCGCTCGATGACACGCACGCTGCGGCCCTGGAGGGCGAGTTCGAGCGCGGCGGACAGGCCGGTGAACCCGGCGCCGACTATGACAGCGTCCACGGCGCCGGCTTGCGTTGCCGACTGCGGTGTGATCTCCGTGCTCACAGGGCGACACGCTCCTTGCGGGACTGGCGGGAAGGGGGTGCGGAGGTGACGGTGGCGGGGCGGTCCGCGCAGCCAAGCCGGTCCTGGACCACGTAGTCAGGGCGCCCCTGCACCTGCCGGAAGACGGCGTGCAGGTACTCACCGACGACACCGAGCGCGATGGCATGCGCACCGAAGGCTCCTGGCCGGGCGAGCAGACGGGCGTTCCGCTGCATCAGGGCGGCCGCACATCCCCCTGTCAATACGGCCGTTCCGACATAGGTGGACAGCCGCAACGGCGCCACCGAACCGGCCAGCAGGCCGCGCCGCGACAGGGCGAGCATCTTGCGTAGGGTGTACTTCGACTCGCCTGCCTGCCGGGCGTCGCGGTCGTACGTCACGCTGGTCTCGGGCAGCCCGAACCAGCTGACGGCACCGCGAAGGTACAGGTTCTTGTCAGGTACGCCGGTCAGCAGCGCCACCAGCTCCCTGTCCACGAGCCGGAAGTCACCGGTGTCGAGGGCGAGCGAGTGGTCGGAGAGTGAGTTCAGCAGGCGGTAGAAGGCGTAGGCGCTGGCCCTTTTGAACAGCGTCTCGCCGTCGCGGCTGCGGCGTCGCGCGGACACCACGGACCAGCCGTCCCGCCACAGGGCGGCGAGCTCCGGGATCAACTCCGGCGGATCCTGCAGATCCGCGTCGATGACGACGACCGCGTCGCCCACGGACTCGCGCAGCCCGGCCAGGCAGGCGGCCTGATGCCCGAAGTTCCGGCTGAGCCGCAGGCCCCGCACGGAACAGCGCTCTCCGGCAAGGGAGTTGATGACCGCCCAGGTACCGTCGGAACTGCCGTCGTCCACGTAGATCAGCTCGTACTCGAATCCAGTGAGCCCTTCGAGGACCCGGGTCAGGCGGGTGTGGGTGCGGGCCAGCACCTCCGCTTCGTCGTAACAGGGCACGACGACGCCGAGGACTGGTCGCCGGTTGTCGTAGACACGCCTCTCCTGCAGCACGGCACACCTTTCGCGTAGGAGACACGGTGAGGGAACGGTCTGGTGGTACGCGGGTCAGGACTGACGGGGCTCAGCACGACGCTTCGGTCGAAGCTACGGTCGCCGACGGAGCCGATCGCGGGGTGGGCACGTCCACCAGTGCTGGACTCTGGTGTCTTCGGAACGAGGCCGATAAGCTCAAGCATTGTTACGTTACCAACTTAAGTAAGTCAACGAACGCACGGACACCCCCACTGCGAGGAAGCGCCAACTGTGTCAGCTGAAACCCTCATACCCGGCTCCGAACCGATCCACCTGCGCGCCGCGGGCACCGCCCTCGTCCTGGACCTGTCGGCGGACATCCTCCCCCGTGTACTGCACTGGGGGGCCGACCTGGGCGAACTGTCCGCCACGCACCTTCACGCGCTGCGCCTGGCGTCGCAGCGTCAGCCGATCGGCTTCTCCGTGGACCAGCCCGTCGAGGTCTCCGTACTGCCCGAGCAGTCGGCGGGCTGGCTGGGCACTCCGGGGCTGGTCGGCAACCGCGGCGGAGCGGACTTCTCGTCCGCCTTCCGCATCACCGGCACCGAACTCACAGCCGGCGGGGACATTGACGATGACCGGCCCGGCAGCCTCGTCGTGCACGCACGCGACACGGCCGCGGCCCTCGACCTGACACTGACCATCGAGCTGACCCCCGAAGGGCTGGTGCGCCAGCGCGCGAGCGTCACCAACCTCGCGGACACCCCATTCGCCGTGGACGCGGTCAACCTCACCCTGCCCGTGCCGACCGCGGCCGTGGAGCTCTTCGACTTCACCGGTCACCACCTGCGTGAGCGCAGCCCGCAGCGCACCGCCTTCACCCAGGGGCTGCGGGTCCGCGAGAACCGAACGGGCCGCACCGGTTTCGACTCGACTTACCTGCTCGCGGCCGGTACCCAGGGCTTCGGCAACGGCAGCGGTGAGGTGTGGGCCGTGCACACGGCCTGGTCGGGCAACCACCGCACGTTCGCGGAGCGCACCTTCCACTCCGTGGCGCTGCTCGGCTCCGGGGAACTGCTGCTCTCCGGCGAGATGGTGCTCGGCCCCGGCGAGAGTTACAGCACGCCCTGGCAGTACGGCGCGTACGGACGCGGCCTGGACGAGGTGTCGGCCCGCTTCCACCGCCATCTGCGAGCCCGTCCGCACCATCCGTCCTCGCCCCGGCCCGTGGTCGTCAACACCTGGGAAGCGGTCTACTTCGACCAGGATCTGGACCGGCTCAAGCGGCTTGCGGACACGGCGGCCGCGGTAGGCGCAGAGCGGTTCGTCCTGGACGACGGCTGGTTCGGCGCGCGCCGTGACGACCGCCGGGCGCTCGGCGACTGGTACGTCTCCGACGAGGTCTGGCCCAAGGGGCTCGGCCCGCTGACGGACCATGTGACGGCGCTCGGCATGGAGTTCGGGCTCTGGGTGGAACCGGAGATGATCAACGAGGACTCCGACCTCGCCCGCGCACACCCCGACTGGATCATGGCCACCGGCGGCCGGCTGCCGGGCGCCGCCCGCAACCAGCAGGTCCTGGATCTGGCCCGGCCCGGGGCGTACGCATACATCCTCGAGCGCCTTGACGACCTGCTGACGACGTACCCCATCTCCTATCTGAAGTGGGACCACAACCGCGACCTGGTCGAGGCCGGGCACCAGCCGACAGGGCAGGCCGGTGTGCACGATCAGACCCTGGCCATTTACCGGCTGCTGGACGAACTGCGTTCCCTGCACCCGGGTGTGGAGATCGAGTCCTGCTCATCGGGCGGCGGGCGAGTGGACCTCGGCATCCTGGAGCGCACGGACCGGGTGTGGGTGTCCGACTGCATCGACGCCCTGGAACGGCAGCAGATCCAGCGATGGACGAATGCCCTCGTCCCGCTGGAGCTGATGGGTACGCATGTCGGTTCGCCCGTGTCCCACACCACCGGTCGCAGCCACCCGCTCGACTTCCGGGCCGGCACCGCCCTGTTCGGCCACTTCGGCATCGAATGGGACCTGACCTCCGCCGGACCGGAGGAGCTGGAACGCCTGACGCAGTGGGTGGCTCTGTACAAGGAACTGCGACCCCTGCTGCACTCGGGGACGGCCGTGCACGGCGACCATGCCGATCCGGCGTACCAGGTGCACGGAGTGGTCGCCGAGGACCGGACCGAGGCCGTCTACGCACTTGTCGCCACCGGAACGTCCGAGCTCTACCCGACCGGCCCGGTGCGGCTGCCCGGACTTGACGAGCACGCCGTCTACCGCGTTCGCCCCCAGGCCCCGGGCGACGTCCCGGACGGCAACGCACACCACTGGGGCCTGCACCTGCCCTGGTGGACGGGGGACGGCGTCGAACTCCCCGGCGCCGTGCTCGGGAACGCCGGGCTGCAGGCGCCCGCGCTGTACCCGGAGCGGCTGGTCCTGCTGCGGGTGACGCAGGTCTGATCCCGCGCCCGACAGCGCAGTGCCAGGGGCCCACCGACGTGACGTCGGTGGGCCCCTGGCTGTGACGGGTCCTACGGGTTCGGGCTGAGCCGCACCACGCGGCCCGTCGGCGCCTGCGTCGCGCTGTCGAGCCGGAGTTCTCCGCAGGTGGCGTCCCAGTGGGTGTTCCAACTCGTCGCTGCCGCGGGGAAGAGGACCCGCGGCCGGGCGTCCCGGCCGTCCGGGCCAGCGGGGAGCGGACACCGATCACCTCCGGTTCGAGCCAGGTGCACGGCACCATGCGGCGCTCCCGGATGCGGTCCAGGCCCGACCGAGACCGCCGGGGGAGCGTGTCGTCGAGGGGCGCCGTTCCCCCACACTGTCCCACCAGCCGCCGTCCTCGTCGCACCATCCCGCGTCCACGCAGAAGATGTCCGCGCCCGCCGACGCCGCGGCGTCGATCAGCGGCAGCAGTCGGGCCGTGGTGAGGGCGCCCATCAGCCTGTTCATGGAGTCGTCGAAGGACACGGGGAGTTGGGGTGGGCGGGAGCGGATCAGCGCGCGGCGCTGCACGGTCAGGACGCCGATGGTCTCATCAAGTCCGCCTGCGGCCACGGCGAGACACCGGGACGCTGGTGAATCCGTGGCCCGCCCGGAGGCCAGCGGACCACTGGTGTTCAGTGTCGGTGGGGCCGAGCAGGGCGACGTGGGCGCCATGCCGGCGTTCGCCGACCTCCCAGTGCCAGGCCCCGTTGAGCTCGATCTGCCAGGCCAGCGCCCAGGAGCCCTCCCGGGCCACCAGAGCCCAGGTGGGCAGGTGCTCTCCGGTGGACCAGGAACTGCGCGAGGTCGGAGTCGTCGACTCCGCGTCCCGAGTCGGTGAGGAAGACGCCGGTGCAGGCCGAGATGACGGCCTGCACCGTGAGCTCCTCGCCGTCGGTTCCCAGCTCGGTCCATGTGCGTACTGCCGAGCTGTCCGGCGTGGCACGGAAGACGCTGGTGGCGGTCAGCCCGGTGGCCGGGTCGCGTTGGCAGATCCGCAGTTCCGCGCCGCCGCCGGCCGTCGTGGTACGGGTGTGGTCGACCAAGCGCAGGCGGGCGCCGACCGTGTGTCGGCGTACCGGTGGCTGCCGGGGAACCGCCCCTGGCCGAGGACCTGCACCTCGACCAGGGGGGCCGCATCCGCGACGGTTCGGCGGCGGGTGCCGCGCCCGCAGGACGCGGCGAGAGCAGCCGGACCGGTCGGTCAGGGGGCGGCCCCGAGCGTCAGCTCGGGGCCGCCACCGGTCCAGTTCGGGAGTTCGTCCGTGCTCCTGATGTCTCACCCTGCCACGGCGGCGTCGGAGTCCGTTGCGGCATCGATGTCGATCCACCGCCCGGCCTCGTGGTCATACGTGAGGTGATGGCGGTCGGAGGCCGCCTGCGGTTCGGGTTCTGACGAGAGCAGGCGGCCGCGCAGTTCGGGGTTCGGGGCCGCGGCGGCCAGGGTCTGGGTGTACGGGTGCTGGGGAGTGAGGATGACGTCGTCGGCCGGGCCGCGCTCGACGATCCGCCCGCGGTTCATCACCAGGATGCTGTCGGAGAAGTGCCGCGCCGTGGCCAGGTCGTGGGTGATGTAGAGCACCGCGAGATCGTCCTCCCGCTGCAGCCTGGCCAGGAGGCTGAGGACGCCGAGCCGACTGGACACGTCCAGCATGGAGACCGGCTCGTCGGCGACGATCACCCGTGCTCCCGGCGCCAGGGCGCGGGCGATAGCGACGCGCTGACGCTGTCCGCCCGAGAGTTCGTGCGGGCGCCGGTCCATCAGCTCGACCGGCAGGCTCACTCGCTCGAGGAGTTGTGACGCCTGTTCCCGGACCTGTTCGCGGCCCTTCGCCCGGCCGTGCAGCACCAGGGGGCGAGCCAGGTGGTGCTCGATGCTGTGGAAAGGATTGAGCGAGGCGAACGGGTCCTGGAACACCATTTGCACGTGGTCCCGGTAGTGGCGGTCCTTGATCCGCGTCCCGTCCGGGCCGACGGCGGCGATCGTGCCGGACGTGGGCTTCTCCAGACGGGCGATCATGCGGGCGACGGTGGACTTGCCCGAGCCGGACGCCCCGACCAAGGCCACGGTGCGGCCGGGCACGAGGGTGAAGTCGACACGGTGCACGGCGCGCAGCCGGGTGCGGCGCAGCCCGGACCTGAGCGTGAACTCCTTCACGAGATCGCGCACTTCCAGCGTGGTCATCGCACACCCCCGTCAGAACGAACCTGTTCTCGGTCTGCCGCGCCGGGCCCGGTGGGTGTCGTATCCCGAACGGTCTTCGGCGCGGCTTGCCCGTCGTCCCGAAGGAAGGCTCCACGTTCCCCCGTCAGGCGCGGGAAGGAATCAAGGAGTCGGCGCGCGTAGGGATGGCGTGGCTGCCGGTAGATCGTCTCCGCAGCCTCGCACTCGACGATCTCGCCGCGCAGCATCACCGCGATGCGGTCGCTCAGTTCGAGCAGCAGCGGCAGGTCGTGGGTGATGAAGATGACGGCGAAGCCGAGCTCCTCCCGCAGCCGGAGGATCTCTCGCAGGATGCCGCGCTGTACCAGCACGTCGAGGGCGGTGGTTGGCTCGTCCATGATCATGACCTGCGGGTCGAGCAGCAGAGCCATGGCGATCATCACTCGCTGGCGCATGCCGCCGGAGAGCTCGTGCGGGTAGGAGTTCATCCGCCGGGGCTCGACTCCGACGAGTTCGAGAACCTCCGCGCAGCGTGCCCGGCGGTCCTGCTTGGACATGCCGGGGCGGTGCGTGGTGAGTACGTCCTCCAGCTGTGCTCGTACTGAGGTGACGGGGTTGAGAGCGTTCATCGCGCCCTGGAACACCATCGACAGCTTCGACCAGCGGAACCTACGCAGTTGCTCACGGCCCAGGGCCAGCAGGTCCAGGTCCTGTCCGTCGCGGTCGTGGAAGGTGACCGATCCGGAGGTGACGTCGGCGGGCCACTCGTGGAGGCGGTTGATCGCGTACGCGAGGGTGCTCTTGCCGCAGCCGGACTCGCCCGCGAGGCCGAGGATCTCGCCCCGGTGCAGGGTGAAGGAGATGTCCCTGACGGCGTGCACGGGAGGGTCGCTCTGGTACACGACGTTCAGGTCACGCACCGTCAGGACCGGTGCCTGCGGAGCAGTTCCAGGTGCCGGAGCGGTGTCCGGTGACAGGTCGGGGGTCATGCGGCGGTGCTCCTGACGGCAGAGTTCCGGCTGCTCCCGGATGCGGCGCGGGCGGCGCGTTTGCGGACGGGGCGGCGCAGCCGCGGGTTAATGATCTCGTCGAGACTGAGGTTGATGAGGGCGAGCCCGCATCCGAAGACGGCGATGATCAGGCCGGGCGGTACGAACCACCACCACGCCTCCCGCTGCAGCGCGAAGCCGTTCTGCGCGAAATACAGCATCGTGCCCAGCGTGGAGGAGTTGGAGGCGCCGAGGCCCAGGAAGGAGAGGCCCGCCTCGCTGAGGATGGCGGCGATCACCGCAAAGACGAACTGCGAGGCCAGCACCGGCAGCAGGTTGGGCACGATCTCGACGCAGATCACGCGCCAGGGCTTCTCCCCGGCGACTCTGGCCGCGGCCACGTAGTCGCGGTTGCGCACGGAGAGGGTCTGGGCGCGCAGCACGCGTGCGGAGGCAGCCCAGCCGGTGACGGCGAGGACCAGGGCGATGGTCCACGATCCGCGCTGGTCGGCGGGGACGAATCCGGAAATGACGATCACCAGCGGCAGACCGGGGATGACGAGCATGACGTTGGAGAACAGCGAGAACGCCTCGTCGACGATGCCGCCGACGTAGCCGCCGATCACGCCGAACACCGCGGACAGGACTGTGGCCATGACACCGACGAGGAGACCGATCTGCAGCGATCCCCGCGTGGCGTGGGTGAGCTGGTCGAGCACGTCCTGGCCAGTCTGCGTGGTGCCCAGCCAGTGGTCACCGCTCGGTGCGGTGAGGCTGATGTTACGGATGGTGTCCGGATCGCCGGCCAGCACCGGCCCGATGAGCCCGAACAGCGCGATGGCGACCACCAGGCCGAGTCCGACGGCCAGCTTCGGTGTCCAGCTGGGCAGCATGGCGCGCCAGCCGGTGCGCCGGGTGGATGCGGGTGCGGGCACGGCCCCGGGCTCGGCGCCGGGAGGCAGGTCCTCCAGCCCGCTGGAGGAGGGAATGAGACTCGTCACGGATGGTCCTTCCGGTCAGTTGCTCACTCGGGTACGGGGGTCGATCAGCCCGTAGAGCAGATCCACGAGCAGGTTGGCGCCCAGGACCGCGACGGTGATGACCAGGAAGATTCCCTGCATCAGCGCATAGTCGTTGTTCTCGACGGCCTGCAGCAGCCGGCCGCCGATGCCGGGGTAGGAGAAGACCTGCTCGGTGATGACGGATCCGGACACCACGAAACCGAGCGAGGTGGCGAACCCCGCCACCGAGGGCAGCGCCGCGTTGCGTGCTGCGTAGCGGATCATGATGCGGTTGCCCCGCAGGCCCTTCGCGCGTGCCGTGAGGATGTAGTCCTCGGCCGCGGTGGACACCATCATGTTGCGCATGCCAAGGAGCCATCCGCCCACGGAAGAGATCACGACGGTGAGCGCGGGCAAGATGCCGTGGTAGATCGCTGAGGAGATGAACGGCCAGTTCCAGCCCATGGAGAGGGACACGTCGTATCCGCCGAGCAGCGGGAACCAGTGCAGGGTGGAAGAGAGCAGCGCCGCCAGGATGAGGGCCAGCCAGAAGTAGGGCACGGCAGCCAGCACGGTGGTGCTCGGGATGATCGAGTCCAGCCAGGTGCCGCGCTTCCAGCCCACCACCGTCCCGAGGACGAGACCGAGCACGAAGGAGATCAGCGTCGCCATACCGATCAGAACGATGGTCCAGGGCAGGGACTGCCCGATCACGTCCGACACCTTGGCGGGATACGAGCTGACCGAGACCCCGAAATCACCGTGCAGCAGATTGCCCAAGTACGAGACGTATTGCTGCACGAGTGAGTCGCTGCGGTCGGCCCCGAGGAGGAGCTCGTAGGACCGGCGTACCGACGGATCGACCGTGCCGCCGCGCTGCTGCAGCTTCGCCATCAGGATGTCCACCGGGTTCCCCGGCATCATTCTCGGGATGAAGAAGTTGAGAGTGACGGCCGCCCACAGGGCGACGAGATAGAAACCGAACTTGCGGGCGTAGTACCTCATCGGTCACTGCCGATCATGATGCGCTCCTCCTCGACGGGCTTGTTCACGTCCTCATGCCTCACTTGGCGGGCTTGAGGTGCAGGAAGACCTGCGAGTTGTCGGGGCGGCCCCAGACCGCGGGGAAGGCGTAGAGGTCGTCCTCGCTGGGCCAGCCGGTGAACTTGCCCGCGTTGTACTCGCTCGTGGTGCCACCGGTGAGGACCGGGATGTACGGCATCGACTTCTCGATCTCGGTCTGGATCGTGTCGTAGTACGGCTGCCGGGCGGCGGTGTCCTGCGGGTCGATGGCCTTCAGGGCGTCCAGGGCGTCATCCACCTTGGCGTTCTTGAACCGCGCGAAGTTCGGGTTGGCGCTCTTGCCGACCGGCGCGGTGGTCTTCGAAGAGAAGAAGTAGCTGTACGTGTAGTAAGGGTCGGGGGCGGGCCCCTGCGACAGGGAGTCGATCAGCAGCTGGTACTGGCCGCGGCCTCGGGCGTCCGACCACTCGTTCCACGACACCTGCTGCACGGTGAGCTTGATGCCCGCCTTCTTCAGCTGCTCGGCCATCGTGTTGACGGCGGTGATGTAGTCGGTCCAGCCGGAGACGACCTTGACCGTAAGGTTCAGCTTCTTGCCACTCTTGGCGTAGATGCCGTCGGAACCCTTGGTGTAGCCGGCGTCCCGCAGCAGGCCGGTGGCCTTGTCCGGGTGCGGCTTCATCGGCGCGATGGGGTCGGTGAGCTTGTCGGACACCAGCGCCTTGTCCCGCTCAGGCAGGGCGAAGCCCGGGGAGATCTCGCTGGCGGTGTTCTCGAAGGCCAGGGCGTTGAGCTGGGTGCGGTCCAGTGCGTAGTAGATGGCTTTGCGCACCGCCTGATCAGTCTGCGGTCCCGTACATCCGAGGTCGGCGCTGGAGCAGGTGAACAGGGCCGCCTGGTTCATCGGAACGGTGATGGCCTGGTAGCCCGGGTAGTTCTTCGAGACGTTCTTGATGTCGGGCACGGGGCCGGTGTTCCAGTCGATCTGGCCGGCCTTGAGAGCGTCGGCGCCGGACTGGTTCCCGGAGAGCGCCACGAAGCGAACCTTCTTCAGGGCGGGGGCGCCCCCGTAGTAGTCCTGGTTCGCCTCAAGGGTGAACGCCTGCGGCTTGAACTCGGCCAGCTTGAAGGGGCCGGTGCCCACTGGCTTCTTCACCACGTCCTCGGCCGGCTTGCCGACCTTCGACCAGATATGCTTCGGCACGATCCAGGACTTTCCGAGGATCTGCGGGCCGTCAGTGAAGGACGGCTTATCGAAGGTGATCTTTACGTGGGTGGCGTCGACGGCCTTGGCAGTGCCGGAGTACCCCGCACCGTTCATGCCGGGGTTCTTGCGGATCATGTCGAGGGTGAAGACGACATCGTCCGCTGTGAATTTCTGCCCGTCGCTCCACTTGGCGTCTGGCCGGAGGGTGACCGACAGCTCGGTGCCTTCCTTGTTCCAGGAGTAGGCGGTGCCCAGGCGCGGCTGGGGCTTGTCCTTGCGGGCGATGTTGTAGAAGAACAACGGCTCGAAGATCGTGCCGGGGCCGTCGATCACGGTCGGCGAGTACGGGTTGAAGTTGATCTGGTAGTCGCCGTTCTGGCCGGTATAGGCGACCAGTGTGTCGGAGCCACCCCCGCCACCGCCGGTACCACCTCCGCCGCCGCACCCCGTGAGGACGAGGCCGAGGACCATGCCCCCCGCGATGCTGACACGACGCGATTCACTACGAAACCTAAACATATGGGCCACTCTCTCGAGGCGGTCCTTGCCGGACGGCCGGGGCCCCGGAGCCGCCTCACGGGGCCGGGGAACCATGCCTGTGTGGCGAGATTGTTAAGCTGATGAAGAAAGAAAGTCAACACATCGGCGGGAACTGTTTCATTGGTCCGCTGCACCGGACACGGAGGCAGGCCCCGCGGCGGCCATTGCCGCGGGATCTACACCATCGACTGTGCGACAGCACTGCTCATCAGGGCCCCTCCGTTGCTATGTTCGTCCAGCAAATAAACTGATCGATGCCGGAGTCTCCGGCCGAGACACAGCGCCTGTGGGCGCCGGGAGGATGTCGATGGGAGGGTCAGCGAGGGACATGCCCCATGCGACCAGCAGGGCCGCGGTGCTGGACGTCATCAGGGCTGCCGGAACAATCAGCCGCGTCCGGTTGATCAAGGCGACGGGTTTCACCGGCGCCACGATCTCGACCGTGGTGCGGCGCCTGATCGACGACGGACTGGTCACCGAGGTGGGCCGCTCCGAGTCCACTGGAGGTAAGCCGCGAACCCTGCTGGCGCTCAACGAGAGCTCCCGTTACGCGGTCGGCGTCCACCTCGACCACTCAGGCATCACTTACGCGCTCACCGACCTCGGCGGCTCAGTGGTGGCCCGGATGTCCAGGGCCGGGGCAGGCACCGACAATCCTCCCGCGGTGGTGGCCCGCATGGCCGACGAGGTGGACAAGCTCATCCAGGGGGTCGGCATCAGCCGGGACCTGGTCCTGGGCCTCGGCCTGGTGTCACCCGGCCCGCTCACGCCGGCCAGCGGCATGCGCCTGACACCTCCGACGATGCGGCACTGGGAGGAGTTCCCTCTCGACCAGGCACTGGCGGAAGCCACCGGCCTTCCGGTCGTCCTTGAGAACGACGCCACCGCGGCGGCCCTGGGCGAGCACTGGTCCGGCGTGGTGCGCGGCACCCCGAGCTTCGCCGCCGTCTACATGGGAACCGGCATCGGCGCCGGCCTCATGATCGACGGCGTAGTCTACCGCGGCCGCAGCGGTAACGCCGGCGAGATCGGCCATATGTCTCTCGACGTCGACGGCCCCGACTGCTGGTGCGGCGCACGCGGGTGCACCGAAGCGCTCGCGGGCCCGGCCGCCGTGGTGACACAGGCCCGCGCCGACGCACGCATCTCCCGGGCGGCCGGCCTCGCCCAGGGCCCGGGCGGCCAACGCCCCTCGGTAGCCGCCGACTTCGCGGCGGTGGCGCGGGCGGCCCGGCTCGGGGACAGTGGCGCCCGGGAACTCCTGGAGCGCTCGGCACGCTGGCTCGCCCTGGCCACGCGAGCACTCGCCAACGTCATGGACCTGGAGACGGTCGTACTCACGGGCCCCAGTCTGGCTGTCGCCGGTTCCGTCTATCTGCCCGTCGTGCAGGAGGAGTTGGACCGGACCTTCTTCGCACGCGCCGCGCATCCGGTGGTCGTGCGCCTGTCGGACTCGGCCGCCACCGCTCCCGCCATCGGAGCGGCGACCATGGTGCTGCGGGCCGAACTGGTGCCGTTGCGCCAAGGAAGCCTCCCCCTTTCGAGCGCGCTCGGGGAGCCGGAGCCCGAAGTCGCGGTCGGCGCCACCGCGGGCCGTGCACGCCCCGTATCGTCCCGCCGGAAGGCGATCTGACCTCCACGTCGCGCTGTCGGCCGGTACCGGCCGACAGCGCGACCCTTTGATTAGCGGCAAAACTTATTACGTCGGCAGTCTTGCCATGGTTCTGCTGCGCTCTTAACGTCGTGGACACCGGCGACCCCGGCACGGGCCACCGAGTCCGGCCGTACCGAGCCGCGAGCCGCCCGTCCCCGATCCCGCGCGCGGCCCGCGCCACCTCCCTCAGGATTGGCCGCTTCGCTCCACAGAAAGTTCGGCAACCGAACTTACTGCTGGGCAACGATGTCGAAGGGTCGGCACAGTGAAGCCCCGCAGAGCGAACGCCTCCTGCGGAACAGCGGAGAAGGGACACACAAGAGTCATGTGCGGGGCACTCGACATCGGTGGGACGAAGATCGCCGGCGCGGTGGTGGACACGGAGGGCCGGGTGCTCGTGCGCGCTGAGAGGCCGACGGCCGGCTCCGCCAGCACTGTCATCGCCGCGGTCACCGCTGTCCTCGACGAACTGTCCGCTCGTCCGCGCTGGCGGTCCGTGACCTTGCGCTTGCCGAGAATGTCATCCTCCCTAGTCGGAGGCCTGCACCGGACCCCACACTCGCCAGCCGCGGTCGCTCGAGCCGGCGCTCTCGCGTAGCCGGTGGTCCACGCGTCATGATGATCGATCGTGCTGCTACGACTGGCCTACCTCGGTGTGACGAATGCCTTCGCGGTGCTGCGTTTGCTGCCGATAAGTGGCCGGGACAAGGATGTAGAGATCCTTGCCCTGCGCCATCAGATCGCGGTCCTGGAACGCCAACTCGGCAAAGGCAAAGTCCGGTTCAGCTCAAGCGACCGGGCGTTACTAGCGGCGCTGTTGCACCGGCTGCCGTTACCCGCCCTGCGGCGAGTGCGGCTGCTCGTGCGTCCTGACACGGTGCTGCGCTGGCATCGCGACCTCGCCAGGCGCCGGCATGCCGCCTTATCGCGGCCCAAGCGACCCGGCCGACCTCGTACGGTGCGCTCTATCCGGATTCTGGTACTGCGTCTGGCGAGGGAGAATCCAAACTGGGGCTACAGGCGTCTGCACGGTGAGCTGCTCGTGCTCGGCGTGAAAGTGTCCGCCTCGACCGTCTGGAAAATCCTCAAGGACGCGGGCGTCGATCCAGCGACCGACCGGAGTTCCAGCACGTGGGCCGACTTCCTGCGCTCCCAAGCCGACGCCCTCCTGGCCTGCGACTTCTTTGAGACGGTCACCTTGTCCGGCACGCGGATGTACGTACTCGCGGTGATCGAACACAGCAGTCGCCGCCTCCGGATCCTGGGCGCCACCGCACACCCGGCCGCCTCCTGGGTAACGCAAGCTGCGAAGAACCTGGTCATGGACCTCGAGGACGTCGGCTGCCGGGCGCGATTCATGATCCGCGATCGGGACGGGAAGTTCCCCCAGCTGTTCGATGCCGTCCTCAAGGACGCAGGGATCGAGGTCGTCCTCACTGGCATCCAGATGCCGAGAATGAACTCGGTCATGGAAAGGTGGGTGCAGACCTGCAGACACGAACTCCTGGACCGGACCTTGATCTGGAACCAGCGGCACTTCCTCCACGCCCTGCGAGAGTTCGAGCAGTTCTACAACTTCCACCGACCACACCAAGGCATCGCGAACGCCCGACCGCTACACCCGCTGCCCTCACCAATCGACGATCCGGACAAGTTAAGCAACCTCGACATACGACGCCACGACCGCCTTGGCGGCATCCTCCACGAATACAAGCATGCCGCGTGACCGCACGGATGAAGTATTCGGCCAGCACAACGTCCCATCGGCGAGCGGTCGATCTCCTCCTCGTCCAGCATCAGCCACTTGAAGAACTGCTGAAGTCCCTTGTGCTTGTTGAGCGCGGTCGACGCCGACCGCGTCTCGATCATCCACCCCTGGAACGCCTCGATGTGCGCGCGGGTGACCTCAGTCGCATCCTCGGCCGCGTCCTCCGCCTCGAGGTCGGGAGTGGCGTTCTCGTTCAGGTAGCGGGCGAGCTGGGCGGCGGCGAGGAGGTAGTTGTAGCGGGTGGTCTCCGGGTAGTTGCCCGCCCGCAGGGAACGGTCCCAGTCCCGCAGGAACCCTTCCCAGGTCTTGGAGACGCCTGTGGTGATCTTGTCCAGGTCCAGAAGCGGCATGGAGAGAAACCCTCCGAGTCAAGGTGTCGGTGAGCGGCGTGCTCGACCTCGACGCGGGAAACGGGAGCGCGAAAAGAGGGCCCTCACAGGTGTTGACCTGCGAAGACCCTCTGCACCGTCGGGACGACAGGATTTGAACCTGCGACCCCTTGACCCCCAGCCGCGCGGCAACTCTCCGCGACCATCCGTACCACTCTGTAGCAGTCCGTTCAGGGCAATACGCCGCCGCACGAAGCCCGAGAAGTACGCACCCCGCACACTACGCGCCAGCCGGCGTCGCCCGGGGCGCAGTCGGGCGACGCGTCTCTCCTTCAAATGACGCGGACCACGGTCCGGCGACTTCGACCGCGTGGGCCCGAGCCCCCTCCCCCGCCCATGGGAGCCGACGCGGGGCATCCCAGCCGAGGCGCCTTGACGTCGACCGCGCGACACCTGCCCCAGCCCCACTGATAAGGGATTTGTTATCCTTGGTAAGGTGCCCAGGCATTCAGGGAGGACATAATGGCCAAGATCACCATTGAGATCGACGAGGAGCGCCTCGCCGAGGCCAAGCAACTCCTGCACACCGAGGATGACACCGAGGTCGTGGCCAAAGCGGTGGATATTGCGGTCGGTGCGATCTACCAGCGTCGCGCGGCCCGGCAGCGGCTGAGCGAGCTCGCGGGTGAGGGCGGCGCCTTCGGCGAGGCCCGCCCGGCGTGAGCGAGTCTTATCTGATCGACACCAGCGCCTGCAACCGCCTGTTCCGCAGCCCCGCCGTGGAACGACACTGGGCGGGCATCCTGGACGAGGGCCGAGTGGCCGTGTGCGAGATCACCGAACTCGAACTGGTCCGCGCCACCGGCGGCCGCGACGAGCGGGCCGTACTGGAGCGCTACCTCCACGACGCCTTCGGCTGGACCCCCGTACCCGACCGTGCACTCACCCGGGCCCGGCAGGTGCAAGATCTCCTCGTCGCCACAAGCTGGCACCAGGGACCAGGAGCAGTCGACCTGATGACCGCCGCCACCGCAGAACTATGCGGACTGACCTTGCTGCACTACGACGCGGACTTCGAAACCATCGCCAAAGTGACCGGACAGCCCCACCAGTGGATCGCCCCACGCGGCAGTGTCGACTGACAAGGACAACGGCCACCATGGACTACACCACACACCCGGCCAAGCACACCGACACGGCACCGCCCGACAAAACCACCACCCACACCTGGGGGGCATTCCTGAAAAGAGCCCGGCGCAGCCGCGGGATGAGCCAGCGCGCGCTGGCCCGGGAACTGGGCGTCAGCCAGGCCCGGATCGCACAGATCGAAAACGGAGCCAGCACCCCGCAGATCGACACCATGGCCGCTTACATCACCGCCCTCGGCGGCGAGCTGACCCTGCGAGCCGACTTCCACGACCACGTCACCCAGACCACATGGCCCGAACAACACCCCACAGAAAGCTGACACGCACACAGGCAGGCTTCTTCACGTGACGGTGGCACTCTCCACGCTGACCGCCCTCGCACCCTGCCCGATCCTGTTGCCCATTTACTGTTTGTGCTGGTCGGGGTGTTGATCGTTGCGGCAGGCTGGTCTGGTGGCCGGTCCTTTTCGTTCCCGGTCACGGAGCGGGAGGGGTTCCGTGTCGATGGAGCCGCAGTCGTGGCCGGAGCCGGCGCCAGCCGTGACGCGCCAACCCGCAAAAGGTGTATTAACGTCATTACCGGCGACGGTGTAAGCCATCCCCATGGTTACGGCGTCACCGTCGCCGGGTCGTATCGAATCCGCTCCATCCTCTGGTCATGGGGTGGAGCGGCCTGACCTCCGTGCGCGGGGAGCTCCCAGGACCCCCGACCTACCCAGGTCCGGGGTTCGTCGCGTTGACCCAGTCGAGCCCCCGAGACAGCGGAGAGCGGGGCTTGGACACCAGTCCCTCAAAAGCCCACCCCGGGAGCGGAGGCGCGGCCTTCCAGCTCCAGGGTGGGCCGCTGTGCACATACACAGTGCCCCACAGGGGGCGCCTTGCCGACAAGACAACGTCACGACAGACCACCCGTATGGGGCACGCTTCCGCGCTGAGTTCGCAAACAGTCAGAGGTCGTTTTCACCTTGAATGTGCTGGTGTCTGTCAATCTTCGCGGCACGGGGTTGTGGTGGTGCGGAGGTTGTTGATGGGTTTGGTACCTGACGGACAGGTGGGGTGGCAAGTGGGGCGGGAGATGGTCTGTGCCTGTCTCATCCCAAGAAGCCAGGCCTTGCGCTGCGTGCTTCCAACGTCGTTGCCGTGCGCCTGGGCGCACTCGGTCCGGAGCGGTACTCCAGGAACATGCCTGCGCGACGCCCGTATCCGAGTGATCTGTCCGATGCCCGCTGGGAGTTGATCGAGCCGGTGCTGTCCGCCTGGCGCTTCGAGCGTCGCGGCAGGGCCCTGGACTTCGGCCGGCCACCCGAGCATGACCTGCGCGAGATTATGAACGCGATCCTGTACGTGGACCGCACCGGCGTCCAGTGGCGCTACCTCCCGCACGACTTCCCGCACTGGAACACGGTCTACGGATACTTCGCCAAGTGGGCGGCAGAAGGTGTGTTCGCCCAGCTCAACGGCCTACTCAGGCAACTCCTGCGACAGAAGGAGGGGCGGGACGCCGAACCTTCGGCCTGCGTGATCGACGCACAGAGTGTCAAGACCTCCACCAGCGTCCCCGCCTCCAGCCAAGGCACCGACGCCGGGAAGAAGATCGTCGGCCGGAAGCGGAGCATCGTCATCGACACGATCGGCCTCCTACTCGCGGTGCTCGTTACCGCGGCGAGCGTGCAGGACTCTGTGGCCGGCAGCCAACTCCTGGACCAGGTCGCTGCCGAACACTCCGCAATCCGCAAGGTGTGGGTGGACGGCGGCTACCGCCAGCACCTTGTCGAGCACGCCGCCACCCTCGGCATCGACATGGAAATCACCGCCCGCACCCCCGGGACCAGGGGCTTCACCCCGATCCCCAAGCGGTGGGCAGTCGAACGGACCTACGGCGGGCTGATGCTCCACCGCCGTCTCGCCCGCGACTACGAAACCCTCCCCGGACGCTCCGAAGCCATGATCCACCTCGCCATGACCGACCTCATGGCTCGCCGCCTCACCGGCGAAGCCACCATCTCCTGGCGCGATCCGAAAACCGTCACTAAATAAACAATTCCAGGATGAAACAGCGGGAGAAAACGACCTCTCAGGGGTAATGACAGGGCCCCCACTGCCCCGCGCAGCAGGTGCCCATCGGGTGAGACTGGAGTCATGACATCGGAGAGCGCGCACAGCGAGGGCGCCGAGCTGGGCCGCTATCTGCGCGCCCGCCGCACCCGGACCAGCCCCGAACACGCCGGCCTCACCGTCGGCACCGGCATCCGACGCACCCCAGGGCTGCGCCGCGAGGAGCTGGCCACCCTCGTCGGCATCAGCATCGACTACTACGTACGTCTGGAACGCGGCAAGGAGACCCGCCCCAGCCCCGCCGTCCTCGACTCGCTCGCCCGCGCCCTGCACATGGACGACCAGGAACACCAGCACCTGCGCGAGCTCGCCGCCCGCGCCGCCCGCTACGCCCCCGAACCGCCGCCCGCGCCCAGCCGCACCGTGCGCCCCCACCTCAAGCTGCTGCTCGACTCACTGCGCCCGAACGCGGCCTATGTCATCAGCCGCAGCATGGACATGCTCGCCTGGAACCCCGGTGGCCTCGCCCTCTACGCCAGCCTGGACGACTGGCCGGCCAAGCACCGAAACCTTGCCTGATATCTCTTCCTGCACCCTGCGGCCCGCGACCTCTTCCAGGACTGGGACCGGCAGATCACCGCCTGCGTCGCTCGCCTGCGCGCCGTCGCCGGCACCGCGCCTGACGCCCCCGATCTGACCAACCTCGTCGGCGAACTCCTCCTCAAAAGCCCCGACTTCGCCGGTCTCTGGGAACGCTACGAAGTCACCGGACGCAAGCCCGCGCACAAGACGTTCCATCATCCCCAGGTCGGCATGCTCACCCTCACATCCCAGTCTCTGCACGTCGAGGGCACCCCAGGCCAGCGCATCGGCGTCTACACCGCCGAACCCTGGCAGCCCCGACCACGACGCGCTGCTCCTGCTCGATATGACCGCACAGCCGTCAACGGAACGCCCCGCGCCCGCCCCGAGGGCCAGCGGTCAGCAGCCGTAAGCCGCCGCGGCACGGGACCGGCGTCCATCGCCCTGACGGGTTCCGTGGAGGAAATGCCACGTTCCTGAGACAACTGAGCGACGCCACGACGTGAGACAGCCGCGGATGGCTTCAGGTGCCTGGCGTGTGCGACGATCCGTGAGACCCACTCCCCGTCGCCAATGGGACTTCGCCTCCGCCGGTCACGGCGACGTGCCGTGCGAGGACGCGTTCCGAGCCCTCACCGCCATCGGCCTTCGCGGCCCGTCTCGATCGAGTGGGAAGACGCTGGAATGGACCGCTTCCGCGACGCGGCCGAGGCGGTCACATAGGTGCGGGCCCTGTTCTGAAAGCCGCCCGACGCGTCCCTCGACGCTGCCTTCTCGCACCAGACTGCCGAAGCCCCCTGAACAGAGTGCGGGAGATGTGCCATGACGTGATGACGTACCCACACCGCCGCTGTGACGGCGGTCGGGCCTGACGGCACGCTCCCTCGCGGATCCGGCCAACGGGCCGTGGCCAGGGCGGCGGACGAGCGACGGGAGCGCTTGTGCCTACCCCTCGCCTTCGGTCCGTTGCCGACCGCAGGACACCCCCGACCCGGTCCGCCCAGCGGGCAGGGACGGACAAGTAGCACGCCCCGGCAGCCTGCGCTGGCGGCGCGACCGGTGGCGGTCGCCGCTCGCTCACCCAGCCGCGACGACGGCCAGGCATCCGCTGTCGCCGGACGCGGCATACGGACGCCGTCCGTGGATGAGAAAAACCACGCCGATACCCAGGTATCGATGTCGGACAGCCAGCGGATCGACGCTGTCTGCGGGCCTCACCCGTACGCCTCCTACCAGCTGTCCACTCGCAGCTGAACTCCGGGCGCCGATCACTGCACGTCATCGGCGGCCAGGCCATTCTCGTTCGACCCGGCCCAGGGACCGGCGCTCGTGGTTCCCGACCTGCCAGGCCGTGTACGACACGCTCATCCTGCGTCGGCCTGACGGGAAGCTGGTTTCGATGCCCGCCGGTAAGTGGGCGTACGACAAGGCCCGCACAGCCTTGACCGTCGACCTGAGCTAGGGCGTCACTTTCAGCGACGGCGCCGCATTCGACGCCGCCGCGGCCAAGACGAACCTCGACCACTTCCGCACCGGCTCCGGCCCGCAGGGCGACACCCTCCCCGACGTCACTGGACGGCGGCCACGACTGCGATCGGTACCCACGGGTGTGGTCAGGCGGACCCACAGCGGTCCGCTGCCGCCTCTGGCGTGACTCGGTCGGGTCTCCGCGCCGCGATCAAATTCACCACGCGGCGGGAGCGCCAGCCCCGCGGCTCACGGTCCCTCCTGCGATCAGGCGCTCCGCGTCCAGGAACCGAGAGCCATGAGTGTTTTGGTCCCGGTTACCTGACCGGCGCGACGCAGGCTGTCGATGACCTGTTGGAGATGCTCGATGTCGCGGACGCGGACGTGCACCAGGGCGTCCGGATCGCCGGCGATGGTGAAGACGGCTTGGACCTCGGGGACCTTGTAGGCGGTGCGGACGATCTCCCCAACCGGTGTGGTTCCGGTGTAGGACAGCTCCACGAAGGCCTCGATGCCCCAGCCGAGCTTGGTGTGGTCGACCTGCACGGTGAAGCCGGTGATCACGCCACTCTCCCGGAGCCGGTCCACACGGCGTTTGACCGCGGCCACCGACAGTCCCACGTCGATCGCCATGTCCGAGAAGGTGCGCCGCCCGTCTTCGTGGAGCATGCGCAGCAGCTGGCGGTCGACGTCGTCGATCTCTGTCATCAGTACCTCCATCACACCCAGCGGGTGACAATAAAATGCATCCACAAGCATCGTCTAGTCAAATTTTTTGCTTCTGGCTCGCAATTTCTCACAAGTTACTTGTGTCGCACGGTGGATGTTGTTGTCCTTGGCGCCCGGACCCATGATCTCGAGGAGGCGCGCATGAGCACCGATCCTGCCGCGGTATCGCTTGACGACAAGTACACGGCCCGCAGCGGCCGGGTACTGATCTCAGGCATCCAGGCCCTGGTGCGACTGACCCTCGAACAGCGCCGCCTCGACGAAGCACGCGGCCTGAACACCCGTGCTTTCGTGACCGGCTACCAGGGCTCACCGCTGGGCGGGGTCGATATGGAGATGGACAGGGCGCGCCGCTTCCTCGACCCCGGCGGCGTGGTGTTCCGGCCAGGTCTGAACGAAGAGCTGGCCGCGACGGCGGTGGCCGGGACACAGGTACTCGGGCAGGTCCCCGGACGCCGTCACGACGGGGTCACCGGGTTCTGGTACGGCAAGAACCCCGGGCTGGACCGGGCAGCCGACGCGATCCGGCACTCCACCGTGGCCGGCACCGCGGCGCTCGGCGGAGCGGTGGCCTGGATCGGCGACGACCCCGGCAGCAAGTCCTCGACGGTGCCCAGTTCGTGCGAGCCGATGTGCCAGAGCCTGGCCATGCCCCTGCTCACACCCGGCAGTGTGGCGGAGATCATCGAGCTCGGGCTGCATGCCGTGGCTCTGTCTCGCGCCACCGGCCTGTGGACCGGCTTGAAGATCGTCGCGGACATCGCGGACGCCACCGCGGTCGTCGACCTCGACGCGCTGCGGCCGGACGTCCCCGCACCTCCCCGCAGTCCCCGAGGGGCTCCCCCAACCCTCGTCGGTCCCGCCTCGCTGGACGCCGAGCATGACATGCTCACCCGCCGTCTGGATCTGGCACGTGACTACGCCCGTCAGACGAATCTGAACCACATCGTCTTCAGCGCCCAGCAAGCGACCTTGGGCGTGGTGGCCTCCGGCACCTCCTACGCCGTGGTGCAACGTGCCCTCGCCGACCTCGGTATCGACGAGTCCGCCCTGGAGGATCTGGGCGTCCGTCTGATCCGCCTGGCGATGCCGTTCCCCCTGTCGGCAGAGGAACTGGTGGCCATGACCGGCGACCTCGACCAGGTTCTCGTCGTCGAGGACAAGGTGCCTTTCATCGAAGGCCACCTCAAGGAAGCCCTCTACGGCACGACCGGCGCGCCCACCGTGGTGGGCCGTCGCGGTGAGAACGGCCGCCCGCTGCTGACCGCCCGCGGCACACTGGGCGCCGAAGACGTGGCCAAGGCGCTGGTCACGCGGATCGGGCCCGACCGCCTGCCGCACACCGCTTCCGTTCAGCTGACCGCCATGAAGCCGCCGGCCCCGGCCCGTATCGCGGTGCCGACCCTTTCAGCGCGCACGCCGTACTTCTGCTCGGGATGTCCGCACAGCGCCTCCACCCGTGCCGACGACGACACCCTCGTCGGAGTGGGCATCGGCTGCCACGTCATGATCGCGTTGGATGGCGCGGGGCGCGGCAACCAGGTCGGGCTGACCCAAATGGGAGGGGAGGGTGCCCAGTGGATCGGCCTCGCTCCCTTCACCGAGGACCGGCACTTCGTGCAGAACCTCGGTGACGGTACCTTCCACCACTCCGGGTCGCTCGCCATTCGCGCGGCGGTAGCCGCGGGCGTCACGATGACCTACAAGCTGCTCTACAACGACGCCGTCGCCATGACTGGGGGCCAGCGCCCCGAAGGGCGCCTGGACGTGCCGGCCCTGACCCGCTGGCTCGCCCTCGAGGGCGTACGGAAGGTCGTCGTGACCACCGCCGAACCGGCCGACTACCGTGGTATACGCCTTGATCCGATCGCCACGGTGCGACACCGCGACGACCTGCCCGATGCCGAGAAGGAACTGGCCGCCGTCGAGGGCGTGACCGTGCTCATCCATGACGACCGGTGCGCCGCGGAGGAACGCAGGCTGCGCAAGCGCGGCAAACTCCCCACCCCCGCCGAGAAGGTGGTCATCAACCAGCGGGTCTGCGAGGGCTGCGGTGACTGCGGCGACGTGTCCACATGTCTGTCGGTGCAGCCCGTCGCCACCGAGTTCGGCCGCAAGACCCAGATCCACCAGGCCTCCTGCAACTCGGACTTCAGCTGCCTGAAGGGCGACTGTCCCTCCTTCCTCCTCGTGGAGCCGAAGGACAAGCGGCCCTCCCGCCCCCTTCCCGGACTGCCCGTGGAACTGACCACGCCCGGCTCCGCCCTGTCCGGGAACAGCACCCTGCTGCGCATGCCCGGCATCGGCGGCACCGGCGTCGTGACCGTGTCACAGATCCTGCAGATGGCGGCCCATCTCGACGGCCGCTACGCCGCCGGACTGGAGCAGACTGGACTCGCGCAGAAGGGCGGCCCCGTCGTCAGCGACGTGCGGATCTCCTCAGACCCCGTGACCGGAGCCCTGCGGGCCTCCCACGCGACCGCGGACGTGGTCATCGGCTTCGACCTGCTCGGGGCGGCCGCCGACTCCACCATGCGGGTGGCCCGCCCCGGTCACACCATTGCCGTCATCAACACCGCCATCGTGCCCACCGCCGCGATGGTCACCAACCGGGTCGTCATGCCCGGCTCCCCGGACGACGCACTGGAGCGGATCGAATCGGTCACCCGCCCCAAGGAGAACCTGTACCTCGATGCCCAGGGCCTGGCCGAATCCCTGTTCGGCGACCACATGCCGACCAACATGTTGCTCATCGGCGCCGCCTATCAGCACGGCTGTGTTCCCCTGACGGACCAGTCCATCGAAGCCGCGATCCGCCTCAACGGCGCTGCCGTGGACAAGAACCTCGCCGCCTTCCGCTGGGGGCGGGCAGCGGCCCTGGACCCCGAGGCCGTACGGCGTGCCATCGCCACGCCCGCCCGGGAGGTTCTCGACATCACGCCCGAGGCACGGACCATCGCGGACACCGCCGCGCGATCCGGGAGCCTGCGAGACGTCATAGCACTGCGCAGCGCGGACTTGATCGCCTACCAGAACGAGGCGTACGCGAGGCGATATGCCGACGAGGTGCGGCAGGTGGCCACCGTGGCCGGACAGCGGGCCGGCGACGAGGCCGGCGAGCGCATCGCGATCGCCTACGCCCAGGGACTCCACAAACTCATGGCATACAAGGACGAGTACGAGGTGGCCCGGCTGCATCTGGACGCCGTGGAGCAGGCCAAGATCGAGGACGAGTTCGGTGCCGGCGCCGCCGTCTCCGTCATGCTGCACCCACCGATACTCCGCGCCCTGGGCATGAAGCGCAAGATCCGCCTCCGGCGCACCGCGCCCGCCGCCTTCCGGACGCTCTACGCCCTGCGAGGAGTGCGCGGAACCCGGATGGACCTCTTCGGATACGCGAAGGTCCGCCGCCTGGAGCGCACGCTGATCGCGGAGTACTCGCGCCTGGTCCAAGACGCTCTCGCGCACCTGACACCGGACAACGCCGCCAAGGTTGAGGACCTGGTACGGCTCACCGACGCCATCCGCGGCTACGAGGGCATCAAGCTGGCGGCCATCGCCGACTTTCGCGAGAAGGCACGCGAGGCCCTTGCCGGGCTGGACGAACCGACCGCGGTGTCCGCCTGAGCCCTTCGCTCCCTTTCACCGCCCACAGCCAGGAGCTTTCCGTCATGCCTGTCGACCGTCTGCTGCCCACGCGGGAGGCCGAGGACCTGCTCGACCTCGTCCGCGACATCGCCGACAAGGAACTCGCACCCCGTGTCGATGAACACGAGCGCACCGAAACCTACCCCGAGGGCCTGTTCGGGCTTCTGGGCCAGGCCGGGCTGCTCGGCCTGCCCTACCCGGAGGAGTTCGGCGGCGGTAACCAGCCTTACGAGGTCTACCTCCAGGTCCTCGAAGAGCTGGCAGCACACTGGGCCGCCGTCGCCGTAGCCGCCAGCGTTCATAGCCTCGCCGCCTTCCCGCTCCTGAGCGCCGGCACCTCCGCCCAGTGCCAGCGCTGGGCGGAAGACATCCTCAGCGGCTCCCTCATCGGCGGCTACAGCCTCTCCGAACCACAGGCCGGATCCGATGCCGCGGCCCTGACCTGCCGCGCCGACAAGGGCCCCGACGGCTACCGGATCAACGGCGCCAAAGCCTGGATCACCCACGGCGGCAAGGCGGACTTCTACGCCCTGTTCGCCCGCACCGGTCCGGGCAGCGACGGTATCTCCTGCTTCTTCGCGCCCGGACAGACCGACGGCCTCACCTTCGGCCGCCCCGAGGAGAAGATGGGGCTGCACGCCATCCCCACCACGGCGGCCTTCTGGGACGACGCCCTCCTCGCCCCGGACCGGCTCATCGGCCGCGAAGGCCAGGGACTGAAGATCGCCTTCAGTGCCCTGGACTCGGGCAGACTGGGCATCGCCGCCTGCGCCACCGGGCTGGCCCAGGCCGCCCTGGACGCCGCTGTCACCTATGCCCACGAACGCACCGCCTTCGGCCGCAAAATCATCGATCACCAGGGACTCGGCTTCCTTCTGGCCGACATGGCCGCAGCGGTCGACTCCGCACGCGCCACCTACCTGGACGCCGCCCGCCGCCGGGACCAAGGGCGCCCGCACAGTCGCCAGGCCAGCGTCGCCAAGCTGATCGCGACCGACGCCGCCATGAAGGTCACCACGGACGCGGTCCAGGTCTTCGGCGGCTACGGATACACCCGCGACTACCCCGTCGAGCGCTACATGCGCGAAGCCAAGATCATGCAGATCTTCGAAGGAACCAACCAGATCCAGCGGCTGGTCATCTGCCGCCAGCTCGCCCGCTGACCGCCACTCGGGAGACCCTCATGCAGATCAACGGTAGCGCCGCCCTGGTAACCGGTGCCGCCTCCGGCCTGGGCGCCGCGACGGCAGCCCTCCTCGCCCAACAGGGCGCTCACGTCTACGGGCTGGACCTCGAAGCCGCCCTCCAGAACATTGGTACGCCGCCGTCCAACGTGACGCTCCTGCCCGCCGACGTCACCCGTGAAGAGCCGGTTCAAACGGCCCTGGACCGCATCCGCACCGACGGCGCCCAGCTCCGCCTGGCCGTCAACTGCGCGGGCATCGCCCCTTCCGCCCGCGTCCTCGGACGCCGCGGCCCGCACAGCCTCGAGCTCTTCCAGACCGTGGTCAACATCAATCTCGTCGGCACGTTCAACGTCCTGCGGCTGGCGGGGGCAGCCATTGCCGAAGCCGAACCGGACGAGAACGGCCAGCGCGGCCTGATCGTCAGTACCGCCTCCATCGCCGCTTTCGAAGGACAGGTGGGGCAGGCCGCCTACACCGCGTCCAAGGCCGGCGTCGTCGGCCTCACCCTCGTCGCCGCCCGCGACCTGGCCGATCACGGCATTCGGGTGATGACCATCGCCCCCGGCATCGTCGACACCCCCATGATGGCCGGCTTCTCCGACGAGGTCCGAACCAGTCTCGCCAAGGGTGTGCCCTTCCCGAAACGCCTGGCGGACCCCACCGAGTACGCCCGCCTGGTGACCACGCTCGCCGAGCACGACTACCTCAACGGCGAAACCGTCCGGATGGACGGGGCCCTACGCATGGCCCCTCGCTGACCGCCGCGCCCAATCCGCGCCGGGCCGGCGTCAACGGTCCCGAACCGATGCCGGCCAGCGATGCTCACGGGGCCGTCGTTCCACCTTGCAACTCCGTGGCCGTGCCGTTCGGCCCCGTGCAGCGCACCCGCCTGCTCGGTGAGGCGCTGGGCCGTGCCCTGCTCGCGCTCGACCGCCGGGTGCTGCTGCTCGGATCCGGCGGCCTCTCCCATGATCCGCCGCTCCCTACTCTGGAGGGCGCGCCACCCGAGGTGGCCGCCCGGCTGATCGCCGGCCGCCAACCGACGCCCGAAGAGCGGGCCGGGCGAGAGAACCGGGTCCGCGACGCCGGACTGGCCGTCGCGGCCGGCAAGCCGGGGCCGCGACTGAACCCTGACTGGGACCGCGCGTTCCTGGACCTGCTGGCCAAGGGCCGACTCACCGCCACCGACACCTGGACCAACGCCTGGATCACCGCCGAGGCGGGCAATTCCACCCACGAGGTACGCACCTGGCTGGCCTGCTACGCGGCGCTGGCCGCCGCTGGCCCCTACACCATGCGCAGCAGTTTCTACCGCCCGATCCCGGAGTGGATCGCTGGCTTCGGCATCACCATCGCAGAGACCCGGAGGAATCCGTGACCATCCCCGTCCCCGCGCCCATCACCGAAGAGCCGAGCGTCTGGACCGCCCTGCTCGGGCAGGATATGACGATCCGGCACGTGCAGGTCGGCGAGTGGGACACCCGCGTACTGGAGGCCGGCTCGGGACCGGAGACCGTGGTCCTGCTGCACGGCGTCGGCGGGCACCTGGAGGCCTATGCGCGCAACATCCCCGCCCTCGCCGCGCGATACCGCGTGATCGCCTACGACTACCCGGGCCACGGGCTGACCACCCCGGCTACCCGGCCGCTGGAACTACCGGACTACGTCGCCCATCTCATGGGCCTCCTTGACACGCTCGATGTGGAACGAGCACATCTGAACGGGGAGTCGCTCGGCGGCTGGATCGCGGTGAAGGCCGCGTACGCATACCCGGAGCGGGTGAACCGGATCGTGCTGAACACCCCCGGTGGCGCGCTGTCCGACCCAGCTGTCCGCGAACGGATCCGCACGCTGTCCCAAGGCGCTGCCGACGACCCGAGCGATGGGCGCATCCGCGCCCGCGTGAGCTGGCTGATGGCTGATCCGGCGAGCGTCACCCAGGAGCTGGTCGACGTCCGGCGGACCCTGTACTCACAGGCGCCGTTCGCCGAGTCGATGCGGAACATCATGTGCCTGCAGGACGCAGACGTCCGGGCACGCAACATGATCACCGACGACGAGCTGGCCGCCATCACCGCGGCCGCGCTCGTGGTCTGGACCAGCGACGACCCTTCGGGACCCGCCGCCGTCGGGCTGCGCATGGCGGAGAAGCTCCCGAACGGGCGTTTCGAGCTGGTCGAGGGCGCGGGGCACTGGCCGCAGTGGGAGCGGCATCGTCGGTTCAACGAGCTCGTCCTGGACTTCCTCGGGCAGCACACCCCCGTACGAACCTAATGCGGGACGTCGCAGGTCTTTGGCCACTGATGACCGACGACCTCGAGGCGGCGGCGCTGGAGCTGATCGAGGCAGTCGAAGACCGCGGCGGCGCCGTCGACCTGCCGCGTCGGCCCCCGCTACCGGTCCGCGCTTTCCACCCCAGGACACTGAGCCGCGGTGACGTCACGGTGCCTCCCGGGGCGGGACTGACAGCTCGCGATGCCTCGTCCGACTGCGTGCCGACGGCGGGACCACTGCTTGCGGCATGCCAAGCCTTCGGCCGAATCGGCCAGAAGCGACCCACGCGGGGTCCGCGCGCGGTGGAGAAGCAGCACGCCAAGGGCAAGCTGACCGCGCGCGAACGCATCGACCTCCTCCTGGACGAGGGGTCCTTCACCGAGCTCGACGAGTTCGCCCCGCACCGCTCGACCAACTTCGGCATCGACCAGAACCGGCCCTACGGGGACGGGGTCGTGACCGGCTACGGCACGGTCGACGGCCGCCCGGTGGCCGTGTTCTCCCAGGTCTTCACAGTCTTCGGCGGGGCGCGCTGCTGTCCTACCTCCCCTCCAACAACCTCTCCCAGCCCCCGGCCTTCCCCGACGAGGCCGACCTGGAGGTCTCGGACGAGGACCGGGAGATGGACACCCTCATCCCGGACTCGGCGAACCAGCCGTACGACGTGCACAAGGCCATCGAGCACGTCCTGGACGACAACGAGTTCCTGGAGACCCAGGCCCTCTTCGCGCCCAACATCATCACCGGCTTCGGCCGGGTCGAGGGCCACCCGGTGGGCATCGTGGCCAACCAGCCGATGCAGTTCGCCGGATGCCTGGACATCGACGCCTCCGAGAAGGCCGCACGCTTCGTACGCACCTGCGACGCGTTCAACGTGCCCGTCCTGACCTTCGTGGACGTGCCCGGCTTCCTGCCCGGCACCGACCAGGAGTACAACGGCATCATCCGGCGCGGCGCCAAGCTGATCTACGCCTACGCCGAGGCCACCGTCCCGCTGATCACGGTCATCACCCGCAAGGCGTTCGGCGGCGCGTACGACGTGATGGGCTCCAAACACCTGGGCGCGGTCAACATCCTCCACCGCCGCACCATCGCCGAGGCCGAGGCGAGCGGAGACGTCGGAGCGACCCGCCCAGCTGATCCAGGAGTATGAGGACACCCTCCTCAACCCCTAATCGCGGCCGAGCGCGGCTACATCGACTCCGTGATCAAGCCTTCGGACACCCGCCGGCACGTCGTACGAGGACTGCGTCAGCTGCGCACCACGCGAGAGTCCTTGCCGCCGAAGAAGCACGGCAACATCCCCAGTAGGCCCGAGCACCCTTGCGAGCGGACATGACGATCAAGATCCTGCAGGGCAACCCGACCTCGGAGAAGCTGGCCGCTGTCCTGGCGGTGGTACGAGCCCGCGCCGCGGCAGCTTCGTCGGTGCCCGCGATGCCCAAGCGACTGGATGAGTGGGCGGACAAAGAACCCAACATCCCACGCCACACCCTCGCACAGCCGGGGCCGACGACCTGGCGCGGCTCTTACCGGCCTCGTTGAGCGAGCGGGCCCCGCGTCAACTGCCGAAGCGGATCGTCCCACCATCATCGCCGAGGAAGACACTGGCAAGGTCCGTGTCCTCGTCAAGGCATCATCCCCGATGGCGACATCCACGCCCTGCAAGCCATGGGCGTCGACGCGGTCTTCACCCCCGGTCCCGAGATCGGCCAGATCGTCGAGACCGCGCACCGGAGTGCCGGTCCAGCAAACTCACGGGAGGGGCACCGCTGTTATCGGCGTCCGAAGCCCGGGTGCCGCACTCCACAGTGCCCTCCCTCTGTCAGCGAACGTCCGTGACCTCGTTGTCAGACTCGACACGGAGAACTCCCCGATGGGGTGTTCCGCCGGGTAGCGCCGAACTGGCCCGCGGCCACGGACTTCTTCCATCTCGATGCCCTCAGCCTGCAGCGCCTGTACGAGCTGTTCGTCATGGAAGTGCGCACCCGCCGGATTCCTGGGCGTCACCGCCCACTCCACCGCCGCCTGGGGCGCGAGGGCGAGCGCGAAGCGCCAGGGCTTTCTTGACAAGCACACCGAGATCACTATTCTGAAATAGAACTAGTTGTGGATTCCGAGTAGCCTGAAGGGAGGTCAGATGGCGCGAACGGACCCGTCGGCCGGCTGGCTGCGCGGAACCTTGCAGCTGAGCGTGGCCGCAGTGCTGGCCGAAGCCGACCGGCATGGATACGCACTGGTGCAAAGGCTCGCAGAGCATGGCCTGGGGTCGGTGCGTGGCGGAGCCTTGTACCCCGTTCTCGGCCGGATGGAAGCCGACGGCTTGGTCGAGTCGCGCTGGGAGCCGGGTGAGGGCGGCCCGGGACGCAAGGTCTACCGGCTCACCGACGCCGGGCGCGCCCGACTGCGTGACGAGATAGCGCACTGGCAGGACTTTTCCGCTGCGATGGACCGACTCATGAAACACACCGACCAGGAGTTGTTATGACCGAAACCATGGACGCGTGGGAATTCCGCACACGGCTCGCTCTCGCCGAGCGGTCCGTGGGAAAAGACGTGGGCGACACTGTGCTGGCTGAAGTGGCCGCGCACTGCGCGGAGAGCGGAGAACGCCCGGAGGACGCCTTCGGTCTCCCGGAAGACTTCGCCGAGACCGTGGCGAGCGAGCGGCTGCCCGCAGGCACACCGGCCGGAAACGACCCCGACGCATTGACGACTGCCGACTACGTCTTCACCGTGACCGGGGTGTTGGGCTGGATGACGTTCGTGGTTGGGGCGTACCTGTTCGTCGCGAAGGGTCTCGTGATCGATCTCACCGCCGCCACCCTTGTCGGCTGCACCGTCGTCGCCACCGCCGTAGCCACCCTGCACGGCGTGCAGGTCACGCTACACGCCGGCTCCCGCGCCCGCGCGGCCGGTTGCGGACTGGCTACCCTCGTCGCCGTCATCCTCGCCGCTGTGGCGTTCGTCGAGGGCCCTGACACCGTGATCGCACACGTGCCGACCCCCGCCATCTGCGCGGTGGGCCTCCTGCTCCCCGCATGGGCACTGCTCTACAACCCGCCGACCGCCCCTACGCACGAGGAGTTGCCGTCTGAAGCGTGGCTCCGAAAGCTGCCGCAGCTTCTGGAAGGACGCCACGCACTTCCGCGGGCACGCGCGGCCGAACTCACCCGGGAAGCAAGCCGACACGTCACGGAAGCCGGGTGTGAGCCCGAGGAGGAATTCGGGCCCGTGACGACATACGCGCGGCAGCTCGCCGAAGCGGAAGCACCCCGACAGCACTGGTGGCTGCGAAACGACGTGCGGTCCGCGGTCAGCACCGTGTTCCTCGGCGCGTTCCTCGTGAACAACCTGTACAGCCATGGACCGATATGGCTGACTGTGGTGGCCGCGCTTGGCACGTATGCCGCCGCGGCGTTGCTCACCGGCCATCTGCGTCGGCGCATCAAGCGCATTCGACGGGCCGCCTGAGTCTTCGCCCATACAGGAGTCGCGACCCGGTGCCGTGCGGTAAGCGCCCAAAGCGAGCAACACACGGAGCGACTCGCTCTCACCGCCCCCGCGCGGCCCGCTGACGGGCGACGTAGATGATGGTGAGGAGGGCGAACCAGACCGCACCGGTGTACAGACCCACTCGTGTGTCACCCTCGAATGCCAGGCTCACCAGGACGATGACCACCATCGCGACCACGAAGATGTTCGTCCAGGGAGCGCCGGGCAGCCGGAACGCCGGCAGGGGTGCGCCCTCCAGCGCCAGCCGACGGCGGAACCGCATATGGGAAATGGCGATCATGCTCCACGTCCACAGCCCGGAGGCGCTGACGACACTGGTCAGCGTGATGAAGGCATGAGCGGGCGCAAGATAGTTGAAGAGCACCCCGACGCCGACGGCGAGCGTGGTGACCGTCAGCGCCCGCCCCGGCACCCGGCGACGTGTCGTGTGGTGGAGCGCTCGCGGCGCCGAACCCGCGGATGCCAAGCCGTAGAGCAGTCGACTGGCCGAGAA
Organism: Streptomyces malaysiensis subsp. samsunensis; assembly: GCF_024519315.1. Classification (GTDB taxonomy): domain Bacteria; phylum Actinomycetota; class Actinomycetes; order Streptomycetales; family Streptomycetaceae; genus Streptomyces; species Streptomyces malaysiensis. Next base: position 73,614 of record NZ_JANIIC010000029.1, on the reverse strand, counting down.
CATATTCGCGTTACATGAGGAAAGTGCCGAGGTCAGGACGACGAAGTTCATGATTCCCGCGGCGCCGGCCAGCCCCGCTTTGGAGAACACCGAAACGAATGGGCTCACGTCAGCGGTGTACCGCGTCCACGGCTGGACGACCATGAGGATGAACAGCGCGCCGATGTAGAAGACGATGATGCGCCAGATGACGTTGCCCACCGCCTTGGGGATCGTCCGCTCCGGGTGTGCCGCCTCGCCCGCGGTGATACCAAGCATCTCCACCCCGATGAACGCGAAGACGGCGATCTGCAGGGTGAGGAAGAAGCCGTGCCCCCCATTCGGAAAGAAGCCGCCGAATGTCCAGAGGTTGCTCAGGCTCGCACCGTGGCCGAGCGCGGTCACACCGGTGACGATGATGACGGCCCCGAAAAGGATCAGCCCGACGATGGCGATGATCTTGATCAGCGCAAACCAGAACTCGGACTCCCCGAACATCCGGACCGAGACCCAGTGCACGCCGAACAGCAGAACCAAGCCGATGAGCGCGGGCACCCACTGCGGAAGGTCCGGATACCAGTAGTGCATGTAGACACCGCTCGCCGTGAGCTCTGCCATCGGGCCCACGATGCACTGCAGCCAGTAGGTCCAGCCCGTGACGAACCCGGCGAAGGGGCTCACATGGATACGGGCGTACTCGCTGAACGATCCGGCGTGCGGCGAATGGACGGCCATCTCCCCCAGGCCGCGCATGAGGCAGTACACGACCGCCCCCGCGAGGGCGTAGGCGAGAAGCAGCGCCGGACCCGCGATATGGATGCCCCGCCCGGAGCCGAGGAACAGCCCCACGCCGATGGCCATGCCGATTGACATCATCTGCATGTGCCGCGGACTGAGTCCTCGCGCCAGCCCGGCATCGCCCTCCGGCCCGGTCGACGTATGGCAGGTGGCCGATGCGGCCGCCGCCCCGGCCGTGGTCACGGCCGGTCGCGAGCGTGACAGATCATTGCCGGGAGTATTCGGCATCAATGGTCCCGCCTTCCGAATGGATACCTAACGTATACTTGGCGTATCGGTGGCGCGTCCAGGGTTCTCACACGAATGTAATGACGTGAAACGGGGCTGATACCGAGGTAGCGGGCCCATGGGATGCCGTGCCCACCCCGTGCGCGGAGGCGGACGCCGGTTACCATCGATGGCGTCTGGGCGGCCAAGGGGTACGTAACGGCGTGCCCTTCCGGGCCGACGCCGTGGACCACAGCGGAACGTCCGGATGATGCTTCACCCGTCGTTCCCGTTCGCAGGAGAGTGATGAATGCCGGAAAGCCGGAAAGCGGCGGCTGCCATGTCGAAGACCGGACAAACCGAGCCCAGTGTCCCGGCAACGGAGACGAGCGCCGCAATGGGCGGGTCCCAGGCATCCCCGAAAAAGGTTTCCCAGACCGGGGCCGCCGTGGAGAAGATCCGCTCCCGCATCATCGACCTGACGATCCCGCCGGGTAGCCGGATCGACGAGCCGCTGCTGCTCAAGGAGTTCCAGCTGGGCCGGACCCCGGCGCGGGAGGCCATCAACCAGCTGGCCGCGGAGGGCTTTGTGAAGATTTTGCCCAACCGGGGTGGCACATTCGTCCGCAAGCTCGATCTGGCGGAGATCGGCGAGATCGTGGTGGCTCACCAACTGGTGGAGAACAACCTCGCTCAGTTGTGCAGGCTCGACGACGAGACGCTCGCCGACGACCTGGAACGCATTCAGACGGTGTACCGCGTGGAGGTCGACAACCGCAGGTACCTCAACATCACGGAGTTGAACGAGCAGTTCCACATGCGCATGAACCAGTCGATCGGCAACAGCTTCTTCCACGACTTCGCCCAATCGACCCACCGCCATGTGCGTCGGCTGCTCGTCCATCTCTACACACTGGAGTCGGCACTGCCCGAGCAGCAGGACGAGCAGTTCGAGCTCAATGTCCGGCAGCATGACCGCATCATCGAAGCGGTGCGGGACAAGGACCGCGAGGCGCTCACCGAGGTACTGCCGGAACACGCAGGCGCCACGCAGGACCGGCTGGTACGGCTGCTGCAAAGCAACACGGTCGCTCCGTTCCCCGTCAAGCTTCGCCCTCTCGTCCTGCCGGGGAACTGAGCACACCCGGCTCACGGCTCAGCTCGCTCGGGCCCCATTGCCGGTCGCGGCCTTGAGACCGAATGCCCCATAGGTCGAACGCGCCTGCTCAGACGCGAGGAAGCGCACCAGCTCCAGCGCGGGGGGCAGGCCCGCCGCAGCCATGGACGGTACGGCGCTGAACTCGGTGTCGTGGTCGGCACCGGCCGGGAAGGGGCCGACCACGTCGACGCCACAGACCGCCATCAGCTCGCTCACCTGCTGGATGGCGAGGTCCGCTCTGCCGTCCAAAACAGCGTCCGCAGTGAAACCCTTCTCCACGACCGTGGCACGTGCGTTCACCTCCTCGGCCACCCCGAGTTCGGCCAGCAACCGGGCGAAGTAGATGCCGCTGGCCCCGGTTCTCGAATAGGCGACCGACCGCGCGTCGCGCAGCGTACGAACCAGCTCACCGACGGTCGCGATCCGCGGGTGCGGTGTTCGCGCACGGACCGCGAGGCCGACTCCGGTGCTGGCGAGCGGCAGTCTCGCCGCGCCGTCGACGACGCCCTGCGCGGCCAGTTGCCTGACGTCGTCCGTGATGGCGATCAGGACGTCGGGGTACTCCCCCGAGGCCATCCGTTTCCTCAGCGCGGACGTCGGATCGAAGACAGCCCTGACGGCTGTCCCCGTCGCCTCGGTGAACTCTTCGAGCAGCCGGTGTTCCAGGGCGCTCCGCACCGCCAGGGTACTGAAGAGTTTGACATGCCCATGATTAGGCATCTTACGCATGACTACTTCACCCGTTCCCTTCCGGGGCGTACCTCGTCAGCCATCCGAGCCCGTCGGCGGTGGCGTTCGCGGGACGGTACTCACAGCCGATCCAGCCCGGGTATCCAAATGCCCGCAGCCGGTCGAACACGAAGTCCCAGGCGATCTCCCCAGTGCCCGGTTCTGCCCGGCCGGGCACGTCCGCCACCTGAATGTGAGCGGTGGACGGCAGGAATTCCTCCAGACGGGTGCTCAGGTCGCCCTGGCTCATCTGGCAGTGGTAGATGTCGAAGAGCATGCCAACCTGATCACTGCCGACAGCCGCCACGACGCCCGCGGCCTGTTCCTGGGTCTGGAGGAAGTAGCCCGGAATGTCCTGAGCGTTGACCGCCTCGATGACCAGCCGGACGCCCGCGCTGGAGGCGAGCTGTCCTGCCCACACCACGTTCGCGACGTACTGGGCGACGGCCGTGTCGCGCGGGACACCTGCGGGCCGTACGCCGGCCCGCAGGTGGACAAGCGGACACTCCAGCTCGACGGCGTAGTCGAGCGCCTGTGTGATGCCGTCGCGGAATTCCCCGATTCGGTCCGGCAGGCACGCCGTTCCCGCGGCCGTGGGAGTTCCCGGAGACCCCACCGGGCTGTTGATCAGCACCTGGCGCAGCCCCGCGTCCTTCAGTCGCCGGCGTAGCTCCACCGGTGAACGACCGTAAGGCGAGGCGTACTCGACGGCGGAGAATCCGGCCTCGGCCGCGGCGTCGAAGCGCTCCTCGAACGGCACTTCACCGAAAAGCCAGCCCAGATTCGCGCAGAAGCGCAGCCCATGGTCCGTCGTCATGACGGGGCGCCGAGCGCGGCGATGACCTCGATCTCGACGCAGGCGCCATGCGGGAGTTGCGTTACGCCGATGGCGCTTCGTGCGTGCCGGCCGGAGTCGCCGAGGGTCTCGATCAAGACCTCGGACGCGGCGTCGATTACCTTGGCCTGAGCGGTGAAATCCGGGGCCGAGGCAACGAATCCAGTGATCTTGAGGATCCGCAGGACCCGGCCCCCCTCTCCGCTGAGTTCGCTGTCCAGAGTGTTGAGACACGTCTGTGCGCACAGCCGCGCGGCGGCCCTGGCGGATTCCAGGTCGACGTCCGCGCCGACCTTCCCGTGGTAGGCGATCCGGCCGTCCTTCCTGGGAAGCTGGCCGCTGACGTACGCGACGCCCTGGTGCACCACCACGGGAGTCACGTAGCCGCTCGGGGCGGAACCCTTCTCGTTCGGTGTCGCCATCTTCCCCTCCCTATGCCTTGAGATCGTTGACGAAGTCGGAGATCTCCCGTGCGAGCGCCTCGGGTTCCTCCTCGGGAATGTAGTGACCGCTGCCGGCGATGACTCCGCCCCGCACGTCGCTGCCCAGCGGCCGCATGCTCTCGTAGAGGTCGGGGGCGGAGCCAACCTCGCCGCCGAGGGCGAGGACCGGGACGCCGATCTTCCGCCGCATCAGGGGGGTGTTCTGCTCGATGTCCTCCAGGACCGCGCGGTAGTAGCCGAGCATGCCTCGCAGTCCACCCGAGGTCTGGTACACGCGCTCGTACTCGTCGATGTCGGCCTTGCTGAAAGTGGACCTCCAGTTGGCGGTTTTCCTGCTGAAGAACCATTCGATGAGGATGCGCTCGCGGCCCTGGAGCAGTGCCTCGGGCAGGTCGGGGATCGGGTTGAACAGGAAGTGCCAGTTACGCCAGTTGTCCGGGCCGAGCGTGATCGTCGGCCGCAGTGTGACACCCGGGATGTTGCCGTCGAGGAGCACCACTCCGCGCAGGTCGGCGGCGAACTGATGGGCATAGGCGTACCCCACCCAGGCGCCGACGTCGTGCCCGACCAGCACGTACCAGTCCTCACCGAGGGCCTTCAGCAGCGAGCGCAGCCGCTTGCCGGTCGTCAGGGTGTCGTAGCCGTCCACGGGCTTGTCGGAGTCGCCTTGCCCAGGGAGGTCGACGGCGATCACATGGAAACGGTCCGCGAGCAGCGGCATCAGGCGCCGCCACGCGTAGCAGCTTTGCGGGAATCCCGCGACCAGGACGATCGTGGGGCCTTCGCCGGCTTCCACGATGTGGAACCGGAGGTCGTCCGCCCACACCATGCGGTGCTGGAGCTTGATGTCACTCATTGCTGTCCTCTCAGGAACTGTTGTCGGGTATGGCAGCCAGCCATGCAGTTGCGGTATGCGGGGCAAGGAGTCATCCACGAGGAGGTGAGGTCAGTGACCACGGTCGAGCTGTGAGACCTCTTGGTCGCTGAGCGGGCGGGTCGGTATTCCGCGCAGGAGCAGGAAGAGTTTCGCCGTCTCCTCCAGCTCTTCGATCGCCGCCGCCGCGGATTCAAGAGTCGTGCCGCTGACGATCGGCCCGTGGTTGGCCAGCAGGATCGCGTGGTAACGGGCGGCGAGGTCGTAGATCGCGGTGGCCGGCGCCGGGTCACCGGGCCGGTGGTAGGGGACGAGGGGCAGCCGGCCGACCCTCATGGCGAAATAGGCGGTGAGCGGCGGAAGGCACCCGGCTGGATCGAGCCCATCCATGCAGGACACCGCCACCGCGTAGGTCGAGTGCAGGTGAACGATGCCACCGGCGTCCCGTCGCTGCCTGTACAGCGCCAGATGCAGGAGGCTCTCCTTGGTCGGGCGGTCCCCGCCGACGTGACGACCGTTCTCGTCCAGCTTTGACAGCCGGTCCGGATCAAGGGTGCCCAGACTCGCGTTGGTGGGCGTCATCAGCCATCCGTCGGACACGCGCACGCTGAGGTTGCCGCTGGTCCCGGTGGTCAGCCCGCGGGCGAACAAGGATGCACCCAGAGTGGTGAGCCGCTCCCGCAGCTGAGATTCGTGGCTCCTCGTGATCACGTTCATGGCAGCCGCTCCCAGGCGTCGAGAAAGAAGTCGCGCGAGCCGAAATTCCCCGACTTCAGCGCGAGTGCGAGTGGCCGGGGGGTGCCAAGCGCCCAGGTCCACGGGACTCCTGGACTGATCTCCGGCCCGATGACCAGCCCCGTAACACCCAGTGCCCCTACGACCGCGCCGGATGTCTCCCCACCGGCGACGACCAACCGGTCGACCCCCATGCCGACGAGACCGCGGGCGATCGAGGCGAGGGTGTCCTCGATCCGTGAGGCGAAGTCGTCGGGAAGCCGTGACTTCGCCGCTGTGACGTCCCGCGCAGGTTGCGTCGCGTGCAGCAGGACCGGACCATGCGCCAGTAGCGGGCGCGCCCAGCGCAGTGCCGCTGTGACGACATCCTCACCTCGGACGATCGCGAAGGGGTCGACGGGGAAGGTCGGGTAAACCTCTCGCACCGCCTCGACCTGGGCGTTCGTCGCCGCCGAGCAACTACCGGCGATGACAGCCCGCGCCCCGCCGGATGGCAGGTGGGCCTCCGGGGCACTGTCGGCGAGGTCCTCCGGCTGGGCACGGAGAGATGCAGCGAGCCCGATCGCGACCCCCGAACTCGCCGTGACCAGCGGCAGATCGGCGCACGCACGGCCGATGGCGAGGAGGTCCTGGTCGTCGGTCGCGTCGACGACGGCGAACCGGATTCCCGCCGAGCGCAACGCGGCGAACTCGGCGTGGATCCGCTCCGACCCCTGAACCACGGTTCCGCGGTCGACCAGACCGACTCGCGAGGAAGTCTGCCGCCGCATCAGCCGCACCACGTTCGCGTCATCCATCGGCGTCAGGGGGTGCTGACGCATGGAAGTCTCGTCCAACGGCACGTCGTCCACGAAGAGCCGGCCGTCGCGGACGGTACGGCCGTTGGCCGGCAGCGCCGGGCATACGACGGTGAAATCCATGCCCAGGGCGTCCATCAGGGCGTCCGCGACCGGGCCGATATTGCCCGCCGGGGTGGAGTCGAAAGTCGAGCAGTACTTGAAGTAGAAGCGATCGCAGCCGATCTTCCGCAGCCACCGCAGCGCGGTAAGGGACTGCTCGACCGCGTCGGCAACCGGCGCCGTGCGGGTCTTCAACGCGACGACGACCGCCTCCGCGCCCGACCGCGCAATGTCCTCCCAGGTGTCGGGGACGCCAATGACCTGCACAGTTCGAATCCCCTGCGCCATCAGTACGGAGGCGAGATCGGTACCGCCCGTGAAGTCATCGGCGATGCATCCGAGCAACATGCCCGCACCCCTCTCCGATCACATCGGCCGACGGGCCCACGTGGAGACGGCGGCCGTCACGAGGCGCCATGGACAGCCTCCTTCAGAGCGAGGACGGCCGTCTGTGGCGCGGTGAAGACGGGCACGTCCACCCGTGCGCGGACCCGCTCCACCGCCTGCGACGTGGAGAAATGGGCGAGGACGATGGCGTCGCAGCCGGAGAGCCTCGGTGCCTGCTCCGCGACCAGCCGGTTGTGTGACCCTGTGTCCCCCGCACGCAGCAGGTCGATCGCGTAGTCGACGACGATCGACCTGAGCTTCGCAGGTGATCCCAGACGTTCCGCCTCGGCGGCGAATTCGTCCTCCATGGTCGGGACCGAGGGCGCGAACGTGGCAAGCATCCCGACGTCGGTGCCGCACGCGAGCGCCGCCCGGAACATCGCCTCGTTCGGTTTGACCACAGGCACGGGCAGCAGAGCGGCCGCGCGTTCTATCGCCGGGCCGAACGCCGAACAGGTCGCCAGGATGCCGTCGGCGCCGGTGCGGTGGGCGTAGCGCACCAGATCCACGAAACGTTCGATCAGCTCCTCGGCCAGCTCCGGCCGGCGCGCCCGCTCGGTGGTGAGCCCGTCATCGAGCAGATTGGTCAGCTCGGCCTCGGGCCATTCGCTGCGGAACGCGTCATGGACGGGTGCCATGGCGACGGGCGTCGCGTGAATAAGGACAATACGTGCTGTGCCTGTCATTACTTTCTCTGCTCTTTGCGTCGCACCGGGCACCGGCCCGCTGACAGCGGGCCGACATCGACCGGTCAGGTGTTTCGTGACAAAACGGCCATTATGGACTCGATGATCTCAATGTGGTCGCCGAGCGGAAGCCTGTCGATCGTCATCTGCAACTGGCCGAGCCGATCGACACGGCTGTCATCGATGGCCTGGCCGATGGTGACCGCCGCGATGAGGACGTCGTGCTCGGACTGCGCGTGGAAGTGCTTGAGCAGGTACGGGGCAAGATCGGGCCGCAGACTCGCGACCGCTCCGAGCAACCCGTAGGCACCCCAGTTGGCGACACCGGAGACGATCAGGTGGTCTGCGCCGGTCCGCGCGGCGACCAGGGCACCGTTCGGAATATCTTCCTCGACGATCTCCCGGGGCAGTACACCCATGCCGATCTCGTTGCCGCCGTCACCGATACCGATGGTGGTCCAGGGCGAGTTCCAGCCGTCGTCCTGGAACAGGTAGTCCAGCGGCGCGGTGTCGTCCGAGATGTCCCACCCGTGCTCGCGGTGCGCCCTCCCGTCGGCCCCCAGCGAGCAGCGCTCGATCGCGATGAGGTGGGTGAGCGGCTGCTCCGCCGACTCCAGACGTCCGCGAAGGCTCCGTACGGCGTCGGCGTCCACCGATACGACCTCGAGCGCGATCCTTCCCGGCAGGACACCGGTGACCGCCCATACCGCCTTGGCGCATGGCGCGTCGGTGATCACCGTGACGGGGATACCGGCCTCGATGAACCCCGCGGCGAGCTGACCCATGCCGTTCAGGCCGTCCGTCTCAGGTGACGGCGGTTCCGCGTGCCGGACGAAGAACCCGCACACGATGCCGATGTGCGGCGAGGGGTGGTCCGCTATCGACTGGGCGGCGCGCTCCAGATTCCCCTGCGCGAACGCGACCAGCCGGCTGATGTCGCGGCGCACCTTGCGTCCGACGATGCCTTCGATCTCGGTGATAGGCGTTGGCATTTGCCCTCCAAGGGGTGGCGTATACCTAACGTATATATGACCCCGGGGCGTGTCAACCACACTTCCGGGCCGGGCGGCGCGTGGCCGAACCGGCGGTAATCCGACCCGGCTGGTGCGCTGGGAGCCCGGCCTCGATACCTCGACATCCGATACCGTCCACAGCCACTCATGACGGGAGGAAACCGCAGTCCCCTGCCACACAGCGGTTACTGAGGAAGTTCGAGTCGGTGATCGTGAGGTCAGGCCGGTGAGGGGCGAAGCCGAAGGCGCGCTGGACCTGGGCGGGCGGCGGCGGTCAACCCTTGAGGAAGGTTCGCGTCACTCCGGAGAGGCGGTGAACCTCTGCGTGCCGATGGTGTTGAGCAGGCTCAGTGTGCGTGCGTCGGATGATCCCGGCTCGGCGGTGTAGACCACGATACGCAGGTCGCTGCCCTCGACGGTGAGGACGTCGCAGTCCAAGGTCATCGGCCCGACCTGTGGGTGGAGGATCGTCTTGCGCGTCGCCATGTGGCGCGCGACCGAGCCGTGCTGCCAGCGCTTGTCGAAGCGGGCGCTCACCTTGCGCAGATCGGTGATGAGAGTCCGCAGCGGCACATCGTCCGGGTAGCGGCCGACCGCGGCGCGCAGATCCGCGACGGCCGCGGTCTCGAAGGCGGCGTCCTCCTCGGGCGTGGCGACGACCCGGGAAGGCATGCCGGTGAAGTGCCGCCACAGGAGGTTGCGTTGGCGCGCCGGTTCACTGATCATCTCGCCGAGCAGGGCGGTGGCCATCGGGTTGGTGGCGACAAGCTGCCAGGCCGCGTCCAGGACGATGACGGGACTGTCGGCGAGCCGATCGATGATCCGATGGACCCCCGGGGTCATGTGCCGGGTCATGCCGTTGGTCCGCGGATCCGCGTGGCCGGCCAGACGGAACAAATGGGCGTTTTCATCATCGGTCAGTCGCAATGCCCGTGCCAGAGCCTCCAGCACTGAAGGGGACGGATTCCCCGCGCGTCCCTGCTCGAGGCGGGCGAGGTAGTCCACCGACACACCGGCGAGGTGTGCGACCTCTTCACGGCGTAGGCCGGGCGCGCGCCGCAGGCTGCCTGCCGACAGTCCCACGCTCACAGGGCTGAGACGGTCCCGCCAGTGACGCAGGCAACGCGCGAGCTCATTGCGATCCATGTATGCATCGTCGCCCAGAGACAGCGGGTGAGCATCGCCCTGTCAGTCCTAGGCAGAAGCGGTCTCTCGTACCGGCAGCGGCTGGAGGGCACGGTGATGTGGAGGCAGCCGCGATCCGCGGCCGCCATTCTCGAGGAGCGTCACCGTGAATCAATCCCATGGGACACGAGACCCTGGTGTCCGCCGCCTGGCCGGAAAGACCGCCCTGGTCACCGGGGCACCGCGTAGCATCGGCCGAGCCATCGCCGAGGCGCTCGCGGAGGAGGGGGCGAATATCGTCCTGCACTACCGCAGCCGGGAGACGGAGGCGCACGAAGCCGCGGAGGCGATCCGCAAGCGCGGTGTCGATGTGTTGTCGCTTTCCGCGGATCTCACTCGCAGCAGCAGTGTGCGGGAGCTGTTCGACCTGGCCATCGCACACTTCGGCGGCCTGGACATCGTGGTTGCCAACGCCGGCGTCACCTCGCGCCTGCAGCCAGTGGCCGAGGTCTCCGACGCCGAGTTCGACCGTGTGCTCGCCGTCAACACCCGCGCGGTCTTCTACGTACTGCGCGAAGCTGCCCGCCGGGTGTCCGACGGCGGTCGCATCATCAATATCTCCAGCAGCTCCACCCGGAGCGCGGGCGCCGGCTTCGGTGCCTACGCCACCAGCAAGAACGGTGCCAACGCCACCATCCGCACGCTGGCCAAGGAACTCTCCTCGCGGGGCATCACCGCTAACAGCATTCACTCCGGCGCCGTCGGGGACGGCTTCCTCGCCGCGGACAGCGGCGTCCTCAGTCCCGAGATGACGCAGTACGTCGCCGCCTCCGCGCCCGCCGGACGCCTTGGCGAACCGAGTGACATCGCACCCGTGGCACGATTCCTTGCCTTGCCGGAGGCCGAATGGATCAACGGACAGGCCCTTGTCGTCAACGGCGGAAGCTGGATCTGACGTGGATATCACGGTCGAGTACACCGCTGTCATCGACGGTGACCCGCAAGCGGTCTGGCAACTCCTGGCCGCCTTCGAGGACATGCGCTGGCACCCGCAGGTGAACGGTAGCCAGTTGGCGAGCGGCATATCAGGACGGGTCGGTGCCGTACGTGAACTGTCGCTCACGGACGGCAGCACGGTAACCGAGCGTCTTGACGAGCTGGATCACACCCGGATGACGCTGACCTACAGCTTCCAGGGAGACCCGCCCATCCCCGTCTCCACCTCCCGCACCACCATCTCGCTGCAGCCCGCCGACGGGCAGACGGCGATCACCTGGCAGGGCGATTACGGCGTCGCGGACAGTGACGCCGCGGCTCTCGTCACCCGCGTCAGCCGCGAGATGGTCTGGCCCGCGACCGCTCAGGCATTGAAGACCGTGCTCGGCCGCTGAGCTGGGTTTCGGGGGTTCGCTTGCTGCCCATCGAGCTCCAGGAGCACCTGGCCTCCATGGCCCCGATGAACCAGATCGCCCCTGCCGACGACATGGCCCGCGCCGCCCTGTTCCTGCTGTCCGACGAAAGCCGCTGGACCACCGGCGCCATCATCCCCGCCGAAGGCGGCCACCACATCGGACGCTGACCAACAGATGCTCGGGAAGCAGACTGGCCCGCGCCGCTCGTGGACCAGCAGCGGCGTCGGCACCCGGGATGGTGACGGGGCCGTGCGGGAGCGGACCACCCGGCACATCTGGTCCGTCTGCTCCGATAACCGCGTCGGTGAGCGTGGTGGCGACCGCGCAGGTACGCACCCCCTTCTCGGCAGTTCGGGCCGTGGCCCGGGGGCGGCGCCCTGACTACTCTGCTGAAGCCCTGAACCGGGGCGGGGTGGGGATAACCCCACCCCGAATGCTGCTGGTGGTCGGATCGCGGGGGCGGCCCACTGGCGACCAGAGTGATCACTGTTCGACGCCAGCCCAGCCTCGGACTTTATCCACTGCCGGCCCGGTCGGGCCATACCTCACCCCACGGAGACATCTCATGACTGAGCGAGCGCCGATATCGCGTCGCCGTCCGCGTGCAGCCTTGACGCTGACCTTGGCCACCTGCCTGACCGCGGCGGCCGCGGTCGGCGGGGCGTCCGGGGCGTCGGCCGTGCCGGTGCGGACCGAGGCGGCGCGGGCTGACACGTGGTCGGCCGATGCCGGTCACGTGGGCGCGGTAGCGGGGCGAGCGGACCAGTTGGCCACGCTGGTCCGGCAGACCGTGGACGCCGGTGTCCCGGGGGTGGCCGTGCGGATCGACGACGGTCATGGGCCTGCTGTCGAGTCCGCCGGGCAGGCCCCCTGGACCGTGGCTGACCACAAGCTCGCGGTGGACGACGAGTTTCGCATGGGTTCCAACACCAAGACGCTCGTGGCCACTTTGACCCTGCAACTCGTCGCCGAGCACCAGGTCAACCTGACCGACTCGGTGGAGAGTTGGCTGCCCGGCCTGGTCCCCGGCGGAGGCGCGATCACTTTACGCATGCTCCTCAACCACACGAGCGGTCTGTACGACTACACCGACGACCCCGCCGGCCTCGCCTCGGTCACCGGCCAGGACCAACGGCAGTGGACCCCCGAAGAACTGCTCGCCCTGGCCACCAGGCACCAGGCGCTGTTCACTCCCGGCAAGAAGTGGTCCTACAGCAACACCAACTACATCGCGCTCGGCATGGTGCTCGAGAAGGCCACGGGCCGTAGCGTGGCCGACCTGATCGACTAGGGTTCGTCCGGCCGCTGCGCCTGACCCACACCTACCTCGCCACCACTGCCGCCTGGCGGCCCGGCGACAACCGGACGTACGCGCACGGCTATGAACCCGACGCCGCTCATCTGGGCCCCCTGCTGCCTCCCGGCATGCCCCCGGGGACGTCCTTCGCGGGTCTGAGCCACGAAGACCACGTAGACACGACCGGGATCAACCCGAGCTGGGCCTGGGCCGCGGGGGCCGTCGTCTCCACCGCGGCCGACTGGGCGCGCTTCGACACCGCCTTGATGTCCGGAGAACTGCTGCCCCCGGCTCAGCTGAGGCAGATGCGCACGACCGTCCCGGAAGACCCCGCCGCGCCGGAGGCCACCAGGTACGGGCTGGGTCTGGAGGAGGTCCGCACCCCGTGCGGCACCGTATGGGGACACACCGGTGGCATCCCCGGCTACGCGAGCCAGAACTACACCGACAGCACCGGCCACCGCACCGTCGCCATCCTCACCTCGACCGTCTTCGGCCTCAGCGAACCGAAGGTCGCCGCCAGGTACCGGCCCCTGGTGGACGCCGCGGTCTGCCGCATGCTCGGCAAGCCTGTCCCCGGTACAGCCACGCAGAGCACGGCTTTGCCGGGCTGACGTACCCGAACGATCTGTCACATCACCCGCACCGCACGGAGCGCACGATCCGCCGCACCGTCGGCTACCACGCACCCTCACCCCCCACAGCAGCCGAAGGAGCCCCATGGCTCACCACGGCTCAACACCCGCCCTGCCCGGCAGGGCACCAGCAAGGAGTGTTCTTCGTGTCCCGTTATCGCCACGCTCCCCGGTCTGTTCACACCTCGTCGCCGTCCAGGCGCCGACGGGCAGCCACGACGACGGCCGCACTGGCGGTACTGGCCAGTCTCACCGTGGGCTGCGTGCCGTCAGCGTCGGCGTCCGGGGCTCATACCGACGAGCGTCACGACGTGGTGCGGCAGCGGATGGACCGCCTGGTGCGCGATGACGCGTTTCCCGCGGCCCTGGCCGCTGTCCGCGGCCGCGATGGCAGCACCCGTGACTACACCGTCGGCGTCGCCGACAGGAAAGACAAGACGAAGGTGCCGGCCGACGGGCGGGTACGCATCGGATCCACCACCAAGACCTTCACCGCCGTGGTCGTCCTGCAACTGGTCGGCGAAGGCCGCGTCGGCCTCGACGCGCCGATCGAGACGTACCTGCCGCGGCTCGTCCGGGGCGACGGCATCGACGGCCGCCACATCACGGTGCGGCAGCTGCTGCAGCACACCAGCGGCCTGCCCGACTACGTCGCGGCCATGGGCGGCGACTTCTTCAAGGGCCGGCACACCTACACCGAACCGCGCGACCTGCTCGACCTGGCGCTGGCCCAGAAGGCGAAGTTCGCCCCCGGCAGCAAGTGGGAGTACAGCAACACCAACTATCTCCTCGCGGGCCTGCTCATCCAGAAGGTCACCGGCCGCCCGGTGGCCGAGGAGATAACGCGGCGGGCCATCAAGCCCATCGGGCTGCGCCACACCTACTTCCCCGGCATCGGCGACCAGGACATCCGGGGACCTCACCCGCGGGGCTATCACGTGGTGAAGCCCGGCGATCCGCTGCGCGACATCACCGAGATGGACCCGTCCTGGGCATGGGCCGCCGGACAGATGATCGCCACCCCGAGCGACCTCAACCGCTTCTACTCCGCCCTGCTCGGCGGCAAGCTCCTCAAGCCGGCGCAGCTGAAGCAGATGCGCACCACCGTCCCGGCCTCCGCTCTCTGGCCCCGGGCCCGTTACGGACTCGGCCTGATCAGTACCCCACTGAGCTGCGGTGGCCTGGTCTGGGGCCACGGCGGTGACATCCCCGGCTACGAGACCCGCGGGGGCGCCACCGAAGACGGCCGCGCCGTCTCGGTCACCGTCACCGCGCTGCCCAGCGCCCTGCCCACCGACCAGGCCGGTCAGCAGACCGCCGCGGACCACGTAATCGACTTCGTCGACACTGCCCTCTGCGAGTAAGCCGCCCGCCCCGTCGGCGTCGGGTCCTCGCCCCGGTGGCGGCCGTTCGCGGTCGCCCCGGCTGTCGCCACCGGCGGTTGCCTGCCCGTCCAGTCAGCTCGTGAGGTCACCCGACCAGGTCGGTCTCGTCGAGCTTGCAGATCGCCGCGGTGGTTTCGACGCCGTCGTCGTGCAGCAGCTGACGCATATGGGAGATGTCGATGTAGGCGGCGTCGAGGGGATGCATGACCAGGCGTGAGAACGCAGTGCCGAACTTGGCCATCGAGCTCTTGCCCGGGATGAATATCGACAGCTCGTCCCGGGCTTCGAAGATCTGCACCTCAACGTCACCGGACAGAGCTGCAATCGCTTTCTCGTCCGCCGTGACGGGGATCTTCACCAGCCAGTGCGGCCCCTCGGCGGTGATGCCCTGCATCTTCTGCTCCGGGGTCTCGCTGGCCCAGGTTCGCCAAGGAGTCCCCGACACAACAGCTCCGCACGACTCCACGGTCTTGACCACATCCTGAACGGTGGCGGTAACGACGGCATCGGCTTCGTCCCAGTCGTACTGGTCACCCCCGGCCGACGGGCCGGGTACCAGCTTCGACACCACGGTCATCTCGGGTACATGGCGCAGGCGTGCCTCCGGCCACGAGTTGAAGAATTCTCGCGCGTCGCTGATCGCCTCGTCCTGGGCCTGCCGCTGGTGCTGCACCTCCGCACTGTGCTGCTGCAACAGGGCGGGTGCCGCGTCCGTCTTGTCGAGAGCACGCCGGACGAGCTTGACACTCATCCCCGTGCCGCGCAGGACCGTGATCAGCATGGCCTGTTCGACCTGCTCGAATGTGTACGAGCGGTAGCCGGTCCGCTCGTTGACGTCGGCTGGGACGAGCAAACCCTCGGAGTGGTAGAACCGCAGTGTCTGCGGTGACAGATGGCACATTTCGCTGAATTCGCCGATGGACAACATGGCGCCATGTTCGCCCTTACAGCAACTACAAGGTCAAGCGCCGAGGACGCGGCGCAGCGCACACAGCCTGCGTCCGGCGCGGGCACCTTGGCCCCGACTCCACCGAGCCGGGGCCATAACCGAGAGTCTCAGCGGCCTTCTGGACTCAGGCCAGGCTCTCAGCGAACTGGCGCTCCTCCTCCGCGTCGTGGTCGCGGCCCAGCCAGAGAGCCCCGGCGATCGTGACTGCGCAGGCGAGCGCGGTGTAGACCGCCAGGAGCAGCCATGTTCCCTGCCAGTTCAGCAAGGCCGCGAACACCAGCGGCGCCACGGCGCCGCCGAACGTGCTGCCGATCGCGAAGGCCAGCGAGCTGCCGCTCGCGCGAAGGCGGGGCGAGAACTGCTCAGTGATGAAGGCGCCCTGCGGTCCGTACATGAACGAATGCAGCCCCAACCCGACCACGATCCCGCCGACGAGGACCACGAACGAGCCGCTCAGAATGGCCGGCAGAAACACGAACGGCCATATGGCCGCGATCGCCGCGGCTACCGCGTACATCCGGCGGCGGTTGACGCGGTCGGACAGTGCCGCGGCGAGCGGGATGAGCGCGAGCTGGGTGGCTGAACCGACCAGTACCGCGATCAGTACTTGCGACGGCGTAAAGCCGGCCTCCTTCGTGCCGTACACGAGGCTGAACACGACGAACAGGGCGTACGTGACGTCCGGCCCCACCCGGGCACACGACGCGGCGATCAGGCCACGCCACTCGGTGGAGAGAACCTCACGGACGGGAGCGGACGGGCTCTCTCCCTTGTCGCGGATCGCGCGGAACACCGGCGTCTCCTCGAGCCGGAGCCTGATCAGCAGCCCGACCCCGACCAGGATCGCCGACGTCAGGAACCCGACTCGCCAGCCCCATGACAGGAAGGCGTCGTCTGACATCGACACCGTGAGCAGCGCCAGCATGCCGTTCGCCAGCAGATTGCCAGCCGGCGGACCTATTTGCGGGGCACAACACCAGAACCCACGCCGTTTCGGGTCGCCGAACTCGCTGGACAACAAGGGGGCCACCCCCAACTCGCCGCCGACGCCCACCCCCTGCGCGAACCGCAGCGACACCAGCAGGATCGGCGCGGCGATGCCGATCGTGCCGTACGTGGGCAGCAAGCCGATGACGAACGTGGCCACCCCGATCAACACCAGCGTCAGGACGATGACTTGTTTGCGTCCAACGACGTCACCGAGCCGCCCGAGCGCGAACGCCCCCAACGGGCGCGAGAGGTAGCCGACGGCATAGGTGGAGAACGCGAACAGCTCCGCGGCCGCGGAGCTGGAGTCGGGGAAGAACAGAACGGGGAACACGAGCGCCGCTGACGCGGAGTAGATCCCGAAGTCGTACCACTCCAGCGCGGTGCCGGACAGACTGGCCGCGAAGGCATTGGCGACCTGTCGGCGCTGCGGGGATGGCGGATTCACGGCTGTATCCGTGGAAGAGGAAAGCAGTTCTTCAGGCATGTTGTCTCCAGCCAAGCGAGGTATACGGAAGGTATATATGACTCGATGGCCAGGTCAAGGGCTCGTCGCCACCTGGCCGCCTCGCCGAAGAAACCACTACTCAGCGTTATATACGTTACGTATATGTCACTTTGGAAGGGTAAATATCAGCCATGATCACAGGCAAGGAAGGGGTCTCGGATTCGTTACTTCGCTGTGGATGCCCAGTCCGTCCGGGACCTGCGCGGCCGGCTCGCATCGGCACCGAGCCGCCGGTCCTCGGCGCCGAAGCGGTGCGGCTCGCCCGGATCCTGATGCGGTCCCACGCGGGGTATCTCGCGACGCTGTCCGGTTCTTGCGTGGTCAGCGCGGCATACGAACGGGCAGTTCGGTGGCACCCCGGAACATCCACCCGCGGACGATGATCTCGTGGTCGGGTTCGAGGCGGATACGGGGATGGCGAGCGAGCAACTCCTCCAGCGCGATGCGCGCGATCTGCGGCGCGAAGGCACTGCCCGAGCATGCGTGGCGGCCGGTGCCGAAAGCCAGATGACCATGCGCGGGCCGGTCGAGATCGTAAATCTCCGGTCGGCCGAACTCGGCCTCGTCGTGATTCGCCGAGCCGTAGCACAGCCACACCGTGTCGCCCTGCCGCAGCCGCACGTCGGCCAGTTCCACGTCTCGGTTGGGCACTCTGGAGGCCCCGCTGAACAGCGGCGACAACCAGCGCAGCCCCTCTGCGATGGCCTTCGGGAGCAAGGCTGGGTTCTCCACGACCCGGCTGAGTTGCTCGGGTCGGGTCGTCAGCCCCAGGAACGTGGACCCGCAAGCGTGGCCCGGTTCCTGGAGCCCTCCAAGCAGGATGATCAGCAGGGACGGCAGCATGTTCTCGATACTGCGTACCTCGCCATCAGGCATGCCGTCGTGCAGCCAGTGCGAGATCGCCGATTCGTCCGGCCAGCTGCGGAGCCGTTCGACCATGTCCCCGACAACTTCACGGATCTCCGCCGCGGCGGCGTCGCCTTCTTCGTACGCCTCGGGGTCGACCAGGCCGCGCGCTGCGGCATGGGACAAGCTGTGGAACCAGCGCTGGAGCCGATCGGTACTGATGTGGGTGAACCCGAATCGGTCCGCCACGCAGCGCACGCTGACCGGTTCGAAATAGTCGGCCAGCAGATCGACGAGTGTTCGCCCGGCCAACTCATCCAAACGAGCACGGGCCGCCGCCCGCACGGTGGTGTCCAGGGTCGGCTTGAAAGCACGCGGACGCAACGGCGGGTCGATCACTCGCCGCAGTTCGCTGTGCGTCTGCCCCTCCGCGCTCAGCACGTTGGGCTGACCGAATACGCGATCGTGGGCGGGACTCGTGCCGCCCCGGAAGTGCTCGGCGTCCTCGGCGATCTCGTGACAGTGACGCCAGGTGGTGGCGATCCACGCGTTGAGCGCCGGTACCCAGGCGACCGGCACCTCCTTGCGCAGCCGGGAGAGGACACGGTCCGCATCGGTTTCCAGCTCGGCCAAGGTCATGTTGTCCAGCCAGCCGACATCGACGGACATCGCCGTCCTCCTAGAGGTCGAGGGACAGGTAGGGGGTCAGGGAACGAGAGGTGCAGATCATCATCGCGTCGCCGGACGCGCGTTCGTCGGCGGAGAGCACGTCGTCGCGGTGATCGGGGATTCCCTCCAGTACCGCCGTTTCGCAGGTTCCGCACGTGCCGGTGCGGCAGGAGGACAGGACCTCGACGCCCGCCTCCTCGACCACTTCCAGGATCGACTTGTCCGGCGGAACCTTAAGGGTGCGGCCGGACTGCGCGAGGCGGACCTCGAACGCCTCACCCGTGGCAGGTCCCGCGGGCCGAAACCGTTCGAAGTGGACCGTGCTCCCCGGCTGCTCGTCGACGCGTTGCCGAACCGCGTTGAGCAACGGCTCCGGTCCACAGCAGTAGACCTGGGTGCCGTCCTCGGCACCGCACAGTGCCGCGGCCAAGGGAAGCAAGCCCTGCTCGTCCTCCGGGTACACGTGCACACGGTCGCCGTAGCGGGCCAGCTCGTCCAGGAATGCCATGGAGGCGCGACGCCGCCCTCCGTAGTAAAGCTGCCACTGGGCCCCCGAACGTTCCGCCTGCGACACCATGGGCAAGATCGGCGTGATGCCGATGCCGCCCGCGATGAAGACGTACCGACGGGCCGGCACGAGCGGGAAGTCGTTTCGGGGCCCGTCGATACGCAGTACCGACCCCGGGGCGACCATGTCGTGCAGATATCGCGATCCACGGCCGGCCGGCACTCGCAGCACGGCGACTCGCCAAACACCACTGTCCTCACCGCCGGTCAGCGAGTATTGACGGCTGAGCCCAGGTTCGAGCGCGATATCGACATGGGCGCCGGGGGTCCACGCCGGTAGGGGCCGGCCGTCGGGATCACTCAGCGTCAAGGCGACGACATTCTCGGCGATGCGTTGCTTACGGGTCACCAACAGGTGCATGAGCGGCCTCTCCAGTCCTATCGCGGCGTGACGACGACCGGAACTCTCTACCGGTCAGGCAGGAGCACGATCTCGATAGACCCGAGGTCATGGGAATCCCGCCCGGCGACGCGGATCGCCGTGACAGTGACAGCGCCCGGCGAACCGCGTCGAAGTCATACGAGAACACGCGCTGCAGTCCGGACTTCGGAAAACATCGGGGCGTCCAGGCGCAACGGCGTCACCGACGCGGCACTAGGCCGTCCATGGCATCGCGAACCGCGGTGAGGGGGGAGACAGGGGGCTCAGGCGTAGGCGCCGTGAAGCGCGCTCGGGTCGAGCAGGCCTTCGGCCTGGCGGCGGAGCATGTCCGCGACATCCGGTGTCGACGACAGCAGAAAGCGGTCCTCGCGCAGCCCCTCGACGTAGGCCCGGCCGATCTCCTCCGGCTGCTGGACGTCGTACGGCACCTTGTCCTCGATGGCTGCCGCACTGTCATCGCCCTGATTCACCGGGACGCCGTAGAACTTGATGGTGCTATCGAAATTCGTCGCGGTGTGGTCCGGAGCCAGCAGAGAAACCCCTACTCCTTGGGGCCGTAGCCACTCGGCGAGGCACTGCGTCAGACCGACGATGGCGTTCTTGGAGGTGATGTACGGCGCGGCCATCGGCGAGATCGGATGCCCGGCGACGACTCCGAGGCTCGATGTCGTGTTCACCACATGCCCGCGGCTCTTCTTCAAATGGGGCAGGAAGGCCATCACGCCGCGTACCTGGCTCAAGACGTTGAACCGCAGCACCCGCTCCCACTCCTCAAGTGGGATCTGGTCGGGAGCCCCGGCCACGCCGATACCCGCGTGATTATGCAGGAGATCCACTCGGCCGAACCGCTCGACCACCTGATCGGCCAACGCCTGCACATCACGGTCGCTTGTGACGTCGCAGCGAATACCGACCGACTCACGGCCCAGTGCGCGAATCTCCTCGGCAGCTTGTGCGGCGCCCTTGGCATCAATGTCCGCGATCACCACCGTACTGCCCTGGCGGGCGAGCCCGGCGGCGCACGCACGGCCGATCCCACCGGCTCCGGCGGTGATCACCGCTACCTTGTCAGCGAACTCCATGGGTACTCCTCGTCGTTGAGTGAGACAAAAGGTGATGGGTTATGAATCCGCATGCCTGAAGAAGAGGGCAAACTAGGGGACGACCAGTCCACCGTCTGCCAAGTAGGTCGCACCGGTGACAAAGGACGCGGCGTCGGAGAGCAGGAACACCGCTACATTGGCGATTTCCTGCGGGTCCGCGAGGCGGCCGATCGGGGTCTTGCCAACGATCATTTCCATTGTCTCGTCGTTACTGAGCCAGTCCAGCAGCATCCTTGTACGGGTCGCGCCGGGCGCGAGACAATTGACCCGGATGTTGCGGTCCGCGTAATCGAGCGCCGCGGCCTTGGTCAGTCCGACGATGCCATGCTTGCTGGCGATGTATGGAGAGAGGAATTTCTCGCCGATAACGCCCCCCACCGACGCCGTGTTGACGATGGCACCACCACCACTGGACAGCATGGCGCTGATCTCGTACTTGAGGCAGACGAACGTGCCACGCAGATTGACGTCCACCACCCGGTCGAAATCCTCGATGGTCAGTTCATGCAATGGTCCTTCGGCGTGCGCTCCGGCATTGTTGAAGGCGAGATCGAGGCGACCGTATTGGTCGACCGCCGCTTGTACGAGACCTTCCACCGAGTCCGGATCAGCGATGTCCACACAAACACCAGTCGCCTCACCTCCCGCCTTCTCGATCTCTTTCACGAGTGCGTCGAGTTCGTCCAGCGAACGCGCTCCACACACGACCGCGGCCCCTGCCGTGGCGAGGGTCCGCGCCGCGGCGGCTCCAATACCGCGACCGGCCCCCGCGACAATGGCGACACGGTCGCGCAGATCAACCTTGAGTTGAGTGGCTCCGGGTGCAAGCTCAGGATTCATGACGATCCTCTCGACGAGGCCATAAATTCGTCGCCAGCCAACGTCAACGCATTGATCCGGTGCATCCAGTGGGTGCTCAATATGCCGGCGCGCTCATCGACTGGCAGGACAGATAGGCCGCGCAATGTCCTTTACGGCATTCTCCGTACTGCGACCTTGCTCACACCGAACGGTAGGCCCAGCACATACATAAAGGCAATTATCATTTTCTCTATGCATGCTTAACCGATGCCTTATGTGCATCAGCACGCCGCCGACCGCCCCGTCGCGCGAAGGCCGGCGACGGCTACTGGTCGCTGATCAGGCGTTCGAGGTGATCGAGGTCCTCACGCAACATGGCGATCACGGCGCCCGGACTGTCGTCTCGCAGCTTCCGGTGGTCGGCGCGCTGTACGCCGGCCACCGCCATGTCCGCGAGGAGCTCGGACACGGTGTCGATGTCCACGCTACCGCCAGGGTGATACCACCATGCCACCCAATTGCACATGCCAAGGATGCCCAGCGCCGCGACGCGGGTGTCCACGGGGCGGAAACGTCCAGCCGTCACACCCTGGTCGAGGACGTTCACCACCGCGTCGAGTACCGCGTGCCGTGCATCGGCGTGGGCCTTGGCGACATCGGCGGGCAGCTCCGCCTCGGACTTGACGAGCAGCCGGAAGCGGTTGGCGTGAGTAGCGATACGGGTGGCCACCGTGCGGACCAGCATGCGGAGCTTGTCGGCCGCGTCCAGGTCGTCGCGGCCGCCGATCTCCTTCAGCGCCGCGGCCGGGGCCTGGACTACCTCTTCGACCAGCTTGGCGAGCAGCTCGTCCTTGCTCTTCACGTAGTAGTAGAGAGCAGGGCGCGTCAAGCTCATCGCGTCGGCGACGTCCTGAAGGCTGGTGCCCGCGAAACCACGTTCGGCAAACAGACGGGTAGCGTGCTCAAGGATCTCGTTTTCCACAAGCTCACGTCGAGATGTCCCTGAGCGTCCGGCCGGAGTCCGCGGGCCGCCGCTGCGGTCGCTGTTCGTCGCTTTGGGCACGGCGACAGCATAAACCGAGGCGAGCCCGGCGTGCGGCGATCACCCACGCACGGCTTTCAACGCGGCCGAAGGGCGCGTGCGCGCCTCGTCGGCGATGCCCTGCACCGGTACCCGCGATCCGGTGACTCAGAACTGGCCGGACCCGTGTCGGGTCAGCCGAGTGGGAACCGTGCCTCGAGCCATCTGCCGATCTCGGCAGCCGCAAGCGTGGCGCCGGTCGGTTCTCCCTTGGCGATCGGACCGCCGAAATGGGTTCCGGCAACCCGTACCGTCGTCACGTCGGACGCGCCCAACGCGGCAGACATCGCGGCGATGTCGGCCGGGAAGCACGCCTGGTCTCCGGACAACTCGACCAACAGGGTCGGCGCCACGACGCCGGGAGCGGCACGGAGGAAACCAGCGTTACTCGAGGTCGCTGACCACGTCGAAAGCCAGGCCTCCGCTGTGGCGATGCGCCCGAAACCGATGAGCCCGTAGTTGGTCACATCCGGGCGACGCCCGAAGAGGGAGCCGTACGGCCGGTCGTTCGGGTCCAGGGTGAGGTCGACACTGCGCAGATCCGCATCCGTGCGAAATACGGTGAGGATGCGCGGAGCCAGTGCCCGCCGCCGGTCCTCCGCGGCCCCGGTGCGACGGAAGCGCGCCCGCGCCTCTTCTGCCTCGGCCACCCGCTCACGCGCCATGGCGTCGATTCGGCGGATGCGTTCGAGTTGGGCTTCTCGGTAGCGCGCGACGAATTGCTCGGAGTAGGACGAAGACGCGGGCGGCTCGGCAAACCCGTTCGATGACGCATACGGGTTCAGGTCCTCATTCACCGAGAGCGGATCCTGCTCATCGGTGACCGAGGGGTCGATCAGCCGGGACAGCAGGACCCCCTGGCCAGGGTGCGGTGCCATGAACACCGCGCCATCCGGTGTCGGCAAGTCGGCCTTGTCGAGTCCCGTCGGACGGTCGGCGGCGGTCGTGGCCAACCGGCTGTGCGGCGGGAGACCGGCCTGCTCGTGATAGAAGGCGAACAGCGCTCCGCCTCCGGAGTGACCCAAGGTGACGACGTGCTCGAACCCACGCTCGCGCAAGAACAGTTGGCCCGCGGCCATGTCAAGCAGGGCTTGCTCGTGCACGAGCGCCAGATCGTTGTTCACCGATCGCGTTCCCTGGGTCCAGACGGCGGCCCCGCGGGCCAGCAGCTCCGCCACCAGCGGATGATGTGTAACGTCCTGACGTGGGTGAGCAAGGCAGACAACGGTCTGCGCACCGGGCACGCTCCGCAGTACGCCGTCGACCGTCGCACCATCGGCGGTTGTCAGCCGGTGCAGGCTCGTCACGGTCCCCACAGGCGGTTCGGCCGCGGTGAGGTAGCGCCCGGCGCCGAGCCGGGTGGAGCCCATGGCAGATTCGGTCATAGCGGGTCCGCCCGCAACGCGTCCTTGTCCCACTGGCTGATCACGCAGCCGGTGGTTCCGGCGATACACGAATACCAAACGGCGTGGCGCATCGCCGTGGCACGGCGGTCGATGACGATCGTGGCATCTGCCGACACCTCGAAATACGGGCCGCGCCGCTGGATCTTCACATCGTCGAGCTGTTCGGCCACCTTGATCGCCCCGGTGTTCTCAGGTACGTCGAGGAGG
This sequence comes from Streptomyces malaysiensis subsp. samsunensis, assembly GCF_024519315.1. Classification (GTDB taxonomy): domain Bacteria; phylum Actinomycetota; class Actinomycetes; order Streptomycetales; family Streptomycetaceae; genus Streptomyces; species Streptomyces malaysiensis. The sequence continues at coordinate 49,510 of NZ_JANIIC010000029.1, read as the reverse complement.
TAAAGAGCAATCACGAGACGCTCCCTGCCCGATCAGCGTGCTCGCGCCGCTCGGCCTCCCATGCCTCCGCGCGCGTGACGATCAGTTCCGCCTTCCGGGCAATCAGTGCGGCCATGCTCGGATCGGGGCCGGCGACGACATCGAGCAATGCCTCGATGGTGAGCTGCGCGTCGAGATCTTCCTGAGGAAGAACAGGCCGTAGCGCTCGAGTGATCTCGAACATGTAGCCGTTCGGATCGTGCGTGTAGATCGACTCTATCGTCTCGTGCTGTATCTGTAGCTCGACGGGCCACTCACTGGCGTCAAGGCGCCGCCGGTACTCGAGCAGATCCTCCTCGGTGTCGACATGAATGGCCAGGTGACGGGAGCGGACGAAGAAGTCGGGAACATCGGCCCCGAAACGGGCGTACACGTCCCCCTTCTCCGCCGGGTGTCCAGCGACGTCAGTGTCGAGACCGAAGTAGTAGAAGAACGCCAGCCGGTCATCGTTGCCGATATCGAAGAAGAAGTGGATGAAATCCGGGTGGCCTTCGGGGCCCCAACCGGCCGCGCAGATTGAGTGCACTACCGGGAAACCGAGGACATCGCGGTAGAACCGCACCGTGCCGGCCGGATCGAAGGTCGGGAACGCGGCATGGTCGACACCACGAACTACGTGGCGCAGTTGAGACATGGCTTCCTCCATCACACTCAGGCCGGGACAGTTGCGCCGGAGCCCAGCAGGCGGCCGGCACCGGGGAGTACGGGTGGCAGGTCCAGGGGGCGCAGCACGCTGTATGCGCCGGCCGTCGCCGCGGGCAGCACTGGCAGGCCGAATTCCGAACCGGGCACGACCAGTCCGACCCGGCGGATCCCCATTCCGTCCTCCCGCCATCCGCCCGTGTTGACATTCTCATTGAATATTCTACGCTTCCGTAAAAGCTGTCAAGTTGAGGAGGGCACAGAGTGGACGCGCGGCGGATAGCGGTGATCGGGGGCGGCCCGGGCGGGCTGTATGCGGCGCGTTTGATCAAGCTGGCATGCCCGTCCTGGGAGGTCACGGTCTACGAACGGAACGTGGACGGGCGGACCTTCGGATTCGGTGTGGGACTGACCCCCAGCACGCTGCGGAGCCTGGACGAGGCCGACCCCGACTCCGCCGCCGACATCCGTCGAGCCGGGCACGCCGGTCACGGGATGGAGATGCGTGTAGGGGCCGGTGTCCGGCTGCCCGGCGGGGGCAACGTCGCCATCGGGAGAGCCGTGCTCCTGGACATTCTCCGCATACACGCGGTGCGCGCGGGTGTCCGGATGGTGACCGCCCATGTGGACCTGCCCGATCTCGAGGCGGATCTCATCGTGGCCGCGGACGGTGTCCGCAGTGGTGTGCGTGAGAAGCTCGCGCCAGAGTTTCGTGCCCAGGTCGAGCTCGACGACGCGCTGTACCTCTGGGCGGCGACCGACTTCGCACTGGACCACGCCACTTTCGTACCGGCCCACACTCCGCACGGCGTTTTCGTCGTCCATGCCTATCCGTACGGGCCGGATCGCAGCACCTTCCTCGTCGAGACCGACGAGGCGACCTGGCGGAGAGCGGCACTCGATGTCGCCGACGCGCACACGGAAGAGGGCAGCTCCGACGAGCGGAGTCTGGAGTACCTGGCAGACGTCTTCTCCGACGTTCTCCTGGGACATCGGCTACTCGGAAACCGGACCCGGTGGCAGCGGTTCGCCACCGTGCGCTGCGGGCGCTGGTGCCACGACAACGTCGCGCTGCTCGGCGATGCCGCGCATACGGCGCACTACTCGATCGGCTCGGGCACCAAGCTGGCCCTCGAGGACGCCATCGCCCTCGCCCAGGCCCTCGTCGGCGAGGCTTCGATCGCTGCGGCGCTCGAACGATACGAAGCCATTCGCCGACCCTGGGTAGAGCGCTTCCAGGCGATCGCCGCCCGGAGCCACGTCTGGTGGAAGAACTTCCCCCGACGGCTCGATCTCACCCCCGCTCGCCTGATGACCTCATACATGACACGCGCCGGAAACGTCACGGTGGACCGTTTCGCCGAGTGGCATCCCGACGTGGTCGCCGACGCCGCCACCGCCTTCGGCGGTGAGGAACTCTCAGCCGAGACCGCCGCCGATCCGGCACAGCTCGCCAACGCCGTCCTCGGCAGTTCGATACCAGGCATAGGGCGAAGGGTGGTGGACTGCGAGGACCTCACGGCCTTCGCGGTACCGCTGGCCGAGTCCGTCACCGACCCGTGGGGTCCTGAAGGGGCACACGTCGTGGCCCGGGCCCGCGGCATGCTGGAGGCCGGCGCCCGGATGCTCTGGCTGACCGGCGACGGGGGGCGCCCCGCCGCGCTAAGCCGCTGCGATCTGGCCGAACGGCTGCGGCTCGACACAGGCGCCGTCGTCGGGGTCGACCTGCCCGCCTCTCTGGCGGCCGATGCCGTGGGTGCCCTGCTCGGAGCGCGCGCCGACCTCGTTCGCTTTCGTTGAAACCAGAGCTGCTCCGTTCCACGGCGGAGTTCACGGCACCATCATCGTCAGGTCCAAGGAGGGATCCATGACGCGCCACGGTCTTGTCACTCACCCTGCCGCCCTCGTCGAGCGATACCGGCGCGCGGGAGCCTGGAGCGACTCCACGCTGATCCAGCAGTGGCAGAAGATTGCGGACGCCTTTCCGCGGAAGGAGTCGGTAGTAGCGCCCGACGGCCGACTGACCTACGCCGAGCTCTCGGTCGCCGGCGACCGGATCGCAGCGGGTCTGCTCGACCTGGGGCTTGTACCCGGCGAGCGTGTCCTGTTCCAGACAACCAACAGCATCGGCGCGGTGCTGGCGTGGTTCGGGGTATTGAAGGCGGGACTGGTGCCGGTCTGCACTCTGGCCGCGCACCGGCACCATGAGATCGAGGCGATCGGACACCGGGCCGCCGCGGCAGCGCACCTGGTGGAAGTGTCGCCCAAGTTCGACATGCAGAGCTTCGCCGCCGAGATGGCCGAACGGGTCCCGAGCCTGCGCGTCCAGCTCACCGTCGCGGCCGAGCCGGGCACCGCCGGCGTGCGCATCGAGGACCTCGCCGGTGAAGGCGACCCCGCTGCCGCCCGCGAGCGCGTCGAGGCCGTGCAGGCGAGTCTGGACCCGGACGACGTTGCCGTTCTGCAACTGTCCGGAGGAACCACGGGGACCCCGAAGCTGATCCCCAGGCTGCACCACGAGTACTGGTGCAACGCGCGAGAATACGCGCGAACGCTCGGCTGGGACGCCGGCGCCCGCGTCGCGCACGTGCTCCCGATCGTGCACAACGCCGGCATCGTCTGCACGCTGCACGGCGCCCACAGCGTGGGCGCGACGGCACTGCTCCTCCCGCCCGTCGCCGATGTGATCCTGCCCGCCATGGCCGGCGAACGCATCACGGACATCATCGCCGCGACGCCCATGGCGGCATTCGCCGCGCCCATGGTGCAAAGCGCCACTCATCTCCGCCGGGTCATCATCTCGGGCTCGAAGCCGCCTGAGGGCATGTTCGAGGTCTTCGAAGGAGCCGAAATCTGGGTGGGCCAGCTGTATGGCATGGCTGAGGGCTTCTTCAGCGTGACCCCCCTGTCCGCCCCCCGGGCGGCTCGCCGCTACTCGGTCGGCGTCCCCCTCAGCCCACTGGACGAGGTCGTCGTCCTCGCCCCTGGTACGGAGACCGAAGTACCCGACGGCGAGATCGGCGAGTTGTGCGTCCGCGGCCCATACACCATCCGCGGATACTTCGACGCACGTTCCACCGAAGAGGCTGAGGAGACCGTTGCTCACAACGCTCGCGCCTTCACCTCGCAGGGCTTCTACCGCACCGGCGATCTGGGCATGACGCGGATCGAGGACGGTTACCGCTGTTATTCGATCGAGGGCCGGATCAAAGACGTCATCAACCGCGGCGGGGAGAAGATCAGCGTCGACGAACTCGAGGCACTCCTGGCCGGACACCCGGCGATCGCGGCCGTCGCCGTCGTGGCGATGCCTGACGCGCGGCTGGGTGAGAAGGCATGCGCCTACATCGTTCCCCAGCCAGGATCGCCGGTCGATCTTGCCGACATACAGCACTACTTCGCCCACCGCGGCGTAGCGAAGTTCAAGTGGCCGGAACGCGTCGAGAAGGTCGATGCCCTGCCACGTACGGCCGTCGGCAAGATCGACAAGAACGCGATGCGCGCCGACATCGCGACACGGCTCGCCACACCCGCGGCCACCACACCGTAAGCGCGAGTACGCGACGCGGCTGTTCGCCCAGCGAGGGTTCACCGACACCGGCGTGGACAACGGGAGCACACCGAGGGTCACCGGGCATGCGTGCCGAGTAGCGGTTCGCCCTGGCTTCGACGCGGCCCTGGACGCTCGGGGCCATTCGTCACGCAAGGGATGCCGTCCACCCATGGAGCATATGCAGCCAGATTGGACATAATGGACGCAGCGTTCTGGGCAGTAGCATCGCTAATGAGGAGCGAGATGAACGCCTTCAGCGATCATGAGCGAGGCGGAGCGTTCCCGTTCGGCGACGCGGCGGCCGCCCTGGTCGATGGCAACGGCATCGTACGGGGGTGGTCCCGAGCGGCCGCGCGGCTGCTGGACCGCTCACCCGCGGACGTGTGCGGTCACTCGCTCCGGCGGCTGCTCGTCCAGGAACCGGATCCGACGTGGGGGTCTGGAAGCGCGGGGCAGGCGCTGCTACGGCATGGTTCCGACCGCGCGGTGGAGGTCACCTTCGACGTGCTGCCGTTGGACGGCACGCCTCACCTTCTCGTCCTGGCTGCGCCCACGCACCGCGTCACCGGCTGGGAGCGGAACGAGGCCGTCCTGCGCGCGCTGCTGGTGCAGGACCGCGTGGGGATCGGCATCCATGACATGGACTTGGTTACCGTCCACAGCAACGTCACCCCCGAAATGTTCGGCGGGATCATGGTGGTCGACAGCCAACTGCACGAGATCATCTCTGACCCGGACGCTGCCGCGGCGCTGCGGCAGGTACTGGCCACCGGCATTCCGATGATCGATCGGAAGCAGCGCGTTCGGACCCCCCGCGGGCCCGGTAAGGAATGGTGCTTGTCGCTGTCGGCCTTCCGACTGCAGGATGCGAAGGGGCGCTCCACCGGCCTTGTCACCCTGTTCACCGACATCACCGAGCAGCAGCGCTCCAGCCACCACCTGGATCTGCGCCATGAAGCGGCAACACGGGTCGGCCGTTCCCTCGACGTTCTGCGCACAGCTCAGGACCTGGTGGATGTTCTCGTCCCGGCGCTCGGGGACCTGGCCTGGGTCAGCCTCGCCGAAGCCGTGCTCGACGGCGACGAGCCCCCGAAACTGGCCGGCCCGGGACAGTGGCACCTGCGCAGGGCCGCCGCGGCATCGGTCGGTCCCTGGCCACCAGGGCTCTGGCCCCCCGAACTCGGCGATGAACCCCCGATGCCGGACCTACCCGTCCTGCGCAGGGTCCAGCACGGCGAAACCGTGGTGGCATCGGACCGGGCGACCTTCATGGCCATGATTGAGTTCGACCCGCAACTGGCCGCGTTCTTGATTCCCGAGCACGGGCACTCGTTGGTGGCGGCACCTCTGTTCGCCCGAGGGCTCGTGCTCGGAGCCGTTGTGGTCTGGCGGACCAGCCGGCCTGAGCCATTTGACCAGGCGGACGCGGAGTTGCTGACGGAGATCGCTACCCGCGGTGCGCTGAGCGTCGACAATGCCCGCCGATACACGCGCGAGCACCGGGAAGCAGTCGTCCTGCAACAGCGCCTGCTTCCCCGCGCCGCCACGGACACTCCAGCGGCCGAAACCACCGGCTTCTACCGGCCCGCCGGAGGTGGGGCCGACATCAGCGGAGACTGGTTCGAAGCCATCCCTCTGCCGTCCCTGCGGGTCGCCCTCATCATCGGGGATGTGACCGGGCACGGGCTGCCGGCCACCGCCACGATGGGCCGCCTCCGGGCCGCCATCCACACTCTTGCCGACCTGGAAATGGAGCCGGACGAGCTCCTCACGCATGTCGACGACCTCGTCCAGCAACTCGGCAACGAGGCGCCTCAAGGACAGCAGGACACGGTCGGTGCGACCTGCCTTTACGTTGTCTACGACCCCGTCACCGGACGCTGCACGATGGCCAGCGCGGGCCATCCGCCACCCATCGTCGTCAGGCCCGATGGCACGGTGCGGGACATCGACGTCACCCCTGGGCCTCCCCTCGGGGTGGGGGGCATGCCCTTCGAGGTCGCCGAGACCCATGTGGGGCCCGGCTCCATCCTCGCTCTCTACACGGACGGGCTGGTCGAACATGGAGATCACGATCTCGCTGCCGGAATCCAGCAACTGACCGACGACCTGGCCGCCTTTGGTGGCCCTGGTCGAACCCTGGACGACATCGGCTGCTCCCTGCTCGCCGACACCGGCGATGCCCCGGCCCGGGACGACATCGCCCTGCTCCTGGCCCGCACCCGGGCGATCCCGTCGGACAACGTCGCGAGCTGGGAATTCGCCGCCGACCTGACCCAGGTGGCAAGCGCCAGGGAGGCCACCACCCGCCAGCTCGCGGCCTGGGGACTGGACGCGGAGGACGTCGCGTTCACCACCGAATTGCTGGTGAGTGAACTGATCACCAACGCCATCCGCTACGCCGGCGGGCCGGTGGGGCTGCGGCTCATCCGCGAGGACGTGTTGGTATGCGAGATCTCCGACCCCAGCAACACTCAGCCGCGGCTGCGCCGGGCTCGTACCACCGACGAGGGAGGTCGCGGCCTGTTCCTCGTAGCCCAGCTCGCGTCCCGCTGGGGCTGCCGGTACGGACATACCGGAAAGACCATCTGGACGGAACAGCCCCTTGGTGCTGCCGGCGCTAGGGCTGGACAGTGACGGAGAGCAGTCCGTCGGCGTGCAGGCGCCGAAGCTCCTTCTTGTCGAACTTGCCAACCGACGTACGCGGTACCTCCGTCACGAAGGCCCAGCGTTCCGGCAGCTGCCAGCGTGCGATACGGCTGCTGAGAAACTCCCGCAGTTCATGCGTCGTGACGTCATGGCCCGGCGCCACGACGACCACAGCCAGCGGCCGCTCGCCCCACCTGTCGTCGGGCACCCCGACCACGGCTGCCTCGGCGACCGCCGGGTGGCCCATGAGGTGATTCTCCAGTTCGACGGAGGAGATCCACTCGCCACCGGACTTGATGACGTCCTTGGCCCGGTCGGTGAGTGTCAGGTAACCGTCCGGCGAGATGCGTCCCACATCGCCGGTGCGCAGCCAGCCGGAGTCGAACTTGTCGGGGTCGGGTTCCCCGTCGCCGATATAGCTCGCCGTGATCCATGGGCCTCGTACCAGGAGCTCTCCCACCGATGCGTCGTCCCAGGGGAGTTCGGAGCCGGTGCCGTCGATGATTTTGGCTTCCACCGGTGCGAGGAAGCGGCCTTGGGTCAGCCGGTACGTGCGCTCGGTATCGCCGTGGGCAGTGGCCGGTGGCCGGGCGATGGTGCCCAGCGGCGACATCTCCGTCATTCCCCAGGCATGCAGCGTGGTCACGCCGTGCTCCTCGGCGAACGCCTGCATCAGGGACTCGGGCATGGCCGACCCGCCGACGACGGCTTCCTGCAAGGAGGACAGATCGGTCCCGGGTTGCTGGCGCGCGTACTGCAACAGGCCGCTCCATACGGTCGGGACGCCGGCCCCCTTGGTGGGACGAACCGTCTGGATGAACTCGGCCAGTGGTTCCGGCGAGAGGAACCGGTCGGGCATGGCCAGCGAGGAGCCGGTGAGGAAGGCCGCGTACGGCAGTCCCCAGGCCATGACATGAAACTGCGGGACGATGGCCAGTACCAGGTCCCGTTCCGAGAGTCCGAAGGCGTCCGGCAGTGAACTCGCCAGTGCGTGCAGGTAGACGGAACGATGGCTGTACACCACTCCCTTTGGGTCGCCGGTGGTGCCCGAGGTGTAGCACATGGCGGCCGGGGCGTTCTCGTCGATGTCGGGCCACGCGTAGGAGACGGGCGCGTTGGCGGTCAGTTCCTGATACGAGTGCACTGCGATGCCCAGGCCGTCCAGGGGCGAGAGGTCCGCCGGGCCATTGACGATGACGTGCTCGATGGCCTTGCTTCCCGGCAGAATGGACGCCAGGGTCCCGACCAGGGTGTGGTCGACGATCACGACCTTGTCCTGAGCGTGGTCGGCGATGTATTCCACCTGCTCGGGGAACAACCGGATGTTCAATGGGTGCACGATGGCCCCCATCGCCGGCACGGCGAAGTAGACCTCTGCGTGCTCCTGGTTGTTCCACATGAAGGTGGCCACGCGGTCGCCGCCGCGCACTCCAAGGCTGTGCAGGGCATGCGCCAGACGTGCGGCGTTCCGGCCTGTTTCGGCGAAGGTGGCGGACCGCGGGCCGTGCGGGCCCGCTGTGACGATCCGCGAGTCCCCATGGATGCGGGAACCGTGTTCGAGAAGTCTGCGGATCTGGAGCCCGACTCCCTGCATGGTGCTGTGCACTGCGTTTCTCCGATCGGCTTGGGGCCTGCACAGGGGGTTGGCCCGGAGACCATGGGGGCGGGGGCGTCGGCCCTGGCTGGTCACACTGGGTCTCTGACGCCGTTGAGGCTGATCGGCCGCTCGGACCCCCGCCGGGGATGCGGCAGGAAGACGATGAGCAGCGCTCCGACCGCCGCGGGCAGCGCGAAGGCGTAGAAGTTCCACGTCGACGGCAGGTGGGAGTCCAGCAGCACTCCTCCGTACAGAGGGCCGGCGATCCCGCCCAGGCGGCCCAGGGCCAGAGCGGTGCCGAGTGCGGTCGCCCTGAACTCGGCCGGGTATCTGCCGGCGATGTACACATTGAGCAGGATCTGGGTGCCCAGGCTGCCGATGCCGGCGAGGACCACGGCGATGTACACCACCAGCATCGACAGGGGCTGGCTCAGCGTGGCGACGCCCACGACGGCCGTCATGAAAGAGATGATCACTGTCCGCCGAGAGCCGATCCGGTCAGCCAACTTGCCCATGACGACAGGACCGACGGCTGTGCCCAGATTGAGGACGACGAGGAATGTCAGTGCCGATCCGAGGGGGTATCCCGCGGTGCGCATGAGAACGGGCAGCCAGGTGGACAGCCCGAAGACCACCAGCAACGCGCTGAACATCGCCGCGCCGAACATGATGGTCGTGAGGAGATAGGGGCGGGTGAACAGTACGGCGAAGCGCCGTAGACCGGAGTACTCGGCCGCCTCCTGCCCGGCTGTGGGCAGATCCGCCGAACGGGGCAGATGGACGTAGGCGAGAGGCAGCACGATCAGCGCGGCCAGCCCCCCGGCCAGGAACTCGAAGCGGAAGCCCAGGCCGGGTACGAGAGTGGCGGCGATGACGGCGGCCAGGGCGCCCCCGACTCCTGCTCCGGCGAAGGCCAGGGTGGTGTAGAGATTGCGGCGATGGTCGGGGGCGTACTCGTAGACGAGCGCCGCGACGGTGGGCAGTACCCCTCCGACACCGAGCCCGACCGCGAATCGGCTGACGCCGAAGAACTCCGCGTTCGGCGCCATTCCGCAGGCGAGCATCGCCCCCGAGAACAGGGAGACGCTGATGAGGACGAGCCGTCGGCGACCGATCAGGTCCGCGGCCCATCCCATGAGGAGAGCGCCGAAAAGCATACCGATGGGGGTGAGGCTGCCGAGGAAGCCCGCCTGGCTGGACGTCAGTCCCCAGCCCGAGTCCGCCAGGAGGTGCGGCAGGGTGGCGCCGAAGGCGATGACGTCGTAGCCCTCGAGGACCATGCAGACAGCGCACAGCAAGAGGACGGCCGAGGTGCGGGGAGCCGCCTGGGGCATGGCGATCACCAACTGCTCTCGTCGGTCTGGGCCTGTGGCTCGATCCCCAGACGCGTCAGCGACTCGACGTAGTCGGCGACACCTGACGTCAGGTCGAACTCGGGCTCGTAGCCGAGGTCACGGCGTGCGCGGGTGATGTCCATGACACCGTGCACGGGGCCGATGCCGAGATATTCGAACCCTCGGCCGATGGTGATGTCGGCAGACGGGTACTGAGCGCGCACCGCGTCCGCGAAATCTTCCAGTGTGGAGCGTACGCCCGTGCCGATGTTGTACACCCAGGAGCCGAGGTTCGTGCTGGTACAGGCGCGCACGATGGCCTGGGCGACGTCCTTGGCGTACATCATGTCGTCGCCCTGCTGGCCTCCGCGGCCGACGGTGGCGGGAACGCCCAGCATCGCGTTCTCGATGATGCGACTGTGGACTCCGACGGGACCGTGGCGGGCCTTCTTTCCCGGTCCGTAGATCGCGCCGAACCGCAGGGCCACGAAGTCCATGCCGAAACGCTCGGCGTATACCCGTCCGGCCTCCTCGCTCAGGATCTTGGAGGCGCCGTATGCCCGCAGACCGGGTGTGGGGCCGCGGGGGTAATCCTCGGTGACCGGCACATAGGTGGGGTGGGCGAACTCGCCCGTGATCGGGGCGTACACCGCCTTGGAACTGGTGTAGACGACCCGTCGCACCTCCGCCTGGCGCGCGGCTTCCAGTACTCCGACCGAGCCCAGTGCGTTGACTTCGAATGCCCGGTAAGGATCGGACGGCGCCACCACGACGGCGGCGAGATGGGCGACGGTGTCGATGCGTCGGCTGGTCATCAGCCGACTCAGCCCCTCGACGTCCATCAGATCCTGTTGCACGAACTCGAAGTGGGGTTCCAGGTCGGGCAGCAGGTCGAAGTCCGGACGCACATCCAGCACGGTGACCTGGTGGCCTTCGGCCAGGAGTCGTCGTACGGCCCAGGCGCCGTTGACACCGAGACCGCCGGTGACCAGAACCTTCATGGCGTCTCTCCGTTCCGTGCGGGCACAGTCTCGGTGAACAGTGCGGTGAAACATCCCGGGCAGAATCCCTGGCGCAGCACGACGTCCATGTCGAGGTAGTGACGAGCGTTGTCGTTGAGGTGGGGGCCGGCGGTGCTCGGGGCGCCCTCGAAGACCTTGGTCAGCCGGTGGCGCCAGTCGGGACCCGCGGGTGCCACCGGGGTGTCGCAGTGCCGGCACACGTAGTGCGGGGAGCCGTCCATCAGGCGCTGAACGAGGTTGTCGTCCACGGCCTGCTCGTCGGCGAGCATCTGATGCGCGGTGTTGGTGTCAGCCTTGGACACGGTTCCTCCTGTCGGCACGGACGGCTTCGCGGCATGCGGCGGTGGCTGCCGCGTTGACGGTGAACGAGTCGTCGAGGACGACGCCGTAGACCGTGCGCGCCGCATCGCGCGACACCTTCAGTTCACGGACATCCGCGGCGACCAGTTCCGGGTCGCGGAGCACCGGGTCTCCGTATCCGCCGCCGCCTTGCCACCGCATCACGTAGACGTCGCCCTGCTGGAGGAGACTCTCCTCCTGGTTGGAGGGGAACTCGGGGGTGCCGCCGAGTTCCGCCACCGTGGAAGGCAGCTCACCCCGGGCGAGCAGTTCCGCCGCGTCGGATCCGCGTACGGCGATGTCCTCCTGTGCGGCTCCGGGGTGGCCTCCGGCCAGGCCGCGATTCATCGAAACGGCCTTCCCCGAACCGGAGATGACCTGATAGATGGGCGCCGGACTGTGGTAGGGGGTGAAGGCGACGCTGCCGCTCAGGCCGCCGCGATAGCGGCCGGGACCACCCGAGTCGGTCTCCTCGCGTCGCCACAGGTAGAGCAGGGGTGTGGTGAACTCATTCATCTCGACGTCCGGGACCTTGCCCATGGGGATGAACGGCAGACCGGCCGTGTCGACACCATCGTGGTCGCTGCCCGCACCGAAGCCACCGGCCATCGGTTCCAGAATGGAGGTCGCGAACGGTGCGCCGTGCTGGTTGAGGCCGGCGACGATACTGAGGTCCCAGCTGCCACAGCAGACGCTGGCCACCGAGGACCGGGTCGACGGATGCGTGTCCAGCATCTGCGACAGGCACTCCATCACCGCGTTGGTGGTCGCCCAGGAGGATGCGACCGAGCCCTTGCCGACAGCGGCCGGGAAGGTGGCGTTGTTCAGGGTGCCGGGTTCACTGATGATGTCGACGCACCGCATGATGCCGCCGGGCGCCCATGGCAGGTCGCCGCAGAGCAGGGGCATCATGGCCGAGATGATCCCGCCGTAGAGTCCGGTGAAGGTGCAGTTGATCATGCCGGACTGCTCATCGGTCCCGGTGAAGTCGAACAGCAGGTCGGAGCCGGTCTTGGTGAGCTTCAGCCGGATCGCGTGCGCCTCGCGGTCGCCGGTGTGCGACTGCTCCTGGTGATTGACGGCGGTCCAGGTGCCGTCCGGGATCGTGGCCAGCCTGTCCCGCAACCGCTGCTCGGCGTCGCGCATCTGCAACTGCATGACCTGCTGGACCGTATCCGCGTCGAATTTGCGGATCAGCTCTGCGATGCGCTCGTGGCCCAGCTTGTTGGCCCCTACCTTTGCCCGCAAATCCAGGGCGACCAGTTTGGGGATGCGGGAGCGGCGTACGTACGCGTCCTCGACGTCACATTGGATCACTCCACCGCGTACCACCTTGATCGGCGGCATGGGCAGTGACTCCCAGAAGACATCTTCGGCGCGCGGGGTCCAGCTGCCGGGGCTCACTCCGCCGACGTCCAGTTGGTGGGCGACGGCCGCGGTCCAGCCGAACAGCTTTCCGTCGTGGAACAGGGGGGCGAAGAGGGCCACGTCGTTCTGATGGAGGCCACCACCCACCCACGGGTCGCTGCACAGAAACATGTCACCCGGCTCGATGCCCGGGTTGTCGGCGCGATTCCGCAGGATCCAGCCGATGGCCAGCCCGATCGACGCGACAAGCTGGGTGTTGTACGGGCCGACCTGCACGATGTGTCCGTAAGGGTCGGTGAGCGCCACATCGAAGTCGTTGCAATCGGTGACCACAAGGGAGCCGCTCATGCGGCGCAGTGCGTCGCCCATCAGGTCGGTGATGGCGAAAATGCGGTTGCGTACGACCTCATAGGTGAGCGGGTCGACCTCGACGCCGCTGAGGTCCGTGGGGTACAGCGGCAGGTGCTCGGGAAGGTCCGTACGGATCTCTTCGTTCGTATACGGCCTGCTGGCGAAGATCTCCGAGCCGGGTACGGGCGTCACAGCCATCATGGCCTCCGGTCATCAAGGTGAAGAATGATGTTGCGCAGGGAGTCCACCTGAGCCGAGGCGTCGCGGGGTACGACGACGGTGGTGGTGCCGGCCTCGACGATCGCCGGGCCTTCGAGACGGTGTCCGTGGGTGAGGCGGGCGTAGTCGTAGATCGCCGTCACCTCCCACCCCCTGCGTGAGTCCAGGAAGACTCGCCGGGTGCCGCTGAGCGCACCCCTGGCGTCCTCGCTCTCCGCCTTGCGGGCGATCGGCAGCTCAGGAGTGAAGGCGGTGGAGCCGATGCCGAAGACACGGTGGTTGATCAGCTGGAAGCCGGCGTCGGCGTACCCCGTTCCGTGACCGAACATTTGTTCGTACGTGTGTTCGAAGTCGGATATCACGGTGTCCATGTCGGCGTCGGTGAGCGGGCCCGAGCCCACCGGTGTCGGAACTTCGAACATCTGCGCCGTATAGCGGATGTCGAGCTGCCGGCGCATGCCGATGGAGGTGAACGACACCCCTTGAGCCTCGAGCCGAGCGGTGAGTCCTGCCTCGAGTTCGGCGAATTGCCGCTCGACCCGCGCCGCGTCGAAGGGGTAGGTCGCGGGGTTCGAGAGTTCGGCGGACAGCACGACATCGGATGTGGTGAGGCCGTACGCCGAGAACGCGTTGGCGTCACCCAGCGGGATATAGATCTCCTTGATCCCGAGATCGGCGCCGTAGGCGAAGCAGTGCGCGGGACCGCCACCGCCGAAGGCGTAGAGGACGAAATCGCGAGGATCGTGGCCCTGCCCGACCACCACCCGGCGCAGCAGGTCGGCGGTCTGGGCGTTCTGGATCTCGAAGACCGCGGCAGCGGCCTGCTCGGCATCAAGGCCGAGAGGTGCGCCGATCCGGGTCTCCAAGGCCTTGCGCGCCCGATCGACGTCCAGCCTCTTGGTGCCTTCCGCGAACGTCTTCGGATCGAGGATGCCCAGGACGAGGTTGGCGTCGGTCACCGTCGGCTCTTCGCCGTCCCGGCCGAAGCAGGCGGGCCCCGGGCGGGCGCCGGCACTGCGCGGGCCGACGCGCAGATTGCCTCCCGCGTCCAGCCAGGCGATCGCACCGCCGCCCGAGCCGATCGAGGTGACGTTGACCATCGGGGTGCTGACGGTGAACTGGTTCAGCGTGGTGGAGCTGGAGTACACCGGTTCCCCGTCGACCACCAGGCCGACCAGGAACGTCGTGCCGCCGATGTCGGAGGTGATGATATTGCGGTGGCCCAGTTTGCGGCCGAGGTTACGGGCTCCGACCACGCCGCCGGTGAGTACTGAACCGATGGTCGTGATGGCCTGTGCGGGTGCGTCCTGCGCCGAGACCGTTCCCCCGCTTCCTTGCATCACCAGCAGCGCGCCGTTCAGTCCGCGGAGCTCGAGTTCCTCGGTGAGCGGTGCCAGATAGTCCCGCAGGGTCGGACCGACCTGCGCGTTCATGACGGTGGTCACGGTCCGCTCGTATTCGCGGATCTTGGGGCTGAGGTCACTGCTCAGGCATATATAGGTGCCCGGGCTCTCTTCCTCAATAATCTTGCGCAGCCGGATTTCATGCTCCGGATTGACAAAGGACCACAGCAGGCTCACCGCTATCGCGGCCACACCGTCTTCCAGTAGTTCCCGGATGGCGACGCGTGCCTTGTCCTCGTCGAGACGTACGACGACGTTTCCCTGGTAGTCGACGCGCTCGGTGATCTCCTTCACCATGCGTTTGGGTAGGAGCGGCGGAGGCTTGCGTGTCGCCGCGACGTTCTGGATCTCCTCCGGCCCAAGGCCGGCGTACCGGCCCTCGACATTCATGATGTAAATTGAGTCGCGGTGCCCTTTTGTGGTCAGCAGTCCAACCCGGGAGACGTTTCCGGTGACCAATGCGTTGAGAGCCGCCGTTGTTCCGTGACAGATGTAGTCCACATCGGACAGCGTCGATTCACGGGACCGACCGAGCTTGCGGCCGATCTCGTCCACGGCGTTGAGAAATCCCTCCGCAAAATCGGGCGGGGTGGATGGAACTTTGGCGGTGGTGATGTTGCCCTGATCATCACCCAGAAATGCGTCGGTGAACGTGCCACCGATATCTATCCCGAGAATGGCACTCATGTTGTCCCTAGCTCCAAGCATGGCTAAGCCGATCGGCCACGAAGAGGAGTCAAATACCAGGCGCTTTGTTGTCGGCCCAGCAGAGGTACTTGACCCGGCGCATTCATCTCAAGAGATGCGGCGTTGCCGAGTAACTCTAGAGGCATCCAAGCCATATGCATAGTAACGCTTGTTCGATGAATCCATAACGGATACCTTATGGAGAACTGCCAGTGAGGCAGGAACTGAACGACCGTGCGGGAGGGCCGCCCCATGGAATCCCAACTTTCGCTGCGCAGGCTCGAGGTCTTCTGCCTCGTGGTGGAGGAAGGCAGCGTGACGCGCGCCGCCGAGCGGCTGAGGGTCGCCCAGCCAGCGGTCTCCAGCCAGCTCCGCGCGCTGGAGCAATGGATCGGGGCGCGGCTGTTCGTCCGGACCTCCGGTCGCATGGTGCTGACCGAGGCGGGCACCCGGGCCCACCTGTGGGCCCGGGAGATGCTGGCCAGGTGTATGCAGGTCCGCCGCGACGTGGAGGAGCTGACACTCGGCACGGGAGGCAGTGTTGTGCTCGCCTCCAGCCTGGCCGTCGGCACCTATCTGCTGCCGCCCCTGATGACAGCGTTGCGCGCCGAGCGGCCCGGAGCCGATATCACCGTCCATGTCACCCAGCCGGAACACGCACTGCACGCCGTGGAGATCGGCGAAGTCGACTTCGCCGTGATGACCCGCGACGAACGCGCACTCCCCACCTCCATCGTCGCCGAGACGCTGCTGGACGAGCCCTTGATCCTGTGCGCCAGTCCGGGTGGGCCGCCTACGGCGGACTCCGTCTCGCTGAGCGCCCTTCCCAAACTGCCCATGGTGGGAGTGCCCAGGCATGTGGCGTTTCAGCGGAGCATCGACACTCAGCTACAGGAACTGGGCGTCGGGGAGCTCGACACGGTCATTCGACTCGGCCATGCCGAGGCGATCAAGGCAGCGGTCATCGAGCACGGCTGGGCGGCGCTCTTCCCCCGCTACTCAGTGGAACGTGATCTCGCGGAGGGAAGACTTCGGGCGATCGAGTTCACCGACGGAGCCCTGCACGAACGCATCGGGCTGTTCTACCGGACGGACAAGTACTTCTCTCCCCTACAGGCGTCCGCACTGGACGCCATCAGGCTGGCGGGGCGGTAGTCATCGCCAGTACATAAACAATGCGTTATGAAGAATAAAAGAAAACGTTAATGGACTTATGTTCCTTGTTTACCTAGCGTGGTGGGCACAGAGCCGAGCAAGGAGCACACCCGATGAAGCTGGCGCGCTTCCACACACCACCTGACGGATCCGGGGCGTCGTTCGGTGTGGTCGACGGAGACGAAGTGGTTGACCTGGGGCACCGCATGGCCTCCTTCGAGGCGATGCTGACCGAACTCCACAACGCCACGCCACGCCCTGACGATCCCCGCTGGCCCATCAGCACCGTCACATGGCAGCCCCCCATCGGGCCGCACGCCAAGGTCGTGTGCGTCGGGTACAACTACCCGTCCCACGCCGTGGAGTCCCAGGAGGCGCCGCCCGAGTGGCCCACCCTGTTCACCCGTTTCCCCGACTCCTTCGTCGGCGCGGGGCGTTCGGTGGTCCGCCCGTACGACACGGATTCCCTGGACTGGGAGGGCGAAGTGGCCTTCGTGGTCGGTCACCCGGCGCGCCGGGTGACCGCCGACCGCGCGGGCCGGCATATCGCGGGCTTCACCTGCATGGCGGAGAACAGTGTGCGGGACTGGCAGTTGCACACGCGGCAGGCAACCGCGGGCAAGAACTGGTACGCCAGCGGCTCCTGCGGGCCCTGGCTCGTCACCCCCGACGAACTGGGGGACGGTCCACTGCGGGTGACCACCCGGCTCAACGGCACAGTCGTGCAGGACGACTCGACCGATCGGCTGACCTTCTCCTTCGGCGAGCTGCTCGCGTACATCAGCGCCTTCACCCCACTGCGACCCGGCGATGTCATCGCCACCGGGACCCCTCAGGGCATCGGCCACCGCCAAGATCCCCCCCGGTATCTGCGCCCGGGAGACGAGCTCGAAGTCGAAGTGGCGGGCATCGGCGTGCTCCGGAACCCGGTCGCCGACGAGGCTCGCTCCTTGAACCCCGCGGAGGTACACCGATGAGCCCCTACCAGTGGAGCGACCGGGACGTCGAAGCCCGCGCGGACCTTCCGTCCGTCATCGACGCCGTACAAGGTGTCCTGGAGCACGAGGCGACGGGTGCCGCCTGGAACATCGACAAGACCATGGCCACGTGGTCGCCCATGAGTAGCGCCCATGCGCTGGGCGCGATCGACACCGAGGAACAACTCGTCGTCTTCAAAACCTGGGTCAACACCCCGGCCGGAGCGACGGCCCTCCTCACCGCCTTCTCCGCCGCCGACGGCAGCCTGCGGGCCTCGCTGCAAGCCGGGGTGGCCGGTGCCCTGCGTACCGCCGCGGTCTCGGGAATCGCCACCCGCTGGATGAGCCACCCGGACGCCGATGAACTCGCCGTCCTGGGCACGGGGCGCCAGGCCCTGCGCCAAGTGGCCGCGATCGCCGCGGTCCGGAAACTGCGCCGGGTCCGCGTCTGGAGCCGTACCCCCGAGCGAGCAGTGGGCTTCGCCGCCCAGGTGCAAACGGACCTCGGGCTCGCCGCTGAAGCGTTCCCCACGGTTGAGGCAGCGTCCCAGGACGCTCCCATCGTCACGCTGATCACCCGTGCCACCGACCCGTTCTTCACCCTTGACGCCCTGGCCGAAGGGGCCCACCTCAACGCGGTCGGCGCGATCCTTCCCGCCAACGCGGAATTCGACGCGGCTCTGTTGGCGTCCTCAGCACTCACCGTGGTCGACAGCGTGTCCAACGCGCGACGAGGCTCACGCGAACTGGGCGAATTCTTCGGCGACGACTGGACTTCGGTCCACCGGCTCGCCGATCTGGTCACCGGCAAGGTGGCCCGACCTGAGCGGCCACGCTGCACCGTCTTCAAGGGCATGGGCATGGGACTGTCCGACCTTTCGGTCGCCGCACTGCTGCTCCGCGGCGCCCGACTCTCTCCACAGAAATAGACCAAGGAGCCGTTACCGTGAGCGTCACTTCTTCCCCCTCAGACATCGACGCCCTCCCCGCCGCACCGGATGTGCACGCCCGGTTCGTGGACATCAGCGGGCAGGAGCCCGAGCCGATCCGGCCCTGGGCACCGGTGAAGATCTCCCGGGCCCGGATCGAGGCGGAGATCGAGCGCCTCGCCTCTCTCCCCCAGCCGGCAAACGGCCGTCGAGGCACTCTCATCGTGCATCCGGACGCTGTGGGCCTCGGTCCGGGACTCGCTCCCGGCGTTGACGTTACCATCGACGTGCTCAAGCCGGGCGAGCGGACCACACCGCTGCGGCGCAACACGGGGCAGGTCGAGATCGGTATCAGCGGCCGCGGCGTTGTCCACGTCGTCGGCAGGTCCACGCGCATGGAGCGCTGGGACGTGTGCAGCATCCCCTCGATGAAGGGCCATTACTTCGAGAACGACGGCGACGAACTCTGGGTTCGATTGAGCTACTCCAATGCTCCGCTCCTGGCCAAGCTCGGAGTTCTCTACAGTGAGCCGCTCACCGACCAGCAGATGGCCGCGGGCCCCAGTGTCCCGCCTTCCGCCGACCGCAGGTCCGAGCGCTACATCCGCGAAACCGCCCCCGACATCGAACTCAACGACTCCGGCGCCCGGCTGCGGGGTTACGAATACCTCGTAGACATCGAGGTTGTCGAAAACAACCCGCTGCACTGGGCCTGGCGCGAGGTCCGCGAGCACCTGTCCTGGGAGGAGGGCGACGGCAAGCGGACGATCATGGCCCTGTACAACCCGGCGACCGAACGCCGCAACGGGGCCACCCACAGCTTCTTCGTGACCGCCTCCTCGATGCCGCCCGGCGTCGCGGCGCAGCCGCTGCGCCGCGGCCACCGACACAGCTCCGTCGCCATCAATTATCACTTCCTCGGCTCCGGCAAGAGCGTCGTCGAAGGACACGTCGTCGACTGGAGCGCCGGCGACCTGCTGCTGTCGGCCCCCGGGTGGAGCGAGCACGACCACTACCACGGCCCCGACGGCTTCGGCGTCTTCACCGTCCAGGACCACCCCCTGCACATCGGCATGGAATCGCTGATCTGGCAGGAGAAGATGTCCGGCCCGATCCTCGCCCTCGGTTCCGAAGCCGGCCAGACCGGATATGTCGGCCCCCGTACGACAGGCGCCTGAGGTGCGCGAACGAGCACACGACGAGGTGAGGACCGCATGAAGTTCCGTAGCGATCCGACGCAGATCAAGGGTTCCGTGGCTCCCGTCATCACGCCTTTCACAAGCGACGGCACCCTGGACCTGCCATCCCTGCGGGGTCTGGTCCGCCGACAACTGGAGGCCGGCTCACACGGCATCTCGATCGGCGGCTCCACAGGAGAACCGGGAGCCCAGTCCGTCGCGGAGCGGATCGAGGCCATCAAGGCAGTCGCCGAGGAAGTCGCCGACGCGGTGCCGTTCCTTCCTGGCACGGGCTCCGCCAAGCTCGGCGAAACCGTGGAAATCACCGCTGCCGCCCAGAGCGCGGGCGCCGATGCCGCCCTGATCATCACCCCCTACTACGCACGCCCCACCCAGGAGGGCCTGTATCAGTGGTACGCGACGATCGCCCGTGAGTTCCCCGACCTGCCGCTGATCATCTACAACGTGCCTTCGCGCACCGCTGTCGACATCGCGCCCGGCACCGTCAACAGTCTCTACCGCGACTTCGGCAACATCGTGGGCATCAAGGAAACGACCAAGGACTTCGAACACTTCTCGCGCGTCCTGCACAAGACCGGCACCGGCTTCCTGGTGTGGTCCGGGATCGAACTGCTCGGCCTGCCCCTCCTCGCACTCGGTGGCCGCGGCTTCATCAGCGCCGTGTCCAATCTGGCTCCGGCTGCCGTGGCCCGCATGTACGAAGCGTGGGAAGCCGGAGACCACGCCACGGCGCGCGAATTGCACTACGGTCTGCATCCTTTGGTGGATCTGCTGTTCGTCGAGACCAATCCGGCTCCTTTGAAGTACGTCCTCCACAAGCAGGGCCTCATCTCATCGGCACGTGTCCGCGAACCGCTCACCGCGCTGACCGCGCAGGGGACCCTGCGCGTCGAGGAACTGTTGAGGGAAGGCTCTGGACTCCTTGACGGCGAAAGCTGAGCCCCGAGCCGCCGGTCGCTAGTTGGTCCGGCACCCACATGTGCTCGGGGGCGCCGCTGTGGCGGGGCCCCCGAGCATCTGTTGGTCAGCGTCCGATGTGGTGGCCGCCTTCGGCGGGGATGATGGCGCCGGTGGTCCAGCGGCTTTCGTCGGACAGCAGGAACAGGGCGGCGCGGGCCATGTCGTCGGCCAGGGCGATCTGGTTCATCGGGGCCATGGAGGCCAGGTGCTCCTGGAGCTCGATGGGCAGCGTGTCCCACATCTCGGTGCGGGTGGAGCCCGGTGCGAGGGAGTTGACGCGCACGTTGGCGGAGGCCAGTTCCAGGGCCGCGCTCTTGGTGAGGCCGTTGACGGCCCATTTCGAGGCGACGTACTCCGAGATGCCCGCCACTCCGACCATGCCGCCGACGGAGGAGACGTTGACGATCGAGCCGCCCTGGGCGGCGAGCAGCGCGGGGATCTCGTGCTTCATGGACAGGAAGACACCCCTGGCGTTGACCTCCATGACCCGGTCGTAGGCATCGGTGTCCTTCTCATGCAGTGGTGTGCCGTCGCTGGTGATGCCGGCGCTGTTGAGCGCGCCGTCGAGGCGGCCGAACCGCTTGACCGCGGCGGCCACGGCGGCTTCCACCGTGGCCTCCTCGGTCACATCCAGTGGCACGGCGATGACCTGGTTGTCGGCGGTCGACAGCTCGGCCGCCAGCGTCTGGAGGCGGTCGGTGCGCCGGGCACCGGCCACGACGTGTGCCCCTTCGGCGGCGAAGCGACGCGTGGCGGCTTCGCCCATGCCGGCGGACGCGCCGGTGATCAGGATGACCTTGCCCTCCAGCCGGCGGGCCTGGATGGTCACCGGTGCGGGGTGGTGATTGGGGTGGGACGTCATGATGGTGTTCTCCGAACGTAAGAGACATGGGCGACGCGCAAGCGAACCCCCGAAACCCAGCTCAGCGGCCGAGCACGGTCTTCAATGCCCGGGCGCCACCCTGGCGGCCAGGCATCGCGGCCGCCTCCATCACCGTGCCCTCCAGCCTCCGCCGGCACCAGAGACCGCTTCTGCCTAGGACTGGCAGGGCGATGCTCGCCCGTTGTCTCCGAGCGACAACGAATACGTCGATCGCAACGAACCCGTGCATGCCATCCCGCAGGGCATCATGCCGGGTCGTGGCGATACGTCGAGATGTCAATGTTCGGCCGCTCCCGGTCTCCAGGTGCTCGCCACGCCTCAGCGGACCCGCCGCACGGATGGGCTCCCATTCGGTCGTCACCGCACGATCGACGGTTGTCTCATCCTCTTCCAGATGCTCAAACCGGCCGAGCCATAAAGCCCAGCAACCCACCCGTGCCGTATCGTCGATGCGCATGGAACGCCTCGGTTGACGAAGCAGCCAGAGGCCGGACGGGCCTGAAACGTCACGACGGCGCAGTGAAATCGACGACTCACGTCCATTGCCTCGCGGAGGCAGCCGTGGCACTGCGGGCAGCCGCCCGCGACCTGCCGGGCGCACGGCCCACCGCCGAGGCAGAGGAGCCACCGATACTCGGCCTGCTGTCCTTCCGGGCTCCTCTAAAGTTAGTAGTGGAATCGCCAGGCGACGCCACTGCCATCGCCGCACGCGTCCGGCACCGGAGCTAGTGACCTCGGGCGATCCGACCGCTGCGCCGTTCGCGCAAGGTGGTGTGCGGTCCGAGGTCTGGTGGCGGAACGAGAAGAGCTGCTCGTGCGCCCACGGGGGCCGTAGCTGCTGCCTCGCACCTACGGGAGGTTGCGGGCCATGACGATCCGCTGGACCTGATTCGTACCTTCATAGATCTGCGTGATCTTGGCATCGCGCATCATCCGCTCCACCGGATAGTCGCGTGTGAAGCCATAGCCGCCCAGGAGTTGTACGGCGTCTGTGGTGATCTGCATGGCGGCATCCGAGGCGAAGCACTTGGCCGCAGCTCCGCAGAAGGTGAGGTCGGAGTCGACGCGCTCGGACTTGGCGGTCGCGGCATAGGTGAGCTGGCGGGCGGCCTCCAGCTTCATCGCCATGTCGGCGAGCATGAACTGCACGCCCTGGAAGTCGCCGATCGGCTTGCCGAACTGCTTGCGCTCCCGGGCGTACCCCTTGGCATGGTCCAGCGCGCCCTGGGCGATACCGAGGGCCTGCGCCGCGATGGTGACACGGGTGTGGTCCAGCGTCTTCATCGCCGTCGCGAAGCCGGTGCCCTCGGTACCGATCATGCGGTCGGCCGGGATTCGCACGTGGTCGAGGTACACCTCACGGGTCGGCGCCCCCTTGATGCCCAGCTTCTTCTCCGGCGCGCCGAACGACACGCCCTCGTCGGACTTCTCGACGACGAACGCGGAGATGCCCTTCGACCGCTTGCTCAGGTCCCTGCCGCGACGGCCTCGACCCACTCACGGCTCACGCGGGCGCTTGCGCAGGGTTCCAGCGACGTGCGGCCGAGCTCCATGATGACCCAGCCGCCACCCTTCTTCCGCCACTGCGCCCTTCAGCATCACGGCGACCTCCGCCCTGAGATGGCGGACCACGTCAAGGTCGTGAGGAATGAGCAGGTACGTCACCTGTGTTTCACGCTGGATGTCAATCAGCAGGTCGAGGATGCGCGCCTGGTCAATGATCGTCGTTCCGTCGTTTCCACTAGGGCATGCCACCCACCCCACAGGCCGGGGGGCCTTTGTTGCCGTGTGACCGCGTAGAGCAGCCCCTCGGGTGCGGGTGTCCGCACCGGAAGGGCGGGGAGGTCAGCTCTGGGCCGTGGGCCGGACGACGATCTCGTTCACGTCGACCGTGGCAGGCTGTTCGATCGCGAAAGCGATGGCCCGGGCGATGGCGTCGGGCGGGATCGCGATGCGGTCCCGCATCTTCGTGATCTCTGCTCTGACCTGGCTGTTGGTTGACGCCTCGGCGAAGTCGGTCGCAATTGGGCCGGGTGAGACGGTGGTCACCCGCAGGGAGTCGCCGGCTTCCTGGCGCAGTCCTTCGCAGATGGCACGGACCGCGAACTTGGTGCCCGCGTAGACGGCCATGGTCGGCACGATGCGAAACGCCGCCGTGGAGGCGGTGGTGATGAAGTGGCCGGTGCCCTGCGCACGGAAGACCGGCAACGCGGCGCCGATCCCGTGCAGCACGCCCTTCACGTTGACGTCGACCATATGGTCCCACTCGTCGACGCGCAGATCGTCGAGAGGCGAGATCGTGCCGACTCCGGCATTGCTGACGAGTACGTCGAGTCGGCCGAATCGCTCACCGGCCAGCGCGACCAGAGCTTGCAGGTTGTCCCGCCTGGTCACGTCGGTGCGGATCTGCACGGCTGCGCCACCCGCCTTCTCGATCCGGGCCACCAGTTCCGCCAGCCGTTCGGACCGGCGTGCGCCGAGGACGAGTCGCGCGCCGCGTTCGGCGAGCAGCAGCGCGGTTGCCTCACCGATGCCGCTGCTGGCTCCGGTGATCGCCACCACTTTGCCGTTGATTTCGGACATGAAGTTGTCCTCTCCGTTCTCGGTACCGGGGCCGGGGTGCCGAGCGGCAGCGGGTCCTGGAGAAGCGTCCGGAAGCCGCTGCGCACTGGGCCGCCGGGTGCCGGTGTGACCGTGTGAGGCCGTCGGCAGTGCCGCGGCCCGTGCTCGCACACCAGTCTCCGGGGACATTAGCCTGGTATCCAGACCGTATTTATTCTGGAACTGAAAGTACTGCCGTCATGCCTACGCAGCCGGACCAACGCCGTCAGCTGAGTGAGTTCCTGCGCAGCCGGAGAGAGCGCCTGACCCCTGACGAGGTGGGCCTGCCCCAGACTGGTCGCCGTCGCACTCCGGGACTTCGCCGAGAGGAACTGGCGCTGCTGGCCGGGATCAGCGCCACCTGGTACACGTACCTGGAGCAGGGACGGGAGATCCGCGTCTCCGAACAGGTGCTCAACGCACTCGCGGCGGCGCTGCGGCTCGACCGGCACGAGCGCGATCATCTTCTTCATCTTGCCGGTCACGCGCCTGCGGCCGAAGCCGAGGAAGGCGAGCCACTAACGGCCGAGGTGGGTGCCGTCCCCCTGTTGCTCCAGCCGAACCCGGCGTACATCATCGGCGGCAACTATGACGTCCTTAGCCACAACCAGGCGGCCGACGAGTTGTTCCCGAGGCTCATCACCGAGGCGGACCGGCCGGCCAACTTCGTCCGCTGGGTGTTTCTCGAGCCGGTGGCCCGGGACGTTCTGATCGATTGGGAACCCGAGGCACGCGGCTTGCTCGGCCGACTTCGGACGCTAGCCGTACGCCATTCCGGCGACCCGCGGTACACCCGACTGATCGAGGAACTGAGCGAGGGCAGCCCGGAAGTGCGGGACTGGTGGCCCCAGTACGAGGTGCAGGCCCGGCACAGCGGTCGGAAACGGCTACGGCACCCGCAACGAGGAGCGATCGACTATGTGTACACCGCTTTTCACCTTGCCGAACAGATGGAACAGACGCTGGTCGTCTATTTCGACAGCAGCGAACCGCCCGAGGGGGGCGTAGCCGTGACCGGCGAATGAAGGAAGAGGTCGACGGCGGCGTCCGCTCACGGTTACGGCGGCGGAATGCCGGCGGCTGAGAACCGCTGTGCCGTTGCCGGCGGAGACGGCGTCGAATGCGGCGGTGAAATTGCTGTCACCAGACGCCAGTACCAGGTCAGCAGCGTACCTGGGGTGACCAGCTGACGGCGGCGTAAGGCGCATGGCAGGTGCCGGGCGAGAGCGGAGAGCACGGCACGGTCAGCCCATGAGAGCTGCGGCCGCTCGATCTGTCGGCGCAGCGCAGCGACCTCATGGCGAAGCGCGAGGATCTCGGCGTTGTTCGCGGCGGTCGACCGGCCCCACAAGAGGAAGCAGCCCAGTACCCTCGGGCCAGCGACTCCGTCCAACGGAGAAAGGGCTCCTGACCAGGTCGTGATGCCCGGTAGGCGCCCTTCTGAGGTTCGACCTGGGCCGCGAGACGACATTCGACGTTGCTCACGGTTTCTCCCACTCGTCTCCCACCTCTGGCCAAGGGCCCGGACCGGCTCGGCGACCTGGAGACAGTGCCGCGCACCGACCGGCGGTGGGACGAGCAGCCTCCGTGATCCGGCGCATCGGACTCAGGACGGCTCGCAGACCGCCAGGTGGCCGGAGTGACCGTGTCGGCCGAGGTATCCCTCTCCGACCGTCCTGTACGCGCCCGGCGGGAGCGTGGAGCACAGGCCGGTCGCGCCGTCCTGGTAGACGACCATCACACCCACGGTGTCCGCGCAGTTGTTGGCGGCATTGGTGTATCGCCAGCTCTCGGACATCGCCACGCAGGCCGGGGCCGGCCCGGATGTCCGGTCTCCGGCGGCGGCCGGGACACCGCAGCCTGCAAACCGTCCGGCAGCAGTTGGGCCGATCCTCGACCGGAAGGGGGTGGACCGCCGGTCACCGGCTAGCCGAAAACCCAACGGTGCCTCAGAAGGGCAGAGCATCCCGGCGTTGGCTGCCGCATACGCGACGACCGTCCTGCGGCTCGCCACCGGCCGCCACGCCCGTGTGACGACCGCGGCCCTGGCCCCTGCCGGACGCATGACCCTCATCAACTACCTGGCCCAGTCCCTGGTGGGTGCGCTGCTGTTCGCCGGCTACGGCACCGCGTTCGTCGGCCGCGTCGCACCGGTCTGGGTCGCCGTGACCACACTGACGCTGTTCGTCCTCCGGACGACCTGATGCCGCTGGTGGCCGCGCCGACATCCGTACGGGCCCGTGGAATGGCCGCTGCGCGCCTGGAGCAACCTCACCCTGCCGGCCGTGGCGGGGCGGTTGCCCGCGCTCTGGAGCGGGTCGTCCACGGGCTCCGACAGGGCTCCGACAGGGCTCCGATACGACATCACGCGGCGGCCGTACCGTACAGTACTGAACGGCAGTTGGTGTGCGGTCGTCTCTTTTGTGACCACGTGTACAGGTCACGGTCCCCTCAAGGCCAAGTTCTCCACGCAAGATTGGCATGTCGACACCGACCAAGGGAGCGCTTGTGAGAACGCATTGCACTCCGCGTACGGCCGCCGCCCTCGCCCTGGGTTCAGTCCTGCTCGCCCTCCTGACCGCCACCCCGGCTGGGGCCGACGACGAGGGCCTGCCGACGGTCACCCCGACCAGCGAGACCCCTGCACTCTACGACGACGAGGCGGGCGGCAACTCCGACGCGGACGACCCCGCGATCTGGCGCAACGCGGCCGACCCCGACCGCAGCCTCGTCATCGCGACCGCCAAGGAAGGCGGCCTGCGCGTGTACGGCCTGGACGCCCGCCTGGTGCAGTCGCTGCCCGCGCCGCGTCCGCCGGCCCAGGACGACGCCCCGGGCCGGTTCAACAACGTCGACCTCGTCACCGGTCTGAAAACACCCACCGGCCGGGCCGACGTGGCCGTGGTCAGCGACCGGGGCAACGACCGGCTGCGGATCTACCGCATCGACCCGTCCAAGCCGGGCGCCCCACTGACCGACATAACCGACCCGGCCGCCGTCCCGGTCTTCTCCGCCGACCAGGCCGAGATCAACGACCAGCGCACCGCGTACGGCCTCGCCACCTGGCAGGACAAGGCCACCGGCCGCTCCTACGCCCTGGTCAGCCAGCGGGAGCGGACCCGGCTCGCCCTCGTCGAACTGACCCCGACCGCGCGGGGCACCGTCGACTACCGCAAGGTCCGCACCCGCGACCTTCCGGCATCATTCCGTCTGCCCGACGGCGCCACCTGGTCCCCCTGCGCCGAACCCGGTGAACTCCCCCAGGTCGAGGGCATGGTGGTGGACCCCGCCACCGGCACCCTCTACACAGGCCAGGAGGACGTCGGTATCTGGCGGCTGCGCGCCGACCTGACCGACAAGCCGGTCCTGGTGGAGAAGGTCCGCGAGTACGGCATCCCCGGTGTCTACGACAAGACCACCCAAGAGTGCACGGCCGGCGCCGACCCCGGTTTCGGCGGCGAGCGGCTGACCGCGGACGTCGAGGGCCTGACCCTGTTCCAGGAGTCCGACGGCGACGGCTACCTCTTCGCCTCCAGCCAGGGCGAGAACACCTTCGCCCTGTACGACCGTGAGGTGAGCGAGGACAACGAGTACGAGGGCGGTTTCCGCGTCGGCGCGGCCTCCGCGACCCTCGACGGGTCGGAGGAGTGCGACGGCGCCGCCGTCCTGAACGCCCCGCTGGGCAGCCGCTACCCGAACGGCATGCTGGTCGTCCAAGACGGCCACGAGACCCCCGAGGTCCCCGATGGCGAGGGCGGCACCCGCACGGCGACCGGCTTCAAGTTCGTCGACCTGGGCGACGTGATGGACGCCGCCGACTCGACGTCCGCACCGCGCTGACACCCCCGACGGCTGCCGGGTGCTCCACCGCACCCGGCAGCCAGTGCGACCGTGCGAGCCGGACATGCCCCGTCCCCGCGCCAGTGGCACGCCACCTACCGGCAACTCGCCGTCCTCCCCTGTACCACTCCCGACAGCCGCTCGCCCAGCTGTCACCAAGGTGCTCTTCCACCCGATCCGCCCCGGCTGCGCGCGATGCTCTCGTACTTGAGCAAGCCGATCGGTGGCCACCTCGAAGGCACAACGGGCTCGTCGCGAGGGCCCAACGGGCCGTGCCGCACGCAGGAGAGGAGTGCCGCTCCAGTCGCCTCACACCGAGTCCTCGATGGATTCGGTCGGCGCATTCGGTGCGGGCTGTGCGTATCCATTGTTCGGCGAATGGGTTGGACCGTGGGCTTTGCGGCGGGGTCGGGATGACCGCTGTGCCGTTGTCGGCGAAGACGGCGCCGAATGCGCCAGTGAAATTGCTGTGCCGGTCACGACTGATGAGGAACCGGAAGCACCCAGCCCTGTCGCCGAGGTGCACGAGCAGGTTGCGGGCGAGTTGGGCGACCCATGCACCGGTGGGGCGGGCGGTGACGCCCAGGACATGGACGCGCCGGGTAGCGATCTCCATGACGAACACGACGCAGAGACGTTTGAGGAAGACGGTCTCCACGTGCATGAAGTCGCAGGCGAGCAGGATGTGGGCCTGGCACGGAGAAAAGTTCAGCAGGGTGCCCGGGGTGACCAGCCGATGTCAGGCAGAGCAGTCACAGACCTACGGTCACTGCTCATTCCCATCCTTGGACGGCCGCAAAGCCCCAGGTCAACCAGCGTATGACAATAAAGACACCCGTCAGGGGCCCACCAGGTATTTGAGAAGTTGTTGTTCCCGTCGCGAAAGGAGACCGAGCAACCTGACTCAGTGGTGCACCGCCCCGATGCTTGTCGGAAGCTTGCCACATCACACCCTTACCCGCCCGGGAGTGCTGCTCCGCGACATCCAAGAGCATTCGGCTAGTATCAGCAGTATCCATGAAAAGCGGGGAGACAGTGGTAAGACTACAATATGGGAGCAATTTTCCGCTCATTTACTCAGCGCAGAAAAAGCCTTACTTCACCACCAGGACGCTCAGCGACCCGTTGTCTTCGCTCCCTGCTTGACACGCGCAGCGTCGCGAGCCAGATGCTGGTCCTGCAGGTTATTCTCATCGTCCTGCTCGTCGCCGCCGCGGTAGCAGCTCTTGTGCTGCAGGCCCAGCGCGAGAGCACCCGGGATGCTCGTGACCGAACACTCGCCGCAGCCGAGGCTTTCGCCCACTCGCCTGGCATGATCGAGGCCCTGGCCGGCCGGAATCCCACGGCGGTGCTGCAACCGCTTGCCGAGGCTGCCCGGAAGGACGCCCACCTCGACTACATCGTGGTGTGGAACACAGCTGGGATCCGGTACACGCACCCCGACCCGAAGAAGATCGGGGAGCACATCGTCGGCCCGTACGAGGAAACCCTCAAGGCCGCGCGGGCCAATCGACCCTTCATCAGAAGCTTCCCCACGGTCACAGGCGTCAGCATGACCTCCTCTGTGCCCGTGACCAGGCCGGATGGCAAGCTGGTCGGCCTGGTTTCGGCGGGGATCACTATGAAGAGGGTGAACACCATGGTGGCAGAACAGCTGCCGGTGGTGCTGGGTTCGGCGGCGGGTGCACTCCTTCTCGCCTCGGGCAGTTCTGTACTGGCGAGCCGGCGGCTGCGACGGCAGACGCACGGCCTGGGCGCGGCCGAGATCACACGGATGTACGACCACCACAACGCCGTACTGCACTCGGTCCGCGAAGGGGTGCTGATCGTCCGGGGCGACGGGCGGCTGCTGCTGGCCAACGACGAGGCTCGACGGCTGCTAGCGCTGCCCGCGGATGTGGAAGGACGGCCGGTCACCGACCTCAGCCTGGCTCCCGGCATCGCGCAGCTGCTGCTTTCCGGTCGTGAGGCCACGGACAAGGTGTGCCCAGCCGGTGACCGGCTGCTGGCGGTCAATGTTCGGCCGACCGACCGGCGAGGAGGTCCGCCGGGGAGCGTGACGACGCTGCGGGACACCACCGAGCTGCATGCGCTCGCCGATCGGGCCGAGGAGGCCCGCCAGCGGCTTCAACTGCTCTACAACGCTGGTGTGCGCATCGGCACTACCCTCGATGTGGTGCGTACTGCCGAGGAACTGACCGAGGTGGCAGTCCCTGGGTTCGCCGACTTCGTCACCGTAGAGCTCCTTGACCCCGTTCTGCACGGTGAGGAGCCGGTCGGGCCAAGCAGCGAGATGCGCCGCACGGCCTTCTGCGGCATCCGGGATGATCCGCCGTTCTACCCGGTGGGTGAGCTTGTCAGGTTTGTCCCCGCGGCGCCGACTGCGTTGGGTATGGCGAGCGGCCACCCGACCCTTGAGGCCGACCTGCATGCAGCGCCCGGTTGGAAGGCTCAGGACCCGGAACGCACCCAAAGGATCCTCGACTATGGCGTTCGCTCGCTGATCACTGTGCCGTTGCAGGCCCGCGGTGTGGTACTGGGGGCGGTCGACTTCTGGCGCGCTGAGCAATCTGAGCTCTTCGGGGAGGAGGATCTGTCCTTCGCCGAGGAGCTGGCCGCCCGTGCGGCGGTGTGCATCGACAATGCCCGCCGCTACACCCGAGAGCACACCATGGCCGTCACCCTGCAGCGCAGTCTGCTCCCCGGCGGCATCCCCGAGCAGAACGCTCTCGAAGTGGCATACCGGTACCTGCCCGCCCGGGCCGGTGTGGGCGGCGACTGGTTCGACGTCATCCCGCTGCCCGGCACCCGGGTCGCCCTCGTGGTCGGCGACGTTGTCGGGCACGGACTGCACGCAGCGGCCACCATGGGGCGGCTGCGCACCGCGGTGCACAACTTCTCGGCCCTCGACCTGGCCCCCGACGACCTCCTCGTCCGCTTGGACGAGCTGGTCGCCAGAATCGACCAGGACCGGACGACCGAGAGTGCGGGAGAGGGAGCCACGGGAGCCACCTGTCTGTACGCCATCTACGATCCGGTCTCCGGTCGTTGCACCGTGGCCCGGGCCGGGCACCCGGGACCCGCCATCGTCCATCCCGACGGCGCCGTGGAATTCCCCGATGTGCCCGTCGGCCTGCCCCTCGGCCTGGGAGGTCTGCCCTTCGAGACCGTGGAACTGCAGCTTGCCGAAGGCAGCCAAGTCGCCCTCTTCACCGACGGCCTCGTCGAAGACCGGCACCGCGACATCGACGTGGGCCTCGAACTCCTCGGCCGCGCCCTGGCAGGCCATCCGGACCGCAGCATGGACAACACCTGCCAGGCGGTACTGGACGCGCTGGTACCCGACGATCCGAGCGATGACATCGCACTGCTGATGGCCCGAACCCGCATGCTCGCCTCCACACAGGTCACCACCTGGGATGTACCCGCCGACCCTGCCGCCGTCGCCTCCATCCGTAGCCGGGTCACCCGGCAGCTGGCCGACTGGGGGCTGGAGGGGTCCGCCTTCACGACCGAGCTGATCCTCAGCGAGTTGGTCACCAACGCCATCCGCTACGGCAGCGAGCCCATCACCGTTCGCCTTCTGTACGACCGCACCGTGATCTGCGAGGTATCCGACGGCTCCAGCACCTCCCCTTATATGCGCAGTGCCAAGACCACCGACGAGGGCGGGCGCGGCCTGTTCCTCGTCGCCCAGTTCGCGCAGCGTTGGGGAACCCGCTACACGCCGCACGGTAAGGTGATCTGGACCGAACAGGCTCTTGACGACAGCGCAGCAGGCACCCTTGGAACAGTGGAGCCCCTCCTGGAGCAGTGGGAAGAGCCGCCCCTGTGACGGACAATCCCGTGCATGGTTCGCGGTGAGGCGTCGAGGACTTCGGCGGGCTCGGTCTGGGCGGGAAGTCGCGTGCGGACTTGTCACGGACGAGGTTGCCGTCGCCGGTCCAGCGGCGGCCCCACTGGCAGGCACAGGTCATGAACGAGACCTCAATCAAGCGGCTCCTTGACCGCACCCTCGCGGCCACCGGCCTGCGCGACGCCGCCGGCGAGCCCCTGCGCTACACCCCGCACGACTTCCGCCGGATGTTCGCCACCGAGGCTGTCACCGGCGGCCTGCCCGTCCATATCGCCGCGCGCATCCTGTGCCGCTCGAAAAGTCATCGCCGCAGGTGAGCTGGATGCGGTCAGCCCTGAAGGGTGTCAATATTGCGATCAGGCAGCTGAGCTGGGCCTTTCCTGTGGATGGTGAGGCAGACGGGGTGACGTGGTGTGGTACTCGTTGATCAGTCCGCCAAGTACTTGGCGGCGCCTGACTGTGGCAGCAGGCAGGAGGATGACGTTTGGGTCGTCGTCAGGTGCTCGTAGGCCGAGGCCGCGGTGAGCTCGTCCCGCGTTGTAGTGCTTGCTGTACGTGGTGAGGACCGTGCGGAGGTGTCGTTCGCCGGTGATGAGGAGGCGATCGGTGCATTCTGCGCGGGCTGTGCGTATCCATCGTTCGGCGAACGCGTTGTCACGAGTCGTCGACTGCACCCGATCGAAGCGGTCGGGCCGGAGTTGTGCGGGTCACGCACCCGTTCCACCCGTGGGCTGGGCGGGAGTTCACCTTCGTCGACCGGCGGCTGGCGTGGGATGAGGACCGGGTCGCCCTCGTCGACGAGAACGGGGAGGTGGTCTCGCTGCCTGCGGCCTGGACCGACATCGACCCCGTTGATCCGTTCGTCGCGATGGCTGCGGGCCGCTGCGCGTTCAGGGTGGGGGATCTCCTGGCCGTCGCTGACCTGCTCGACGCGCTTCGCGTACGGGCGTCGGGAAGATGATGCCGCGACCGTCGTCTGATCCACGCCGGGCCGGACAGTCTGGTTGATCGACGGCGCGCGGAAGTAGCCAGCCGGCGCACTTGTCACCTGCTGGTTTGCCTCCGCGCGCCTGCTTCGTGGTCTTGGCCAGGCTGCGTGTCGGCGTGAACCTGGTGACACGGCCGAAGACCGGGGAGGCGGGCGTGATGACAGGGGCGGCGGAGGATCCGAAGGTGGCCATGCTGGCAGCATCCAGATCGCTCAACCCGCACCCGGAGAAGGTGACCGACGCGGTGTTCCTGGCCTCGCCGTTCTGCGACCCGCGGGATGTGGTGCAGGTCAAGTACGAGATGGTGCGGCGCGTCCGCGTAGACAAGGTGCCCGTCGCCCAGGCGGCCCGTGCCTTCGGCTACTGCCGCCAGGCGTTCTATGAGATCGCTGCCGTTCTGGACGCCGGCGGCCCGGGCTCTCTGGTTCCCGGCAAGCCGGGCCCGAAGGGCCCGGTCAAGCTGACCGCGACCGTCATGGACCGCATCGACGCCTGGCTGGCAGCCGAGGAGGGCCTGACCTCGAAGGACATCGCGGAAAGGATCGCCGAGGAGTTCGGCTTCACCGTCCACCCGTGATCCGTCGAGCGCGCGTTGTCCCGGCGGCGCGAGCCGGAAAGCGCCGGTGAGGACGCACCCATATCCCGCCTGGCATCCTGGCGGTGACGTCGCGGCGGGCGTTGCCGAATACGAGAGGTTGCGCGAGAGTGCCGGCCGCGGCGGGCGCCGCAATGGACTGGGAGTGCTCGTCGCCCGGGGCATGGTCGCGTTTTTGAAGGTGGCCGCCTCACTGGCCGCCGCGGCAACACCGAGGAACCCGGCCCCGCCACCCGCCAAAGCGGTGGCCACCACGCTCGATGCGGAGGTCATCCGGGTGTGGTCCCGGATAGTCCTGGCCCACGCGCATAGCCCTTGACCTGCGACGACAGCACATGCACGGGAACATCGATGAATGACCAGCTGTTCGGCCCGGCCGCCAAGGTGACCGCGGCCCACCTCGCCAAAGACGCCTACCTGTATATCCGGCAGAGCTCGCTCAAGCAGGTCCTGAACAACACCGAGTCGACGGTGCGGCAGTACGGCCTCAAGGAGCGGGCCATCACCCTGGGATGGCCGGCCGACCGGATCCACGTCATCGACACCGACCAGGGCCAGTCCGGCGCCACGGCCGCGGACCGGGAGGGCTTCCAGCGGCTGGTCACCGAGGTCGGAATGGGACACGCCGGGATCGTCCTCGGCCTGGAGGTCTCCCGGCTGGCGCGGAACAACACCGACTGGCACCGGCTGCTGGAGATCTGCGCGATGTCTGGGACGCTGATCCTGGACGAGGACGGCCTCTACGACCCCTGCGACTTCAACGACCGCCTGCTGCTCGGCCTCAAAGGGACCATGTCCGAGGCGGAATTGCACCTGCTCAAGGCGCGTCTGCGGGGCGGTCAGCTGTCGAAGGCCCGGCGCGGGGAGCTGATCCAGCCGCTGCCGATCGGCCTGGTCTACGACGGCGCCAGCAAGGTCGTCCTCGACCCCGACAGCGCGATCCAGCAGGCGATCCGCACCGTGTTCACGCTGTTCGACACACCGGCTCGGCCACCGGCGTGGTCAAGGAGTTCAACCGGCAAAGGCTGAAGCTGCCGCGACGGATCCAGTCCGGCCCGGACAAGGGGAAGGTCGTCTGGGGGCCGATCGCGCACTCGCGGGTGCTGCAGATCCTGCACAACCCGCGCTATGCCGGGGCCTTCGCCTATGGCCGCCACCAGCACAAAACCGGTGTCAGCGGGAAGAGCGGCCCGGCCCTGCAGCCGCGTGAGCAGTGGATCGCGCTGTTCCCCGACGCCCACGTCGGATACATCTCCTTCGACAAGTACGAGGCCAACCAGGTCCGGCTCACCGCGAACGCCGTCGCCCACGGCAAAGACCGCCGCCACGGACCAGCACGCGAGGGCCCGGCCCTGCTGCAAGGCATCACGATGTGCGGGCTCTGCGGGCGCCGCATGACCGTGCGCTACCACCACCGCAGCGGCGGTCTGGAGCCGGAGTATGTCTGCCAGGCCAAGGGCATCGAATACGGCAACCCGATCTGCCAGCGCGTGCACGGCGCCGTCGTCGACAACGCCGTCAGCCACCTTCTGATCAAAGCCCTGACCCCGCACGCGATCACCGCCGCCCTCGCAGTCGCCGACGAGCTCGCCGCCCGCGCCGACGAAGCCGAGAAACTGCGGGCGGCTGGCGTCGAACGCGCCCAATACCAGGCCGACTTGGCCCGGCGCCGCTACCTCGCCGTCGACCCCGACAACCGACTCGTCGCGGGCAGCCTGGAAGCCGACTGGAACACCGCCCTGCGCGAGCTCGCCACCGCCCGCGAAACATACGAGAACGCCAAAAGCGACGGCGCGGGCGTCCTCGACGACGCCCAGCGAGCCCGGATCACCGCCCTGGCCGCCGACTTCCCCAAACTCTGGAACGACCCCGACACTCCGATGCGGGAACGAAAACGCCTGGTCAGACTCCTGGTCACCGACGTAACCCTGGTCCGTGCCGAACAGATCACCGCCCACGTCCGCCTCACCGGCGGCCAGGAACACAGCCTGACCGTGCCCGTCCCCCTCGCCTCCTGGCAGATCCGCCAGACCCCGCCCGACGTCGTCGCCGCCATCGACGAACTCCTCGACGACCACACCGACGGCCAGATCGCGAAGATCCTCACCGAGCGCGGCCACGTCAGCGGCACCGGACAGCCCCTCAAGCCCACCATCGTGCGTCGGATCCGGGACCAGTACGGCCTGCGCAGCCATCCCCAACGACTCGCAGAACAAGGCATGTTGAGCCTGCGCGAGATCTCCCGCCAACTTGGTATCGGCCTGAACACCGTCAAGACCTGGCGCAACCGCGGCCTGCTGACCGGCCGCGTCGCCAACGACAAGGGCGAGTACTTCTACTTCCCGCCACCACCCGACCTCGAACGTCCCCGCATCGGACGACCACCGGGCCCACGACCAGCACCAACCGAAACACCCATCGAATCAGCCCAAGGAGGCGCAGTATGAAACACGAGGTTTGGACCGCGGGCTCTGCGGCGGAGTCGGTATGACGGCTGTGCCGTTGCCCGCGAAGACGGCGTCGAACGCGGCGGTGAACTTGCTGTCCCGGTCCCGGATGAGGAACCGGAAGCACCCAGCCCTCTCCTCGAGATCCATGAGCAGGTTGCGGGCGAGTTGGGCGACCCAAGCACCGGTCGGGTGGGCTGTGACACCCAGGACATGGACGCGCCGGGTAGCGATCTCCATGACGAAGAAGACATAGAGACGTCTGAGGAAGACGGTCTCTACGTGCATGAAGTCGCAGGCGAGCAGCGTGTGGGCCTGTGAACGGAGGAAGGAACGCCAGGTCTGCTGAGATGCTCGCTGCGGTGCGGGCGGTATGCCGGAGCGGCGCAGAACGCGTCGGATCGTGGCGGCGGCGACCCGATGGCCGAGCCGTCGAAGCTCGCCTTGGATCCTGACGTACCCCCAGGTGGGGTTCTCTCGCGCCAGGCGCTGGATGAGCGCCGCAATCTCTTCCGACAGTGGTGGCCGGCCAGGTCCGACTGCCGTCTGGCGCCACTTCCAGCGCACCAGACGGCGGTGCCAGGCCAGCAGCGTCCCCGGGGTGACCAGTCGATGGCGGCGCAAGACGGATGGCAGGTGCCGCGCGAGAGCGGAAAGCACGGCACGATCAGCCCATGAGAGCCGCGGCCGCTCTACCTGCCGACGAAGCACAGCGACCTCATGACGAAGCGCGAGGATCTCGGCATGGTTCGCAGCGGTCGACCGGCCCAGCAATAGGAAGCAGCCCAGTAGTCGGCAGAAGATCAGGTAGAGCGATCGCAGACCCACGATCACTGATCATGCCCACACTTGGACGATCACAAAGGCCCAGGTCAACCGCCGTACGGCAATAAAGACACCCTCCAGGTCTCCCTTGAGCCGTCCTGCACCTCGGTGCTGCGCTCCGATGCCGCCCACTTGCTGGGTCCGGACGACACGAGGGCAGCCGCGGTCGCTCAGGCCACCCACACGCTGGCCGAACTACTGGCGCACCATCGCCCCGACTGGAGTCCACCCCGTCTTGACGACGTCGAGGCCGTCGCGCAGCCGCACTGCCACCATCACGCCGTCATGGGCTGGGAGACCGACGAACGGCTGCTGCGTGAGGCCGGCGCATCGGTGCGCACGGTCGGCGGATGCTGCGGCCTCGCTGGCAACTTCGGGGCCGAGCGCGGTCATTACGACGTCTCCGTCAAGGTCGCCGAAAACGCTCTCCTGCCCGCGGTGCGCGAACTGCCCGGCGACGGCGTGGTCCTGGCCGACGGCTTCTCCTGCCGGACCCAGCTCGGCCATCTCACCGACCGCCGCGGCAGGCATCTCGCCGAACTGCTCGCCGACCGCCTACCTGCCGCGGACGGCGGAACACCGCAGAGCTGAGGGCCGGTTCGCTAGCCGCCCCACTGCCCCGGATCGCTGTCGAGCGTCCACGTGGGCCTGATGCCGAGCTCCTCCTCGAAGAGCCGCTCGCACTCGCGGAAGGCCCGGTGGGCGGCGGCGGAGTCGCCTGCGGCAAGGTAGGACGCCGCTACGAGTTCGTGGGCGGGCTCGATGAACGGGTCGTGGGCGAGGAGGTGTTGGCATGCGGCGATGGCCGCGATGTGTTCGCCGGCCTCCAGCAGCGACTCCGCGGTGGCCAGGGTGAGTTCGCGGAATCGGACGGCCAGCTCGTCCCGTACGGGAATCGCCCACTCGAAGGCCGGAAAGTCGTGGAGGAAGGGCTGCTGATAGGCGCCCAGCACCTGCTGCCCGCCGCTTAGGTCGCACTTTCCGGAGGCGAGCAGCCGGTCGGCGTCGGTGCGGAAGTCGTCGGCGTCGATGCGGACGCTGTCCGGGTCGAGCCAGATCCGGTCCGCGGAGGTGCGTACCAGGCGAGTGGGCTCGCGCGGCGCCCGGTCGGGCTCGAGAACATGGTGCAGTGAATGCAGGGCCACCCGGAATCTGACGGCCGCCTTGTCGCGTGGCAGTTCCGGCCACAGCTTGTCGAGAAGTTCCGAACGGCTCTGGGAGTGGCGCTCGCTCGCGCACAGCAGGAGCAGGATCTCGACCGCTTTGCGGCGGCTGAAGGACTCCCCGGTCAGGGTGGTGCCGCCGCGGCGGACCGCGAATCCGTTGAGCGTCGTGATGCGAAGTGCCGGCTCCGGAGCTGGGGAAGGGGCGGCCGCCTCGTCCGTCGGGCGGTCGATCCGCGCCCGCAGGTAGCCCGCGTGGGCGGCGGCGTGACCGTCCGCCCGCGCGCCGTCGAGCCAGGCCAGCCGGGCGGCGTCGTCCGTGATTCCGAGCCAGCCGGGGGTGAGCCAGATGTCGGTGAGGTTCAGCGTCACCGTGCGGTCCAGGACGTCCTGTGCCCGGGCCGTGAATCCGGTCCGGTCGCCCTCGGCGTGGTCCAGCGCGGCCAGCCACTGGTCGCAGAGCAGCGGGATGAGCGCGTCGCCGCAGTCGAGCGCCTGCTTCTGGGCCTGCTCGAGCCATTCGCGGGCGGTGGGGTCGTGCCGGCTCGCCAGTGCGGCGCCGAGTGCCAGTCGGGCCATGGCCTCGAGGTAGCGGTCGCCGGCCGCGGCCAGGGTCTCGATCGCGTCGAGGCCGAAACGCAACGTGTCCTCGGGCTGGCCCAGCCGGTCGGCGAGGACCGTCAGGCCCATCAGGGGCTCGGCCCGGAAACGGTCGATGCCGAGCCGCTCGGCGCTCTCCAGGGCTTCGAGGAGGTGCTGGTGGGCTTGTCGGGCGTCGGTGGGGCCGGAGCCGGCGATGAGGGCCAGCCCCAGGCGACCCGTTGAGACGCAGGTGAGCAAGGGGGAGCGCAGGTCGCGTCCCAGGTCGATTCCGGTCCGGGCGTGCTCGGCCGCCCGATCGGTGTGTCCCAGGAGCGCGTGAATCCAGGCGAGCAGGGCCGAGCTCTCGCGGTGGACCATCGGGATGCGGTTGTGGGCGCCGGTGTACCGCTCGAGGAGGCTGCGGGCCTCCAGCAGCCGGCCCTGGCGTACGAGCAGCCGGGGGCGCAGGGCGTGTGCGTGGGCATTACCTGCACCGTCGAGGAGCTGCTCGGCGTGCGTGAGGTGGCCGTGGTTGATCTCGTTCTCGATGCGCTGCGCGATGAACTCGTGCTGGTCCGGGACCGCGGCCGTGAGCCGCTCGAGGACCTGCTCGGCGCGGGCGGGGTGCACGGTGTCGAGATGAACGGCGAGCTCTGCCGCGAGTGCCTCGCGGAGGTCTGCGCCGCCCTCGGGGCCGCTGAGCTGTCCGGCCCGGTGTGCGAGGTCGATCGCCTCGTCGAACCGGCTGCTCAGACGGACCGCGTGACTGCGGGCGACCAGCAGCGCCGGGTGCGCGTCCAGGGCGGAGCCGAGATCGTCCGTCAGCGCCAGGAGCGTCAGGTGACGGCC
Source organism: Streptomyces malaysiensis subsp. samsunensis (assembly GCF_024519315.1). GTDB lineage: Bacteria > Actinomycetota > Actinomycetes > Streptomycetales > Streptomycetaceae > Streptomyces > Streptomyces malaysiensis. The sequence goes on along the minus strand of NZ_JANIIC010000029.1, from coordinate 10,457 downwards.
GCTGGTCAGCAACTGCCCCGCGATCGCGGCCACGTCCCGCGCGGCGGCCTCGGGCTGCTGCGCTGCCAGGGCATGGGAGGCCGCCCGCTCGTACTCCCCGCGGCCGCGGTGGTGGCCGGCCGCGGCCGCGTGCAGTTCGCGCCGCCGTGCGGGGTCGATCCGGCTCCGGAGGAACTGCCCGAACAAGTGGTGCATCCGGTACGAGCCGGCGTCCGTTTCGGCGCAGAACAGCCCTGCGGCCGCGATCCGGCGCAGCGTGCGTGCCGCCGCCGCCACGGTGGTGTTGGCCACGGCCGCGCAGGCGCCGGGCGTGAGCGGGGACAGGATGGATACGTCGAGGAGGAATCGCTGCACGTCCAGGGGCTGCTCGGCGAAGACCTGGTTGCCGAGGAAGTCGAAGGCGGCGTCGCGGCCCGCGGGCAGCGCGGCGAGCAGTTCCTCGGCGTCGTGATGGCCGCAGTGAAGCCGGCGGCCGAGCAGGGACAGCGCGATCGGCCAGCCCTCGGTCTCCTCGACCAGGACCTCGATCACTGTGGGCGGCAGGCTGACCCCGAAGCGCGAGCGAAGGTAGGCGAGGGTCTCGTCGTCGTCGAACGCCAGCAGGGCACGGTCGATGGTGCGTACCGCGTCGTATCCGGTGTTCCGGCCTCCCCAGGTCTCGGGGTCGAGGTGGGTCCGCGACGTCGCGACGATCTGGACAGTGGCCGGGAGTACGTCCAGGAGCCGGCCGACGACCGCGTCCACCGGAGAGCCGTGGACGACGTGGTAGTCGTCGAGGACGAGGTATCTCCCGCCCGCTGCGGTCCACTCGTCGATCCGGTCCAGTGCGCGGTCGAGCGGGGCGGACCAGCTGCCGCGCGGAGATTCCGGCGTTCCAGCTGCTGTCGGCGTGGTCGTGACGGCGGCCGTGAGGTGGGCGAGGAAGGTGTGCGGATCCCGGTCCGCGGGGGTCAGGGCGTACCAGGCCCGGTGCGTGTCGGCGGTGACGGCGTCCACGAAGGTGGTCTTGCCGTACCCGGCGTCCGCCTCGACGCAGACCAGGGGCACGTCGGCCGCAGCGGTGAAGGCGGCCGCGGCGCGGGGCCGTGCGATCCGCGCCGCGACCGGCCGAGGCGGCCGCAGCCGGGTTACGGACGATCTCGGTCACCATCGCATCGTAGGCCCGCTCCGCGGCCATGAGGCCTTCTCCTATCCCTGGGCGGCCGCGAGGTGTGCCGTGCCCGGCGTGCCTGCGGCGTCAGCGCCGGGGACTGCCTGTGGATCACGTCGTACCGAAGCCGGGTTGGTCTCCCGCAGCCGCCAGGTGCACCAGGTCGTCACCAGGGCCATCGCGGCGATGAAGAGGGACACCGGCCAGGTCTCGCCGGTCCGGGCGATGAGCGCCGTCATGAGGACCGGTGTGCCGCCGCTGACGGTGATCGCGGCGAGCTGGTAGGCGAGCGAGGCGCCGGAGAGCCGCACCCGGGGGGCGAAGAGCTCGCCGAGGTAGGCCGCGAGCGGGCCGAAGGTCAGGGCCTGGAAGACCGCGCCGACTGTGACGGCGGCAAGGAGCAGCCACAGTTGTGCCGTGTCCACCAGCCAGAAGTACGGGAAGGCCCAGAGGACGAGCGCGACGGCGCCCACCATGATGACGGGGCGCCGCCCGAACCGGTCGGAGGCGGCCCCCGCGGCGAGCGTCGCCACCCCCGCCACCAGGGAACTCGGCAGCGACCCGGTGAGCAGTGGCTCGCGGTCCATGCCGAGCTCGGCGGTGGCGTAGGCAAGGATGCCGGTGTTGCTGATGTAGAAGAGGCTGTTGGTGGCCGCGAGCAGACCGCAGCCGAGCAGGATCGCGCGCCAGTGATCGCGTATCGCTTCCTTCAGCGGGGCCTGTGCCACCTTCGGGCGGGCGCTTTGTTCGGCGCTGCGCCGCAGCTGCTGGAACTCCGGGGTGTCCTCGACCTTGGTCTGGATGTAGAGGACGACGGGGAACAGCAGGGCGCTGCAGAAGAACGGGACGCGCCAGCCCCAGCCCAAGAAGGTGTCGTCGGACGTCAGTTTGGTGGTGATCAGGAAGGCCGCATTGCCCAGGATGATGCCGAGCGGCACGCCCATCTGCCCGAAGGTCCCGGCGAACCCGCGCCGTTTGGGACTCGCCGACTCCGTCAGCAGCAGCACGATGCCGCCCCACTGACCGCCGCACGCCAGGCCCTGCGCGAACCGCAACACCACCAGCAGCAGCGGCGCGGCCACGCCGATGGTGCCGGCGCCGGGCAGACAGCCGATCAGGAAGGTGGCCAGCCCCATGCCCAGCAGGGCGACCACGACCACCGGTTTACGTCCGTGCCGGTCGCCGAAGTGGCCGGCGAGCGCCCCGCCGAGCGGCCTGGCGAGGAAGCCCGCCCAGAACGTGCTGAACGACAGCAGCGTCCCCATCAGCGCGGAGGAGTGGGGGAAGAACACATGCGGGAAGACGAGGGCGGCGGCGGTGCCGTACAGGAAGAAGTCGTACCACTCGATCGAGCTGCCGAGCAGGCCGGCGGCGAGCAGCTTGCGCTGCGCGCGCCGGGACAGCTGCTCGGGCTCACTCGCGGGGGTAGGTGGGCCCGATGCCTCTTGGGTGGTCATGTGCGGCTCCTTGTTCGGGGAAGGCCGGGGTCGGCCGGGGACATGCGGGTGGGCTGAATCGCGCACCGGGCGTGCTGGGCTGTTGCGCCTCAGTTGCCGGTGATGAAGTCGGCCAGAGCGGCGTTCCACGCGACGCGTTCCTCGATGAACGCGACATGGCCGCTGTTCTCGAAATGGGTGAGGGACGCGCGGGGGATGTCCTTGGCGACCACCTCTGACCATTGGGGGTCCCAGATCTGGTCGTGGCGGCCGCTGAAGACGGCGACGGGGATCGTGATGTCCGCAAGACCGGGACGCAGGTCCTCGTCCAGGAGCGCCTCGAAGGATTTGAGGCCTACGAACGCCGGCACCTGGAGCCCGATGCGGATCAGCCAGTCCCGGGTCGGGTCGAGGTCGGTGCGGTGGAAGTTCTGCCCGTACAGGCCCTGGATGGTCTCCACCCTGCTGAAGCGCACGGCGTCGCACAGCGCCTGCGCGCTGTCCGCGGCACCGCCGTACGGGGCGTCGGGCGCCTGCAGAAGGCGGGGACCGGACCCGGTGAGGACGAGCCGGGTGACCGGCGCGCCGATGGTCTGCACGAACTTCAGGCCGATGTGGCCGCCCATGGACCAGCCCACCAAGGTGACGTCCTCAAGGGACAGCTCGCGCATCAGCGTGGCCAGGTCGGCGCAGAACGTGGCGTAGCCGTAGTCGCCCCAGGACTTGTCCGACGCGCCGTGGCCGCGCAGGTCGACGGTGATCACGCGGAACCGGTCGGCCAGGTCGAGCACCTGGTAGTCCCAGACGTCCCCGCTGCCGCCCCAGCCGTGCACGAAGACAATGGGGCGGCCTTCGCCGCGGTCCTCGTAGGCCATCCGGACACCGGGTGCCACCTCGACGTACGGCATGTGCTTCTCCTCGTTGAGATCCCTGCGAATGGTGAGGTGGCGAGCGTGCGGCTGCGGCGTTACGCCGTAGTTACAGCGCCGGGGTTGCGGCGCCGACGCTCGCGAGATGGCTGCGAATGACCGCGTTGACGTCGCCGGGGCGCTCGAGCCAGCACAGGTGGCCGGCGCCCTGGAGATCGGTCAGGTGTGCCTGCGGGAGGCGGCGGCCGAGCGCGGCGAGGTTTTCGAACGGCACGACGCGGTCGGCGGTGCCGTGGATCCCCGTCACCGGCTGGTCCGGCCACGCGCCCCGCACCCCGTGCGTGAGGAATTCCTCGCCCGCCGCCGACTGCGCTGCCCATGCTTCGGGCGGTACGGGCGACGCCAGGCGGGCGGCCAGCAGCTCGGCGTACTCCCGGGGGTGCTCCTCAACCCAGCCTGGGGCGAAGGAGTTCGGCATGGTCTGCCGCGCGAACTCATCCCCGGGCAGCTGTGCGTGGTCGCGCCACAGCGTGGCCGTTTCCTCGGGCACCGGCAGCGCGCCGGGACCACCGGGTGAACTGGCGATCATGACCACCGACGCCACCAGGTCAGGGTGCGCCGAGGCGAGCTGCAGCGAGATGTACCCGCCCATCGAGGTGCCCACCACGTGGGCTCGGCGGGCGCCCAGCGAGCGCAGCACGGCCGCCGCCCCGTCGGCCATGGTGTCGATGGAATACGGACCAGGCGGGGCGTCGGATTGGCCGGTGCCGCGGTTGTGCAGCAGCACCAGCCGGTACTCCGCGGCAAGGTCGGCTCGCTGCGGAGCGAAGCTCCATGGCCCGTATCCGAGTCCTGGGACCAGCAGCAGGGTCGCCGCCCAGGGCCGCGCGGGCACGAAGACCTCGGCCGCGATCTTGGCCCCATCGGGAGCCGTCGTATACACCAGCTCGGCGTCGCCGTCCTCCACCAGTGCCTCCTCACGTCGTGGTCGACGCTGAGGATCGGCGGCACCCGTTTCACCAGCGTTACAGCCCGGGTGCGACCCGTCCGGGTCAGAGAGCGATGCCGGTGAGCACCATGACGCGCTCGTAGGTGTAGTCGTCCATGGCGAAGCGGACGCCCTCGCGGCCGACGCCCGACTGCTTCACCCCGCCGTACGGCATCTGGTCCGCGCGGTAGGAGGGCACATCGCCGACGATGACGCCGCCCACTTCGAGTTCGCGGTGGGCGCGGAACGCCGTGTGCACGTCGTGCGTGAAGACTCCGGCCTGCAGGCCGAACTTCGAGTCGTTCACGGTCGCGAAAGCCTCGTCCGTGCCATTCACCTTGTGCAACGTCAGCACCGGGCCGAAGACCTCCTCGCAGGCAAGGGTGACGCCGGTGGGGAGGCCCTCGAGCACGGTCGGGGCGTACGTGGCCGCGTCGCGCTCGCCGCCGGTGAGCAGCTGTGCGCCGGCGTTGACGGCCTCGTTCACCCAGGACTCCACGCGTTTGGCAGCGTCCTCGCTCACCAGGGGGCCGACGTCCGTCTCGTCGTCGAGCGGGTCGCCGGTGCCCTGCGCCTCGACTGCCGCGACCACCCTCGCGACGAGGCGGTCGTAGACGGAGGTATCGGCGATCACTCGCTGCACGGCGATGCAGGACTGGCCGCCCTGGTAGTTGGCGAAGGTGGCGATGCGGGACGCGGCCCAGTCGAGATCTGCTGCGGAGGACCAGTCGCCGAGGACGACGGCAGCGGCGTTGCCGCCGAGTTCGAGGGTGCAGTGCTTGGTGGGCACCGATGCCTGGATGGCGTAGCCGACCGTGTCGGATCCGGTGAAGGAGATGACCGGGAGGCGCTCGTCCTTCACGAGTGCGGGCATCCGGTCGTTGGGTACGGGCAGCACGCTGAAGGCGCCGGCCGGCAGCTCGGTCTCGGCGAGCAGCTCACCGAGGACCAGGGCGGACAGCGGCGTGGCGGGGGCGGGCTTGAGGATGATCGGGGCGCCGACGGCGATCGCCGGGGCGACCTTGTGGACACACAGGTTCAGCGGGAAGTTGAACGGCGCGATGCCCAGTACGGCGCCCTTGGGGAAGCGGCGGGTCAGCGCCAGCCGGCCGACGCCACCGGCGTCGGTGTCGAGGCGCTGTGTCTCGCCGCCGTTGAAGCGGCGGGCCTCCTCGGCCGCGAGGCGGAACACCGAGACGGCGCGGCCGACCTCGCCGCGCGCCCACTTGATCGGTTTGCCGTTCTCCGCGGAGATGAGCCGGGCGATTTCCTCGGTGCGTTCGGCCAGGCGGCGACAGACGTGGTCAAGCGCCGCGGCGCGCACGTGCGCCGGCGTCGCGGCGAGTGGGCCGCGGACGGCGTGTGCGGCGGCGACGGCCTCCTCGACCTGGGACTCGGTCGGCACGGCGACCCTGCCGACGAGACGGCCGTCCCAGGGAGAAGTGACGTCGAGACAGGCATGGCTGGTCGCCGGGCGGCCGGCGAGCCAGAACGGTTGGTGGGTGGTCACTTGGCGTCCCGGTCCTTTCGGGTGCCGGGGGTGGCGGGAGCGGTTTCGTCGCCGTCGAACACGATCACTTGCCGCAGCTGGGATCCGCCGGCGAGCAGATCCATGGCCTCGTTGATGTCGTCCAGGCGGATGCGGGAGGAGATGAGCCGGTCCACGGGAAGCCGGCCCTCGCGCCACAGTTGCGCGTAGATCGGGATGTCGCGTTGCGGCACGGCCGAGCCGAGGTAACTGCCCACGATCGTCCGGGCTTCCGCGGTGAGCGTGAGCGGCGAGACGGACGAGCGGGCCTCGGGTCCGGGCAGTCCGACCATCACCGTGGCTCCCCCGGGCGCGGTGATGGCGACGGCGGTCTCGAACGCCCGGGGGTGCCCTGCGGCTTCCACGACGAGGTCCGCTCGAAGCCCCTGGTCCGTGGCCTGTTCCGGGGTGAGTGCCTGCGCGACGCCGAACGACCTCACCAGTTCCAGTTTGGATTCGACCGCGTCGACCCCCACGACTTCGGCGCCCAGGGACATGGCGGTGAGCACCGCCGCCATGCCGACGCCGCCGAGGCCGACGACCGCCACGGTCTGTCCCGGCGCGGGGCGCACCGCGTTGAGTACGGCACCGCCGCCGGTGAGGACCGCGCAACCGAGCAGTGCGGCGACATCCGGAGGCACATCGTCGTCGACCGGGGTTACGGACCTGCGGTCCACGGTGGCGTGCGTGGCGAAGCCGGAGACGCCCAGGTGGTGGGAGACCGGTTTGCCGTCGCGGGACAGCCGGATACCGCCGCCGAGGAGCGTGCCCGCATTGTTCGCCGCGCTGCCGGCGGTGCAGGGCATCTTGCCTTCGGTGCGGCATCCTGGGCATTCCCCGCAGCGGGGCAGGAAGGCCATGACGACCCGCTGACCGATCTTGAGGTCGGTGACGTTGTCGCCGACCTCGACAATGCGGCCCGCGGATTCGTGCCCGAGCAGCATCGGAGTCGGCCGGCACCTGTTGCCGTCCACCACGGACAAGTCCGAATGGCACACGCCGGCGGCTTCGATGCGGATGAGCACCTCATCGGGTCCGGGGCCGGAGAGCTGGAGATCGCACACGGTGATCGGCCGGCTCGTGGCGAAGGGGCGCCGGTTGTCGCATGACTCCAGCACGGCCCCTCGAATCTGACGGGGGTTGGTTGTTTCGTTCATCGTGCGGCTCCTGCCAGTGGCGCTTCCGGCGCCGTCACCAGCGACGATGCCTGCGCACAGCTTCCCCGGGCCACCCCAGCGGGGCTATGGAGAAAACTCCATGCTCTGTTCGTATTGCTGTAACCTTCTCCATCACCGGCGGGTGGTTCTCGGGCGATCAAGGAGGCTCTGCCTGTGTCCGACGATCACGCCGCAGCGTTGCCCGGCCACGCTGTCGAGGCCGTCCTGACCGCGCTGGCCCGCGAGGACGACGCCGCGACGCTCGACGCTCTGCTGGCAGGCCACGATCTCCGGCAGCTCTCCCCCGCGGCGCAGCAGGCGGTACGGACGATCGGCCACACCCTCGCCGAGGCGCGCTCGCGGCAGGCCCTTCTGAATGCCATCTACGAGACGGCCCTGGAGATCACGGCCAAGCGCGACCGCGAGGCGGCGATCCGCACGATCGTGCGCAGTGCCCGAACGCTCGTCGGCTCCGACATGGCCTACCTGAGTCTCAATGACTACGAGACGGAGGAGACGTACATCCACACCACTGACGGCGTGGTCACGTCGGCCTACCGCTCCTTGCGCATGCCGTTCGGCACCGGCGTCCTCGGTGCCGTCGCCGACTCGGACGTACCCGCTGCCACTCGCGACTATCTGGCCGACGAGACCCTGCACCACATCCCGTCCGTCGATGAGACGGTCCGCGCCGAGGGAGTGCACGCGATCCTCGGCGCACCCTTGCACGTCGAGGGCCGCGTCATCGGCGCGCTCCTGGTCGCGGACCGCTACACCCGTGCGTACGAGCACGCCGAGGCCTCGACGCTGGCCTCGCTGGCCTCGCTGGCCGCCGTGGCCATCGAGACCGCGCAACTGGTGGAGAGCCTCAACCACTCGCTCGATCAGGCACGTCATGCCGAGGCCGAGAGCCGGCGTCACGTCACGGACCTGCAGCGGCTGGCGCGCGCCGACGCGTCCCTGGTCTCCGCGCTGTCCTCGATGGAGGGCCTGAGCCGCATCGAGTCGGAGCTCGCGACGATCCTCGGCACCGACGTGCACATGGTGACCGCCGACGCGCTGCGCGCCGGGTCGACAGTAAGCGGGCATGACGCCCGGAGGCTGAGCGAGCTGGCGGAGGAGTCCCGCCGGTCCGGCGGGCCGGTGACGGGCAATACCCGGCCGGCCGACCGACCGGAGCACTCCACGGCAGAGACCGGGCCGACGACCGTGATGGCTGCGGCGGTGGGCGACAAGGTGCTGGGCGCGATCTGCACCACCGGCCCCGTCCACGCCCTCGACCGGCTCATCCTGCAGAGAGCCGCTACCACCCTCATCGCCCAGCTGTTGTTCGATCAGGCGATCGCGGAGGCGGGGACGCGCGAGCAGTCCGAGCTCCTGGATCTCATGCTGGCCGAGACCATGACCGCCCCTTCCACTCCCACGCTGCGGCGAAAGCTCGCCGAGTACGGCATCACCGACGACGCATCACTGGCGGTCCTGGTCGTCGATTCCCCAGGACCGGAGACCGCTCATGCGGTCGTCGCCCGCGTCGTTCAGGAGTCAGCCGACGGCGCCGGGCTCGTCGCGTCGCACCGGGGGCACGTATGCGCCCTGCTGATCTCCGAAGCGCCCTTGCGGCTCGGTGCCGAGATCTCCACCGAGCTGGAGCGCCGGAACGTAGCAGCCACGGTCGGTTGCGCGGGGCCCGGACGTGGCATCACGTCGGTCCGTGAAACGCACGAGAGGGCACACCGGCTCGCGCGAGCGCTGCGGGTACTCGGACGGGAGGGCGAGGCGGCCACGGAGTCGACGCTGGGCAGCGTCGGGCTCGTGCTCGGGGCGCAGGACACGACCCTGCACCAGGCCATCGTGCAGGACGTCATCGGCCCGGCCCTTGCCTACGACACCCAGCACAGCACCTCCATGGCGCCCACCGCCCTGGCATACCTGGACGCCAACCGCAGCGTCGCCGCCACCGCCGCCCGCCTCCACCTGCACCAGAACACCGTGCGCCAGCGCCTGGACAAGCTCGACCGCCTGCTAGGTGCCGACTGGCGAGACGGCACCCGCGTACTCGACGTCCACCTCGCCCTGCGCCTCTGGCAACTCTCGCAGCTCTGATGCGTCTGTAACCCTCCTGTAACGCGGGAACCTAGCGTTCCGTCCGCGATGGACCGCAACGAGCCACCTCATGCGGTCCGTATCCCCCAGCAAAGGAGCAGACATGAGCCGCACTCCTGATGCCTCCGCCGGACGCCGCCTTCGACCCGCACTCATAGCCCTCGCCCTCGCGGGCGCACTCACCGCCGGCGGCGTGCTGGCCGACTCGCATGCCGAGGCCGCGGAGAACACCCCGGTCGTCTTCGTACACGGCTACGCCGGAAGCGCCGCCAACTGGAGCACCGCGAAGTCGTCATTCCAGTCGGCCGGCTACTCGGCCGATGATCTGTTCACCTACACGTACACCTCGGCGCAGTCCAACAAGACCAGCGCCGAGGGCCTGGTCGACTACGTGAAACAGGTACGGGCCGCCACCGGAGCCGGCAAGGTCGACATCGTCAACCATTCCATGGGCGGCATGGTCACGAGTTGGTACCTCAAGAAGCTCGGCGGGCAGCCGTACGTGAAGCACGTAGCCTCGCTGGCCGGCGCCAATCACGGCAGCTACAACGCCTCTTCCTGCCAGACCAACGCCTCATGTCAGGAGATGCTCCCCGGCTCGTCCTTCCTGACCACCGTCAACTCCGGCGACGAGACCCCCGGCGACACCAAGTACGCCACCTGGTACTCGCCCTGCGACGGGATGATCAGCCCCTACACCAGCACCAAACTCAACGGGGCCACCAACCACGCTGTGGCATGCGAGAGGCACATGGCATTTCTCACCGACTCGGCAACCCTCGGCGCCGTAAAGAAGTTCCTGGCGACCTGACTCGATCAGGCACAACCCGCAGGCACGCCCTGGCCATCGGGTACGCGTACCCGATGGCCAGGGCACTGCGCGGTCAGTGGTGGACGAGGTCGCCGTTGTGCCAACTGAAATTCTCATGCGCCAACTAAAGTTCTCGGTCACAGTCAGCGCGGTCCAGAAGGAGTGGTCCGCCTTCGGTCGCTCGAACAGCTGCTTGATGCGGATGTCGTAGATGGGGATGAGGTGGGGACGCTTGCGCGCCAGCAATTTGCCTGCGACAACCGGGCCGCTGCCGTCGGGCTTGCTGGGGTACTGTTTGGCGCCGGCCAGGCGTTCCCACAGCTCCCACGCGGGTTCGCCCTCCTCGATAAGCGCATCGCTTCCAGCGATTCTCCAAACGCGCGTCACGAGGGATGAGCGGCAGCAGGCGCGCCCA
>NZ_JANIIC010000289.1 GCF_024519315.1 Streptomyces malaysiensis subsp. samsunensis | reverse complement strand
ACGCACCCCACAACTCCCACACCGAGAAATCAAACGCAAAGGAGTGAAACAGCGTCCACACATCATCCGCGCCGAAGCCGAACCACCCATCCGTCGCCTCGAACAGCCGCACCACATTCCCGTGCGACACCACCACACCCTTGGGCCGCCCCGTCGAGCCCGATGTATAGATCACGTAGGCCGCCGCCTCCGGCGAAACCCGCACCCCCACGTCCGACCCGTCAAGACCCGCCAACTCGGCCATGACCTCGACATCGTCCAGCACCACCAGCGGAACCCCCGCCGGCGCCTCCACACCCGCGCCCGCCCCCGTCACCACCAGCGAAGGGCCCGCG
>NZ_JANIIC010000288.1 GCF_024519315.1 Streptomyces malaysiensis subsp. samsunensis | reverse complement strand
CTCGGCGCCGTCAACCCGTTCGAGGCACCATCCTGGTTGACCGCACTCCCACGGATCACCGCCAGCACCCGATGCCCATTACGCCGCGCGTCCGACAACCGCTCCAACAGCAACAAGCCGACACCCTCCGCAAAGCCCGTCCCATCCGCCGACGCCGCAAACGCCCTGCAACGCCCGTCCGGAGACAGTCCTCGCTGCCGACTGAACTCCGTGAAAACAGTGGGCGTAGCGATCACAGTGACACCACCCGCCAAAGCCATCGAACACTCACCACGCCGCAGCGCCTGCACCGCCAAATGGATCGCCACCAACGACGACGAACACGCCGTGTCCACCGTGA
>NZ_JANIIC010000287.1 GCF_024519315.1 Streptomyces malaysiensis subsp. samsunensis | reverse complement strand
TGACAACACCGTCATCTCCGGCCCGACCGACCTGGTCACCGATATCAGCGCCACCTGGGCAGCCAAAGGCCGTAAAACCCGCACCCTCACCGTCAGCCACGCCTTCCACTCCCCCCTGATGGACCCCATCCTCGAACCCTTCAAAGAGGCCATCAGCGAACTGACCTACCACCCACCCACCATCCCCCTCATCAGCAACCTCACCGGACAACCAGCAGATGATCACATCACCACCCCCGACTACTGGGCCCAACACATCCGCCAACCCGTCCACTTCCACCCCGCCATCACCCACACCGCGCCCGAAACCGGCATCTTCCTCGAACTAGGCCCCGACCCC
>NZ_JANIIC010000286.1 GCF_024519315.1 Streptomyces malaysiensis subsp. samsunensis | reverse complement strand
GCCGCTGCTGCGGATCGGTCGCCAGCGCCTCCCGCGGACTGATCCCGAAAAACGCCGCGTCGAACGCATCCGCGTCGTAGAGGAAGGCACCCTCGTTGGCATAGCTGGTACCCGGGTGGTCGGGGTCCGGATGGAACAGACCGTCCAGATCCCAGCCCCGGCCGGTCGGAAACGCCCCCATCACGTCCTTCCCCGAGGCGACCAGGTCCCACAGCGCCTCGGGGGAGTTCGCACCTCCCGGGAAGCGGCAGGTCATGCCGACGATCGCCACGGGATCGTCCGCATCGGCCCGCACCGCGAGAGGAGCATGAGAACCGGCTGTCTCGCCGGTCAGCCGGGTGCACAA
>NZ_JANIIC010000285.1 GCF_024519315.1 Streptomyces malaysiensis subsp. samsunensis | reverse complement strand
ACCGCTGCTGCGGATCGGTCGCCAGCGCCTCCCGCGGATTGATCCCGAAGAACGCCGCGTCGAACGCATCCGCGTCATACAGGAACCCGCCCTTGCGCGCGTATGAGGTGCCGGGGTGGTCGGGATCGGGGTGGAAGAGCCCGTCCAGGTCCCAGCCCCGGCCGGTCGGGAACTCCCCGATGGCGTCACGGCCCGAGGCAACCAGATCCCAGAGCTCCTCCGGGGAGCTGACCCCACCCGGGAATCGGCAGGTCATCGCGACGATGGCGATCGGCTCATCGGCATCGGCCGCGGCCACGACGGGGGCGTGCGTATCGACACCGGAGGTCTCGCCGGTCAGTCGGGTGCACAG
>NZ_JANIIC010000284.1 GCF_024519315.1 Streptomyces malaysiensis subsp. samsunensis | reverse complement strand
ATACTCCGCCAACACCCGAGGCGTCGGATAGTCGAACACCAACGTCGCCGGCAACCGCAACCCCGTCACCACCGACAACCGATTACGCAACTCCACCGCCGTCAACGAATCAAAACCCAACTCCTTAAAAGCCACATCCACCCGCACCTCACCCAACGAACCAAACCCCAACACCACCGCCACACCACCCCGCACCACATCAACCACCACACCCAACCGAGCAGCAGCGTCCAACCCCACCAACCGCCCAACCAACCCCGAACCCACCAAACCACCCTCAGCAACCCGCCGCCTGACACGACCACCCACCAACCCCCGCAACACCACAGGAAGATCCACACCAGCCACCCCGGACGGATCGA
>NZ_JANIIC010000283.1 GCF_024519315.1 Streptomyces malaysiensis subsp. samsunensis | reverse complement strand
GGTGAGCCGCTTGGCCTTCCGACCCTGCGCCTCGAAGAACGCCGCGATCTCCAGCGCCACGTCCTCATCACCCGCGATCACCACCGACGTGGGCCCGTTGAGCGCGGCAATGCTCACACGCTCGGTCAGCAGCGGCACCACCTCGTCCTCCGACGCCTGCACCGCCACCATCGCACCACCCGACGGCAACTCCTGCATCAACCGCCCACGAGCCGCCACCAACGCCGCAGCATCGGCCAGGGAGAGCACACCGGCCACATGCGCGGCCGCCAACTCACCAATCGAATGCCCGGACAGGAAGTCCGGCGTCAGACCCCACGCCTCCACCAACCGGAACAACGCCACCTCGACCGCGAACAACGCGG
>NZ_JANIIC010000282.1 GCF_024519315.1 Streptomyces malaysiensis subsp. samsunensis | reverse complement strand
CGTCAGCCGCTTGGTCTTACGACCCTGCGCCTCGAAGCCCGCCGCGATCTCCAGCGCCACGTCCTCATCACCCGCGATCACCACCGACGTGGGCCCGTTCAGCGCGGCAATGCTCACACGCTCGGTCAGCAGCGGCACCACCTCGTCCTCCGACGCCTGCACCGCCACCATCGCACCACCCGACGGCAACTCCTGCATCAACCGCCCACGAGCCGCCACCAACACCGCAGCATCCGCCAGCGACAACACACCCGCCACATGCGCGGCCGCCAACTCACCAATCGAATGCCCGGACAGGAAGTCCGGCGTCAGACCCCACGCCTCCACCAACCGGAACAACGCCACCTCGACCGCGAACAAAGCGG
>NZ_JANIIC010000281.1 GCF_024519315.1 Streptomyces malaysiensis subsp. samsunensis | reverse complement strand
CGAAGCCCCGAAGGCGTTCCTGACCTGCAACCACCTGAGCGCCGCAGCTTCGACTACGTCCGGCACGGCACCGTGGACCTGTTCGCCGCCCTGAACACCGCCACCGGCAAGGTGATCGGGCCGCTGTCCGCACAGCACCGCGCGGTCGACTTCCGTGACTTCCCCGACGAGATCGACCGCCAGACCGATCCCGGCCTGGCGGTCCACGTGATCTGCGACAACCTCTCCGCCCACAAGGCGCCGGTGGTGCACAAGTGGCTGCTTGCGCATCCCCGGTTCCGCCTGCACTTCACCCCGACCTACTCGTCCTGGATCAACCAGGTCGAGCGGTGGTTCGCGGAGCTGGAACGACGCTGCCTTGAACGCGGCGT
>NZ_JANIIC010000280.1 GCF_024519315.1 Streptomyces malaysiensis subsp. samsunensis | reverse complement strand
TACGAAGGAGGTCACCGTGCCGGGGGCGGGCAGGAAGTTGCGGCCCGGGTCCTCGCCGTTGATGCGGAACTCGAAGGAGTGGCCGCGTACCTGCGGGTCGTCGTAGCCGATGGCCTCACCATCCGCGATGCGGAACATCTCGCGGACCAGGTCGATGCCGGTGACCTCCTCGGTGACCGGGTGTTCCACCTGGAGGCGGGTGTTGACCTCGAGGAAGGAGATGGTGCCGTCGTTGCCGACCAGGAACTCGACGGTGCCGGCGCCCACATAGCCCGCTTCCTTGAGGATGGCTTTGGAGGCGGTGTAGAGCTGGGTGTTCTGCTCTTCGGTCAGGAAGGGGGCGGGGGCTTCTTCGACCAGTTTTTGGTGGCGGCGC
>NZ_JANIIC010000028.1 GCF_024519315.1 Streptomyces malaysiensis subsp. samsunensis | reverse complement strand
GTCGACCGTGACGGCCGGGCCCTCCAGGCCGAAGGTGTACGACAGTCGCCCGGACACCACGCTCGCCGCGTTACCCGTGCCCAGATGGCCCTCAAGCCCCTCCGGCGCCTGCATCAGCAGCGACAGATAGTCCTGGCCGTTGGTCCCGGCGAAGACACCGATCTGCTGACCGCGCAGCGCGTCCGGGTCGATACCCGCGCGCTCGAACGCCTCCCACGACGTCTCCAGCAGCAGCCGCTGCTGCGGATCCATGGCAAGGGCCTCACGCGGCGAGATCCCGAAAAACGACGCGTCGAAGTCGGCGACGTCGTAGAGGAAGCCACCCTCACGCGTGTACGTCGTCCCCTGACGGTCCGGATCCGGGTCGTACAGCCCCGCCAGATCCCAGCCACGATCGGACGGGAACTCCGCGATGGCATCCCCGCCCGCCGTCAGCAGCTCCCACAGCTCCTCCGGCGACCGCACCCCACCCGGGAAACGGCAGCTCATCGCCACAATCGCGATCGGATCGTCGGCCACCGCGACCGTGGGCGCCACCACACCGCCGGTCACGGCGGCGTCCGCGCCGAGCAGTTCGGTGCGCAGGTGGTCGGCGAGGGCGGTGGCGTTGGGGTAGTCGTAGATGAGCGTGGCGGGCAGTCGCAGGCCGGTCGCCGCGTTCAGCCGGTTGCGGAGTTCTACGGCGGTGAGCGAGTCGAAGCCCAGCTCCTTGAAGGCGCGCCCGGCCTCGACCGCATCGGCCCCGCCGTGCCCCAGCACCGACGCGACCTGCGCACGCACCAACTCCAGCAGCGTCTGTGCGCGCTCGTTCTCCGTCAGCCCGGAGAGCCGCTCCGCCAGTGTGCCGGTGCCGGTCCCGCCGGTGGCGGCCGGGCGCGGTGCGCCCTCGACCGCCGGCGCCGGACGCGCGGCGCGCACCTCGCCGAACAGCGCGCTGGGCCGTACGGCGGTGAACTCGGCGAGGAACCGGTCCCAGTCGATGTCCGCGACCGTCACGGCGGTGTCATCGAGCTCCAGCGCCTGCCGCAGCGCGGTGAGCGCCGACTCGGGCGCCATCGGCGGCACTCCGTCGCGGCGCATCCGCCGCTCCAGCGCCTCGTCCGCGGCCATGCCACCCTCGGCCCACGGGCCCCAGGCGATCGAGGTGGCGGGCAGCCCCTCGGCGCGCCGCAGCTCGGCCAGCGCGTCCAAGTAGGCGTTGGCCGCCGCGTAGTTGCCCTGCCCTGCCGCGCCCACCGATCCGGCGAACGAGGAGAAGAGCACAAACGCCGAGAGGTCCAGGTCGCGCGTCAGCTCGTGGAGGTTCCGCGCGGAGGTGGCCTTGGCGCGCACCACCCGCTCCAGGCGCTCCGCGTCCAGCGTGTCCACAAGGCCGTCGTCCAGCACACCGGCCGCGTGCACGACGGCGGTCAGCGGGAACTCGGCCGGTATGGACGCCAGCAGCTCGGCGAGCGCGTCCCGGTCCGCCACATCACACGCGGCCACGGTCACCCGTGCACCCGACGCGGCCAGCTCATCCCGCAACTCCGCCGCGCCCGGGGCGTCGAGGCCCCGGCGGCTGGTGAGCACCAGGTGCTCTGCACCGCACTCCACCAGCCAGCGGGCCAGCTGCGCACCCAGCGCACCCGTACCGCCCGTCACCAGCACCGAACCCGAGGCGTGCCAGCCCTCATCGCCCGATGTCCGGGCCCCGGAAGCCTCCGTCAGCCGGCGTCCGAAGACGCCCGAGGCGCGCACCGCGACCTGGTCCTCGCCACTGGCACCGGCCAGCACACCCGCCAACCGGGCCAGCGCACGCTCATCGGCCGTCTCGGGAAGGTCGACCAGACCGCCCCAGCGCTCGGGCAGCTCCAGCGCCGCCACCCGGCCAAGCCCCCACACCGACGCCTGATCCGGATCCACCACACCATCCGAACGCCCTACCGACACCGCACCCCGCGTCGCAACCCACAACCGCGCACCCACACCCACATCACCCAACGCCTGCGTCAAAGCAGCCGTACGCAACAGCCCCGACTCACCCCCGACGGCCAGCAGCGAGAACACCCCCGCCACCGAACCGCCCACAACCGCCGTACGCAGCTCATCCGCGAGCCCCGCGCGGTCCACCGCGTCCGACTCGACCACCCGCACATCAACACCACACCCAGCCAACAACCGCACCACACCCGCGGCCCACACACCCCCAGCCCCACCCGAAGGCACCACAACCACCCACGAACCACCCAACACACCCGCCGCCGACAACCGATCCGTCACCGGCCTCCACAACACCCGATAACGCCAACCATCCACCACAGAACGCACCGACTCCTGCCGCCGCCACAACGACAACGCAGGCAACACCTCACCCAGCGAAACCCCCGGATCCACCGCAAGCTCCGCCGCCAACGCGGCCACATCCCCGCGCTCCACCACATCCCAGAACCGACCATCGACGGCACCGCCAAGCGCGGCCTCCGCCGCCGGGGCCTCCTCCCACCAGTACCGGGTGCGCTGGAAGGCGTACGTCGGCAGCTCGACCCGCCGGGCCCCGGTGCCCTCGAAGTACTCACGCCAATCCGGCGACTGGCCCCGGACATGCGGCACGGCGAGGGCGGCGGTCACCGACTCGACCTCCGCACGCCCCTTCCGCAGCGCGGCGGCGAACGCGGCGTCGTCGCCGGTCACACACTCCTGCGCCATCGCAGAGAGCACGCCATCGGGGCCGAGCTCGACAAAGGTCGTCACACCCTGGGCTTCCAACGTCCGCACACCGTCGAGGAAGCGCACGGCCTCCCGGACATGGCGCACCCAGAACTCGGGGCTCGTGATCTCCTCGGCGGACACCACGCCACCGGTGAGGTTGGAGACGATCGGGATCCGCGGAGCCTCGTACGTCAGACCCTCGGCCACCTCGCGGAACGCGTCCAGCATCCCGTCCATACGCGGCGAGTGGAACGCATGGCTCACGGTGAGCCGCTTGGTCTTACGACCCTGGGCCTCGAACGACGCGGCGATCTCCAGCGCCACGTCCTCGTCACCGGCGATCACAACGGACGTCGGCCCGTTGAGCGCGGCGATGCTGACCCGCTCGCTGAGCAGCGGCAGCACCTCGTCCTCCGACGCCTGCACCGCGACCATCGCGCCACCCGCCGGAAGCTCCTGCATCAAACGGCCACGCGCCGCCACCAGCGCAGCGGCATCCTCCAGCGACAGCACACCCGCCACATGCGCGGCGGCCAGCTCACCAATCGAGTGGCCCGAGAGGAAGTCCGCCTTCAGACCCCATGCCTCGACCAGCCGGAACAGCGCCACCTCGACCGCGAACAGCGCGGGCTGAGTGAACGCCGTCTGATCCAGTACGGCCGCGTCCTCCCCGAACAGCACACCCCGCAGCGGCCGCTCAAGGTACAGATCCAGATGCGCACACACCTCATCCAGCGCATCCGCGAACACCGGATAGGCGTCATACAGCTCACGCCCCATCCCCAGCCGCTGACTCCCCTGCCCCGTGAACAGGAACGCCACCTTGCCCTCGGCGACCGCCCCCTCCACCACATCCGGGACGGACTCGCCACGGGCCAGCGCGTCCAGGCCCGCGAGGAACGCCTCACGGTCCGTGGTGACGAGCGCCGCGCGCCGCTCCAGCGCGGCGCGGCTGGTGGCGAGCGAGAAGGCGAGGTCGGTCGCGCTCAGTTCGGGGTGGGTGCGGAGATGGGTGGCCAGCTGTGCGGCCTGGGCGTGCAGCGCCTGACCATCCTTCGCCGACAGCAGCCACGGCAGCACGGCCGGCTCACGCGGTTCCGGCTTCTCGGTCAGGGCAGCCGAAGTGGCCGGGGCCTGCTCGATGATGGTGTGCGCATTGGTGCCGCTGAGCCCGAAGGACGACACGCCCGCGCGGCGCGGGCGGCCGGTCTCCGGCCACTCCACCTGCTCCGTCAGCAGCGACACCGCACCCGTCGACCAGTCCACATGCGGCGACGGCTCATCCACATGCAACGTCTGCGGCAACACACCATGCCGCATCGCCAACACCATCTTGATGATGCCCGCGACACCGGCCGCAGCCTGCGTATGACCGATGTTCGACTTGATAGAGCCCAGCCACAACGGCCGGTCCCCATCCCGCTCCCGCCCATACGTGGCAAGCAGCGCCTGCGCCTCGATCGGATCACCCAACGTCGTACCCGTGCCATGCGCCTCGACCGCGTCCACATCACCGGCCGACAGTCCCGCACCGGCCAGGGCCTGGCGGATGACACGCTGCTGGGACGGACCGTTCGGCGCCGTCAGACCGTTCGACGCACCATCCTGGTTGATCGCGCTGCCCCGCACGATCGCCAGCACCGGGTGACCGTTCCTCTCCGCGTCCGACAGCCGCTCGACCAGCAGCATGCCCACGCCCTCGCCCCAGCCGGTGCCATCGGCCCCGGCCGCGAACGCCTTGATCCGGCCGTCCTCCGCGAGCCCGCGCTGACGGCTGAAGTCCACGAACGCGTCCGGCGTGGACATCACCGTGACACCACCGGCGAGCGCCATCGTGCACTCGCCGCCGCGCAGCGCCTGAACGGCCATGTGCAGGGCCACCAGCGACGATGAACACGCCGTGTCCACCGTCACCGCCGGACCCTCGAGACCGAAGGTGTACGACACCCGGCCGGACACCACGCTCGCCGCGTTGCCCGTGCCGAGGTGACCCTCCAGCCCCTCGGGCGGGGTGGCGACGAGCCCGGCGTAGTCCTGGCCGTTGGTGCCCGCGAAGACACCGGTACGGCTGCCGCGCAGCGTTGCCGGGTCGATGCCCGCGCGCTCGAACGCCTCCCACGACGTCTCCAGCAGCAGCCGCTGCTGCGGATCCATGGCAAGGGCCTCACGCGGCGAAATCCCGAAAAACGACGCGTCGAAGTCCCCGGCGTCGTAGAGGAAGCCACCCTCACGCGTGTACGTCGTCCCCTGACGGTCCGGATCCGGGTCGTACAGCCCCGCCAGATCCCAGCCACGATCGGACGGAAACTCCGCGACCGCGTCCCCGCCCGCCGTCAGCAGCTCCCACAGCTCCTCCGGCGACCGCACCCCACCCGGGAAACGGCAGCTCATCGCCACAATCGCGATCGGATCGTCGGCCACCGCGACCGTGGGCGCCACCACACCGCCGTCCACCGCGACATCGACGCCCAGCAGCTCCGTACGCAGATGGTCGGCGAGGGACGTGGCGTTCGGGTAGTCGTAGATGAGCGTGGCGGCCAGCCGCAGACCGGTCGCCGCGTTCAGCCGGTTGCGCAGCTCGATCGCGGCCAGCGAGTCGAAACCCAGCTCCTTGAAGGCGCGCCCGGCCTCGACCGCATCGGCCCCGCCGTGCCCCAGCACCGACGCGACCTGCGCACGCACCAACTCCAGCAGCGCACGGCCCTGTTCGGCCTTCGGAAGGCCGCTCAGCCGCTCGCCGAGGGGGGAGGCGGCGTCGGCGTCGGTGACGACCTTCGCGGTGTCGGCGCCGGTCGCGGCGCGCGGCCCGGCCTCCGCCGCCAGCTCGGCGATCAGCGGGCTCGGCCGTACGGCGGTGAGGGTGCCGGTGTAGTGCTCCCAGTCGATGTCCGCGACCGTCACGGCGGTGTCATCCAGCTCCAGCGCCTGACGCAGCGCGGTGAGCGCCGACTCGGGCGCCATCGGCGGCATGCCCTCGCGGCGCATCCGCCGCTCCATGGCGTCGTCACCGGCCATGCCACCCTCGGCCCACGGGCCCCAAGCGATGGAGGTGGCGAGCAGCCCCTCGGCGCGCCGCAACTCGGCTAGCGCGTCCAAGTAGGCATTGGCCGCCGCGTAGTTGCCCTGCCCTGCCGCGCCCACCGACCCCGTGATCGAGGAGAAGAGCACAAACGCCGAGAGGTCCAGGCCCCGCGTCAGCTCGTCCAGATGGCGCGCGGCGTCCACCTTGGCCCGCAGTACCGAGGCGAACCGCTCGGGCGTGAGCGAGTCCAGTACGCCATCGTCCAGCACACCGGCCGCGTGGACGACGGCGGTCAGCGGAAGCTCTGCCGGAAGCCCGGCCAGCAGCTCGGCGAGCGCGTCCCGGTCCGCCACATCACACGCGGCGACCGTCACCCGAGCACCCGACGCGACCAGCTCATCCCGCAGCTCCACCGCGCCCGGCGCCTCCAGCCCCCGACGGCTGGTGAGCACCACATGCTCGGCCCCGCTCTCCACCAGCCAGCGGGCCAGCTGCGCACCCAGCGCACCCGTACCGCCCGTCACCAGCACCGAACCGGCGCCCGGTGTCCACGAGCCGTCCGAGGCAGCACCCGTCGCCGAACCCGGCGTGGCCGCCCGCACCAGCCGACGTCCGAAGACGCCCGAGGCGCGCACCGCGACCTGGTCCTCGCCACCGGCCCCGGCCAGCACACCCGCCAACCGACCCAGCACACGCTCATCCACCGACTCCGGCAGATCGACCAGACCGCCCCACCGCTCGGGCAGCTCCAACGCCGCCACCCGACCAAGCCCCCACACCGACGCCTGACCCGGATCCACCACACCATCCGAACGCCCCACCGACACCGCACCCCGCGTCGCCACCCACAACGCCCCATCCACACCCACATCACCCAACGCCTGCGTCAAAGCAGCCGTACGCAGCACACCCGACTCACCCGCGCCCATCGCGAGAAGCGACACCACACCCGTCACCGAGGCGTCGCCCACCGCCGTACGCAGCTCATCCGCCAACCCCGCGCGGTCCACCGCATCCGACTCGACCACCCGCACATCAACACCACACCCAGCCAACAACCGCACCACACCCGCGGCCCACACACCCCCAGCCCCACCCGAAGGCACCACAACCACCCACGAACCACCCAACACCCCACCCGCCGACAACCGATCCGTCACCGGCCTCCACAACACCCGATAACGCCAACCATCCACCACAGAGCGCACCGACTCCTGCCGCCGCCACAACGACAACGCAGGCAACACCTCACCCAGCGAAACCCCCGGATCCACCGCAAGCTCCGCCGCCAACGCGGCCACATCCCCGCGCTCCACCACATCCCAGAACCGACCGTCCACGACCGAGCCCGGCGCGGCCTCCGCCGCCGATCCCGCCGGGGCCGGGGCGTTGAGCCAGTACCGCTGGCGCTGGAAGGCGTAGGTGGGCAGGTCGATCGGGCGGGCGCCGAGGGCGGCGTAGGGGGCGGCCCAGTCGGCCTTCTTGCCCCGGACGTACGCCAGCGCCAAGGCCGCGGTCACGGTTTCGGCCTCGGGGCGCCCGCCGCGCAGGGCGGGGGCGTACGCGGTGCCCTCGGCGTCGGGCAGACAGTCCTGGGCCATGGCGGTGAGCACGGCGTCGGGGCCGAGCTCAAGGAAGGTGGTGGCGCCCTTGTCGGCGAGCGTACGCACCCCGTCGAGGAAGCGGACGGCCTCGCGGACGTGGCGCACCCAGTACTCGGGCGAGCACAGCTCCTCTGCGGTGGCCACGCGCCCGGTGAGGGTGGAGACCACGGGGATGCGCGGCGGGGCGTAGTCCAGCACCTGGGCGACGCGCCGGAATTCGGCGAGCATGCCGTCCATCAGCGGGGAGTGGAACGCATGGCTGACGGTGAGCCGCTTGGTCTTACGGCCCCGCTCCTCGAAGGCCGCCGCGATCTCCAGCGCGTCCTGCTCGGCGCCCGAGACGACGGTGGACTGGGGGCCGTTGACGGCGGCGATGCCGATCCGGTCCTCACGTCCGGCGAGCAGCGGCAGCACCTCGTCCTCCGACGCCTGGACGGCGATCATCGCGCCACCCGCCGGAAGCTCCTGCATCAAACGGCCACGCGCCGCCACCAGCGCGGCGGCATCCTCCAGCGACAGCACACCCGCCACATGCGCGGCGGCCAGCTCACCGATGGAGTGTCCGGCGAGCAGTTCGGGGCGCAGCCCCCAGGATTCGAGGAGGCGGTAGAGCGCGACCTCGACCGCGAACAGTGCGGGCTGGGTGTAGTCGGTGCGGTCGAGGAGGTCGGCCTCGGGGGTGCCCTCCTCGGCGAAGAGCACGTCGAGGAGCGGGCGTTCGAGCTGCTCTTCGAGGTACCAGCAGGCGTCGTCGAGGGCTTCGGCGAAGACGGGGTAGGCGTCGTAGAGTTCGCGGCCCATACCGAGGCGCTGGCTGCCCTGTCCGGTGAACAGCAGGGCCAGCTTTCCGGCGGCGGGGGCGCCGCGCACGACGGACGGTGCGTCGGCGCCGTCGGCGAGGGTGCGCAGGGCGTCGAGGAAGCCGTCGCGGTCGCCCGCACAGAGCACGGCGCGCTGTTCGAAGGTGGCGCGGGTGGTGGCCAGGGAGTGGCCGATGTCGGTGAGGGCGAGCCCGGGGTCCGACTCCAGCAGCGTGTGCAGCCGCCGGGCCTGGTCGCGGAGGGCGTCGGTGGTCTTCGCGGACAGGGCCCAGGGCAGTAGCGCGGGCTGCGCGGTGGCCTCGTCGTCAGGCTTCTCGGCATCGGCCCGCTCCTCGGCGGGGGCGGGGGGCTGCTCGATGATGGCGTGGGCGTTGGTGCCGCTCATACCGAACGAGGAGACGGCGGCGCGGCGCGGGCGGCCGTGCTCGGGCCACTCCCGCGCCTCGGTCAGCAGCTCGACGCCGCCGCCGGTCCAGTCGACATGCGGGGTCGGCTCGTCGATGTGCAGGCTGCGCGGCAGGACGCCGTGGCGCATCGCCATGACCATCTTGATGATGCCGCCGACACCGGCCGCGGACTGGGTGTGGCCGATGTTGGACTTGAGCGAGCCGAGCCACAGCGGCCGGTCCCCGTCCCGCTCCCGCCCGTACGTGGCCAGCAGCGCCTGGGCCTCGATCGGGTCGCCCAGGGTCGTCCCGGTGCCGTGGGCCTCGACGACGTCCACGTCACCGGCCGACAGTCCGGCGTTGGCGAGGGCCTGGCGGATGACGCGCTGCTGGGCGGGGCCGCTGGGGGCGGTCAGGCCGTTGCTCGCACCGTCCTGGTTGATCGCGGTGCCCCGGACGACGGCCAGCACCCGGTGGCCGTTCCGCTGGGCGTCCGAGAGCCGTTCGACCAGCAGCATGCCGACGCCCTCGCCCCAGGCGGTGCCGTCGGCCGCGGCGGCGAACGGCTTGCAGCGGCCGTCGGGGGCCAGGCCGCGCTGGCGGCTGAAGGCGATGAACGAGCCGGGGTTGGCCATGACCGCCGCGCCACCGGCGAGCGCCATGCTGCACTCGCCCGAGCGCAGCGCCTGGACGGCCAAGTGGAGGGCCACCAGGGAGGAGGAGCAGGCGGTGTCGACGGTGACGGTGGGGCCTTCGAAGCCGAAGGTGTAGGCGATGCGGCCGGAGGCGACGCTGGCGGCGTTGCCGGTGACCAGATAGCCCTCGAAGCCCTGCTCGGCCTCGTGCAGCCGGGGGCCGTAGTCCTGGGCCTCGGCGCCGACGAACACACCGGTCCGGCCGCCCCGGAGGATCGCGGGGTCGATACCGGCGCGTTCGAAGACCTCCCAGGAGGTCTCCATCAGCAGCCGCTGCTGCGGATCCATCGCCATGGCCTCGCGCGGGGAGATTCCGAAGAACGCCGGATCGAATTCATCGGCGTTGTGCAGGAATCCGCCTTCGCGGGTATAGCTGCTGCCCGCCCGGTCCGGGTCGGGGTCGTAAAGTCCGGCGAGATCCCAGCCCCGGGTCCCCGGGAATTCGGAGATGACGTCTTTTCCGCCCGCGACGATTTCCCAGAGTTCTTCGGGAGAGCCGACCGCACCGGGGAATCGGCAGCTCATTCCGACAATGGCAATGGGCTCGTCGGCGGCTGTGGGGGCGGGGCCGGCGTCGGTCGTGGCGGCGTCGGGGCCGTCCTCGGCACCGAGGAGTTCGGCCCGCAGCCGGCGGGCGAGGTCGGCCGGGGTGGGGTGGTCGAAGGCGATGGTCACCGGCAGCCGCAGTCCGGTGGCGGCGGTCAGCCGGGCGTGCAGATCGACCGTGGCGAGGGAGTCGAAGCCCAGGTCGAGGAAGGGACGTTCGGGGTCCAGGAGCTCCGGCGCCTTGTCCTTGAGGGCCTGTGCGACGGCCTCGCCGACCCAGGCGGTGAGGGCCTCGGCGCGCTCGGCCTCGGGGAGTCCGGCGAGCCGGTCCCGCCACGGGGAGGCTCCTTCGGGGCTCGAACCCTGCATTTCGATGTGCTCGGGCGTGAAATCCGCAGACTCACTCACCATCACGCGCCCCATTATCTCGCAAGACATAACACCTAGACCGTAGGCCAGCCTTACACAGGGCAGGACAGCAAGATACCCCTTCAAACCCCCTATGGACCCCTATCATCCCTTTGGAGTCCCGTATTCACCCGCCATTCCGCAATTGCGGCGCTCAGCTCACCAGAGTGCATGAGAATTCCGGTGACGACAAGGAGTGCGAAGAAATAATGCGCTTTCATGGGGGAAGCGAGCCGCGGCGGAGGCAGAGGTCTTCGGAGTGGTCTTCGAAGGTGGAGGGGCGGCCTTTCGGCCCGCCCCTCCACCTCCCCGGGGGACGCCAGTTGGTCTATGGGCGGTCAGCCACGGTCGGGGACCCGCTCGATGAATGGGGCGAGCAGCCCGGGTACCGCGGTCTCGGCAAAGGCGATCCCCTGGCCTTCGGTCACGTCGTGCACACGATAGACACCCTCACCGGCGGCGGTGGTCGCACCGACGGTGAGCAGCCCGGCCCGGCGCTGGAAGGCCGTACGGGAAATCTTCCAGCCGATGATCGCCTCGCGCTGGAGGGCGACGGTGCGGTGGGCGAACGCCCCGGAGGAGGCGACCAGATAGCGGCCGCGGAGCCCATGGCCGAGGGTGCGGTAGGCGTTGAAGGCGAACGCCACCAGGATCGGCACCAGCACCACACCGGTGATCACGCCGGCGACGATGAATCCGGTACCGAGCCACAGCCCCAGCCCGAACGGGACCGCCGCGATCAGGACCGCCCAGATGAGGGCGCGGTTGACGCGGCGCCGCAGGGCGGCCCTGGGGTGCCCGAGGAGGTCCCCGCGCTCGATCAGGCCGGGGCCGACCGGCAGCGCTTCGGCGGCCACCCGCAGGGCCTCGGCCCGCGGGGTGGGAGAGGTCAGGGCACGGCGGCTGCGGTTCTCGTCCTCGCCTCCCAGGCCGGTGGCGACGGCGTTGAGCTTGGCGCCCCCGGCCCAGCGCAGCGGAATGGGTTCGACGAGTTCGAGGCCGCGCAGATGGTGTTCCTCGATGCTCACGGAGCGGGTGGCCAGCAGTCCGCGACGGATGCGGAGGATTCCGCCGTCCTCGCGGCGCAGTTCGTAGCCGGCCCAGTTCTCGATGAAGGTGGCCGTGGAGCCGAGCATGCCGAGGACGACGATGACGAGGACGGTCACCAGGATTCCGTACCAGAGCGGAACGGAGCCGAAGCGGCGCTCAAGGTCCTTGACGACACCGAGTTCGAGCGGATTGACGTTGAGATCGTTCAGGACCCGGTACGTACTGCCCGCAGCGATGAAAACGCCGCCCACGCCCCATACGGTCAGCGGTCCGTAGCGCAGCCAGGACCAGTCCAGCCGGCAGATGACACTGTCGTCGTCGGCCGCCGGACGGATCCGGCCGGCGTCGCGCAGGGCGATGATGCGACGGCTCAGCTCGTGGGCCTCGGCCTTGGAGATGCCGTCCAGGGTGCAGCCGCCGACGCTGGAGCTCTGCTCCCCGGTGTCGATCCGCAGCGTGGTGAGGCCGAAGATCCGGTGGAACGGCTTGGCGGTGAGGTCGACGCCGCGGATGCGGCCGACCGGGATCGAGCGCCGGCTGCGGAAGAGCAGGCCCGAGCGGAACTCCAGCCGGTCCTCGGTGAGCAGGTATCGGGTGGTGAACAGGCGCATCAGCCCGATGCCGCTGATGATCAGGAAGGTCACGAACAGCGACGCGGAGGTGATGATGACCTGGAGGTTGGCCTCGCCTCCGGTGAGCACGAGGCTGGCGAGGAACATGCCCACCGGCGCGCCCAGGAAGGACAGGTTGACCAGCAGCAGCCGACTGTTCAGCTTCCCCCAGCCCTGGTCGGTCGCGGAGGACGGCACGGTGGTGTCGGAGGTCATGTGGCGTCTCCCGGGGCCGCCTGGACGCGCGCGGCGAGGTACTCGACCAGGGCCTCGGCGACCTTGTGGTCGATGCCCTTGATCTTCACCGCGCCCGAGGAGGAGGCGGTGGCCACGGTGACGCCCGAGAGCCCGAACATCTGCTGTATCGGGCCGCGCAGGGTGTCCACCGTCTGGACCCGGGACAACGGGACGACCCGCCACTGCTGCCAGAGCCAGCCGGACGCCGCGTAGACCGCGTCGTCGGTGGCCTCCCAGCGGTGGACCCGGTAGCGCCAGGCCGGCATGACGGCCATGTAGAGCAGCCCGGGGAGGCACGAGATCAGCGTGGCCCACATGAAGAACTCACGCGTCGGGGGGATGGTGGCCCACAGGATGCCGAAGGTGAGGGGCAAGGGAAGGGCGAACAGCGTCGACTGAAGAGTCCACCAGCCGAGGGCACGGCGGTCGACCCGGTGGCGAGGCGGTCGCAGCCTCAGGTTGTCATCGCGTTCCACTGCTTCCCCTTGCTCCTGCTTGACGATGAGGTGCCGGTACGGGCCCGGCGGGATCGGGGACTATGAGATCAGGCTCCGGCCGACACACCGTCGGCAGCCTGCTGGGTCAGTTGCTCGTTCCCGGCGCCGTGGCTCTTCAACTTGCGAATCTTGGCGAGCAGAACGCCCGTCCGGGTCAGCACCATGGCCAGCGCCATGAAGATGAAGGCATTGGCGTAGGTGTCCTGACCGCTGATCTCGTAGTCGATGGAGAACTTGATCAGGTCCGCGGGGAACCAGTGCTCGGCGCCGTAGGCGAAGATGACGCGCCCGCTGGAGAGGACGATCCACACCAGCGCGTAGCCGATGCCGCCGATGGTGTACGGCTGGCCCGAGGTGGCGTCCTTGTAGGCGGGCAGCAGCGCTCCGGCGATCAGACCGGCGATGACGCCGACGCCGATGCCCACGAGTTGCAGGGACAGGTCGTTGCCGCCCTTGGTCGGGAAGGAGTCGACGAAGATCGCGATGACCACGCCCACGGCGATGATCGAGCGCATCATCCGCATGGTGGTGACGCGGCGGCGGCCGAGGTCGGTCGCCAGAACGATGGTCAGGATCGTGCCGCTGGCGATCAGTGCGGCCATGAACTGGCTCATCTGTGGCATACGACGTTCTCCAAACCAAGGGGCGATGTGCTGAGCGGTGTGACGCCTGTCAGTTCCGCTGAGGTCAACGCTAGAAGGCGGACCGGGCGGCGCGGGACATCTGAACGGTGGGTTCCGGCTGTCAACCGAACGGTGGACACGGTGGACACTCGTGGTAGTACTGAGGCCGTGCGCATTCACTCTCCGGGGGACGACTCGCAGACCGGGGCGTACTACGGTCCCGAGTCCGGCACCCGCTGGTTCGGCCTGTGGGACGGCTTCTTCGCCGTCTCCTATCTCATCACGACGGTTCTGCTCTTCCTCTCCAACGGCTCCCAGGTCAACCACTCCGTCCCGATCGCCGCGCTGACGCTGATCGTGCCCTGGTACGCGGCGGTCGGCCGGTCGCTGATGGTCGAGGGCAGCTACGGTCCGCGGAACCTGGTGTTCGCGGCGGTCCTGGTGGCGCTGTTCTGTCTCACCACCGCGTTCAACCTGATCGGCGCGTTCGCGCTGTTCGCGGTCATCCCGATGCTGATCATGAGCCTGCCGATGGCCTCGGCGGTGGCGCTGGCCACGGTGGCCAACCTCTGCCCCGTGCTGGTGGTGGCGTTCACCGGGGAGGACCTGGGGCTGAGTGTCCTGGGCATCCTGCCCATCTCACTGCTGAGCATCGCGCTGTCGGTGCTGCTGGGGATGTGGATCAAGCGGGTGGTGCGGCAGAGCAAGGAGCGCGGGCTGCTCATCGAGGAGTTGCGGCGCAGCCGGGAGCGGGTGGCCCGGCTCTCCCACGAGGCCGGTATCTCGGCCGAGCGCGAGCGGCTGGCCCGGGAGATCCACGACACCCTGGCGCAGGGCCTGACCAGCATCATCAGCCTGGTGCAGGCGGCCGAGTCGGAGGTGCGCGAGGCACCGGACCAGGCGGTGAACCATCTGTCGCTGGCCGGGCGGGTGGCCAAGGAGTCGCTCGCCGAGGCCCGGGACTTCGTGGCCGCCCTCACCCCGCCCGCGCTGCGCGGCGGTTCGCTGTCGCAGGCGGTGCGCCGGCAGGCGGAGGGGCTGGTCGCCGAGACCGGCCTGGAGGTGCGGTGTTCGGTGATGGGCGAGGAGAAGTCGCTGCCGATGGCGGTGAGCGTCGTCCTGCTGCGCACCGTGCAGGAGGCCATCGCCAATGTGCGCAAGCACGCCAGACAGGCCCGTACGGTCGATGTCATCGTGGTGTTCGACCGGGACGGGGTGCGGTTGATGGTGCGCGACGACGGCGAGGGGTTCACCCCGGACGGCACCCAGGAAGGCTACGGGCTGCGCGGGATGCAGGCCCGGGTGGAGGAGATCGACGGGGTGGCGTCCGTCACCAGCGGCCCCGGCCGGGGCACCACCGTGGAGGTGAGCGTGCCGGTGACGGCGCCGACCGGGGAGGCAGTGAATGGCTGAGGGTACGGCGACCGACCCGATCAGGGTGCTGCTGGCCGATGACCATCCCGTGGTGCGGGAGGGGCTGAGCGCCATGCTGGAGTCCGCCGAGGGGATCACGGTGGTCGGGCAGGCCGGTTCCGGTGAGGAAGCGGTGGTCCAGGCGGTCGCGCTGCGGCCGGACATCACGCTGCTGGATCTGCGCATGGGCGGGATGGACGGGGTCGAGGCCACCGGGCAGCTCCTGCGCGAGGTGCCGGGCTGCAAGGTGGTCATCGTGACCACGTACGAGGACGACTCCGACATCCTGCGCGCGGTGGAGGCGGGGGCGGCGGGCTATCTACTGAAGGGCAGTTCACGTCAGGAGCTGATCGACGCGGTGCAGACCGCGGCGCGCGGCGAGACGGTGCTCACCCCGTCCCTCGCGGGCAAGCTCTTCCGCACCCGGGCCGCCGAGCCGTCGCCGCTGTCCGGCCGGGAGCGCGAGGTGCTGCGGCTGGTCGGCCGGGGACTGACCAACGCGGAGATCGGCGCCGAGCTGTTCGTCAGCGAGGCCACCGTCAAGACGCATCTGCTGCGCTCGTATCGGAAACTCGGCGTCTCCGACCGTACGGCGGCGGTCATGAAGGCCATGGAACGCAACCTGCTGGCCTGACCCGCTTCGGCCGTACGGCCACGGAACCGTACGGCCGTCGCGGAACCCTACGACCGTACGGGGCTCACATCGTGCCGGTGAGGCTGCTGTCGGAGAGCTTCGCGGGGAGGTCGCGGCGCCGCTTGACGTTCAGCTTGCGGTAGATGCGGGTCAGATGCTGCTCCACCGTGCTGACGGTGACGAACAGCTTGGAGGCGATCTCCCGGTTGGTGTTGCCGTGCGCGGCCAGCACCGCGATCCGCACCTCCGCCTCGGTCAGGGCCTCCACATCGCGCTGCGGTTCGGCGCCCTGGCCCTGCTGCTGGACGGCGGCCGCCGCCGCGAACTCGCCGCTCTCGGCGTGCCGGGGCATCAGCTCACGGCACAGCGGATCGGCGCCGCAGGTCTTGGCCACGTGCCAGGCCTTGCGGACGAACACCCGGCCCCGGTTGAAGTCGCCCAACGAGCGGTAGGCGCGGCCGAGTTCGCCAAGCGCGACCGCCAGCTGGATGCGGTCGTCGCCGCCCTCCAGGATCTCGACGGCCTCCTTGAGCCGGGGCACCCGGCGCTTGAGCTCGTCGGTGCGGGCCAGCACCACCAGCAGGGCGCCGCGCAGCCGGGCGTCCCCCGCGCCGCGCCGGAGCTGCTCCTCGGCCAGTGCGCGGGCGCGCCCCGGGTCGCCGAGGGCGAGCCAGGCGTCGGCGGCGTCCAGCCGCCAGGGGGACAGCAGCGGCATGTCCATCCGCCACGCCTCCATCAGCTCACCGGCGGCCGTGAAGTCGCCGAGCGCGGCGTGGTAGCGGCCGGTGGCCAGATGGCAGCGGCCCCTGGCGCGCAGGTAGAACAGCCCGGGGAGGGTCTCGAACAGGTCCTCGGGCAGGGGCTGTTCGAGCAGCGCCATGGCCTCGTCGTAGTGGCCCATCCCGGTCTCGGCCTGGATCAGGGTGGACAGCAGCAGGCCCAGCCCCACGCCCCAGCCCTGGACCGAGATCCGGGACATCGCGGTGCGCGCCTGATGGGCGGCGACCTGGAGATCGCCCTGGCGCAGCGCGATCTCGGCCCGTACGGCGGTCAGCAGCGCCTGCCAGGTGGGGACGCGGCGGGCGGAGCATTCGCCGAGCAGCCGCTCGCACCAGGACAGGGCGAGGTCGAGCCGGCCGGCCAGAACCAGCGCCAGCAGCGCGACGACCAGCGGCTGGAGGGTGCTGTCGCTCACGTGGTAGCGCTGGAGGACCCGTTCGGCCTCGGTGACGGCCCGGTCGGCCTGGCCCTCGGTGAGGGCGGCGGCCATGGTGGCCGCGGCGTGGGCGTGGGCGAGGTCGGCCAGGTCGCGCGGGGCGCCGGTGGCCGTGGTGCTTCCGGCGCCGACGGTGGGGAGGCGCTCGCGCAGCGGGGGGCTGAGCATCGTCAGCCACTGGGCGGAGGCGGAGACGGCGGCGGCCATGGCGGCGTCGGTGCCCCCGGCGCCGGCCGGGCCCGCCGTACGGGCCAGGGCGGCGACGGCGTCGGCGGCCGCGTCCAGCCGCCCCGACCAGGCGAGGTAGGAGGTGATCGGGGCGACGTCGCGGGGGGCGAGGCGGCCCCGCTCGGCGGCCTCGGTGAGTTCCGGCAGATGTCCCTCGGCGGCGGCCGGGCCGATCCGCCAGGCGACGCTGACCAGCCGGGCCTTCAGCGCGGTGCGCTCGGGGCCGGGCCCGCATGCGTGGTGGGCGTGTTCCAGGCAGCGGAGCGCGAACTCCAACTCCTCCTCGACCAGCGCGAATTCGGCCGCCTCGCGGAGGATGGGGACGGTCCAGCGCTCGGCGTCCTGCCGGGCGGAGACCAGCTGGCGGGCGACGTCGAGCGCGGAGGCGCCGTCGGTGTGCAGCAGCCGGGCGGCGCGGGCGTGGAGGGTGCGGCGTTCGGCCGCGGGGGTGGCGTCGAGCACGGCGGTGCGGGCCACGTCGTGGCGGAAGGCGTTGTGCTCCAGCACGGCGCACTGGTGGAGGTCCTGGATGCCCTGCTGGACCGTGTTGACGCTCAGGTCGAGGAGCTGGCCGAGCAGGCGCGGGGAGCAGGCGTCGCCGAGGACGGCGATCCCGCGGGCGATGCCCAGCACATCGGGTTCGCCGCGGTGCAGAGCGCCGAGGACGGCGTGCGCGAACGCCTCGCCGGGCGCGGGGCGCTGCTGGGCCTCGCCGTGATCGCCGACGGTCCGCCAGTCCTCCAGCAGGGCGCGCAGCAGCAGCGGGTTGCCGCCGGTGATGCGGTGGCATTCGGGGGCGAGGCGGGCGGCGACGGTGGCGGACAGGGTGGCCGAGAGCGCCTGGGCGACCCCGCCCTCGGTGAGCATGTGCAGCCGCATGCGCACACAGTTGGGCTGGCGCAGCAGTTCGGCGTGGAAGGTGAGTTGTTCCTGGCGGAGCCGGGGGGATTCGGTGAGGACGATGAGGACTTTCGCCTGCCGGACCCGGCGGGCCAGGTGGAGCAGGAATTGCAGGGACTGGTCGTCGCCGCAGTGCACATCGTCGACGAGGACGACGAGAGTGCGCTCGTCGACCATCCGCAGCAGCACCGAGGAGATCTGGGACATCACCTGCATACGCCCCGTGGCGGTGCTTTCCGACGCGTTTCCGTCCAGCAGCGCTATCGCCTCGGACCGCACATCGGCGGGCATCGCGGCGTTGTCGAAGATCTTTCGGAGAATTCCGAACGGAAGGTCGCGCTCGGCCCGCGAACCGGTCGCTTCCAGGAGCAACGCGCCGTTTTCGATGGCCTGTTCGGCGAATTGGTTGAGCAGCGTGGACTTTCCGCTGGCCACCGCACCGCTGACCAGGGCCAGCCGACCGCGGCCCTGTGTCGCGCCGCGCAGCATTTCGCCCAGCGCGGACAGGTGGTTCTCCCATTCGAAGAGGTTCGCAGGCAAGGATTTCGTCCCCCGTTGAACGCCACCTGATGTCCCCGGAGAGCCGCCGGGGACATCGAGTGTGACAAGT
Organism: Streptomyces malaysiensis subsp. samsunensis; assembly: GCF_024519315.1. Taxonomy (GTDB): domain Bacteria; phylum Actinomycetota; class Actinomycetes; order Streptomycetales; family Streptomycetaceae; genus Streptomyces; species Streptomyces malaysiensis. The sequence goes on along the minus strand of NZ_JANIIC010000028.1, from coordinate 105,900 downwards.
GGTGTGGTGCAGGGCGTCGGCTGGGTGTGGGAAGCGCAGGGCTCAGGGTCTGGGACCCGAGAGCGTTTCCGCGACAAGACTCATGATTTCCCGTTGATGGTCGGCCAAGAAGAAGTGGCCGCCGGGGAACACCCGGATATCGAACGCCCCGGTGGTGTGCGACCGCCAGTCCTCGGCCTCGTCGAGGCTGGTCCTGGGGTCCTTGTCGCCGGTCAGCACGGTTATCGGCGAGCGGAGGGCGGCGCCGGGCACCGAGCGGTAGGTCTCGATCGCCGTGTAGTCACCGCGAATCGCCGGCATCGCCATGCGCAGAATCTCCTCGTTTCCGAGGATGCGCGAATCGGTGCCGCTCAGCAGCTTCATCTCGCGTACGACACCGTCGTCATCGCGCCGGTGCACATTCTCGTCGCGGTAACGGGACGGCGCCCGGCGGCCGGAGGCGAAGACGGTGCGCGCGGAGAACTCCACGTCGGCCTCCTCCAGCCGGCGGGTCACCTCGAACGCCAGAACGGCGCCCATGCTGTGCCCGAAGAAGACGACCGGGAGATCGAGCCAGGGCTTCAACTCCGCGGCGATGGCGTCCGCGTACTCCTCGATGTTCTCGATCAGCGGGTCCTGCCGCCGGTCCTGACGCCCCGGATACTGCACGCACAAAACGTCGGCGGAGGCCGAAAGCGTCTGGGACATCGGATGGAAGAACGACGCCGAACCCCCGGCGTGCGGCAGACAAATCAGACGGACGCGACTTTCGGGCGCCGGATAGAACCGCCGTATCCAGACGCTGTCTTCACGCTGTGCACCCATATGGTGGGAAAGTCTTTCACTCATCAATCGCTACGTGGGGGGGGCAGCCCTGAGGGCGTCCTGGAGAAGGATCCCAGAACGCATCGGAGCAGCACTGCCCCTTTATGACTAACACGGCCATGGGTGTAGGGGGCACCCCTAGTTTAGGGGGCGCCTCAGCGGCGGGGGTCACGGGGCGTGCCCGAGGGCCGCGCGCCCTTGCTGAGCGCCTCAGCCAAGTCGTCCAGCGCCTCCACCAGTTGCCCGGCGCCGCGCGGCGCCACCCCCGGGCGGTCCCCGGCCGCGTCCTGCCACCGCTCCAGCGAGGCGTGCACCGCCGTCCACTCCGGCGGCCGCCGCTCCCGTACCGCGTCGGCCGCCTCCGGTATCGACCGCCGCAGCGTCTCCGCGAAGTCCGCGGCCTCGGGCGACGGGGGCGCCTCGCGCTCCGGCAGATGCGCCTCCACCAGCATGACCACCCGCCCCATCGTGGACAGCGCGGTCTGCGCGTCCCGGGCGGCGCCCCGGGACAGTCCGCGGTGGCGCACCGGCTCCCGGTGGGCCTGGGCCTCGCTCCGCTCCCAGGCCGCCCGCGCCGCGCGGGCGTCCAGCAGGGCGTCCCGCACCTGCCGGGAGCGGCGGTCGGCGGGGTGGGCGTAGACGTCGAAGACGGCGGTGGCGAAGGCGCCGTTGGTGGCCAGCCAGTCGGCCAGCCGGTCCCGCAGCCGTGGCGTCTCCCAGGCGGGGAAGACGGCGTAGGCGGCCATCGCCAGCACCCCGCCGAGCAGGGTCAGCGCCACCCGCGCCTGGACGGTCTGCTGCCACGCCTGGCCCGGGATGCTGAGCAGGAAGACGACGTACGCGCTCACACACGCGGAGGTCACGATGAAGCCGGTGCGCAGCAGCAGATACATCGACATCACGCACAGCACGGCCAGCGCGGTGCTCAGATACGGGCCGGGGTGGACCAGCGCCACCAGCCCGCCGCCGACCAGCACCCCGGCCAGGGTGCCGAGGAAGCGGGCGACCCCGCGGGAGTAGGTCTGGGCGAAGTCCGGCCGCAGCACCATCGTGGAGGTCAGCGGCGTCCAGTAGGCGTGCCCCAGCGGCAAGGCCCGGCTCAGCAGATAGCCGCTGGTGGCGACCGCGCACAGGCGCACCGCGTGGCGCAGCACCGGGGAGGACCAGCGGGCCTCGCGGTGGATGGCGCGCAGCGCCGCGGTCACGGTGCCGGAGATGCCGGGACGGGGCAGGAAGCGGACCATATGGCCGTCGGCGGACACCTCCTCCACCGGCTCCTCGGACGCCTCCACCACATCCGCCACCAGCGAGATGAGCCGCAGCGCGGCCCGGCGGGCCGCGCCGTTCAGCCGCGGCCCCTCCTCGGGCACGCGCAGGACGGACATGGCGTCGACGGGCACCCGCACCGGTCTGCCGTGCCGGATGGCGTGCGCCACGGCGTCCAGTACGGTGCCGGTGGCGGCGAGCAACTCCCGCACCCGGTCCCGCTCCGGGCCCTCCTCGGGGGCGCCGACCACCGGGTCGGCGAGCGAGGTGAGCACCGGGCGGATCCGCTCGGCCAGCAGCCGGTAGCCGCGTAGCTGGCGGGGGCGGCGGCGGGCCTGACGGGGTGAGAGGGCGGCCGCGCTGCGGGCCTCCATCAGCGGTTTGGGGTCGAACGGCGCCACCGGGTCCTGACGCAGCCGGCGCGCGTAGTCGGCGACGGCGGCGAGCGCGTCCGCGAGGGCGTCGCGCTGCACGCCCCAGGGCCGCACCGGGAAGATCACGATCAGGGCGGCCTGCACCACACCGCCGAGCCCGATCAGCAGGGCGTGCCCCAGGGCGCCCAGGGTCGACGTCGGGAGGGTGACCGTGATCAGCATGACGGCCACCATCTGGGTGGAGACCAGCCCGGAGACCGGGCCGACCGCCCACGCCATGCCCGTCAGCAGCGTCCACACGCCGAGCATGAGGACGAAGCTGAGAGTGTGCGCGGCGGCCAGATAGCCGAGGAAGGTGCTCACCGCGAGACCGCCCGCGGCAACCAGCGCCAGCCAGGGTCGGGGACGCCAGCTCCGCTGGAAGGTGGCGATCCCGGCGGAGAACGCGCCGAAGGCCCCCGAAACGGCCAGCGTCGTCGAGCCGAGCCACAGCGCCACCCCGACGACGAGCGCGACCCCGCCCGCGGCGCGGACCGCGACCAGCGGCTCGGTCCTGGTGCGCTCGATCGCGAGGCCCGTCCGGGCGGTCTCCTTCAACGCATGCGACCAGGTCATACGGCGAGACTACGGGGTGGCCCCAGGAGAACTGAACCAACCGTTCCGGTCCCTGGGCGTCGCCTCCGGAGACCCCCCACCACATCCGTACCGCCCCCTCACCTGCCGTGAGTCGGCCCTTCACGACGGGCCGACGTCTGGAGATGCGTCCCGGTTTGTGAGTACGTGTGCTCATGAGCCGCCGTATTGTTCCCTCTAGCCTGGCAGCGGCTGATGAGGGTGATGAGCGGCTCAAGCCGTAGTGGAGGGGGAAGATGGCTTCGTTCGAGGAGGAATGGGCGCGTCTCAAGGACGGCGCCGCAGGCGGGCCCGGGATGCGGCTGGCGAGCGCCGGGGACGGCGGCGCCGAGGGGGCGTGAAGTCCAGCAAGACCGCGTGGACAGCGGCGGGCAGCGCCGTCGGGGGTCTTTGCGGCAACGCGAAGAAGGTGCTGACCTCCCTCGAGACCGGCCAGCACGGTCTTGCCACCGACGGAGGGGTGGAGACCGCGGCGGCGCAGTCCGAGGTCTACCAGAGCTGGAAGACGTACCTGGACAAACTGTCCGGGCGATGCACCACGCTGCAAGGCAACCTGGAGCGGGCGGGCAAGGACCTGCTACTCACCGACGAGAACGTCAAGGGCCTTTTCGTGGAGATGGGAAAGCAGTACCGCGACACCCCGGCCGTCGGCGGCGAGGGAAAGTGACCTGAGCCATGGACATCGAGGCGCTGAAGACGCTCAAGCTGCACGAGTTCGAGGAAGCGGCGACCGGCTACCGCTCGGTCAGCGACATGGGGAGCCAGGCGAAGGACGCGCTGGAGCAGCGGATCACCGTCCAGATGCGGAAGGCACTGAGGGGTGAGGCGGTCGATGCCGCGGTCGTCCAACTGCGCGAGGTGGCGAAGGACTTCCATTACGTGCAGGTCGAGTGCGGCCTGATCGGCACAGCCCTGAACGCCTTCGCGGCGGACATGCGCCCGGCGCAGGACAAACTGAAGCGGGCGCTGTCGGAGGCGGCCGAGCACAAGTTCACGGTGGGCGCCGATGGCTCGGTGGCCTATCCGGCGGCCGGTGAGAACCCGGGCGGTTCCCCGCCGCAGCCCGGTTCGGCCAGCGGCACCCTGTCCGAGCAGGTCCGGGCGATCCAGCGCCAGGCGGGCAACTTCGACCCGAACCCGAACTACGCGATAGCCAGGGCGTCGCCAACCGCATCGCGGAGGCTTTGAAGGAGGCCACGGACGCGGACCAGAAGTGGGCGCCGCAGCTGCGCAAGCTCAAGGCGGACGACGACCTGGTCGTGTCCGCTGAGGACTGGGCGGACGCGGGGAAGGACACGGAGGGCGTCCGCAGGGCGGGCCAGGACTATCTGGACTCCCTGCCGCAGCCCCCTAAGGACGGCAGCCCGAAGGCCAACGCGGACTGGTGGAAGGGGCTCGACCCCGAACAGCAGGCGGCCTGGACCGCGCTCCAGCCGAACACCGTCGGCGGGCTCGATGGCCTGCCCGCCACGGCTCGGGACGAGGCCAACCGTATCGTCCTCGACGAGAAGCGGGGCCAGTACCAGACGGAGCTGAACGGGATCCCCAAGCCGCCCGCGAACGAGTGGACGTGGATCACCGCCGGCATGTTCCCCTCCAAGGTGCACACCGACGAGTGGATGGAGTGGGACAAGAAGGACGACGCCTTCGGCGCGCACCAGATGAACACGCACGCCGAGGGCAGCGGCCCCCAAGCGACCACGGGAGCGGAAGGCCACAGTGAGTACTGGAACAAGGGCACGACTGCGCTGAAGAACCAAGCGTTGGTCGTGGTCGGCGAGTACGGCGACGTCACCGCTCCCTGGTAACGAATCCCACCCAGGCGCGCAAACACCCACCGGCCCACCATCGACCTGCCGAACGACACCAAGGACTCGCATGCTCCGCGCACCGCTCTCCACCGCTCATCGGCGTCGCCCGGGCAGTGCCGTGTCCCCTCTCGTATTGACCGGCCTTCTTCTCAGTGGATGCGGCATGACCAACGACGACACCTCGGAATCTCCCGCCACCAATACCAGCGAGTCGGGCGACTCGGCCCCAGGGATTCCCCACGCGGGCACGGCCGGCACCGACGAGGCGGTTGCCGCCGTGAAAGCGGTCTCCAGCCAGATCTACGACTTCATCGGCGTGCCCGGTACAGCGTCCCAACCCGGGCCCGGCGTCAAGGCGTGCTCCGGCAAGGACCCGGACAAGTACTTCCAGATCTACCACCCGTGGAACTTCAAGCCCAAGTCCGGCGCGGACAACGACGTCGCCATGAAGAACCTCGAGGAGAAACTCGGTACGGGCGATTGGGTGATCAAGAGCTCTTACCGCGACAACAGTGCGAACAAGAACCTCAATATCGTCGCCGACAACGACTCCGAGAAGATGAGCGTCTGGATCGTCGGGTACAGCAAGCGTGACACCCCAAGCATCGGCATCGAAGTCACCTCAGGCTGCTACCAAGTCCCTGAGGGAAAGACGATCGAGCACTCCTAGCCCCAATGCCGCGGCTCTGTTGGTGATCTTGTCCGGGGTGCTGACGGTGGGGCTATGGGGTGCTTCCCTGGTGGAGCGCGGGGTCGGCCTCGGGTTCGGGCGTGGGTGCTGACGACTGAAGCCCCCCGCCCGCCCCCGAGCGGGCTGGGGCGAGGGGCACGCGCGTCCCGTGCGCGCAGGGGCCGGTCGGACAGCCGGTCAGTGGTTCTTCGGGAACCCGAGGTTGATGCCGACCTCCTCCGACGGCTCCGGCCAGCGGGTGGTGACGACCTTGCCGCGGGTGTAGAAGTGCACCCCGTCGTTGCCGTAGATGTGGTGGTCGCCGAAGAGCGAGTCCTTCCAGCCGCCGAAGGAGTGGTAGCCCACGGGCACCGGGATCGGCACATTGACGCCGACCATGCCCGCCTCCACCTCCAGCTGGAAGCGGCGGGCGGCGCCGCCGTCGCGGGTGAAGATGGCCGTGCCGTTGCCCCACCGGGAGCCATTGATCAGCGTGATGGCCTCGTCATAGGTCTCGGCGCGCACCACGCACAGCACCGGGCCGAAGATCTCGTCACGGTAGGCGTCGGCCGTCGGCGGGACCTTGTCCAGCAGCGAGACGCCGATGAAGAAGCCGTTCTCGTAGCCCTCGACCGTGTACCCCGTACCGTCCACCACCACCTCGGCGCCCTGGGCCGCGGCCCCGTGCACATAGGAGGCGACCTTGTCGCGGTGCTCCTTGGTGATGAGCGGGCCCATCTCGGAGGCCGGGTCGTTCCCGGGGCCGATCCGCAGGCGGGCGGCCCGGTCGGCGATCTTCTTCACCAGTTCGTCGCCCGCGCCGCCGACGGCGACGACCACGGAGACCGCCATGCAGCGCTCACCGGCCGAGCCATAGGCCGCGTTGATGGCGTTGTCGGCCGCGAAGTCCAGATCGGCGTCGGGCAGCACCAGCATGTGGTTCTTGGCGCCGCCGAGCGCCTGCACCCGCTTGCCGTGCTCGACGGCCTTGGACTGGATGTACTTCGCGATCGGCGTGGAGCCCACGAAGCTGACGGCCGCCACGTCCGGGTGCTCCAACAGCCGGTCCACGGCCGCCTTGTCGCCGTTGACGACGTTGAGCACCCCGTCCGGCAGCCCCGCCTCGGCGGCCAGTTCGGCCAGCCGGTGGGAGGCCGAGGGGTCCTTCTCGCTGGGCTTGAGGACGAAGGTGTTACCGCAGGCGATGGCCACCGGGAACATCCACAGCGGCACCATCGCCGGGAAGTTGAACGGTGTGATGCCCGCGACCACACCGAGCGGCTGGCGGATCGAGGACACATCGACCCCGGTGGAGACCTGGGTGGACAGCTCGCCCTTCAGCTTCTCGGCGATCCCGCAGGCCAGCTCCACGATCTCCAGACCGCGGGCCACCTCGCCGAGCGCGTCCGAGTGGACCTTGCCGTGCTCGGCGGTGATCAGCTCGGCGATCTCGTCGCGGTGGGCGTCCAGCAGTTCGCGGTACTTGTAGAGGATCGCGGTGCGCTTGGCGAGGGACACCGTGCCCCAGGTGCGGAACGCCTCCGCTGCCGCGGCCACGGCCGCGTCGACCTCCTCCACCGAGGCCAGGGCGACCTGGGTGTCCTGGGCGCCGGTGGCGGGGTTGTAGACCGGACCGTAGGTGCCGGTCGCGCCCTCGGCGGTCTTTCCGCCGATCCAGTGGTTGACGGTCTTCATGGGTGCGGGCCTTTCTGTCGAAAAACGTCAGAGGTGGCGGCGGCGTGCGGCGGCCTGCCGGTCGTAGTCCTCACGGGCCTTCACGGCGGCCGGACGGGTCGCGGTCCGGGCGACAGGCACATCCCACCACGCCTGTGCCTCGGGTGCGCCGGACACTGTGTCGGCCGTTTCGGTCTCCACGTAGACACATGTGGACCGGTCCGAGGCGCGGGCCGCGGCGAGCGCCTCGCGCAGCTCGCGCACGCTCTTCGCACGCAGCACGTCCATACCCAGCGAGGCGGCGTTGGCGGCCAGGTCGACGGGGAGCGGATCGCCGGTGTACTGCCCGTCGGCATCCCGGAAGCGGTAGGCGGTGCCGAAGCGCTCGGCGCCGGTGGCCTCCGACAGTCCGCCGATCGAGGCGTAGCCGTGGTTCTGGAAGAGCACGATGTTGATGTTGATGCCCTCCTGGACCGCGGTGACGATCTCGGTGGGCATCATCAGATACGTACCGTCGCCGACCAGCGCCCAGACCGGCCGGTCGGGCGCCGCGAGCCGTACGCCGATGGCGCCGGGAATCTCGTACCCCATACAGGAGTAGCCGTATTCGAGGTGGTACTGGCGCGGGGAGCGGGCGCGCCACAGCTTGTGCAGGTCGCCCGGCAGCGAGCCCGCCGCGTTGATCACCACGTCCTCGTCGCCGACGACCGCGTCCAGCGCGCCCAGGACCTGGGTCTGGGATGGCCGGGCGGTCTCGTCCGCGGCGGCGTAGGCGGCGTCCACCCGGCGCTCCCACGCGGTCTTGCCGGTGCGGTACTCGGCCTCGTACGCCTCGTCGACCCGGTGGCCCGCCAGCTCGGCGGTGAGCGCCTCGAGCGCGGCGCGGGCGTCGGCGACCACGGTGGTGGCGGCGAGCTTATGGGCGTCGAACGGTGCGATGTTGAGGTTGAGGAAGCGGACGGCCGGGTCCGCGAACAGGGTCGCGGAGGCGGTGGTGAAGTCGCTGTAGCGGGTGCCCACGCCGATGACCAGGTCGGCGGCGCGGGCGAGGTCGTCCGCCACGGCGGTGCCGGTGTGGCCGATCCCGCCGATGTCGGCGGGGTGGTCGTAGCGCAGCGAGCCCTTGCCCGCCTGGGTGGAGGCCACCGGGATGCCGGTCGCGTCGACGAGGGCGCGCAACGCCCCCTCGGCCTCGCTGTGGTGGACCCCGCCGCCCGCGACGATCAGCGGCCGGCGGGCGGCGCGGACCGCCCGCACGGCGACGGCCACCTCGGCCGCTTCGGGGGCGGGGCGGCGAACGTGCCAGACCCGGTCGGCGAAGAACTCCTCGGGCCAGTCGAACGCCTCGGCCTGTACGTCCTGCGGGAGGGCCAGGGTGACGGCGCCGGTCTCGGCCGGGTCGGCCAGCACCCGCATGGCCTGGAGCGCGGCCGGAATCAGCGCCTCGGGGCGCATCACCCGGTCGAAGTAGCGGGAGACCGGGCGCAGCGCGTCGTTCACCGAGATGTCGCCGGCGTACGGCACTTCGAGCTGCTGGAGCACCGGGTCGGCGGGCCGGGTGGCGAAGATGTCGCCGGGCAGCAGCAGCACCGGCAGCCGGTTGACGGTGGCGAGCGCGGCACCGGTGACGAGGTTGGTGGCGCCGGGGCCGATGGAGGTGGTGACGGCCTGGGCGGCGAGCCGGTTGTTCTGGCGGGCGTAGCCGACCGCCGCATGCACCATCGCCTGCTCGTTGCGGCCCTGGAGATACGGCATGGTGTCCGGTCCGGACTCGAGCAGCGCCTGGCCGAGCCCGGCCACATTGCCGTGGCCGAAGATGCCCCAGGTGGCGTTGATCAGACGATGCCGCCGACCGTCCCGCTCGGTGTACTGGTGGGCCAGGAACTCCACCAGCGCCTGGGCGACGGTGAGGCGGCGCACTGCCGAAGCGTTCATCGGGGGTCTCCAGCGGGTGCTCGATAGAGGGGCAGACGGGGGTCGACGGGCTGGTCCGGCCAGGTGGCACGGATCCAGGCGTGGTCGGGGTGGTCGCAGATGAGCCAGGCGCGCTCCTCCCCCGGGCCCGCCATGACGTTGAGGTAGTACATGTCATGGCCGGGGGCGGCGATGGAGGGGCCGTGCCAGCCGTCGGGGATCAGGACGGTGTCACCGGAGCGGACCTCGGCGAGGACGTCGGTACCGCGGCCGTGGCCCGACGGGGAGACCCGCTGATAGCCGACGCCCTCGTTGCCGTGGGCCTCGGCGATCTCGAAGTAGTAGATCTCCTCCAGCTCGCTCTCCTCACCCGGGCGGCACTGGTCGTGCTTGTGCGGCGGGTACGAGGACCAGTTGCCGCCGGGGGTGAGCACCTCCACGGCGATGAGCTTGTCGCATTCGAAACCGCCACCTGACTTTCCGCCTCCGGCAGGGGCCGCGGCGGCGAAGTTGTTGACCTGGCGCGAGCAGTTGCCGCTGCCGCGCAGCTCGACGGGGACGGCGGAGGCCGGTCCGTAGCGTGCGGGCAGCCGGCGCTCGCAGCGGGCGCCGGTGAGCGCGAAACGGCCGCCGGCGCCGCTGGCGATCTGGGCGTGGGAGTCGCGCGGCAGATAGACGAAGTCGCTCACCCCGCTGAACACGCTCTCCCGGCCGTGCAGTTCGAAGGTCTCACCCTCGGCGATCACGGTGCAGCCACCACTCAGCGGCAGCACGATCCACTCGCTGTCACCGGTGACCAGCGAGTGCGAACCGCCGGGCGGCAGATCGAGGACCCGCAGGCTGGAGTAGCCCCAGCCGGCCCGCTCGGGGGTGATGTCCACGGCGTAGGGGCCGTCGGCCGCCTTGCCTGCCCGCACATGGAAGCCGGGGAACGGATCAGTGGTGGTCATGGCGTGAGGTCTCCGCCTTTCCTCGCATCACGTCGGGTAGCGTCACAACAGGCCGACGGCGGTGTCCACAGCGGTCTCGACGCTGCCCTCCGCCGGATAGAGCAGCGAGCGCCCGACGACAAGACCCTGCACGGTGGGCAGCCCCAGCGCCTTGCGCCACTTCTCGTACGCCTCCTCCTGGTCCTGCGGAGACTTGCCCACGTCGCCGCCGAGCAACACCGCCGGCAGAGTGCTCGTCTCCATCACCGCCGCCATCTCGTCGGCGTCCTCGGTGACCGGCACCTTCAGCCAGGTGTAGGCGGAGGTTCCGGCGAGGCCGGAGGCGATGGCGATGGACTTGGTGACGGCCTCCGCGCTCAGGTCGTTGACGACCTTCCCGCCCGTGCGCCGGGAGATGAACGGCTCGACGAAGACGGGCAGCCGCCGCTCGGCCATGTCGTCGATGGCGCGGGCCGTGGTGACCATGGTGGTCAGCGAACCGGCGTCCTCGTAGTCGATGCGCAGCAGCAGCTTGCCCGCGTCGAAGCGGAGACGCTCGATGTCCTGGGGGCGGTGCCCGGTGAACCGGTCGTCGAGTTCGAACGAGGCCCCGGCGAGACCGCCGCGGTTCATCGAGCCCATGACGACCTTGCCGTCGAGGGCGCCGAGCAGCAGCAGGTCCTCCAGGATGTCGGCGGTGGCGAGCACCCCGTCGACCCCGGGACGGGACAGCGCCATACACAGCCGCTCCAGCAGATCGACCCGGTTGGCCATGGCCAGCTTGTGGCCGCCGACGGCGAGGGAGCCGCGCGCCGGGTGATCGGCGGCCACGATCATCAGACGGCCGCTGTCGCCTATGAGGGGGCGGCGGACCCGGCGGGCGGCCGCCTCGGCGATGGCCTCCGGGTGGCGGCTCCGCACCGTCACAAGGTCCGAAACGCTGATACTCAAGGGAATTTCCTCGCATTCGCGATTCATGAAGGGCACACGGAGCGCGGGGCCGCGTGACCGACGAGGGGAGGGTCCGGCGCCTGTGGTCAGTCCCCCGCCAGCAGGGCCTCGACCTCCGCCGTGGTGGGCATCGCGGAGGAGCAGGCGAGGCGGGACGCCACGATGGCGCCCGCCGCGTTGGCGTATCGCATGACGCGCTCCAGGGGCCAGTCCGAGAGCAGACCATGGCACAGGGCGCCGCCGAACGCGTCGCCCGCGCCGAGCCCGTTGACCACCTCGACCGGGACGGACGGGACCTCCGCGGTGGTGCCGTCGCGGTGCACGGCGAGCACCCCGCGCGGGCCCTGTTTGACGACGGCGAGCTCCACGCCCGCGTCCAGCAGCGCCTGTGCGCATGCCTTGGGCTCGCGCGCCCCGGTGGCGATCTCGCATTCGTCGACGTTGCCGACGGCGACGGTGGCGTGGCGCAGCGCCTCGGCGTAGAAGGGGCGGGCGGCCTCCGGATCGGCCCAGAACATCGGCCGCCAGTCGAGGTCGAAGACGGTGGTGCCGCTCTTGGCGCGGGCGGCGAGCGCGGCGAGGGTGCTGGTGCGGCTGGGCTCCTCGCTGAGCCCGGTGCCGGTCATCCAGAAGATCCGGGCGGCACGGATGGCGTCGAGGTCCAGCTCATCGGAGTGGATCTCCAGATCGGGTGCCTTGGGACGGCGGTAGAAGTACAGCGGGAAGTCGTCCGGCGGGAAGATCTCGCAGAAGGTGATCGGGGTGGGGTACTGCTCGACGGGGGTGACGAAGCGGTCGTCCACCCCGAAGGCCCGCAGCTCCTGGTGGATGTAGTCGCCGAACGGATCCGCCCCGGTGCGGCTGATCACCGCGGAGCGGTGGCCGAAGCGCGCCGCGGAGACCGCGACATTGGTCGCCGAGCCGCCGAGGAACTTTCCGAACGATTCAACCTGCGGCAAGGGCACACCGGTCTGGAGCGGATAGAGATCCACTCCGATGCGGCCCATCGTGATCAGGTCGTACGGCTCACTCATGCCTGCCCCTTCGGGAAAGACGCAGCTCAGGGTCTGATGCGCGGAACTCCGGGACGTACCCCGGCCCTTCAGGTCTAGACGTGCGCCCGGCCACTGTCAAGAATTTGTCCTTACATACGGACGTCATCACCCGACCCCCCGGGGGCCGCTATGGGTCGCTACGTCCGGATGAGATGTTGTCATGACGATTCTTGACTCCCCCTGATCGAACTCCTCTCCCTGACCAGACGTCCGAATGTCCTGACGAACCCTTGACGGCCGCCCGCCCGGCCGGTGAAGCTGCCCAAAGCAGTACGACGCGGGCACCCCAGCACACCGAGGAGACCCTCTGCCATGACTGCCGACGCCTCCCCCGTACCCGCCCTGGACCGCATCCGGGTCGGCTCGGCCCCCGACTCCTGGGGGGTGTGGTTCCCCGACGACGATCAGCAGGTCCCCTGGCGGCGCTTCCTCGACGAGGTCGCGGAGGCCGGTTACGAGTGGATCGAGCTGGGTCCGTACGGCTATCTGCCCACCGACCCGGCCCGGCTCGCCGAGGAGACCGGCCGGCGCGGCCTCACCGTCTCGGCGGGCACCGTCTTCACCTCGCTGCACCGCGGCCCCGAGGTCTGGGACGCCACCTGGGAGCATGTCTCCCAGGTGGCCGAGCTGACCCGGGCGATGAACGCGAAGCACCTCGTGGTCATCCCCTCCTTCTGGCGGGACGACAAGACCGCCGAGCTGATCGAGCCCCCGACGCTCACCGCCGAGCAGTGGCGCCATCTGTCCACCGGGATGGAGCGGCTCGGCCGTGAGGTGCGCGAGCGCTTCGGGCTCGACATCGTCGTCCACCCGCATGCCGACACCCATATCGACACCGAGGAGAACGTGGCCCGCTTCCTGGACGCCACCGACTCCGGCCTGGTCAACCTCTGTCTGGACACCGGCCACTACGCCTACTGCGGCGGCGACAGCGTCAAGCTGATCGAGACCTACGGCGAGCGCATCGGCTATCTCCACCTGAAGCAGGTCGACCCGGAGATCCTCGCCGATGTGGTCGAGAACGGGGTGCCGTTCGGCCCCGCCGTCCAGCGCGGTGTCATGTGCGAACCGCCGGGCGGCGTCCCGGAGCTGGGCCCCGTCCTGACCGCGGCCCAGAATCTGGATGTGGACCTGTTCGCCATCGTGGAGCAGGACATGTACCCCTGCCCGCCCGACCAGCCCTTCCCCATCGCCGAGCGCACCCGGCGCTTCCTGCGCTCCTGCGGCGCCTGACCTCCCTTTTCGCCGCCCCGCCCGCGGGGACGGCCGAACCACCCGCAGGGACGCCGAACCGTCCAGAGAGCAGAGAGAGAAGAGAGCAGCCAATGACCCAGCAGGGAACGCTCGGGGTCGCCGTCATCGGGACCGGCAAGATGGGCGCCGACCATGTCCGCCGCATCAACGACGTGATCAGCGGCGCGCGGGTGGCCGCCGTGGTCGACATCGACGAGACGCGGGCCAAGGCGGTCGCCGACACCGCCGACGGCTGTCAGGCGTTCACCGACCCGGCCGCCGCGATGGCCGCGCCCGGTGTGGACGCGGTGCTGATCGCCTCGCCGGGACCCGCGCACGAGGCCGCGCTGCTCAGCGCGTTCGAGCGCGATCTGCCGGTGCTGTGCGAGAAGCCGCTCACCCCGGACTCCGCGTCCGCGCTGCGGGTGCTGGAGGCCGAGCAGCGGCTGGGCCACCGCCGGGTCCAGGTGGGCTTCATGCGCCGCTACGACACCGAGTTCATGCAGCTCAAGGCGGTGCTGGACGGTGGTGAGCTGGGCCGCCCGCTGCTGCTGCACTGCCGCCACCGCAACGCCTCGGTGCACTCGTACTTCACCAACGAGATGATGATCACCGACTCGGTGGTGCATGAGATGGACCAGTCGCGCTGGCTGCTGGAGCAGGAGATCGCCGCGGTCACCGTGCTCAAGCCGGCGCCCAGTTCGCTGTCGCCCGAACCGCTCAGCGACCCCCAGCTGGTGATCTTCGAGACCACCGGCGGCGCGATCGTCAATGTGGAGATCTTCGCCACCTGCGGCTTCGGCTATCAGGTACAGGCGGAGGCGGTCTGCGAACGCGGCACCGCCCGCGTCGGCGACGCCCATGGGATGCTGGTCAACCGGCCCGGCACCTGGGGCGGTGAGATCGCCCCCGACTTCGTGGCCCGCTTCGCCGAGGCATACGACCGCGAGGTGCAGAGCTGGGTCAACGCCACCCGGCGCGGGGAGGTCGAGGGCCCCAGCGCCTGGGACGGCTACGCCGCGACCGCCGTCAGCGAGGCGGGGATCCGGGCCCAGGCCACGGGTGGGCGCATCGCCGTCGAGATGATCGAGCGCCCCGCCTTCTACAACTGACGCCCCCTCTCCAGCTGACGCCCAGTGGACCGACCGTGACCTTACGGCCGGCCCACTGGGCGTCAGCGTCATGGCGTCCGCATCCCGTCCCCTGCGTCACCCCCGCGTCACAGCCGTCACATCTCCCTACGCCTACGTCACAGATGTTCAACAGCCCCGGGCCGCCCTTCACTCAGCGTCGTTGACCGGGCACAGGCTGATGGAACGTGAGCAGGCGCGCCGTGGCTCCCCCGACGGCCCCACCGGGCCGTGACCGCGACGCCCCGCGGAAGGGCGTAAAGAGATGACCGACCGGAGGCTGTGGTCCTACAAGGAGATCGCCGCGCATATCGGTGTACGGACCGACACCGTACGGTCCTACCGCAAGCACGGCCTGCTGCCGCCCCCCGATCTGGTGGAGGGCGGCAAGCCGTACTGGTACGCGGATACGATCCGCTCCTGGGTGCTCCGCAGACCCGGCAACCGCCGCGCCCGGCGGGACGCCGAGGATTAGGGGTTTCCCATGCGGAGGGCGGCCGTACCGGGCCAGCACAACGGCCCCTGCCGAACGGCAGGGGCCGTAACCTGACGGTACGCCGGCAAGGTCAGGTGCCGGGCAACTGTCCGCCCCTGACGGCCGATATGAACGATGCCCAGGACGAGGCGGGGAAGAGCAGCGCGGGGCCGTTGGGGTCTTTACTGTCACGCACGGGGACGACGGCAGGAATGCCGTCTGCCACCTCAACGCATGTGCCCCCGTTGCTATCGCTATACGTACTCTTGCGCCACACCACACCGGGCACGGCGCTCACGTTGCGGATCATGGTTGAAGTTCCTTCATGGTGGTGGCGAGCAGGTCGATTGAGGCTGCTGGTGACAGGGCCTGTGCCCTGAGCAGATCATAGGCGCGCAGGGCTGCCCTGACATGTTCAGGATCGGGCAGCAGCTGGCCTTGTGCGAACCCGTCTGCGAAGACGACTTCGGGCCCTTCCTCAAGGGTCAGAACGTGGAACGAGCCGACACCCGCATGCGGTCCGGCGGAATAGGGGACCACCTGGACAACGGTGGTCGGAGTCTCGGATGCCTCAATGACCCGGGCCAGTTGGTCATGCATCACACGGGGTGTCCCGGGAGGGCGACGAAGTACGTTCTCATCAAGGATGATCCACAGCTCAGGCGGGTTCTCCCGGGTCAGGATGTCTTGCCGTGTCAGCCGCGCCGCCAGCAGGTCGTCGACGTTGCTCAGGCGTCCCGCTTCCAGCGCGGCCCGCGCGTAGTCCTCGGTCTGCAACAGGCCGGGAATCACGCGTAATTCGAACGACCGAATTACCTGGGCTTGCGCCTCAAGCTCAACGTAGGGGCGGAACCACGAGGGATACGCGTACCTCATGATCAGCGGCCAGAGACGGCCGAACAGCCCCCCAGTGTTCAGCACCTCATCCACACGAGCCGCGAACTCTCCGGACGGGACCCGCTGCGCTGCCTCCAGCTTCGCCAAGAGCGACGGAGTCACAAACACCGACTTCGCCAGGGCACGCTGGGACATACCGGCTTCCTCACGCGCCCGGCGTAACTCGCAGGCAGCAAAAGCCAGCACAGACGACGACGGATTGAGTTTCTCCGCTGCACCCATGTGCCCACCCTTCATTGACAAGCGGCGAAGTCAACGCCACCGCCCTCTGATTGTGGCACCAGAGGGCAATGCTTCCCGTACAAAGAGTGATGACCGGTCACACGGTCTGAGCAACGTCTGACCCCGGCGACCGTGCTACCGGCCCCGGGGCGTGGCCACCAGCTTTCGAGGAGCTGATCGCATGCACGACCCTATCCGGTGCGCACTCGCATGGGTGAGGGCAGTTCTGGCCTTACGGCCGTCCGGCCGTCACCGTGCCGCCCCGAACCTCCCCACGTCGCACCCGGGGCCTTCCGACCCCATGGCGGGGGCGGCCGCGGACTTCCCGGCCCCCGGGCCGGTGCCCGCGCACCCGTACACCGGCTCGCCGACCCTGGAACTGCACACCATTCCCCTCCTGCCGCTGGACAGCGAGCTGCCCGCGCTGGTGCGTCCCTACGCGGTGGCCGATGAGCGGCGGCGGCGAGAGCGGCCGAAGAGTGTCCCCCGGGTGGAGTTGATCTGTGCTCCGCACGGGATGGTGGTGATCCGGTGACCGCCGTCGGCCATGCCGCGCCCGCTCCGGCCCCCGGCTGCGTGCTGTGCGCCGCCCCCGGCACCTTCGGGCTCCGTGACCTCGCCGAACCGCGTTCGGGCCTGTGCCCGGCGTGTGTCGCGGCCGGGAAGCCCACCCGCGACGGCCTTGAACAGGCCGTCGTGATCGTGGCCGGACAGGCCCTCGCGGGGGCCGAATCCCTCGACCTGGCCACCGCCGGGCCGGAGGAACTGGCCTACCACCTGGGCGCGGTGAAGCGCGGCCTGCGCAGCGTGCTCCAGCTGCTGGCCCCGGTCGAGGGGGAGGGCCGGTGAACGCCTACAAGGCCCGGGGCGGGGGCGAGGGGCCCCGTATGACGATGCGCGTCTACACGATGGCGCGCGACGGCATCGTCATCGCGCGGCGTGCGGTGGTGACCGTCCTGGCCGGAAGAGACAGCACCGACGCCTACGGGCTGGGGCAGGCGTGGCCGCCGTGCCAGTGCCCCCGCCACCGCGAGCAGAGCGCCCCCGGGCGCCCTTGGCGGCACTGAGACCGCCGTCCACGGACCGGCGCACCACCGGCTTCCATCCATACCCCCTAGGGGTATAGAGTGGGGAGTGTCAGGAGTCGCTGAGGCATTCCGGCGCCTCCTGCGCACCGACCGTCACGCCCACCCCACACAGGAGAACCCCATGAGCCCCGAGGCAGTCACCACCGTCTACCAGGTGACCGGTATGACCTGCGGCCACTGCGAAGGCGCGGTTTCCGAGGAGATCGGCGCCCTCGACGGCGTCACCTCCGTCAAGGCCGTGGCGTCCACCGGCCAGGTCACCGTGGTCTCGGCGGCCCCGCTGGACGACGAGACCGTCCGCGCCGCCGTGGACGAGGCGGGCTACGAGCTCGCCGGCCGGGCCTGAGCGAGCCCCCACCAAACCTCAGCCGGACCGTGCCGCCCTGCTCATACAGTCGCCGTACGGCCCGGCCCTCCTCCCAGGAGACCAGACATGACCAGCACGGCACCCCCCGTCGGGCCCGCCGCCGACACCGCGGCGACGGCCGGTGGGACCTCCCAGGTCGAGCTCGCCATCGGCGGTATGACCTGTGCGTCCTGCGCCGCGCGCATCGAGAAGAAGCTCAACCGCCTCGACGGCGTCACCGCCACGGTGAACTTCGCCACCGAGAAGGCCAACGTGACCTACGGCGAGGGGCTCGAGGTCGCCGACCTGATCGCCACCGTCGTCAAAACCGGGTACACCGCCGAGGAACCGCGCCCCGCCGTGCCCGAGCCCCGCGCCGCCGAGGACTCCGGCGCCCCGCGGACCGACCCGCGCGGCGAGGGCGAATCGACCTCCCTGCGCCACCGCACGCTCGTCTCGATCCTCCTCTCCCTGCCCGTCGTGGTGCTGGCGATGGTGCCCTCCCTCCAGTTCGACAACTGGCAGTGGCTCTCGCTCACCCTCGCCGCGCCCGTGGTCGTCTGGGGCGGTGCGCCCTTCCACAAGGCCGCCTGGACGAACGCCCGGCACGGCGCGGCCACCATGGACACCCTCGTCTCCATCGGCACCCTGGCGGCCCTCGGCTGGTCCCTGTGGGCGCTGTTCTTCGGCGACGCGGGCATGACCGGTATGCGCCACGGCTTCGAGCTGACCGTCTCCCGCACCGACGGATCGTCCTCGATCTATCTGGAGGCGGCGGCCGGGGTGACCGCGCTGATCCTCCTCGGCCGCTATCTGGAGGCGAAGTCCAAGCGGCGGGCGGGCGCGGCGCTGCGCGCGCTGCTGGAGCTCGGCGCCAAGGACGTGGCCGTGCTCCGGTACGAGGGGGGCGGGCGCGAAGCGCTCCCGGCCGAGGGCGGTGGACGGGTCGGGCGCGAGGTACGGATCCCCGTCGGCGAGCTGGCCGTCGGCGACCACTTCGTGGTGCGCCCCGGCGAGAAGATCGCCACCGATGGCACGGTGGTCGAGGGCTCCTCCGCCGTGGACGCCTCGATGCTCACCGGCGAATCGGTGCCGTTGGACGTGGCGGCCGGCGACCCGGTGACGGGCGCGACCGTCAACACGGCGGGCCGGATCGTGGTCGAGGCCACCCGGGTGGGCGCGGACACCCAGCTGTCCCGCATGACCAAGCTGGTCGAGGACGCGCAGAACGGCAAGGCCGAGGTGCAGCGGCTCGCCGACCGGGTCTCGGGGATCTTCGTACCGATCGTGCTGCTGATCGCCGTCGGCACCCTGCTGGGCTGGCTGCTCACCACGGGCGGCACGGCCGCCGCCTTCACCGCGGCCGTCGCCGTCCTGATCATCGCCTGCCCCTGCGCCCTGGGCCTGGCCACCCCGACCGCGCTCATGGTCGGCACCGGCCGCGGCGCCCAGCTGGGCATCCTGATCAAGGGGCCCGAGGTGCTGGAGTCGACCCGCCGGGTGGACACCGTGGTCCTGGACAAGACCGGCACGGTGACGGCCGGGCAGATGCGGCTGCACGGGGCCGTCACGGCGCCCGGCGTGGACGAGGAGGAGCTGCTGCGGCTCGCGGGCGCCCTGGAGCACGCCTCGGAGCATCCGATCGCACGCGCCATCGCGGACGGCGCGGCCGAACGCGTCGGCGACCTCCCGGTGCCCGCGGACTTCCGGTCCGAGCCCGGCCTCGGCGTCCAGGGCATGGTGGACGGCCATGCGGTGCTGGTCGGCCGCGAGAAGCTGCTCGGCGCATGGGCCATCGAGCTGCCCGAGGACCTGGCGGCCGCCAAGGCGGCGGCCGAGTCCGAGGGGCGGACGGCGGTCGCGGTGGCCTGGGACGGCGAGGCGCGCGGCGTCCTCCTGGTGGCCGACGCCATCAAGGAGACCAGCGCCGAGGCGGTCGCCCAACTGCGGGCGCTCGGCCTCACCCCGATGCTGCTGACCGGCGACAACAGGCTCGTCGCCGAATCGGTGGCCCGCGAGGTCGGCATCGACGAGGTGATCGCCGAGGTGCTGCCGCAGGACAAGGTGGACGTCGTGAAGCGGCTACAGGGCGAGGGCCGTACGGTCGCCATGGTGGGCGACGGGGTCAATGACGCGGCCGCCCTCGCCACCGCCGACCTCGGGCTCGCGATGGGCACGGGCACGGACGCGGCCATCGAGTCCGGGGATCTGACCCTGGTCCGGGGCGATCTGCGGGTGGCGGCGGACGCGATCCGGCTGGCACGGCGTACGCTCGGCACCATCAAGGGCAACCTCTTCTGGGCCTTCGGCTACAACGTCGCCGCGCTGCCGCTCGCGGCGGCCGGACTGCTGAATCCGATGATCGCGGGAGCGGCCATGGCGTTCTCGTCCGTGTTCGTGGTGACGAACAGTCTGCGACTGCGGACCTTCACAGCGTCCACATAGATTCACCAAGTCCCCATAAGCCGCACAACACCCATACGGCGGAGCCTCGATCTTCAAATCGAGGCTCTTGCCCTTTTATGGCCCTTACGGCAAGAGACGCAGATCACAGACAACCCAACGTAACCATCGAGGGGGGTCGCGAGTCTAATGGGACGGTGGGGATTCGTCTTGGGGGACGTATCCCGCTACGCGTAGCCGGGACGACGTACTCGGGGAGCTTTGAGCGGCCCTCCCGTAGGTACGCGTCCCGGCAGATCGCGTCGCCCAACGGCCCGCAAGGGCCCGTAGACGCCCGGCCGGATCCCGTGGGGGGAATCCGCTCCGGGGCAAGGGGAGCGCCCCGCTCCGACCCGTGGGGGGATCGGAAGCGGGGCGCTTCTCGGTATTTTTTGAGGCTCGGTTCTCCCCCAGCTACCGCTGGGAGGTGCCCCCGCCGGGGCGCAAAAGTCGCTGTCGACGGTCGACCGTGCTCGGCCCCTTCGTTCCTCAGGGGCCTCCGCGCGCTCTCCCTTACGACAGCGACGCGCCCCTTCGGCTCACTCGCCGGAAGACCCAAGCATCCGGAACCTCGACGGCACCCTGCGACTCGTCCCTAGCCACCGGTGGGCCCCGGCCGGTCAGCCCCAGGGCCCGGTACGCGAAGGCACCCGGCCCTATCTAAGGGGCACCCGCCGAAGACCCAAGTACCCGGATACGCGAAGTGCCCCCGACCCAATCAGGACGGGGGCACCCGGGGACGCGATGGTGCTTAGCGCTCCTCGACCGGGACGAAGTCGCGCTCGACGACGCCCGTGTAGATCTGGCGCGGGCGGCCGATGCGGGAGCCCGGCTCCTTGATCATCTCGTGCCACTGGGCGATCCAGCCCGGCAGCCGGCCGAGCGCGAACAGCACGGTGAACATCTCGGTCGGGAAGCCCATCGCCCGGTAGATCAGACCGGTGTAGAAGTCCACGTTCGGGTACAGCTTGCGGGAGACGAAGTAGTCGTCCGCGAGGGCGTGCTCCTCCAGCTTGAGCGCGATGTCAAGCAGTTCGTCGGACTTGCCGAGCGCGGAGAGGACATCGTGCGCCGCCGACTTGATGATCTTCGCCCGGGGGTCGAAGTTCTTGTAGACGCGGTGCCCGAAGCCCATGAGCTTCACGCCGTCTTCCTTGTTCTTCACCTTGCGGATGAAGGTGTCGACGTCGCCGCCCGACGCCTGGATGCCCTCGAGCATCTCCAGCACGGACTGGTTGGCGCCGCCGTGCAGGGGGCCCCACAGGGCGTTGATGCCCGCCGAGATGGAGGCGAACATATTGGCCTGCGAGGAGCCGACCAGCCGAACCGTGGAGGTCGAACAGTTCTGCTCGTGGTCGGCGTGCAGAATCAACAGCTTGTCGAGCGCGGAGACCACGATCGGGTCGAGGTCGTACTCCTGCGCGGGGACCGAGAAGGTCATCCGGAGGAAGTTCTCGACGTAGCCGAGGTCGTTACGCGGGTAGACAAAGGGGTGGCCGACCGACTTCTTGTACGCGTAGGCGGCAATGGTCGGCAACTTGGCCAGCAGCCGGATCGTCGAGAGGTTGCGCTGCTTCTCGTCGAAGGGGTTGTGGCTGTCCTGGTAGAACGTCGACAGCGCGCTGACCACGGAGGACAGCATCGCCATCGGGTGGGCGTCACGCGGGAAGCCGTCGTAGAACCGCTTGACGTCCTCGTGGAGCAGGGTGTGGCGGGTGATGTCCTCGCGGAAGGCCGCCAGTTCATCGACGGTCGGCAGCTCCCCGTTGATCAGCAGGAAGGCCGTCTCCAGGAAGGAGGCGCGCTCCGCCAGCTGCTCGATGGGGTAGCCCCGATAACGCAGGATGCCCTGCTCACCGTCCAGATAGGTGATCGCGGATTTGTACGCGGCGGTATTGCCATAACCGGAATCCAGGGTCACCAGACCGGTCTGGGCGCGCAGCTTGCCGATATCGAAGCCCTTGTCGCCGACGGTGCTGTCGACCACCGGGTAGGCATACTCGCCGTCCCCGTACCGCAGTACTACAGAGTTGTCGCTCACGTCATCCCTCACCGACGTCTGGTTCTCTTCTTCGAGGTGCCCTGACTCCCCCCACCTTCCCCTACTCGGGTCGCGATCGTGCACTCGGGGTCGGCTGAAGAGCCTTTTGGCGGCACTCAGTGCCGCCTTCACGGCCATCCTGCCCCGTTCGTCATCGTTCGGAAACCCTCTTGACACGCTCGACTCTCACATCGCCGCCGAGTCGGTGATCCAGCGCGGTACAACGCCTCCCCGCCGAGACGGTGCGCACCGCCTGTCCGAGCGCACGGCGCGAGCCGACCAGCACCACAAGGCGCTTGGCACGGGTCACGGCCGTGTACAGGAGGTTGCGTTGCAACATCATCCAGGCCCCGGTGGTCACCGGGATCACGACGGCCGGGTACTCACTGCCCTGGGACCGATGGATGGTCACCGCATAGGCATGAGCCAGCTCGTCCAGCTCGTCGAAGTCGTACGGTACCTCCTCGTCCTCGTCCGTCCGCACGGTCAGCCGCTGCTCATCGGTGTCGAGTGAGGTGACGACGCCAACCGTGCCGTTGAAGACCCCGTTGGCCCCTTTCTCATAATTGTTACGGATCTGGGTCACCTTGTCGCCGACCCGGAAGACCCGGCCGCCGAAGCGGCGCTCCGGGACGTCCGGGCGAGCCGGGGTGATGGCCTGCTGAAGCAGTCCGTTGAGCGTGCCGGCGCCCGCCGGGCCCCGGTGCATCGGGGCCAGAACCTGCACGTCACGGCGGGGGTCGAGGCCGAACTTCGCGGGGATGCGGCGGGCCGCGACATCGACCGTGAGCCGCCCGGCCTCCTCGGTGTCGTCCTCGACGAAGAGAAAGAAATCCGACAGGCCCTGGGTGACCGGCGGCACCCCCTCGTTGATCCGGTGGGCGTTGGTGACCACCCCGGACTGCTGGGCCTGGCGGAAGATCCGGGTCAGCCGCACCGCCGGGACGGGGCTGCCGGGAGCCAGCAGATCGCGCAGCACCTCGCCGGCGCCCACGCTGGGCAGCTGGTCCACATCCCCGACGAAGAGCAGATGGGCACCGGGCGGAACCGCCTTGACCAGCTTGTTGGCCAGCAGCAGATCGAGCATCGACGCCTCGTCGACCACCACCAGGTCAGCGTCGAGCGGGCGGTCCCTGTCGTACGCCGCGTCCCCGCCGGGCTTGAGCTCCAGCAGCCGGTGGACGGTGGACGCCTCGGCGCCGGTCAGCTCGGACAGCCGCTTGGCGGCCCGGCCGGTGGGCGCCGCGAGCACCACCTTGGCCCGCTTGGCGCGGGCGAGCTCCACCACGGACCGCACGGTGAAGGACTTGCCGCAGCCCGGCCCGCCGGTGAGCACCGCGACCTTCTCGGTCAGCGCGAGCCGCACCGCCTGGCTCTGCTCGGGCGCCAGATCGGCGCCGGTGCGGCGGGCCAGCCAGCCCAGTGCCTTGTCCCAGTCCACGCCTTGGAAAGCGGGCATCCGATCCTCCTCGGTGCGCAGCAGCCGCAGCGCCTGGCCCGCGAGGGAGATCTCGGCGCGGTGGAAGGGCACCAGATAGACGGCGGAGATCGGCTCGCCGCCCTCCGGGCCCGGGACCGGCTCGCGCACCACGCCCTCCTCCTCGGCGGCGAGCTCGCCCAGACAGTCGATGACCAGGCCGGTGTCCACCTGGAGCAACTTCACGGCGTCCGCGATGAGTTGCTCCTCGGGGAGATAGCAGTGGCCCTGGTCGGCGGACTGGGACAGCGCGTACTGGAGACCGGCCTTCACCCGGTCGGGGCTGTCATGGGGGATGCCGACCGACTGGGCGATCTTGTCGGCGGTGAGGAAGCCGATGCCCCAGACGTCGGCCGCCAGCCGGTACGGCTGGTTCTTCACAATCGAAATCGACGCGTCGCCATACTTTTTGTAGATCCGCACCGCGATGGAGGTGGAGACGCCCACCCCCTGGAGGAAGACCATCACCTCCTTGATGGCCTTCTGCTCCTCCCAGGCGGCGGCGATCATCTTGGTGCGCTTGGGGCCAAGGCCCGGGACCTCGATCAGCCGCTCCGGCCGCTCCTCGATGACATCGAGGGTGTCGATGCCGAAGTGCTCGGTGATCCGGTCGGCGATCCGGGGGCCGATGCCCTTGATCAGGCCCGAGCCGAGATAGCGCCGGATGCCCTGGACGGTGGCGGGGAGGACGGTCTGGTAATTCTCGACCGTGAACTGTTTGCCATATTGCGGATGGGAACCCCAGCGGCCCTCCATGCGCAGCGACTCGCCCGGCTGGGCGCCCAGCAGCGAGCCGACGACGGTGAGCAGATCGCCGGAGCCACGGCCGGTGTCGACCCGGGCGACCGTATAGCCGTTTTCCTCATTGGCGTAGGTGATCCGCTCCAGGACCCCTTCGACCACCGCGAGTTTGAGCATGCCTCGACCGTACCGCCGGGAGCCGACAGGTGGTTCGGGCCTGTGGACAACGCTCCCAGGGGGTCCCGAGCACCCGGAATATCACGATCCGGTTGCAGCGCGGGCCGACCTCTTGCCCCGCCGAATGTAATCGATTCCAATTCCATGTAATCGATTCCACAAGGAGGTGGACGATGCCGGCCATCAAAGATGTGGCGCGGCGTGCCGGAGTCTCCGTGGCAACGGTCTCACGGGTGCTCAATGACCACCCCTCCGTTCGCACGGACACCCGCGAACGGGTGCTCGCCGCGGTCGCCGACCTCGGCTATCGCCCCAACGCGGTGGCCCGCTCACTGCGCACCGATCAGACCCGGACCCTGGGCCTGGTCATCAGCGATGTGCTGAATCCCTTCTTCACCGAGCTGGCCCGTTCGGTCGAGGACGCCGCCCGCGAGCTGGACTACAGCGTGATCATCGGCAACGCCGACGAGCGGCCCGACCTCCAGGACCACCATGTGCGTACCCTCATGGACCGCCGCATAGACGGACTGCTGGTCAGCCCCACCGACGGCGGTTCCCCGATGATGCTGGCCGCCGCCCGCGCCGGTACCCCCATGGTCTTCGTCGACCGCTGGATCGAGGGCGAGGGCCTGGACCGGGTGCCGGTGATCCGCACCGACGGGCGGGGGGCCATCCGCGCTCTGGTGGCCCATCTGTGCGCCCTTGGCCACCGCCGGGTCGCGATCATCGCGGGCCCGGCGGCCACCACGACCGGCCGCGAACGGGTGGACGCCTTCCGCTCCGCGCTGGCCGAGTTCGGCCTGGAGCTGCACGAGGACCACATCGGCCAGGGGGACTTCCAGGCGGACAGCGGCCGCCGGGTGACCGCCCGCTTCCTCGACCTGCCGCACCCGCCGGACGCGATCTTCGCCGCGGACAACCTGATGGCGCTCGGCGCCATGGACGAGATCCGCGCGCGGGGCCTGCGGGTGCCGGACGGTGTGGCACTCGCCGCGTTCGACGACATCCCCTGGTTCGTCCACACCGATCCGCCGATCACCGCCATCGCCCAGCCGACCGGGGCGCTCGGCCATGCCGCCGTACGCGCGCTGATCGATCTCGTCGAGGGGCGGCCCGCAGAGTCGGTGACCCTGTCCGCGCGTCTGGTCACCCGCCGCTCGTGCGGCGAGCCCGAAGGGAGCAAGCCTTGAGTGCCGAGTCCGAACGGTCCTCCCCCGCGCCGAACGCGGACCCCACGCCCTCGGGCGCCACGTCCCCCACCTCCACGCCCTCCCCCGACAGTGTGTCGACTCCCAACGCCGGGACTCCGGAAGGAGACACGGGGTCCGCGCGGGCGGACGCCGAGGCCGGGATCACGGGTGGCGCCGTCGGCCCGTCCGCGGCTGCGGCCGCGGCGCCCGGCTCCCATGGCCCGGCGCCCGAGGGCGCGTCCGCCGGTGACACCGGGGCGGAGCTGCTGCGCATGGAGGGGGTCCGTAAGACCTTCCCCGGGGTGATCGCGCTGGACGGGGTGGACTTCGATCTGCGCCGGGGCGAAGTGCACGTCCTCCTGGGCGAGAACGGCGCCGGCAAGTCCACGCTGATCAAGATGGTCTCCGGGGCGCACCGCCCCGACGGCGGGCGGATCCTGGTCGACGGCGAGCCGGTGCGCATCAACAGCGCGCAGGACGCCGAGCGGCTCGGGATCGCCACCATCTACCAGGAGTTCAACCTCGTCCCGGACCTCACCGTGGCCGAGAACATCTTCCTGGGCCGTCAGCCGCGCCGCTTCGGCATGATCGACCGTAAGGCGATGGACGCGCGCGCCGCCGAGCTGCTGGCCCGCGTCGGGGTGGATGTCTCGCCCCGGACCCGCGTCCGGGACCTCGGCATCGCCCGGCTCCAGATGGTGGAGATCGCCAAGGCGCTGAGCCTGGAGGCGCGCGTCCTGATCATGGACGAGCCGACCGCCGTGCTCACCACCGAGGAGGTCGACAAGCTCTTCCGGATCGTGCGCGCACTGCGCGCGGACGGTGTGGGCGTCGTCTTCATCACCCATCACCTGGAGGAGATCGCCGCCCTGGGCGACCGCGTCACCGTGCTGCGCGACGGCCGCAGCGTCACCCAGGTACCGGCCGCCACCGACCGGGACGAGCTGGTGCGGCTGATGGTGGGCCGCTCCATCGAGCAGCAGTACCCGCGCGAGCGCGGGAACGCCGGTGAGCCCCTGCTGAAGGTCCGGGGACTCACCCGGAACGGCAGCTTCCAGGACATCGGCTTCGAGGTGCACGCCGGGGAGGTGGTGGGCCTTGCCGGGCTGGTCGGTGCGGGCCGTACGGAGGTCGTACGGGCGCTCTTCGGCGCCGACCCGTACGACTCCGGCTCCGTCGAGGTGCTCGGCCACCCGCTGCCCCGCCAGGACGTGGTGGCCGCCATGCGGGCCGGGATCGGCCTCGTCCCCGAGGACCGCAAGGGCCAGGGGCTGGTCCTGGACGGCTCCGTACAGGAGAACCTGGGCCTGGTCACACTGCGCGCCGCCACCCGCGGCGGGCTGGTCGACCGGGCCGCCCAGCGGCGCGCGGCGGCCGGTGTCGCCGAGCGGCTGGCCGTCCGGATGGCCGGGCTCGACCAGCGGGTGCGCACCCTCTCCGGCGGCAACCAGCAGAAGGTCGTCATCGGCAAGTGGCTGCTCGCCGACAGCAAGGTGCTGATCCTCGACGAGCCGACCCGCGGAATCGACGTGGGCGCCAAGGTCGAGATCTACCAACTCATCAACGAACTCACCGCGTCCGGCCACGCCGTCCTGATGATCTCCAGCGATCTGCCCGAGGTGCTGGGGATGAGCGACCGGGTCCTGGTCATGGCCCAGGGCCGGATCGCGGGCGAGCTGACCGCGCGGGAAGCGAGCCAGGACGCCGTGATGGCCCTGGCGGTGAAGGACGTCAAGGGCGCCGACGAAGAGGTCGGCGGCAAGGAAAAGGAGGGCTCCCGTGGCCACTGACACGATTGACGCCACCAAGGACCCCGGGGGCCCGTCGGCGCTGCGCCGCGTGCTGCTCGACAACGGCGCCCTGAGCGCCCTGGTGCTGCTGGTGGCGGCCATGGCACTGCTGTCCGGCGACTTCCTCACCACCGACAATCTCCTCAACGTCGGCGTCCAGGCGGCGGTCACCGCGATCCTCGCCTTCGGCGTCACCTTCGTCATCGTCTCCGCGGGCATCGATCTGTCGGTCGGCTCGGTGGCCGCGCTGTCCGCCACCGTGCTCGCCTGGTCCGCGACCTCACAGGGGCTGCCGGTCTGGTTCGCGGCGCTCCTGGCCGTCGCCACCGGTGTCGCCTGCGGTCTGGTCAGCGGGGCGCTGGTCTCGTTCGGGAAGCTGCCGCCGTTCATCGCCACGCTCGCGATGCTGTCGGTGGGCCGCGGCCTGGCCCTGGTCATCTCCCAGGGCAGCCCGATACCCGTCCCCGACTCGGTGTCGAACCTCGGGGACACGCTCGGCGGCTGGCTGCCCGTCCCGGTGATCGTGATGGTCGTGATGGGGCTGATCACCGCGGGTGTGCTGGGCCGTACCTACGCGGGCCGCGCGATGTACGCGATCGGCGGCAACGAGGAGGCGGCCCGGCTCTCCGGGATCCGGGTGACCCGTCAGAAGCTGGTCGTCTACGCGCTCTCCGGCGGTTTCGCGGCCATCGCGGGCATCGTGCTCGCCTCCCGGCTGTCCTCCGCGCAGCCGCAGGCGGCCGTCGGCTACGAACTCGACGCGATCGCCGCGGTCGTCATCGGCGGCGCGAGCCTGTCCGGCGGCGTCGGTAAGGCGTCCGGCACGCTCATCGGCGCGCTGATCCTCGCGGTGCTGCGCAACGGGCTCAACCTGCTGGAGGTGTCCGCCTTCTGGCAGCAGGTCGTCATCGGTGTCGTCATCGCGCTCGCGGTGCTGCTGGACACGGTGCGCAGGCGCGCCGGGGCCGGGCCGGGCGCACCCGGGGCAGCGGCGGGCGGGCCGTCCGGTGGCGGCCGTAAGAAGGCCGTCAACGCGGGCAAGTTCGCGCTGGCCGCCGTGGTCGTCGCCGCCATCGCCTTCGGCGCCTCCGTCTGGCGCTCGGGCTCCTCAGGGGGCGCGGACACCAAGGTCGGACTGTCGGTCTCCACCCTCAACAACCCCTTCTTCGTCCAGTTGAAGGCGGGCGCCCAGAAGGAGGCCAAGCGCGCCGGGATCAGCCTTACGGTCACCGACGCCCAGAACGACGCCTCCCAGCAGGCCAATCAGATCCAGAACTTCACCAGCCAGAACATGAAGTCGATCATCATCAACCCGGTCGACTCCGATGCCGCCGGCCCGTCCGTCCGGGCCGCCGGCAAGGCGGGCATCCCGGTGCTCGCCGCCGACCGCGGCGTCAACAAGGCGAAGATCGCGACCCTGGTGGCCTCCGACAACATCGCGGGAGGCAAGCTGGCGGCGAAGACGCTCGCCGAGCGGCTCGGAGAGAAGGGCACGATCCTGGTGCTACAGGGCACCCCCGGCACCTCGGCCTCGCGTGAGCGCGGTAAGGGCTTCGCAGAGGGCCTGAAGGCGTACCCGGACATCAAGGTCGTCGGCAAGCAGACCGCCGACTTCGACCGGGCCAAGGGGCTCGATGTGACCACCAATCTGCTCCAGGCCCACCCCGGCGTCGACGGGATCTTCGCCGAGAACGACGAGATGGCGCTCGGCGCGGTCAAGGCGCTCGGGTCCAAGGCGGGCAAGTCCGTCGCGGTCGTCGGCTTCGACGGCACCCCGGACGGGCTCGAGGCGGTGCGGAACGGCACCCTCGCCGCGACCGTCGCCCAGCAGCCCGAGGAGCTGGGCCGGATGGTGGTGGAGAACGCCGTCAGGGCCGCCAAGGGTCAGAAGATCGACGGCATGGTGAAGGTGCCGGTGAAGGTCGTCGCCGCGAAGTGACAAACGAAAGGACGTGCGGATGCACGACTACGACCTGCTGGTCGTGGGGTCGGCCAACGCCGATCTGGTGATCGGAGTCGACCGCCGGCCCGGGGCCGGGGAGACCGTCCTCGGTTCCGACCTGGCGGTCCACCCCGGCGGCAAGGGCGCCAACCAGGCCGTCGCCGCCGCCCGGCTGGGAGCCCGGACGGCCCTGCTGGCCCGGGTCGGCGACGACGACTACGGCCGGCTGCTGCTGGACTCGCAGCGGACGGCCGGGGTCGACACCGCGGGCGTCCTCGTCGGCGGCGCGCCCACCGGGGTCGCGCTGATCACGGTGGACCCCTCGGGGGACAACAGCATCGTGGTCTCCCAGGGCGCCAACGCCCGGCTGACCCCCGGCGACGTCCAGGCCGCCGCGAGCCTGCTGGCCGCGGCGCGGGTGGTGTCGTTGCAGCTGGAGATCCCCCTGGAGACGGTCGCCGAGGTGGTCCGCGCGGCGGACGCGGGCTTCGGCGGCCGCCCCGGGCCCCGGGTGGTGCTCAACCCCTCGCCGACCGCGCCGCTGCCCACCGATGTGCTGGCCGTCTGCGATCCGCTGGTGGTGAACGAGCACGAGGCGCGGTTCCTGCTCAGCGACGACCCAGCGGGGTCCTCCGACGACCCCGAGGAGTGGGCCGACGCCCTGCGCTCGCGCGGTCCGCGCTCGGTCGTGGTGACCCTCGGCGGCGAGGGCGCGCTGGTGGCCGACCGCGACCGTACGGTGCTGGTGCCCAGTCTCGCGGTGAAGTCCGTGGACACCACGGGCGCCGGGGACGCCTTCACCGGCGCGCTCGCCTGGCGCCTGGGCGTCGGCGACGACCTGCCGACCGCGGTGCGGTTCGCGGTGCGCGTGGGCGCGGCCGCGGTGACCCGGCCGGGGGCGCAGGCGTCTTTCCCCACCGCCGAGGAGGTGGCGGCTCTGTGAAGCGGACCGGGATCCTCAACCGCCATCTGAGCGCGGGCATCGCCCTGTTGGGCCACACCGACACGGTGATGGTGTGCGACGCGGGCCTTCCGATACCGGACGGGCCGTTCGTGGTGGACCTCGCCTTCACGGCCGGGGTCCCGTCGTTCGAGCGGGTGCTCACCGGGCTGCTGGACGAGCTGGTGGTCGAACGGGCCACGGCGGCGTGGGAGGTGCGCGCGCACAACGCCGGGGCGACCGCCCTGCTCGACCGCCTCTTCCCCCGTCCCACGCTGGACCTGGTCCCGCACGAGGAGCTCAAGATGCTGACGTCGGGGGCGAGGCTGGTGGTGCGCACGGGGGAGGCGCGGCCGTACGCGAATGTGCTGCTGCGCTGCGGGGTGCCGTTCTGAGGCGTACGCCGCGCCGGCACGCCCCCGGGCGCGGTGTGACATTTCGAGGGGCCCGGCCGTGGTCCGGGCCCCTCGTTTCCCCTCCCCAGGGCTTCCTCCGCATCCCCCCGGATCCCTCCCAGGAAGCCCGATGCCAGATACGACCCGCCAAGGGCCGGAACGGTTGCACGGAAATTTTCCCGGGCGCGACAACCTCGGAGGGCAGCCTGCTGGGCACGGTGGTCGTACATCGCGTCCCGCTTCAGCGGAGTCGCGTGTGTGACCGACGCCCACGCCCTCTCAGCCGCCGGATCCTTCCGCTTCATGGCGCTCACTCCTGGGGTGCACTGCGACCCGCTCGCTGCGGGCCGTCCTGGTCTTCGAGGACACCGCAACTCGGGTGGCGGCGGGAGGCGCAGCCACCGGGGGCGCACACGAGTTACACGCGGCGCAAATGGTTTGCAACGCCCCGTAATGGCGACGGTTTGGCGGAACAATAGGTCCCTGTAGGAGGTGACTTGTCGTGGACGGCACTCATCCGATCTGGCGCTCAGTCGCCATGCGCGATGCCCTCGCCCGCCGTGACGCCGGGGCGATCGTCCGCTTGGCCCGGCGCGCGGCTGACATCACGCTGGCCCAACTCGGAGCGGCCGTCGGCTACACCGCCGCCTCGCTGTCCCGGATGGAGCGCGGCAAACAGCCCATGCGCGATGTACAGCTGTTACGGCAGGTTGCCGAGTGTCTGGACATCCCGCCCGACCTGCTGGGACTCGCACCCCGACACAAGCAGGCGACATCCCGCGGATACGTCGATCAGCCCCTCTCCGGCACCACTAGGGTGGGCGCGCAGGCCCTGTTCGGCGAAGAGGGGGACGACCCAGTGCGACGCCGTAAACTCCTGACCGGTCTGGCCGGGGCGACCTCCAGCGCGGTCTTGGGACCCACCCCGGCCGCCGCCCAGTCTCCGGCGCGGCCGATCCTGTCGGGTCTTGAGGACCTGCTGCTGCACCGGCAGAACAGCCCGCTGCTCGGGACGGACCCCACCCCGTCCACGGTCCTCGCGGCGGTCGACGCCTCCCGACGCGACTTCAGCGCCTGCCGCTACGACGCCCTTGCCCGCGCCCTGCCGTCCCGGATCGCGCTCGCGCAGGCCCTCGGCGCCGAGGGGCATCCCCGGCAGACGGCGACCCCGGTCGCCGACCTCTACACCGTCGCGACCAGGCTCTGCATCAAGCTCGGCGAGGACGGCCTCGCGGCGGTCACCGCCGACAGGGCGCTGACCGCCGCCCTGGGTGGCGCGGACGCACTGACCGTCGCCGAGGCCCATCGCATGGTTTCCAGCGCTTGGCGCCGCCAGGGCCACTACGCCCGCGCCACCGATGTCGCCGTGACCGCAGCCCAGCAACTGGCCACCGACCGCACCACGGACATGACCGAACGGCTGTCCGTCCAGGGCAACCTGTACGCCACCGCCGCCTACACCGCGGCGAAGCAAGGCGACCGGCACACCGCGCAGGCGCTCATCACCGAGGCACAGGCCACCGCTGGCCAACTCGGCCACGACGAACTACTGCGCGGCACCGTCTTCGGCCCCAGTCAGGTGCTGCTCCACCAGATCTCCATCAGCTATCTGCTCGGCGACGCCGGACAAGCCATCGAGCACGCCCGCCGTATCGACACCGCCGCCCTACCCACCAGCGAACGCCAGGCCCGCTACTGGATCGACGTCGCTCGCGCCTTCGACCAGTGGGGCAAACCCGACCGCTGCTACCGCGCACTGCTGGCCGCGGA
Organism: Streptomyces malaysiensis subsp. samsunensis; assembly: GCF_024519315.1. Taxonomy (GTDB): domain Bacteria; phylum Actinomycetota; class Actinomycetes; order Streptomycetales; family Streptomycetaceae; genus Streptomyces; species Streptomyces malaysiensis. Next base: position 73,523 of record NZ_JANIIC010000028.1, on the reverse strand, counting down.
GCACGCCGCACCGCAGGAGGTGCGCCGCGGCTCCGTACGGACGATGGCCGCCGGGCTGATGCGGCACGACCGTGCCCTTCCCGGCGTACGTGCGTTCGCTCAACGCGTCGGTGCCCTCGCATGACGCTGCCAAACGGCGTCAGGCATGGCCCAGTGAGTCTCAGGACTCCCTCCGGCGCCGGGGTACGTTCAGCGGCCTGGACGCACGCCTGCCCGACACACCCCGAAGCAGTCCCTACAGCGCCAGCGTCCGATAGCGGTCGGCGACCTCCGCCAGGACCTCCGCGCCGTCCCGGGCCCAGAGGTCCGGGTTGAAGATCTCCACCTCGATCGGACCGGTGTAGCCGGTCGCGTCGACCCGCTCGCGGAACCAGCGGAAGTCGACCGATCCGTCGCCGAGTTGGCCCCGGCCCAGGAGGACGCCCTCCGGCAGGGGCGTGATCCAGTCGGCGAGCTGGAAGGCGGCGATACGGCCGCCCGCGCCCGCGCGGGCGATCTGGGCGGCCACGCTGTCGTCCCACCACACGTGGTAGGTGTCCACGCACACACCCACCTGCTCCGCCGGGAAGCGCTCGGCCAGGTCGAGGGCCTGGGCGAGGGTGGAGACCACGCAGCGGTCGGAGGCGTACATGGGGTGCAGGGGCTCGATGGCCAGGCGGACGCCGTGGTCGGCGGCGTACGGGGCGAGCTCCCCCAGCGCGTCGGCGATCCGCTCGCGGGCGGCGAAGAGGTCGCGGCTGCCCGCCGGGAGGCCGCCGGAGACCAGGACCAGGGTGTCGGTGCCCAGGATGGCGGCCTCGTCGATGGCCCTGCGGTTGTCGGCCAGGGCGGTGGCGCGCGCCTCGGGCTCGATCGCGGTGAAGAAGCCGCCCCGGCACAGGCTGGTGACGGTCAGGCCGGCCCCCCGCACCAGTTCGGCGGTGGCCGCCACGCCGTACTTCTGGACCGGCTCGCGCCACAGGCCCACGCCCGTGACGCCCGCCTCGGCACAGCCCTCGGCCAGTTCGGGCAGCGACCACTGCTTGATCGTTTCCTGGTTGAGGCTCAGCCGGGACGGGGCGCTCATCGGGCGGCTCCGTACACGGACAGCAGGTGTTTCATCCGGGATTCCGCCAGCGCCGGGTCCGGGAACAGGCCCAGCCCGTCGGCGAGTTCGTACGCCCGTGCCAGATGCGGCAGCGAGCGGGCCGACTGGAGGCCGCCGACCATCGTGAAGTGCGACTGGTGGCCCGCCAGCCAGGCGAGCAGCACCACACCGGTCTTGTAGTAGCGGGTCGGGGTCTGGAAGAGGTGGCGGGAGAGCTCCACCGTCGGGTCCAGCAGGGCGCGGAAGCCGGGCACATCACCGGTGTCCAGCGTGCGTACGGCCGCCGCCGCCAGTGGGCCCAGCGGGTCGAAGATGCCGAGCAGGGCGTGGCTGAAGCCCCGGTCGTCGCCCGCGATCAGCTCGGGGTAGTGGAAGTCGTCGCCCGTGTAGCAGCGCACCCCGTCCGGCAGCTTGCGCCGCAGGTCGATCTCGCGCTGGGCGTCCAGCAGGGAGACCTTGATGCCGTCGACCTTGTCGGGGTGGGCGGCGATCACGTCGAGGAAGGTACGGGTGGCGGCGTCCAGGTCGGTGCTGCCCCAGTAGCCCTCCAGGGCCGGGTCGAACATCGGGCCCAGCCAGTGCAGGATCACCGGCTCGGCGGACTGGCGCAGCAGATGGCCATAGACCTCCAGGTAGTCCTGTGGGCCCTTGGCCACGGCGCACAGGGCGCGCGAGGCCATCAGGATGGCCTGGGCGCCGGACTCCTCGCAGACGGCCAGCTGCTCCTCGTACGCGGCCCGGACCTCGTCCAGGCCGTAGGGGTAGCCGATCTCGGTGACGGACAGCTGGTCGGTGCCGACACCGCAGGCGATACGGCCGCCGACCGCCTTCGCCTCGGCCGCCGAGCGGCGGATCAGCTCGGCGGCGCCCGCCCAGTCCAGGCCCATACCGCGCTGGGCGGTGTCCATGGCCTCGGCCACGCCCAACCCGTGCGACCACAGGTGGCGGCGGAAGGCCAGGGTGGCGTCCCAGTCGACGGCGGCCGGGCCGTCGGGGGTCACATCGGCGTACGGGTCGGCCACCACATGGGCGGCCGAGAAGACCACACGGGAGGTGAAGGGCGCCCCGGGTGTCGGCGACAGCGGCTCGGCGCGGGGTTCGTAGGCGCGGGTCGTACCGCCCGGCCCGGGGAGGTGGATGGTCACAGGCTCAGCTCCGGTACGTCCAGGCGGCGGCCCTCCGCCGACGACTTCAGGCCCAGCTCGGCGAGCTGGACGCCGCGCGCACCGGCCAGCAGGTCCCACCGCCAGGGCTCGTCGAGCGCGACATGGCGCAGGAAGAGCTCCCACTGCGCCTTGAAACCGTTGTCGAACTCCTCGTTGTCCGGCACCTGCTGCCACTGGTCGCGGAACGACTCGGTGGCGGGCAGGTCCGGGTTCCATACCGGCTTGGGGGTGGCCGAGCGGTGCTGGGCGCGGCAGTTGCGCAGGCCCGCGACGGCCGAGCCCTCGGTGCCGTCGACCTGGAACTCGACCAGCTCGTCCCGGCCCACCCGGACCGCCCAGGAGGAGTTGATCTGGGCGATGGCACCGCCCTCGAGCTGGAAGATGCCGTAGGCCGCGTCGTCGGCGGTGGCCTCGTACGGCTTGCCCCGCTCGTCCCAGCGGGTCGGGATGTGGGTGATGGCCTGCGCCTGGACGGTGCGCACGGCGCCGAACAGCTCGTTCAGCACGTAATCCCAGTGCGGGAACATGTCGACCACGATGCCGCCGCCGTCCTCGGACCGGTAGTTCCAGGAGGGCCGCTGGGCGCTCTGCCAGTCGCCCTCGAAGACCCAGTAGCCGAACTCCCCGCGCACCGAGAGGATCCGGCCGAAGAAGCCGCCGTCGATGAGGCGCTTCAGCTTCAGCAGCCCCGGCAGGAAGATCTTGTCCTGGACGACGCCGTGCTTGACGCCCGCGGCCTGGGCGAGCCGGGCCAGCTCCAGGGCGCCCTCCAGACCGGTGGCGGTGGGCTTCTCGGTGTAGATGTGCTTGCCCGCCGCGACGGCCTTCTTGATGGCCTCCTCACGGGCGGCGGTGACCTGCGCGTCGAAGTAGATGTCGACGCCGTCGTCGGCCAGCACCGCGTCCAGGTCGGTGGAGACATCCGCGACCGGGTCGAGGCCGTGGTGCTCGGCGATCTCCTTGAGCGCGTGCTCCCGGCGGCCGACGAGCAGCGGCTCGGGCCACAGCACGGTGCCGTCGCCGAGGTCCAGACCGCCCTGTTCGCGAATGGCGAGGAGAGAGCGGACGAGGTGCTGGCGGTAGCCCATCCGGCCGGTCACACCGTTCATGGCGATCCGCACTGTCTTGCGAGTCACGTGGGTTCTTCTCCTCACAGCGAGTAACAGTAAGCGCTTTCTAAGTATCCACGCTAACCGCCCCGCCCCGCCCCTGTACAGACCGAACACAGGGGCGAGGCGGTGACAGTCAGCGCTTCAGCGCAGCGCCAGCCGGTAGCGCAGGGGCGAACGCCCGGTGATCAGGACCCGCTGCCCCGCCGGGGTCAGCCCGCCGCCCAGCCAGCTGTAGCGCTCGCCGGAGTCCACGACGGCGCCCGAGGCCGAGGCGCCACCCGGCGCGCCCACGGCCAGCAGCCCGCCCGCGACGGCGGTCCCGGCGAGGAAGTGGCGGCGGCGCAGGGGCGTCAAAGGTGGTGCTCCGTGGCTCGGGCCGCCAGGGCGAGGGGACCGGGGACGAGGAAGGCCAGCGGTGGATAGGACCAGGCGCAGACGGCGGCGGTGGCGACGGCCAGCAGCAGCACACCGCTCGCCCGGGGCCTGCGCACACTGTCGTACGCCGCCGAGCGCAGCGCGGTACGCCAACTCGTCGCCGACTCCGGGCGGGCACAGGCCCGCAGCAGCACGACGGCGAGCAGTCCGCCCACGGCGAGCAGCACGGGCCGGAAGACCACCGCGCCGGGCAGCCCCGCGCCCGCCGCGAGCGCGTTGAACAGCAGCAGGGCGCCGCCGGCCAGCAGCCCGGCCCCGGCCAGCAGATCGCCGGTGCGCAGCCGTTCCCGCAGGGCGCGGAGATAGCCGCCCGCGGTGGTGGGCACGTCCTGGCGCACCCGCCGGTCGAGGACGGCGCAGGCCGTGGACATGGCGGCCGGGGCGGTGAGGAGGGGCAGCGAAGCGGCGGCCGTGGCCAGGCCCACCGCCAGGACGTCGGCGAAGAGCGCGAAGCGCGGGCCGAACAGCTCGCCGGGTTCACGTTTGGTGGCGGTGGCCATGGTCGGTCCGTCACCCCTTCAGTCCGGAGCTGGCCATGCCCTCGACCAGGAACCGCTGGAAGGCGAGGAAGAAGAGCACGATGGGCAGCAGCGCGAAGACGGACATGGCGAACATCGGGCCGAAGGCCGACTGGCTGGAGGCGTCCACGAAGGACCGCAGGGCCAGGGTCAGGGTGAACTTCTCCGGCTCGAAGAGATAGATGAGCTGGGTGAAGAAGTCGTTCCAGGTCCAGATGAAGGTGAAGATCGCGGTGGTGATCAGGGCGGGCCTGGTCAGCGGCAGGATGACGCTGAAGAACGAGCGGAAGGGCCCGCAGCCGTCGATCCGCGCCGCCTCCTCCAGCTCACGCGGCAGTCCGCGCATGAACTGCACGATGAGGAAGACGAAGAAGGCGTCGGTGGCCAGGAACTTCGGCAGGATCATCGGCCAGTAGGTGTTCACCATGCCGAGCTGGTTGAAGATGATGTACTGCGGAATGAGGATGGCATGGTGCGGCAGCATGATCGTGGCGATCATGAAGGCGAAGAGCGGACCGCGCATCCGGAACCGCAGCCGAGCGAAGGCGTACGCGGCGAGTGAGCAGCTGATGACGTTGCCGAGCACCGCGCCGCACGCGATGAGCAGCGAGTTCCACAGCAGCCGTCCGACGCTGACCTCGTTCACCCCGTCCAGGGCGGTGGAGTAGTTGCCCCATTCGAAGTGGCTGGGCAGCAGCTTGAGGCTGGCGATGACCTCGTCGGCGGGCTTGAACGAGGTCGCCACCAGCCAGGCCAGCGGATAGAGCATCACCAGCAGCACGGCGATCAGGCAGAGGTGCAGCACGATCCGGCCGGTGGGCCGCCGCCGCGCCGCCGGGGTGGTGGTGATCGGGGCGGTGGTCATCGGCCCCCCTCGTTGTTGTCGTTGGCGTAGAAGACCCAGGCCCGGGAGGTGCGGAAGAGGACCGCGGTGACGACCCCGATGGCCAGCAGCAGCACCCAGGCCATCGCGGAGGCGTAGCCCATATGGGAGGCGGTGAAGCCGCGGTCGTAGAGGTAGAGCGTGTAGACGAGCGTGGAGTCGGCGGGTCCGCCCTTGCCCGCGCTGACCGCGAAGGCGGGGGTGAAGACCTGGAACGCCTGGATCATCTGGAGCACCAGATTGAAGAAGAGCACCGGGGAGAGCATGGGGATGGTGATGGAGCGGAACTGCCGCCACCAGGAGGCCCCGTCCACCGCGGCCGCCTCGTACAGCTCGGCCGGTATCTGCTGGAGCCCGGCCAGGAAGATCACCATGGGTGCGCCGAACTGCCAGATGGTCAGCAACGCGACCGACATGATGGCCCAGCCGGGTCTGTTGATCCAGCCGCCGATGTCGATGCCCATACCGGAGAGCAGGTTGTCGACGGAGCCGCCGTCGTTGAAGATCGCCCGCCAGACCAGGGCGATGGACATCGACGCGCCGAGCAGCGAGGGCGCGTAGAACGCCGAGCGGTAGAAGCCCTTGCCGCGTCTGACCGACTTCAGCGCGATCGCGACGGCCAGCGCCAGCAGGAGCTGGAGCGGCACCGCGATCACCACATACGTCAGGGTCGTGATGACCGACCGCCAGTAGCGGGGGTCCTCGGTGAACATCTGGGTGTAGTTGCGGAAGCCGATCCACCGGGGCGCGTCGAACATGTCGTAGTCGGTGAACGACAGATACAGGGACACGGCCATGGGCAGCAGCGTCAGCGCGGCGGCGCCGAGCACCCACGGGGACAGGAACACCCAGGCGGCCCCCTGCCGCTCGCGCTTCGGCGCCCGCTTGCCGCCACTGGCGGAGGGCGTGGCGTCCTGGGGGCGGGTCGCGGTCGCGGTCATTGCCTCAGCTCCGCCTTCGCCTCGGTGATGTAGTCCTCCGCCGCCTCGCGCGGCGACATGCGCTCGTAGCTGACCTGGTCGTAGTCGCGCGAGAAGGTGCCCTGAAGCGAGGTGTCGCCCTTGGGCGGCGCGGGCGGCGGATCCTTGAGCCTGCCCTCGAACTGCTCCTGGTACGTGGAGATGACCTGGTCGAAGCCCTCCAGCTTCGGCAGCACGTCCTGCCGGATGGTGTCGTTGGCCGGGATGCCGCGGGAGGCGCCCAGGATGGCGCCCGCCTCCTTGTCGTTGAGCAGGAAGTCGATGAACCGGGCCGCCTCTTCGGGGTGTTCGGTCTTGGCCGAGGCGCCGAAGAACATCGACGGTTTGAAGTACTGCCCGGGGGTGCCGTCGTCGCCGACCGGCAGCGGCGCCAGCTTCAGCCCCTCGCCGACGATGGCCGCGTAGCCGCTGGTGGGGGCGTCCCAGTTGAAGTCGGAGACGGTCGTCAGCCGGCCCAGCGGGGTGTTCTCCACCGTCCCGTCCATCTGGGTGGTCTGCTCGGCGCGCGAGACCGCGCCCTCCTTGCGGAGCTCGGTGCACCACTCCCAGTAGCGGGTCAGATCGTCGGCGGTGAAGCCCAGCCGTTCGCCCTCGGTGTAGAGGGACTTGCCCTGGCTGCGCAGCCAGATCTCGAAGATGTCCTCGCTCTGGCCCGGGTCGGTGGAGCCGGTCCGCCCCTCGGTCGCCTTGGACGCCGCCAGCCTGCGCATGGCGTCGGCCCAGTCGTCCCAGGTCCAGCCCGGGGTGGGCGGGGGGACGCCCGCCTTGCGCCACAGGGTGGCGTCGTACGCCATCGTCTCGGTGCCGCGGGCCACCGGGAGCGCGTACTGCTTACCGTCCACCACCCCGGTGGCCAGCAGCCCCTTGTCGATCTCCGAGGTGCGCAGCTGGGGGTGTTCGCCGAGGTCCAGCAGGATGCCGGAGGTCGCGTACTGATCGATCTGCCGGTAGTCCAGCTGCATCACATCGGGGGCGTCGCCGCCCGCCGCCTGGGTGGCCAGCTTCGCCTTGTAGGTGTCGAAGCCCGCGAAGGACGTGCTGATGTCGATGTCGGGGTGGCGCTTCTCGAAGAGCTTGATGGCCTGCTCGGTGCGGGCGGCCCGGTCGGGGTTGCCCCACCAGGTGAACCGCAGGCCGACCTTGCCGCCCGAGCCGCCGCCGCCATCGCCGCCGCAGCCCGTGAGGGTCCCTCCGAGGATGAGCACGATCGCCAGGGCGCAGGACGCCGTTGTCCTGTTTCAGCGCATACCGGAGCCGACCTCCCTCCTGATCCGTCCGTTGAGCGTGCGTGGTGGTGTCCACGGCGGTTATTCGCCGTAGTACGGGAGCGTGACACCGGGCAGTTCGTACTCGTCCCGGCGGCCGCACATGCCGTAGCCGCCCCGGCGGCTGGGCCCGGTCGCGGTGACCCGTGCCTCGGCCAGATGCGAGGGGTCGCCCTCGGCGAGCGCGGTCAGCTGCTCACCGGTGCGGCGCGCGGCGGCGAGCGCCCCGTCCCGCCAGCGCGGCTCCCACTCCTTGACCTTGGGCGCGACGATCCGCGCCGCCGCCTCGTGGAAGGCGCGCAGCGGTGCGTCGTCGCCCTTCTCGAGGGCGGCCCGCAGCGTCAGATAGCCCTCGATCGCCAGATCCCGGCGGCGCCGGGCGGCCGCGTCGGCCTCCGGCCCCTCCTTGGCGGGGAGCGTGGCGGCCGCCGCGTAGCGCCCGGGGTCGGCCAGCACCTCGGACGGGAAGGTGAAGACGGCGTCCCCGGCCTCCGGCAGCCCGCTGTTCTGCATCAGCACGGTCACCCTGAGGCCGCCGCCCTGCACCATCCGGTGGATCGTGCCGGGGGTGAACCACACCACCGCGCCCGGTTCCAGCGGGGTCTCGGTGAAGCCGTCCCCGAGGGTCAGGGTCTGCACGGCGCCGCGTCCCGCGGTGACCACATACGCCTCGGTGCAGGCCAGATGGAGATGGGGGCTGCCGCCGCACACCCCGTCGGCGGCCTCCCACTCGTACGCGCTGATGTGGGAGAGCCCCACACCGCCGGGCAGCGGGGCGGACATCGCGCTCAACGCCCTCACCACCCGTGGTTCTTGAGGTAGCCCTCGGCGCGCGCCCGGTCCCAGGCCCCGTCGGCGACCACCACCCGGTAGCGGTAGCCGAAGGACTCCCCCGGCAAAAGCTCGAACTCCTCGAAGAAGGCCCAGGAGGGGGCGACCGAGGGGATCGGCTCGGAGCGCACGAACCAGTGGGAGGCGTGGATGGAATCGGCGTTCTCCGGGGCGTGCGCGAACAGCAGCGTGGAGTGCCCGTCGACATCGTCGTGCTCACCGGTGAAGGCGATCCAGGGGGCCTCGGCGGCCGGGGTGCCCATCAGGTCCGAGGCGCCGGTCTCGCCGTCGCCGCCGCGCCCGTCGGGGCCGATGACATCGCCGCCGGTGAAGTCGCGCGGGCCGCGCCAGTTGAGCCCGGTGTAGCCGGCCATCTCCCGGCCGGCGCTGGTCGGGGAGCCGAAGTGCAGCGCCTCGTCACGGATGTTGGTGAGCCGGATGGACCAGTCCAGGGCCCAGGCGCCCTCCTCCGGCTCCACCGAGTGGAGTTCGATGGTGCGCAGCTCACGCGCCCACTCCTGGCCGCCGCTGTGTGGTACGGAAGGATTGGCGACCCAGGTGAGCTTCTCCACGAAGCGCAGCCGGTCCTCGGCGGCGGTGAACTCCTCGAAGCCGTCGTGGCGCATCGAGCCGACGCGGTCCTCGACCCGCTGATAGCCCTGCTCGGGGCCGAGGTAGGAGTTGCCGCCCCAGAAGTTCTGGCCGGACAGATGGCTGGCGGTCATCTGGAGGCCCTTGTGCCAGCGGTGGTCGTTGGGCCGGTAGCCGGAGACGGGGTTCCCGGCGAGGGTGCGCAGCGGGTGGGCGTAGGGCTTACGGGCCTCGAAGGCGTCCGGGTCGGGCCGGTAGACATAGGCCATCAGCTCGACGCCGCCGGAGGCGACCGAGATCCGGTCGCCGTGGGTGTGGGTGACGGTGATGCGCTGGGTCATGGCGGCCTCAGCTCTCCTTCGTGGTGGCGGTCGCTGCCTTCGGTGCCCATTCGGGGTGGTCGCCGTGCATGGCCTCGTAGTACGGGTCCCCGGGCGCGATCTCGCCCGCGCGCACGGGCCGCCCGGTGAAGGCCGCCTTGTACAGCGCGGCGATGAACTCGAGGGTGCGGCGGGCGTCCGGGCCGCTGCCGGGCGGCCGTACGCCCTCGCGCATCGCGTCCAGCAACGCGGACAGCTGGGCCCCGTGCGAACTGGGCAGATCGGTGGCCGGGGTGCGCCAGCGCCGCTGCCGGACGGGCTCGTCGCGGACGTGCGGGGCCGGGGTGTAGACCCAGTCGTCGTTGCGGTGGCCGTAGAGGTGGGTCAGCTCGACGGTGGCGTCCGCGCAGTCGATGCGGATCCGGCTGACCTCGTCGGGTGAGAGCACGCTGTTGACGACGGTGGCCATGGTGCCGCCCGCGAACCGCACCAGCGCGGTGGAGACGTCCTCGCTCTCCACGGTGTGGACCAGGCGTCCGGCCATGCCGCGGATCTCGGTCCAGTCGCCGAGGAGGTGGAGCAGCAGATCCATCTGGTGGATGCCGTGGCCCATGGACGGGCCGCCGCCCTCGGTCTCCCAACGGCCGCGCCACGGCACCGCGTAGTAGGCGGTGTCACGGTGCCAGGTGGTCTGGCAGTGGGCCACCAGCGGCCGGCCCAGGGCGCCCTCGGCCAGCAACTCGCGGGCGTGGACGGCGCCCGAGCCGTAGCGGTGCTGGAAGACCACGGAGGCGTACGGGCCGCCCGCCTCCCGCTCGGCCCCGGCGATCTCGTCGTACTCGGCGAGCGTGAGGCACAGCGGCTTCTCGCACAGCACCCAGGCGCCGGCCTTCAGCGCGGCCACCGTCTGCTCGCGGTGCAGGGAGGGCGGGGTGCCGATGAGGACCAGGTCGGGACGCTCGGCCGCCAGCATGGCCGTCGCGTCGGAATAGCCGGTGACATCGAAGGTGCCGCCCTCGGCCGCGGTGGCGCGGAAGGCGTCGAGCCGGTCCGTGGCCACGTCGACGGCGGCGACGAGGTCCACACGGTCGGCGTGATCACGCAGTGCGGGCAGATGGCTGCCGGTGACGATTCCTCCGGTGCCGACCACTGCGGCACGGATACGGGCGGTGTCTGCTGCGGCCATGGGCTAAAGCTCCTCGCGCCGGGGGTAAGCGCTTGCTGGGGAGGACCCTAGGCATGGTCCGGATGACAGGACAAGACCCCGGAGGGCAGAATCGCGCCGCTCCTGGAGTGAGAGCATGGAGGGCCCTACCAGCGCGCACGGTGTACCGGAAAGTGACCACCCAACGGAGGAAACATGGCAGTGACCCTGGCCGATGTGGCGGCACGGGCTCGGGTCTCGGCGGCCACCGTGTCGCGCGTCCTGAGTGGCAACTACCCCGTCGCCGAGTCGACCCGGACCCGGGTGCTGCGAGCGGTCGATGAGCTGGAGTACGTGGTCAATGGACCGGCAAGCGCTCTCGCCGCTGCCACCTCCGATCTGGTCGGAGTGCTCGTCAACGACATCGCGGACCCCTTCTTCGGAATCATCGCGGGCGCCGTACAGGCCGAAATGGGCGCACCGGGAGGCGAACCGGGCCGGGGCGGCGAGAAGCTCGCGGTCATCTGCAACACCGGCGGTTCCCCCGAGCGCGAGCTGAACTACCTGACCCTGCTCCAGCGGCAGCGCGCGGCCGCCGTCGTGCTCACCGGCGGCGCGGTCGAACACCCCGACCACGCCGCCGCCGTGGCCGCCAAGGCGTCCCGGCTGGCCGCGTCCGGCACCCGGGTGGTGCTGTGCGGCCGCCCGCCGATCGAGGACGCGACCACCCTCACCTTCGACAACCGCGGCGGCGCCCGTCGGCTCACCGAACATCTGCTGACCCTCGGCCACCGCCGGATCGGCTATGTGGCGGGCCCCGCCGATCGCACCACGACCCGCCACCGGCTGGAGGGCCACCGGGCGGCGCTCGGCGCCGCGGGGGTGAACGGTCCCGACGCCGACGAGGAGCGGCTGACCGTGCACGGCCTGTACGACCGCGCCTCCGGCTATGACGCCACCCTCGAACTGCTGCGCCGCGACCGGAGCTCGACGGCCATCGTCGCCGCCAACGACACCATCGCGCTCGGCGTCTGCGCGGCCCTGCGCGACCAGGGGCTGCGGATCCCCGAGGACGTCTCGGTCGCGGGCTTCGACGACCTCCCGTTCAGCGCGGACGCCGTCCCCGCCCTCACCACCATGCGGCTGCCGCTGCACGACGCGGGCGCGCGGGCCGGGCGGCTGGCCCTGGGCCGCGAGCCGCAGCCGCCGGGCGGAGTGGCGATGGTCAGGGCCGAACTGATGGCCCGCTCCTCCACGGCCCCACCACACGGCTGAGCGCTCCGCTGGAACCGCCGACCTGCGTCGATCGCCCGTGGCGGCGCCGTGGCCGGTCGCCCACGCGGCGGAGCCGCATATCGAACGCTTACGTCACCGCGGCGGTGGAGCCGCCGGAGGCAGCTCCACCGCCGCGGCCGGGCGGACGGTTACTCGTGGGCGCTGATCACACCACCGGCGCTGAGCACGATGTGCACGCCATTGGCCTCGAGCCCGTCGTCGTGCTGGTCCGCCTCCAGCGTGCCGTCCACCGAGCCCTCGTTGCCGAGGATCTCCGCGCGGTAGTGGAGGTCGCCGAGCTTCGTGACCTTGGCCGTCCAGCCGCCCGCGAGCTTGAAGGTGCCCGGTCCCCGCTGTTCGCCGCCCATCCAGGAGTGGACCTCGCCGCCCGCCGTGAGCACGACGAACATGCCGTTGCCGTCGAGCCCGGCGTCCCCCTCCTTCGCCTCCAGCGTGGCCAGGACATCACCGTCGTTGACGATCTTGAGGCGGTAGTGCAGATCGCCGAGCTTGTAGATCTCGGCCGTGCTGCCGTCCACCAGAGTCTCGGTACGGGACGGGGATGCCGCCTTGTCCGCAGTGCCCGCCTTGGTGTCGACCTTGGCATCCGAGCCCTGCGCTCCGGTGGAGGAGTCCGTGCTGCTGGACCCCGCGGAGGCCGCGGGCTTCGTGGCGGTGGAGTCCGAGCCGGAGCAGGCGGTCAGGCTGAGACCGGCGGCTGCGATCAGGGCAGCGGCGGCAATGCGCAGGGTGCGGCGGCGAACGGTGCGGGTGGCGGTGCTGGAGCTCATTTCAGGTCCCCCCAGGGGCTCGGTGTCGCTGTCTCCTCGGTACGTCACCCACTCTGGTAGGGGCCGCTACCGCGAGGCTGCCGCTCGGCTAACACCCGGCTAACGGGGGTGTTGGCGGTGGAGGGACGCGCACGTTGCCTGTCCCCGTCTCCTGCGGGAACGGGGACAGGCAATGGGGGTTGCGCGCGGGATCGAAGTCCTACGGCCCAGTTCTACGCGGAGGCCCGCCGCCGCGAGCTCCGCGGACGGCCTGGCCGCTCGTCGATGGCGCCGGGGCGCAGGTGATCAGAGGGGCTGGAGCCGGCGGCGCAGGAGGCAGAATTCATTGCCTTCCGGGTCGGCCAGCACATGCCAGCTCTCGGTGCCGGTCTGGCCGATGTCGGCGGTCCTGGCGCCGAGCGCGAACAGCCGCTCCAGCTCGGCGTCCTGGTCGCGGTCGGTGGCGTTGACGTCGATGTGCAGGGGGAGCTTCCCGGGCCGCGGGTCGCCACTGGGGCTGAGGACCAGGGTGGGCTGCGAGCCGCCGAAGCCGACGTCGGGCGGCCCGATCTCGATGCTCCCGTCGTCCTCGCGGCCGAGCTCGACATAGCCGAGCACCTCGCTCCAGAACGCGGCGAGCCGCTCGGGGTCGGCGCAGTCGAGGACCAACTCGCTGATACGGCATGCCATGCCCGTCAGTGTACGTAGCGGACCTGACATCGCGGCCTTCGCCGGAGTCGCTGCTTGCCCAACGCGACGGTCGTGGGGCCTCCCTTGTCGTGGGGCCTCCCCTGTCGTAGAGCCTCCCCAGTCGTGGGGCCTCCCCCCTTCCCAAATACTTGATCTGACGCAACTATGAGATCAAGCGAATCGTCTTGACCGCAGGGGTACGGAGGGTGCCGGATGGAGCCACGCGACGATCTTGAGCTGGCCGTGGACGAGGTCCGCGACTTCAATCGGATGTACACCCGGCTGATCGGCGTCCTCGACTACCCCGGGCAGCTCAACACCCCGTACACGCTGAGCGAGGCCCGCGTCCTCTACGAGCTGGCCCGGCGGGAGCGCACCCATGTCTCGGCGCTCCGGGAGCTCCTGGGCGTCACCGCCCCGCATCTGAGCCGCACGCTGAGCCGGTTCGAGGAGCGGGGGCTGGTGACCCGCGAGCGCCACCACCGCGACGCCCGCTTCCAGGAGGTGCTGCTCACCGAGGCGGGCCGGACGGCGGCGGAGGACCTGGACCGGCGCTCACGGGAGGCGGTGACCGGGCTGCTGACCAAGGTCTCCCGGAACGAGCTGGGGCGGCTGCGGGAGGCGCTGGCCACCGCCCGGGGCGTGTTCGACGGCCCCGCGGGGGCCGAGGTGCAGCTGCGCGGACCGGAGCCGGGGGACCTGGGCTGGATCGTGCAGCGCCACGGCGCCGTGTACGCCCGGGAGTTCGGCTGGAACGCCGAGTTCGAGGCCCTGGTGGCCCAGATCGTCGGGGAGTTCGGCGCGGGCCATGACCCGGCCCGCGAGCGGGCGTGGATCGCGGAACTCGACGGCCGTCCCGTCGGATCGGTGATGTGCGTCCGGGACGAGCGGCCCGATACGGCCCGGCTGCGGCTGCTGCTCGTCGAACCGGAGGCGCGGGGGCGGCGGATCGGCGAGCGGCTGGTGAGCGCGTGTATCGACTTCGCGCGTGAGACGGGCTATCACGAACTCGTGCTGTGGACCAATGACGTCCTGACCTCCGCCCGCCGGATCTACCAGCGGGCCGGGTTCGAGCTGGTCGCCGAGAAGCGGCACCGCGGCTACGGCTCGCCCCTGGTCGGCCAGGACTGGCGGCTCCCACTCCAGGACTCCGCACACGGCTGACGGCTGTCCGCGGGCCGCTCTGTCCGGGGAGCGGCTCCGTCCGGGCGGGCGTCCCCTGCCCGAGCGGGCATCGCCTGCCCGAGCGGGCGTCGCCGGGGCCGGGCGGGTGGCTCCTGCTCGGCGAGCGCCGCCTGTCCCGGCGGGCGCCACCTGCCCTGGCGAGCGCCGCCTGTCCTGCCAGACGTCTCCGCGACCGGGCTCGCCGGGACCCGGCCCGACCGTGACGCGGATCACCCGCAACGCGGTCCGCGCGAAGGACAGGGAGGGGTGTGGAGACTTCACTGCGCGCCCGCGTGCGAGCCGGAGATCCGGACGCCTTCAGGCAGCTCTTCGACGAGTACGCGTCGGTGGTCTACCGGCACGCCGTCCGGTTGACCGGCGACTGGGCCATGGCCGACGACATCGTGTCGCTGACCTTCCTGGAGGCATGGCGACTGCGCGAGCGGCTGTTCCCGGGGGACGACAGCCCGCGTCCGTGGCTGCTGGGGATCGCGACGAATGTCACGCGCAACACCGCGCGGGCGGCGCGAAGACACCAGGCCGCGCTCGCCAGGCTCCCGCCCCCGGGCCCCGTGCCGGACTTCGCCGACGAGGTGGCCCAGCGCCTGGCCGACACCGAGGAGCTGGCCGCCGCGCAGAGGGCGTTGCGCACGATGCGCCGTGGGGAACGCGAGGTGTTCACGCTCTGCGTGTGGGAGGGCCTGGACGCCGCCACGGCGGCCGAGGCGCTGGGCGTGGCCGTCGGCACCGTACGAGCCCGCCTCTCGCGCGCGAGAAAGCGCCTGCGCAAGCTCACCGAGCTCGAACTCATCGACGGCACGGACGGCAGCGGCGGCACGAGCGGTACAAGCGGGACGGGCGGCACGAGCCGCATGGACGGCAACGGCGAGCGCCCAGGCACGGGCGGCGGCAATCGAGGCACGGGCGGCAACCCGGGCGCGGGCCACGGCACCGGGCACGACACGGTGCAACGTGCGACCACGGCCGGACAGATACCGGGCAGCCGCCACCAGGCGGCTCGGTCCACGCAGGAGAAGAAGCCATGAACACCGACCCGCGACGACGCGATCAGCCGGTCGACCACCAGGACCTGGCCGAGTTGCTGCCCGCACCGGGCCGTCCGGTGCTCCGGCGGGACCGCCACCGCGTCCTGAGGGAACATCTGATGGAGCACATCACCAACGAGACCATCCACGCGCAGTCGGGTACGACGAGCGCCTCACCCGTGCCACTCGCACCCCGGCGCCCCGGGCGGCGCCTCGTTCTCATCGCGGCGCCGCTGGCACTGGCCGCCGTCGTGGGCATGGGCGCGGTGGCGGTCGACGTCGTACAGGACGGCAAGGACGGTAACGGCGGTAAGGGCACCACCACCGCCACCGGCGGCACCGCGGCCGAACACCGACAGGCCGTACAGCTGCTGGACCGGATCGCCGTGACGGCGGCCGACCGCCCGGCGGTCACGGTCCGCGACGACCAGTTCATCTACACCAAGTCCCAGGGCTCCTCGGCCATATGGGGCGGGCCCTCCAAGCCCGTGCGCGACTCCAAGGGGGACATCACCGGCACCAAGAGGTACAAGGGGAACGTCCAGAGCCAGGAGTGGCAGCCCGTGGACGGCAAGGGGGACGGGCTCCGGCGCCTCGTCGCGCTGTCCCCGGGCGGCGAGCCCGACCCCTCGCAGCGCCAGGACATCACCATGGTGGGCACCGGCTATCTGACCTTCCGACAGCTTCAGGCGCTCCCCACCGACCCCGACGCGCTGCTGAAGAAGCTCGAGAGCGGCAACGGGGTGGTGAAGTCCCGTCTGACGGAGACGGTCTTCGAGAACGTCGGGGTCATCCTCGATCAGGCCACGCTGTTGCCCGATCTGAGTGCCGCGCTCTACCGTGCCGTGGCCAAACTGCCGGACGTACGCGTCGTGAAGAACGTCAAGGACGGCGCGGGCCGGACCGGTATCGGCCTCACATACACCGACCGCAGGAACCCTTCGAAGACCACGGGCGGCTATTGGGTCTTCGACTCGAAGAGCCTGGCCTACCTCGGAACGGACAGAAGCGCCCTCCTGGACGTCGCCGTCACCGATGACAAGGGCGAGGTGACATGGGCCGACGCTTCCTGAGCCGGCCGTCCGACCCCGCCTGTCGAAGGGCGTCCGCTCCGGCGGACGCCCTTCTCGCATCAACGGACTTTCGCATCAACGGCCGCACAGCGCGGAGCCCGATAGATATATGTCACGCCGTCACCTAGGCCGAAAACCGCTCGCGCGGGCAGGCCGATACAGGAAGGATCAGCGGACGCACACGGGCGTCCACGGCACACGGGCAACGGGCAACGGGCAACGGGCGGACAACGTAGACACGGCGCGCCCATGCGGCGCGTCGGAACGGCACAAGAGCAAAGGGCGTACCCCTGAGTACCCAGCAGGTCATCGAGTGGACCGAGGACGGCCGGACCCGGACCGCCCACTGGCGCTCCGAGAGCGGCGTACCGCCGCCCCGGCGGGTCGCGGTCGCGGACGACCGGATGCCCGCCGACACCGCCCACCGCCTCGTCTGCGAGGGCACCGCGCTGCTGTGGCGCGGCGACTACCAGTGCGCCCGTCAGCTGCTGACGGCGCTGGCGCGCCGGATCGACCGGGGCCCGCGCCGGGCCAGGGAGCGGCGGGCACCGGCGGCGACACCGGCCGAGGCGTTCCACCGGTACCGCCAGGCCCGGTCCCGGCGGGCCCGGCTGCTGGGGATGGTGCTGGTGCCGCTGGACGCGGACTTCGGCGTACCGCTGCGCCGGGCGCCGGACGTACGGCGCGCATGCGCCGAGGCGTACGGCCCGGCGCGGGGCCCCTCGGTCGTCTCGCTCCGTGAGTTGCTCGGTCTGATCGGCGCGCATGAGTGGCGGGAGAAGGGCGTCGAGGTCCCGGCGCTGGGCGGGGACCGCGTCCATCCGTACTACGGCGTCTTCTCACCCGTGCGCGGCGAGTACGTGGACCTGGTGGCCGAGGCCCCGCTGCCCACGCGCGAGCTGGCCTTCGACATCGGCACCGGGACCGGCGTCCTGGCCGCCGTCCTGGCCCGGCGTGGCATCGAGCGCGTCGTGGCCACCGACCAGGACGCACGGGCGCTGGAGTGCGCCAGGGAGAACGTGGCGCGCCTGGGCCTCGCCGAGCGGGTCGAAGTGATCGAGGCCGACCTCTTCCCGCCCGGCCGCGCCCCGCTGGTGGTGTGCAATCCGCCCTGGGTCCCGGCCCGGCCCTCCGCACCGCTGGAATACGCGATCTACGACCCGTCGAGCCAAATGCTGCACGGCTTCCTGAACGGGCTGACCGGACATCTGGCCCCCGGCGGCGAGGGCTGGCTGATCCTCTCCGACCTGGCCGAACACCTCGGACTGCGCACGCGCGCCGAGCTGCTGGCCGCCTTCGACACGGCGGGGCTGACCGTGCTCGACCGCCTGGACGTCCGCCCGGTCCACCCCCGCGCCTTCGACCCCACCGACCCACTCCACTCGGCCCGCGCGGCGGAAGTGACATCGCTCTGGCGACTGACGACACGCTGAGCAGCCCCGCGCTCACGGCCCAGGGGGTGCCCGCGCGCTCGCGGCCCAGGGAGGCGCCACGCCGTAAGGGCCACCACCGCTCGTTGCACGCCTCCCCACCGCGCTGCCCAGGCCGCCCGGCGCCACCCCGTATCGACCCCACTCGGGACAACCCCGCGCACTCACACGCCCCACCGGCCACCCGGGCGGGACGGCCCCCGGACTCCGGGGGCCGAGCAACGGCGTCCCCGCCCCGCCCCACAACCCACCCGCCACACAAAACACCGGGCACGCGCCCAGCCCCGGCGGTGGCCCACGCAGCGAGGAACCGCCACGGCTCGCCGCACGCCTCCCCACCGCGCTGCCCAGGCCGCCCGGCGCCGCCCAGGGCCACCTCGCGCGTTCGCCGGTCGACGGCGGTGGCCACACCACATGGGCGACCACGGCCCGGGTACCCGACAAGACACGCCGTAGGCGTGATCCGCAGGTCAGGATTGACCCCGCTCGTACGCCTGTTTAGCGTCCCGCATGAAGATCCCCTCGTACCGCACGACCCCCACCCAGGGAGCCCGTATGAAGCTCGCCTTCTCCACCCTCGGCGTCCCCGGTATGCCCATGGCCGACGTCGCCCGGCTCGCCGCCGGGGCCGGGTACCACGGCGTCGAGCTGCGCGCCCACCCCGAGGAGCCGGTGCACCCGGGGATCGGGGCGGACGAACGGGCCAGGGTGGCGGCGGAGTTCCGGGACGCCGGGGTCGAGATCCTCACCGTCGCGGGCTATGTGCGCGCCGCCGAGGCCGGGCCGGACGAGCCGGTGCTGGCCGGGCTGCGGGAGCTGCTGGAGCTCGCCCACGACCTGGGCGCCCGCTACGTCCGGGTCTTCCCCGGTGGCGGGGAGCAGAGCCCGGAGGAGGCCGACGCCACGGCCGCCCGGCGGCTCGCGGCGGCCGCGCCCCGCGCCGCCGACCTCGGCGTACGGCTGCTGCTGGAGACGCACGACTCGCACCGTACGGGCGCGGACGCGGCCCGGGTCCTCGGGCTCGTGGGGCATGGCGGCGTCGGGGCGATCTGGGATGTGATGCACACCTGGCTGGGCGGTGAGGACCCGGCCACCAGCTATCCGGCGCTCTTCCCGCATCTGGGCTACGTCCAGGTCAAGGACATCGCCTCGGCCGAGGACACCACCCCGCTGCCGCTGGGCGAGGGGGTGCTGCCGCTGACCGAGTGCGTGGAGCTGCTCAGCCGTGAGGGCTGGGACGGCTGGCTGTGCTGGGAGTACGAGAAGCGGTGGTATCCGCGGGCGCGTGAGCTGCCGGATCTGCTGGCCCCGGGCCGTGAGCATCTGCTGCGGCTGCTCACCGACGCGGCCTGAGCCCCGGAGCCCGTAGCGGCGAGGCGGGCCCGACAGCGCCTTTGAGCCCGGTGCTGGACGCGCTCGGTCCACCTGGCGCGGACCGGCACGACCGTCAACGGAGCGTCGCGGCCCTTTCGGGAGCGACCCTTCCGGGAGCGACCCTTTCGGAAGGGCTCGCCTCCACGCCGCCCCCGCCCCCGCCCCCACGCCGCGAACGCGGCAGACGCAGACGCAGGCGCGGGAGCGAGGTCAGCGCCACGCCGCCCACCAGCAGCGCCGCCGCCAGCCAGCGCGGTGCGCTGATCCCCTCCCCCAGCACCAGCGCCGCCGAGGACATCCCGAAGACCGGCACCAGCAGCGAGAAGGGTGCGACCGCCGAGGCATCGTAGGTGCGCAGCAGAAAGCCCCAGACCCCGAAGCCGAACACGGTGGTGACCCAGGCGACATAGACGATCGCGCCCGCCCCGGCCCAGTCGAGCCGGGTCAGGGCGTCGAGGTCGGGCTCCGCGCCCTCGAACACCAGCGAGAGCCCGAGCAGCGGCAGTACGGGCACCAGGCTCACCCACACCATGAAGTTCAGGGCGTCGGGCGGTGCCGCCTTGCGGGTGAGGACGTTGGAGACGCCCCAGAAGGCGGCCGCCGCGACGACGAGGACGAAGCCGATGAGCGGCCCCGAGGTGCCCTCGTCCACGGCGGCCACCGCGATCCCGGCGAGGGCGACGGCCATGCCCAGCAGCCGCCGTCGGCCGGGGCGTTCGGCGAGCACGACGGACGCGAACAGCACGGTGAACACCGCCTGGATCTGGAGCACCAGCGAGGACAGCCCGGCGGGCATCCCCTCGTGCATCCCGATGAACAGCAGCCCGAACTTCGCCACCCCCAGGGCCAGCCCCACCCCCAGGATCCAGCGCCAGGCGACCCTCGGCGGGCCGACGAGGGAGACTGCGGGCAGCGCGGCCACCAGGAACCGCAGGGCGCAGAAGAGCAGGGGCGGGAAGTGGTCGAGGCCCACCTCGATGACCACGAAGTTGATCCCCCACAGGGCCGTGACCAGCACGGCGAGGGCTATGTGCACAGGTCGCATGGGTCGAGGATCAACCGCCCGGACCTTGTAGCACCAGCGCGGATGTCTTCATGCTTGGATGCAGTAACGGTTAAAGGTGCGAACGGGAGGACGAAACTGTGCTGGATCTGGGCCGACTGCGGGCCCTGCACGCGGTGTCCGTACACGGCTCGGTCAGCGCCGCCGCGACCGCGCTCGGCTACACCCCGTCCGCCGTCTCGCAGCAGATCGCCAAGTTGGAGCGGGAGACCCGGACGACCCTGCTGGAGCGGCAGGGCCGGGGCATCGCGCTGACCGACGCGGCCCGGCATCTGGCCGCCACCGCCCAGCAGCTGCTCGCCATCGTCGAGAAGGCCGAGACCACCCTGGAGGAGCGGCGCGGGCAGCCGATGGGACGGCTGGTGATCGGCGCCTTCGCCTCGGCGGCGCGCGGGCTGATGCCCGTGGTGCTGGCCGCCCTCAAGGCCGAACACCCCGCACTGGACGCCCGGCTGCTCGAAGTGGACCCGCATCTGTCGGTGGACCTGGTGACACAGGGCGTCATCGACCTCGCGGTGGCGCATGACTGGGACATCGCCCCGCTGCCCGCCCCGGAGGGGCAGGAACGGGCGGTCATCGGGGACGACCTGTGCGATCTGCTCGTACCGGCCGGACATCCGCTGGCCGAACGGGCCGCACGGCGGCCGCTGCGCCGCGCGGACCTGCCGGGCCAGCGGTGGATCTGCCAGCCGCCCGGGTCGGTGTGCCACGACTGGCTGGTGCGTACGCTGCGCGCCTCGGGCCATGAGCCGGACCTGGCATATCAGGCGGCGGAGAACCACACCCAGATCGCCCTGGTGGCGGCCGGTCTCGGCGTCGCCCTCATGCCCCGTCTGGGGCGCGGCCCGCTGCCGGACGGGGTGCTGGCGCTGCCCCTGGAGCCGGTCCCGGTACGGCGGCTGTACGCCCTGTGGCGCCCCGGCGCGGCCCGCCGCCCGGCCATCACCGAAACGGTGCGCCTGCTGGGCGGCCTCTGGCCGCAACGCACCGGTTGACCGGCCCACCGAACGCGACCACGTCGCACGGCGGCCGCGGCGGGCGGCGGCCGCGGCGGACAGCGACCGCGGCGGACAGCGACCACGTCGGACAGCGACCGCGTCGAGCGCAACCACGCCGGACGGCGACCATGTCGGGCAGCAACCATGTCGGCTACGGCCACGTCGACCTCAGCCACATCGGGCACCGCCACTTCGGCGGCGGCGACCTCGGCCGCGACCACGCCGGACAGCGGCCACGTCGAACGGCGGCCGCTTCGAGCGCAACCACGCCGGACAGCGGCCGCTTCGGGCAGCAGCCACATCGGGCGCCGCCACATCGGCGGCGGCGACCTCGGCCGCGACCACGTCGGACGGCCAACACTTCGACCGCAGCCACGTAGACCGCAACCACCTCAGCCACGACCACCTCGACCGCAGCCGCCTCAGCCCCAGCCACCTCCACCGCAGCCGCTTTGGGCGCGTACCGCCCCGCTCCTCACCGATTCGCGGTATGCGTGCCATGCGCGGAACCGGCGCGGGCCGCCGCGCGTCGAAGCGGCGTGCTGATGGGGAGTCTCCGCGCGGCGGTAATCGGCTTCGTCGCTGGCTGCGTCGCTGACCACCGCTCCGCCGTCGCGGCCAGCAGCACCCCGCCGCCGGCGCGACACCCCTCCCAGAGCGTCGGCGGCGCGGGGGGCCGCCGCGGAGCCCGGCCCTACACCCGTCGAACGGGCTGCTCCACCTCGACCGGCCCGAAACACACCCGGTCAACAGCCTAGTGCCGGACATGCACAAGCTCCCAGCCCACCGGCTTTAACCAGACTTTCCCCCTACGCTTCCCGGCGATCAAAAAAGACCAACTCTGCTTGACCCGGCCGCGGTTTGTGTCCCAGCGTGTCCTGCACACCTCTGGCCGCCCCCTCCGAACGTCCCATGGAAGGAGTGCGGGTGCACACGACGACGTCTCGCCGCGCCCTGCTCACCACCGCCCTGGCCGCCACGGCGGCCGGTGCGGCGGCCGGTGCGTGCAGCGCGCCGGCGGACAGCTCCCCCGCGCCCGTCGCCCCCGCGCGCCGCCCCGCCTCCGGCGGCGCCTCGGCAAGCCCCTCCCGGCCCACCACCCAGCCCGGCCGGGACCATGAGCGCGACCGCCGGCGGATCGACGAGCTCATCGGGCGGATGACGCTGGACCAGAAGATCGGCCAGCTCTTCGTGATGCGGGTGTACGGCGATTCGGCCACCCACCCCGACCCCGCCGATGTCGCGGCCAACCGTAAGGACATCGGCGTCGACAACGCCGCCGAGCTGATCGCGAAGTACCACGTGGGCGGGGTGATGTACATCGGATGGGCGCACAACATCCGCAGCCCCCATCAGGTGGCCGGGCTCTCCAATGGCATCCAGAAGGCCGCGCTGGCCGCCTCCGTGCCCGTCCCCGTCCTGATCTCCACCGACCAGGAGTACGGCACCGTCGCCCGGGTCGGCGCGCCCGCCACGCAGTTCCCGGGCGCCATGGCGCTCGGCGCGGGCGGGAGCGCGGCCGACGCCCGTACGGCCGCCCGCACCGCGGGGGCGGAGCTGGCCGCGCTCGGCATCCGGCAGGACTACGCCCCGATCGCGGACGTCAACGTCAACCCCGCCAACCCGGTGATCGGGGTGCGTTCCTTCGGGGCCGATCCGAAGGCCGTGGCCCGGCTGGTGGCGGCCCAGGTGGAGGGCTATCAGAGCGCCGGGGTCGCGGCCACCGCCAAGCACTTCCCCGGCCACGGCGACACCAGCGTGGACAGCCATGTGGGCCTTCCGCGGATCACCCACTCCCGCAAGGAGTGGGAGCGGCTGGACGCGCCGCCGTTCCGGGCCGCGATCGAGGCCGGAATCGACTCGATCATGACGGCGCATCTGCTGTTCCCCGCGCTCGATCCGGCCGACGACCCCGCCACGCTCTCCCGCCCCATCCTCACCGGTGTGCTCCGCAAAGAGCTGGGCTACGACGGGGTGGTGGTCACCGATTCGCTCGGGATGCAGGGGGTGCGGAAGAAGTACGGCGACGACCGGGTGCCGGTGCTCGCGCTCAAGGCGGGTGTGGACCAGCTGCTGAATCCGCCGAAGCTGTCCCTCGCCTTCGAGGGCGTGCGCAAGGCCGTCCGGTCGGGTGAGCTCGACGAGGACCGGATCGACCGTTCGCTGCGGCGCATACTGGAGCTCAAGGCGCGCCGGGGGCTGTTCGACGATCCGTACACCAGCGACCGCGCCGTCAACCGCACGGTGGGCACCCGGGAGCACCGCGCCACCGCCGACCGGATCGCCGAGCGCACCACCACTTTGATCACCAACCGCGGCGGGCTGCTGCCGCTGTCGCCGCGCCGCCACCGCGATGTGCTCGTGGTGGGCGTGGACGCGGCCGCGCCCTCGGGCACCGGCGGCCCGCCGACGGCCGTCCTGACCCGGGCCCTGTCGGGGCTCGGCTTCCGGGCGGAGGCGCTGCCCACCGGCACGGGCAGCTCGCCCGGCCCCTCGCCGGAGCGGATCGAGGCGGCGGTCGCCGCGGCGCGCGGGCGGGACGCGGTGATCGTGACGACGTACGACATGGTGGCCGGATCCACCCAGCGCACCCTGGTGGCGCGGCTGGTGGCCACCGGTGTGCCGGTGGTGCACCTGGCGCTGAGCAATCCGTACGACATCGCGCGGCTGGGCGGGCGCGGCACGGCGCCCGGGGCGTCGCTGGCCACGTACTGCTGGACGGATGTGGAGCTGCGCGCCGCCGCCCGGGTCATCGCGGGCCGGGCCACCCCGCGCGGCAAG
Source organism: Streptomyces malaysiensis subsp. samsunensis (assembly GCF_024519315.1). Classification (GTDB taxonomy): domain Bacteria; phylum Actinomycetota; class Actinomycetes; order Streptomycetales; family Streptomycetaceae; genus Streptomyces; species Streptomyces malaysiensis. The sequence goes on along the minus strand of NZ_JANIIC010000028.1, from coordinate 49,527 downwards.
CTGCCGGTCGCGGTGGAGCGCGCGGACGACCCGTCCCGGGAGCTGTACCCGATCGGGCACGGGCTGACGTACTGAGCGGCCGTCAGGTCGGTCATTCGCATGCGAAAAGGGCGTCCGCCGGGGCGGACGCCCTTTCTGCCGCGGAACCGGGCCCGTTACGGCCGCAGCACCGGCTGCCGTTCGACCTCGCGGCGGTCCAGCTTCGCGTCATGCCGGGCGAGCGGCCGGCTCGTCGTGCTGACGCCCGCCCACTGCTGCACCTCCGCCGTGGCCTTGGCCTTCTCCCCGGCGGCCAGCTGGGCGATGCTGGAGCCGTGGTTGCCACCGGCGACCGTGTAGACGAACGCGTCCTTGGCGCCCTTGCCGACCCGGAAGCGCTCGGCGCCCCACGGGTCGTTCTGGCCGTAGACGAAGAGCATCCGGTGGGCGTCCTGCCGCACCCAGCGGTCGATGTCCCGCATCGCGGCCGGCTTGAAGCGCATCGGAATGTCGCGCGGCACATAGCTGCGCGGGGCGTAAATACCGGGGTAGCGCAGCAGCCCGTCCAGGTGCGGGGTCTCGAAGGTGGGCGAGCCGAGCTCGGTGCCCGCCTGGTAGTAGTACGGCGTGTAGGTCTCCAGGCCCTGGTCGGTGTAGGCGGAGAAGCCCGAGATCTCGTCGATGAAGCCGTAGAGCTCATCGGTTGACGCGGTCGTGGCGGGCACGTCCGCGCAGTCCTTCAGCAGGTGGTATTGCCAGAAGGCCCACACCAGGTCCAGGACGACGTTCTCGTACGCCTTGTCGGCGCTGCCGACGACGGTGAAGGTCTGCTTCTCGTCGTCCGCCCACTTCTGATAGCGCTTCACGATCTCGTCGCGGCGCACCAGCGCCTCGTGCTGCACCGCGTTGAGCCTGGTGCGGCATTCGGCCGTGCCGACGCCCGCGAAGAAGCGGTCGTAGGCGGAGTCCTCCTTGTCGGCCACGTCGTTGGGCGCGACATACGCGACGGTGCCGTCCATGTCCCGCGGATAGAAGCGGCGGTAGTAGGTGGCCGTCATACCGCCCTTGCTGCCGCCGGTGGCCAGCCACTTCTTGCCGTAGAGGGGCTTCAGGGCCCGGAAGAGGCGGTGCTGGTCGCTCGCGGCCTGCCAGATGTCCAGCTTGGACCAGTCGGCGGGCTGCGGCCGGGAGGGAGTGAAGAAACGGTACTCCATGGACACCTGGTTGCCGTCCACGATCTGCGTCGGCTCACTGCGGCGCGGCGCGGTGGTGACGTTGTAGCCCGAGGTGTAGAAGACCGTGGGCCGGTCGGTGGCCTTGTGCAGCAGGGTGAACCGCTGCTGGAAGGTGCCCTTGGACGGATGCCGGTGGTCCACCGGCTGGGCGTAGCTGAAGACGAGGAAGCGATAGCCGTCGTAAGGCTGCTCCTCCACAAAACGCATTCCGGGAATCGCCAGGACGCGTTCCTTGATATCCGGCTGGGCGGGGGCGGCCGGTGCCGCGGACGCGCCTCCGGCGCCCGCACCGACCGTCCCCACCAGTATCGCGAGCGACAACAGCCATCTGAGCATCTTGCGCATGCACCCTCCCCTTGTTGCCGTTGGAACCCTTTGCCCTGTGAAATCGCACAGGCCGCCGAGAACCTATCCGGGCACACACTCGGGTCGCCAGAGGTCGTCGGTGCTCCAACCCGACGCCGAATACGGAGAGTTGTTACCGTCGCCCTCTTTCGTAGCGGGCTGTGATGGCTCATGCTGCCTGTATGGACCGAGACGAACGGTACGACCGGAGTGAACGGGCCGAGCGACTGACGCAGTATCTGACCGAATTGCAGGAACGAATCGATCCTCGCTCCCTCGAGCTGCTGATGCGGCTGCTGCGCGAGCTGAGCACCTCACCTGCCGTCCGCGGGGGGACGTACGAACTCGGGATGGGGCCGGAGGAGAAGGAGCTGTTCACCCCCGCTCTCCAGGCCGAGTTGCTGGTGCTGTTCGGCCTGCTCACCTCCCAGGACGAGCGAGTGGTGGTCGACCTCGGCGACAGCCCGCACGCCAAGGGCATGAAGGTGCTGGTGCCTCAGGAGCGGGCCGGGGACCCCGATTTCCTGCACCGCCACAAGCAGCGGGTGGCGGCCGAGGCGGAGCAGCGGGAGCGGGACCGGCGGGAGGTGGAGGGCATAGCGAGGGCCAGCGGCATGGAACCATGAGGTTACCGTACGTAACAGCGAGCGAACGCTGAGCGTTACCGCCCCGAAGGGGCGCGGGCCTGTGTCGATATGCGGCTCCGCCGCGTGGGCGCGACCGGCCACGACGGCGCCGCAGCCGGCCGAGCACCGCAGACGGCCGAGACGCATCCCGGCACTCCCAGCGGAGCGCTTAGCGGAGCGTTTACGCGACGGCGGGGGCCGTCTCGCCCATGAAGGTGCGCCACAGCGCGGCGTACCGGCCGTCCCGCGCCACCAGCTCCTCATGAGTGCCGTCCTCGACGACCCGGCCGTGGTCCAGGACCACCACCCGGTCCGCACGGGCGGCGGTGGTCAGCCGGTGTGCGACGACCAGTGTGGTGCGCCGTCCCGTCAGACGATCCGTGGCCTGGTTGACCAGGGCCTCGGTGGCCAGATCGAGCGCGGCCGTGGCCTCGTCGAGCAGCAGGATGTCCGGGTTCACCAGCTCGGCGCGTGCCAGCGCGATCAACTGCCGCTGCCCGGCGGAGAGATTGCGCCCGCGCTCGGAGACCTCGTGCAGATAGCCACCGTCGAGCGACGCCACCATGTCATGGGCGCCGACCGCCCGCGCGGCGGCCTCCACCTCCGCGTCGCTCGCGCCCGGCCGCCCGTAGGCGATGGCGTCGCGCACCGTCCCGGCGAAGAGATACGGCTCCTGCGGGACCACACCGAGGTGGCCGCGGTATCCGGTGAGGTCGAACTCGCGCAGATCCACACCGTCCACCCGCACCGCGCCCCCGGTCGGGTCGTAGAACCGCGCCACCAGCTTGACCAGGGTGGACTTCCCCGCCCCGGTCTCCCCGACGAAGGCCACGGTCTGCCCCGCGGGGATCGTGAGCGAGATGCCCGCGAGCGCCTCCTCGCCGTCCCCGTACCGGAACCGCACCTCGTCGAAGTCGATCTCGCCGCGCATCGCCCGCACCTCGCGCGGGGTGTCGGTGACCGGTGTGGAGGTGGGCTCGCGCAGCAGCTCCTGGATCCGGCCCAGGGACACCGTGGCCTGCTGATAGCCGTCGAAGACCTGGGAGAGCTGCTGGACCGGGGCGAAGAACAGGTCGATGTAGAGGAGATACGCCACCAGCGCACCCGCCGTCAGCGTGCCGTCCTGGACCCGGCCGGCGCCCACGATGAGCACCAGCGCGGAGGCCACGGACGACAGCAGCTGGACGAACGGGAAGTACACCGAGATCAGCCGCTGACCGCGCACCCGCGCCTGGCGGTAGGCGTCGCTGCGCTCGGCGAACCGCTCCCGGCCGGACCGCTCGCGGCGGAACGCCTGCACGATCCGCAGCCCCGCCACGCTCTCCTGGAGGTCGGCGTTGACCACGCTCACGCGCTCACGGGCCAGTTCGTACGCCTGGACGCTGCGGCGCCGGAACACCACGGTGCCGATGATCAGCGGCGGCAGGGTCAGGAAGACCACCAGCGCGAGTTCCACATCGATGATCAGCAGCGCGACCAGGATGCCGAAGAAGGTCAGCAGGCTGACCACGGCGGTGACGAGGCCGGTCTGGAGGAACGTGGACAGCGCGTCGACATCGGTGGTCATCCGCGTCATGATCTTGCCGGTGAGCTCGCGCTCGTAGTAGTCGAGACCGAGCCGCTGGAGCTGCGCGAAGATCTTCACACGCAGTGCGTAGAGCACCCGCTCACCGGTCCGCCCGGTCATCTGGGTCTCGCCGATCTGGGCGGCCCACTGCGCGAGGACGACGAGGAGCGCGAGCCCGGACGCGGCCCACACCGCGCCCAGCGAGAGCCGCTGGACACCCTGGTCGATGCCGTGCCGGATGAGCACGGGCAGCAGCAGCCCGGCGATCGCGTCCACGGCGACGAGCAGCAGCGCCACCGCGAGCGGCGCCCCGAAACCGCGCAGCAGCCGCCGCAGCCCGTACGACTCCTCGGGGCGGGCGGCCCGCTCCTCGTCGATGTCGGGGGTGTCGGTGGCCGGCGGCAGGGCGGCGACCTTGGCGAGCAGCTCGGGTGTGGCGGGCATCCCGGACAGCGCCCCCGCGAGCCCGGGCCCACCGGCCACGGCCCCCGTCCCCACCGCCGTGCCGTCCTTACGGCCGTCACCGTCGGGCCGCACCCACAGCTTGGGGGTCACCCCGCCGGGCCGGGGGCAGCCGTCGGCGTGCTCGGGGTCGTCCCCACCGCGCGGCCGCAGCTCCGCCGCGTGGTCGCCGCCTTCGCGCGGTTCACCGTCGAGACAGGGACAGGGCTCGACCAGCGCCGTCGCGGCGGCCTCCCCGCCGAACCCACCGGCGAGGCCCACCGCGTGCTCCGCATCGTCCCCGCCCCGGGCGGCGACGGACGCGGTGTCGTCCGTCAGCAGCCGCCGGTACACAGCGCTCCGCGCCCGCAGCTCCTTGTCGGTGCCCACGTCCACGACCCGGCCCCGCTCCATGACCGCGATGCGGTCGGCGAGGGCGAGCGTGGAGGGGCGGTGGGCGATCAGCAGGGTCGTACGGCCCGCCATGACGCCCCGCAGCGCCTCGTGGATCTCGTGCTCGACGCGCGCGTCCACCGCCGAGGTGGCGTCGTCCAGGACGAGCAGCCGGGGGTCGGTGAGGATCGCGCGGGCCAGGGCCAGCCGCTGCCGCTGGCCGCCGGAGAGGGTCAGCCCCTGCTCGCCCACCTCGGTGTCATAGCCGTCCGGCAGCGCGGAGATGAAGCCGTCGGCCTGCGCGGCGCGGGCGGCGGCCCGGATCCGCTCCTCGCTCGCGTCCGGCAGCCCGTAGGCGAGGTTGGCGCGCACGGTGTCGGAGAAGAGGAAGCTGTCCTCCGGCACCAGCCCGATCGCCCCGCGCAGCGAGTCGTAAGTGAGCTCCCGCACATCGTGGCCGCCGATCCGCACCGCCCCGGACGACACGTCGTAGAACCGCGGCAGCAGCATGGACAGCGTCGACTTGCCGCTTCCGGAGGCGCCCACGACGGCCAGGGTCTCGCCCGGTTCGATCCGCAGGGACACCTCGGACAGCACCGGGCGCTCGGGGTCGTAGCCGAAGCCCACCCGGTCGAATTCGACGGTCGCGGGGGCGTCCTCGGGAAGCTCCCGGGCGTCGGGGCGCTCGTCGATGACCGGCTCGGTGTCGATCAGCTCGAAGACGCGCTCGACCCCGGCCCGCGCCTGCTGCCCGATGGTCAGAAGCATGGTGAGCATCCGCACCGGGCCCACGAGCTGGGCGAGGTACGTGGAGAAGGCCACGAAGGTGCCGAGGGTGATCTGCCCCCGGGTGGCCATCCAGCCACCGAGCGCCAGCATGGCCACCTGGCCGAGGGCGGGGACGGCCTGGAGGGCGGGGGTGTAGCGGGAGTTCAGCCGTACGGTCCGCAGCCGGGCGGCGAACAGCCGGCGCCCGACCCCCCGCAGCTTGTCGGTCTCCTGCGCCTCCTGCCCGAACCCCTTGACCACCCGGACACCGGTCACGGCCCCGTCGACGACCCCCGCGACGGCGGCCGCCTGCCCCTGGGCGTACCAGGTGGCGGGGAAGAGCCGGATACGGCTGCGCGAGGCGAGGATCCACAGGGCGGGGGCGACGGCGAGGGCGACGACGGTGAGCAGCGGCGAGAGCACGGCCATCACGACGAGCGAGACCAGGAAGAGCAGGATGTTGCCGATCATCATCGGCACCATGAAGAGCACGCCCTGGATCAGCTGGAGGTCGCTGGTGGCCCGGCCGATGATCTGGCCGGTGGAGAGCTTGTCCTGCCGCCGGCCGTCGAAGCGGGCGATGGCCGCGAACATCTCGGTGCGCAGGGCGTGCTGGACGTCGAGCGCGAGCCGTCCGCCGTAGAAGCGGCGGACGTAGGTGAGGACGTACACCACGAGGGCGGCGACGATCAGCAGGATGGCCCAGGGGGCGAGCGACCGGTCATGCTTGACGATCACATCGTCGATGATCAGCTTCGGCACCAGCGGGACGAGCGCCATGACCGCCATCCCGGCCAGCGAGGCACCCAGGGCGAGCAGCACATCGCTGCGGTACTGCCAGCAATAGCCGAACAGCCGCCTTACCCAACCCCGCCCGGCATCCGGCCCACCCGCATCCTTTTTGCCCGTTTCATCGGTTTCATCCGCTACGTCCGCCGCCACACCCGCCACCCGTGAACCTCCCGATCCGCACACGCTTCCGGAAGGCACCAACACACTGGCGTGCGGATTTCATCCTCCCGCAACAAATGGATCGGCCTGAAAGCGGACTGTTCAATGCCGGACCGTTCATCAAACACTTGGCAGGGCCGTCTAAGGTCGCGTCCGCCGAAGAGCGCACCGCCATACCGCGAAAGGGTGATGATCGTGACGGGGCTCCAGATCGACGACATCCCGCCCGCAGAGCGGTTCGCCGCCTGGCGCGCCCTGTGCGAGCTTGCCGCGATCCCGATGGAGCTGCGCAGCGACCATGAACACGACTTCCGCGCGACCGTACGGGGCGGAATGGGCCTCGGCGAGGTGATGCTCACCTACACCTCCGTACCGTCCCTGCGGAACGAGCGGACCGCGGCCCATATCCGCCGCTCCGACCCGGAGCTCTACCATCTGCGGCTGACCCTGCGCGGGGAGAGCGATGTGTGCCACGGGGACGGTGAGGCCACGGTCGGCGCCCGGCAGTTCATGCTCACCTCCACCTCCGTGCCGTATCAGGCGGTGTGCGAGCGCGGCAGGGTGGACGGGATGACGGTCACCCTCCGCCCCTCGCTGCTGCCGTTCCCGGTGACCGAGCTCCAGCGGCTGATCGGGCGGCGGCTGTCCGGGCGGTCCGGGATCGGGGCCATGCTCGCCGACTTCCTCACCCGGCTGGCCACCGAGTCCGACCGCTACGGCCCGGCCGACGCACCGCGCCTCGGCGCCGTCGCCGTCGATCTGCTCAACGCGCTGCTGGCGCATGAGCTGGACGCCGGTGCCGAGGCGTGCGCCGAGAACCGGCTCACCCCCGAGAGCCGCCGGCGCACCTTGCGGTTACGCATCCAGGAATTCGTCCGGCAGAATCTGCACCGCCCGGGGCTCAGCCCGGTGTCGATCGCCGCGGCCCATCACATCTCGCTCCGGTACCTCTACCGCCTCTTCGAGGAGCAGGGGCACACCGTCTCCGCGTGGATCCGCGCCCAGCGCCTGGAGCGCTGCCGCCACGATCTCGCCGACCCCGCCCTGGGCGACACCCCCATTCATGTCATCGCCGCCCGCTGGGGTTTCAGCCACGCCGCGGACTTCAGCCGTGCCTTCCGCGGCGCCTATGGCGTGCCCCCACGGGACTTCCGCCGGCTGGCGCTCGCGACGAACAGGTGAGCGGGGCTCCCCCCGTAGGCGCCCCTGCTCACCCGTCACTGTTCAGCATGGGCGCAGCGACGCCGGGATGTCGTTGGCCTCCTGTGCACAGTGTCTTGATCCTCCGTGCACGGACTTCACGCGGACCCGCACGGACCCGCACGGACCGCGTCGCGCGTGACGGGGACGGTCAGGACGCGGACGGGCGCACCAGGCCCGTCTCGTAGGCGAAGACCGCGGCCTGGGTGCGGTCGCGCAGCCCCAGCTTGAACAGGATCCGGCTCACATGGGTCTTCACGGTCTGCTCGGCCACCACCAGCCGTGCGGCGATCTCCGCGTTCGACAACCCCTGGGCGATCAGGGTGATCACCTCGGTCTCGCGCTCGGTCAGATCGCCCACCCGGTCCCGGAGGGGCGCGCGCGGGGCGGCGGCGGTCACCCGGGAGAACTCGCCGATCAGCCGCTTGGTGATGTTCGGCGCCAGCAGCGCGTCCCCGGCCGCCACCACCCGTACCGCATGGGCCAGCTCATCCGCCGAGGCGTCCTTCAGCAGAAACCCGGAGGCGCCCGCGCGCAGCGCCTCGTAGACGTACTCGTCGAGGTCGAAGGTGGTGAGAACCAGGACCTTGACGGTGGCGCCGGCGGGTTCGGTGAGCCGGCGGGTGGCCTCGATGCCGCCGACTCCCGGCATCCGTATGTCCATCAGGACCACGTCCGGGGCGAGTTCGGCCACCTGGGCGATGGCGTCGGCGCCGTCCACGGCCTGGCCGACGACCTCGATGTCCGGTTCGGCGTTCAGGAGCACCGTGAAGCCCTGGCGGACCATCACCTGGTCGTCGGCGATCAGAACACGGATGGTCGTCGTCATACGGGGTCCTCGGCGGTTTCGGTCGCGGCGGTGGACGGGGCGGGGTGGTGCGCGGGCAGTACGGCGGTCACCTCGTAACCGCCGTCCGGCGTCGGGCCGGTGGTCAGCTCACCCCCTAGCATCGCAGCGCGCTCCCGCATCCCGAGCAGCCCGTGCCCGGCGCCCGGCGAGGGCGGGGCGGGCCGGTCCGGGGCGGTGTTGACGACCCGGACCGTGAGCCCGCGCCGCTGGTACCCCAGCTCCACCCGCGCCTCCGCCCCCGGGGCGTGCCGCATCACATTGCTCAGCGCCTCCTGCACGATGCGGAACGCCGACAGCTCGACGCCCGGCGGCAGCGGCCGCCGCTCCCCGGTGACATCGGTGAGGATCGTGATCCCGGTCCCGCGCACCGTGCCCACCAGTTCGTCCAGCCGGTCCAAAGTGGGCTGCGGGGCGTGCCGGGCGCCGTCGGCCAGGGCGTCCTCGGAGCGCAGCACGCCCAGGACGCGGCGCAGTTCGGCCAGCGCCTCGACCGCGTTCTGGCGGATGCCCGCGAGGTTCTCCTTGAGCTCGTCGGAGGGGTTCTCGGCCAGATGCGGGGCGACCTGGGCCTGGATGGAGATCACCGACATATGGTGTGCCACCACATCGTGCAGTTCGCGGGCGATGCGGTTGCGCTCCTCCAGCAGGGTGCGCCGGGCGCGTTCCTCCGCGGTGAGCTCCTCCTGCTCCACCAGCCGGTTCCGCGCCACCCGGCGGCCGCGCAGCGCGGCGCCCACCACCACGGCGGTCGTGAAGGACACGATGGCCTCGTCCAGGCCGTCCGCGTGGTTCCGGGTGGCGATGGCCGAGGTGACCACCCCCACCAGCAGGGTCAGGATCAGCGCCTCGGCGGCGATCCGGGGGCGGACCCGCAGCGCGAGGAGGAACAGGACGGTGGTGTGCAGCGCGATCTGGCCGTAGTTCCAGGGGTAGAGCACATATGCGGGGACGCGGTCGTCCACGCTCAGCGCCGTCGCCAGCAGCATGGCGGTCGAGAGCCACCACGCCGGTATCGGGCGGGTCAGCGCCAGTTGGACGGCCAGCGCCTCGAGCACGACGAGCCCGATCAGCGGCACCGGGTCCTGGGCCGTCCCCGGGCGGGCGGGCTCCTGGAACTGCGCCATGCTGAGCCAGGCCATGAGCACCGCGAACAACACCACATGGCCGTGCGGCAGCCGACCCAGCCAGCGCATCCGCGGCAGCGGATCGCGCGCCACCGTCCACAGGTCCGCTCGCAGGATGCCCGGCACCGCGCGCACGCCCTCCGCCAGCCGGTCCGCCATCTGCCCGCCCGTCATGGCCCTGACCTTAAACACTTCGCTTCTCCCCGTTCCGAGTCCGCTGTGCCGGACGTCCCTCGCGGACGACGCGCCCGCCACCATGAACCGTCCGGTTGCCGCCGCGCACCGTCCGGTTGCCACCGACGACGCGCCCGCCGCCGCCCTTCCGCGGCCGCCCCGCCTCGTACCCGTGGAACGCCGCCCAGCAGATCAGCAGCGCCCCCGCGAACACCGGCAGCCAGAACAGCCGGGCCAGCACCCAGCCGGGGCCGTCGGGCACGGTGTGCAGTCCGGGCAGCGGTCCGGCGGAACGCAAGGTGGTCACGGTGACCGCCATCATCGCGGTCTGGTGCCACAGGAAGACCGTCATCGCGGAGAGGTTGACCAGCGCCACCACCGCCCACGCGACGGGCCGCGCCAGCACCCGGCGCAGCGGGCCGCGCAGCAGCAGGGCCGCACCGCACTGGGCGAGACCGAAGGTGACGGCCGCCAGGGTGGGCGGGTTGAGGTTGGAGACGGAGGCGCCGGGCACCCCGACCATCGCCGCCGGATAGCCGCCGAACAGGACGAGCCCCGCGGTGACCGCCGCGCCCCCGGTCAGCAGCACCCATCCGGCCGTCCGCCCGCGCAGCAGACCCCGGCCCCAGGCGGCGCCCAGGCAGTACGGGACCAGCCAGCCCGCCGCCAGGTTGATCCAGCCGAGCCAGGCCGGGCCGCCGAGGCCGAACCTGATCAGATCGACATGGAGCACCACGGCGAGCGGCCACAGCGGATGCAGCCGCGCCACCAGCGGGGTCGCGGCCGTGAGCGCCGCGTAGACCAGCAGGAACCACAGCGGGGACAGGACGAGTTTGAGCAGCGTGTGCACGGTCAGCAGGCTCACTCCGGAGCCGAGCATCGCCCCCGCCGCCAGGGTCCACACGATGAGCACGGCGGCGACGGGCCGGAACAGCCGGACCAGCCGGGCGCGCAGCCACCGCCGGTAGCCGATGCCCCGGGCGCGGGCGCAGGCGTGGCTCTTGGCGCCCATCTGCCCGCCGACCAGGAAGAACACCGCGAGGGTCTGGAACACCCAGGAGACCGGGGAGAGTTCGGGCTGGTACCGCAGCGGGCTGGCCGCGCGCAGGGTGCCGCTGTCGGCGACGAGGGCGGTCACCAGCCAGTGGCCGAGCACCACGCCGAGGATGGCGAAGGCCCGCAGGGCGTCCACGGCGCGGTCGCGGTCGGGCGGGGTGGCGGCCTCGATCCGCCGCACGAGGTCGGGTATACGGACCGTGTCACGCATGGCGGCCCTCCACGATCCGGCCGAGGCTCGCCAGGGCGGTGGATCCGGGCTCGAGGTAGCCGCTGTGCCCGACGTCCCCCGCGTCGAAGATCCGCGCGCCGAACTTCCGGGAGACAGGATCGGTCCCGAAGCCGATGGTCGTGCCCAGCAGCGGGATCCGCACATGCGGCACCCCGCCGATCCAGTCGTTCCCGCCCCGCCCGGCCCAGACGGTGGCGCGGGTGCGCAGTTGCCGGGCGTCGTCGAAGCCCGTACCGGGGCTGCCGTAGAGGACGATGTCCGAGGCGTTCAGCCCCCGCGCGGCGCGGGCGCAGACCACGGTGCCGTAGGAGTGGCACAGCAGCGAGATCCGGGCCCGGGGCTTGGCCGCGCCCAACTCCCGTACGAGCGCGGCCAGTCGGGGGGCAGCACCGGCGGCCCGGCCGGTGGTCAGCACCTCGGGTGCCACGGTGCCGGGCGTCTTGTAGCCGAGCCAGCCGATGACGGCGGCGCCGCCGCCGAGTCGCCGGCTCAGCGCGAGGGCCCCGTCCCGGAACCGGTCGTACGTCTCCAGGTTGGTGTCCGACCCCGGCACCAGCACGGCGATGCGCGTGGCGCGGCCCAGATCCCCGTACGCCTCGACGGCCCGGCCGCCGTTCCGCCCGTCGAAGGACAGGAAGTGCCGCGAGGGCCGCCGCATCTTCCGCAGCGCCCGCGCCCGCGCACGGTCCCCGTGCCGGGCCGCCATCGTCTCGGCCGCCCGGATCCCCTCCCGGTTGGCCGAGTACCGGTGCTCGAGCCCCGCGACACTCACCGGCCCGAGCGCCACGGGCGCGGGCGCGGGCACCTCGGTGGGCCCTGCGGCCCCCACCAGGGGCGCCACCACCGAGGCGGTGACGAGCGCCGCGAGGAGGGCGCGGCGAAGACGGGACGCCATGGGAGTTCCTTCCGTACCAACAGTTGTCTTGGGTACGGAAGGTAGGGAGCCGGCCGTGTGGTTGGCGTCCCACCGGGGAGTGCATCCGCGGGGTAGTCCCCAGGTATGACGGGTAGGGGGTCGGGCCGGTGCGGCGGCCGCGGTGGGGCCCGGGTGCACGGCCGATACGCGGTTGACGCGCAGTGCGCCCCGAACCACCGCGGCGCACCGTGCTCATGGCCGACCTCAACGGCACCCTCGACGACCGGGCGCGGTCGGCCGTCACCTCCCCGGCCGCGCTCGGCCCGGGCGGCCGCCGCTACGCGTTGGGCACGTAGAACTCCGTCGTGGCCCGCACCACGGACGCCACCACGTCCGCCGGCGCCCCCGAGGCTTCGTACGCCGCGCCCCAGAGCTCGCTGCTGCGGGTCATGAACTCCCGTGCCTCGTCCGATGCCTGCCACGCCTCCGGGTCGGCGGGCGTGGCGTCCGCCAGATGCAGGGCGAGGCCGAGCAGCGCGCCGTCCCAGCCGACGCCGACCGCGCCGGGGCCGAACTGGTCCCACATCCCGGGCGGTACGACGGCAACGTGCTCCAGCTCGAACACGGTCCGCTCCTCGCCCTCGGCGGTCAGCCGGACCTCGACCTCGCTGAAGCCGGGGTTCTCGCCGAACAGCCAGCTCACGGCGAGCAGCCGCGGAGGTTCGCAGCGCAGGATCTCGCCGCCCGCGTTGCCCTCCAGCTGGTAGTGGCCGCCGAGCTTCAGGTCGCCGCTCACCGGCAGGAACCAGCGGCTGATCCGCTCCTGGTCGGTGCACGCGTCCCAGACGTCCTCGATCGCGGCGTCGTAGGCGCGCCGCAGCAGAACGGTACGGGCCTCGCCCTCGGGCACCTCACGGGTGCCGACCTTACGGTGGACCTGGTTGATCTGGTCGACGATCTCGCTCATGACGTGTCCGTCCCATTTTCGGTTTTTCGGTCGGATTTCGACTGTCGCCGCCGCGCCCCTGATCGAGCCGCCGCTGCCGCTTGCCCCGCGCCAGTTCCGTCCCCAGCGCGTCCAGCCGCTGCTCCCAGAAGCCCCGGAACCGGTCCAGCCACCGGTCGACCTCCCGCAGGGGCGCGGCCTCGACGGCGTATAACCGCCGTGTGCCCTCGGCCCGTACGGAGGCGAATCCGGCCTCCCGCAACACCCGCAGATGCTGTGACACGGCGGGCTGCGAAATGCCGAACTCGGCCCGGATGACCGAGCTGACCTCACCGGAGGATCGCTCCCCCTCGGCGAGCAGCTCCAATATCCGGCGCCGGACGGGGTCTCCGAGGACATCGAGTGCGTGCACGCCGGGACTATGCCAGCCACCGCTTATATAAGTCAACGCTTAACTTGCATGGCGCGCCCGCCATGGCCGCCCCCGTACGATGTCTGCCGTGACAGGCGAGAGTAAGCGCCGGACCCAGCAGGAGCGCCGGGCCGAGACCGAGCAGCGCGTCCTCGACGCCGCCACCACGCTGATCGCCCGCAACGGCTCCCGGTCGGTCTCACTGGCCGAGGTCGGACGCCTCGCCGGATACAGCCGCGGCATCGTCCACCACCACTTCGGCAGCCGCGAACAGCTGCTCGCCGCCGTCGTACGGCATGCCCAGCGGTTCGATCTGCCGACCGTCGAGGGCGGGGGCCTCGCCCGGATCACGGCGCTGGTCTCGGCGTATCTGGTCAACCTGCGTGACCGGGCGCCGGCGAGCCAGGCGTTTCTGCTGCTGTGGGCCGAGTCGATGGCCTCGGATCCGGTGCTCGGCCCTCTGTTCGCCGAGCGCGACGCGTGGTTCCGCGAGCGGCTCACCGATGACATCCGGGCGGGCATCGAGGACGGAACCGTGCGCTCCGACGTCGATCCGCCCAGCGTCGCGATCTCCCTCGCCGGGCTGCTGCGCGGCATCGGGATGCAGTTGCTCTCCGCGGTGGACGACCCACTGCTGGACCGGGTCACCGAACAGGCCGTGGACCTCGTTCACCGCTCACTCGCCGCGCCCGGCGACCCATGAGGGATCGGGCGCCGTCCGCGCGGCCGCGGCGGGCGTCAGCTGTCCGCAGGCTTCCCCAGCAGCTCGGAGGCGGTCTCGACGGCCCCGGACGCCGTGGCCGTGGGCGCCGGATGGCAGGTGAAGCCGAGGCGCTTCATGGCCCGGGTCACCTCTCCCGCCGTGAAGTCGCGGCGGTCCTGACGAGTGATCACCGCTCCCACCTGCTTGACCGGGTAGACGCGGCGGCCGATCTGGACCGATGGACCAGTGATCGGTTCGGGAGTGACGCCGCTCATCGCGTCCGTCACCTCACGCACGGTGAGGTCGAAGGCGTAATTGGCGATGATGCAGCGCATAGCGCCTCCGCAGGGAGAGACGGGAGTCGGAAACACCAGCGTGTCACACCTCGAAGCGGGAGGGGACAGCTCGGCGGCAAAATCGTCCACCTGATTCCCGCCGCTCCGATGCCGCACGTGATAGGATCTCTGTTAGTTGCAGTTTTGGTACTCATGGACTTATGTGCGCCTGACGGTATGTAGCCTCAGGCGCATTACTTGTTTTTGCCGGTCATTTCCGGATGGGGTCATTTCGGCGACTCGGGACGCATTCCCTGTGCGTTCCGGACCAATCCCTATCTGAAGGAGAAGGACATGGCTACTGGCACCGTGAAGTGGTTCAACGCGGAAAAGGGTTTCGGCTTCATCGAGCAGGACGGTGGCGGCGCCGACGTCTTCGCCCACTACTCGAACATCGCGACCAGCGGTTTCCGTGAGCTCCAGGAAGGCCAGAAGGTGACCTTCGACGTCACCCAGGGCCAGAAGGGCCCGCAGGCCGAGAACATCGTTCCCGCCTGATCGCAGCGCCTATCACAAGCCGGGGCCCGCACCTGAAGGGGTGCGGGCCCCGGCTCGTACGCATTTCCGCAAACCGCGCCCAGCAGAAAGCAACGCGTTGAGCCGTTCCCCCCGCTCGTATCGCAAAAAACCAGCGCCCTCCCGCGCCACCGGCAATGGCCGCCCCCGCCCCACCGGCGGAAACGAATTCGCCCTGCCGCCCGGCTCCGCCCCGGTACTGCCCGCCGTCACGTCGTTCTCCGAACTCGACATGCCGGAGGAGCTGCTCACCGAGCTGGCCCAGCAGGGCGTCACCACGCCCTTCCCGATCCAGGCGGCCGCCCTCCCCAACGCCCTCACCGGCCGGGACGTCCTGGGCCGTGGCCGAACCGGCTCCGGCAAGACCCTGGCCTTCGGCCTCGCCCTGCTGGCCCGCACGGCCGGGCAGCGCGCCGAGCCCCGCCACCCCCTCGCCCTGGTGCTGGTCCCCACCCGGGAGCTGGCCCAGCAGGTCACCGAGGCGCTCACCCCCTACGCTCGGCGGCTGCGGCTGCGCCCGGCCACCGTGGTCGGCGGAGTGTCGATCAACCGCCAGGCGGACGCCCTGCGCGGCGGCGCGGAGGTGGTCATCGCGACCCCCGGGCGCCTCTACGACCTGATCGAGCGCGGCGACTGCCGACTGGACCATGTGCGCACCACCGTCCTCGACGAGGCCGACCAGATGGCCGACATGGGCTTTCTGCCCCAGGTGACCCGGCTGCTGCGGCAGGTTCCCGCCGACGGTCAGCGCTTGCTGTTCTCCGCGACCCTCGACCACAACATCGGCCTGCTGGTGCGCCAGTTCCTGCACGATCCGGCCGTGCACTCACTCGACCCGTCCGCCGGCGCCGTCACCACGATGGAGCACCATGTGCTGCACATCGCGGACACCGACAAGCGCTCCGTCGTCACCCGGGTCGCCGCCAGGGACGGCCGCGTCATCCTGTTCCTGGACACCAAGCGCGGCGTCGACCGGCTGACCAAGCATCTGCTGGCCAACGGTGTACGGGCGGCCGCGCTGCACGGCGGCAAGTCCCAGCCGCAGCGCACCCGGACCCTGGACCACTTCAAATCCGGCCATGTCACCGCGCTGGTGGCCACGAACGTCGCCGCCCGGGGCATTCATGTGGACGATCTCGACCTCGTCGTCAATGTCGACCCGCCCGCGGACCACAAGGACTATCTGCACCGTGGTGGCCGTACCGCCCGTGCGGGCGGATCCGGCAGCGTCATCACGCTGGTCGGCCCGGACCAGCGCCGGGCCATGGTCCGTCTGATGGCCGACGCGGGCATCACCCCCCGGACCGCCCAGGTCCACTCCACCGACCCCGAACTCACCCGTATCACCGGAGCGCAGGATCCCTCCGGTGTCCCCGTGACCATCAGCGCGCCCGTGCCGCCGCCGCAGCCACACCGTGGTGGCAGGGCCGCCCGTCGCCCCGCCAGGCGCCGTCGGCCCGGCCGTTAGGCCCGGTGCGGGTCCCGGGCGGCGGCTGTCCGGGCGGACATCCGGCATTTCTCCGGGCATCCGGCATTTCGCCATGATCGTGTCACGCCCGACCGGCGGTGGATGTCCCCATTCCCTCGTCGGAGAGGCGACAATGGTCGACATGCCGATACCCAGCTCCGTGCCCAGCCGTGCCGAACTGATCGACCACCTCATCCGTACGCGCATCGCGGGCGATGTCGCCACTCCTCGCGAGAACAACCTCTCCCACTACCGCAAGCTGGCGAACGGCGACCGCCACTACTGGCTCGGCCTGGAGCTGGGCGACCGCTGGACCGATGAACAGGACGTGCTGGCGGTCATGGCGGAGCGGTGCGGTGTGGTGGACGACCCGGAGCACCGCTCGGGGCAGGACACCATCGACCCGGAGCTGACGGTCGGCGCGCTGGACCGGATGGCGGCGGTGCTGCGGAAGGCGGCGGAGACCGGCGAGCGGGTGCTGTTCGCCACCGGGCACCCGGGCGGGCTGCTGGAGGTCCACCGGGCCACGGCGGCGGCGCTGCGGGCCGCCGGATGCGAGATCGTGGAGATCCCCGCCGGGCTCGACGCGGACGAGGGCTACGTCTTCCAGTTCTGCGATGTGGCGATGCTGGAGCGGGGCGCCACCCTGTGGCACACCCACTCCCCCGCGCCCATGGCGGCGATCCTCGACGGGCTCGCCCGCGAGGGGCGGCCGCTGCCCGATCTGGTGGTCGCCGACCACGGCTGGGCGGGGTGCGCGGGCCAGCGGGGCATCGACGCGGTCGGCTACGCGGACTGCAACGACCCGGCGCTCTTCCTCGGCGAGTCCGAGGGCACGCTGTCGGCGGTGGTCCCGCTGGACGACCACGTCACCAGCCCGAGGTTCTACGACCCGATGACGGCGTACCTGCTGGACGCGGCCGGGCTGACGGCCCAGTTCTGACGCCACCGCGCGGCCGTGCCGGAGGCCGGGCGACGGGCCACGGTGGCAGACGCCGGGCGGGGGCGGGCCATCCCCGCGGACTTACGGCGGGTCCGGGTCGCCGTGGCGGACGTCGGGCGAGGCCCGGCCATCCCCGCGGGCATACGGCGGGACCGGGCCACCCTGGCGGGCATCGGGCGGGCCCCGGCCGTCCCCGCGGACTTACGGCGGGTCCGGGCCGCCTCGCCGCCCGCCGCGCTCACTTCTTCTTCCCGCGCGGCACCCGCATGACCCCCTCCTGGATCACGGAGACGGCCAGCCGCCCGTCGGCGGTGAAGATTCGGCCCTTGGCGAGCCCGCGCCCGCCGGACGCGGAGGGGCTCTCCTGGTCGTACAGCAGCCAGTCGTCCACCCGGAACGGCCGGTGGAACCACATGGCGTGATCCAGGCTGGCCCCGACGATGTCGCCGACCGTCCAGCCGCCGCGCCCATGGGCGAGCAGCACGGAGTCCAGCAGCGTCATATCGGAGACATAGGTCGCCAGGCAGACGTGGAGCAGGGGGTGGTCGGCGAGGCCGTCCAGTTTGCCGTTGGTCCGGAACCAAACCTGCGACTTCGGCTCGCGCGGCCGTCCGACGCTGCCGAAGGGCGGCTCGTCCACGTACCGCAGATCAACCGCGGCGCGCGCCTGGAGCATCCGCTCGGTCACCCCGGGGCTGAGGAAGAGGTGCTCATAGCGGGGCAGCAGTTCCTCGGCGGTCGGCAGGGAGAGCGGATCCGGTACGTCCGGCATCGGCTCCTGGTGCTCGAGGCCCTCCTCGTACAGCTGGAAGGAGGCCGAGAGATGGAAGATCGGCTGCCCGTGCTGGACGGCGACCACCCGGCGGGTGGTGAAGGAGTGGCCGTCCCGGATCCGGTCGACGGTGTAGACGATGGGCGCCCCGGGGTCGCCGGGCCGCAGGAAGTACGCGTGCAGCGAATGCGCCGAGCGGTCCTCGGGGACGGTGCGGCCCGCGGCGACCAGGGCCTGGGCGGCGACCTGACCGCCGAAGACCCGCGGTACGAGGGGTGCGGCGTCGCTGGTGCCGCGGAAGATGTCCTCCTCGATCTGCTCGAGGTCGAGCAGATCGAGAAGGACCTGAAGTGCGTCATTCATGGTTCAAGCAGTCTTGCAGACCCGTATTGCGGTCCTGTTGCCCCTGGTCATGACGGTCGTCACAGCCCCATCGACTTGGCGATGATGGACCGCATGACCTCGCTGGTACCGCCGTAGATCCGGTTCACCCGGGTGTCCGCGTACAGCCGGGCGATGGGGTACTCCATCATGTAGCCGTAGCCGCCGTGGAGCTGGAGGCACCGGTCGATGACGACGGCGGCGCGCTCGGTGGTGAAGAGCTTGGCGGAGGCGGCGTCGGCGGCGGTGAGCTCACCGGCGTCGTGCGCGTCCAGGGCCCGGTCCACGACCGCCTGCATCGCGTCCACCTCGGACTTGCAGTCGGCGAGCACGAACTTGGTGTTCTGGAACGACGCCACCGCCTGGCCGAAGACGGTCCGGTCCTTGACGTACTCGGTGGCGAACCGTACGGCGGCCACGGCCTGTGCGTACGCCCCGACGGCGATGCCCAGGCGCTCCTGCGGCAGATTGTGGGCGAGGTAGCCGAACGCCTTGCCCTCCTCGCCCAGCAGGTCCTCCACCGGCACCTTGACGTCGGTGAAGGAGAGCTCGGCGGTGTCGGAGGTCTTCAGGCCCAGCTTCTCCAGCTTGCGGCCGACCGCGTAGCCCTCGCTCTTGGTGTCCACCACGAGGATGGATATGCCGCCGCGGCGGTCCTCCGGGGTGGGCGGGGCGGTGCGGGCGCAGACCAGCACCCGGTCGGCCAGGACGCCGCCGGTGATGAAGGTCTTGGCGCCGTTGAGGACGTAGTGGGTGCCGTCCTCGGAGAGCTTGGCGGTGGTCTTCATGCCCGCCAGGTCGGAGCCGGTGCCGGGCTCGGTCATGGCGATGGCGGTCATCATGTCGCCGGAGACGAAGGAGGGCAGCCAGCGCCGCTTCTGCTCCTCGTTGGCGTACTTGAGGAGGTACGGCAGGCACAGCGCGGTGTGGACGCCGCTGCCGCCGAAGCTGACCCCGGCGCGGGCGGTCTCCTCGGTGATCACGGCGTTGAACTTGAAGCTGGTCTCGCCCGCCCCGCCGTACTCCTCGGGCACCTCGATACCGAAGACGCCGAGCTCGCCGAGCTTCTTGTAGAACGCTCGCGGGGCCTGGCCGGCCTCCCGCCACTGGTCGTAGTACGGCACGACCTCGGCCGCGATGAAGTCGCGGATGGTCTCCCGGAACGCCTCGTGGTCCTCGTTGAACACCGTACGGCGCATATTGGCGCGGCCCTCCTTGCGGCTAAGCCGCCGCCGCTGTCCGCGGATCCGCCCGGCCGCCGTCGTGATTCCTCAATGATGGCTTGGCAGCACTCACCTAAGCGCTTGCTCAGTGAAAGCTACCCGCGAGTCACAGATCCTGTCCAGCCTCTACAGGGGCCGGTTCTCCCCCAGCCACCGCTGGGAGGTGCCCCCTCCGGGCCGCCTCACTCGCCGCGCCGTCCGCGCCATGGGCACCGCCGAAGGCGCCGAGGGCCAGCCGGCGCAGCAGGGCGGCGGTGGCCGCGCGCCCCGGGAGGGCACCGGGGCGGCCCAGGTGGGGGGTGGAGTTGAGCAGTCCGAAGACGGCGTGGACGCACGCGCGGGCCTCGGCCTCGGCGAGCCGGGGGTAGACCTCGCGCACCACCTCGACCCACAGCTCCACGTACTGGCGCTGGAGCGAGCGCACCAGCTTGCGGTCGGTGTCCCGGAGCCGGTCGAGCTCGCGGTCGTGGAGGATGATCAGCGGGCGGTCGTCGAGGGCGAAGTCGATATGCCCCTCGATCAGCGAATCCAGCACCTCGGCGGGCGTGTGCCCGGCCCCCTCCCCCTCGGCGGCCCGCCGCTTGCCCCCCGTCAGCAGCCGGCCGCTGATGCCGACGAGCAGCTCGGCGAGCATCGCCTCCTTGCCGGGGAAGTGGCGGTAGAGACCGGGACCGCTGATGCCGACCGCCGCCCCTATCTCGTCGACGCCGACGCCGTGGAAGCCGCGCTCGGCGAAGAGCCGGGCGGCCTCCTTGAGGATCTGCTCACGGCGGGTCGGGGCGGCTGCTTGCGTGCTCATGAAATCAATTCTAGACAGCGGGGTTAGTGGTCGTTAACCTGGTGGTAACTAGTTAACGTTCACTAACGGGACCCGAGCGGGACCGATGAGCGAGACCGAGCGAGGGGGCTCGTAGCCATGGAGCAGGCACCGGCGCTGCGCAGCGGCGCCGACCCGGCGTCCGACGCCTGGCAGGCCAATGAGGCCGCGCACCGCGAGCTGGCCGCGCGGCTGCGCGAGAGGCTGGCCGTGGCGCGGCTGGGCGGCGGGGAGAAGGCGCGGGCGCGGCACACCGCGCGCGGCAAGCTGCTGCCGCGCGACCGGGTGGACACACTGCTGGATCCGGGCTCCCCGTTCCTGGAGCTGGCGCCGCTCGCGGCCGAGGGGATGTACGGCGGCCAGGCCCCGGCGGCGGGGGTGATCGCCGGGATCGGGCGGGTGGCGGGCCGTGAGGTGGTCGTGGTCGCCAATGACGCCACGGTCAAGGGCGGCACGTACTACCCGATGACGGTGAAGAAGCATCTGCGCGCCCAGGAGATCGCACTGGAGAACCACCTGCCGTGTGTCTATCTGGTCGACTCCGGCGGTGCCTTCCTCCCCATGCAGGACGAGGTCTTCCCGGACCGCGACCACTTCGGGCGGATCTTCTACAACCAGGCGCGGATGTCCGGCGCCGGGGTTCCGCAGGTCGCGGCGGTGATGGGGTCCTGCACGGCGGGCGGGGCGTATGTCCCGGCGATGAGCGACGAGGCCGTGATCGTGCGCGGGCAGGGCACGATCTTCCTGGGCGGGCCGCCGCTGGTGAAGGCGGCCACCGGGGAGGTCGTCTCGGCGGAGGAGCTGGGCGGCGGCGAGGTCCACTCCCGGGTCTCGGGTGTGACCGACCACCTGGCGGAGGACGACGCCCACGCGCTGCGGATCGTCCGCTCCATCGTCGCCACCCTGCCGCCGTCCCCGATGCGGCAGGGGTCGCCGCCATGGCCGCTGGAGCCCTCCGAGGAGCCCGCGGTGGACCCGGCGGGGCTCTACGGGGCGGTGCCGGTCGACTCGCGCACGCCGTACGACGTGCGGGAGGTCATCGCGCGAGTGGTGGACGGCTCGCGGTTCGCCGAGTTCAAGGCCGAGTTCGGCACCACACTGGTCACGGGCTTCGCGCGGATCATGGGCCATCCGGTGGGCATCGTCGCCAACAACGGCATCCTGTTCTCCGAATCGGCCCAGAAGGGCGCCCACTTCATCGAGCTGTGCGATCAGCGCGGCATCCCCCTGGTCTTCTTGCAGAACATCTCGGGCTTCATGGTGGGCCGCAGCTATGAGGCGGGCGGTATCGCCAAGCACGGCGCCAAGATGGTGACCGCCGTGGCCTGCACCCGCGTCCCCAAGCTGACGGTCGTGGTCGGCGGTTCCTACGGCGCGGGCAATTACTCGATGTGCGGCCGGGCCTATTCGCCCCGCTTCCTATGGATGTGGCCCAACGCCAAGATCTCCGTGATGGGCGGTGAGCAGGCCGCCTCCGTGCTCGCCACCGTCAAGCGCGACCAGATGGAGGCGCGCGGGGAGGAGTGGAGCGCCGAGGAAGAGGAGGCGTTCCGGGCCCCGGTCCGCGAGCAGTACGAAGCGCAGGGAAACGCCTATTACGCCACCGCCCGGCTGTGGGACGACGGTGTGATCGACCCCCTGGAGACCCGCACGGTGCTCGGTCTCGCCCTTACGGCCTGCGCCAACGCACCGCTGCCCGGCCGTACGGCCACCGAGCCCGTGGCGCCCGGCTACGGCGTCTTCCGGATGTGAGGGGGATGCACCCGATGAGTGCTACGAAGGCGGCCGGACCGTCGCCCGCGATGTTCGACACCGTCCTGGTGGCCAACCGCGGTGAGATCGCCGTGCGCGTCATCCGCACCCTGCGGCGGCTCGGGGTGCGCTCGGTCGCCGTCTACAGCGACGCCGACGCCGACGCCCGCCATGTGCGCGAGGCCGATACGGCGGTGCGGATCGGGCCCGCCCCCGCCGCGGAGAGCTATCTGTCCATCGAGCGGCTGCTGGAGGCCGCGGCGCGCACCGGCGCCCAGGCCGTCCACCCCGGCTATGGCTTCCTCGCGGAGAACGGCGCGTTCGCCCGCGCCTGCGCCGACGCCGGGCTCGCCTTCATCGGGCCGCCCGCCGGGGCCATCGAGCTGATGGGCGACAAGATCCGCGCCAAGGAGACCGTGCGCACCGCCGGGGTGCCGGTGGTGCCGGGCTCCTCGGGCAGCGGGCTGACGGACGACCAGCTCACCGCGGCCGCCCGGGAGATCGGGATGCCGGTGCTGCTGAAGCCCTCGGCGGGCGGCGGCGGCAAGGGCATGCGGCTGGTCCGCGACGAGGCGCTGCTCGCCGATGAGATCGCGGCCGCCCGCCGGGAGGCGCGCGGGGCGTTCGGCGATGACACGCTGCTGGTGGAGCGCTGGATCGACCGGCCCCGGCATATCGAGATCCAGGTGCTGGCGGACGGTCAGGGGCACGCCGTCCACCTAGGGGAGCGCGAGTGCTCGCTCCAGCGCCGCCATCAGAAGATCATCGAGGAGGCGCCCAGTCCGCTGCTGGACGAGGCCACCCGGGCGCGGATGGGCGAGGCGGCGGTCGCGGCGGCCCGGTCGTGCGGCTATGTGGGCGCGGGCACGGTCGAGTTCATCGTGCCGGGCGACGACCCGTCCGCGTACTGCTTCATGGAGATGAACACCCGGCTCCAGGTGGAGCATCCGGTGACCGAGCTGACGGTGTCGGTCGGCGGGCGGACCGGTCTTGACCTGGTGGAGTGGCAGCTGCGCGTCGCCGCGGGCGAGCCGCTGCCGTTCGGGCAGGACGACATCGCCTTCGCCGGCCATGCCGTGGAGGCCCGTATCTGCGCCGAGACCGCCCGCGCGGCGGCCGACGGCCGGGTGGACTTCCTGCCCTCGGCCGGCACCGTGCTGGCGCTGGACGAGCCGGAGGGCGAGGGGGTGCGGGTCGACTCCGGGCTGAGCGCGGGCACCGAGGTCGGCACGGTCTACGACCCGATGCTCGCCAAGGTCATCGCCCACGGCCCCGACCGCCCCACCGCCCTGCGCCGGCTGCGCGCCGCGCTCGGCTCCCTGACCGTCCTCGGCGTGGACACCAACACGGGCTTTCTCCGCCGTCTGGCCGCCCATCCCGCGGTCGCCTCGGGCGAGATCGACACGGGCCTGGTCGACCGCGCGGCGGCCCAGTTGATCCCGGCGGCCGTCCCGGAGGAGGTCTACGCGGCGGCGGCCCTACTACGCCAGGCGGCGCTGGAGCCCGCCGCTCCGCGTGGCGGCGGATCCGGTGGGCGCCCGGAGCCCGGCGGCTCCGCCCTCGGCGGCCCGGCCGCGGACGTCTGGGTCGATCCGTTCTCGGTGCCGACCGGCTGGCGGCTGGGCGCCGAGCCCGCCTGGACCGTCCACCGCCTCCGCGTGGCGGGCCACCCCCCGGTCACGGTCCGCGTCCGCGGCCGGGCCCATGACGCGGAGCTGCGCATCGAGCGCGCTGACGCCACCCCGGCAACAACCGGCTCGACGGCCCGCCCCGGCGGAACCCCGGCAGCAGCCGAGGCGAGGGACCGGCCCAGCGGGCCCCAGGGCACGGGCCAAGGCACCCCGGAGACCCCCGCCGCCAGCCGAACCGACGAACCGCAGAGCACGACAACCGAGGCCACCCGGCCCACGGGCACGGGCCAAGGCAACACGGAGACCCCCACCACCAGCCGAACCGACGAACCGCAGACCACGGCAGCCGAGCCCACCCGCCCCACGGGCACGAGCCAAGGCAACACGGAAACCCCCACCACCAGCCGAACCGACGAACCGCAGACCACGGCAGCCGAGCCCACCCGCCCCACGGGCACGGGCGAGGGCGGCGCGGCGGTCCTCGCCACCCGGACCAGCGCCAACTCCACCGTCACCGGCGCCGGTGCGCGCATCCCGGAAGCGGAGGCGGACGAGCGGGCCGCCGCCCACCACGCGGCAGCGGACCGCCGCCCCGGCGGGGCGCGCGCGGCAGCGGGCACGGCCCCGCGCGCGGCGGACCCGCGCCCGGCGGCCGACGCGGGCGCGGGCACCACCACTCCGGCCCCCGCAGACGCGGGCGCGGGCGCAAGCACCGCTCCGGCCCGCGCGGGGGCGGACGCCGCATGGCGTCCGGCCGCCGACGCCGACGCGGGTGCGGGTGCCGACGCGGGTGCGGGTGTGCGGGCGCGGCTCATTGCCCTCGACGAGGGCTCCGTGTTGCTGGACCTCGGCGGGGTCACCCACCGGTTCCGCCATGCCGGGCACGGCGCGAGCCACTGGCTGGGGCGGGACGGGGACGCCTGGCGGGTGGTCGGGCACGACCCCGTGGAGGAGGCGCTGCGCGGCGGGGCCGCCGCCGCGCACGCCGGGGAGCTGACGGCGCCCATGCCCGGCACCGTCACCGTCGTGAAGGCGGCCGTCGGCGAGGAGGTCACCGCAGGTCAGGGCCTGCTGGTGGTCGAGGCGATGAAGATGGAGCACCTCATCTCCGCGCCGCACGACGGCACCGTCACCGAGCTCGAGGTGACCCCCGGCAGCACGGTCGCCATGGATCAGCTGCTGGCGGTCGTCACCCCGCACGAGCCGCAGGAGAGCGAGGAGCGTGAGCGATGACCCTCCCCATGACCGTCCCGGCCCCCGGGCTGCCCGCCCGGGTCCGGATCCACGAGGTGGGCCCGCGCGACGGGCTCCAGAACGAGAAGGCGCTGGTCCCGGCGGCCATCAAGGCGGAGTTCATCCACCGGCTCGCCGAGGCCGGCCTCACCACCATCGAGGCCACCAGCTTCGTCCATCCCAAGTGGGTGCCCCAACTGGCCGACGCCGAGGAGCTGATGCGGCTGATCGACGACGTGGACGCCCGGCTCCCCGTGCTCGTGCCCAATGAGCGCGGGCTGGACCGCGCCCTCGCGCTGGGCGCGCGCGAGATCGCCGTCTTCGCCAGCGCCACGGAGTCCTTCGCCAAGGCCAATCTCAATCGCACGGTGGACGGCGCGCTGGAGATGTTCGAGCCGGTCGTCGCCAAGGCCAAGGACGCCGACGTGGCCGTGCGCGGCTATCTGTCGATGTGCTTCGGCGACCCGTGGGAGGGGCCGGTCCCGATCTCCCAGACCGTCTCGGTCAGCCGCCGGCTGCTGGACATGGGATGCGACGAGATCAGCCTGGGCGACACCATCGGCGTGGCCACCCCGGGCCATGTGCGGGAGCTGCTGGCCACGCTCAACGAGGCGGGTATCGCCGACGACCGGCTGGCCGTGCACTTCCACGACACCTACGGCCAGGCACTCGCCAACACCCTCACCGCGCTCCAGCACGGTGTGACCACCGTCGACGCCTCCGCCGGGGGCCTCGGCGGCTGCCCCTACGCCAAGAGCGCCACCGGCAATCTCGCCACCGAAGACCTCGTGTGGATGCTGGACGGCCTCGGCATCGAGACCGGGGTCGACATCGGCCGTCTCACCGCCACCAGCGTGTGGATGGCCCGGCACCTGGGCCGGCCCAGCCCGTCCCGCACCGTCCGCGCCCTCTCCCAGAAGGAGACCTGAGCCATGTCGATCGACCACCGACTCTCCGCCGAGCACGAGGAACTGCGCCGCACCGTCGAGGCGTTCGCGCACGATGTGGTCGCACCCAAGATCGGGGAGTACTGGGAGCACCATGAGTTCCCGTACGAGATCATCCGCGAGATGGGCCGGATGGGGCTGTTCGGCCTGCCCTTCCCGGAGGAGTACGGCGGTATGGGCGGGGACTACTTCGCGCTGTGCCTCGCCCTGGAGGAGCTGGCCCGGGTGGACTCCTCGGTGGCGATCACCCTGGAGGCGGGGGTCTCGCTCGGCGCGATGCCGATCTTTCTCTATGGCACGGAGGAGCAGAAGCGCACCTGGCTGCCGGGGCTCTGCTCCGGGGAGACCCTGGGCGCGTTCGGCCTCACCGAGCCCGGCGGCGGCTCGGACGCGGGCGCCACCCGCACCACGGCCCGGCTGGACGAGTCCACGGGCGAGTGGGTGATCAACGGCACCAAGTGCTTCATCACCAACTCCGGTACGGACATCACCGCGCTGGTCACCGTCACCGCCGTCACCGGCCGCAAGGAGGACGGCCGCCCCGAGATCTCCTCGATCATCGTGCCCTCCGGCACCCCTGGCTTCAGCGTGGCCGCCCCCTACTCCAAGGTGGGGTGGAACGCCTCGGACACCCGCGAGCTGTCCTTCTCCGACTGCCGGGTCCCGGCCGCGAATCTGCTGGGCGCGGAGGGCCGGGGCTACGCCCAGTTCCTGCGGATACTGGACGAGGGCCGGATCGCGATCTCCGCCCTGGCCACCGGGCTCGCCCAGGGCTGTGTGGACGAGTCGGTGGCGTACGCCAGGACCCGCGAGGCGTTCGGCCGCCTCATCGGCTCCAACCAGGCCATCCAGTTCAAGCTGGCCGATATGGAGATGCGCGCTCATATGGCCCGGGTGGCCTGGCGGGACGCGGCCTCCCGGCTGGTGCTGGGCGAGCCGTTCAAGAAGGAGGCGTCGATCGCGAAGCTCTACTCCTCCGAGGTCGCGGTGGACAACGCCCGCGAGGCCACCCAGATCCACGGTGGCTATGGCTTCATGAACGAGTATCCGGTGGCCCGGATGTGGCGGGACTCCAAGATCCTGGAGATCGGCGAGGGCACCAGCGAGGTCCAGCGCATGCTGATTGCGCGGGAGCTGGGGTTCGCGAGCTGAACAAGCGGCGTTGAGCGCCGCCCGGTGGGGCACCGCCCGGTGGGGCACCGCCCGGTGGGGCACCGCCCGGTGGGGCACCGCCCGGTGGGGCACCGCCCGGTGGGGCACCGCCTCAACGGCGGTGCCCCACCGGGAAGGTGCGGGACCCGGCCCCCGGCCGGGCGGCGGACCCCACCGGTCCGCCCACCGCCCGTGGCCGGGGCCTCGGGGCCCGGCTCGTGCCCGACGCCGTGACGACAGGCCCCGGGCACGAGCCGGGCGGCACCGCCTCCAACCCACCCAGCACCGGCTCCAACCCAGCCCCCGCCCGCCAGGGCGGGCGCCCGGGGCCGGAACCCGGAGCCCGAGGGCCCGAGGCCCGGGAGCCGGGAGCCCGGGGGCGGGGACCCGAGGCCCGTGGGCGGCTCCGAGGCCCGGAGCCCGAGGCACGGGGGCCGGAGGCCGAGGCCGGAGGCCCGAGGCCCAATCCGCCAGGCCCGAAGCCCGGGGCCGGGGCCCAAGGCCCGAGGGCGGCCCCGAGGCCCGGAGCCCAAGGCGCGAGGCCCGGAGGGGGACGGCGGCGGGGCCGCCGCGAGGGAGCCGGTGGGGTGCTCGGCGAGCGCCCCGGCCGTGGGCCCAGGGCCCGAGGCCCGAGGCCCGGAGCCCGAGGGCCGGAGCCCGGCGGCCCAAGACCCGGGGCCAGGGGCCGAAGCCCGGGGGCCAAGGCCCGGAGCCCGGAGACCGGGGGCCCGAGGCCCGGAGCCCGGAGACCGGGGGCCCGAGGCCCGGAGCCCGGAGACCGGGGGCCCGAGGCCCGGAGCCCGGAGACCGGGGCCCAAGGCCCGAGGGCGGCCCGGGGCCGGGGGCCCGAAGCCCGGGGGCCCGGGGGCCGGGGCCCCGGGGCCCAAGGCCCGACGCCCCCGGAGAGGCTCAGTCGTTGGGCCAGGGGATCTGCGGGGAGTGGTAGTACTCGATCCCCAGCGCGTCCCAGCGGGGACCCTGCGCCGCCACCCGCACCTTGTACTCGTCCCAGTTGTGCGCGCTCGCGGGTGCCCAGCCGAGCTCAGCGATGCCGGGGAGGCGCGGGAAGGCCATGTACTCGATATGCGAGCTGGTCTCCAGGGTCTCCGTCCACAGCGGCGCCTCGACCCCGAGCACCGAGGACGCCGGGGCGTCCTTGATGTACGTGCCCGGGTCCCAGTCGTAGGACTGCTTCGCCTCGACGTACCCGGCCCAGCTCTGCCCCAGCGGCGTGTTGGCGTCGTACTTCATGTCCAGATAGGCGCGGTTGGCCGGTGAGAGGACCAGCCGGGTGCCCGCCTTGGCCGCCTCCGCGACCTCCTTCTCGCTTCCGTCCGTCCCCCAGTACTGGGCGATCGCGCCCTTCGCGGGATGCGCGCCGGTCAGCTGGTGCCAGCCGACCACCGTCTTGCCGTACTTGGCGACGACCGGCTGCACCCGGTCCATGAAGGCCACATAGTCCTCATGGCTGGTGGAGTGGGCCTCGTCCCCGCCGATGTGGAGGTAGGGGCCGGGGGTGAGCGCGGCGAGCTCGCGGATGACATCGTCCACGAAGTCGTAGGTCACCTCCTTCGGCACGCACAGCGAGCTGAAGCCGACCTCGGTGCCGGTGTAGAGCGGCGGGGCGACGCCGTCGCAGTTGAGCTCCGCGTAGGAGGCGAGGGCCGCGTTGGTGTGGCCCGGCATGTCGATCTCGGGGACGACGGTCAGTTCACGGCTCGCCGCGTAGCTCACGATCTCGCGGTAGTCGTCCTTGGTGTAGTACCCGCCGGGCCCGCCCCCGACCTGGGTGGAGCCGCCGTACGTGGTCAGCCGCGGCCAGGAGTCGATCGCGATCCGCCACCCCTGGTCGTCCGAGAGGTGCAGATGCAGCGTGTTGATCTTGTAGAGGGCCAGCTGGTCGATATAGCGCTTGACCTTGTCCACGCCGAAGAAGTGCCGGGAGACATCGAGCATCGCGCCCCGCCAGGCGTAGCGCGGCACATCGGTGATGGTGCCACGGGAGACCCGCCAGGGGCCCGCCTGCCGGGTGGTGCGCTCGACGGAGGTGGGCAGCAGCTGCCGCAGCGTCTGGACGCCGTGGAACAGCCCCGCGGAGCTCCGCGCGCTGAGGGTGATCGCGCGCCCGGTCACCTTCAGCCGATAGCCCTCCTCGCCCAGCTTTCGCGCCCCGGCGGCATCGGGCGTCAGCCGCAGCCGGATGCCGTCGTCGCCCGACCGGGTGGTGACGGGCAGTCGATAGGCGGTTGAGGGGCGCAGCAGGCCCGCCAGATAGTCGCCCACCCGACGCGCCGGTCGTGCCGAGCGGTCGGAGCCGGACACCCGGATGCGGGTGTCCGGGCTGATCGCGTACGAGCCCTCCACGGGCCGTACGGACGCGGGCGCGGGCACCACCCGGTCCAGCGGGATCGGGGCGGCCGCGTCAGCCGCGGCCGACGCGGGAGGAGCCGGAGAAGCCGGAGAAGCCGGAGAAGCGGAGGCGGAGGAGGCCGCGGTCCCCGCCCCGGCGGCCACGGTCAGCAGCAGGGAACACAGAAGTCGAGCACGGCGTCGTCGCACAGGGGGTCCCTTCAACGAAACGTGGCATCTTGGGTACCGCGAGGGTCAGTTGCGGTCAAGGTGTAGACCAATGTGTCGCCGTGGGGCTGTCAGAATTCACCGCATGGCGGAAATCACCCAGCGCGACGGCGCCTGGAGCTTTGACGGGGAAGCGCTCCGGATCGTCCCGGGGCGCGACCGCGGCGTGCATGCCGTACGGCAGACGCTCGGCGAACTGACCGTCCCCCTGACGGCCTTGGCCGGTGTGGCCTATGAGCCGGGGCGGAAGTCGGGCCGGCTGAGGCTGCGCCTTCGCGAGGGGGCGGACCCGCTGCTCCAGGCCACCGGCGGCAAGCTGCCGGACGCCGCCGATCCGTATCAGCTCTCGGTGGAACCGGAGCGCAGGGACCTCGCCGAGTATCTGGTCGACGAGGTGCGCCGGGCCCTGACCCTGGAGCAGGTGCCGCCCGGCCCCTGTGACCGCTATGTGCTGCCCGGCCCCTCGGTGCCGATCTCGGCTTCGGCGGGCGACGCCACGGCGTCCTTCGACGGTGAGCGGGTCCGGCTGGACTGGAACTGGAAGACCGAGGAGTCGAAGAAGTCGGGCGGCCCCCGCAGCATCCTGCTGCCGGATGTGGAGATGGTGGAGTGGGTCCCGGCCGCCGGACTGGAGAACGGCTACCTCCGCTTCATCGTGGCGAAGGCCACGGCGACGGCCGCGCCCAAGTACGACCCGCACGCCGTGGTGCTGTACGGCTTCAAGAAGGACCCGCTGATGGCGCTGATCGCGGCGGCCGTGGTGGCGCGGATGCCGCATCCGGGCGCCCCGGCGAAGGCGCTCCCCGCCCAGGCCACCGCCCCCGAGCCGCCCGCGGACACCCCGCCTGCCGGGGGCGATGAGAGTGATGTGGATCATGACGCCCTGCTGCGGCGACTGCGGGAGCTCGGCGATCTCCACCGGAGCGGGATCCTCACCGAGGAGGAGTTCAGCACCGCCAAACAGGCGGTGCTCCGCCGCTTCTCCGGCGCCTGAGCCGCGGATTCTCCGCCACCAAGCCCAGCTCCTGCCCGATATCGGGCAGGAATGTTGCAAAACACCTCGCCGCACCGCAGTATCAACGGATGCTCGACCGCCGTATGTCCCACGATGACCTTATCGACCACCTGGTCCGCAGTACGCCGCTCAGCCGCGGCGAGGCGGCCCGGGTGGTGCTGGACGTGCTGGCGTACTTCGACGAGACGACGGAGGAGTTCGTCCGGCGCCGCCACCGCGAGCTTCAGTCCGGCGGGCTGACCAACGCGGACATCTTCGAGCGGATCACGGCCGAGCTGCCGTACCGCGCGGTGGCCCCGCCCGAACTCTCGCTGCGCCAGCTGCGCCGCATCGTCTACGGCTGACGGCGCCGGTCCGCGGCGCCCGCCCAGAGGGCCGCCGCCGGACACGAGCACGAGCACGCACGAGCGATCCAATGGGAGGGCCTGAACACCATGTGCGGAATCGTCGGATACATCGGGAAACGCGATGTGGCACCGCTGCTGCTGGAGGGGCTCCAGCGCCTGGAGTACCGCGGCTATGACTCCGCGGGCATCGCCATCCAGGGCAAGCCCGCCAAGGGCACCCAGAGCGCCGGGCTGAAGACCGCCAAGGCCAAGGGCCGGGTCCGCGAGCTGGAGGCCAGGCTTCCCAAGCGGTTCGCCGGCACCACCGGGATCGCCCACACCCGCTGGGCCACCCACGGCGCGCCCAATGACACCAACGCGCATCCGCATCTGGACGCGGACGGCAAGGTCGCCGTCGTCCACAACGGCATCATCGACAACGCCGCCGATCTGCGCGCCAAGCTGGCCGCCGACGGTGTGGAGCTGGTCTCCGAGACCGACTCCGAGGCGCTCGCCCATCTCATCGGCCGCTCCCAGGCGCCCACCCTGGAGGAGAAGGTCCGCCACGCACTCGCGCTGGTCGAGGGCACCTACGGGATCGCCGTACTGCACGCCGACTTCCCGGACCGCATCGTCGTCGCCCGCAACGGCTCACCGGTGGTGCTGGGCATCGGCGAGAAGGAGATGTTCGTCGCGTCGGACGTCGCCGCGCTGGTCAGCCACACCCGCCAGGTGGTCACCCTGGACGACGGCGAGATGGCCACCCTCAAGGCCGACGACTACCGCACCTACACCACCGAGGGCAGCCGCACCTCCACCTCCCCCACCACCGTGGAGTGGGAGGCCGAGTCGTACGACATGGGCGGCCACGACACCTATATGCACAAGGAGATCCACGAGCAGGTCGACGCCGTGGACCGGGTGCTGCGCGGCCGGATCGACGACCGCTTCTCCACCGTCCATCTGGGCGGGCTCAACCTGGACGCCCGCGAGGCGCGCGGGGTGCGCCGGGTCAAGATCCTCGGCTGTGGTTCGGCGTACCACACGGGCCTGATCGGGGCCCAGCTGATCGAGGAGCTGGCCCGGATCCCGGCGGACGCGGAGCCCGCGAGCGAGTTCCGGTACCGCAACCCGGTCGTGGACCCGGACACCCTCTACATCGCGGTCAGCCAGTCCGGCGAGACCTACGACACCCTGGCGGCCGTCCAGGAGCTCAAGCGCAAGGGCGCGCGGGTGCTGGGCGTCGTCAACGTGGTGGGCAGCGCGATCGCCCGGGAGACGGACGGCGGAGTGTACGTCCACGCGGGTCCTGAGGTGTGCGTCGTCTCCACCAAGTGCTTCACCAACACCGCCGTCGCCTTCGCGCTGCTCGCCCTGCACCTGGGCCGGATCCGCGATCTCTCGGTGGCCGACGGCAAGCGGATCATCGCCGGGCTGCGCAAGCTGCCCGAGCAGATCGCCGAGGTGCTGCGCGGCGAGGAGGAGATCAAAAAGCTCGCCGGGGAATATGCGAACGCAAAGAGCATGATGTTCGTCGGACGGGTCCGCGGCTATCCGGTGGCGCGCGAGGCGTCCCTGAAGCTGAAGGAGGTCTCCTACGTACACGCCGAGGCGTACCCGGCCTCCGAGCTCAAGCACGGGCCGCTCGCGCTGATCGAGCCCGAGGTGCCGACCGTGGCGGTCCTGCCCGACGACGACCTGCTGGAGAAGAACCGCGCGACGCTGGAGGAGATCAAGGCCCGCAGCGGCCGGATCCTGGCCGTCGCCCACCGGGAGCAGGAGAAGGCGGACCACACGATCGTGGTACCCCGCAACGAGGTCGAACTCGACCCGATCCTCATGGGCATCCCGCTCCAACTGCTCGCCTACCACACGGCGCTGGCGCTCGGCCGGGACATCGACAAGCCCCGCAACCTCGCCAAGTCGGTGACGGTCGAATAGGGCCGCACCGCCCGCGACCTCGGCGGACCACTCGGCGGTCCCCCGCGTGTGCCACCACGCACGCGGGGGCCGCCTCCCCTTCGCCGGCGTCGTCCTATCACGCCGACGGCTGGCCGCCGCGCGGGAACCGTCACTTCCCGCGCGACAGCACGATTGAACGGTTTGTACCCCTCACAAACGCACAATCCACCTCTACGCACGGGTAGGTTCGACCGTTGTCAAGATGAACTTGACGCCATCTCGTCTGCGGTCAACGGGAGTTGAAGGTGTCCGGTTCCAGGCGCCCCATGAAGTCGCGCCGACGGCAGAGGTTTTGGAATCAACAATGCGCTTGGGTCGGAGGCGCCGGGGCGCGGGGCGCGGGAGGCCCGAGGGGCCACGGGAGAGCTCAGAAGGGCTCAGAAGGACCCAGGACGGCCCGCAAGGACACGATTGAGCCCCGGCGACCCGGCAAGACCGGGGGAGGACTCGGAGCCGCTCAGGGGCGGTTCGGGGACGCTCGGAACGGCTCCGGGGCGGTCGGGATCAGCCCTGCCGACACCCAGGGACGACTCACGGACGCTCAAGGGATCTCGGGGCGACGCTCAGGAGACTCGGGAACGCTCAGGGGATGACGATGACGGGCCGCTGCGCCCGCCGTGCGAGCCGCCCCGCGACCGAGCCGAAGATCCGCCCCACCAGCCCGTGCGTGGAGCCCACCACGATGGCGTCGGCCGCGTACTCCCGGCCGACCTCCTCCAGCTCATGGCAGATGTCCCCGCCGCGTTCGACGAGGATCCAGGGCACCTCGGCGAGATGGTCGGCGCAGGCCAACTCGAGCCCCAGCACCTCGGTGCGGTGATCGGGGACATCGACGAAGACCGGCGGCTCACAGCCCGCCCAGACCGTCGTCGGCAGCCGGTTGGCCACATGGACGATGATCAGTCCTGAGCCTGAGCGCCGGGCCATGCCGATGGCGTAGGCGAGGGCGCGTTCGCTCGACGTGGAACCGTCGAATCCCACCACAACACCGTGCTGGAACGCTGGATCGCAGGAATGACGTGTTTCTTCCGCCGCTTCGGGGTGCGCCATATGATCGGCGACCCGCTTGCGGTCCGCGGGTTCGGGGATTTCGTGACCGGCCATCGGTGTCTCGGCGAAGGATGTCCTCGTGCGGAGGGATCGGCGGGGGCTCAGGTTGGGGGTCGTCGGGGGACTTGAGCTCCGCTGGAGCTCGGCGGACGGCCTCGAGCGGTCGAAATCCGTCCGGGATTCATCTTTCCAAGCCCTTACCCCCAAGGGTACGGCGGCATTCACCACCT
Organism: Streptomyces malaysiensis subsp. samsunensis; assembly: GCF_024519315.1. Taxonomy (GTDB): domain Bacteria; phylum Actinomycetota; class Actinomycetes; order Streptomycetales; family Streptomycetaceae; genus Streptomyces; species Streptomyces malaysiensis. Next base: position 15,339 of record NZ_JANIIC010000028.1, on the reverse strand, counting down.
GCCCAGAGGTAGCCACGGGAGCGGAGCCGCCCGAAGCGTTCCCCGGAGCATGCCGGAGGGCGGCCCGTAACGCAATGCCCCAAGTGGTCCCCCATCGGCCCGGGGCCGGGCCCGGAGCCCGGCCGGGCCGGGCCGCCGCGGTGGGCCGTGCGGCCGCCCGGCAGTGACCTGGGAGCGGGCCGGGCGTTGTAGTAGCGGCACCGGTTGCGGCATCCCCGGCCCGACGCGCTCACCTGCCCGGATCCACCGCCCGCCGCCCCTTCGCCGCCCCTGCGCGGAATCCCTGCCGACACCTCGCCGGCTGTTCGAGAGGAACCCTGCCCGTGCCCGTCGCCCGCGAGTACGACGCCCCCGGCGGCACCCCCTGCGGCGGGGCCGGGGCACCCGGACGGCCCCACATTCCGAGCCCCGCTCGAGCCCCGGTCCAGGCCCCCGCTAGCGACGCGGTGAGCGAGGTGATCCGCTGGGCGGGCTTCAGCTGTGCCGTGGTCCCCGTCGTCCTGCTCCTGTGCGGACTGCCCTTCGGCGCCGCCCTGGGAGCCGCCGCGGGCCTGGCCGCCGTGACGGCCGCCAGCCACGCCCTGCTGCGCCATTCCGAGCGCACCGCGGCCCGGCTGGACGCGGACGGCGTGAGCCCGCACCGGGGCCGTCACGGCCGTACGGGGATCGGCGCGCACCGGGGCGGCCACCGCGTCTGAGACATGACAACGAACCGGACCGCGACCCGGAACCGGGGACGCGGTGCGTGATGCTCCGCGCACTCAGCGCTGATGGAGCCTCGCTGGAGAACCGCTCAAGTCCACGGAAGTACGAGGGTGAGGTACGCCGGTCGTATGACGCATCCGTACGTCTGCGCCCGCTTGTTTTCAGCCAACTTCCGGCCACACTTCTTCCCTTGGCAAACACCGTGCTCAACCCCCGTCCGGCCAGCGTGGAAAGGGGTCCGCGAGGCATGTACCCCCTACGGGAAGTGGGTGTCCGCACAAGGCGTACTTCACAGCGAGGGCTACGAGTGCAACGCTTCGTGATCGAATGCTTCGCGCCAAGTTGTCATGTCGACATAGTGGCGGGTGGTGAACTGGTCACGGCGACCACACGCGACACAGTAGATTCGATCTTGGCCATGACCGGCGGGGGAACCGTTCAGGACCGAGGGGAAACGTGCAGGACCGAGAGGACGCGACCACCGAGGGGGGCTTAGTGCCATGAGCCAGGACTCCACGACCGTACCGGAGACCTCGCGCAAGCTCTCCGGACGCCGGCGACGAGAAATCGTCGCGGTGCTGCTGTTCAGCGGCGGCCCCATCTTCGAAAGCTCCATCCCGCTCTCCGTCTTCGGTATCGACCGGCAGGACGCCGGAGTCCCTCGGTACCGACTGCTGGTGTGCGCGGGCGAAGATGTGCCACTGCGAACGACTGGCGGACTGGAACTGACCGCACCATACGGCCTGGAGGCACTCTCCCGGGCCGGCACCGTCGTCGTACCGGCCTGGCGGTCGATAACCCAGCCGCCACCGGCCGCCGCGCTCGACGCGCTGCGCCGCGCGCACGAGGAGGGCGCGCGGATCGTGGGCCTGTGCACCGGGGCCTTCGTACTGGCCGCCGCCGGGCTGCTGGACGGCCGCCCGGCGACCACCCATTGGATGTACGCGCCGACGCTCGCCAAGCGCTACCCGTCGGTCCATGTGGACCCCCGAGAGCTCTTCGTCGACGACGGTGACGTACTGACCTCGGCGGGCACCGCCGCCGGGATCGACCTGTGCCTGCACATCGTGCGCACCGACCACGGCGCGGACGCCGCCGGCGCCCTCGCCCGGCGCCTGGTCGTCCCACCGCGCCGCAGCGGAGGGCAGGAGCGCTATCTGGACAGGTCATTACCAGAGGAGATCGGAGCGGATCCGCTCGCCGAGGTCGTGGCGTGGGCGCTCGAGCATCTGCACGAGCAGTTCGACGTCGAGGCCCTGGCCGCCCGCGCCTATATGAGCCGCAGAACCTTCGACCGCAGGTTCCGCTCGCTCACTGGGAGCGCTCCACTCCAGTGGCTGATCACCCAGCGGGTGCTTCAGGCGCAGCGGCTCCTGGAGACCTCCGACTACTCGGTCGACGAGGTCGCCGGCCGCTGCGGCTTCCGCTCGCCGGTCGCGCTGCGCGGGCACTTCCGGCGGCAGCTGGGGTCCTCCCCGGCCGCCTACCGGGCCGCGTACCGCGCCCGCAGGCCCCAGGGCGGGCCTGCGGACCGTCCGGACCGCCCCGACCGCCTGGAGCGGCTGGAGCGGCTGGAGCGGGCCGACCGGCCCGACCGCGCCGAGGTGATCGAGCCCCGTACGGGCGACCATGCCCTGCCGCTGCGGCGGCCGGGCGCGCCCGGCGGTCCCACCGGTCACTCGGGGCACCCTCCGCACCACCATCACGCTCCGCATCCGGAACCTGGCAAACCGGAGTCGGACGCCTACGCCCCACGCCTGCCCGAACAGGCCGCGGGCCGCGCCCCAGGCCGTCCAACCCTGCCCGGCCAGCGGGAACGCCCCGTAGGGTGAGACGTATGAACGATCGCATGGTGTGGATCGACTGCGAGATGACCGGGCTCTCGCTGGCGAACGACGCGCTTATCGAGGTGGCCGCGCTGGTCACGGACTCCGAGCTGAACATCCTGGGCGACGGAGTGGACATCGTTGTCCGGCCCCCCGCGGAAGCGCTGGTCACCATGGTCGAGGTGGTGCGCGATATGCACACCACCTCCGGCCTGCTCGCCGAGCTCGAGGGCGGGACGACGCTCGAGGAGGCCCAGGACCAGGTCCTGGGCTACATCCGCGAGCACGTCCCCGAGGCCGGCAAGGCCCCGCTGTGCGGAAACTCGGTCGGCACCGACCGCGGCTTCCTCCTGCGGGACATGCCGACGCTCGAGAGCTACCTCCACTACCGGATCGTCGACGTCTCCTCGATCAAGGAGCTGGCCCGCCGCTGGTACCCGCGGGCCTACTTCAACAGCCCCAAGAAGAACGGCAACCACCGAGCGCTCGCGGACATCCACGAGTCCATCGCCGAGCTGCGCTACTACCGGGAAGCGATCTTCGTCCCGGCGCCCGGCCCGGACTCGGACACGGCGAAGTCGATCGCGGCCAAGCACGTCCTGCCCGCCCGGTCCGCCTGACCCGTATCCGCCGTCCCGGTGCTCGCTCCCGACTCCCCGAAAGCCGGGAGCGAGCACCCCTCCGGACCCTGTACACTTTTTCTCGGCCGGTGCGGAAGCGCCGGTCATGGTGGGTATAGCTCAGCTGGTAGAGCACCTGGTTGTGGTCCAGGATGTCGCGGGTTCGAGTCCCGTTACTCACCCTCCTCCAAGAGGCCGCTGACCTGCACAAATGGGTCGGCGGCCTCTTTGGTGCACACGGCTTTGTCGCCGTCGAACGCGATCCGCCGATCCTTTGTCGTGCCCGAGGTCAGTGCAGGGCCTCGATGGCCTTAAGGATCAACGCCCGCGCCTCGGCCCCGTACACGGCCATGCCACGCAGTTGCTCGAACGCCTTCAGGTACAGGGCGATCTCGGAGGGCTGGGTGATCCGTACCCTCGCGGACACCAGCTCCACGGACACGAGCTTGTCGTCATACACGTGGAAGGTCTCGCGTGGCCACTGGGAGCGCTGGTGCGCGGCCGCCGGGATGATGCCCAGGGACACCGTGGGGATCGCGCCGGCGGTGAGGAGGTAGCCGAGCTGCGCCGCCATCGCGTCGGCGTCGGCGATCTGGCAGTGCAGGACGGACTCTTCGATGAGTAGGGCAAACCGGCGGCCGGGGTCGTGGATGACTCGCGAGCGGTCGACCCGGGCACGCGCGGCCTCGGTGCTGTCGTCAACAGGGAGTTCACGGAAGCGGGCTGCCGCCCCGAGGACGCTGGTCGCGTAACCCTCGGTCTGAAGCAGGCCGGGGACGAGCGTAGACGAGTACACGCGGAAACGGTTCGTGGCGCGGAAGAGCTTGCCGGTGTTCTCCTGCAACTCTGTCAGACCCCTGCGGATCTGGTGGCGCCACTCCCTGTACATCGACTCGGCGTTCACCGATTGCACGACGATGTCCTGTGCCTGGGACTGTGTTCCGAGGGCAGCGCACCACTGGCGGATGTCGTTGGCCGTGGGACCGGTGATCGCATTCTCGATGCGGGACGTCTTGGAGTGGTGCAAGCCGCACCGGTTTGCCAGCTCGGTGATCGTCAGTCTTGCCTCCTTGCGGAGGTCGCGCAGGCGTCCGGCGACGGCCTCGCGAGCGGCCTGGGCGGACGAGGAGGGGGAGACGGGCATGAGCTGGCCTACCGATGCTTTCTACTAGTGGATCTCGTACTGCTCGTGCGGGACGGCTCTGGCCCATGCCTCTTCAAATGCGGCGGCGCACAGTTTGGCGGCGGCGGGATCGTCCGAGAGGTCCTGGCCCGACGACCCGCCGTCGCCAGTGAAGTGGTTCCACCGAATGACTCGGCCGTCGAAGAGCCAGAAGTCATTGCCGGGCAGAGCGATATCCGAGGCGCGCCGACGTGGGAGCCAGCGCACTTGTTCGCCTGCCGCGATGTTGGTGAAGGTGCCGGAGTGCTCGAAGCGGATGTATTCGCTGACCGGCTCAGACACAATCCGCGCGCGGCGTACGACGACGCCGCGGGCAACGGTGTCCTGGATCAGGTCCAGCCATGGCCGCCACCAGGACGCCCGGTCTGCCGGGTCATGGCGGAAACCCTGTCGCCACGCCTCGAACTGCTGCCGCTCGCTGTCGACCGAGTAGACGTCACGCATCTCCAGGTGCACGGCCGAGCGGGTGCACCCCGCCATCAGTTCAGTGAACGTCGGTGCGCTCGACGGCATCGCATGCCTCCCTGATCATGTGCACCATCCTGGCCGGAATACGGATGACAGCCTCGTGCGCCGGGATCCCCTTCGCGTGACCGGGGATGTCGAACGCCGCGCATTCGGCTTGGAGTTCTGGGCTCGGCTTCCATCCCTGAAAGACGAGTTCGTGCCTTTCCTCATCGACCCAGACCGTAGGGCTCTCGTCGTCGCCGGTGTTCGGGTCGATCCCGATGAACAGTAGGGCCATGACTACCTCCACCAACGTGGTGTGCAGCTTTCTGCAATAACGTCACCTCCACAGAGCGCTGAGGCCAAGGGTACGAAGCGTCGACGTCCCTCAACAGGGGGATGTTCTGCACAGATCTGCACACTGCTGGTATCGACGTTGTTCAGGCTCGTAGCGTCGGCGAGCACGACAAACCCCCGACGAGGCGGCGGAGCCTCGGCCGTTTCGGGAGCCGCTATCTGATGAGCACGGAGCCGACCATGACGACCCGAGCCCTGCCGTGGGCACCGCCGAACGCCGAGGACGTCGAGCTCTTACCGGTGGGCGAATGGTGGGACGCCATCTCCGCGCCCACTCGCGTCGCCGACCGCGCCCTGGAACTGCTCGGCGGCCGGTCCGGAGCCGTGATCCAGGACGACACCTACGGCACGACGTACTGGCTGATCGGCATCGATACCGCCCGCAGCTGGTGCATGCGCCAGATCCGCGTCCTCACCGCACTCGCCGACGAAGGCACCCTCCTCGGCGTACCGCCCGTCTCCTGGGGACCCGAGCACCGGACCCACTGGCGCATCCCCCTCGGCCCCGACCGGTATCTGACCGGCACCCATCATCTGGCCCACGCCCTGCGCCAGGCCCTCGACGACGTCCTCGGCCCGGCACCGGACGGCCGCCAGCTCTGCCATCGCTGCCAACTCCCCACCGACGAACCGATCCCCATCACCGTCGAACACACCGGCAGCGTCGCCGCCACGACCACCTACGCCTGCCCCACCCACGCCCGGGACCACCCGCACGACACAGTGGCCCAGGTCGCCGCCATGCGCCGCGCCCTCGAACGGGGCAGCTCCCGATGACGACCCCGACGAGGCCAAGAACCCAACAGCATTGGTCCTGCCGGACATCGTGGTCCTGCGGTTCCAGAGATAAGCGGGGTACTGGCTGAGCCACGCGGATGCGCTGATGCTGCTTCTTGCGGGCCAGTTCGTGGCTGACCGGGAGATCTGGGGGAATATCCGCTGCCCCTTTTCATCCCGCTTGCCGCAGTGGCCTGACCGTTATGAAGCGCATCACTCTCGGAGGCGACCATGCCGAAACACCTTCCCTTCCGCCTGGCGGTGGCCACCGCCGGCGCGGTGATCGGATTTACCGCGGTTTCGTCAACGGCTGAGGCGGCCGCACCGCCCCTCTCGCATCCGCGGATCGTCGCCCATTTCGACCGTCCGGCCGGGCAGGTGGCGGAAAGCGTCGTCGTGCGACCGAATGGGTCGGCGGATGTCGGCCTCATTCTGTCGCGGCAGGTGGCTCACGTCACGCTTGGCGGACGGGTTGAGGTATTGGCAACCATGCCCCTCCCCGCGGATGGGGGCGTGAACACACCCGGGACCGGGTTCGCCGCCGTGACGGGGATCGAACGAACTGGAGATGGAACCCTTTACTTCCTCTATTCGGCCGGAGACGAACACCTCACCGGTCTATGGAAACTGCGCCCGGGAGGCAAGCCGGAGCGCGTCGCCGCTCTGCCGACCGCGAGTTTTCTCAACGGACTTGCCAGGGACGACCGTACGGGGGATTTCTACATCACCGACTCCACACAGGGAAGGGTTTGGCAGGTCGGGCCGCACGGCGGAACCGCCGAGCTCTGGGCCGCGGGAGAGGATCTCGCCCCGGTTCATTTCTTCGGCGCCAATGGCGTGAAGGTGCACAACGGAGCCGTATGGGTTTCCAACATCGATCGGGGAACGATCCTTCGTATACCGCTGACGGACAAGGGAACAGCCGGCCCCCATCAGGTCAAGGCATCCGGACTCGACAGTGTCGATGATTTCGCCTTCACCGGTCGCGGCGATCAGCTGCTGGCCGCGCTCAATATCCCGAACAAGGTGGTCCTCATCACTCCGGGCAAGGCCGACCGTATCGTCCTCGATGAGAGCGATGGCCTACAGAACACCACATCGGTGGCGGTCGACGGCGACACGGTCTACGTCGCCAGCGGTGCGCTCACCACAGGCGGGGATGCGAATCTGCTGACGGCCCATCTCGGCCACCGCGGCTAGGGCGGCAGCGGATTCGCCATTCAGGCCGATCGACAGGCTCCGCCGCTCGGGCGGAGCCTCCCCACGGCAGCCCGCTCCCCGGCGGTCGACGCGGGAGTATCCGCGGCCGGCAGATCAGTCGCCCCATTTATCCCAGGAACTTTATCCCAGGAACGGCAGTACCATGCTATCGACCGTGGGGTCGGTGACAATGGGGACATGAGCCGTCCAGAGAACTCACTGGGTAACACACTGCGCGCATGGCGTGCCCGGATCACGACTGAAGACGTTGGGCTGCCGGCCACCCGACGGCGACGCACCGCCGGTTTGCGCCGCGAAGAACTCGCCTCTCTGGCCGGGATATCCACGGATTACCTTCTGCGTCTTGAACAGGGCCGGGCCCTGCGCCCATCTCGAGACGTCGTGGCCTCACTCGCCCGCGCGCTGCGCCTGAGTACGAATGAGACCTGTCACTTTCATCTGGTGGCCGGGCTTCTTCCGCCGACGCCCCAAAACATCCCGCATCAGCTGCCGCCTGGTGTACAACGGCTCGTCAGCCGCTGGGGGAACATTCCGGTGGGGGTGTTCTCCGCCTCATGGACCCTGCTGACATGGACATCCATGTGGGCGGCCCTGCTGGGTGACCCGTCCCTTCGACCGCCGGAAGAACGAAACCTGGTACGCGCGGTGTTCAAGAAGCCATCGGACGCGGGCCATCCGCTCTTTCTCATGGAGCAGAGCACCACAGAATTCAAAGCCGCTCTCGTCGCAGACCTTCGGATCACGCACGGAGCGTATCCCCATGATGAGGAATTCAGAGTTCTGATGGGTGAGGCCATGAGCGAAAGCGAAGAGTTCCGAGCCCTGTGGAGCACCCCGGCGCTCGGCTCACGTCTGGGTGGCCACAAACGCCTCCAGCATCCTCTCGTAGGGGAGATAAGCCTCGACAACGATGTGCTGAAGGTGCCTGACCACGATGTGCGGATCGTGACCTATACGGCGGAGCCGGGCACCACGGACGAGGAAAAACTGGAGTACTTGCGCATTGCCGCCGCCCGGACCGCGCCGCCGGCGCCCCCGCTTTCCCTCTCGCCGACGCCTCCGACACCGCTGCGGGATTGAGGCTTACGAGGTCAACTGCTCATGCGCGGTGCGGCCGGAGTCGGCCGGCGCGACGCCACATTCGGGCTGGTTGATCTCGGCCCACACCGCGTCGAGGGAGAGGCCGAGGACATCGGCGATCGCCGCGATGGTCGGGAAGGCAGGGGTGGCGACACGGCCCGACTCGATCTTCCGGAGGGTCTCCGGTGAGACACGTGCGTCGAGCGCGGTTTCGAGCATCGAGCGCTCTCCCCTGGCCCGACGGAGGAGGGCGCCGAGACGCTGTCCGCGTTCGACCTCTGCGGGAGTGAGCGGCAACCTGACCATGACCCCGATTCTAGTACCGGTATAGTATGGCCGGTATAATTATTGGTCGCATGAGGAAGACGCCGCATGATCGAGATCCTGAACCACACCCGGCTGGCCCGAGCCAAGGACACCGGCGCCCTGGTCGCCGACATCCTGCACACGCTGAAGGGCCGCAGCACGATCGGCACCAATCTCCTCGACATCGACCGGTGGGCCAAGACCATGATCGTCGAAGCGGGAGCGCAGTCCTGCTACGTCGACTACGCGCCGTCCTTCGGACGCGGCCCGTTCGGCCACTACATCTGCACCGCCGTCAACGACGCGGTGCTCCACGGTCGGCCGTACGACTACTCACTCGCCGACGGCGATCTGCTGACGCTCGACCTCGCCGTCTCCCTGGGCGGAGTCGCCGCGGACGCCGCCATCAGCTTCATCGTGGGCGACGCCAGGCCCCCGGAGAGCGTCGCGATGATCGGCGCGACCGAGCGCGCGCTGGCCGCGGGGATCGCCGCCGCCGGCCCCGGGGCCCGCATCGGCGATATCTCCCATGCCATCGGCACGGTCCTCAGCGAGGCGGGGTACCCGATCAACACCGAATTCGGCGGTCATGGCATCGGGTCGACGATGCACCAGGACCCGCACGTTTCGAACACCGGACGGCCCGGCCGTGGATACAAACTGCGCCCTGGGCTGCTGCTGGCCCTGGAGCCATGGGTCATGGCGGACACCGCTCAACTGGTCACCGATGCCGACGGGTGGACCCTCCGCAGCGCGACAGGCTGCCGGACGGCCCACAGCGAGCACACGATCGCCATCACCGACGACGGAGCCGAAATCCTCACCCTGCCGAAGCAGACGCAGCCGTGAGGCCGGAGCCCCCGCGTTCGTTTCTCCAAGCGCTTCCAAGCACTGCGCGCTGAGCGCCGCATGCTGACGCGGCATCTCGTGCGGACCGCGTTCGCCAAACCGGTGTACGTGCCGTAGGCAAGACTGGGGCGCATGGATGTCTCAACCACCCGGCACTCCGTTCCCTACTACTCCCAATGGGAATCGGCGTCCCTGGTCCCGGAGTTCCTCGCCGGCCTGGACGCGGGCGATGACCCGCTGTGGCAGAAGTCCGGCGCGGACAATCCGCATGAGTACGCGTTTTGGGCCCGGCGGATGTGCGGTGTGGCGTGCCTGCGGATGGTGCTGGCCTTCTGGGGACACCAGGTCCCGCCGTCCGTGCCGCTGGTGCGGGAGCTGAGCGAGGCCGGGGCCTACGTCCGTAACGGGGACACGGTACGGGGGTTGATCTACCAGCCCTTCGCCGAGCATGTGAAGGCACGGTGGGGGCTGGACGCCCGGTCGGTCCCCGACCTGCCGCCGGAGCGGATCCCCGCGGCCATCGCGAGCGGACGCCTGGCGCTGCTGTCCGTCCACCCTACGATCCGGACGCCTGAACTCCCTCCTCCAGGCAAAGGAGGGCATCTGGTGCTTGCCGTCGGCGCCGGTGAGGAAGGCGTCATCATTCACAACCCGTCAGGTCTGCCGGGCGACTCCCAGGAGTACGCCACGGTCGCGTGGGAACACCTCGACACCTTCTACGCGCGCAGGGGCGTGATCATCGGCGAGTGAGGCGGCGCCCTGACGGGCCGATGGCCAACACGGGCGTACCGGCGTCGTCCTCGATTCCGCTCGAGGACGACGCGCGGCCGGCCCTCAGACGACGATGACCCGGCGCCCGCGTGTATGACCCGCGGCGCTGTCGATATGCGCCGCCGCGGCCTCGGCCAACGGGTACGACTTCTCGACCGGGATATGGAGCTTGCCCCGCGCGATGAGGCCGGTGGCCTCGGCGAGCGCTTCCGGCACGCTCCCGGCCACGCCGGAGAATCGGACACCGAGCTCCGGCGCGCCGAGATCGGCGATGGAGATCACCTTCCGCGGATCCCCGGTCAGCTCGACGAGTTCGGGAATCACGCCCGAGCCGGCCAGATCGAGGGCCGCGTCGACATGGCCGAGCCGCCGCACCCGCTCGACCCAGCCCTCGCCGTACGCCGTGGCGAGGGCACCAAGGCTCCGCAGATAGTCCTGGTTCGCGGCCCCGGCCGTGCCGATCACCGTGATGCCGCGATCGCGGGCGATCTGCAAAACCGCCGATCCGACTCCCCCGGACGCCCCGCTGACCAGCAGCGTCTCCCCGGGCCGCACACCGACCTCGCGGATGATACGCAGCGCGGTCTCCACCACGGAGGGGTACCCGGCCGCCTCTTCGAACGTCAGCCCCTCGGGCATACGGGCCCAGGCCGACAGCACGGCGAACTCGGCATAGGTACTGAAGCCTTCGCCGAATACATGGTCGCCGACCTCGACCCCTTCGACGCCCGCACCGATCTCGTCCACCACCCCGGAGGCGTCCAGCCCGACTCCGGCGGGCAGCTCGATCGGATGGGCCTTCAGGATCTGGCCTTCCCGGATCCTCCAGTCGACGGGGTTCACACCCGCCGCCCGCACGGCGATGCGTATCTGGCCGGGGCCCGCGTGGGGCTCCTCGGCGTCCACGAGTTGCAGAACGTCCGGACCGCCGAATTCGGCGAAGCTCACTCTCTTCATGCAGCCGACCGTAACACTAACGGTTAGGTTTTAAAGACGGTTCCAGATTTGTATCTGATAGCGTCAGGGCATGACCGTGCCGTCCGGACGCCGTGAGCGCAAGAAGGCCGCGACCCGCCAGAAGATCGCCGACACCGCCCTGCGGCTCTTCCTGGAGCGCGGATACGACGCGGTGGGCATCCGGGACGTGGCCGCCGAGGCCGACGTGGCCGTCACCACGCTCTTCTCCCACTTCGCCTCGAAAGAGGCCCTGGTGTTCGAGCAGGACGAGGACTTCGAGCACCGCCTCACTCAGGCGGTCACCGACCGGGCGCCGCACGAGCCGCTCATCCCCGCGCTGCGCCATGAGGTCCAGGCCCTGGTGCGACATTGCACGGCGGACAGCGCCACCCCGATCTGGCGCATGGTCGAGGAATCACCCGCCCTGCGGGAGTACGAGGAGTCGATGAGGCTGCGCCATGCGGAATCGCTTGCAGCGGCCATCACCGCCGACCCCGGCCTGCCACAGGACACGACGGCCTGCCGGGCGATCGCGAGATTCGTGATCGACGCCTATGCGGTGGCCCGGGAGGCGGCCGATCCGGAGACCGCGCTCGACGAGATCTTCCGGATGATCGAGGCGGCCTGGGCCGTCACCCGCCTCTCCGGAACCGCCACCGGCACGGCCGGACCGTAGTCAGGGCCGTGGCCAGGAGCGTAGTCAGGGCCGTAGTCAGGGCCGTGGCCAGGGCCGTGGTCAAAGCCGTGGCCGGGACTCACCCCCGCGACGGCCGGCAGCGCTCCGGCGCGGTGACTTCACGGTGGCTTCGCCGTGACGTCAAGCGCTCTGCGGAACGCAGACCGGTTCGCAGCTGACCGTGCCACTGGCCGCCGCGATGACGGCCTCGAGGCGGTCACGGGCCATGGCCAGGTCGGCGATCCGGTCGTTCATGCGGTCGCGTTCGGCGGTCAGACGGTTGATGGTGTCGGGAGTGGCGACACCGGTGTGGGTGCAGGGGATGAGCTCCCGGATGGTCTTGCTCGACAGGCCCGAGGCGTAGAGGCACTGGATCAGCAGGACGCGGTCGACCGCGGCGTCCGGGTAGTGGCGCTGGCCGCTGGGGCTGCGCTCCGAGGTGAGCAGGTGCTGCTCTTCGTAGTAGCGCAGCGCCCGTACGCTGACGCCGGTCTGGGCGGCGAGTTCGCCGATGCGCACCGTGACTCCTACCTCTGCCTCTGACGTCAAGGATGGTTTTCAGAGTATTTCAAGGTAGTCGAGCGCGGCGATGCGAGCCGGGGTTCGGCGGGGCAGGGGCCCTGCCGGGTGACCAGGGCCCCTGCCGTCCGGTTTCCGGTGCCGCCGCCAGGTTTCCTTCGCCGCTCGGTTGCGGCCGCCGCCCGGTTACGACTGCTGCTCGTCCTCGATGGCCTCCGCGATTCGGGCCAGCGTCTTGGTGATGGACTCCTCGACACCGGCCTTGTCGAGGCCGACCCCGGTGAGCACGCCCGAGCCGTCCTCGTGTTCGAGGAGGGCGAGCAGGATGTGCTCGGTGCCGACGTAGTTGTGGCCCAGGCGGAGCGCCTCGCGGAAGGTGAGCTCCAGGACCTTGCGGGCGTCCGCGTCGAACGGGATCAGGGCGGGCAAGGACTCGGCCGCGGGCGGCAGGGCCTCGGTGGCGGCCTGCCGGACGGTGTCCAGGAGGACGCCCTCCTGGGCGAGGATCGCCTTCGCGGCCAGGCCCTCGGGCTCCGCGAGGAGGCCGAGGACGAGGTGTGCGGGGCCGATCTCGGCGCTGGAGGCGGCGCGGGCCTCGTTCTGGGACGCCACCACCACATTGCGGGCGCGGGGGGTGTAGCGGCCGAAGCCCTGGCTGGGGTCGAGGTCCTGGATCACCTCGGACGCCTTGGGCACGAAGCGCTTCTGGGCGGCCTGCCGCGTGACCCCCATGGACGCGCCGATGTCCGTCCAGGAGGCGCCGGAGCGGCGGGCCTGGTCCACGAAGTGGCCGATGAGATGGTCGGCCACCTCATCGAGGTGCTCGGCGGCGATCACCGCGTCGGCGAGCTGATCGAGGGCGTCGGTGTGGACCTTCTTGATGGCCTCGATCAGATCGTCGAGACGCACGGGATGGGTGGATCCGACTGGTTTCGTCATGCGTCAACCATAGGTTGACACCCTCGCGACTGTCAACGTCGGGTTGACAGTGAATCCGGTGCGGGAACCACCTGGCGGTGCGGGCACCACCTAAGCGCTTAGCTGGAAGTGCCCCGACCTGCCGTCGATCGTCTACGGCGCCGTCGTGGCTGGTCGCGCCCGCGCGGCGGAGCCGCAGATCGACACGGCCCCGCGCCCCTTCGGGGCGCCACCGAACCGCAGCCGACTTCCGCCGATCCGCTTAGCCCCGGTGCCCGGAGCGCGACTGATGCGGGGGCCAGAACGAAGTCCAGGTGAACTTGTCGCCGCCCACCCACCGGACCACATCCGGATCGTCCAGATCGACGTCGTCCAGGCCGACCTCACGGGCGATCTCGATGACGTCCAGGACCGAATACGCCTTGCCCGCCAGCTCACCGGCGATCTCGACCAGCCGGAACGGGGGCTCGTCGTGCTGGACGCCGAGCACCACGATCGGAGGCCAGTGGATGCGCGGGGCCTGGGATTCGGTCATATGTCCAAGGCTGCTCCCCACACCCCCTCACCGCACCTCGGAGCCGCCGGGCCGCGCGGCCGGGCACTCCGCCGGACCGCACCGGCTCGCCCGCGCCCGCGGCGCGGCCCACGATGGCCCGGTGGACGGAGAACATGGCCCGATAGCCGGCGGGATGGGCCGCCGGGGCTTCCTCGGAGCCGCCGCGGCGGCAGGTGCCGGGGCCGCCGGGGTGGCCGCGACGGGCTGCGACTCCTCGGCCGAGCGGAACGGCCCGCGCGCCCACCCCTCCCGTCGCGCCGACGCCGCGCGCCGGGCGGAGGAGGCGGAGCGCGCCCGGCCGGGAAGTGCCGACTGGCGCATCCGCTCGGCGGGGCCGCCCGACGCCATCGAGGGCTATACCGACCGGGTGAGCGTGCTGCCCGACGGGGAGTTCGGGCTCCATGTGTCGACCACCGCCCCCGCCTTCCGCGTATCGGCCTACCGGATCGGCTGGTACGGCGGGGCGCAGGCGCGGCTGGTGTGGCGGTCGGGCCGGGTGGACGGCAGAAAGCAGAGCGCGCCCCTGTTCCTCGACACCACCCGCACGGTGCGGGCCGACTGGGACCGTTCGCTCCGGGTCCGCGCCCGGAACTGGCCGGAGGGCGCGTATCTGCTGCGGCTGGACGCCTCGAACGGCCATCAGCGCTACGTACCGCTGATCGTCCGCTCACGGCAGGCGCGGGGCCGGACCCTGCTGATGCACGCACCGGCCACCTGGCAGGCGTACAACACCTGGGGCGGCTACAGCCTCTACCAGGGCCGGGACGGTGCGTACGGGACGCGCTCGCTGGCCGTCAGCTTCGACCGGCCGTACGCGAGCAGCGGGGCGGAGAAGCTCCTGGTCTACGAGCGGGCCGTGGTGGTACTCGCCGAGCGGCTGGGCCTTCCGCTCGCGTACACCACGGGCGTGGACGTCCATCTGCAACCGGCGGTGCTGAAGGGCGCCTCGGCCACCCTGTCGCTCGGTCACGACGAGTACTGGACCCCGCAGCAGCGGCAGTACGTCACCCGGCCCCGGGACGACGGCACCAATCCGGCCATCCTCGGCGCCAACACCTGCTTCCGCCGGTGGGCTTCCCGACCGACGCCCCGTACGTCGTCCTGGACAGCGGCCACTGGCTGTTCGCCGGGACCGGGGTGGACGACGGCGACTCCTTCGACCATCTGGTGGGTGTGGAGTACGACCGGGTCACTCCGGGCGATCCCACCCCGGCGCCGCTGCGGATCATCGCCCACTCCCCCTGGTCTGCCGGGGGCGGCACAGCCACTCGGACTCCGCGTACTACACGGTGGCGAGCGGCGCCGGGGTCTTCGCCTCGGGGACGATGCGCTGGGTGGAGGCCCTGATGGCGGGGACCCATGAGAACGGCCGCAACCATGGGATGGACGCACGCACCAGGGCCTTCGTCTCCCGCACCACGGAGAATCTGCTGCGCGCCTTCGCGGCGGGGCCCTGTGGCAGGAACAAGCCGCGGCCGAAGGACAATGTGCGCGCGGTGTACGGGGTCGGGGCACGGACCGAACGCGCGTGAGCGGCGGGGGGCCCCCGCCCCGGGGGCCCCCCCGGCGGG
>NZ_JANIIC010000279.1 GCF_024519315.1 Streptomyces malaysiensis subsp. samsunensis | reverse complement strand
ACGCCGCCACCAAAAACTGGTCGAAGAAGCCCCGGCTCCGTTCCTGACCCAGGAGCAGACGGCGCAGCTCTACGCCGCTTCCAAGGCCATCCTCAAGGAAGCGGGCTATGTCGGGGCGGGGACGGTGGAGTTCCTGGTGGGCAACGACGGCACCATCTCCTTCCTCGAGGTCAACACCCGCCTCCAGGTGGAACACCCGGTCACCGAGGAGGTCACCGGCATCGACCTGGTCCGCGAGATGTTCCGCATCGCCGACGGCGAGGCCATCGGCTACGACGACCCGCAGGTACGCGGCCACTCCTTCGAGTTCCGCATCAACGGCGAGGACCCGGGCCGCAACTTCCTGCCCGCCCCCGGCACGGTGACCTCCTTCATC
>NZ_JANIIC010000278.1 GCF_024519315.1 Streptomyces malaysiensis subsp. samsunensis | reverse complement strand
GGCGTTCCGCTGGATGAGCCAGGGCCGTCACACCGGCAAGATCGTGCTCACCATCCCCCGCACCCTCGACCCCGACGGCACCGTCCTGGTCACCGGCGGCACCGGCACCCTCGGCGCCACCATCGCCCGCCACCTCACCACCCACCACGGCGCACGCCATCTCCTCCTCATCAGCCGCCAGGGCCCCGACGCCCCCGGCGCGACCGAACTCGCCACCGAACTCACCGAACTCGGCGCCACCGTCCACATCACCGCCTGCGACACCGCCGACCGCCACCACCTCACCACCACCCTCGCCAACATCCCGAGCGACCATCCACTGACAGCCGTCATCCACACCGCCGGAACCCTCGACGACGGCACCCTCACCGCACTCACCCCCGAACG
>NZ_JANIIC010000277.1 GCF_024519315.1 Streptomyces malaysiensis subsp. samsunensis | reverse complement strand
GAGGTGCTCTACCCCTACCTGATGGCCCTCACGAGCCGGATCCGCTTCATCCACCTCGTGACGCTGCTGCCGACCCGGATGAACCACGCCCTGCGCGTCGCGGAACGCGTCGCCACCGAGGACATCCTGTCCAACGGCCGCGTCGAACTGGGCACCGGACGCGGCAACACCACCCTCGCCCTGCGCGCCTTCGAAGTCGACCCCTCCGAGAACAAGGCCCAGTGGCGAGAAGGCATCGAGCTGATCCGCCACGCCTTCCTGGACGACGTGTTCTCCTACGTGGGCGAGCACTACAAGATCCCGCCCCGCAGCCTCGTCCCCAAACCCCTCCAAACCCCCTACCCGCCCATCTCGGCCGCCGCCGGCAGCCCGAGCTCCGTCGAGACCGCCGCCT
>NZ_JANIIC010000276.1 GCF_024519315.1 Streptomyces malaysiensis subsp. samsunensis | reverse complement strand
CCGAACGAGGACACCGCGGCCCGACGCGGCCGGTCCCGCTCCGGCCACCCTCGCCCCTCGGCCAGCAGCCGCACACCACCGCCCGACCAGTCCACATGCGGAGAAGGCTCATCCACATGCAGCGTCGCCGGCATCCAACCATGCCGCAACGCCTCCACCATCTTGATCACACCACCAACACCAGCCGCCGCCTGCGTATGACCGATGTTCGACTTCAACGACCCCAACCACAAAGGATCACCACAACCCCGACCCCCACCATAAGCATCGATCAACGCCTGAACCTCAATCGGATCACCCAACCGCGTCCCCGTCCCATGCCCCTCCACCACATCCACATCCGACGCAGACAACCCCGCATCCGCCAACGCCGCACCAATCACCCGCCGCTGCGCCGGACCA
>NZ_JANIIC010000275.1 GCF_024519315.1 Streptomyces malaysiensis subsp. samsunensis | reverse complement strand
CTTAGTGGGCGGTTCGTGAGTGTTTGAGTGATTCTGTTATCGCCTGATGGTGTGGGTCTGGAGTGGATTCCTCCGGTCCGGGGTCTGTGGTCTGGTGGGCTGGCCGGGTGAGTGAACGGAAGCCGTATCCGAGTGACTTATCGGACGAGCAGTGGGCTCTCATCGAGCCGGTGATCACCGCGTGGAAGGACCGGCACCGCTCGGTCAGCGGCCACCAGGGCGCCTATGACATGCGGGAAATTGTGAACGCGATCCTCTACCAGGGGCGAACCGGATGTCAGTGGGCCTACCTCCCGCACGACCTGCCGCCCAAGAGCGCGACCTACTACTACTTCGCCGCCTGGCGGGACGACGGAACCGACCAGGTCATCCACGAGCTCCTGCGCTGCCAGGTCCGTGAACGCGCCCGGCGATTAG
>NZ_JANIIC010000274.1 GCF_024519315.1 Streptomyces malaysiensis subsp. samsunensis | reverse complement strand
CGCCACTTCTGGCGGTGCCCGATGTCCTCGGGCACGCCGGTCCGCCGGCGCCGGACGGTGTCATCCGCCCACTCCCGGGGCAGGAACAGCCGCCAGTTCAGCGGGCACGAGGCCGTATCGGAGACCGCGTGCACGCTGACGGCGACCTGGCAGTTGGCCTGCTTGCCCAAAGCGCCGCAGTACTGGTGGGCGACGCCGACCGACATCCTGCCGTCCTTGGGGAACGACACGTCATCGACCGCCCAGGCATCCGGCCCGATCCGCGGCACCATCCGCTGCGCGATCCGCCGACGCACCGGCACCGGATCCCAGGTGGACTGGTTCACGAACTGCTGCAGGTTCTGCTCGTTGCCGTCCGGCAGCCGAGCGGCCATGGCCTGGACCGACTTGCGGCGACCGTCCATCATCAGCCCCCGCAG
>NZ_JANIIC010000273.1 GCF_024519315.1 Streptomyces malaysiensis subsp. samsunensis | reverse complement strand
TTGGAGCGGGCCGGTATCGACCCGGCCTCGGTGCGCGGCAGCCAGACCGGCGTCTTCT
This sequence comes from Streptomyces malaysiensis subsp. samsunensis, assembly GCF_024519315.1. Classification (GTDB taxonomy): domain Bacteria; phylum Actinomycetota; class Actinomycetes; order Streptomycetales; family Streptomycetaceae; genus Streptomyces; species Streptomyces malaysiensis. The sequence goes on along the minus strand of NZ_JANIIC010000273.1, from coordinate 363 downwards.
GCGGGCTGACCTACCACGACTACGGCGATGCGGTGCACCAGGCCGGCGAGGCCGCCGAGGGCTACCTCATGACCGGCAACGCCGGAAGCGTGGCATCGGGGCGTATCTCCTACACCTTCGGCTTCGAGGGACCCGCGGTGACCGTGGACACCGCCTGCTCGTCATCCCTGGTGGCGCTGCACTGGGCCGCACAGGCGCTGCGGCAGGGCGAGTGCTCGCTGGCCCTCGCGGGTGGCGCGACGGTCATGGCCCGCCCGGTCGCGTTCGTCGAGTTCAGCCGTCAGCGCGGACTGGCCCCGGACGGGCGCTGCAAGCCCTTCGCGGGGGCCGCGGACGGTACCGGCTGGGCCGAGGGCGTCGGAA
>NZ_JANIIC010000272.1 GCF_024519315.1 Streptomyces malaysiensis subsp. samsunensis | reverse complement strand
GCCGCGATCTCACCCTGGCTATGCCCCACCACCGCAGCAGGACGCACCCCATACCCCGCCCACACCGCCGCCAACGACACCATCACCGCCCACAACACCGGCTGCACCACATCCACCCGCCCCAAATCCCCCACACCCTCCACACCCCGCAACACATCCATGAGCGACCAATCCACAAACGGCGCCAACGCCCGCTCACACTCCCCCACCCGCGCCGCAAACACCGGAGACACCTCAAGCAACCCCGCACCCATCCCCACCCACTGAGACCCCTGACCCGGAAACACCAACACCGGACCCACACCACCCACCAACCCCACCGCACCCGACCGCACCACACCCGAACACGACACACCCCCCGCCAACGCCTCCAACCCCGCCACCAACTCAACCCGATCAACACCCACCACCACCGCCCGAT
>NZ_JANIIC010000271.1 GCF_024519315.1 Streptomyces malaysiensis subsp. samsunensis | reverse complement strand
GAAGCGCATCCACCTGAGCGGAGTGCGAGGCGTAGTCCACCGCCACCCGCCGGAACCGCACCCCCTCCCGCCCACACCGGACCTCAAGCGCCTCCAGCCCCTCCGGCGTACCCGAAACCACCGTGGTCGCGGGCCCGTTGACCGCCGCAACCGACACCACGTCCTTGATGTCCTCCACGAGGCGGCGCACCTCGTCCTCGGACGTGGCCACGGCCGCCATGCCCCCCTGCCCGGCCAGTTCGGCGGCGACGGCCCGGCTGCGCAGGGCCACCACCCGCGCCCCGTCCTCCAACGACAGAGCACCCGCGACGACAGCGGCGGCGATCTCACCCTGCGAATGACCCACCACAGCCGACGGCTCCACACCATACGAACGCCACACCTCGGCCAAGGACACCATCACCGCCCACAGCGCGGGCTG
>NZ_JANIIC010000270.1 GCF_024519315.1 Streptomyces malaysiensis subsp. samsunensis | reverse complement strand
CCTGCCGGGACATCTTCGCCGAGCCGGAACCCGGCACCTTCGCGCTCACCGAACTGGCCGCGGAACTGCTGGCCGATCACCCGGCCAATCTGCGTCAGTGGCTGGACGCCGACGAAGTGGCCGGGCGGCTCGACAGCACCTTTCACCACCTGGTGGACGCGGTCCGCTCCGGAACCTCCGTCTACGAGAAGGTCCACGGAGCCCCGTTCTGGGCGGACCTGGCCGCTTCACCCGCGCGGACCGAGTCGTTCGACCGACTGATGTCCCAGGTCTCCCAGTCCACCAAGGGAATCGGAACCGCGTACGACTGGTCGGACGTCCGCCACGTGATCGATGTCGGCGGCGGCACCGGAGCCCTGCTCCGGGAAATCCTCACAGCGCACCCGCACCTGCGGGGAACAGTGGCCGACCAGGCCGCATCGGTGG
>NZ_JANIIC010000027.1 GCF_024519315.1 Streptomyces malaysiensis subsp. samsunensis | reverse complement strand
ACGCATGACGACCCCCTTCGGCACCCGCCTGCGCGCCGCCATGGACGCCCGCGGCCCCCTGTGCGTCGGCATCGACCCGCACGCCTCCCTGCTCGCCGACTGGGGCCTGGGGGACGATGTGGCCGGTTTGGAGCGGTTCACCCGGACCGTCGTGGACGCGCTCGCCGAGCGGGTCGCCGTCCTCAAGCCACAGTCGGCCTTCTACGAGCGGTTCGGCTCCCGCGGCATCGCGGTGCTCGAGCGGGCGGTGGCCGACGCCCGCGCCGCCGGGGCGCTGGTGCTGATGGACGCCAAGCGCGGCGACATCGGCTCGACCATGGCGGCGTACGCCTCGGCCTATCTGGATCCGGCCGGTCCGCTGTTCTCGGACGCGATCACCCTCAGCCCCTACCTCGGCTTCGGCTCGCTGCGCCCGGCGCTGGACGCGGCGCGGGCGGCGGGCGCGGGCGTCTTCGTACTGGCGCTGACCTCCAATCCGGAGGGCGCCGAGGTGCAGCACGCGGTGCGGTCCGACGGAACGACCGTCGCGGCCACCGTGCTGAGGGCGCTCAAGGCCGAGAACGCCGCCGAGGCCGCCGAGGGCCGCCTCGGCTCGTACGGCGCGGTGGTCGGCGCGACGCTGGGCGGGGCGGCGGGGGAGGCGGGCGCCGATCTGGCGATCGACGGTCCGCTGCTGGCCCCCGGCATCGGGGCCCAGGGCGCGACCCCCGCCGATCTCCCGGCGGTTTTCGGTCCGGCGGTGCGGAATGTCGTTCCGAGCGTCAGCAGGGGGGTGCTCCGGCACGGTCCGGACGCCGCGTCGCTGGTCGAGGCGGCGTCCAGAATGGCTGATGAAGTGCGTGCTGTGGCCGAATAACCCGGCTATTTTGTCCGTAAATGTCCGAGTCGAGCGAGTCTGACCAGGACTTTTCGTCTGTTCTCGCTGACTGGAGCGGGATCGGCCGCTAGTCTCCGACGAGAGCGAACGTGCTGCTGCGTTGCGCGTTGCTCCCCAGGTGAGGGGCGACTAGGTTCCTCACCGGTCCATATCCGACAGTTCGACATCCGAGGTGACGTAGGCGTGGCTCTTCCGCCCCTTACCCCTGAACAGCGCGCAGCCGCGCTCGAAAAGGCCGCCGCGGCTCGCCGGGAGCGCGCCGAGGTCAAGAATCGACTCAAGCACTCCGGCGCTTCCCTGCACGAGGTCATCAAGCAGGGCCAGGAGAACGACGTCATCGGCAAGATGAAGGTGTCCGCTCTCCTGGAGTCCCTGCCCGGCGTCGGCAAGGTCCGCGCCAAGCAGATCATGGAGCGGCTCGGCATCTCCGAGAGCCGTCGTGTGCGGGGTCTGGGCTCCAACCAGATCGCGTCGCTCGAGCGCGAGTTCGGCGGCGCCGCCGGCTGACGAGGCCCGGCGTTTCCAGGCACTCCCGGGAACCTGGATAATCGCTCCATGGCAGCACACTCCGCACGACCGCGATTGACCGTGCTCTCCGGCCCCTCCGGGGTCGGCAAGAGCACGGTCGTCGCCCATATGCGCAAGGAACACCCCGAGGTCTGGCTCTCGGTCTCCGCCACGACGCGGCGACCGCGCCCCGGTGAGCGGGACGGCGTTCACTATTTCTTCGTGGACGACGGGGAGTTCGACAAGCTCATAGCCAATGGTGAGCTGCTGGAGTGGGCCGAGTTCGCGGGCAACCGCTACGGCACCCCGCGCGAGGCGGTCATGGACCGCCTCGGCGCGGGGGAGCCGGTGCTGCTGGAGATCGACCTACAGGGCGCACGGCAGATCCGCGAGTCCATGCCGGAGGCGCAGCTGGTCTTCCTGGCGCCGCCGAGCTGGGAGGAGCTGGTGCGCCGGCTCACCGGCCGGGGCACCGAGGCGCCCGAGGTGATCGAGCGGCGGCTGGAGGCCGCGCGGACCGAGCTGGCCGCCGAGTCAGAGTTCGATACGACCTTGGTCAATACCTCCGTCCAGGACGTTTCCCATGAGCTGCTAGCCTTGATGCGAGTGGCTTGATCTTCAATTCACTCTTGCCATGAGGCGAAATTCTTGCCATGAGGCAGAAATAAGGAAGGCTAGAGAGTGTCCTCTCCCATGACCGCGCCCGAGGGGATCATCAACCCTCCGATTGATGAGCTGCTCGAGGCCACCGACTCCAAGTACAGCCTGGTGATCTACGCGGCCAAGCGCGCGCGGCAGATCAACGCGTACTACTCCCAGCTCGGTGAGGGCCTGCTCGAGTACGTCGGTCCCCTCGTGGACACCCACGTCCACGAGAAGCCCCTCTCGATCGCGCTCCGCGAGATCAACGCGGGCCTGCTGACCTCCGAGGCCATCGAGGGCCCGGCTCAGTAGTTCTCGGATCACTTCATCACGGCCCGGCAGAGATGCCGGGCCCGTGGTGTGTCATGGGTACGTGAGATGACCCGGCGTACCGTGACTGGACGTACGGCCCGATGCGACATCCGACGTACCCGGTGGGGAGAGCCGAGCGATGGACAAGCCCAAGGTGGTTCTGGGCGTCAGTGGTGGGATCGCCGCCTACAAGGCGTGTGAGCTGCTGCGCCGCCTCACCGAGTCCGGCCATGACGTACGCGTCGTGCCGACCGCCTCGGCGCTGCACTTCGTCGGCGAGGCGACCTGGTCCGCGCTGTCCGGGCATCCGGCGACGACCGAGGTCTGGGACTCCGTCCACGAGGTGCCGCACGTCCGCATCGGCCAGTCCGCCGATCTGCTCGTGATCGCCCCCGCCACCGCCGATCTGCTCGCCAAGGCCGCCCATGGCCTGGCGGACGATCTGCTCACCAACACGCTGCTCACCGCGCGCTGTCCGGTCGTCTTCGCGCCCGCGATGCACACCGAGATGTGGGAGCACTCCGCCACCCAGGAGAACGTGGCGACCCTGCGCCGCCGCGGCGCCGTCGTCATCGAACCCGCTGTGGGGCGGCTCACCGGCGTGGACACCGGCAAGGGGCGGCTGCCGGACCCCGGGGAGATCTTCGAGGTCTGCCGCCGGGTGCTGGCCCGTGGCGCCGAGGCGCTCACCGCCGATCTGGCGGGGCGCCATGTCGTGGTCAGCGCCGGGGGCACCCGCGAACCGCTGGACCCGGTGCGCTTCCTCGGCAACCGCTCCACCGGCCGCCAGGGGTACGCCCTGGCCCGTGCCGCCGTCGCCCGGGGTGCCCGGGTGACTCTTGTCTCGGCCAACAGCGAGCTGCCGGACCCGGCCGGCGCCGATGTGGTGCGCGCGGGCACCGCGGCCCAGCTGCGCGAGGCCGTGCTCAAGGCGGCCGCGGACGCCGACGCCGTGGTGATGGCCGCCGCCGTGGCCGATTTCCGCCCCGCGCGGTACGCCGAGGGGAAGATCAAGAAGCGCGAGGGCCAGGAGCCCGAGCCGCTCGCCCTGGTACGGAATCCGGACATCCTCGCCGAGATCTCAGCCGAGCGCGCCCGCCCCGGCCAGATCGTGGTGGGTTTCGCCGCCGAAACCGACGATGTGCTCGCCAACGGCCGCGCCAAGCTCGCCCGCAAGGGCTGCGATCTGCTGGTGGTCAACGAGGTCGGGGAGCACAAGACCTTCGGCGCGGAGACCAACGAGGCCGTGGTGCTCGGCGCCGACGGCACCGAGACGCCCGTGCCGTACGGCCCCAAGGGCGCGCTGGCCGACACCGTCTGGGATCTGGTGGCCCGCCGCCTTGGCTGAGCCCGGCCCCGGCGGGGCTGTTCGATGCCCCTGAAGCGGGGCGACGGCACGGCCGATCGGGCTCATGACAGCTCATGACACGTTCCTGCCACGGTAGGGTGGGGCTGTATTTCGGCTTGAGGCAAGGTATGTTCCCGGACACGGGCCTGCCCGTTCTGTGGGACGGGGATGCTTGACCGGTGGACGTGCCGGATAAGCTGGCCCAGGAACCGCACCGGGCGCAGCTCCCGAGCGGTCCGACCATGATCAGCCAGCAGCCGCTGCAACCCCAGGGAGCGATGTGTCCCGCCGCCTGTTCACCTCGGAATCCGTGACCGAGGGTCACCCCGACAAGATCGCCGACCAGATCAGCGACACCATCCTCGACGCCCTTCTCAAGGAGGACCCGACCTCCCGGGTCGCCGTCGAGACCTTGATCACCACCGGCCTGGTGCACGTGGCCGGCGAGGTGACCACCAAGGCGTACGCCCCGATCGCGACGCTCGTGCGGAACAAGATCCTCGACATCGGCTACGACTCGTCGAAGAAGGGTTTCGACGGCGCCTCCTGCGGCGTTTCGGTGTCGATCGGCTCACAGTCCCCCGACATCGCCCAGGGTGTGGACTCCGCCTACGAGCTCCGGGTCGAGGGCGATGAGGACGAGCTGGACAAGCAGGGCGCGGGCGACCAGGGCCTGATGTTCGGGTACGCCTGCGACGAGACGCCCGAACTGATGCCGCTGCCGATCAACCTGGCGCACCGGCTCTCCCGCCGGCTGTCCGAGGTCCGCAAGAACGGGACCATCCCCTACCTGCGCCCGGACGGCAAGACCCAGGTCACCATCGAGTACGACGGCAACAAGGCGGTCCGCCTGGACACCGTCGTCGTCTCCTCGCAGCACGCCTCCGACATCGACCTGGACTCGCTGCTGGCTCCCGACATCCGGGAATTCGTGGTCGAGCACGTGCTGAAGGACCTGGTCGAGGACGGCATCAAGCTCGACACCGAGGGCTACCGTCTGCTGGTCAATCCCACCGGCCGCTTCGAGATCGGCGGCCCGATGGGCGACGCCGGCCTCACCGGCCGCAAGATCATCATCGACACCTACGGCGGCATGTCCCGCCACGGCGGCGGCGCCTTCTCCGGCAAGGACCCCTCCAAGGTCGACCGCTCCGCCGCCTACGCCATGCGCTGGGTGGCCAAGAACGTGGTGGCCGCCGGCCTCGCTCAGCGCTGCGAGGTCCAGGTCGCGTACGCCATCGGCAAGGCCGAGCCGGTCGGCCTCTTCGTCGAGACCTTCGGCACCGCCGCGATCGACACCGAGAAGATCGAGAAGGCCATCTCCCAGGTCTTCGACCTCCGCCCGGCCGCGATCATCCGCGACCTCGACCTGCTCCGCCCGATCTACGCCCAGACCGCGGCGTACGGCCACTTCGGCCGCGAGCTCCCCGACTTCACCTGGGAGCGCACCGACCGGGTAGACGCCCTCCGCGCGGCGGCGGGCCTGTAAGGCCCCGGCCCGATCCCCGCTTCGAAAAGGCCCGGACGCCTCTTGGCGTCCGGGCCTTCGCGTCCGTTGCTGTCCGTGTGGTCTGCTAAGACTTGATCTGTGAGCAGGGACAACGAGCGGCCGAAGGACCCGGCGGAGACGTCGGAGGGGGAGCAGCTCGCGCTCATTCGGGAGACCGTGCGCAAGGCCAAGGTGCCCAAGGCCAAGCCGCGGACGTGGCGGGGGGCCGCGCTGGCCGGGGAGCTGCCCGTGGCGCGGGTGCTCGTCGACAAGGGGCCGGTCCACCTCGACAAGTTGTGGGACTACGCGGTGCCGGCCGAGATGGACGCCGAGGCGCGGCCCGGGGTGCGGGTGCGGGTGCGGTTCGGGGCCGGGACGGGGAAGGTGCGCGAGGGGCGGCGCGAGGGCGGCGGGCTGCTCGACGGGTACATCATCGAGCGCGTCGCCGAGTCCGACTACCGGGGCCCGCTGGCCGCCCTCGCGCAGGTGGTCTCCCCGGAGCCGGTGCTGGGGCCGGGGCTGCTGGCGCTGTGCCGGGCGGTCGCCGACCGGTACGCCGGATCGCTCGCCGATGTGCTTCAGCTGGCCCTGCCCAAGCGCAACGCCCGCGCCGAGGGCGAGCCGTCACCGCCGCCGCTGCCCCCGCCGGAGCCGCCCGCGCCCGGGAGTTGGGCCCGCTATCCGGCCGGGCCCGGGTTCCTGGAGGCGCTTGCGCGCGGTGACCGGCCGCGGGCCGTATGGACCGCGCTGCCCGGACCGCACTGGCCCCGGGAGTGGGCCATCGCCGTGGCCGCCACGCTCGCGTCCGGGCGCGGGGCGCTCGTCGTCGTCCCCGACGGACGGACCGCCGAGCGGGTGGACGCCGCGCTCACGGAGGTGCTCGGCGGGCCGGGGCGGCATGTGCTGCTCACCGCCGACCTCGGACCCGAGGAGCGCTACCGCCGCTGGCTGGCGGTCAGCCGGGGCTCGATCCGGGCGGTGGTGGGCACCCGCGCGGCGATGTTCGCGCCGGTCCGGGACCTCGGGCTGGTGGGGATCTGGGACGACGGCGACCGTAGCCACAGCGACGACCGGCTGCCGCAGCCGCACGCCCGCGATGTGCTGCTGCTGCGCGCCGTCCACGAGAAGACCGGGTTTCTGCTGGGCGACCTCGGCCGTACCGTCGAGGCCGCCCAGCTGGTGGAGAACGGCTGGGCCCGGCCGCTCGAAGCCGACCGTGAGCGGGTCCGGGCGGCCGCCCCGCTGATCCGTACGGTCGACGAGGGCGAAGTGGCCCGGGACGCGGAGGCCCGCGCCGCCCGGCTGCCCACGATCGCCTGGCAGACCGTACGGGAGGCGCTGACCCGGGGCCCCGTGCTGGTGCAGGTGCCGCGCCGGGGCTATGTGCCGAAGCTGGCCTGTGAGCGCTGCCGGGAGCCCGCGCGCTGTGCGCACTGCGCGGGTCCGCTGGAGGCGCGGGACGCGGAGCATCTGGTGTGCGGATGGTGCGGACGGGACGAACCCGCCTGGCACTGCCGCGAATGCGGGGGCGTCCGGCTGCGCGCCTCCATCGTCGGCGCCCGGCGCACCGCCGAGGAGCTGGGCCGGGCCTTTCCGGCGGTGCCCGTGCGCACCTCCGGCCGTGACCATGTGCTGACGTCCGTCCCCGACCGTCCGGCGCTCGTCGTGAGCACGCCGGGCGCCGAGCCGGTCGCCGAGGGCGGTTACGCCGCGGCGCTGCTGCTCGACGGCTGGGCCCTGCTCGGCCGCCCCGATCTGCGCGCCGGTGAGGACGCGCTGCGCCACTGGCTGGAGGCGGCCTCGCTGGTACGCGGCCATGGGGACGAGGAGGATGACGGCCGGGGCGGCACCGTGGTGATCATGGCCGAGCCGACGCTGCGGCCCGTCCAGGCGCTGGTGCGCTGGGACCCCGCCGGTTACGCGGCGCGCGAGCTGGCCGAACGGTCCCAGCTGGGCTTTCCGCCGATCTCACGGATGGCGGCGGTGACCGGCCCCGCGGAGGCGGTGGCCGAGCTGATCGCCTCGGCCCGGCTGCCCGAAGGGGCCGAGACGCTCGGCCCGGTCCCGCTGCCCCCGGCGCCCCCCGGGCGCCCGCGCCGCCCCGGAGACCCGCCGCCGGGCGAGGTCTGGGAGCGCGCACTGCTGCGGGTGCGCCCCGGCCAGGGCAGCGCACTCGCGGCGGCCCTCAAGGAGGCGAAGGCGCGCCGCCTGGCCCTGGGGGAGCGGGACCCCGCGGTGCGCGTGGATCCCCTGGACATCGGCTGAGTCGGCAGAGCCTCCGGGCTGGGTTCTTCCGGCCGAGCCCGGCCTGCCATCTCGCGGTGACCGGCTGAGCGGAAGGGGGCCTTCGAGCATCCGGGGGCTGGGGTTTTCCTCCGGCCGGTGGCCACCGCCCGGCGGTAGCCGGTGGCGAGCCGAAGGGGCGCTTCGCTGTCGAACGCGGTGCTGTCGAAAGGGAGCGCGCGCGGGCCCCTGAGGAAGGGAGGGGCCGGGCACGGTCGACCGCCGTGGCGGGGGCACCTCCCAGCGGTAGCCGGGGGAGGCTGAAGCGCCCCGGCGGGGGCACCTCCCGGCGGTAGCCGGGGGAGAACCTAGCCTTGTAGAAGGGGCGTTGCCTACCCGTGGCGGGGGCTGGGGAAGGCGTTGGGGCGGGGGTCCTCGCGGAGGTTGGGACGAGGGTCCTCGCGGAGGGATGGCGGTGTCGACTGCGGCGGGGCCGTGCGCGCGGCGGGCACCGAGGGCACGGAGGCGGACTCGGCCGGGCGGCCCGTGGACGGTTCGCCGCCCTCGGACGCGCTCTGCGCGGCGGCCCGGCGGGCGCCGTATCGGCGGTGCACCGCCTGCTTGGTGACGCCGAGCGCCGAGCCCACCGCGTCCCACGAGAAGCCGAGCGAGCGATCGAAGTCGACCGCGGCCGTGACCAGCGTCTCGACGCTGTCCCGCAGTTCCTGGGCGAGCCGCACGGTGGGGGCCGGGGCGCGTCCGTAGACCACGAAACCGGCGGACGGGCCGGTGCGACGGGGGCGGTAGACATTGCCGAGCTGGGCGGTGAGCGTGCGCAGCGCGTCCACCTGCCGGCGGACCCGCTCGATGTCCCGGACCAGGAGGTGCAGGCTGGCCCGTGCCTGGGCGTCATGAGTTGCGTGGTCGGCCATGTACAAGCCTCTCGAACCGGCGTTGACGGGGATGGGGTGTGGGGTGACGGGGAGATGGGGTGGTTTGGGGGAGGGAGCGGGGAAGCGGTCGGACGGCGGGAAACGCATCGGGCCGCGGCAGCGGCCCGATGCGGTCAATCTGTCTTGACCAACGCGGCACCCGCCCGTCGGTCACGGTCCGGGGCGTGCGGGGGTCCGCTCGTACGCCCCCTCGTCCGGCGGACCATAGACTTCAGGCGCGGTTTCCGCTGTTTCCGCCGTACCCGCTGTGTGAGAGGTAGTTCGCCACCCATGAGGCTCGTCTTCGCCGGTACCCCCGAGGTCGCCCTGCCCGCTCTGGACGCGCTGATCGCGTCGGAGAAGCACGAGGTGGTGGCCGTGGTGACCCGTCCCGACGCGCCCGCCGGGCGCGGTCGCCGCCTCGTGGCCGGCCCGGTCGCCGAGCGGGCCGAGGAGGCGGGTATCGAGGTGCTCAAGCCCGGCAAGCCGCGTGAACCGGAGTTCCTCGCCCGGCTCGCCGAGATCGCCCCGGACTGCTGCCCGGTGGTGGCCTACGGCGCGCTGCTGCCCAAGTCCGCGCTGGAGATCCCCGCGCACGGCTGGGTCAATCTGCACTTCTCGCTGCTCCCGGCATGGCGGGGCGCGGCACCCGTACAGCACGCCGTGCTCGCGGGCGACGAGATGACCGGCGCCTCGACCTTCCAGATCGAGGAAGGGCTGGACTCCGGGCCGGTGTTCGGGGTGGTGACCGAGGAGGTGCGGGCCACCGACACCAGTGGCGATCTGCTGACCCGGCTCGCCTTCGCCGGTGCCGGACTGCTCGAGGCGACGATGGACGGCATCGAGAACGGCACCCTGAACCCGGTGCCGCAGCCGGCCGAGGGCATCTCGCTCGCCCCGAAGATCACCGTCGAGGACGCGGAGATCGACTGGACGGCGCCCGCGCTGCGCGTCGACCGGCTGGTGCGGGCGTGCACCCCCGCCCCGGGCGCGTGGACCACCTTCCGGGGGGAGCGGCTGAAGGTCGTCTCGGCGCGACCGGTGGCGGACCGTACGGATCTGGCGCCCGGCGCGCTGGCCGCGACCAAGAAGGCCGTGTACGTGGGCACCGGCAGCCATGCCGTGGAGCTGACCTGGGTGCGGCCGCAGGGCAAGAAGCCGATGCTCGCGGCGGATTGGGCGCGCGGGGTGCGGATCGCGGAGGGCGAGCAGCTCGGGGCCTGAACGGGGGTGACGTCTCAGCCGGGCCGCCGGGCCGAAAGGCGGGCCACTGGGTCGAAAGACGGGTGCCGGGCGCGCCGGTTCAGGCCAATGTCGACTTCAACCTAGGTTGAAGTCTTACGTTCCTCACGAGACCTCGGAGGTACGTGATGGACATGGAAGTGACCGCCTGGCATTCCCTGTATCAGGCGTCCAATGCCAACGACGATCGGCGGCCCTTCTCCCGCGAGACACTGCGCCGCATCGGCGCCTTCGCCCGTCCGCACCGTCGCCGGCTGCTGCTGTTCCTGGTGCTGAGCACGGTCACGGCGGTGCTCGCGGTGGCCACACCGCTGCTGGCGGGCCGGGTGGTGGACGCGATCGTCCACCGTTCGGGACAGGGGACGGTGCTCGGGCTGGCCGGGCTCATCGCCGCGATCGCCGTGGCGGAAGCGGCCATTGGGCTGCTGACCCGCTGGCTTTCGGCGAACATCGGCGAGGGGCTGATCCTCGATCTGCGCACCGCCGTCTTCGACCACGTCCAGCGGATGCCGGTGGCGTTCTTCACCAGGACCCGCACCGGTGCGCTGGTCAGCAGGCTCAACAACGACGTCATCGGCGCGCAGCGGGCGTTCAGCGACACCCTCTCCGGGGTGGTGAGCAATCTGGTGACACTGCTGCTCACCCTCGTCGTCATGATCGGGATCTCCTGGCAGATCACCCTGGTCACGCTGCTGCTCCTGCCCCTCTTCCTGCTGCCCGCGCGCCGGGTGGGCGGACGGCTGGCGAAGCTGCGGCGCGAGGCGGCCACGCACAACGCCGCGATGAGCACCCAGATGACCGAGCGCTTCTCCGCGCCCGGGGCGACCCTGGTCAAGCTCTTCGGGCGGCCCGCCGACGAGTCCGCCGAGTTTGCCGCGCGGACCCGGCGGGTGCGGGACATCGGGGTGCGGACCGCGATGGTCCAGGTCTCCTTCGTGACCGCCCTGACCCTCGTCTCCGCCCTGGCCCTCGCCCTGGTCTACGGCCTCGGCGGCTGGTTCGCGCTGCACGGGCGGCTCGACCCCGGCGCCGTCGTGGCGCTCGCGCTGCTCCTCACCCGGCTGTACGCGCCGCTGACCGCGCTGGCCGGGGCGCGGGTCGAGGTCATGAGCGCGCTCGTCAGCTTCGAGCGGGTCTTCGAGGTGCTCGACCTGGAGCCGCTGATCACCGAGAAGCCGGACGCCCGGGAGGTCCCGGAGGGGCCGGTGGCCGTGGAGTTCGACCGGGTGGACTTCGGCTACCCGGCCGCGGACAAGGTCTCCCTCGCCTCCCTGGAGGAGGTCGCCACCCTGGACACCCGTGGTGGCGTGCAGGTTCTGCACCAGGTGTCCTTCCGCGCCGAACCGGGCCAGATGGTCGCGCTGGTGGGCTCCTCCGGCGCCGGGAAGTCGACCATCGCGCAGCTGCTGCCGAGGCTCTACGACGCCGACGGCGGCGCCGTACGGCTCTCCGGGGTGGACGTCCGCGATCTGACCGCCGAGTCGATCCGCGCCACCCTCGGCATGGTCACCCAGGACGGCCATCTCTTCCATGACTCGATCCGCGCCAATCTGCTGCTGGCGCGGCCGGAGGCTACCGACGAGGAGCTGTGGGAAGTGCTGCGCCGGGCCCGGCTGGAGGGGCTGATCGCGGCCCTGCCGGACGGTCTTGACACCGTCGTGGGCGAGCGCGGCTACCGGCTCTCCGGCGGTGAGCGCCAGCGGCTGACCATCGCCCGGCTGCTGCTGGCCCGGCCCCGGGTGGTGCTCCTCGATGAGGCCACCGCGCATCTGGACTCCACCTCGGAGGCGGATGTGCAGGAGGCGCTCGCCGAGGCGCTGGACGGGCGCACCGCGGTGGTGATCGCCCACCGGCTGTCCACGGTCCGGGCCGCGGATCTCATTCTCGTGATCGAGGGCGGGCGGATCGTGGAACGCGGTACGCACACCGCGCTGCTGGCCGCCGGAGGCCGCTACGAGGAGCTGTACCGCACCCAGTTCGAGCAGCCGGCGGCGGTGGGCGACGGATGCGCCGTGGACGGAGCGAGCGCCGCCGGCACGGGCGCGAAGGTGACGGCGGCCGTTCCGCCCACGCCCCTGGACAGGACGCCCCTGGACAGGACGGCCCTGGACGGGACGGCCCTGGAGGGGACCGGCGTGGATGGGACGGCCGTGGACGGTACGGCCCTGGGCGGCGGGCCCACGACCGCCGAGGCCCCGGCGACGTAGGCTGGTTCCTTCAGCCCGATCCGTCCCCCGGAGCACATTTCCCGTGACCGACCAGCCCCGTCGTCGCCGTCCCCACACCCCGAACCGGCCAGGCAAGCCCTACCGCCGTCCGCAGAAGGACCCCGTGCGGATCCTCGCCTTCGAGGCGCTGCGGGCGGTCGACGAACGGGACGCGTATGCCAACCTCGTTCTCCCGCCCCTGCTCCGCAAGGCGCGGGAGAGCGCGGAGGCGGGCAGCGGGCCGCGGTTCGACGCCCGGGACGCGGCGCTCGCCACCGAGCTGGTCTACGGCACCCTGCGCCACCAGGGCACCTACGACGCGATCATCGCCGAATGCGTGGACCGCCCGCTGCGCGATGTGGACCCGCCGGTGCTCGATGTGCTGAACCTCGGCGCCCACCAGCTGCTGGGGACCCGTATCCCCACGCACGCCGCCGTCTCCGCGAGCGTCGAGCTGGCCCGGGTGGTGCTGGGCGACGGACGCGCCAAGTTCGTCAACGCCGTGCTGCGCAGGATCGCCGCGCATGACCTGGACGGCTGGCTCGAGCGGGTCGCCCCGCCCTACGACGAGGACCCCGAGGAGTATCTGGGCGTCCGCCACTCGCATCCGCGCTGGGTCGTCTCCGCCCTGTGGGACGCGCTCGGCGGCGGCAGCGCCGGTATGGAGGAGCTGCTGGCCGCCGACAACGAGCGGCCCGAGGTCACCCTCGTCGCCCGGCCCGGCCGGTCCACGCCCGGCGAGCTGCTGGACGCGGTCGGCGAAGGGTCCGCGGTGCCGGGCCGCTGGTCGCCGTACGCGGTGCGGCTCACCGAGGGCGGGGAGCCCGGGGCGCTGGAGGCGGTGCGCGAGGGGCGGGCCGGGGTGCAGGACGAGGGCAGCCAGCTGGTGGCCATCGCGCTGGCCAACGCCCCGCTGGAGGGGGAGGATCGGCGCTGGCTGGACGGCTGCGCGGGCCCCGGCGGCAAGGCCGCCCTGCTCGGCGCGCTCGCCGCGGAGCGCGGTGCCTCACTGCTGGCCGCCGAGAAGCAGCCGCACCGGGCCCGGCTGGTGGCCAGGGCCCTGGCGGGCAACCCCGGCCCGTACCAGGTCATCGCCGCGGACGGCACCCGGCCGCCGTGGCGGCCCGGCGGTTTCGACCGGGTGCTGGTGGATGTGCCGTGCACCGGGCTCGGCGCGCTGCGCCGCCGCCCCGAGGCGCGCTGGCGGCGCCGCCCCGAGGACCTCGAAGGATTCGCCCCGCTCCAGCGCGGGCTGCTGCGCGAGGCACTGGCCTCGGCGCGGATCGGCGGGGTGGTCGGCTATGCGACCTGCTCCCCGCATCCGGCCGAGACCAGGGCCGTGGTCGAGGACATCCTCAAGGGGCGTGGCGGCCCGGCCGTATCGGCGGAGTGGATAGACGTCCGTCCGCTGCTGCCCGGACTGCCCGAGCTGGGTGAAGGACCCGACATCCAGCTGTGGCCGCACCGGCACGGTACGGACGCCATGTATCTGGCCCTGCTGCGCCGCACGGGCTGACGGCTGCCCGTCCACGACCGACCGCCCTGTCCACGACCGGCCGTCCCGCCAATCGCCGCCCGCCCCGTCCGCGACCGGTCGTCTCATTCCTTCGGGATCGCCGGAAGCGCTTCCTGGGGCCGGTCGGTCGGGGTGTAGAGCGTATCGGCGAGGGCGGTGGGGTCGAGGTCCCTGTGCACCGCGCGCGCCACCGCCTCGATGGTGGCCACGCCCGCCTTCATGGTGCGGTTGTCCTGGGTGAGCACGGTGAGCGTGTAGTCGTGGCCGGCGCCGGTGAAGGCGCCGATGCTGTGCACCCGCCAGCCGTGTGTGGACCGCTCCAGCCAGCCGTTCTTCACATGGATCTGCACACTGCGCGGGGCACCGGCCGGAGTGCCCCAGCGCTGTTCGCGGATGACCTTGCCCATCAACGTGAGGACGCAGGAGCGGGAGGCGTCGGTCAGCACCGTGTTGGGGTGGGTGATCAGGTCCAGGAGCCGCTCCTGGTCGTTCGCGGTGATCTGGGTGAGGCCCCAGTAGCCGTTCTTGCCGGGCACGGTGGCATCCATCCCCGCCGCCCGCAGGAACGCCTTGACCCGGGAGGGTTTGAGCTGCTTCCAGAGCTTGCTGGTCGAGGCGTTGTCCGACTTGGTGATCATGGCCGTGGCAAGGGTCTTCTCGCGCTTGGTCAGTGCCCGGTGATGGCGCTGCGCATCCCACAGCAGCGTGCTCAGGACCGTCACCTTCACCACGCTCGCGGAGTCGAACCTCTGGTTCGCGCGCAGGGTGCAGCGGGTGTGGGTGGCGTCGTCGCGAAGGCTGATCGCGTCGGTGCCGGACCGGCCCCGCAGCGCGCCGACGATGTCCTTGGACAGCTTGTCGGCCAGCCCGGCCTGATGCGAGACGCAGACCGGCCGCGGTGCCGCGGCCGCGGCGGAGGCGGGCCCGGCCACGGCGACCGGCGTGACGACGACGGCCGCCGTGAGCGCCGCGCACACCGCGGTGCGGCGGGGGAGCCGGGGTATTCGATCTCTCGTCATGGTGGGTTGCCTGTGTGCTCGACCATTCTCATGATCTCGTCTCCCCCGGCGTCCGTCGATCGGAGGGGGATTCGGTGATCACGGCGGTCCGTGGCCTCCGTCATGATCCCGGCTCCATGGACCGGCACCGAGCGTGGGAGGCTTGGAGCCATGGCCCTCCAGATCAATCCGAGTATCCTGTCCGCCGACTTCTCCCGCCTGGCGGATGAGGCGAAGGCGGTCGAAGGCGCCGACTGGCTCCACGTCGACGTCATGGACAACCACTTCGTCCCCAACCTCACCCTCGGTGTTCCGGTGGTCGAGTCGCTGGGCAGGGCCACGGAGACGCCGCTGGACTGCCATCTCATGATCGAGGACCCGGACCGCTGGGCGCCGCAGTACATCGAGGCGGGCGCCGGTTCCGTCACCTTCCATGTGGAGGCCGCGGCCGCGCCGGTGCGGCTGGCGCGCGAGATCCGGGCCAAGGGCGCACGGGCCTCGATGGCGCTCAAGCCGGCCACGCCCATCGAGCCGTACGAGGATCTGCTGCCCGAGCTGGACATGCTGCTGGTGATGACCGTGGAGCCCGGCTTCGGCGGCCAGGCGTTCCTGGACATCATGCTGCCGAAGATCCGCCGCACCCGGCAGCTCATCGAGAAGCACGGTCTGGAGCTGTGGCTCCAGGTGGACGGCGGGGTCTCGGCCGACACCATCGAGCGGTGCGCCGAGGCGGGCGCCGATGTGTTCGTGGCGGGCTCGGCCGTCTACGGCGCCGAGGACCCGGCCAAGGCCGTACGGGAGCTGCGCCGTCTCGCGGAGAAGGCGACCGGCGCCCCCGGAACATCAGACCAGACCGCTACCGGTCGGTGAACTCAAGGGTGAAGGCCAAACCAACTCCGCCGTTTCTGACAGGATGAACGGTGAGTCCGGACCATGAATAGTGAGGAGACCGCGGTGTCGACGGGCCGTTCAGCCACGCGGATGGGACCCGCCGAACTGGTGCAGGCGGCGGCCATGGCGCGCCGCTTCTACCTTGAGGGCAAGTCCAAGATCCAGATCGCCGAGGAGTTCGGCGTCAGCCGCTTCAAGGTCGCGCGGGTGCTGGAGACGGCGCTCGAGCGCGATCTGGTGCGCATCGAGATCCGGGTTCCCGCCGAGCTCGACGCGGAGCGCTC
Source organism: Streptomyces malaysiensis subsp. samsunensis (assembly GCF_024519315.1). GTDB lineage: Bacteria > Actinomycetota > Actinomycetes > Streptomycetales > Streptomycetaceae > Streptomyces > Streptomyces malaysiensis. The sequence continues at coordinate 109,147 of NZ_JANIIC010000027.1, read as the reverse complement.
CGACGCGCTGCGCGCCCGCTACGGGCTGCGCCACGCGGTCGTCGTGGAGTCCCCGGCCGACGCCGAGGCGGACACCCCGGACCCGGAGAACCTCGGCGAGGTCGCCGCGGATCTGCTGGGCGAGCTGGTGACCGAGGGGGATGTGCTGGGGCTGGCCTGGGGACGGTCCACGATCCACATGGCGGCCGCGCTGCACCGGCTGCCCCCGTGCACCGTCGTCCAGCTCACGGGCGTGTACGACGCGGGCACGGCGGAGCGCGGCTCGGTCGAGGCGGTGCGCCGCGCGGCCGCCGTCTCGGGCGGTGAGGCGCATCCCATCTACGCGCCGATGCTGCTGCCGGACACGGCCACCGCGGACGCCCTGCGCGGTCAGACCGGTATCGCCCGCGCCTTCGAGTACTTCGACAAGGTCACCGTGGCCTGCGTCTCCATCGGCTCCTGGGAGGCCGGGATCTCCACGGTCTACGACATGCTGACCGCGGAGGAGCGGGCCCACTACGAGAGCCTGGGCGCCGCCGCCGAGATGTCGGCCCACCTCTTCGACGCCGAGGGCCGCCGCATCGGCCGCGACCTGGGCGAGCGCTGCATCACCGTGGAGGCCGACCGGCTGCGCCGGATCCCCGAGGTGGTGGCCATCGCCGGTGGCCGCCGTAAGGCCGAGGCGATCGGGGCGGTGCTGAGGTCCGGCCTGGTCACCAGCCTGGTGACGGACACCGCCGCCGCGGACTACCTGCTCGCCGAGACCACCCCCGCCGCCCACCCCGCCCTCGACCGCGCGGACCCGGACGGTCCGTAAGGTCCCCGGAACTGGGCGTAAGGCCCTCGGGGTGGGCCGCGAGGTCCCCGGGGCGGGCCATGAACTCCTTGGGGCGCTCCGGAATCCCCTGCCGGTCGGGGCGCGGGATCGTCCCTGGCCAGGGGCGACTGACGGGCCCTGCGGGGCCGGAGGCACGGGCCCTGGTCAGGTCCACCGTTCGTTATCGCGTGGCGCACACGACGGCGGTGAGGGAAGCCATCCTCCGCGCGCGACCGGGGCCGCGGGGTGGGCGCGGGCGCCGGCCGGTGTGGTGCGTCGGCTACCGCTTTCCGACGGTGTAGGTCAGGTGGGTCACCCGGGATGACGCCTCGCTGCGGGTCTGGTCGAGGGCGAGGCGGGCCGGGTCCACGCGGTCGAACAGGCGGATGCCGGTGCCGAACAGCACGGGCGCGAGCGTGACCGAGAACTCGTCGACCAGGCCGGTGTCCAGGTACTCCTGGATCGTCTCGCCGCCGCCGGCGATGCGGACGTCGCGGTCGCCGGCGGCCTCGCGGGCCTGGTCGAGCGCGCTCTCGATGCCGTCGTTGACGAAATGGAAGGTCGTGCCGCCCGGCCGCTCCCACGGGTCACGCTTCTCATGGGTCACGACGAAGACCGGGGTGTGGAACGGCGCCTCCTCCGGCCATGTCGGCTCGCCGAGGTCGAACATCCGCTTGCCCATGATGCTCGCGCCGGTGCGCTCGTACGTCTCCCGGGCGATGTCGTTGTCGATGCCTTCCTCGCCGCCCTCGCCGAGCTTGAGGTTCTCCCGGAACCACCGCTGCGGGAACGCCCACGCTTGGAGTTCCGCCCACTTCGACATCCAGCGCCTGACGTCCGGGTCGTCCTGCTTCTCGGGCGAGAAGGCGTCCTCGGGCGGCACGGCCTCGGGTGCCATGAAGCCGTCGAGCGACATCGTCACGCTGAAGAACACCTTCCCGGCCATCAGCTCTCCGCTCCGTTCGGGGTGGTCTCGTTCCGGCCGGTGTCGTTCCGGGTGAGTTCGGCGACATAGGCTGCCAGGTTGCCCAGGGTCTGCTCGCCGCCCTCGATCGCGTGGTACTTCTCCACCGCCTCGTCGCGGAGTTCCTTGGTGGGGAACACCGTGCGCATCACGATCCGGGTCTCGTCGCCGACCGGCTCGAAGGCCAGGACCGACTCGAAGGCGTTGGGGTCGTCGCGGGACTCGCCGTGCAGCAGCGCGATCCGCTCCGGCGGGACGATCTCCCGCCAGGTGATCCACTCCTGGTAGTCGGTCCCGTCCGGCCCGTGCATCACGAAGTCCCAAATCCCGCCGACACGGAACTCGAAGGACCGCGTGGTGGTGGAGAACCCCTCCGGTCCCCACCACCGCGACAGGTGCCGGACCTGCGTATACGCCTCGAACACCAGCTCTCGTGGGGCGCTGATGGTCCGGGAGATCACGATCTCGCGGTCCGCGGTCGGGTGTTCGGGCTCATCGCCGCTACTGGTCGTCGTCATCGGGTGGTTCCTCCTGCCTTGCCTGTTTCAGGTCCTGCACGTACTCGTCCAGCCGGTCGAAGCTGCCGCTCCAGAACCGCTCGAAGCCGCCCAGCCACTCGTGGACCGGCCGCAGCCCGCGGGCGTCCAGGCCGTACAGCCGCTGCTTGCCCGCTCCGCGGGCCCGCACCAGTCCGACCTCCCGGAGCACCCGCAGGTGCTTGGACGCCTGCGGCTGGCTCATCCCCAGATCCCGTGCCAGCTCGGTAACGGGCCGCTCGCCGCCCCGCAGCAGGACCAGGATCTCCCGCCGCTGCGGTTCGGCTATCGCGTTGAACGCGTCCGAGGTCGTCGCCGCTCGTGCCATGGCCTCATCATATGCCTATATCGGCATGCGTCAACGGCTGCCTGGTCAACGACCGGCTCGGGCCGGTCCGGCTTGCCGCCGCGTTCAACCGCGGATAGAGGCGGATGGGGGGCCGCACGTCCTGCGGTGCCGGTGTGGCACCCGGGCGCTGACGCAGGGTCAGTCTGCTCGGGTGCCGGTCCAGCCGTTGCCGAGCAGGTCGAAGACCCGGTCGAGGGCGGTGTCGGGGTCGCGGGACCCGCGGACGAGAACGGGCGCCTCCAGGGCGAAGTGGGCCAGCGCCCGGCAGCCCGGGTCGTCGGCGGGCAGTCCGGCGTCGTCGGCGATCGCCGCGGCCAGGGCGTACTCGTGCCGCAGCCACATCCGGCGGGCGTACTCACGCAGCGCCGGGGTGGTGTCGATCAGGCGCAGGAAGTCGTCGAACCGGGGGTCGGCGTGGACCCGCCGGGAGTGTTCACCCAGCAGCATCCGGTGCAGGGCCTGCGGGACGGACTGGCCTGTGGGGCGCTCGCGGACCGCTGCGACCAGGGCCGCCTCGCGGTCCACGTCCTGGTCGAAGACCAGCGCCTCCTTGCCGTCGGGGAAGTGCTTGAAGAGCGTCGTCGCCGACACGTCGGCCGCGTCGGCGATCTCGCGCACCCCGACCTCGTCGTAGCCCCGCTCGGTGAACAGCCGCAGTGCCGCGTCCGCGAGGGCCTGGCGGGTGGCTGCCTTCTTACGCTCTCGGCGCCCCATCTCGGTCACCCGGTCACCTTACCGCGTTCATGGATCGAATCAGAAAGTTGAGCTGTTACGCTTTTTTAGCGGTTACACCTAGACGGGTGCTGTCGCGACCCGTTCGCGATCCGCGCCCCCGAAAGGAAGGTCCCCATGACGAACAGCACCCCCCGGATCTGCGTGGTCGGCGCCGGGCCCGCCGGCCTGACCTGCGCCCGCGTCCTGCAAGGGAACGGCATCGGGGTCACCGTGTACGACGCCGACGACGCCGTGGACTCCCGCGACCCCGGCGGCACGCTCGACCTGCACGCCGACTCCGGACAGATCGCCCTCGCGGACGCCGGGCTGCTCGACGCCTTCATGGCGCAGGCCCGGCCGGAGGGGCAGGCCAAGGCCCGCCGCGACCACCACGGCACGGTCCTGGCGGAGTTCACCCCGGGCCCCGGCGACGAGGCCGCGCCGGAGATCGACCGCGGCCGGCTGCGCCGCCTGCTCTTCGACCACCTGCGGCCCGGCACCGTGCGCTGGGGCCACCGGCTCGTCCGCGTGACCCCGCTCGGCCGTGGCGGGCACCGCCTGGAGTTCGAGGGCGGCACCACCGTGGAGGCCGACCTGGTGATCGGCGCCGACGGGGCGTGGTCCAAGGTCCGCCCCCTGGTCAGCGACGCCGCCCCACAGCACCTGGGGGTCTGCTTCCTGGACGCCCGGTTCGACGAGGTCGACTCCCGCCACCCCGAGGTCGCCGGGATCGTCGGCGACGGCCACATGTTCTCCAACGACAACGACGGCCGCGCGGTGATCCTGCAACGCAACGGCGACGGTGTGGTCCGCGGCTACATCGCGTTCCGCGCCGCACCGGACTGGCACGTCGGGGCCGGTGTGGACCTCACCGACCGGGAGAGCATCCGCTCCCACCTGGCGCGGGAGTTCGGCCACTGGTCGGCGGCCATGCGCGCGCTGATCGTCCGCAACGACGGCGACTACGTGCCGCGGTCCTTCTGGGCGCTGCCCGCCCCGCTCACGTGGGAGCACGTCCCCGGGGTCACGCTGATAGGCGACGCGGCCCACCTGATGGCGCCCTTCGGCGGTCACGGCGCCAACCTCGCGATGCTGGACGGCGCGGAACTCGCGCACGCCGTCAGCCGGGCGGCCGGCCTCGACGAGGCGGTCGCCCAGTACGAGTCGGGCATGTTCGCCCGCTCCGGAGAGCTGGCCGTGAGCTCGAACGAGGCCCTGGTGCGGTTCTTCGCCACCACCGACGAGCCGGACCTGCCGCCGGACCCCGAGCAGGAGCACCGGGATTACCTCGCCCGGGCGGAGGCATACCGACAGGAGCGGGCCCGGCGGGCGGGGTGAGCGCACCGGGGCTTGAGCACGTCGGGCATGCCGAGGTGCGCAGTGGTGTCTCGGGCTGACGAGTTGGCCGATTCCGTTGACGTCCGAGGTGTCGGCCCGTCGCCCGGCGGGTGAACCGGTGCTGTGGGGGTGGGTACGACGACCGCAGGTCGGACTCAGTGGCTGCTCAGCGGCTTGCCGTACTTCTGAGCCGTGGACAGGTACGGAAGGCCGAGCGTGCGGGGCGAGAAGGCCGTCGAGCCGTCGGCCGAGCCGCCGCGGAAGAGCCATGCGGCGCCCAGGGAACCGTTCTCGCCAGGGGATCCGACCGTGACATCCGGTACACCGTCGGCGTTGCCGTCGCCCGAGGCGACCGCCGCGCCGAAGGTGTCGCCCGGCTCGGCGACGCCCGGGACACCGGGCGTGTCCTGGTTCCAGGAGACGGATGTGGCGGCGCCGCCCGCGTCGAGCAGGCCCTGAGCGCTGCCGGAGAGCAGCCAGGCGGCGCCCGCTCCCGCTTTGCTTCCGATGGCCTCACCAGGAGCGCCCACGATCAGGTCGTCGCGGCCGTCGCGGTTGACGTCGGCGACCGCGAGGGCGGCGCCGAAGCGGTCGCCGTCCTCGGCCACGCCCGGGACGCCCGCCGTGTCCTGGTTGAGGGTCTGGGTGCGGCTGCCGAACGAGCCGCTCGCGGGGCTTCCGTAGTGGAGGTGGACGCCGCCGCCCTTGGCGAGTTCTTCGGGGCCGCACGGGTCGTCGATGTTCTCGTCGGCGATCTCACGGCACTCGCCGAGCGCCAGGTCGTCGTGGCCGTCGCCGTCGAAGTCGCCGACGGCCAGGGCGGTCACGCCGGCGTTGTCCGTGTTCCAGAAGTTGGCCATCTCGGACCGGTCGGCGTCCCACTTCCACAGGCGCACATGTGACTGCGTGTTGGGGTTGCCCGCGGTCCAGTACGCCACGGCCAGGTCCGCCGTGCCGTCGCCGTCGAAGTCGCCGGTGGCCAGGACGGGGGCGCGGCCGCCCATGGGAGCGGCGACGACCGTGGTGATCACGCTGTCCTCACCCTGGATGACACGGGCGACGACCTTGTCCGTGCCGCCGATCACGATCTCCTGGTCGTCGCCGCCGGTCAGCTCGGCGGCCGCGACCGATGTGCCGTACGCGGCCGATGGCGCCGGCCCGGTCAGGACCGTCGCCCCCGGTCCCGGCCCGTCCGTCGAGCCGCCTATGGCGATGACCATGCCCGCGTCCGTACCGCGGCCGGTGACGTCCTCGCCGGGGACACCGGCGAGCAGTTCCGCGATGCCGTCGCCGTTGAGGTCCACCAGGGCCACGGACGCGCCGAAGCGGTCGCCCGCCTCCGGGGTGCCGGGAACCTCGGGAGTGGCCTGGGTGACACGGATGCTTCCGTAGGCGCCGACGCCCTTCGGGCCGCCCCGCACGATGTTCACGTATCCGGCCCTGGCCTGGCCGCCGACGGTCCCGTCCGGGACGCCGACGGCGAGGTCCGCGTAGCCGTCGCCGTTGAAGTCGCTCATGACGGTACGGGGTGCGGCGGCGGTGGCGCCGGACGGGAACACGAACCCGGCGGTGGCCACGGCGCCGGCTGCGATGGCGTACGTCAGGATGCGGCTACTGCGTGGCACAAAGGCTCCCACTCGGTCGACGGGTGCGGGTCATCTGGTGTGACCGTCGAAGGGCGGAGCTGGTTGTACGGAGTTCACCGGCGGTTGGCGCCGGGTTAACGGTGGGCGGGCCGCCGGAGCGACCGTCAGCGGATGGGCGAGCACGCGACGGGGCAGCTCTCGGCTCGCTGGCCGGACAAACGCTCGGGTAACGTTTCGTACAAGGCAGGTCACGGCCCGGCCCGGAGCTTCCGTACCTCCTTGGAGGATTCCATGATCGCCAGGGTCGTTTGCTGGATCTTCGTGGGAGTGACCTGTGTCCCTTCGTGTGAAAATGTAGAAGTATGCATTTCCTTGAGCCCGGCACCGGACGTTACGTAAAGTCATCTCCGGCTCCTTACGACCTGACGTACGACGATGTGTTCATGGTGCCGAGTCGCTCCGCGGTCGGCTCCCGCCAGGGGGTGGACCTGGCCTCGCCCGACGGCACCGGCACCACCATCCCGCTCGTCGTCGCCAACATGACCGCGATAGCCGGCCGCCGGATGGCCGAGACGGTCGCCCGCCGCGGTGGCCTCGCCGTCATCCCGCAGGACATCCCGATCGACGTCGTCACCGATGTGGTCCGCTGGGTCAAGAGCCGCCATCTGGTGCTGGACACCCCGATCGTCCTCGCCCCGACCGGTACCGTCGCCGACGCGCTGTCGCTGCTGCCCAAGCGGGCACACGGCGCGGGTGTGGTGGTCGAGGACGGGCGGCCGGTGGGCGTGGTGGTCGAGTCCGACCTGACCGGGGTGGACCGTTTCACCCAGCTGTCCGAGGTGATGTCGCGCGAGCTGATGGTGCTCGACGCGGACATCGACCCCCAGGAGGCGTTCGGCCGCCTCGACGCCGCCCATCGCAAGCTGGCCCCCGCCGTCGACGCGGACGGCAAGCTGGTCGGCATCCTGACCCGCAAGGGCGCGCTGCGCGCGACGCTCTACAAGCCCGCCGTGGACGGGGCGGGCCGGCTGCGGATCGCGGCCGCCGTCGGGGTCAACGGCGATGTGGAGGGCCGTACGAAGGCGCTCATCGACGTCGGGGCGGACGCCCTCGTCGTGGACACCGCCCACGGCCACCAGGAGTCGATGATCAGCGCGCTCAAGGCGGTCCGGGACCTGGGCCCGCGGGTGCCGGTGGTGGCGGGCAACGTGGTCTCCGCCGAGGGGGTGCGCGATCTCATCGAGGCCGGTGCGGACATCGTCAAGGTCGGTGTCGGACCGGGCGCCATGTGCACCACGCGGATGATGACCGGCGTGGGCCGGCCGCAGTTCTCCGCGGTGCTGGAATGCGCCGCCGAGGCACGGAAGTCCGGCAAGCACATCTGGGCGGACGGCGGCGTCAGGCACCCCCGCGATGTCGCCATGGCGCTGGCCGCCGGGGCGTCCAACGTCATGATCGGCTCCTGGTTCGCGGGGACGTACGAGTCGCCCGGCGACCTCCAGCACACCGCCGACGGCCAGCCCTACAAGGAGAGCTTCGGCATGGCGTCGGCGCGCGCGGTGCGCAACCGCACCAGCGAGGAGTCGGCGTACGAGCGGGCCCGCAAGGGGCTGTTCGAGGAGGGCATCTCCACCTCGCGGATGTTCCTCGACCCGGCCCGTCCTGGCGTCGAGGACCTGATCGACTCGATCGTCGCGGGCGTGCGCAGCTCGTGCACCTACGCGGGCGCCGGATCGCTGGAGGAGTTCCACGAGCGGGCCGTAGTGGGCGTCCAGAGCGCCGCGGGCTACGCGGAGGGCCAGCCCCTCCACGCCAGTTGGGACTGAGGCGCGGCGGTCCGGTTCGCGTCCGGACACCACTGTGGCCCCATTCGGCTCGGGTGAATGGGGCCACAGTGGTGTCTCGGAGCGGTGTCTCACCTCGCCATTCCACGCGGCTCACCCCTGGTCCGGGGCAACGCGTGGCGTGGCGGGCTGGTGAGGGTGATCTGCCGTACCAACTGGTGGAACGAGACCAGCGCGGCCACCGGGGGAAGTCCGGCCACGGCCATGCTGGGCGCGTTCCGCGGGGCGTGTGCGACGCACAGGAACACCGCGATGGTGGAGAAGAGCACCACCACGGCCCATGAGTGCGCCGCGCCCCGCCGGTGCAGTGCGGCCCGCAGCACCGACAGCGAGGCGACCAGCCAGGGTCCGTAGACCAGCAGGGGCCACCATGCCGCCATGGACTCCGAGGTGCTCGGGGAGGCCAGATAGCGCAGCGGGCCGTAGGAGATCATCCCGCCGAGCACGCTCAGCATCGCGACGATGACCGTGGTGACCGCCGCGAAGATCAGGCTGATCACATGCAGCCACGGCATCGTCGGCAGCCGGAAGCGGACCCGGCGGCGCTTGCCGCGCCCCCGCACATGTGCGGGGGAGGGGGTGCGGAGCGGGGGGATGGGGCCGGTGGTGTGCACCGACTCCTCGGCGGAGCTCGTCTGGAGCAGCCGCGCCAGGTCTCCCTCCAGGTCCCAGCGGCCCTCGATGGTCTCCGGGTCGGGCAGGGGGAAAGGATTCATCTCATAATCGGCGGCCGCCTCGAACCGCTCCCCGGGAGGGGGCGCGGGGGCGGCGCGGTGGCCGGTGGGTGGGGGCCCGTAGCCGCCCGGCCTCGGCTCGGTGTACGTCATGCCTTGACGCCCGGTTCCGTCGTATCGGAGCGCTGGAGGAAGTCCGCCTCGATCCGGCCCAGGGCCCGGATGAAGTCCTCCCACACTCTCGCGCAGTATTCGAGCGGATAGCGTTCGCCGTCACCCCCCTGGTCGCGGGGCCGGAACACGGGTTCGGTGCCGGGTTGGGAGTGATCGGGTGGTTGCAGACTGTCAGTGGTCACGTCCCCACCAACGACCGCTAAAATCGTGCAGTATCGCGGCATTCGGGTGAAACGCGCGCTGACAAGCTCACTGTTTCGCAACGTTTCACCGCCGGGCGCCCCCGCGCGCAACGTTGCGACACGCATGCGCAACCATGGTCCATTACGGCCGTCGGCGGACGGCTCATAGGGTCTTGCGCTGACGTGGAGTGGCGAGGACCGGCTGCTCTCCGATTCCACCTGCGGGTTTGCCCCCGGGTGCCGGTATGTCCGCAGCCGGCCGCCACCGTCTGATGGCAGCGATTAAGGAGCCCCCCAAGTGTTGGAGCACGGCGCAGCACCGTCCGCCACCCAGCAACCGGAACCAGACCCTCCGGTCGGCGGACTGGGCGCCCGGCTGATGCGGCGCAAGCCGGTCGAACGGCTTGTCGCCGAGGGCGGCCAGGGCGAGGGCGGGAGCCTGCGGCGCTCGATGGGCGTATGGCAGCTCACGATGATCAGCATCGGGGCCACCCTGGGCACCGGCATCTTCGTGGTGCTCGGCGAGGCCGTGCCGGACGCCGGCCCGGCGGTCGTCGTGTCCTTCGTCATAGCCGGGCTCACCGCGCTGTTCTCGGCGCTGTCGTACGCCGAACTGGCGGGCACCATCCCCGTCTCCGGCTCCTCCTACTCCTATGCCTACGCCACGATGGGCGAGCTGATCGCCTGGGTCTGCGGCTGGTGTCTGATCCTGGAGTACGGCGTCTCGGTGGCCGCCGTCGCCGTCGGCTGGGGCGAGTACCTCAATGAACTGCTCGACCCTCGGCTTCACCATCCCCGACGTCCTGGCCGCCCCGCCCGGCGACGGCGGCGTCTTCAACCTGCCCGCTCTGCTCGTGGTGCTGCTTGCCATGGCATTCCTGCTGGGCGGCGCCAAGGAGAGCGCCCGCGCCAACACGGTCATGGTGGGCGTGAAGATCGCGGCGCTGATCCTCTTCTGCGGTGTCGCCTTCACCGGCATCCGGGCCGGTAACTACACCCCGTTCATGCCGCTGGGCATGGCGGGCGTCAGCGCCGCCGGCGCCACCCTCTTCTTCTCCTACATCGGCTTCGACGCCGCCTCCACGGCCGGTGAGGAGGCCAAGAACCCCCAGCGTGACCTGCCCCGCGCGATCATGCTCTCGCTGATCATCGTCACCGCGCTGTACTGCCTGGTGGCCGCCGTGGCGGTGGGCGCCCTGCCGTGGAAGAAGTTCTCCGGCTCCGAGGCCGCGCTCGCCTCGATCATGAAGGACGTCACCGGTCAGAGCTTCTGGGCCGTGCTGTTGGCCGCCGGCGCGGTCGTCGCCATCGCCTCCGTGGTGCTCACCGTGCTCTACGGGCAGACCCGCATCCTCTTCGCGATGTCCCGGGACGGGCTGGTGCCCAAGGTCTTCTCCACGGTCCACGCCAGGACCGGGGCGCCCCGCGCCAACACCGTGATCGTCTCGCTCTTCTGCGGTGTCCTCGCCGCCGCGATCCCGCTCGGCCAGCTCGCCGACGCCACCAGCATCGGCACGCTCTTCGCCTTCGCGCTGGTCAACATCGCCGTGATCGTGCTGCGCCGGACCCGGCCCACCATGCCGCGTACCTTCCGGGTGCCGTTGTCCCCGCTCTTCCCGCTGATCGGCTTCGCGCTGTGTCTGTGGATGATGGGCAGCCTTCAGCTCGTGACCTGGGTGGTCTTCGGCGCGTGGATGGCCCTCGGCCTTGTGCTGTACTTCGCATACGGCTTGCGCCGATCCCGACTGGCCACAGCAGAGAAGTGATTGCCCCCCAGTGCGACTGAATGATCTCGACGAACGCATCGTCCACGCCCTCGCCGAGGACGCCCGCCGCTCCTACGCCGACATCGGCGAGCTGGTCGGACTCTCCGCGCCCGCCGTCAAACGGCGGGTGGACCGGCTGCGCGCGGAGGGAGCCATCACCGGCTTCACCGTACGGGTCGACCCAATGGCGCTGGGATGGGAGACCGAGGGCTTCATCGAGCTCTTCTGCCGCCACAACACCTCGCCGGACGACATCCGCCGCGGTCTTTCGCGCTACCCCGAGGTGGTGTCCGCGTCGACCGTCACCGGTCACGCGGACGCCGTCGTCCAGGTCTTCGCCTCCGATATGCGCCACTTCGAGCGGGTGCTGGAGCGGATCGCGGGGGAGCCGTTCGTGGAGCGCACCAAGTCCGTGCTGGTGCTGTCGCCGCTGCTGCGGAGGTTTGGGGCGGGGGCCCCTACGTAAGCGCTCCGCTGGGTGCGCCCTGATCGACTGGGGGTGCCCCGGCCTGCCGGTGGGCGTCTGCGGCGTCGTTGTGGCTGGGCGCGCCCACGTACGTGGCGGAGGCGCACGGGGCGTCTGCCGTGACCTGTTGTTGGGCGGGTGCGGCGCCGTCGTGGCTGGTCGCGCAGTTCCCCGCGCCCCTTTGGGGCGCGCCCCCGGGGCGGAGCCGGACATCGATACAGTCCCGCGGTGCTGTGGGGCGCGCCCACGTACGTGGCGGAGGCGCACGGGGCGTCTGCCCCTACCTGCCGGTGGGCGTCTGCGGCGCCGTCGTGGCTGGTCGCGCAGTTCCCCGCGCCCCTGCGCGGCGGAGCCGGACATCGATACAGTCCCGCGGCGCTTTGGGGCGTGCGCAATGAATCGTCGTGTGCGGATCCCCATACGTCATGAATCGACGCCGGACGCAATGATCCCGTCTTGTTGGGCGATCCGGAGGCAACGTACTGTTTTTATGCCCGTACTCCTCCTCCCGAGGTCTGCCATGCCGCCGCTGCGCACCGCCCTGCTCCAGAACTCCGGTCACCCCGGCGACCCCGCCGGAAACCTCAAGGTCCTCGACGAGGCCGCCGCCCGCGCGGCAGCCGACGGGGCCGGGCTGCTGGTCACCGCGGAGATGTTCCTCACGGGGTACGCCATCGGCGGCGGTGTGCGGGATTTGGCCGAGCCCGCCGATGGGCCGAGCGGCCGGGCCGTGGCCGATATCGCCGCGGCGCACGGCCTCGCCATCCTCTACGGCTACCCCGAGCGCCACGCGGGCGCCGTCCACAACTCGGCACGGCTCGTGGGCGCGGACGGCACCGAGCTCGCCAACTACCGCAAGACCCATCTCTACGGCTGCTTCGAGCGGGCGTCGTTCACCCCCGGTGAGACCCCCGTCGTCCAGGCCACCGTCGGCGAGCTGACCGTGGGCATCCTGGTCTGCTACGACGTGGAGTTCCCGGAGAACGTACGGGCCCATGCCCTGGCCGGGACCGATCTGCTGCTGGTGCCCACCGCGCAGATGCACCCCTTCGAGTTCGTCGCCGAATCCCTGATTCCGGTGCGGGCCTTCGAAAGCCAGATGTACATCGCGTACGTCAACCGCAGTGGTCCCGAGGGCGAGTTCGACTTCGTCGGCCTGAGCTGTCTGGCCGGGCCGGACGGCGCCACCTGTCTGCGCGCCGGCCGCGGTGAGGAGCTCCTCATCGGCGATGTCGACCCCAAACTGCTGACCACCTCGCGCCGGATCAACCCGTATCTGCGCGACCGCCGCCCCGGTCTCTATCCCTCGCTCGGCTGATCCGTCCGGCCCCCTGCCGCACCCCGAACCACCCTTTGAGCACCAAGCAGCAAGGAGTCCGTACCTCATGACGTCCACGGTGCCCACCGCCGTCCATGACCAGCAGGAAGAGCGGGCCCTCGACGCCCTTCCGCCGGTCACCATGTTCGGCCCGGACTTCCCGTACGCCTATGACGGCTACCTCGCCCACCCGGCCGGTCTGGGCCAGATACCCGCGACCGAGCACGGCGGCGAGGTCGCGGTCGTCGGCGGCGGTCTCTCCGGGGTCGTCACCGCGTACGAGCTGATGAAGATGGGCCTGAGGCCCGTGGTCTACGAGGCGGACCGGATCGGCGGGCGGCTGCGCACCGTCGGCTTCGACGGCTGTGACGGCTCGCTGACCGCCGAGATGGGCGCGATGCGCTTCCCGCCGTCCTCCACCGCCCTCCAGCACTACATCGACCTGGTGGGCCTGAAGACCAGGCCGTTCCCCAACCCGCTGGCCCCCGACACCCCCTCGACCGTCGTCGACCTCAAGGGCGAGTCCCACTACGCCCGCACCATCGACGATCTGCCGCCGGTCTACCGCGAGGTGGCCGATGCCTGGAGCGCCTGTCTGGAGGAGGGCGCGGACTTCTCCGACATGAACCGCGCCATCCGCGAGCGGGACGTGCCCCGGATCCGGGAGATCTGGTCCCGGCTGGTCGAGAAGCTGGACAACCAGACCTTCTACGGCTTCCTCTGCGACTCCACGGCCTTCACCTCCTTCCGGCACCGGGAGATCTTCGGACAGGTCGGCTTCGGCACCGGCGGCTGGGACACCGACTTCCCCAACTCCATCCTGGAGATCCTGCGGGTCGTCTACACCGAGGCCGACGACCACCACCGCGGCATCGTCGGCGGCAGCCAGCAGCTTCCGCTGCGGCTGTGGGAGCGGGAGCCCGGGAAGATCGTCCACTGGCCCCAGGGCACCTCGCTGGCCTCGCTGCACGGCGGCGCGCCCCGCCCGGCGGTGACCCGGCTGCACCGGGCCGCGGGCGACCGCGTCGTGGTGACGGACGCGAGCGGCGACATCCGTTCATACCGGGCTGTGGTCTTCACCGCGCAGTCCTGGATGCTGCTCTCCCAGATCGACTGCGATGACTCGCTCTTCCCGATCGACCACTGGACGGCGATCGAGCGCACCCACTACATGGAGTCCAGCAAGCTCTTCGTCCCCGTGGACCGGCCGTTCTGGCTGGACGAGGACGAGACGACGGGCCGGGACACGATGAGCATGACGCTCACCGACCGGATGACCCGCGGCACCTATCTGCTGGGCGACGGCCCCGACCGGCCCGCCGTGATCTGCCTCTCGTACACCTGGTGCGACGACAGCCTCAAGTGGCTGCCGCTGTCGGCGAACGAGCGGATGGAGGTCATGCTCAAGTCGCTCTCGGAGATCTATCCGAACGTCGACATCCGCAAGCACATCATCGGCAGCCCCCTCACCGTGTCCTGGGAGAACGAGCCCTACTTCATGGGCGCGTTCAAGGCCAATCTGCCCGGCCACTACCGCTACCAGCGCCGGCTGTTCACCCACTTCATGCAGGACCGGCTGCCCGCCGACAAGCGGGGCGTCTTCCTCGCGGGCGACGACATCTCCTGGACGGCGGGCTGGGCCGAGGGCGCCGTCCAGACCGCGCTCAACGCCGTGTGGGGCGTCATGCACCGCTTCGGCGGCACCACCGACCCGAAGAACCCCGGGCCGGGCGATCTGTACGAGGAGATCGCGCCCGTCGAGCTCCCCGAGGACTGAGCCGGTCCGGCGGAGCCCGGACGCGGACGGCAGATCTCAGGACGCGGAATCTCAGGGCGCCGACGGCAGAGGCGTGAGCAGAAAGCGCCCGACCAGGCCCACGGTCGTGTCGACGCGCTCGGCGAACTCCGCCGCCAGCTCCGGCAGCCCGCGCAGCCCCCACAGCGCGCGGAACGCCGCCCATGCGGCCTCCCGCGCCTTCTCCAGGCTCCAGGAGCCCATGAGATGGGTGAGCGGATCGGCCACGTCCAGCAGGTCGGGGCCGGGCATCAGCTCCTCCCGGATCCGCTCCTCCATCCCCGTGAGCAGTGCGCCGATCCGGTCGAAGTCGCCCTCCAGGGCGTCCGGTTCGACACCCCGCGCCCGGCAGGTGTCCAGGAGCGCGAGCGCCAGGTCATGGCCGATATGGGCGTTGATCCCGGCGAGCGCGAACTGCACCGGCCGGACCCCGGGATGGCGCCGCGACTGGAACAGCGGCCGCCAGCAGGCGGGCGGCCGACCGCCCGTGGCCACCGCGTCGACCGCCGCCAGATAGCGTCCGGCGAACCGCGCGTCCAGCTCCTCGGTGGCGGACGGGTCCTGGAAGTACCCGTCCACGAGCTGGCGGCCGACCTCCTCGGTGACCGACAGATACACCCCGTTGAAGACCGCCACCCCGTCCCCGGGCGGCAGCGCCGCGCCGAGCGCGCTCATGCGCGCCACGGCGCTCCTCACGGTGCGCGGTGCGGGCCGCGTGTGCGTGGGCATCGTCATGGACGCCAGAGTGGCAGGCCGGACCGGTGCGGTCCCCGCCGTACGCCGCCGCTTCCCCTGGACGGTCTAACGCCCCGTCAACCGCCGTATCACAGCACCCCCGCGTCGCGCGCCGTCCACATCGACGGATACAGCGGCCGCCAGCCCAGCTCATCGCGCAGCCGGAGGTTGGAGGTGATCCCGAACCAGGGGTCGTCGGTCGTCCGCTCGGTCATGCCCTCGGGCAGCGGCGCGCCCTTGAGCCGGTGGATTTCGACGACGGTCGCCGGGGCGTCGTCGACGATGTTGTACTTGCGCCCCGACACCGAGCCACCGGCCGAGCCGCCCGGTGCGCGCAACAGCCGCAGCAGCGCCGCTGTCGCGTCGGCGTGGTGGACCATGGCGAGCCGCTGGTCCCCGGCCCAGTCCCGTGAGTGCGGCAGAAAGTTGTCCACATGCGGATCGCCGTCCCCGTACACAAAGGCCAGGCTGCCGATCCGCAGATCGAGGCCGTGCTCGCGGTGCAGCGCCAGCAGCTCACGCTCCGCCTCCGCCTTCGAGGCAGGGTAGGCGCCCCACAGCAGACCGCCGGGCCTGCTCTCGTCGTCCTCGGTGAACGGCCGGCCGCGGGAGACGCCGTACACCAGATTGGTGCTGACCTGGAGGAACCGGCTCGTCCCGGCCTCGACCGCGGCCCGCCCGAGCGCGACCGCCGCGTCCCGGTTGACCGCCCACGCCTCCTCGTCCGGCACCCCGCGGAAGGCCGCCGCGATATTGACCACCGCATGTGCCCCCTCCATGGCCCGCCGCAGATCCTTCTCCTCGCGCAGATCGCCGACCGACAGCTGTGCGCCCAGCGCCGCGAAGGGCGCACCGCGCTCCTCGTCGCGCACCAGCACCCGTACCTCGGTACCGGCCGCGGCCTGCTCCAGCAGCCGCTTGGTGAACCGCCGTCCCACCTGCCCGGTCACCCCCGTCACCAGAATCAAAGGCATGAGCGTCCGCCTTTCTTCTCGTTCGTCGCTCGGCCCCAGCCTGCGGCGGTCCCGGCGGGACCGGGAGAGACCTCCCCATCCAGGGATTCGCAGACCCTGGATACGGGCGGCGGGTGCGGCGACCATGGGAGCGTGCATCGAACCGAACTCGCGGACTTCCTGCGCCGCTGCCGCGCCCGCCTCGGCCCCGCCGAGGTGGGGCTGACGCCCGGCCCCCGGCGGCGTACGCCCGGACTGCGCCGGGAGGAGGTGGCCCAGCTCGCCGGCATGTCTCCGGACTACTACACCCGGCTGGAGCAGGCCCGCGGCCCGCGCCCGTCCCGCCAGATGCTGACCGCGCTGGCCCGTGCGCTACGGCTCACCGACGACGAGCGCGACTATCTCTTCCACCTGGTGGGGGAGGAGCCGCCGCGTAACCGCGGCACCTCGGGGCATGTGCGGCCCGGTCTGCTCAGGGTGCTGGACCGGCTGTACGACACCCCGGCCCAGGTGATCACCGACTGGGGCGAGGTGCTGGCGCAGAACGCGATGGCGGCGGCGCTGGTCGGCGACATCACGGCGCGGCCGCCCGGCGACCGCAACATCATCCGGAGCTTCTTCACCCGGCGCGACGACACCCCCGGGATCTTCCCGAGCGAGGAGATCGAGGAGCACGCCCGGCTCCATGTGGCCACCCTCCGGGCCGTGCTCGCGGCCCGCCCGGACGATCCGGGCCCGGCGTCCCTGGTGGCCGAACTGCTCTCCGGGAGCGAGGAGTTCGCGGCGATGTGGGCGGACCATGAGGTGGCCATACGGCACTCCACGGTCAAGCGGTTCACCCATCCGGTGGTGGGGACGATGGAGCTGGACTGCGAGGTCCTGCTGAGCTCGGAGCACGCCCAGCGGCTGATCGTCCACACCGCCCGCCCCGGCAGCGAGTCCGCCGAGCGGCTCGAACTGCTCCGGGTGGTGGGGCTTCAGAACCTCGCCCCGAGGGACGAGGAAAGCCCCGCGGGTTAGGGCCTGTGGTCACCTTCCCGTCTGCGGGCGACGACGGGAAGGTGACCACAGGCCCTAGGCCGGCCGCTCGTTGTCGTATTCGCTGGTGCCCGCGTCCAGCAGGGGCTCCTGCCGCTTCAGATGGGCCGGGGCCAGGGCGCGCAGCACGTGGTAGCCGAGCAGTACCACGATCGTGCCGAGCGCGATCCCGCCCAGTTCGAAGTTGTCGCTGATCTTCAGGCTGACGCCGCCGACGCCGATGATGACGCCCGCCGCGACCGGCACCAGGTTGAGCGGATTGCGCAGATCCACCTTGTTGTGCACCCAGATCTGCGCACCGAGCAGCCCGATCATGCCGTAGAGGATGACGGTGATCCCGCCCAGCACCCCGCCCGGCACCGCCGCCACCACCGCGCCGAACTTCGGGCACAGCCCGAAGAGCAGCGCGAAGCCCGCGGCCGCCCAGTACGCGGCGGTGGAGTACACCCGGGTGGCCGCCATGACCCCGATGTTCTCGGAGTACGTCGTATTGGCCGGGCCGCCGACCGAGGTGGAGATCATGGTCGCCGCGCCGTCCGCGGCGATCGCCGTGCCGAGCTGGTCGTCGAGCGGATCGCCGATCATCTCGCCGACCGCCTTCACATGCCCGGCGTTCTCGGCGATCAGCGCGATCACCACCGGAAGCGCCACCAGCACCGCCGACCAGTGGAAGCTGGGCCCGTGCAGGGAGGGCAGACCGATCCAGTCCGCCTTGCCCACGGCGGACAGATCCAGCCGCCAGTGGTCGGTGATCCGTCCGCCGCCGCCGACGGAGTGGATCTTGCCGAAGACGCGGTCGAGGACCCAGGAGAGCGCATAGCCGAAGACCAGTCCCAGGAAGATCGCGATACGTGACCAGAAGCCCCGCAGACAGACCACCGCCGCCCCGGTCACCAGCATCGTCAGCAGTGCGGTCCACTGATCGGCGGGCCAGTACGTACCGGCGGTCACCGGTGCGAGATTGAACCCGATCAGCATGACCACCGCACCGGTCACCACCGGTGGCATCGCCGCGTGGATGATCCGGGCGCCGAACGTCCGCACCGCGAGACCGCTCAGCAGCAGCACCCCGCCGACCACCAGGATCGCCCCGGTGACCGCGCCGCTGCCGCCGCCCTGTGCCCTGATCGCGGCGGCCACACCGACGAAGGACAGGCTGCACCCCAGGTAGCTGGGGATCCGGCCGCGGGTCGCGACCAGGAAGAGGATGGTCGCGACCCCGGACATCATGATCGCGAGGTTGGGGTCCAGCCCCATCAGCACCGGGGCGACAAAGCTGGCCCCGAACATGGCCACGACATGCTGTGCGCCGAGCCCCACCGTTCTCGGCCATGACAGCCGCTCATCCGGTTTGACGACGGCGCCGGGGGCGGGGGTGCGCCCATCGCCGTGCAGGGTCCAGCGCACGCCGAGGCCCATGACTGCTCCACTTCATCGCTACGGGGAATCGCAGCAATGTTAGTTGGCCGAAAATATGCGCCATACGGCTATGTGCGGGTGGCCTCGGCGGCGTCCTGCGCGAAGTCCCCGGCCAGTGACTGTGCCTCGGCGTAGGAGAGCAGGTCAGCGGCCCGATCGAGGTCGTTCCGAGCCTCGGGGCGGGGGTGGGCGATCGTCCAGGCCAGCTCGACGGCCCGGTCCAGGGCGGCCCGGAAGAGCAGCGAACCACAGCTGATCCGCCGCACCCCGAGCTCCGCCAGCCGCTCATAGGTGTGGCGGCCGGGCGCGAAGAGGATGTTCAGCGGGGTCTCGCCGAGGTCGTCGGCCAGTGCGCCGATGTCCTGCTCATCGGTGAGCGCGGGCACGAAGATGCCGTCCGCGCCCGCCCTCAGATACGCCTCGATGCGCTCGGCGGTGGTGGACAGCGAGGGCGGGGTGCCGCCGTCGATCGCGGCGAGCCAGTGGGTGTCGGTCCGCGCGTTCACGAACAGCCGGGGCACCCGCTCCTTGACGGCCGCGATCACCGCGCACTGCCGGGCCAGCGGTGCGAGGGTGCCGTCGGGGCGCCCGTCCTCGATGTTCACGCCGACCACCCCGGCCCGGTCCAGCTCGGCCGTGAGCGCCGCGACCTCCTCGGGCCGTTCGCCGAACCCGCCCTCGATATCGACGCTCACCAGCGCCGGAAGCCGGGCGAGGCCCCGGGCGAGGGCGAGCGTCCCCTCGCGGGCGGCGCCCGTCGCGTCGGGCAGCCCGGCCGCCGCGGCCACGCCCAGGCTGGTGGTGCCGATGGCGGGGAAGCCGCGCCGGACGAGGGCGGCGGCGGAGGCGTGGTCCCATGCGTTGGGCAGCAGCAGGGGCCGGTCGGCGTGGTGGAGCCGGTGGAAGGCGGTGTGGCGGTCGGGCGCCGGGCCGTCGCCCGTGTCGTCGGTCATATCACCGACCGTAGGGCCGGATCACTTCGGCGCTCACCGAACGATGGCGGTGTGCGGGCAGCCGGTGCACCGCCCTGGCCCCCGGGTCAGGGAAGGCTTGCCCGGGACGTGGACGGGTCGGAGTGCGGGGCGGAGCCCGCGGCGTCCGTCCCGGCCGGGATCCGCAGCACCCCGGCCCCCGCCACCAGCCCCAGCGCCAAGGTCGTGACCAGGCAGAACGAAATCGTCAGCGAGGTCAGATCCGCGATCGAGCCCATGGCCGCCGGAGCGATCAGCCCCGAGGTGTACGTGATCGTGGCGACGCCCGCGATGGCCTGGCTCGGGGCCGGGCCGCTGCGCCCCGCGGCGGCGAAGGCCAGGGGCACCACGACCGCGATGCCCAGGCCGATGAGGCCGAATCCGGCGATGGCGAGGGCGGGAGTGGAGGCGGTGACCACGAGGAGGCCACCGGCGGTGGCGAGGACGCCGCCCGTCCGTACGGTCCGCACCGCCCCGAAGCGGCCCACCACCGCGTCGCCGACGAGCCGGGCGCCGGCCATCGTGCAGGAGAAGGCGGTGGTGCAGGCGGCGGCGACACCGGGGGAGGTGTCCAGGACGTCCCGCAGATAGACCGCCGACCAATCCAGGCTCGCCCCCTCGGCGAAGACCGCGCAGAACCCCACCGCGCCGATGATCAGCGCCGAGCGGGGCGGCAGGGCGAACCGGGGCGGCGGGTGCTCTTCGGGGGTGCTGCGCAGGTCGAGGACCCAGTGGCAGACCACCGCGCCGAGCACCGTGAGGACCGCGGCGGCGATGCCGAGGTGGAGCCGGGCGTCGGCCTCGGCGTGCGCGGCGACCGTGCCCGCCGCCGAGCCGGTGAGCGCGCCCACGCTCCACATGCCGTGCAGCCCGGACATGATCGAACGGCCGAGGCGGTTCTCGACCTCCACACCCAGGGCGTTCATGGCGACGTCGGACATCCCCGCGGTCGCGCCGAAGACGAGGAGCACACCGCACAGCCAGACCAGACCGGGCGCGAGCGGGGGCATCACCAGCCAGGCGGTCCACAGGGCGAGCAGCCCGCGCAGCGCCGCGCGGGCGCCGAAGCGATGGCTGATCCGCCCGGCCAGGGGCATGGCCAGCGAGGCCCCGATGGCGGGGAAGGCGAGCGCGAGGCCGAGCTGACCGGCGCTGAGGTCCAGCCGCTCCTGGATCCAGGGGATACGGGTGGCGAAGTTGCCGGTCACCGCGCCGTGCACGGCGAACACCGCGGCCACGGCGATCCGTGCCCGCCGTACCGGGCGCATCTCGGACGCCCCGGTCTCCTTGAGCCTGCCCATACCTGTCGCACCCTCCCCGTAGCGCCGGTCCGTGCCCGGCGTGTGCCCGGCCTGTGCCCGGCCCGTGCCGTGGCCCACCGGAAACTATCAGGAAGGGTCCCTGATAGATAGGGCTTTTCCGGTGGCCTTCTGGAAGGATCCCGGCATGACCTCGACGAGCGTGTCCCCGCTGGGCCGCACCGCCTCCCCGAGTACGGCGCGGGCCATCAACGACGGCCTGGCCCTGCATCTGCTCAAGGACAAGGGGCCGCTGACCGCGGGGCAGCTCAAGTCGCTGACCGGGCTGTCCCGTCCCACCATCGCGGACCTGGTCGAACGTCTTCGGCAGACCGGGCTGGTGGCGGTCGTGGGGGAGGCGGGGGCGGAGCGCCGGGGGCCCAACGCCCGGCTGTACGGGATCGTCGCCGACAGCGCGCATGTGGCCGGGGTCGACGTCCGTACGGACAGCGTGGCCGTATGCGTGGCCGATCTGCTGGGTCGGACCCTGGTCGAGGAGTCCCTCCCGGTGGCCCCGGACGTGGATCCGGCGCACACCGTGGCGGCCGCGGTGGCCCTGGTGGAGCGGGCTGCCGAACGGGCCGGGGCGGCGCGGCTGCACCACATCGGCATCGGCGCGCCCGGTCTCATCGACCCCGCCACCGGGGAGCTCAACTCCACCGGCGCGCTTCCCTCCTGGCACCGTGAGCTGGCCACCGCGCTGCATGACGGTCTCGCGGCACCGGTGCTGCTGGAGAACGAGGTCAACCTCGCGGCCGTCGCCGAGCAGCGGCTGGGCGCGGTGCGCGACCGCGACACCTTCGTCCTGCTCTGGCTCGGCCATGGCATCGGCGCGGCCGTGGTGCTCGACCGGGTGCTGCGGCGCGGCGCCTCCGGCGGCACCGGGGAGATCGGCTTTCTGCCGGTGCCCGGCACCTCGGAGCTGCCCTCCGCCACCAGTTGCGACGGCGGGTTCCACTCGCTGGTGAGCGGCGGCGCGGTCTGTGAACTCGCCCAGCAGCACGGCCTGGTGGCCGCGGCGTACGGCGAACGCGGGGCGGGGGCGGAAGGCTCCGGCGCGGCGGAGGCGGTGATCCGCGCGGCCCTCGGGGCGGGGGAGCGCGGCGAGGCGTTCCTGGACGCGCTGGCGGCCCGTATCGCGCTGGGCGTCGCGGCGATCTGCGCGGTGCTCGACCCGGGGTGCGCGGTGCTCGGCGGCGAGGTCGGCCGGGCCGGGGGCGATGGGCTCGCCGGGCGGGTGGAGGACCATGTCGCCCGGCTGTCACCGCTGCGGACGCGGGTGCGCGCGGGGGCGGTGGGCGGCGGCGGGGTGCTGCGGGGCGCCGTGCTGATGGCGCTGGACGCGACGCAGAACGAGCTGTTCGGCGCCCCGTAGACCGCGTGCCGGGCCCCTGCCGGGCCCCTGCCGGGCGACCGGACCCCTGCGCGCTCTCTTGTCGTGCTCATGGAGCCGCCCTACTCTGAGCCCGATCTCGATTCTGAATAGCGTTCAGCTATCTGATGGGAGTGCTCGATGGGCGCACCTCCAGCGGGACGTGGGCGGCTCGCCCGGACGATCATTGCCACCGCCGCCCTCCTGGCCGTACTGGCGATCCCCTCCGCCCCCTCCGCACAGGGCGCCGAGCGGGCCCCGCATGCGGGGCCGGTGCCCCGGACGGTGGTGCTCGACGGGTCCCGACTGTCCCTCACCAAGCTGAAGTTGCAGCTCGGGGACGAGAAACTACGGCGGACCGTACGCGATCTGACCACCCGGGCCGACCGGTGGATGGAGCAGGGCCCCTGGACGGTCACCGACAAGGACCAGGTGCCGCCCAGCGGCGACAAACACGACTACTTCAGCCAGGCGCCCTACTGGTGGCCGAGCCGGCCGAAGACCGAGGACAATCCGTACGGCTGCCCCTACGTTCAGAAGGATGGCCAACGGAACCCCGACGTGGACAAGATGACGGACCGTCCCGAGGTCGGCAAGGTCTTCGAATCCGCCTACGAGCTCTCCCTGGCCTGGTACTACACCGGGGAGCGGGCCTACGCCGAGCACGCCGCCGACATCCTGCGCACCTGGTTCGTCACCCCGGCGACCCGGATGAACCCGAACCTCGACCACGCCCAGTTCATCCCCTGCCAATACGACGGCCGCTCGATCGGGATCATCGACTTCTCCCAGGCGTTCACCAGCCTCCTCGACGCCGCCGCCCTCCTCGACACCGGCGCCCCCGGCTGGTCCAAGAGCGACCACGAGGGCTTCCGCACCTGGCACGAGCAGTTCCTGGACTGGCTGGTGAACAGCGACTTCGGCAAGGAGGAGGGCGCCGCACAGAACAACCACGGCACCTTCTACGACATGCAGATCGCCGCCATCGCCACCGCCGTGGGCGACCGGGACCTCGCCCGCCAGGTGCTCCGCGACGCCCGCGCCAAGCGCATCGACACCCAGATCGCGGCCGACGGCACCCAGCCCCAGGAACTCGCCCGCACCCGCAGCTTCCACTACTCGACCTTCAACCTCGTCGCGTACACCCGGATGGCCGCCACCGGCGAGCACATAGGGGTGGACCTGTGGCACTACACCGGGCCCGGCGGCGCGAACCTCTTCAAGGCGGTCGACGTGCTGCTCCCGGCGGCCACCGGCGCCGAGCCCTGGCCGTACCCGGAGCTCGACTTCCGCGCCTACGCGGCGAGCGACATCGTCCACGCGGCGGCCGGCGCCGGGGACCGCGAGGCCCGCGCGGCGGTGGACAAGCTCCAGGCCCCGCCCGGCGGCGACCTGTGGGCGCTACGGCCCGCGGTGGAGCAACTGGACAGCATCGCCCAGGGGTAACACGGGGCTGCACCTGGGTCCGGGGAGGGTCGGGCGCGGATCCGCTCCGGAGTCCCGGCGCCGCGCAGGCGGTGGGGCGGGGTGGGCCCGCGGCGAGTGGCTGCGGTGGCCCCCGGGGCGCCGGCGGGTGAAGTGCCCGCGCTGCCGGGGGGCCGGGGGCCGTGCCCCCGGTTCGGGAAGGGGCGGGGTGGGGAATCCGCCCCCCGGGGGGGGCAAGGACCGGCGGCCAGGAGCCGGGGCCAGTGTTCGGCGGGTGAGCGAGGCCACATGGGGGTCGCCTCCCACCTGCGCTGATGGACATGGCACACTGGGCCCGTACCAGTGACGTCAGCGCACTCCGGGGTCGGTGAAAATCCGAACCGGCGGTTACAGTCCGCGACCCGTCCGCCGCCAGCGGCCGGTTGACCAGGTGAAATTCCTGGACCGACGGTGAAAGTCCGGATGGGAGGCAGTGCGCGGCGGTAGCGACATCACGGGTGCGCCGCCTCGGCGGCCCGCTCTCGCGGATGCGGGATGCGGGCGTTCCGTCGACCCGGCGTGCTGACGGTGGCGTTTCCGCTTCCATGTCATCTCGACAGCCCCGGAGTCCGTGCCCGAAGAGGCAGGAGGACCCGGTGGCCACCGCAGCCGAAGCTCAAGCGATGCGTCATGCTGTCGCGCTCGCCGCCCGCGGCATCGGCCGCACCAGCCCCAACCCCGCCGTCGGCTGCGTCATCCTCGACGTCGGCGGCCGCGTGGTCGGCGAGGGCTGGCATCAGCGGGCCGGTGGTCCGCATGCCGAGGTCCACGCGCTGCGCGCGGCGGGGGAGCGGGCCCGAGGCGGCACCGCACTCGTCACCCTCGAACCGTGCGACCACACCGGCCGTACCGGCCCCTGTTCCCAGGCGCTGATCGCCGCCGGGATCGCCCGCGTCCACTACGCCGTGGCCGACCCGACCGCGCAAGCCGCAGGCGGTGCCGCGACGCTCGCCGCCGCCGGGGTCGAGGTCGACGCCGGGCTGCTGGCCGAGGAGGCCGAGGCGGTCAACGAACCCTGGCTGACCTCGATGCGCCGCGGCCGCCCGTTCGTGCTGTGGAAGTTCGCCGCGACGCTGGACGGCCGCAGCGCCGCCGCCGACGGCACCAGCCGGTGGATCACCTCCCCCGAGTCCCGCGCCGATGTGCACCGGCTGCGCGCGGAGGCCGACGCCGTCGTGGTCGGCTCCGGCACCCTGCGCGCCGACGACCCCCAGCTGGCCGTACGGGACCGGGAGGACGCCACCCAGCCGCTGCGGGTCGTCGTGGACACCCGCGCGACCATCAAGCCCGGCGCCCGGGTGCTGGACGACGCCGCGCCCACGCTGATCGCGGTCGCCGAGGACGCCGGTATCGGGCATCTGCCCCGGCGGCCGGGCGTGGAGACCGTAAGGCTGCCACGCGCGGAAACCGGCCTGCGGATCCCCGCGCTCCTGGCCGAGCTGCACGACCGCGGGGTGCGTTCCGTCCTGCTGGAGGGCGGGCCCACCCTGGCCGGTGCGTTCCTCGCCGCGGGCGTCGTCGACAAGGTCGTCGGCTATCTCGCCCCCGTCCTGCTCGGCGCGGGCCCCGCGGCCCTCGCCGACGCCGGAATCACCACCATCGCGCAGGCGTTGCGCCTGGAGACGGCCGATGTCACTCGGCTCGGCCCGGACCTGCGCGTCACCGCCGTTCCCGTCGCCCCCACCCCTCTCGCCGAGGAGAACTGAAGTGTTCACCGGAATTGTCGAAGAACTGGGTGAGATCGTCGCCATCGAGCACCTCGGCGACGCGTCCCGCTTCCAGGTGCGCGGACCCGTCGTCACCGAGGGGGCGAAGCACGGCGACTCCATCGCCGTCAACGGGGTCTGTCTCACCGTCGTCGACATCACCGAGGACGCGGAGGGCACCCGGTTCAGCGCCGACGTCATGGCCGAGACCCTGAACCGCTCCAGCCTCTCGGCGCTCGACATCGGCTCCCGGGTCAACCTGGAGCGCCCCATGGCGCTGGGCGGGCGGCTCGGCGGCCACATCGTGCAGGGCCATGTGGACGGCACCGGCACCATCGTGGACCGCAAGCTCTCCGAGCACTGGGAGATCGTGAAGATCTCGCTCCCCGCCGAACTGAGCCGCTATGTCGTCGAGAAGGGCTCGATCACGGTCGACGGCATCAGCCTCACCGTCGTCGACGCGGGCCCCGACCACTTCACCGTCAGCCTCATCCCGACGACCCTCGCGCTCACCACGCTCGGCGTCAAACAGGCCGGTGACCCGGTCAACCTCGAGGTGGACGTGCTCGCCAAATACGTCGAGCGGCTGCTGGGACGGGACAACGGCACGCAGGAGAAGGAGATCACAGCATGAGCGTCGCGCACGCGGCCGCCGGACCGTACGAGGGGCACAGCATGAGCGAGCCATCCGCGGCCACCGACCCGGACCCGAGCGCACCGGCCCCTGCCCTGCGGGCCGCGCACTGGCCCGACGAGCTCGCGCTGGACCCCATCGAGCGGGCCGTCGCCGAGATCGCCGCGGGCCGTCCCGTGGTCGTCGTGGACGACGAGGACCGGGAGAACGAGGGCGACCTCGTCGCCGCCGCCGAGACGATCACCCCGGAGATCATCGCCTTCATGATGAGCGAGTGCCGCGGGCTCATCTGCGCGCCCATGGAGGGCGCCGACCTCGACCGGCTCCGGCTTCCGCAGATGGTCGACGAGAACACCGAGTCGATGCGGACCGCCTTCACCGTCACGGTGGACGCCACCGCCGAACACGGCGTCAGCACCGGGATCTCCGCCGCCGACCGGGCCACCACCCTGCGGCTGCTGGCCGACCCGGCCACCACCCCCGGCGACCTCGTGCGCCCCGGCCATATCTTCCCGCTGCGCGCCCGCCCCGGCGGGGTGCTCGCCCGCGACGGCCACACCGAGGCCGGGGTGGACCTCGCCCGGCTGGCCGGACTGCGCCCGGCGGCCGTGATCTGCGAGATCGCGGGGGAGGACGGCGTGATGCTGCGCCTGCCCGACCTGGTCGCCTTCGCCCGCAAGCACGATCTGGCGATCGTCTCGATCGCCGATCTGATCGCGTACCGCAAGCCCGCCGAGCCGCTGGTGCGGCGCGAGGCCGAGACCCGGCTGCCCACCGCCTTCGGCGACTTCCGGGCGTACGGCTACCGCGCGTCCGACGGTGTCGAGCACATCGCGCTGGTCCAGGGCGACCTCCAGGACGGCGAGGACGTGCTGGTCCGCGTCCACTCCGAATGCCTCACCGGCGATGTCTTCCACTCGCTGCGCTGCGACTGCGGCCCCCAGCTGCACGCCGCGCTGGAGCGGGTCACCGCCGAGGGCCGTGGCATCGTCCTGTATCTGCGCGGCCACGAGGGGCGCGGCATCGGGCTGCTGTCCAAGCTGCGCGCGTACGAACTCCAGGAGCTGGGCCGGGACACCCTGGACGCCAATCTGGAGCTCGGGCTGCCCGCCGACGCGCGGGACTACGCCGCGGGCGCGGAGATCCTCGCCGACCTCGGCGTGCGCTCGCTGCGGCTGATGACCAACAACCCGGAGAAGACCACGGCGCTGGTCCGGCACGGGCTGCGGGTCACCGGCCGGGAGCCGATGCCCGTCCAGGCCGGGGAGCACAATCTCCGCTACCTCCGCACCAAGCGGGACCGGATGGGGCATGACCTGCCCTGGCTGGACGGCGACCGCGCCGAACCCGTATCGGCCTGCGGCAACCAGTGACCACCACCTCAAGCACACCTGTACGACCCGCACACCAGCGCTGCTGGAGAAATGCCGAGGAGAGACGTGAGCGGTAAGGGCGCCCCCGAACTGTCCGTGAAGAACTGCGGGGACCTGCGCGTCGCCGTCATCGCCGCACAGTGGCACGAGAAGGTGATGGACGGGCTGCTCGACGGCGCCCTGCGCGCGCTCGGAGAGCTCGGCATCGACGAGCCCACCGTGCTGCGGGTGCCGGGCAGCTTCGAACTGCCGGTGGTCGCTAAGGTGCTCGCGGGCCGCGGCTACGACGCGATCGTGGCCCTGGGAGTCGTCATCCGCGGCGGCACCCCGCACTTCGACTATGTGTGCCAGGGCGTCACCCAGGGGCTGACACAGGTGAGCGTGGACACCGGAGTTCCCATCGGCTTCGGCGTGCTGACCTGCGACACCGAGGAGCAGGCCCTCGACCGGGCGGGGATCGCGGGCTCCAGCGAGGACAAGGGCCATGAGGCGGTCACCGCGGCCGTCGCCACCGCCACCACCCTGCGGTCGGTAGCCGAACCCTGGCGCTGAACCGGGTCCCGTGACCCAAGTAGGATGACGGACACGATGCCCAAGAAGACGTTCGAGGAGCTCTTCGCCGAGCTCCAGAAGAAGGCCGCCACGGCCGACCCCGCCACTTCCCGCACCGCCGAGCTGGTCCACTCCGGTGTGCACGCCATCGGCAAGAAGGTCGTGGAGGAGGCCGCCGAGGTGTGGATGGCCGCCGAGTACGAAAGCGACGAGGCGACCGCCGAGGAGATCTCCCAGCTCCTGTACCACCTTCAGGTGATGATGGTCGCCAAGGGGCTGACCCTCGACGACGTCTACGCCCACCTCTGATCACCCCACCAGCACCCTCACCCGCCGCGCCACCGAAGGAAAGAGCACTCATGCTGCGCATCGCCGTCCCCAACAAGGGTTCACTGTCCGAGCCTGCGTCGGCGATGCTGCATGAGGCGGGCTACCGGCAGCGCAAGGACCGCAGGGAACTGGTCCTCGTCGACGCGGAGAACGAGGTGGAGTTCTTCTTCCTCCGCCCCCGTGACATCGCCGTGTACGTGGGCTCCGGCCGGCTCGACATCGGCATCACCGGCCGCGATCTGCTGCTGGACTCCGGCTCCCAGGCCGAGGAGATCATGCAGCTCGGCTTCGCCGGGTCCACCTTCCGCTACGCCACCCGCCCCGGCACGGCGAAGGACGTCGGCGAGTTCGGCGGGATGACGGTGGCCACGTCCTTCGCCGGACTGGTCACCAAGCACCTCGCCGACAACGGCGTGGACGCCGCCGTGGTCCACCTCGACGGCGCCGTGGAGACCGCCATCCAGCTCGGTGTCGCCGAGGTCATCGCGGATGTGGTCGAGACCGGCACCACCCTGCGCAACGCCGGGCTGGAGATCATCGGCGAGCCCATCCTGGAGTCCGAGGCGGTCGTCATCCGCCGCACCGGCGCCCCCGCCGACGACCCCAAGGTCCAGCAGTTCCTCCGCCGGATGCAGGGCGTCCTGGTCGCCCGGCGCTACGTGATGATGGACTACGACATCCGGGTGGAGCAGGTGGAGCGCGCCGTGGCGCTCACCCCGGGCCTCGAGTCGCCCACCGTCTCCCCGCTGCACCACGAGGGCTGGGTCGCGGTCCGCTCGATGGTCCCCACCCGGGAAGCCCAGCGGATCATGGACGAGCTCTACGACCTGGGGGCACGGGCCATCCTCACCACCGGCATTCACGCCTGCCGCCTCTGACGGCCCGCCCGCGCCCCACCTTCCAGCAAGCACACCCTCCCACCCGAGAGGCCGACCACGTGTCCGCCGCCGCGCCCGCGCCCGCCCTGCCCGTCACCTTCCGGCCGACCAGGACCCGGGCCGTCCTGATGACCGTCGGTGTCGCCGTCCTGGTCGTCCTCACGACCGTGGCCCTGCTGCTGGAGCGGCTGGGGCCGGGCGAGCGGGCCAGCTTCATCGTCACCGGACTGCTGTTCTTCGGGGTGCTGACGCTGCTCAGCCGCCCCAAGGTGGTGGCCGAGGAGGACGGTGTGACCGTGGTCAACCTCACCACCAAGCGCCGGCTGGAGTGGGCGGAGGTGCTCCGGGTCAATCTGCGCCCCGGCGACCCCTGGGTCTATCTGGACCTCGCCGACGGCACCAGCCTGCCCGCGATGGGCATCCAGCCGGGTATCGCCAAGGCACGCGCCATCAGCGACGCGCGCGCTCTGCGGGCCCTCGCCGAGCGTCTCGGAACGGGCCGTGCCGTGGACTGAGCCATCGGGCAGGGCCGCCCGGCCCAGCCGTGCTGAGCTGCCCCTTTACGTCCGCTTCCGCCGGGTGCCGGGCGGGTCCCCGCCAACCGGCCGGTGAACCGCCCGGCACTCCAACGGCGCGAGGGGCCTGCCCGACACGCCCCATCCTTGATTACTCTGTTGCCGGGGCCGAACGGTGCCCCGCCCCGCCTCTGTCTGTGCGCACGTCCGCGTGTGCCTCGGCGGGCTCCCCTGCGACCCGAGGAGTGACTCCCTCCGCAGATGGACGGATCGTCCTGTAGTACCTGCGCCGCCGCCGACCTCGAGGCGGCGGCATGAGCATCACCCTGTCCCTTCTGCTGCTCTCCGCGGCACTTGTCCTGATCCTCGCCAACGGCTTCTTCGTGGCCGCCGAGTTCGGCCTGGTCACCGTGGAGCGGCCGGACGCCGAGCGAGCCGCCGACGAGGGCGACAAGCGCGCCCGTACCGTCGTCGAGGCGCTGCGCGAGCTGTCCTTCCAGCTCTCCGGCACCCAGCTCGGCATCACCATCACCTCACTGATCGTCGGCATGCTCGCCGAGCCCGCACTCGGCCATCTGCTGACCGCGCCGCTTGAGGCGACCGGACTGCCGCACGGCGCGGTCTCCGGTGTCGCCGTCGTCCTCGGCATGCTGCTGGCCTCCGCCGTCCAGATGGTCATCGGCGAGCTGGTGCCGAAGAACTGGGCGGTCTCCCGGCCGCTCCAGGTCGCGCGCTTCGTCGCGGGCCCGCAGTACGCCTTCGCCCGTTTCTTCCGGCCCATGATCTCCCTGCTGAACACCGTGGCCAACCGGCTGGTGCGGGCGCTGGGCGTGGAGCCCACCGAGGAGCTGGCCTCCGCCCGCACCCCCGGTGAGCTGGTCTCGCTCGCCCGCCACTCGGCGCGGGCCGGCGCGATCGAGCAGGACACGGCCGATCTGTTTGTCCGGACCCTGTCCCTGGGCGAGCTGACCGCGCAGCATGTGATGACCCCGCGGGTGCGGGTGAGCGCGCTGCACTCCACGGCGACCGCCGTGGATGTGCTCAACCTCACCCGGGCCACCGGGCTGTCCCGCTTCCCCGTCTACCGCGACCGGCTGGACGAGGTCATCGGGATGGTGCACCTCAAGGACGCCCTCGCGGTGCCCACCGACGACCGGCTGCGCACACCCGTCAGCCGGATCGCCCAGCCCCCGGTGCTGGTTCCCGAGACGCTCCCGGTCCAGCCGCTGCTGGAGCAGCTGCGCAGCGAGCAGCCGATAGCCGTGGTCGTCGACGAGTACGGCGGCACGGCCGGTGTGGTCACCCTGGAGGACATCGTCGAGGAGCTGGTCGGCGAGGTGCGCGACGAGCACGACGACGAGGCCGCGGAGAACCCCGACCTGGTGCAGACCCACACCGAGGACGGCCGCACCGCATGGGACGCCGACGGCGGCTGCCGCGTCGACACCCTGCGCCGGAAGATCGGCCTCGACGCGCCCGACGGGCCGTACGAGACCGTGGCCGGGCTGGTGGCCGATCTGCTGGCGCGGATCCCCGCCCCCGGCGACACCGCCGAGCTGCCCGGCTGGAAGCTGGCCGTCCGGCAGGTCGGCCACCACCGGGCGGAGCTGGTGCGCATCGTCCGTACGGGTACGCCGCCCGCACAGATGAGTGCCCCCGCCATGGCTGGGAAGGCGGACGGACGATGAGTCTGGTACAGCTTCTCTTCGCCGTTCTGCTGGTCCTCGCCAACGGCTTCTTCGTGGGCGCCGAGTTCGCCCTGGTCTCGGTGCGCCGCAGCCAGATCGAGCCGCGTGCGGCCGAGGGCTCCGGACGCGCCCGTACGGTGCTGACGGGCCTGGAGAACCTGCCGCAGATGATGGCGGCCGCGCAGTTCGGCATCACCATCTGCTCGCTGACCCTCGGCGCGGTCGCCGAGCCGACCGTCGCCCAGATGCTGGAGCCGGTCTTCCACGCCGTTCACCTCCCCGGGCAGCTGGTGCACCCCCTCGGCTACGCCATCGCGCTCGCCGTGGTCGTCTTCCTCCATCTGGTCATCGGCGAGATGGTGCCGAAGAACCTGGCCATGGCCGCGCCGGACAGGACCGCGCTGTGGCTCGGCCCCGGGCTGGTCGGCTTCGCACGGCTGTGTCGGCCGGTCACCGCGCTGCTGGGGGCGTGTGCCCGGCTGGTGCTGCGGCTGTTCCGGGTGGAGCCCAAGGACGAGGTCGAGGCCGTCTTCACCAGTGAGCAGCTGACCCATCTGGTCGAGGACTCCCGGCAGGCCGGGCTGCTCGACCCCGGTGAGCACGAGCGGCTCGCGGACGCCCTGGAGCTGGGCAGCCACCCGGTCACCGATGTCCTCCTGGACCCGGCCGGGCTGGTCACCGTAGACCCCTCGGTCACCCCCCGGCAGATCGAGGAGCTGACCGTGCGCACCGGCTACTCGCGCTTCCCGGTGTGCGGCCCCGGCGGCGCCTTCATGGGCTATCTGCATGTGAAGGACGTCCTGGAGCTGGAGTTCCCGGAGCGGGCCGTACCGCAGCGGGTCTGGCATCCGATCGAGACGCTGCGGGCGGAGCTGCCGCTGGACGACGCGCTCACCGTGATGCGCCGGGCCGCCTCCCATCTGGCGGCCGTCGCCGACGCGTCCGGTACGGTGCTGGGGCTGGTCGCCCTGGAGGACGTCCTGGAGAAGCTGGTCGGCGAGGTCCACGACCCCTCGCACCGGGGTGAGGCCCGGGAGCGGGTGGCCGAGCCCAGGGGCGAGGCGGCGCCCTCGCCCTCCGCGGAGGAGCGGGCGATGGTCGGCTGACCGCGGCGGTCGCGCCTGCGGCGGGCTTTTCCCCTACCCGCCCCTTCCCACAACCGGGGCTCCGCCCCGGACCCCGCTCCTCAATCGGCGGAGCGGCTGATTTCAGCCCGTCCGGGGTCCGGGGGCGGAGCCCCATGGTTCGGGAAAGCCCGCCGCAGGCGCGCTACGTCAGGGGTGGGTCCTGGGGGTCGCGGTACATGGGGCCGCGGCCGGACAGGACCTCCCCGTACGCCTGCATCAGATCCGGCAGCCGCAGCGTGGCGAGGTCATCGCGGGTCGGCGTGCCGCTCCAGCCGGAGAGCCGCAGATCCCGGTAGGCGCAGCTCTTCTCGTACAGCGTGCGCAGAAACCTGCCGTTCCCCAGCTCGTCGATCCAGCCCTGGTCCACCACATGGCCGCTGATGCTGCGCAGCTCCTCCACGGCCTCCTCGTCCCACACGTCCCCGTTCTCCGCCGCCAGCACCTCACCGATCCGGGTGAGCTCCAGCGGGCGGTAGCTGGGGAAGTCCACACGGGTGGTGAAGCGCGAGCTCAGACCGGGGTTGGCGGCCAGCAGCCGGTCCATGCCCTCGGGGTAGCCGGCGAGGATCACCACCAGCCGGTCGCGGTTGTCCTCGGCGCGCTTGAGCAGCACCTGAAGCGCCTCGTCGCCGTAGGCGTCGCCCTTGCTGTAGCCCGAGTTGGACAGGCTGTACGCCTCGTCGACGAAGAGCACCCCGCCGAGCGCCGAGTCGATCAGCTCATTGGCCTTCACCGCCGTCTGGCCCAGGTACTCGCCGACCAGATCGGCGCGCCCGGCCTCCACCAGATGGTCGCCGCCGAGCAGCCCGAGGGCGTAGAAGACCCGGCCGAGGATGCGGGCCACGGTGGTCTTGCCGGTGCCGGAGGGGCCGGAGAAGACGAAGTGCCGCTTGGGCGGCTGGACCGGCAGGCCCTGCCCGGCGCGCAGCCGTGCCATGTGGAGCTGCGCCGACAGCGCCCGCACCTGCCGCTTGACCGGCTCCAGGCCGACCATGCGCTCCAGCTCCTGGAGCGCGCTCTCCAGCAGCACCGGATCGGAGGGGCCGGGCTGGGACGGCATTCCGGCCCGGTCGCGGGTGCCGCCCGCGCCCATCACGGCGGGGCCCATCAGCGGCGGGCCCTCGGGCCCCTCACCCGCGGCGCGCGGGTCGCGGCCGTCGGCGGCCAGCGGATCGGCGGGGTCGGTGGCGGCGCCGTCCCGGCCGTCCGTGGCGTCCTGGCCACCGGCCCCGGCCAGTGAGACGGCGGCCAGGTCCGCGGGCTCGTCCAGCCCGTCGGACTCGGCTATCGCCGCGAGCCGTGCCGAGGTGTCCATGAAGGTGGAGTCGATGCGGTGGACCGCGCGGTAGAGGGGGAGCGCGGCGGCGCTGCGGCCGGTGCCCTCATGGGCGCGGGCCAGCCAGTAGCGCAGCTCCTTGCGCTGGGGCTGTTCGCTGCGACAGCGCATCAAGGCGGCGGCGAGCAGCGGTTCGGCCTGGCTGTACATCTCCAGCCGGACCCGAGCCATCCCGGCGAACAGACCCGCCTCGATGCCCAGGAACGGATCGTCCAGCAGCGGCTCGGTGTGGCGGACCAGCTGCTCCCAGTCCTTGACCAGATAGGCGCGGCAGGCGTGCAGAAAACGGGCCTGTGGATCGGCCTCCACCGGGGGGCAGCCGGCCAGCGCCCGGTCCAGCTCGGGCACATGGCGGCCGTCGAGCCAGTGGGAGGCGTGGGCGAGCAGCAGGTCCCGGCTGGTCTCCAGCACCGGTTGAACCCACCAGCCCAGCCAGTACCAGGAGTTGAGGGTGCGGCGGTGCCGGGCGCGCTGCTCGCCGAAGCGGTCGCGGTGCCGGTACATCCGCAGCAGCGCCGCCGCCGTGTCGGCCCGCAGCGCATGCAGTCCGAGCCAGGCGTCGGCCATTCCCGGATCGAGCCGCGTGGCGGCCCGGAACTCCTCCTCGGCCTGTGCGTACGCGCCCATCGTGTAGGCGTCGACGGCTCGCAGCCAGGCGAGGTCGGCCGGGGCGTGCGAACCCTGCGTGCCGAAATCCATCACGTCCCCCACAACCCCTGCCCCCGTGGATGCCGCAGGGGCGACTGCCCCTTTCGCATCGTACCTGCGTAACTCCTATGGGCCGAGGGTGCCGCACTGTTGTTCGTTGCAATCACACAAGGCCGGGCGGGTGTGCGCGGGGGCGTGTAGGGGGCGCACGGGGTTCGGCGCCGTTCGTCACCCAGGGTGATGGTGTGGCGGCGCAAAGCAGCGAAAAACCATCGCCAGACAGGACGAAGCCCCCGATCACGGGGGAACAACCGGGGGCTTCGCGTTGTGGGACGACTCGTACGAGTCGCACATTGAGAACGTAAGACCTGTATGGGCCCCAGGTCAAGCCGAGTTGGGGTACGCGTCATGCGTCCGGTGCGGGCGTACGGTCCGGTCGGGGGCATGGGCTCACGCTGTGTGAGGCCAAGGCGTGTTTCCGTCGGTCGCCGCGGGTCCCGGGAGCGCCTCATACCCCTCCTTTCGCTGTCTTACCAACGTTCCGGCGTGCGGACGGGAGGGGTCGGCGGCGAAATGCGCACGCTCGGCGGGCAGCCATCCGTCCCAGAATGCGGACAGTTCCGGGCCGTCCCGCAGCTGCCCGCGCCGCCAGGAGTCCCGTGCGGGCAGATCCATCCACAACAGCCGTGCCAGCCGCGGCCGCACCGCGCGCCGGCCGCTGCCCACGCCCTCCAGCAGCACCACCGGCGCGGGATCGAGCCGCCGCCGGGCGGTGGCGAAGCGGCGCTCCACCCAGTCGTACGGGGCGTAGCGCGCGGTCGTGCCCTCCGCGAGCGGGGTGAGCACCTCGGAGTGCAGCCGGCCCGCCCAGTCGAAGAGCTCCTCATGGGTGGCGAAGTCGTCCGTGTGCAGCACGGGCGCGCCGCCGAGCGCCTCGGCGAGGTGGCGGGCGAAGGTGGTCTTCCCGGAGCCGGCGTGGCCGTCGACCGCGACCAGCCGGACCGGCCCGCAGGACGGCGGCAGCGCACACAGGTGCCGCGCCAGCGCGTCCAGGCTGCCAACCGGTGGGTAAGTCCGCATCGGGGACCACCATACGACCCTTTCGGCTCGTTCACTCCATTGGTTCACACCAATATTGAGGGGGCGGGTGCTGGGGGAATCACTGGCCTGAGACCACTCGCAGCGGCCATAGTTGTGCGACTGTCGCGCACCCGCCGCCATGGGACCGGACGACGACTGGGGGAACCCCGCATGACCAGATCTGGATCCACGCCTCGCCGCTCCGTGCTCGCCGCCGCCATCGGCGTCGCGGGCGCCGCCGCCGTCACCACGACCGCCGCCGCTGCCGCCGGGGCGGCCCGCCCGGCCCCGTCCGCGGCACGCGGCTCGGGGGCCCCCGGGGCCGCCGGAGCCCCGGCGGGCTCCGAGACCAAGACCGAGGCCGGCCGTGTCGCGGAGTACCACGGCTGGAGCGGCCACGCCGACTGGCTGGCCGGTGCCGCCAAGGGCGTCCGCGCCGATGCCGGGGCCCGCCCCGGCATCGTGATCTCCCGCCCGCTGGGCAGCGTGGACTACACCGATCCGCACACCGGCACCAAGGCCGCCTGGGAGTACGCCACCTGGACCTCCCCGGTGCGCACCCTCTCCGTGCCCGCGACCGAGGCCATCGTCTCCTGGAACGCCCACACCCCCGCCGGCACCTGGATCCAGATCGAGCTCAAGGGCAGCTACACCGACGGCTCCGCGACCCCCTGGTACGTGATGGGCCGCTGGGCCTCCGACGACGGCGCCTCCTCCATCCGGCGCACCTCGGTCGACGGCCAGAGCGACGACAAGAGCTCGGTGTGGACCGACACCTTCTCCATCGACGACCCGGCGAGCGGACTGCGGCTGGCGAAGTACCAGGTGCGGCTCACCCTCCACCGCAAGCCCGGCACCACGCTCACCCCCACGGTGTGGCGGGTCGGCGCGATGGGCTCCGACGTCCCCGACCGGTTCGAGGTGCCCGCCTCCACGCCGAGCCTGCCCAAGGCGCGCGAACTCGCCGTACCGCGCTACTCGCAGGAGATCCACAAGGGCCAGTACCCGGAGTACGACAATGGCGGCGAGGCGTGGTGCAGCCCCACCTCCTCGCAGATGATCATCGAGTACTGGGGTCGCAAGCCCTCCGCGAAGGACCTGGCCTGGGTCAACCCGGACTACGCCGATCCGCAGGTCTGCCACGCCGCCCGGGCCACCTTCGACTACCAGTACGAGGGCTGCGGCAACTGGCCGTTCAACGCCGCCTACGCCGCCACGTACCGCGAAATGCAGGGCGTGGTCACCCGGCTCGGCTCGCTCACCGACGCCGAGAAGCTGATCGGCGCCGGCATTCCGCTGATCACCTCGCAGTCCTTCCTCAAGACGGAGCTGGACGGCGCGGGGTACGGCACCTCGGGCCATCTGATGACCGTCATCGGCTTCACGGCGGACGGCGACATCATCGCCAACGACCCGGCGTCGCCCAGCAACGAGGCGGTCCGCCACGTCTACAAGCGGCGGCAGTGGGAGAACATCTGGCTGCGCACCAAGCGGTACGACGCCAACGGCAAGGTGGTCTCCGGCACCGGAGGCGTCTGCTACCTCTACTTCCCGGCCAAGCTTTCCGCAGATCAGAAGGCTGCACTGGCTAGCGTGGGCGTCCGCTGACACGCATCAAGGGCCCCGATCGTAAGGCGGTCGGGGCCCCCGAATCTTCTTGATCCATATCTCTGGGGAGCGGCTGGGGAGATCTTTTAGGAACTCGCCTTGAGCCAGGCATCCATGGCGTCCCTGCCGCGGCCGTCCGCCTCCGGCATCATGTGCGCGTAGATCCGCAACGTGATCGACGCATCCTCGTGGCCAAGCCAATTCGAGACTGACACGATCGACTCCCTCGCGTCCAGCCACACCGACGCCGCCGTATGCCGCAACGCATGGAAGCCCTCCTCCCGGGCCTCCACGTACTTCCACACGGCCCGCTGATCCTTCCCCTGCCGAACTTGCACAGGCGGCGGGATCACCCCCGCAGCGGCCAGCGCGGGCTTCCACTCGCGGTCGTTGAACGAGTCGCGCCGCAGAGCCCCGCCCTGCGCCCCCGTGACGATCAGCTCGAACGTCTGCGGCGCCCGCTCCTTCGCCTCCCGGTCTGTCTCCGGAGGCCGCGGGTCCTTCCACGGCAGAGTGACCTTCTTCGCGGGGAACTCCTCGAGGTGGGCCCTCAGGCGCTCCAGCAGTTCGGGCGGCGCCGGTGCGGTGCGGGTCTTGCCTCCCTTGGGCAGAGCGAAGACCAGCTTCGCGCCTACCTTCTTCACCTGCCGCCGCACATGGATGATCTGCTTGGCTTCGTCGATGTCCTCGACGGCGAGCCCGAACACCTCGGACTGGCGCAGGCCCGCACTGACCCCGATGTCGACCATGATGCGAACGCGGGGCTTCAGTCCCTCGCGCACGGCGGCGACGCGCTCGCGGCTCCACGCACGGGCCTTCCTCGGAGGGCGTGTTGGGAGTTTGATGCTCTTTGAGGTCTTGCAGTAGTTCTTCGTGATGCGCTCGTCGTCCACGGCCGACTGCAGGATCGACGAGAGGTAGCCCCACGCCTCGTGGATGGTGCCGGGCCCGATCGTGGACTCGAGCTGCTTCAACAGGGCGCGCAGCTGCGGCGTTCTGATGCTGTTGAGCGTGAGCGCCCCCAGGTGGGGGAGCAGGTGGGTCCAAACCCTGCCCTTGATGGTGGTGAGGGTCGCCGGGTCGCCGCTCTTGCTCGGCCACCACTCGTCTTCCACGTAGGCCCGGAAGAGGATCTGGCCGCGGCGCGAGTCGATGAACTCGCCGCTCTTCGACTCGTGCTCGGCCTTGGCTTTCCAGGCGTCCGCATCGGCTTTGCGGTCGAAAGATCGGGCGCGGACTCCGGGGATGCCGGTGACCTTGTATCGCTTGCCCTGGCCGTGCCGGGCGGTCTTCTCGCGGGTGCGCTTCCCCGTGGCCGGATCGGCGGGGCCTCTACGGAACCAGCGGTCCTCGATGTATCCGGGCATCGAACTCCCTCAACTCTGGCGAGTGCATGGACACGATCTCGCCCCTCCATAGCTGGAACCACTGTCCCCCAGCCAGGAGCTGGTGGACAGCAGAGTTGAGACCCGCCACCCCTTGGGGTTGGAAGAGTCCTCTGCAGAGTTTGAAGCGGATGCTCCCGCGTCGTTCCTCGGCCTCGACCGGCTGCTCCCATGTGCAGTCGTCGCTGTAGATGTACCGGACGTCGATCATCTGCACCCCCTTGAAGCGCAGGGGTGTGGGGGGTCCCCTGGGACGGATGTGCTCGGATCCGGAAACTTACCCCTCGCGCATGGCATGCGACAACAGTTTGTAGACGATTCGTCGTAGACGGTAAACGGGGACTAGTCTTCGTCGATCCGATCGGCGGCCTCAAGCATCCTTCGCCACCGCTTCCTTTCGCGGGGATCCATCCCCGCCAGGTGGGCGACGATCACGCGCACGTCGTCGTCGTAGCCGCTGAGCTCGGTCGCCTGGTAGTTGAGGTACTGGATGGCAGCTGCGCGCTGGATAACGGCCACGGGCTTCCTCAGGGCGGCGGCGATCCCCTCCAGTCGATCGGGGCTCGGAGCGGTTGCGACAGCGTTCGTGGCCAGCTTCTGCAAGTACGGCTTGGAGACTGGGTAGCCGGCGGCTTCGGAACGGTCGGCCATCTCCTGGTAGGAGAGGCCCATGTAGTTGGCGTCGCGGATGAGGCGGCTGAGGTTGTCGCGGTCCATGTCGCGTGCGGCTTCGGGAAGTGGGTCGTGGCCGGTGTTGCCGCGGCCAAGGTCGGGGGCCGGAGCCTCCATGGGGGGTGTCCCTTCCGTCTCTTCCATATCGGTCGTCTCTCGTTTGGTTCGCCCTGGTGCAATGAAATCGCAGGCCAGGCCGCACAACCATTCCCCGTCGCAGACGAATCGTCTACAGATCAAGACTAGTAGGCAAGCTACTTCGCGGAAACTTCACATTTAGCCGTTCGGATTCATAGACGAATCGTCTCCAGTCTGCTTCACTGTTCTCAAGCGAAGACAGAACGTCCCAATGGAGATCCATTGAGAGTGCGATACACGCTCCGCGACACCGAGATGCTGCGAAAGGTCATGCAGCACCCCGGCAGGGGCACTCCGTACACCGTCCGCTCTCTAGCTGACGCCATAGGCCTGAGCCACCATTCGCCGGTCGGTCACCTGCTGACTGGCGAACGAGATGACTGTGACTCGAGCGTCGCCCACGCCATCGCGGGGGCCCTCGGGGTCGCGGTACTGGTGCTTTTCGCGCCTCCAGCGTCTCCAGATTCGACCGAACCGTCTATGGAACGGCAACCCCCCATCTAAAGAAGGGACCCCTGTGACCACCATGCCGAAGAAGGCCCCACCCGGGTGCCTCTGGCTCGCTGACGCCGCCGATTACCTCGGTTACGACATCACCACCCTGCGTAAGTGGCGCCTCAAGAAGAAGGGGCCGGCCAGCTTCAAGGCTGGCGGAAAGGTGGCCTACCGCATCGCGGTCTTGGATGCGTGGCTCACCGAGCAGGAGGCGTCCGACCCGCACAGCAACCCGGCTCTGGACCCGGTGAACGCCCCAGTCGAGTCGCGTCTCGCAACCGCCGCCTGAGCGGTATGCGGCCGACGCCGGGGGCCTAGACCCGACGCCGGCCTCGGATCCACACCACCCAGAACCCTGAAGAACAGGAGCGTGGACCGTGTCCACATTCTTCCAGAACCCTGAACCCAACACGATCTTCGAGGAGCTGACCACCGGTCTCCGCCGCGTCTCCCCCCTGGCCGCGATGTTCGACGCGGCCGAGGACACGCTGCGGGCGGACCGTCCGGAGGGTTTCACCCCGGAGGACATTGGCCGTCTCGCCTACGAGTCGCTGCCGGAAGCTGAGCGCGGCGACGCATGGGACGAGCTGCTGTACACGTACTGGTCGGCGCGCGAGAACGACCGCGAGGAGCTGGCCCGCTTCGAGCGGGAGCAGAAGACCCGCACCGCACTGGCTGCCGCTCTGGATGAGCGTGAGATGGCGCTGGTGCTGGGCAACGAGGCGTCCCCGGAGCTGGACGCGGACATTGCCCGCCTGGCCCGCACCCTGATCGGCGGTGCGCGATGAACCCCACCGCCCCGCTGTCGCCGGAGCGCGAGGCCGAGATCCGCTCGGAGCGGTACACGGTCCGCTCGCTCGCGTCGGCGGACGCTGCCCTCGATGACGTACTCGCCGAGCTGGACCGGGTCCGGGCTGAGCGGGACGAACTGAAGAAGCGCGTCGCCGAACTGGAAACCCACGCGTTCGAGGCGGAGTACCAGGGCGAGAGCGATGCGAAGCGGAGGCTGGCCCGCTGCAAGCACTGCTCGGGCACACGCTTCGATGCCGTGCACGCCGAGTGGGGTGAGTCCCGGTGACCACCCCGACCACGCCTCGCCCGATCGCCGCCCTGGGTGTGCCTGCCGAGCAGGTGGCGGCTGAGGTGCCGCTGCGTACCGCGCTGCTCTTCGACTCGCTGCAGCAGGCCCAGCCCGTCGCTGACGGCCGGTTCGCCGAGCAGCGCCACTTCCTCGATGCCGACCCGGACACGTGCGTGCCGCTGCCCGGCATCCCCCACCCCAAGCCTTCTGGGAGGACCGCATGACCGAGTATCCCGAGATCGCCAAGCGGTTCGCCCGCGAGACGGCAGGACATCAGATGACCGTCAAGCACGAGGACGGCTTGTATAGGCACCTGCGGTTCGGGCGCCCGGAGCACGGCAGCTTCGGCGTCTACGAGCTGATCACGTGGCCGTACAACCTCGTCGTCAAGGCGGGCTGGACATTCCACTTCGACATCGACGCCACCCCCGACATGTTCGATCTGTTCCGCAACACCGCGTTCAGCGGCGAGATCAACCCCAGCTACTGGCAGGAGAAGGTCCGGGCTGGCCGTGACGAGATCGAAGGGTTCGACGAGAACCTCTTCGAGCAGCGGGTCAAGCAGCACGTCGTCGAGGCGATCCGCAACGGACGCGCCCCGCGCGGTATCGGGGCCGAGGTCACGCGGGACATCTTCGAGTGGGGTGACATCAGCCACGAGGCCGGGGCTCGCGCCGAGTTGGACGCGTTCAGCTACCAGGGCTGGACGTTCGGCGAGACGTGGGAGTGGAACTTCTGCGACTACACACCGGGCTTCCTCTGGTGCTGCCACGCGATCCGCCACGGCATCGACCTGTACGACGCCGCCCGCAAGACGGCGGAGGTGGCCGCGTGAACGCCGAGCAGTTCAACTCCCGCTACCCGGTCGGTACTCCGGTCATGGCCTACCCCGGCGCCCGTCCGGAGAAGTTCCCCAACGAGAAGCGGCTCCAGACCCGCACCCGCTCCGTGGCGTGGGCGCTGGGCCACGGCGAGCCGGTCGTCATGGTCGACGGCTACGCGGGCGGCATCGCCCTCACCCACGTGGACGTCATCGAGAAGCCGGACGCCACCGAGGTGGAACGGCGGCTGCTGACCAGGAAGAACCTGCCCGCCATCGACGACTGGCTCGACCAGGTCGGCGTGTTCGCCAAGGGCTACTGGGAGGACGTGGACGGCAAGTTGACCGTCACTGGTCTCCGCATCGGCAGCGACTACCAGAACCGCATCGTCGCGAAGTTCGGCGACACCATCGTCCGCCACACCGACGGCACCCACACCGTCCGCCGCGTCATCGAGGCGGGTGAGGCGTTGTGACCGCCCTGATCGCCGACTACGCCGCTGTCTACCGCCGAGCCGCCAACATAATCCGCGCGAACGGCCACAACAAGGGCTACTGGTACCCGATGGCCGAGACCGAGATCGCCCCCGCCGAATGCCCGGTGTGCGCCGCCGGGGCCATCAGCATCGCACTGACCGGGTCGCCGAAGCCCGCCAGGTGCGACGTGCCGCTCGTGGAGGCCGCTGTGCGGCGACTGATGGAGCACCTGATCCCCGGCTACAAGCGGGCGTTGGCGATCTGGGATTTGGGCGTCCTGTGGAACGACGTGCCCGAGCGCACAGCCGACGACGTGATCGCCGCGTTCGAGGACGCCGCCCGCGCCGAGGAGACGGCAGGGGTGATGGCGGCGTGACCATCATCGACGAAACCGTGGTGGCCCAGCTTCCGGCGGCCGATGTGGTGCAGCTGGAGCTCGCCGACCTGGACGAGCGTTTCCACGAGCTGTACGGCCGGGACGAGGCTGGTTGGCTGCCCGCGCAGGTGGCCGCCTACAACACGGCGATCAACAGCGTGTGGGCTGCGCACCCCAAGGGGGTGGCGGCGTGAGCGCATCAACCGACCGCGCCCGTATCCGCACCCTGCTCGCCACCGTGCGCCGCGAGGGCGGCATCTGGACCACCAGCCGCGCCCAGGACGTGTACCGGCCGCTCGGCATCGTCCAGCGCGGCACCGCCCGCCGAGACCTGGCCCTGCTCGCCGAACACGGCCACCTCGTCGAGGTGCCGGGCCATGACCGCACCTACCGGGTCAACCAGGCCAGGGATGCCGCATGAGCGCCCCGCTGATCGCCGTGGATCCGGCCCTGCTGATGCTCCTCGTCATCCGCATCGCCGTACTCACCGA
Organism: Streptomyces malaysiensis subsp. samsunensis; assembly: GCF_024519315.1. Lineage (GTDB taxonomy): Bacteria > Actinomycetota > Actinomycetes > Streptomycetales > Streptomycetaceae > Streptomyces > Streptomyces malaysiensis. Next base: position 65,985 of record NZ_JANIIC010000027.1, on the reverse strand, counting down.
CGCCGTCGACGCAGCCCGGCAGGCAGTAGAAGCCGAGCAGGAATCCCACTCGGCCTACCGGCTCGCCAACCCGCCCCGCCGGGAGACGCCGTGACCAACTTCAGCAGCATCCTCGGCCACCCGGACGTCACCATCGCCGACCTGGAAACCACACGAGCCCGCTGCCTGCAAGCAGTCCGCAACCCGGCCCCCGGCCTTGAGGCCGACCCCACCTCGGCCGACTTCGCCGACCGAATCTCCGACGAGATCGACCGGCGCCAGGCCGCCCAGTGACCCGCTTCACCGCCCAATGCATCGCCGCCCTGGCCATCTGCTGGGGCACCGCCGCCGGGCTCATCGCCCTCGGCCACCGACTCAACCACCCCAAGGGGGAACAGTGAACCTGACCATCCCGACGCCACACGGCGACGTGACCGTCGAAGCCAAGCCCACCGAGACAGGTGGACTCGTCACCAACCCGGTGCTGCTCTTCGACGACCCCGCCACGCAACGTGTGATCGCCGACCTCGACTGGCGCACTGTCACTCACACACCGAGCGGAATGCGGTTCCCGGTGATCTTCCCGGACGACCAGCACGCCGCCGACTTCGCCAAGAGCATCGGCCACCTCGCCGACTGGCAGCAGGCCAAGCCCAACATCCCCGAGGCCGAAGTGCTCAAGGTCGCGTTCCAGCACGGCGGCATCCCCGAAGACATCTACTACCTCGACGCCTACCAGCCCGAGCGCACCGCCGCCGCTGAGGTCCGGAAGGCGGGCGAGTGATGAGGATCAAGGTCCGAACCACCAAGGGCACACAGATCGACGTGCAGGCGACACCCACCGACACTCCCGGCCTTGTGGCACACCGACGTCTCTGCCAGGAGTCCGCACACGAGCAGTGGATCGTCACCCACGTCCAGAGCGGCAAGCATCTCGGCTGGGACTTCTGGAGCGAACTGGAGGCCCTGAACTTCGCTCGCGACGTCGGCCCCCTCGCCGACTGGCAGCAGAGGCTCACCGAACTGCCCGAGCACGAGGCGATTTCCCGGATCGCGCGTCGACACGTCGGCCGGGACACCCCCGGGAGCGCATACCGCCGCCTCGCGGCCGAGCGGAAGGCGGGCGAGTGATGAGCGAGCGCAACGACCTGCGTCCCCGCCTCGTGGAAGCCCTGGGCAACGCCTCCAAGACCCACCCCTGCACCTGCGGATCCACCACCTGGTCCACCTGCTACCACCAGGGCGCTCCCTCGAACGATGAGCGCCGAGCGACAGCAGTGCTCGAGGCAGTCGACAGCTACATCGACGAGGAGAAGCGCAAGACGGTCGACATGGCCGCCCTCCTCCGAGACGCCGAGCGAATCCCCGCCCTCACGGCCAAGGTCGAGCGCGCCGAGGAGCAGACGGAGCAGGCCCGCCGCATCGCCGTCGAGCTGGAAAACCAGGTCGCCCAGCTGACCAGCACCGACCCGTGGCAGCGCGCAGTCGACGGCCTCAACGCCCTCGTCGACGCCGGAGTCGGCTTCTGGATCGAGTCCGACGGCCACATCTCCAACCCCACCGGCAGCGAGCACATCGAATACGACCGCGAGACCGAGCGCTGGCAGCTCGTCCACGACGAGGAGGCGTGATGTCCGACCGCAAGTTCTGGATCCGCATCAACCCGCAGGGCTGCGTCGAGGGCTCCGCGCTCGGCGAGTACATCGGCCCGCTCGTCGAGGACGCGCACAAGCAGTTCACCCCGCGCGTCCGCGACCGGCGCCGGGAAGCAGCGGAGGGCTACCGGCACGAGCTTGTCGGCCACGACGAGTGGAAGCAGCGGGCCGAGCCGTGCCTCCTCGGTAGCTGCCAGCACAGGAAGCAGGCCGCCTCGTGATCCTCCACCTGCCCCGCCCGCACGGCCGCCACCGGGCTCCCACCCTGGCCGAACACCACGACCTCCAAGCCCGGCTCGCCGCCAGCGAGAAGAAGAACGACGACATCGCCGTCGACTACTGCTGCCTCAAGCAGCGGTACGAGGCCACCGTCGCCGAGATCCGCCGGCTCCAGCAGCAGCGGATCAATGACGCCATCGAGAAGGCGCGCCTCCGCCGGGAGCTGGCCAACGCCCAACCCCGCATCACTGCAGCCGCAACCCACGGCGGTGACGCCAGCCACGTGCAGCTCCCGTACCCGGTGCCCGTACAGGCCACACAGGAGGCGGCCTGATGTACACCCCCACCCGCGACGAGGTCGCCGACATCTACTACGGCGTCGGAGTCCTCGACTTCGAAGACCACGAAGCCGCCTGCACCCACGACCGACGGAAAGCTATAGCGGCACTCAACGCCTTCCACCGCCACTACTGCAGCGAGCGCCTCGTCGACATCGACATCGTTCCCGAGCGCGACATGAAGACGGGCTGGGCCCGCTTCGAGGACCGGTCCGACGGCCAGTGGACGGTCGGATCCGACGCCGACGATCCCGGCGCTTTCCCCGTCACCTGGCTCCGTCTCTAAGCCGCCCGCGCCCCGCCGCATGACACCGGGCGGCGAGGGCGCGGGCCACCAGCCACAACCCAAGGAGAACGCACGTGACCAAGCTCCCCGACGAGATCGCCTGGACCCTCATCAACACCGAGGACTGGGGCGGCGGACTCGAACGCACCTACCGAGCCGAGAACGTCGAGCACGCCGGCTGCGGCGGCGACGTACTCCTCGTCCACCTGCACGACGAGATGGGGGCCGTGACCGGGGCCCACTCCCGCTGCGCCGAGTGCAACGAAGACCTCACCGCCTGACCCACAGGAACGCCCCCGCCGAGGCGAATTCGGCGGGGGCGCCCAGACCAAGGAGAACACGTGACCGACCACCCGTACACCAACGCCGACCTCCGCGCGACCGCCGCCGAAGTCGTCGCCACCGCCATCCGGGAAATTACCCCCAGCGAGATCGCCGACCGGATGGACCGCAACTACGTCCAGTCCACTAACCCCGGCGACGGAAACGGCCGCACCTGGGAGCAACTCCTCAACGGCGACGGCCTCGACACCACCGAGTTCCTCGCAGCCCGCCAGCAGATCGACGACCTCATCCGCGATGCCGCCGACGTCTCCGAATGGGCCATCCAGCTCAGCGCCGCCAGCCTCACCCCGCACCCCGCGATGGCCTGGCAGTCCACCACCGGCGGCTACGACGTCGCCGTACAGGTCGCCACCGCCAACGACCTGATCCCCGCCGCCCGCGACGAGCTGATGGCCGAGCTTCGCAAGGCGGTCGGAGAGACCGTCTGCCGAGTTCTCGGCCTCAAGCCCGTCGCCTGACCGAACCTCCGGCCCGAGCTGGCCGCCCCGTCACCCCACCGCGGGGCGGCCACCAAGGAGACCCCATGCGAACCCGCATCGGCCGCTGGCAGATCGAACTCCACCAGCGCGCCATCTACATCACCCGCGAACCCGACCCGAACTGCCCCGACTGCACCGGGTCCCGCGGCGGCTGGCAGCCCCAAAGCACCGGCGCCGACTGGGGCGAATGCCCGTGCCTCGACCAGCTCCGCACCTGGCGACTGCCCCTCTGGCGCCGCAACCCCAGCTACTACCCGGAGGCCCCGTTCTGATGAGCCCCATCACCTGCCCTTGCGGCGACACCAGCGGCCCCTTCGTCCGCGTCAACGGCCGCCACCTCTGCGAAGACTGCGCCGACAAGAAGAAGGACGGGAAGAAGTGACCGCCACGCTGGACACGCCGATAGCCCCGGCCCTCGGCCTGCACGACGACCTGACCAACGAGGAGTACCACGCCGACAAGACCAGCCTCTCCTCGTCCGGCGCCCGCAAGCTCCTGCCCCCGTCCTGCCCCGCCAAGTTCCGCTACGAGCAGGACCACCCCCAGCCCGCCAAGAAGACGTTCGACTACGGCAACGCCGCCCACAAGCTCGTCCTCGGCAACGGGCCCGAACTGATTCTCGTCGACCGCCCGGCATGGACCACCAAGGCCGCCAAAGCCGAGGTCGCCGAAGCCCGAGCCCGCGGCGGCATACCCCTCAAGCAGCACGAGATCGACATGGTCCACGCCATGGCCGCCGCCATCCGCCGCCACCCGCTCGCCGCCGCACTCCTCGACCCCGCCTACGGCGCCCCCGAACAGTCCGGGTTCTGGATCGACGGCCCCACCGGCATCCGGCGACGGGTCCGCTTCGACTGGCTGCCGTCCATCCACTCCGGCCCACTGATCATCCCCGACTACAAGACCACCACCGACGCCAGCAACGACGCCATGGAAAAGGACATCGCCAAGTACGGCTACAACTGCCAGGCCGCCTGGTACGAGGAAGCCGCACAAGCCCTCGACCTGGGCGGCAAAGACACCGAAATGCTCCTCATCGTCCAGGAGAAGACAGCCCCCTACCTGGTCAACGTCATCGGCGTCGACTTCATGTCCCGCGAGATAGGCCGCGGCAAGAACCGGGCCGCCATCGAAACCTTCGCGGACTGCATGGCCACCGGCAATTGGCCCGGCTACGGCGACGAACCCAACTACCTCTCGCTGCCCGGGTGGGCCGAGAACCGCGACAAGGAGATCTACCTGTGAACTTCCCCGCCCAGACCCAGCCGGCCAACCACATCGGGCAGGCCACCGCGATCGAACTGTCCCGTGCCGAGGCCGAGGTCAAGGCCGCGGTGTTCGTCGCCAAGCAGAATCCGCGCAACCGGCAGGCCGCGCAGGAAGAGATGCGGTTCGCCTGCAACCAGCTCGCCATCGCCGAGAAGGCGTTCTTCTCCTACCCCAAGGCCGGGCAGACCGTCTCCGGCCCGTCCGTCCACCTCGCCCGCGAACTGGCCCTCATCTGGGGCAACCTCCAGCACGGCACGATGGAGCTGTCCCGCGACACCGCCCTCGGCCAGTCCGAGATCCTCGCCTACGCCTGGGACCTCGAGCGGAACTCCCGCAGCTCACAGATCTTCATCGCACCCCACGTGCGCGACACCCGCAGCGGCAAGAAGAACCTCACCGACCTGCGCGACGTGTACGAGAACAACGCCAACCTCGGCGCCCGACGGCTGCGCGAGGCGATCTACGCGGTGCTGCCCGACTACTACACGGCCGAGGCCATCCAGATCTGCCAGCAGACCCTCGCCAAGGGCGACGGCGCCTCCCTCGACGACCGCATCGAGCAGGAGGTCAGCCGCTACGAGCGGGTCGGTGTCAGCGTCAAGCAGCTGGAGACGAAGGTCGGCCGGCCGCGCCAGAAGTGGGACGAGCAGGACGTCGCCAAGCTCGGCACGATCTTCCGCTCCGTCGAGCGGGGCGAGATGAGCCGCGACGAGGCGTTCCCGCCCGAGCGCATCACCGCCGCCGAGATTCAGGGCCAGCGCCAGCAGCAGGGCGCCCAGACGGAAGAGCCGACCTCTTGGCCCGAGACCGCCCAGCCCGGATCCGCCGCCTAACCGGCACCAGGGCCGCCCCGCCGGAATCGGGGCGGCCCCCCTCCACGGAACCACACCCGGAAGGACACCCGCCATGAGCCAGCCCATCGAACTCACCGCCGGAACCATCACCGAGGTCGTCTTCCTCGATCCCAACCGCCCGCACACCGAGCCCGACGAGCGCGGCTGCCCCGACTGCGGCCAGCCCGCTTACGACTCCGGCTGCGAGTCGCCCGGCTGCAACGGCTGGGGCTGCCCCGACTGCGGCACCGGCTGCGACCTCGACTTCGTCAGCGCCGAGGACGGTGGCCAGTGCTCCGCATACCGCGACCAGGACGACGCCATCGACGAGTACCTCGACCAGGACGACGCCATCTGACCCACCCCGGGCTGCCGCCGACCGAACCGGCGGCAGCCCACCACCCAGAGAAGCACACCTCGAGTACTTCCTCGACGAAGAGACGGACATCTTGCGGCATCCGCGCTCGGGCCGCGTGACCTGGAGAAACCCGCCATGACGAAGATCGTGAAACATCTCGGAGATCGTGAAACGTCCTCTTGTGTCGGTGCCGTGGCGCCAATGGGGGATATGGCCAACCACATCCAGCCCGCACTCGACGGCATGCCCGAACCCGACCCCAAGCCCGCGCCCCGCCCCCGCTCCGAGGACTACGAGACCTGGCTCGACATCGTCTGGCCCAAGTACGTGCAGGCCGCCGAGTCCGGCCGCGTCTTCACCTGCTTCGAAATAGCCGACGCCCACCAGCTGCCCGACCCGCCCAACCCCCAAGCCCACTGGGGACGGCTCATGACCCTGCTGAAGGACGAGGGCTACGTGCGCACCGCCGGCTGGGCCTGCACCAACCGGCCCACCGCCCACCACAGCGGCGTCCGCACCTGGAAAGGCACCCGCGCCGCACAGCGAGGAGAGGCCGCATGAGCCCCGCCGTGGCCTTCGCCCTCCACATGGCCGCCGGAATCCTCATCGGCTGGGCCGCCACCTGGGCCATCCGGCGCCGCCATCGCCGCGCCAAAGCCCGCGCCCGACTCACCCGCGAACTTTTCCTGCTTCGCCACCACGACCCCCGCTGGGCCCGCCAAACCCTCAACGACATCCACGCACTCCCCACCACCCAGGGGGACCGATGACCACCGACCAGGCCATCCGAGACGCCAAAGCCCGCTGGCAGCGCCGCCGCCGACGCCTCATCGGCTACGGCCAATGGCAGCCCTTCACCAACGCCGAACCCGTCCGCGCCCACGTCCGCGCCATCCAAGCCGCCGACATGTCCGTCAAGAACATCGCAGCCGCCACCGGCGTCACCGTCTCCACCCTCGACTACCTCCTGTACGGCGACGAGGAACACACCCAGCCCGCCAACATCCGAACCGAAGCCGCACAAACCCTCCTCGCCTACTGGCCCACCCTCGACGACTACTTCGACGGCGCCATCATCAACGCCACCGGCACCAACCGCCGCCTCCGCGCACTGGCCGCCATCGGCTGGCCAGCCAGAGCCATCCACCAGCACATCGACTTCGTCACCATTTCCACCATCGAACGAGCCCGCTTCAACCCCCGCGTCCGCGCCCGCCTCGCACGCGCCGTCCGCGACCACTACAACCACGCCTCCGTCCAGAAGCCCGAAGACCACGGAATCAGCGCCTGGGTAGCCAGCCGCACCCGCAACGCGGCAGCACAGTACGGCTGGGAAGACCCCGGAGCCTGGGACGAAGACACCATCGACGACCCGCAGGCCCAGCCCGACTGGACCGGGCACTGCGGCACTGACCACGGTTGGTGGCTCCACTCCCTCAACCACATCCCCACCTGCCAGCGCTGCGAGACCGCCCACCAGGAATGGCTCAAGGCCCTCGGCCCCGTCAGCCACAGCGAACGCTTCGCCGCCCTCGGCAAAGCCCGCGCCGCCGCCTCCAGCCGAGGCGCCGACCTCGCCGACGAAGCCCGCGAACTCCTCGACCTCGGCTACAGCCACGACGCCGCCGCCGAGAGCCTCGGCATCACCAAAGACCACCTGCGGCAGACCCTCAAACGCCACCCCGACGGCTACCAAGAGGCGGCGTGATGCCCGGACCAGCCCCCCGAAAGGGCGCACAAAGGGCCGGTAGAAGACCGGCGAAAAGACCTGGTCAGACGGCCTAGCGCTGACAAGAGTCGATCAACAGCCAGCTGTAGCCGCACACGACAAAGCCCCGCCGATGGCGGGGCAAGGAGGGGACAGGGATGAGGTCAGGACTCGGAGGCTTCGGCCTTCTGCCGGCGCCGGAACGCGGCCACCTCGCGCTTGATGTAGACGCGCAGGTCAGCGGCGCGCGACAGGCCCTTGGCCTCGCACACCTCGCCGTAAGCCGCCCACGTCTCTTCATCCACGCGAATCACGCGGCCGGGGGTCCCCTTCGTCGTCATGGCACAACCATAGCTGACCTGACACACGAGGGGCACCTTCACCGCGCCGAGTGCCTCTCGGTTGCATCTCGGGTGCACGGGCACCTTGAGGTAGGATTGGCGCAGCCGGAGGGCAAGGACCGTGCCCTGCTGAAGCCTCCATGAGCGCTGCCCGCACGCAGCCGAAACCAGCAGCGAACCCCCTCCTGAGAGAAGAGATCCGATGGGCTACGAGCTCCGACGCGAGATCCGCGAGGCGTTGGGCCCCAACGTCACGGGCCTCCAGCGCGCCGTCGCGTTGGAGATCGCCGATGACGCGCGCCACGACGCCGATGGGCGCCGGAGCAAGGCATCGCTCAAAGACCTGGCCCGATGGACTGGCGCCAAAGACACAGCCGTCGTCCGCAACGCGCTCAAGCGACTGGCCGAAGCTGGCTGGGAGTTCCGGGTCGCCATCGGCAAGGGCAAGGACGGGCGGGTGCTCTACGCGGTCCCCGGCCGATCCATGGAGTTCCGTGTCCCCCACCCGCCAGAAGGAGCCACGGCTCACTCTGGCGAAGGAACCCAAGGGGGAGCGGGGGCTCACTCAGAAGGAGCCGCGGCTCACTCAGAAGGAGCCACGGCTCACTCAGAAGGAGCCCCCGCTCCCCCCTCCCCACATTCCACACTCCACACATCACCTTCTTCCGCTGACGCGTTCAACGAGCAGTCCACCGACAACAGCGACGAACCCCAGCCGCCGGACGAGCCGGACGTCCCCGCTGCCGCCAAGAAGGCGGCGAAGAAGGTCATCCGTAAGGCGGGCGAGAAGAAGCCCGGCGCACACGAGACCGCCGATGAACTCACCAGCGCCTTCTGGGAGCGGCACGGCAAGGGCCGAGCCCAGTCATACCTCGCCGTCCGCGGCGTCATCCGTACCGCCATCGGCAACGGCGTCGAGCGCAACGACCTCGCGCGAGCCCTCGACCGAGTCGCCCGCGAGGGCCGATCCATCTCCGGCGCAACCCTCGACATCGCCCTCACCGCCATCCGCCGCCCTGGCCCCAGCAAGAGCGGCCCATCTACCGCGCCCCGAACCATGACCGACGAGGAGAAGAAGCGTGCACTTCAGTTCGGCTGACACACCCAGCCCCCGCGACGGCGTCCTCATCGAACGCCGCGCCCACGTCCTCAACCGATTCGACGACCGCATCCCCGTCATCTACCGCCAGCCCATCGACCTCCACGAGGACATTGCCAACTGGATCGCCGGATGGGGCGGCGGCAGCCTGTTCCTCACCGGCTCGATCGGAGTCGGGAAGACGCACACCGCGTGGCACACCTGCCGCCGCTGGCTCCAGGCCCAGTACGCCCCCGGCGAGCCGTGGCAGGGCAGCCCGCTGGTCAAGACCTACCGGTCGACGGCCCTGTTCGACGCGCTGCGCCCGGATGCCCCCGGGGGCGAGGGCCGGTCGCTGGTGCACGAACTGCAGGAGTGCGACCTGCTGTTCATCGACGACCTTGCTGCGGCCAAGGCGTCGACATGGACGCAGGAGCGGTTGTTCGAGCTGTTCGACGAGCGGTACATCAACCGCCGCCCCGTGATCATCACGTGCGATGTGCTGCCCAACGAACTGTCCGAGGTGACCGGGCCGCGAGTCGCCTCGCGTCTCGCCGAGATGTGTCGCAACAGCGTCGTGCTCCTTGAGGGCGACGACCGCCGGACGGGAGCCGCCGCGTGAACGCCACACCAAAAGCCGTTGAGTACCTCTACGAGGTCTGGGACGCCAACTGGGACAACGGTCCCCTCGGCAACTACAAGATCCTCCGCCACCCGATCAGGAAGAAGACCGCCAAGCGGATCTACTTCGATTACGTCAGCGGCCGTCCCGGATGCGTGGACCGGCAGCAACTCGAAGCCGATGGAGAGATCTACAACGGCTACACGCGCCGCCGTCTGCACCTGGCGCCGCCGGAGATCCCCAGTCGTCCGAAGAAGCCGTCTCTGTCGGAACTGCGGAAGGCAATGGCCGACGCCCACCCGGACCGGGGCGGCACCGACGCCGAGTTCATCGCCGCCCGCGAGCGCTACGAGCGCGCCCGCGATGCGCACAAGGGAGCCGCCGCATGACCACCGACGTCGAACTCTGGGGGGCCGACGACGCCGCACCCGTGTCGTCCACGCCCCACGACCTCGAGGCCGAGAAGATCCTCGCCGCGTCGGTCATGGCCCGCACCCAGCTCGTCGACGACCTCGCCGCCAAGGGCTTCGACCCCGCCGACATCGGCGACGAGCGCTACCGCTGGATCTGGTACGCCGTCGAAGACCTCTCGAGCGACCTGGCCGCCGGGGAGATCCGCTGGGAGGCGGTCGCCCGCAAGCTCGCCGCCTGGCACGCCGAAGGCCGCATGGTCACCATTCCGCTCAACAGCGAGCAGCTCGCCGAGCTGTACAACCAGGCGATGCCCGGCAACGCCGACTACTGGGCCAAACGCATCACCGACACCGCTGTCGCAGCCCGTGCCGCCGCACTCGGCGTCGTCATGCGCGTCAAAGCCACCAGCCCGGCCTTCGACCCGGAGGCCGACGTTGCTGCATTCCAGACCGAGATCGACAACCTGATCCGGCCGGCCGCCATGTCGCAGGCGTCCACGCTCGGAGACCTGCTGCCCGACGTGCTGATGCGCGCCGTCACCCCGCCCAGCACCGAAAACCGCATCCCCACCGGGTTCATCGACCTCGACGGCCTGCTGTGCGGCGGCTGGGCCCCCGGGCAACTCGTCGTCATCGGGGCCCGCCCCGCCATGGGCAAGACCACGATCGCCTCCAACTTCGCCCGCGCCGCCGCGGTCACCAACAACATCCCCACCTACTTCTCGTCACTGGAGATGGGCAAGGACGAACTCGCGGCGAGCATCATGTGCGCGGCCGTCACCATCCCGCTGCACCACCTCAAGCAGGGCATCGTCGACGACACCGCCATGGCCCGCGCCGCATCCAAGACCCCGGAGCTGGCCGCCGCACCACTGCACATCGACGACAGCCCGCTCGTCACCCTGCCCGGCCTGCGCGCCACCGTCCGCAACCTCGTCCGCACCGCCGGGCTGCGCCTCCTGGTGGTCGACTACCTGCAGCTCATGCAGGCACCCCGCGCCGAATCCCGACAGGTTGCCGTGTCGATGCTGTCCCGCGGGCTCAAGCTCCTCGCCAAGGAGTTCAGCATCACCGTCGTCATGCTCGCCCAGCTCAACCGCGGCCCCGAGGGCCGCACCGACAAGAAGCCGATGGTGTCCGACCTGCGCGAATCCGGGTCGATCGAGCAGGACGCCGACATCGTGATCCTGCTCCACCGCGAGGACGCCTACGAGAAGGAATCCCCGCGAGCCGGCGAAGCGGACCTGATCGTGGGCAAGCATCGCGGGGGGCCCACGGCGACGATCACGTGTGCTTTTCAAGGGCATTATGGTCGTTTTGTCGACATGGCCGCGACGTGACCGCCCAGTTCGACGCCGCCGACATTGCGGCCATGCGCGCCGAAGGCAGCCTTGAGGAATTCCTTCGCCTCCTCACCGGCAAGGCCGCCCCCAAGCCGCCGACCGTCGAGAAGCCGGACGTCGTCCACTACGTCATCCCGCGGCCCGGGGCCTGGCCCATCGGCACCGCCGCCAGCGGGCCCATACCCGCCGTGTGCGACTGCCCCAACTGCGGCCAGAACGGAGCGGACCGATGACCGACTCCTGCCCGTCGTGCTGCCGCCGCGACATAGCCCCCGCCGCGACCCGCTGGCGTGGCGTCCGCATCGTCCACGGCTACCACTGCCCCGGATGCGGCGCCACCTGGGCCACGACCCGCCACCTCCCCGCCTACTCCGACATCCACCACCGCCGCGCCCAGCGGCCCACCCGAAAGGCCGCCTGATGAGCTACCGCCACGACAACGACGCCCTCACCGTCATGGATTGGTTCTGCGCCGACATCGAGACCGAGATCCTGACCGCCCATGGATGGCGGCGCTACGACGAGGTGCAGGTCGGAGACCTGGTGGCCAGCCTCAACACCGAGGACGGCGTCGCCCGCTGGGTGCCGGTCCAGAGGATGAATGTCTTCCAGGTGGCCGGCGCGAAGATGCTGAAGGTGGAGGGCAAGGCGCTCTCGGCGCTGGTGACGGAGGGCCACCGCTGGCCCGTGCAGCAGCGCGTCGGCAAGACGTCCGCCCGCCGCCTCGCCTGGCAGGTGCGAACCTCTGACCAGCTCACGCTGGAATCCTCGGTCGTCCGGAGCGCCCCCTTCGAGGCCCCGACGCACAGCAGCCACGATGACGCGCTGGTCGAGCTGGTCGGCTGGGCATGGACCGAGGGCAGCTACCGCGAGAACGGCGGGCTGCACCTCTCGCAGTCGCCCTCGGTGAACCCGGGTAAGTGCGACCGGATCGAGCGGGCGCTGACCGCGCTCTACGGGTCGCCCATGGGCCGAGCCGGCCGCCGGGTTAGTCAGCCAGCCTGGAACGTCGCGGACTACGAGGGCACCCGGTACTGGCGGCTCAACGTCGCTGCCGCGGCGCCCATCCTCGCCGCCGCTCCGGACCACGTCCTTGACCCGGCCTGGCTGCTCGCTCTGACCGCAGACCAACTGGACCTGCTCATCGAGACGTCGATGCTCGCCGACGGCACCACGCGGGTTCGGGACGGCGCGCGAGACTCGTCCCTCTCGCAGAACCGGCAGGACCGCGCGGAAGGGCTCCAGTTCGCCGCCATCCTCGCCGGGCGGGCGACATCGATCCACCGATGGGAGATGCAGCACAAGGGCGCGGCCTACCCGATGTGGCGGGTGTCGCTCCTGGAGCGGGTCACCGCCAAGCCACTTCGTCAGGCAGTCGCCGAGTGGACCACCTACACCGGCACCGTCTGGTGCCCCACCGTCGAGCACGGGACGTGGCTGTGCCGCCGCAACGGCCTGGTGCACTGGACCGGAAACTGCGGGGCCGGAGGCTCCAGCCAGGGAGCGCACGCCGTGCCCGGACTCCGCGTGACCCGTGCCGCGAACCACTGGGAGCGGGCGATCGAATCCCACGCGGCGAACTTCCCGGAGACTGACCACTACCGCGGCGACATCCGCCAGGCCCCCGTGTGGGCGTGGCCCGTGACCGACATCTTCTGGGCCAGCCCGGAGTGCACCAACTGGTCCGTAGCGAAGGGCAAGAAGCGGGACTTCATCAACGCCATGCAGGGCGACCTGCTGGACCTGTACGCGGAGATGGAGCAGCAGAAGTTCGAGGCCGACGACGATGGCGGGCCGTCCCTCGAGGAGGAGTCCCGGGCCTTGATGGAGGAGGTGCCGCTGTACCTGCGGGGCGTCATAGAGCGCGGCGGCCTGGTCAAGGCTGGGGTGGTCGAGAACGTGGTCGACGTCCGCGCGTGGGACGAGTGGGGCCGGTGGATCGGCGAGATCCACAAGATGGGCTACAAGACGCGCATCATCGCCCTCAACTCGATGCACGCCAACCCGCGCACCGTGCACAAGGCCCCCCAGTCCCGTGACCGGCTGTACGTCGGCTACTGGCACGAGTCCCTCAACCGCGCCCCCGACTGGGACAAGTGGCTGCGGCCCCGCGCTTGGTGTGAGCCGTGCGGCGAGTGGGTGCAGGCCGTCCAGGCATGGAAGCGTCCCGGTGTCGACATGGGTCGGTACCGGCAGCAGTACGTGTACCGGTGCCCGCGAACCTCGTGCCGCAACAGCGTGGTGGAGCCGGAGGCGCTGCCCGCGCTGGCGGCGATCGACTGGTCCCTGCCCGGTCAGCGCATCGGCGACCGCACGAAGCCGCTCGCTGCTAAGACCCTGGCGAGGATCCAGGCGGGGCTGGAGCGGTTCGCCCGACCGGTGCCGATGATGGTCCCGGCCGGCGGTACGTGGCGGAACGACGCGACCAGCGTTCTGGATCCGATGCCGACCCGCACCACCCGCGAGAACGACGCGCTGGCGATCCCGCCGCTGATGATCCCCGTCGAGGGGCGGGACGGGAAGGAAGCCCTGTCGGCGGACCTGCCGCTGCGCACCCAGACCACCCGCAACGAGACGGGCCTGGCGTGGCTGCCGTTCATCGCCGAGCTCCGTGGTGGCGGATCGGTGGCCCGGTCGGTGTCCGAGGCGCTCGCGACCGTCACCGCGTCCGGCAACCACCACGGGCTCGTCACGCCGAACCACGTGTCGGAGCACATGCTGATCCCGTACTACGGGGCCAGCGGCGCCCGCCCGGTCGTCGAGCCGATCGGGGCGCTCACCACCAGGGACCGGTACGCCCTGGTGCACGGCAAGCCCGCCATCGAGGACGTGCGGTTCCGAATGCTCGAGCCGCACGAGATCGGCCGGGCCATGTCGTTCGCGGACGACTACAAGGTCCTCGGCTCCAAGCGTGAGCGGGTCCGCCAATACGGCAACGCCGTCACGCCGAACGCGGCCGAGGTGCTGCTGTGCGCCCTCGTCGAGGCCATCACCGGCGAGGAGATCTCCCGCCACGAGCCGACGGCCGACTTCCACGCCGCCGCCTGACGCACTGCGGGCCGCCTCCGGGGCTATCGGGGCGGCCACCCACTGATCACACCACACGAGGAGAACCATGAACCGCAACCCGATCACCCCCGCCACCGACCCCCGCATCGTCCAGCTTGCCGAGGCGTACCACGGATCCATCCAGCCGAAGTCTGCTGCGCCCCAGCCCTGGCGTGACCTGACCGGCCGCGAGCAGAACCGGCTTCTGGCGGATGCCGCGATGTGGCTGCGCGCCGCCGTCGAGTCCGGGATCACCCCCATGGCCGAGCGCCCCACTCCGGACCACAGTGCGGTCTGGGTCGACGACGCCGGGGATCTCTACGGCGAGTACCAGGCCAGCCCGCCCAGCCCGCTGGCCGCGCCCGCCGACACCGACCTCCGCGAGCCGGTGGACGAGGCACGCCGCGAGCGGTACGCGGCGGCACTGCGGCAGGCCGACGTGGGCGTCGAACTCTACGAAGAGGGCTACTGGCGCTTTGGTGCAGCCGCCATGGCCGTCGCGGACACGGAACTCGCACGTGAACGAGCCTGGCGCAAGGAGATGCAGGCCGCAGCCAGGGGCCAGGAGCATCGCGCAGACAACTACGAGGCCGAACTCCGCCGTCTGGCCGACGAGGCGCAGCAGACGGGGGAGGGCGGGTGACTGCCGACGACGGGCCGGAACCCCTCGAGCGGCCGATCACCCACTGCCCGCTGTGGCAGGCGCGCACCGAGGACACCGCCGCATGAACGCCACCACCACACCCCTCGCACGCTGAATGACGGACGGAGAACCCTGATGTACCCGACCCTGTTCACCATCCCCGGCCTCAAGCAGTTCGCCGAAGCCATCGACGCCGAACGCCAGCGCCAGTTGGCGAAGCGGGGCGACCAGCAGCACCCCGATGGCACCGGCGCCGAGTACTACGTCGCGATGGCTGACGAGGCCCGCGACATCTGCCAGCAAGCCGCCAAGTACCGCGAGAACGGCTCGCCGTGGGCGCTGATCCTGCTGGAGGAGGTCTACAAGGCGCTTGCCGAGACGGACCCGCACGCGCTGCGCACCGAGTTGATCCAGTGCGCGGCTGTGATCCAGGCGTGGGTCAGCGACATCGACCGCCGGGCCGTGGCCGAGTTCGAGGCGCAGCTCGCCCAGCACGGCGAGCGGGAGGCGTCGTGACCGCCCCGCACCTTTCCCCGCGTCAGGCCCTGGTGCTGGCAGCTGCCGCCGATGGCGTGCCGCTGTCGGCGGTCGCTACCCGGTTGGGCACGACCCGCACCCAGGTCGCGTCTCGGCTGAGCGAGGCGTACCGGGCGCTGGATGTGTTGTGGCTGCCGCGGGATGAGCGGCGGGCCGAGGCGGTGCGGGTGGCCCGGCGGCACGGGCTGATCCCCGCGGCCGAGCAGCGGGAGGCGGCGTGATGGACGCCGATACCCCGGGAGCGCCGCTGTGCGCCCGCCTGAGCGCCTCGGAGGGGGATTCCGGACCTCGGGTCGTCTGGACCGGCGAGAGGCCGTCAGACGCCCGCTCAGCTGCCCGCGTTGGCGACACCTCCGCCACCGACACCCCGTCGCGCGGCCACAGCGGGCCTCAGAGCGGCCCACAGCCGTCGGATGGCACCCGGGACCAGCCACCCGCCCAACGGGCCACAGACAGCCGCACAGCGGCCCCGGTGCAGCTCACCCTCCCGCCCGAGCTCCTCGCCGCCATGCTCCTGCCCGCCCCATCCCGTCCGCACGCCGCCGCGGACGGGCCATCGACACCACACCCGACATCGACAGCTACCAGACCCAGGAGAGCCAATGACCGGCACCAACCCCACCGACCAGATCCGCGCCGCCGCCGAACTGCTACGCGCCCTCGCCACCGCCGCCTCCACCGACGAGACCGGTCGACCGACCGCCCGCTGGTACTTCACGGAGCACGGCAGGCACGACTCCGGCTACCTCTACGCCGCCAACCCCACCGGCCCCGGCGCGAGGATTCTCCGCGGCGGATCCAGCGGCCCCCACGGGCGCGGCCTGCGCCCGCACCTGGCCGCCCGCCACGGCGAGTACATCGCCGCCATGGACCCGACCGTCGGCTTCGCCCTCGCCGCCTGGCTCGACAGTGCTGTCGAGGACGCCGGGCAGGTCGGCCCTGACCCGCATGCGCTCGCTGTCGCCCGCCAGATTCTCGACCAGGAGACCGAACGATGACCGACACACAGTCCCAGTACCGCACCCTGCTGGCCCGCCTGGAGGCCGAGCGGGCCAAGGCCGAGCGCAACGCCCCGCTGTGCCGTGGCGAGGAGGCGCGTTGGGTCAACGAGGGCATGGCCGCCGCGCACCGGATCGACATCGCCCACACGGTCAATGCGTTCTGGGGGCTCGAGGCGGCGATCGACTACCAGCGGGACGGCACCCTGCCGCAGGGCGATGCCGCGTTCCTCCCGCCGCCTCCCGGCTCGACGGAGGAGCAGCTGCCGGACGAGATCCTGGCGTTGATCGATCCGCCGCCGTACCTGTCCACCGCCTGCGAAACAGCGCAGCTTCTCGAGCAGGCGGTGGCCGAGCATCCGGAGCGGCAGGCGGGGCTGGGGGAGTGGGCCCGGCGAATGCACGACCGGTGCAGGATCAACAACAAGTACACCGGGCGGTTGTGCGCCTGCGCCCACCACGGGTTCGGGTGACCCCCGACGCACGTGTGCCGCACACCGGGGGAGGGGTGTGCGGCACAGGGGTCAGGCGTCGGGCTGAGCGGCGCGGCGTAGGCGTTCGGCGCGGTCTCGGTAGCGCTCGTCGGGCTCGATGCCGTTCTCGCGGGCCATCTTCCGCACGTAGGCGGGTGTCCAGCCGGACGCCTTCGCGACATCGGTGGGGCGGTGCTCCCCGTCGCGGAGGGCGGTGAGGACGAACTCCTTGAGGCGTTCGCTGGACTTCTTGAGGCGCTCCTCGTCCCGCTTGCGGCGCGCACCAGCGGCCTCGAGGTCTTCGAGGGTCGGCTGCTCGGGGATCTCGTCGGCTGTCATGACAACAAGGTACCGCAACTGGGTTGCGCTGCCATCCCCTCAGGAGTAGCTTTGAGGAGTCGGGAGCGATGCAAGGTATCGCTACCAATGATCGATATCGCATCGCCAACCACACCACAGGGGAGACCGCAGATGCCGAACGCGAAGCCGAAGGTGGACCACAGCGAGCGGGCCGCCCGCGACCTCCTCAACCGTAAGGTCCGCGAGGGCGTCATCGACCGTCGTAACGCCAACCAGATCATCAAGGTCGGCCTGCCGTTCGTCCGCAGCATGCTCGCCGAGTGGCGGCGTGACGGCTGCTCCCCGACATGGATCACGGGAAAGTTCCAGAGTATCCGTGCCGAGGCCGTCGAGAAGTGCGAGGCCGCGAGTAACCCGATCGTGCAGCGCATGACACTCACCCGTGTTGTGGCCGCCGAGATGTACCTCGCCGTGTGGGCCGGAATGCAGGCCGATCTCGGCCAGTACAACGCCGACCTCCGTAGTGAGCGCGAAATCGACATCTGAACCCCACGCCGCCCGGCCTTCGGGGCGGGCCCTCACTCGCCACCGCCAACCGCAGCACAGGGGAGACCGACATGGCCGACAACGAGACCGTGGCCACGTTCACCATCGACGGCCGCAAGTACGAGGTGATCCGCATCGGCTTGGACCCGAGGAACTCGGCCTGGAACGTCTTCGGCGCTTTTCCGCGCCACACGGCCGCCGAGCTGGCCATGTCCGACGCCTGGCGGCCGTGGGTTTCGCCCGTGTATGCGGCACCCGCCGACGGCGTTGACGGGTGGCTCGTCCACGACGAGATGAACCGCACGGTCCTTGGTGTCGCGGCCACCTACGAGGACATGGCGCGCATCGCCGCCAAGGATCCCCACCGGCCCCTCGTCTGACCCGCTCCGCCCGGCCCTTCGTGGCCGGGCCCCACCCCAACCCGCCGCACCACAGGGGAGATCGCCGTGCAGAACACCAAGAACCCGCTCAGCCTTGAACTGGCCGAAGCCCTGGACGAACTCGACCTGCGCCCCGACCCGCCGCACGTCGTGCAGCGGGCTCGGCGGGAGAACCGCGAGCAGACCCGGCAGCACGCCCTCCGCAGGCTCCGCCGGGAACTCGGGCTCGACGACTGACAGCAACGCTTTCACGGAAAGGAAGGAAGACGCATGGACAACGCCGACCTCATCAAGAAGATCAAGGGCTGCACCACCCGGTACGGCACCCCCGTCCCGACAGCAGCAGCCCGTGAGATCGCCGACATGATGCTGTCCGACCTCGACGCCTACCGCCAGTTCACCGCCGACGTCATGGCCATCTGGGCCAACTGGACCAGCGGCCGGCTCGGCGAAGAGGATGCCATGACCGCCATCGCAGATCGACACACCGAACTGCGCGCCACCTTCGGCGACTCCTGAGGGAGAGTCTCACCGTGGCCCGCCACCCCTGCCGCGGCGTCCTGTTCCACTACGCCCGCGTAATCACCAGCGACCCGGTCGCTGAGGCCGACCGTCATGGGGCAATGGCAGACGCCCGCATAGCCCTCTGCATCGCCAACGGCGTCGCCATAGACGACATCGACCCCAGCAGCGGCTACGATCTCTCCCGCCGCGCCTACGACGAAGTACGGCAGTCCTGGCGAGAGATGGTCGAGCAGCACGGATTCAACGAACTGTACGACCGGCCCAGATACGAGAAGGCCCACGCCTTCTGGGTCGAGCGCCGCCCGGAGTTCACCGCCGGCGACAACTGGCTAGAGGGCATCTACGAGCCGATCTACCAGGCAGCCTTCTTCAACACGACCTCTGGCGAGTACATGCTCCGCAACTTCCGCACCCATGCAGAGGTGCAGCAGGCGATCAATGCGCAGCGCCCCTACGGCGACTCCACGGACGCTTTGGTCATCGTGGCCAGCCCTGACGGTGTCGAAGAAGTCGAGAGCAACGATGCGCCCGCCGCACCCGGGCAGGTCATCCTCCCCAACGCTGCCTGACAGCCTCTCACCGCACTGTCGCCCACCACCGCCAACCGCACCACCAACCCGCAGAGGAGCCCGAATGAACAGCCCCGCCGCCGAGCAAACGGCGCTCATCAAGGAAGCTCGCGCCTACGTTGCCGCCATCGGGCCCATCAACGCGACCGCCGCCCCGCAGATCCTCGGGCAGCTCATAGAAGCCGAGGGGCTGCTACTCCGGATCGTGAAGGCATTCGAGCAGCCCGCTGGCAGGGAATCCTGATGGCCTTCCGCCGTATCACCTGCGTCATCGCCGTCTGCGACATCCACGACTGCGGCAACACCCGCGACCACGACGGCGGCCAGCCGCACTTCGACACCGAAGCCGAAGCCCTCGACTTTGCCCTCGGCGACCAGGCCGAACTGCCCGACACCTGGTACCAGCGACCCACCGGCCAACTCGTCTGCTGGCGCCGCGACCCGCTACACGACTGGGCACGCGAACAGGACGGCAAGATTAGGCCCGGACCGGACGCCATGAGCGTCACCTTCGATTGACCTCCCAGAGCAGGAGGCTCAGACAGCGCAGACCTGCACGTGACACTGTGCCCCGCGGCCCGGTCGCACCCATTCCGGTCGCGGGGCGCACTGCTGTCCGGTTGTGAGACGTAGTGATTACGGCGTGAGCTGCTCGATTCGAAGTCGAGTAGCAACCCGCACAAGGATTTGTGGGGGTTTCGTGGATGAGGATCCTGTGACAACGCGATATCACTCGCTACCGTGGATGCCGTCACGACAGATATCAGCAGCCCGGAGTCCCGTATGAGCGACGCGCCCTGGACGATCGAAAGTATCAGCGCAGCCCTGGGGGATCCGGACCTGGCCCGACGATTCCTAGCCGAGATCTATCGGACGCCGGCCCACGAGCTGTTGAACACGTTTGCGAAGTGGCAGCGAATCGCCCAGGACACGATCGCATCCCTCGAACAAGCAGACGAGATCATCACCTGTGAGGCTGATGGCGAAGAGCCCCCCGGTGAGTGGATTGACGGAGATCAGCGGATTCGGGACCTGGTTGACCGAATCGGTGCACGCGGAGCAGCCTGACCTGGCAACCTGTACGGCGTGTACTCGCTCCGTTACCCGCCTGGCGTAGAGGCAGTCTGGGACTCCCTCCCCGACGATGCCAGGGTCGAATTC
Source organism: Streptomyces malaysiensis subsp. samsunensis (assembly GCF_024519315.1). Classification (GTDB taxonomy): domain Bacteria; phylum Actinomycetota; class Actinomycetes; order Streptomycetales; family Streptomycetaceae; genus Streptomyces; species Streptomyces malaysiensis. Next base: position 45,539 of record NZ_JANIIC010000027.1, on the reverse strand, counting down.
GACCACGCCATCCTCGCCGTATGCGAGGACCCCTACGCGCGCACCACGCCCCACGCGGGCGACGGCGACATCAAGCGCCTCCTCATCCTCAACCACACCCGGGCACTGCTCCTCGTCTTCAAGCACCCCGTACAGCGAGTGCGCATTCTTGATCTCAAGCACCTCGGGTGAACGAAATCTGAAGCCCCCGACCCCTCGCAGTCGGGGGCTTTTTGCTGCGCCGCGGAGCCCCACTCGCCTCGCCCACATCGGCCGGATCCTGTCGCGTCGCACCCTGCCCCCGTGGGGAGCCTTCCACCGGCAAATGCCGCAACCGGCAAGGGGGGAAAGTATGTTCGGAATTGGCGCTGTTCAGCAAGCCGTCGACAAACTGAAGACCAGTGTCGAAGGGTTACAAACCACCCTGACCAACGCGATCAAGCAAGGGCTCGCCGACATCAAGACCACCATCGACCAGATCGGCGGCGCCGCCCAGCGCACCAGCGAATCCGCAGGCGCCATCAGCCGCAAAGTCGACAACCTTCACACCGAGATCCAAACACTCCACACCGACATCGAACACCTCCGCGCCAGCGTCACCACCACCGGTGCCGCAGCCGACGACCGGCTCCTCCGCGAAATCGCCGACCTCCGGGCCACCATCGAAGGCTGGCGAGCAGACCTTGCAGAAGCCCGCCATGCTGCCCAGTCCCCGCCGGCCGCGCCCGCAGAAACCCTCGACGCGACAACCCGCAACGGCGAGTCGAACGAGCAGAAGTATCGCGAGCACCTCACCCAGGCGGCCAGCATCAGCTCCGCCGAGATCACCTGCCACCGAGACATGTGGAACTTCCTCGTCAAACACGCCGTCAACGGAGACCTCTTCCGGCTCCCCGGCAAGACCACAGAACAAGCCGACGGCCGCATCTCCGTCCACACATCCGGGCCCACCCTCACCGCCGCCCTCGAAGCCCTCTGGGCGCTCCAGCATGAGGCAGCGACCCCGCCAGGCGTACAAGCTCTCGCCCGCGTCTTCTACCAGCGCATCGGCGAAGCCCTCGCCAAAGCCAAGCCAGCCGCCACCGAGCCGACCCGCCGAGACGAGACGGCAGAGTCCAATCAACCGGGCCTACCGCTCACCCGCATCGTCATCGACGACCGGCCCCCAGTCGGGGCAAGCAACTGAACCAGCCAAACGCGAACGCCCCCAACCATGATGGCTGGGGGCGTCGTGCCGCTTATGCGGCCAGGGCCTTGTCCGGCGGGAACTGGTTAGGGCAGCGCCTGCAATACAGCAGCGTCGACCAGGCGCCGCGGCTAGCCGCCCGGACAGCGGACTCCCGCCAAATCCATACCACGGTCCCGGCTGTGACCAACAGCAGCACCACGCCCAGCAGAATGCTCGCGGCCGAGCCAGCCGTCAGACACAAGACAGCCACAACCCCCAGCACAACCGGCACCACCCAGCGGATCTCATACGGGGCCGGCTGCGCCAGCGACACTTTCAGCTCCGCATCCTGCGAAAGCGATCTCCAAAACTCGGCCAGGTTCAACACCTGATCCGACCGCTGGCACTTCGGGCACGCCTGCCCCATCCCGGATCCCCCTCTGGTCAGACAATAGGGGTACAGATTGGCCGCAACAGCCCCAGGCGGAAAGAGCAGGAACCGGACAGGATGGCGGAAACAGCGAGGCCCCCACCCAAGCGGGTGAGGGCCTCGACCTGAGCTATCGGGCGGTTTGACCGGAGCCGGAACACGTGCCCTTGCTCTGGTCGCCGTTCGGCTGGTGCATTGGCGTCGGCTCGCCACTCTGTGCGCTGGTTGAGCATCCGCAGACGGGGCAGTTGGCGGCGAGCACGCCGGGATCGAACCTCACGGGCGCCTCCCTCGGATCGGCTACCCGCAGAATGCACCCAGGCACGGGGCGTACAGGAGGCGTGTCAGAGGGCGCGTGCGTAAATCTTCGCGCCGCTGAAAAACTCCACCGTCAACCCATTCCGGCGATCATTCGGATCCTCCCGCAGCGACCACTGCTCAATACCCGCGATCTCCCGGCTGCCGCTCGCTGCCAGCAGCCCAGCCAGCCACCCCTCCGGCCCGTCAGCGCGCCGCTCATCCAACGGCCCAGGCTCGCCCTCCACTGGGGTCTCAGGCTGATCGAAACGGTCGCCCGCAGCCGACTGGGCGATGAACTGGAAGCGGGCCTCACGGCCCTGCAAGACGACCGACAAGCCGTAGGGGTACTTCGACTCCCCAGCCTCCTTGATCTTCCTTGCCTTGCCCGCGGCCGGGTCCTTGGTCGCGAGCTCAACAGCGAACTCCTCGAAACGCATCGGGCGCATACGGATGGTCCTCCTTGGCGGTGGAGACGGAACAGTCTATGAAGAACCGGCCGGGCGGGCGGCCACCCGGCCGGGTGACATCAGGTGTGGCTGCCCCCTGTACGTTCACTGGACTCGAGGCCCCAGTCCCCTGCGCGCGTGGGCCGCATCTTGACCCACGTGCGCCACGAACGCTAGTCGGGCATGTTCTCGGCGAGCTGCCGGATGCGAGCGGCGTGCGCGACGAGCTGGTCGGCGAACGCCAGTGCGGCACCCTTCTGCAGGTTCTCGGCCTCGCCCTCACCCGTCGCATCCAGCCCCAGGTAGGGCAGGCCCCGGTCCTCGTCGTTCACGAACGGCCACTGCCGGATCGAGGCGACCAGCACCTCGGTGACCCCGCCGAACTCGGGCGCGGCAAGAGCGATCTCCTCACCCTCGTGGGAAAGATCCTCCAAGAACGCCAGATCCTCCTTCGAATGGTCACGCACACACCAGTCAAAGCAAGGGATGGCGATCCGCTGGCCACGCACCACAGCGGCGACGAGGCGGGGGGAGACCGGCGGCGGGGTGACCGACGTCGCAGCGGGCTGCTGGGCCAGGGTAGGGGGTAGTACAGTCACGAGGACTCCTTCTTTGGGGAGACGGATCACTGATCAGCGAGGTACGAACTCGCTGGTTCTTGCGGCGGCCGGGTGTTGGTAGCACCCGGCCGCCGTGCTCTTGACCAGGCTGGTGCAGCCGCCGAGTGTCGTGCTAGACCAGTCGGGCTCTGAGGTGTTTAACGTGTTTATCGGGCTGGCCCAATGCATCGGCGGCGACGGCTGCTGAGCTTCAGCTGTACAACAGATCGCCGTCGGGGTCGTAGAGGCGGTAGGGCGTGATGCGCTCGGGCGATTCGGACATGCGCCTCCTTACGGTGCGTGGTGCTTCCGCCACGCTCACGAGACGACCGTAAGGCTTATTCGCATTTGTATCAAGCCCGCTGTCTGGATGCACAAAGGCCCCCGACTCTCGGGCCGGGGGCGCGTGCTGGCGGAGCGTCAGAGCTCGATGTGATAGCCCATCTTGAAGCGGTGGGCGGGCTTGGTCAGGACCGATACCTCGATGGGCTTCTCGTCGTCGCTGTAGACGATGCGAAAGATCTCCAGGACTGGCACGTCGCGAGGGATCTCAAGGGCTTCGTACTCCTCGGTCGTCGCGGGGCGGGCGGCTACCGCGTCATCCTGCGAGCGCGTCGGGTAGCCCATCTCCTGGAGTAGGGCGGGAGAGCCGCCGGGAATGAGGCGACGATCCGCCAGGCGGGTTCCCCGTGCCAGTTCGATCGGGTAGTACGAGTGCACCAGCTCGGCCGGCTGGTCATCAAGGAAGCCGATACGGGAGCGCAGCATCGCGGTGCTGGCCTCTTCGAGGCGAAGGGCGCGCGCAACTTCGATTGGCGGAACAACCTCGCCGACTTCGAGCATGCGGTACTTCCCGCGCTGCTGCCTCTTCGTGGCCTCGGTGAGCCACCGGTACGCCTGGTCTGGCTCTGAGGGTGCGATGTAGTGGGCGGGCTGGATCGTCTGCGCGCGTTCGCCTCGAACGAAGACGCCGACACCCGTCTGGCCTTGGAGGAACTTCTCATCCTTCAAGATCTTTAGTGCGCGCTGGATGGTGACGTTCGACGTCTCGAATTGTTCCCTGAGCTTTTCGTTCGTGGGGACTTTCTTGCCTGGCTCCCACTCTCCAGACATGATCAGTTTTCTGATCTCGGCGGCGATCCGCTCGGCGAGGGGGCGCTTGTCCTCGTGCGGCTCGGGCATGTCAGTCGACCTCGATTTCGTAGTGGAGGCGGCGAGGCGCCTTCATGACCATGAACTGCACTTCGTGGGGGCTCCCGTCTTCGGCGGATGTGATGCGTAGCAGGGTGAGGACACTGGCGCCCTCTGGCAGGGCGAGTGCCGCTCGCTCGAGCTCGTCGGCGACCCGGAACTCAAGGTCCTCGGTTACGTGGTGCGGCTGGAATCCCAGCTTGGCGAGTAGCGTGGGTGCCCCGCCCTTGATCTTCCGCTTTTCGGCGAGGGCGGTTCCCCGGGCGATCGACAGCGGGTAGTACGAGTCCGCCAGCTCAATGACGTCGCCGTCGAGGAGAATCGCGCGACGCCGCACAGCCGCCTTCTCGCCTGGAGAGAGGCGCAGCGCGCTTGCCACCTCGTTCGAAGGGATGACCTCTGCGACATCGGTCAGCCGCTGCCCTCCTCGGTGCCGCGCCTCCTCGCTCCAGGTGTCTGCTTGCCCGTCGCTGCGTGGCGTGATGTAGGCGAGCGAGTCGGATTGCCGCTGCATATCAGCCATCTCTTGCGCCTCCTCTCCTGCTGGCGATGCCTCTCCTGACCTCCCAACCTTAAGCCCTTGATGCTTACGCCTATCGGTGGCTCCCTGGCCAAAAGTGCGCCGCGAGGCTTGCTACCTTATTCGGCAAGCCTTTAAGGTTGTCGACAGATGCGAAGCACTCGATCGGAGGCGTAATGCTGCGAGTTCGAGACGTCGCGGCGCACTTCCGAGTGCACCCAGCGACCGTCTACCGCTGGATCCACCAGGGCTTTCTCCCTGCGTACAGGAATGGCCAGCCCTACAAGCCCGGGGATGGTGCGACCGGCGCCCTCCGGATCCCCGAGTCCGTCCTGAATTCGACGGACACCGTCCTCGGTGCGACCCCCGTAACCGACGCCGCCTGAAACGCACGAAACCCCGGCCCGGCGCGCCAACGCCGTATGGACCGGGGCCTGACCACCTGAAGCCTGCTGAGCAACTGGAGATCACCGTGAATCGTAGTACGACTCTGACCCCGCCCCCGCCGTTTACCCGTCTGTTCGACGCCGATGCGGCGTCCGACTCACTGAAGATCAAGAAGCTGCGTGCGGTCACACTGGTCGCCGACCTCGACAGCGAGGACCGGGCCGGCGCCGACATCGTCACTGCCTACGTGACGGCCCGCGACCAGGGCGACATCGACGCGATGGCTACCGCCTATCTGGCGGCGGCGGACATGGATGCGGCCCGCCCGGGTGAGCCGTCGCTGGTGGCCGAGCTGGACGCGGCCGGTGTCGGTGACCTGGCGGAGGTGGCGTGATGACCACCGTCGTGTCGGCTGTCGCCGTGAAGCCTGCGCTGGAGCGCGCTGAGGTTCTGGAGGCGGCGGGTGAGCTGCTCGCCGAGGAAGCCCGCTTCAGCACTTCTCCGACGAGGTTCTGGTTCGGCCTGTCGGGAACGCTGTTCACGGGTGAGGAGGTCGCCCAGGTTCTGGATGCGGCCCGTGAGCGCCTGGAGACGGAGGGGTGGCGTCGGGACCGGGCGCAGACCTCCTACGAGTGGGTCGGCGAGGAGAAGGAGGCTCCGGAGGAGCCGGACGAGTCGGCGTCGACCGGTTCGCTGCTGCGTTATCTGGTTCGGCTGGTGTCGTGGGCGGTGAAGGACTCCGGCCAGGAGCTGGTGGCCAAGACGGAGCCGGGCCTGACGCTGGGACAGGCGCTCGGCGACATGGACCGTGACAGTCGGCGTAAGGCGCTCGACTGCATGGAGCTGGTGCTGTGCGCCCAGTCTGGGACCTCCTACGCCTGTGCCGATGCGTGGGCGGAGAGGCACGGCCGGACCTTCGATGAGGTGCGCGGGCTGTTGATGGTGACGGCCGAGTTCGCCCGCCGCTACGGGCCGGAGGTGGCGTGATGACTGCCGCCGAAATGGTGCGTGAGTTGCCCGCGGGTGACTCCCGGAACCTGCCGATGCTGGACGCGATCGCCGACGGGCTGCGGGCCCGGGGCGAGGACGTCGAGGTCGTGTACAACGCCCGCCGGGACGTGTTCCGCATCGTGCCCCGCGAGCAGGTGGCGTGATGGCCCGCTTCGGTAAGGCGCCGGCGCTGGCCGCCGAAGAGCAGGCGCGTGGCGAGGGTTTGACGGCGCGGATCGTGCAGATCGCTTCGGATCCGTCGAACCCGTCGAACGGGAGCCTGCCTCTGTATCGGGAGGCTGCTCGTGCCGCGTTCGAGACGGCCGCCGAGTACAGCGAGCAGCCGGAGACCGGCTGATGACAGCGGACCGTTGCCCGGCTGCTCACGTCGAGGATCCGACACCGTGTGATGGCGGGCAGGTGGTTCGGGTGGTGGATCAGCAGGGCACGGGCGTGTCGGCCTGTATCCACCACGGTGCCCGCCTGTACGCGTCGCTGATCCGGCCGCGCGTCTATCCGCTGGCCGGGCATGACGGGGCTGCGATCGAGGTCTACAACCTGGCCCGTGCGCTGCCGCCGTTCCCGTGGGTCCACGAGACCGGCTACCGCGGCCCTATCTGACCCCCTGGTCGTCGTGCCCGCGGGATTCCGATCCCCCGCGGCCCCGCGGGCACGACTCCCCACCTCACCCGCCCAGGAAGGGCTTCTCCGTGCTCCTCGTCTTCTACGCCTTCGGTATGGCCGCCTGCCTCGCCTGCATGTACTTCATCCGGCGGCTCAGCGAGAGCCACCGGACCACCATCTACGCCTGCCCGGTCAAGGGCTGCGGTGTCTCGATCCAGGCCGTCGGCAGCAGCGATGCCGAACTGGAGCGGCTCCGCAACCTCGCCGTCGACCACAGCAAGCACGGGCCCGACGCCTGACCTCCGCGGCCCGGCAAGCACGGTCCCCTTAATCAACTCATTCATTCGAGAGGACTCTCATGTCTCGTCCCACGTATACGGCCGCCCAGGTGGCCGACATGCTCACTGCCACCGTGGTTGCAGGCGACCTCACTCGCTCCCCGGAACAGCAGATCAAGAAGGCCGTCCAAAGCCTGGCTTCGCGATTCACCCGCCTGGAGCTGGAGGCCGGGATGGTCGAGATGGAGAAGCGGCTCGGCCTGCGCTGACCGTCCCGCCCCCGTGCTCCACGTGCCGGTCTGGGCGTGGGGTGCGGTGGCCGGACAGTCCGGCAGCGCTTTGAGGATCAGCGCCACCCCCACCACTTCGTCTAGCGAGAGGAGCCCGCATGCGTTCTGGCCGTGAGGTCGCCCGCATCATCACCGCTTCGGCGTCCGTGAACCTGAAGAACGCCAGCCCGGAGCAGGTCGCGCAGGCCGTCCGGCAGTGCGCCGACCAGTTCACCACCGCCGAGTTGCAGGCAGGGAAGGTCGAGCTGGAGAAGCGTCTCGGCCTCCGGTAGCAGCCCCACTTGAGCGAAGAACATCAACCATCCGTTTCGAATGCAGGAGATCACTATGCCGACTCGTAGCCAGGTGAAGGATGCGGCCGTCCGTGCAGCCAACGCGGTGTACACCGCCGAACAGGTCTACGGCGAGGACTCGCCCGAGCACAAGCGGGCGCAGGAGGAGAACGGCGACACCGTCCTGGCTGCCCTCGGTGCCGGGATCAGCCCCTCCGAGCTGATGGAGGAGTGCGAACGCCGCCTCCCCGGCAGCGGCAAGCCCTGACAACAGCAAGGTCATCGCCGCCGAGAAGAACCTGCCCAAGTGGCGGCGTGGCTCCGGCGCCTGACGACAACCTGATCTGCCCGTCGGAGTCCAGCACACCAACAACCAAACGAAAGGACCAGCATGACCACCTACCAGCCCGGCAACTACAAGATCTCCGTCACCGCCACGATGCCCGCCAAGGTCGCCCGCCAGATGTACAGGCCGGAGAGGTTCCAGTACAGCGGCGACACGGCGACTGTCACGTTCGGGCCGATGCCGATCCGCGCCGTGAAGAAGGAGACCGACAAGAGCCTCGCCGCCAACTTCCTCCGCTTCTGCATGGCCGAGCAGCCCAAGGCCAAGTACACGATCCAGAGCATCAACATCACGCCCGACGTCAGCTGACCACCCCGCTGCCTGACGGCAGCCCTTCCCGTAGGTCCCGCACCTGCGGGTTGGTAAGCCCGCCAGACATCCAACCAGCTAGCCGAGAGGACCGAGATGAGTAGCACCTGGAAGTGGGAGATCACGGTCGACAACGGTCGGCGCTCGGGCACTGCCCGAGGCGAAACCATCGCCGCCGCCTCCGCAACGGCCGAGAGCATCCTGCCGGGCATCGCGAACGACGTCACGCAGCGTCTCCGGGTCACCGGAGGCCGGGTCACCCGCTTCAAGGCCCAGCGCACGAGCTGAACGGCAGCCCTTCCCGCTCAACAACTCGACCACGAAAGGAGATCGCCATGCAGTACCGCAAGGGAGACAAGGTCGTCGTCATCGACGGCGGCACCGACAACCCGGGCACCGAAGGCCGGGCCGGGACCGTGTTCTACCCCGGACCGGACGACGACGGCCTGGTCTGCGTGAAGGGCATCGACGGCCGCTTCACCGAGGCCGTCAGGGGTTACCGCAGCTACGCCCCGCACCAGCTTCGCCGCGCCTGACGGCAGCCCATCCCGTCCGGCCTTGCACTCCGGGCGGCGGTGGAAAGCCCACCAGACACACACCAAACCAGGAGAGAACGCGATGACCGCAGCTTGGCAGACCATCAGCGGGATTACGTGGAAGACCAACACCCCCGGGACCCGCTGGTTCACGGAGGGCGGCTGGACCCTTCGACTGGCCGCGATCGACGGTGTCGACGGCTGGTACCTCACCGGGCCTGGCGTCGACCAGCAGTGGATGAGCATTCAATTCGTCGCTTCGGCCCGTAACGCGGCTCGCGTGATCGGCGAGGGGGACCGATGAGCCTCACAGTCCTCGCCGGGCTTGCCCGTCTCCGTATCGCCCTGATGATCGCCGGGCTGAGCTGGTTGTTCGGCGTGGTCCCGCCGCTGTGGATGCGCCTCGGCCTCGGCCTGCTGGTCCTGGTCGCGCTCGTCCTCGACGGACTGATCGACGAGGACAAGATCAGCCGCCACTACGTGCGCACCAAGGGCCCCGACGACTACAAGACCGCCGCCTAGAGAGGAATCAACGCCATGACCACGAACCACACCCCGACCGATGACCGGGACGCCGCGATCCACTGGGCGGCCGTCGCCATCGGCCTGAAGGAGTCCCGCGAGCAGCGGGGCAAGCCGCTGACCGCCGCAGAGCAGGCCGCCTTCGAGCGCTACCAGGACGCCGCCCGCCAGCACGGCATCACCGACGCCCAGATCCGCGAGTACCTGCGCAACCTCCCCGCCCGGTAACCACCCCCACCACCCGAAAGGACAGCACCGTGACCGCCACATCCGTCGAGAAGCAGGTCAACGGAACGCCCGTTGCCTCGCACGCCGAGCCCCGGTTCGATCCCGTGGCCCTGGCCGAGGCGGAGGCGATCCGGAAGCGCGCCGACGCCCAAGCCCAAGCCCTACGCATCGAAGCCGAAGGCAAAGCAAAGGCTGCCCAGACCCTCGCCACCGAAGAAGCCGAGAAGCAGCGGCTCGCCAACGAGCGCGCCCGCATGAAGCTGGAGAAGGACCAGGCCGCCCACAAGGCGTACCTCGCCGAGAAGGAGGCCAAGGAGGCTCGCGAGAAGGCCGCCAAGGAGAAGGCCGAGAAAGCTGACGCAGAGGAGGCCGATCGGGAGTCCGAGCGGACCGCCGAGAAGGAGCGCACCCAGCGGATGTGGAAGTGGGGTGCTCGTGGCATCTACGCCGTCTGCCTCATCATCGCCGCCCCGGTGCAGTTCCTCGACTTCTGGGACCCGGCCCGCAAGTTCCTCGTCGCCGCCCCCGCCATGCTCGAAGGCATCGCCCTCGTCCTCGCCTGCGGAGCCGCCTGGGCCGTCGCACACCGCCGGGACGTTCTCCCGTATCGGATCGGCATCATGCTCGGCGCCGCCATCGCCGCCACGATCAACATGCGAGGCGGTATGACCAACCCCGCGATCGGCTTCAACGCCGGTCTCGTCGGCGCCATCGCCTCCCTCGTCGGGCCGATCGTCCTCATGGCCTACGAGCACGGCATCGCCCAGAAGGCCGATGGCATTCCCTCGTACCGGGAGAAGCGTGCGGCCAAGAAGGAGAAGGAAGCCGAGGAGGCGGCGCGGACCGAAGCCAAGGCCGAGAAGCAGGCCGCCGACGCGAAGGCCAAGGCCGAGAAAGCGGCCCAGCAGCTGCAGGCGGAGACCGAGCAGGAGCGGCGCGATGAGGACCGTCAGAAGCACCACCCCGAGGTGTGGGAGGTGGCCGAGGCTCTGCGTTCGGCGAGGGGTTCGGCGACCGTCACCGAGCAGATCTGGGGCGACGCTTGGCACCTCGTGCACGGCACTCGGAAGGTCGGCATCACCGCCAAAATCGAGGCCGACGCGCGGGCTGCAGAGACCCGCATGAAGGGCGCCACCGAGACACCGGTATTCGGACCGTTGTCGCTGCTCGAATCCCAAAAGGGTCCCCGCGCCAAAGCCGACCCGAACGCCCCCGACAGGCGTCGCTCCAACGGTGGCACGCCGCCCCTCCGTAGGCCCGGAGACACGCAGCCGTACACCGAGGGCGCAAAGAAGCAGGCGGCCCTCGAGCAGACGTCCACCACCGCCAAGAACGCCGTCCGCGGCGACGCCAACTGACCCCCTGGAGACGCCGCCATGACCACCGCACCGCACCCCATCCGCCAGCCCAACCTGAGCCTCGTCAAAGACCAGCCCGACACCACCGTCGAGCCCGTCGAAGGCGCCGTCGTCAAGCACCAGGGTCAGCCGGTCCGGCCCCGCTGGATCGAGGCCGCTGCTGCCCGCGCCACCGCCGCCAAGGACCACGTCGTCGACAACAAGCTGTACCTCGGATGGTCCGCCCGCGGCTACAAGAACCTGGGCCGCCGCTGGTTGGACGCCCGCCGCGACGACTACCCGCAGATGATCGAGTCTGCTGTCGCCGAGCTGCGTTCCGCCAAGGGCAACACGGCAGCCGAGGGCAGCGCCAAGGAGCTGGTGAAAGAGCGCCGGGACGAGTATCGCGAGCACAAGAAGCGCCACGACATCAAGACCGCCCTTTGGAGCGCCGTAGGCGTGGCCGGGGCAGCGACCGGCGCCATCGTCGGCGGAACCCTGATCGAGGCATGCATGGCGGTCGGCGGCGCAGTCTTCGGCGCCTACCACGGACGACCCGAGCCGGCCGAGGTTGAGGTCTCTGCGTCGCCGCTGTCCATCATCGAGCAGTCCGACAACGACTTCGGGCAGGACACGGGGCAGGTCTTCATGACCGTCGACCAGCTCCCCGAGGGCGGCAGCCCGTTCCCGATCGCCCAGGCTCGCACCCCGCAGCAGCTCGCAGAATGCGTACTGCGAGCCCTGATCGCCGAGAACGTACCGGTCGCCGAAGTGACGGACGTGATCCGGCTGTCGTGGGGCTGGCAGTGTGTGGTCCGCGTCAGCGAAGGCACCCCCGAGGCGATCATCAAGGCGGCCGGCGACCTGGAGACCCGGTTCGACCTCGCCGCCAACGGGGTGCGCCCCTCGCCTATGAAGGAGCGGCGGGCGTGTGCGGTGATGCGGATGGTGGACCGAGGCGCGGATCCGTTCGCATCGGCGCCTGGCCTTCCGTACCGGGCCCCGAAGTCGATGTCGATCACTGACAAGTTCCGCATCGGGAGTTCCGTCGGCGGTGACCCGCTGGAGGTATCCCTGGCGGGTGTGATGGGCCTGTGGGTGGCAGCATCCGGCGGCGGCAAGACCGGTATCCTCCAGGGTCTCGCCGAGGGAACCACCGCCTGCTACGACAACATCACCATCGACCTCGACCCGCACGGCGACGGCCTCGAAGACCTGCACGACGCCGTAAGGATCACGGCCCGCACCCACGAGCAGATCGAAGCCGTGCTCCTGTTCTTCCTGGTCATGTCCAAGGCGCGTGCCCGGCTTCGCAAGACGCTGGGCATGGGTCGGAAGTGGAAGGCCAGCAAGACGCACCCGGCGGTCACGATCTTCTTCGACGAGTTCCCGAAGGCGACCGAGCTGGCCAAGCGTCTCGCCTTCGACCTGCTGCTCGTCGGCCGCAAGGAGCTGATCGAGGTCGAGATCGCCTCGCAGGGCGGCACGAAGCTGTACCTGGGCGAGAACATCGCCCAGATGATGGCGCTGAAGGGCATCGGCCCGTGCAAGGTCGGCGACACCCGAGCCGTGTTCGGCGACGGGTCCGTCAACGAGGGCTGGCTGCCGCACCGCCTGGCACCCGCCACCGACACAGACCCGAAGGATGCCGGGCACATCTTCATCCAGGGCGTGCCCGGCATGCCCGATGAGCCGATCGAATACAAGGTCCACGAGGTGCCGTCGGCGACCCTGCGGAAGCTGGCTACCGAGCGGCTGGAGGCCGGGCTCGTGGAGCCCGACCAGGACAGCCTCGACGCCATGGCGACCGTCGACCCGCCCGAGTACGTGGAGCCCGTGGTTGACATCGAGGGCAACCTCAAGAAGGAAGCCCCCGTCGAGTTGCTGACCTGGGATCAACTGCTAAAGCTGTGCGACGCGGAGCCTCCGGCTGGGACGGTGACCGAGGAGACCACCGCTGTGATCGCCGACGTTGTCGACCTGATGGACAAGGCTGGGGTGGATCGGATGCGCACGGAGACTCTCGTCGCCAAGCTCGCCGAGCATGACCCCGACGCCTACGGCGACATGACGGCCGAGTCGCTGAAGGAGCTGTTCGTGAAGGCGGGCGTCGGCAAGCCTGTGACGCTCGGCCCGCTGGACAACTTGGCCAACCCGAGGGGCTTCAAGCGGGACGCCTTGGACCGCCTTCTGTGACCGTAATGCCCTGATCATCCCCCTGCTCAAGCCTGCTCAAGGTGACGTTTCCGCAGGTCAGCGCTGCTCAACCCTCTGCTCAAGCCCTGCTCAACCTCCGCTCTGAGCAGCCCCTGAGCAGACCCCTGAGCAGCTCTGACCTGCAACGAAGCATCCCTGAGCAGGGCTGAGCAGGCCCGAGAGCACCCCATTCATCCATATATGTTCCATCAACCTGAAGGAGATCAACATGGTGAAGACATGGACCGACAAGCGCGGCGCGAAGGATCTCGACCGCACTGCGAAGGTCGGCGACGTCCTCTGGGTCGTCGTCGACGTCGAGAAGCGAGTCGCCCCCTACGAGGACGCCCAGTTGGCCAGCAAGTTCCCCGTCACCCACTGGAGCAAGGTCTTCGGCAAGCCGATGGTTGCCGGCACGGTGAGCGCCGGTGACCTGGTACTGAAGTACGGCACGGTCTATTCATCCCAGCCGCCGGGGCTGCGGGACGTCGCCAGCCCCAGCCCCCAGGTCGCCGGGCCCCTCGGCAGCGACACCGAGCGCTACCTGGACGAGACCGAGATCCGGGGCCTGGAGAAGCAGGTGCGCGAGGCCAACGATGAACGCCGCAAGACCAAGCGGCGCGGCCGGTGGATCTGATGGCCGCAACCACCTCCCGAGACCAACTGCTCGCCGAAGCGCGCCGCGCCTGGCGCGCATACGTGAAGTCCGGCACCGACGAGGACTACGTCGCCGCCCGCGCCGCCACCACAGCCGCCCGCAAAGCCGGGATCTCGCTCGACGAGATCCGGGACCAGTAACGACCAAGGAGAAACCGTGTCCGACCGTTACGCCGAGACCATCCGTTACACCGCCGACGTCGTCATCATCGACACCAACGGGAACGTGCTGCTGATCGAGCGCGGCTGGGACCCCTTCGAGGGCCATTGGGCCCTGCCCGGCGGCCATGTCGACCCGGGGGAGTCGAGTCGCGAGGCCGCCACCCGGGAGCTCGCTGAGGAAACAGGTGTTCACGTGACCCCCGGCGACCTGCGCGAGATCGGCACATGGAACCAGCCCGGCCGCGACCCACGAGGCAGGTACAGCACTGACGCCTACCTCGCCGTCGTTCCCGCTGGCACTCCGATCGTGGCGGGGGACGACGCCCGCACGGCCCAGTGGTGGCCGCTGGATGCTCTGCCTCCGCTCGCGTTCGATCACGCGGACATCCTCGCCGCAGCTATGGATTCAACGTCCTGAGACACCCCAACTAGGAGAACTCATGCCCGACTACAGCAACCCGGACACCCCGCTCACCGGCCGCCGCTGCGACTGGCAGGCCACGATCGTGCGCGGACCCGTGCGCTACGGAATGAACCCATCCCAGGAATGCGCCGGAACCTGCACCCCGCGGCCCGGCGCCACCGTGGGGAGCCTCCTCGCGTGGATCAAATCTTGGTACGCGGAGCACAACGGCATCCCCGTTTCCGACGTCACCATCATGCGCTACTCGCTGCGCGAGAAGTGACCAAGCCGAACCGAAGGAGAGCCCAATGCCCGACCTGGAGATCACTCACCAGTCCGTGCGCGACTACATCGCAGCGAAGAAGCGCGGCGACAAGAAGACCACCGACCGCATCATCGCCGAGGTCCAGGCCCGCTTCGCCACCCGCCAGACCGACGGCAGCGAGGCCGCGCAGCTCCTGCACGCCACCATGCACGTCCGCTTCGGCGAAGGGGAGTGACCGTCATGTCCACCCGTGAACAGCTCCTCAAGACCGCCGCGGACGCCATGCGGCGCGGACTTGAGCTGAACGCTCAAGGCGCCGACGCCGACCACCCGGACTACGCAAAGGTCATGCCCGCCCTGCATGCGGCCATCGCCGCCGGATGGACCGACACAGATGTCTGGCAGGCGGCCCACGCCCCGCAGTAGCTAAGCCGGGGCACCCCACCCGCATGGCAGCAACTGGGGCACCAGCTAGTAATCCAACCACTCAATTGAAGGAGAACTCATGGCGGGCTCGACTACTTGGCGCGTGCACGTGCGCATCGAGAAGGGCGGACGGTACGCCGACTACAACGACACCAGCAACATGATCAGCGGTAGCCGTGAGCCGACAGAGCGCGATGTCATCCAGGCCACCACCGACATGATCATTAGTGCGCATCCGTACCTGAAAGGTGGCAAGACCGTCATCGCCCGCGCCGCAAAGGTCTAGCCACAGCGGGGCGCCCCTCTCGCCTGGCAGCAACCGGGGCGCCCCCAACCACTCACCCCACCCAAAGATGAAGGAGCACCAGTAGGTGACCACGCATGCCCCCGTAGGCGCAAGCCAGCTATCGGCCGACGCCAAACAACTCGTCCGCGAGATCGAACAATTCCTCGCCACCCAGCCCGCACGCCGCCCCACCATCCCTGCCCCGAAGCCCGCACGGGGAAGCGGCATCGACCTGCCGCCCGTGGACGAGCTGATCGCCGAAGCCGGAATCGTCACCGGCCCCGCACCCCGCACCAAGAAGCAGCCGAAGACCAAGGGCGGGGAGCTGCCCGGCGGGCTGTGGCGGATGCTGCCCGACTGGGCCCTGACCGCCCGCCGCGGCGCCCGGCGGCAGGTCACCGTAACCGAACACCTCCAGCTCACCGCGCTCGTCATCCAGCGGTACGGCTGGTGCGGCCGCGGCCTCCGGTCCCGCTCCGGCCGGCGCTGCATTCTCGGCGCCCAGGCCGTGCTGTACCGGCTCGGCTACGGCGACCAGGACACAGCCATGGCCGCCGGACGCGTCATGGACCGCATCCTCGCCGCCCGCGGCATTCGGGCCCACTACTGGGAGTGGAACGACCATGCGGGTCGCGACGAAGGCGACGTGCTCTATCTGTTGCGCGAAGCTATCCGGGCAGCGGGCCAGTGAACATCACTGTCCACGGCCAGGCCCGCGGCTCTCGACAGATGGCCATCCGCCTGGAGCAGATTGCGATACCAGCCGGGAACCTCATCAGTCGCCGCCTCAAGGCCCCACTGCCCGACGTCGAATTCGTCCTCACCGATGGGGTCGGAGTCGACCGGCTCCTCCACCAAGCGCACGCCGCTCTTGGCGGACCCGGCAAGCCCACCACCATTCGCGGCCGCATCGCCACAAAGATCAAGGCCCGGCGGGCCTTCGCGTCTACCGCCATGACCCACAGCGGCGTCCTCATCCTCATCAACGGGCCAGAGCATCGCGGGAACCTGCACCAATTCGACCGCACCGTCGTCCACGAGCTCGTCCACGCAGTGCAGTTCAACCTGCCCGGCGCCCGTGAGCGGCACATCACCTATCTGCGCATGTGCGCGGGATACGCGCCCGACCGGGCGTTCCTGCGCAACTACGAACGGCTCATCGACGCCCGCGAATGCGAAGCCGAAGGTCTCGAATCCCTCGCCCGACAACTCCCGAGAGGACACTAACCATGGGCTGGAGCACCAGTCACGACACCACACACCGGTCCGCCGACGCCATACAGGAGGTGGGACAGCAGGTTGCGCACGTCGCCACCGGAAAAGACTGGCGGACAGTGCAGCCCCTGTTCCAGCTCGCCAACCGGGCCGACGGACCATTCACGATCCCGGCGCGCGAGGCGGGGCGTATGGCGGCGGTTTTGGAGAAGGCGGCCGGGCACTCGTTGATGCCGATTGCGTGGCGCACGGAAGTGGCATCCCTCGCCGATGCGGCCCAGCGTGCGGCCACCGCCCGGCAGCCGTGGGAGTGGAGCTGATGGGCAACCCGTGGAAGAAGGCCGAGTCCGTCGCCGATCTCGGCAACCTGATGGCCGACTGGCTGGAAGGCCGCCTCGGCGGACGGACCCCCGGCTACTGCGACACGCGGCCGGACGAGGAAACCAACCATCTGATCCTCACCTTGGCTGCCCTCTGTCGGGCCGGGTTCGTGACCACCAACTCCCAGCCGGGCGTCAAGCCCGAACGCGGCTACGACGGGCGCATGTGGCGACAACGCGCCTTCGTTGAGGGCTGGATCGTCGATGGGGCACTCCTCGCCCTGATCCGTGCCGCGGCCAAGCGTGCCGGGATGACGGCTATCGCACACGGACCCAGCAGTCGCGGCGGCAACTGGATTCCACTCACCGATGCCGACGGCGAGATCCAGATGGCTGCGGGTGACTACCTCGGACACCGACGAGTGATCAATTCCGAGTGGAGCGGCATCGGACGACACGCCACCAATGAACTCCGCCGCTCCACCTACCTCGAACTCATCGACCCCGTGTGGGGCCGCGACGACCGGCTGTGGCCCGCACTCCAGCAGGCCATCCGCTGACACCAAGGAGCAGCCATGAACGAGTCGCACTACATCTGGGCCGCCAAGGTCGTCGTTCCGGACGAAGGGCTCATACTCCGAGGTGACCACCTGATGGCCATCACGTTCCGCAAGTCCATCCGCATCCTCCCCGGCGTCACGCTCAACATCAACCGCTTCTCGTGGTCGATAACCCTCGGCGCCCGCGGCGGCCCGCGTCACACGATCAGCTCGACCGGGCGCCGCACCACCTCCATGGACCTCCCCGGGCCGCTCGGGTGGAGGCACAACCACCGGCACGGGAGGCGGCGATGACCACCCTGACCGCCACCCATCTCGGCCCGCCCGGCTCCCGAGCGGGCCGAGACAATCCCTGGCCCTGAGGCTCAAAGAGGCAACAGGAAACCCGCCCAACCGGTCACCACCCCAACATAATCAGGAGGATTACCGCATGCCCGCACCCAACGACCTCAGCAGCCTGTACGACAACAGGCATGTACAAACCGTCATCACCTCATACGGCGAAGGCCACCACGACAACCCGCCCGGCACAGCCATCCGAGTCGACACCCGCATCCTCCGCAACCCGCCCGACGACCCCAAAGTCCGCGACCGCATGCTGCACTCCAACGGGCTCAACCCCGAAGTGCGCCGCTACGTCATGGCCACACCGGGCGCCAAGCGCCTCGTCAAGG
Organism: Streptomyces malaysiensis subsp. samsunensis; assembly: GCF_024519315.1. Taxonomy (GTDB): domain Bacteria; phylum Actinomycetota; class Actinomycetes; order Streptomycetales; family Streptomycetaceae; genus Streptomyces; species Streptomyces malaysiensis. The sequence continues at coordinate 27,623 of NZ_JANIIC010000027.1, read as the reverse complement.
AGAACGCAGAAAAAGCCATCGCCCTGCTTCGTCGGCCCCGCCGCGGCCAGTTGAAGCGCATCGATATTCATGTGGCCTGCGTCGGAGGCCGCCACCGCTCCGTGGCCATCGCCGAGGAGATCGCCGCCTACCTGCGGGCCTCTGGCATCGGATGCGAGGTCGAGCACCGCCACATCAACCGGCCGATCCTGAAGTAAGGACACCCGCCCCGCCCACCTCGGCCCCGCTCGGATCCCGGGCGGGGCCTACTCGTGCCCTGCGGCGGGCTGCGGTGCCGGAACCTGGGCGCGGGCCATCCACCGGTCCCGGCCCAGAGCCTGCGACGGGCGGCCAAGCGGCTCCAGGCCCAGTACCTCACACACCCGCTGGTGCCACGCCAGAGCCTCAGCCTCCGACTCCGTCAACACCACCACCGTCACGGCCATAGCAGCAGTGTGACGGGCAAGGCGGGGGAGCGAGGGTATTTCGGCTAACCGCCCAACTCGGTGCGCAACTCGTCCGTCCCCAGATCCAGCGTCAACGAGGACGCGCCAACCATGATGTCCGCGCTGTACTTGAAGCACGGCGAACCATCCAAATCAGCGGAAGGATCCCCCAGGCAACCGTCCGTCGCGTACCCGTTTGAGGCCGCACTCACCTTGTCGATGTCCTTCACCGACCGCGGATAGCGGGCCCTCGCATCCGCGGAATCGATCGCGACCTCCAGGTCGATCACCACCTCGGCGATCCGCGTCAGGTGCTGCGCGCAGCGATCCATCCCCACAGTCGCGCACACGCCCTGCGTACCCGAGCCAGTCGCGGCGTCGATCTTCGGGATCCATTCCGTGGACAGCTTCTTCGTCTTCTTCGGCGCAGCCGCGGCCGGCGACTCCTTGGACGGCTTGCCGCTGGGCTCGGGCTTATCGCCCCCGCTGCTTCCGCATCCGGCGAGCAGCAGGCCCACAGTAACCGCGGCGATCATGTGGCGTCTCATGTCGTACCTTCCTGTGCTTGATGCGGAGAAGCTACGGCATGAGTGGATGTAGGGGGAGAGACTTGACCTATCTGCCCCGCCGTCGCCGCGTCCGAGCCGCCTTGCGGGCCATGCGGGACCGGCCAGCGAAGTAGCGGCCCGCGTTGGAGATACGGGCCGCCTTCGACTTGCTGGCACCCTGACGGCGCAGCGCCCTGTATGCGGCCTGCCTGCTGCGATAGACGAAGCCCCAGCGGCCCCCGCGATCGGACACCATCAGTGCTTCCCCTGCTTCCGGCCGCCCACGGCGATGGACGGGTAGCGGCGGCGGACCGCCTTCCGAACCTGGGCCTTCTGGCTGCTCGATCCGTGCTGTGCCACCCGCGCGAGGGCGTTCCTGGCCCGGCCTTTCGTGTCCAGCGGGTACTTGCGCTTGGATGGCACACCGAACGAGGACTTGGGCAGGCGCTTGCGGCGCTTGGCGGTCATCTTGGGGGACTTGGCCACGACCTCTCTCCCTTCCGCTGCCTTCCATGGTGCGCCCACAGTGGCCACTTCGATAGGGATTCACCTCAGAATCGACACAACTATCCTATGATTCGAAGGTAGGAACGCTCTGATTCTTGCGAATCGCCGGACCGAGGAGAGTGCAGCATGGCGGCAGGCCCCAGCCCCTCACGGCGCAAGAACGGCGCGGCCACAGCCGAGCAGGCCGCCATCGTCTTCGACCTCAAGACACAGGGCCTCAGCTACCGGGCCATCGAAGCCATCACCGCCGCACCCGACGGGCCCACCGGCGGACAACGCATCGCAGCCAGCACAGTCGGCGAACTCATCCACGCCGAAGCCGCACGCCGAGTCGACCCCAAGGTCGACGAGTGGCGCGCCATCCAGATCGAACGCCTCGAAGGCGTCCTCCGCGACCACCGCGCACTCCGCGACGCACACTGGCAGCGCGCCATGGGATCGGAGGACAAGGGCCCCGAGGTGGCCGCCGCGCTCGCCGTCGACCGGGCCCTCAACGGCATGGCCCGGGTGGTGGAGCAAGAGTCCAAGGTCCTCGGCATCCACGTCACGAAGATCGAAGCCCAGGTTACCGAGGTAACACAGCAGGACTTGGAGATGCAGGAGATCATCCGCGAGGCCAAGGCCAAGGTCGCAGCCGAAGAAGCCGCCCTCCTGCGGGGAGAGGCCAGCGAATGACCGCCCGCACCATCTGCTGGATCGACAGCCTCGTCCCGTCCTGGCTGCTCCACGACAGCGGCTACCGCAACGCCCTCCAACAGCACCTGGTAGACCGGATCACGGCGCAGGGATACGAGCCGGCCGGTCCCGTGCGGATCCTCCAGGGGGACACTCCCGTGCCACCTCCGGTCGGCATGATCCTGCTGCGCGCCGAATGCGTCGTCGAGGAGTTCGACGTCGAGGTCGGCGAGGGCTGACCCGTGACCACCGCGACCCGCACCCGCGGCGGCTACCTGGCCGGGCTCGACGCCGAAACCTTCGACCTCGACCGGTACCTCGCCCAGCTCGACCCGCGGCTCCTCGCCGACCCCGAAGGCCGACGCACCCTCACCCGACTCGACCCCCTACTGTTCAGCCTCGTCTACCTCCGGCACCACCTCAAAGGCCGCGAAGGCGAGGTCACGTTCGCTGACGCTCACCTCGACTGGTTCCGGCAGGCCCGCCAATGGGTGCGCCCCGTGCAGGCCCCCGCCGAGGACCGCATGGCGTGGATCGCCCCCCGCTCGTGCGGCAAGAGCACCATGGCGTTTCTCGCCCTGCCCGCGTGGGCCGCGGCACACGGCTTCGCCCGGTTCATCGCCGCGTTTGCCGACTCGGCGATTCAGGCCGAGACGCACCTGGCCACGTTCAAGCGGGAGCTCGATACCAACGAGTTGTTGCGCCAGGACTTTCCCGATCTCTGTGCCCCGGGCAAGCGCCCGTCGGGCGCGAACATGGCGGACACCCAGTCGATGTTCATTTCTCGCAGCGGCTTCGTGTTCGCGGCCCGTGGTATCGACGCATCCAGCCTCGGCCTCAAGGTGGGGGAGCAGCGGCCGGACCTCCTGCTCGCGGACGACGTGGAGCCCGACGAGTCGTCCTACAGCCGCTATCAGGCGGCCAAGCGGCTGACGACCCTACAGGATGCCGTGCTGCCCCTGAACGTCTTCGCCAGGGTGCTGTTGGTGGGGACGGTGACGATGCCAGGAAGCATCGTGCACCAACTGTCCAAGCACGCCCAGGGCATCGAGACCGCCGACTGGATCCGCGACGAGAACTTCCAGGTCCGCCACTACCGGCCCATCATCAAACGGGACGACGGCACCGAGCGATCCATCTGGCCCGCCAAATGGTCCATCGAATATCTCCAGTCCATACGGCACACCCGCAGCTTCGCGAAGAACTACGACAACAGCCCGCTCGGTGCAGACGGCGACTACTGGGCGCCCGACGACTTCCGCTACCCCGAGCCCGGCGAGGACCTGGACCCGGCGCCCCGCATGATGCTCTCCATCGACCCCGCCGTCACCTCCAAGGTGACCTCGGACTTCACCGGTCTTGCGGTCGTGTCGCATTGCCCGGAGCGGCGCCGCTGCACTGTGCACGAGGCAACGCAGGTGAAGCTGGCGCCGGCCGCGCTGCGAGAGAAGGTGCTGGCCATGCTGGACGAGTTCCCGCAGATCGGCCTGGTGCTGGTGGAGGACAACCAGGGCGGCGAGGTGTGGCCGCACATTTTGCACAACCTGCCGGTGAAGTTGCGGACGGTGCATCAGTCGGCGCCGAAGGAGGTTCGGGCTGCCCGGGTGTTGAACCACTACCAGCGGGGCCGGGTTCTGCATGCGCGGCGGCTGCGGGACTTGGAGGAGCAGATGTGTGCGTTCCCGAAAGCTCCGCATGACGACGTGCTGGATGCGGTGGTGAGCGCGGTGGAGCGTTTCTTCCCACCCAAGCCGAAGGCCATTCCGAAGGTATCGAGTGCAAGCTACCTTTGATTCGAAGGCGAAGGGTTATTATCGCCTTAACGAAGGGTGGTGGCCGTGGTTGCGGACAAGGTCGACCTGATGCATGGCATCGAACAGCTCGACGACGCACGCCCCGACTACCGCCTCGCCGAGAACATGTACCGGGGCACCGTCCCCGAAGTCTTCGCATCCTCGCGCCTCCGGGCCGCCCTCGCCGCCACCGGCATCGACTTTGATCTCAACTTCGCCAAAACCCCGGTGGACGCCGTCGTCAACCGCCTGGAGATCTCTGCCGTCACCAGCGCCAACGAGGACCACAACCAGATCATCTCGCAGGTATGGGACACCAACGCCCTCGACCTGGAGATCCCCGATCTCCACCGCAAGACGGACTACTTCGGCGACGCCTACCTGATCGTCCTCCCCATCGAAGACGACCAGGAGAACATCACCGGTGTCGAGATCCACTACAACTCGCCACTCACCGTCCGGGCGATCTACTCGGAGGAAAACCCACGAGAGATCGACTACGTGATCAAGCGGTGGGCGCAACGCACCAGCCTCGGCCTCGTACAACGCGCCGAGCTGTACTACGCGGACCGCATCGAACGCTGGACCACCAAGCCCGGCGCCAAGGGCGCGCAAGCTGGCGACTGGATCCACTGGACCGCCACCCCCGAGGACGGTGAGGAGCCCGACGAGGACTCGTGGACCATCCCCCACGACTGGGGCAGGCCGCCTGTCTTCCACTTCCGTACCGACCGGCCCTACGGCGAACCCGAACACTACGGCGCCTACGGCCCACAGAACGCCATCAACAAACTGGCGATCACACACATGGGCACCGTCGACTACCAAGGCGCACCGCAGCGCTACGCCCTCACCGACGCTGCCACCACCGACACCAGTGACCTGGAGCCTGGAGACTGGGACGACTTCCCGCAGGACGACAACGCCACCGGCCCCACCGACTCCGGCGACGACTCCAGCCTCAAAGCCGGAGCGGGTGAAGTGTGGCTGCTGCGCGGATTCAAAAGCGTGGGCCAGTTCGACGCCGCGAAACCAGAGACGTTCCTCGACCCGATCACCTTCTACATCCGGGCGATGGCGCAGATCACCAAGACTCCGCTGTCGATGTTCGACACGCAGACAGGGCAAGAGATCTCCGGCGAGTCCCGCCGGCAGAAGGAAGCCGAGTTCGTCCACAAGATCCGCCATCGGCAGCGCCTCTTCGGCGCCGAGCACCGCGCCATGTGGGTGTTCATCCTCGGACTGCTCGGCATCCCCGACGCGATCGTTGACATTCGCTGGGCGCCCATTGCCACCGTCGAGGACAAGACCGGATGGGAAACCAACGGCCTCAAGGTCCGCAACGGGGTACCCCGCCGTCAGGTGCTCCTGGAGTCCGGCTACCGCGAGGAGCAGGTCGACGAATGGCTTGAGGGCGTCGATGACGCCGAGTTGGCCCGCCGCGTCGACATCCTCGCCACTGTCGCCGACTCCGCCCAGAAACTCGGCGCGGCAGCAGCCCTCGGCGTGGTCACCAGCGAGCAGGTGCAGGCCCTGCTGACTGGCGCTCTGTCGGACATTGAGCTGCTGGCCGGGGTGGAGGCGACCACCTGATGGCCCGCAGCCTCAATGAGCGCCTCGCCCACCTCATCCAGGGCGAGCAAACCGACGCGGTCATCCGGCTCGAAGACCGGGTCACGCAGCGCGCCCTCGGCAACCTCGACGACGACTTCACCACCCTGGTCCGCCGCACCCTCGCCGCCTGGACCACCGCATTCGGCGGCACCACCGGGGACGCGACCAGCGACCCGGCGCTGCGACGGATCCTCGCCTCCGTCAGGGCCGCCGTGCGCCGCCTCCTCGCCCCGCTCGGGCCGCGGGCACAGCGGGCCTTGGACGACACGCTCACGGACGCCGTGCTGCTGGGGGCCCGACAGCATGCGGCGTTCGTCCGTGACGCCACCGGACGCAACCCGGGTACGCCCCCGCCCCGCTCACGCCGACCCCTGCGGGACGCTGCTGCGCACGTCAGGGACCTGGTGGCCGATCGCCGCGACCGTGCCCTCGCCATGCTCCGGCCTGCCGTCTCCCGCCGCTGGTCTCAGGTGCTTACCAGCATCGGAACCGCCCGCGGCGCCCTCTCCGCTGTTCGCTCGCACATCACATGGGTGGTCGGCCAGGCGGTCAACGAGGGGCTGATGGCTGGGATTCGGGCGGCCGGCGCACAGAAGCTGTGGGTGGCGGAGCAGGACGCCTGCGTGCGCTGCGCCGCCTACGCCGGACTGGTGGCGGACGTGGGCGACGACTTCCCCGGCGGCCTGTCCTGGGACCCGCAGCAGCGCGGGCGAGGCGAGCCCCTTCCGGCGCCGCCTCTCCACCCCGCATGCAGGTGTCGTGTAGTCGCCTGGCGCGAGGAATGGGCCGAGACGGGCGTGCCGTCGTTCCCCGAGGCGCTACGCCGTGAGGCACGTCGCTCTGTGGCCCGCGGCTTCTCGCTGCCCACCGAGTCCAACGCGGCCCGCATCAGGGCTGCCCGAGAACTTCTCCGCCGAGGCGCCAATCTGCCCCGCTCAGTGGAGGCATACGCCGCCACCGCCATCGCGGCCGGCCGCTTCACTGACCGCAACGTGCCCACTGGACGCCCGTGATGGGCGCACGAACCCGTAACCCCGAGATGGGAGCACCTGTGAACAACCACACCGACATCACCGAGCAGCTCGACCCGCGCCCCGGGATCAGCCTGCCGCCCCGCACCATCATCGGCGTCATCCGTGGCCGCCCCGTGTACAACATCGCCGGAGGCAGCGGTGAGAGCGACGAGGACTCCGGCGACGGCGGCGGTGACGACGACTCGACCGACGACGAGGACGATGACGCCGAGCCGGGCGACGGCGGGGACGAAGAGGCGGGGCGGGACGAGGCGCCCAAGCCCAAGCCGCCCGCCAAGAAGGACGAGGGCGACGAGTGGGCGCCGCCGACCCGTGACGAGTGGCAGCGGACCCAGGCCGCGCTGAAGAAGGCCAACGACGACGCCAAGCGCAACAGGTTCCGCGCCAAGGAGCTGGAGGAGAAGGCGCGGGCGGGAGAGACGGAGCACGAGAAGGCGCTGCGCGAAGCCCGCGAGGAGGGCGAGAAGCGCTTCCGCACCCCCCTCGTGAAGGCCGCGGCCCGCGTGGCTCTGTCGGAGGCTGGGGTGTCGGGGTCGACGGACCGCGTGCTGCGACTCGTGGACATGGACGCTCTGTCGGTGGATGACGAGGGGGACATCGTCGGCTTGGACGCCGAAGTCACGCGCGTCAAGGAGGAGTATCCGGAGTTCTTCCAGGCCCCGGCGAAGGCGAAGCCGAAGGCGCGGCCGACGGCGGCGGACCGGAAGCCCGCCGAGGAGAAGCCGAAGTCGTCGGCGGAGCAGCACGCGCTGCGCGTCCTCGGCCGCACGGCTTGACAATCGAAGGTATATTGGTCGTGAAGCCTTCAAGTCAGGTGATCTGACGAGATGGTGACCTTTCTTGCGAAGGCACCCGTGATGGGGCTGGAGCTCAATGCTAAATCCCCATCCGGTCTCCTTCTGTGAGGTTCCTGTGGCAGCGTCCGCGCTCATCAGTGATGCGCCTTCGCCCGAACTGGACCTCAGCACGCGCGTGTGCCGCAGAGGCCACGCAGGGCAGTACGTGATGCACAGCGGTGTTCCGCGGTGCATCGAGTGTCGTCGCGAGAATGCTCGCGCCCGATACGCCCAGAACCGGGAACGCGAAGTCGACAGGGTCAAGGACTACTGGCGACGAAACCCAGAGGTGCGCGACCGCATCTCGAAGGGCCGCAACCCGGAGATGAGTAAGGCGTACTACCTGGCCAATCGTGACCGGATCGCCGAACTCCAGCATGCCTGGTACGAGGCGAACAAGTTCACGGTGACGCAGCGCTCGCGACTCCGCAGAGCCCGCTACGCGGCAGGAGACCTGACCCAGGACGAGTGGTTCGAGATCGTCGAGCAGCATGGCGGCGTATGCCTCGCCTGCGGATCCCCGGATCAACTGACGGTCGACCACATCATCCCGCTCTCGCAGGGTGGCGAGCACACGGCGGACAACGTCCAGCCGCTCTGCTCGACCTGCAACAAGAGCAAGTTCATCAAGGTCATTGACTACCGCCCGAAGCGGGCGGTCTCCACTGGAGGGCAGTAGCCATCGCAAGGAATACGTATGAAGCTTGGATCCCGGAGGAGGACTCCTCCGAGGTCATCATGCGCGTCAACCAGGTCTCGGCGGTCGAGGCGTTCGCCTCCCCCGAGCCGATGTCGTCCAACTCCAAGTCCATCCCGCGCTCGGCTGGCGTGGGCGTCTCACTGGTCGACAAGGGCGGCGCCTACAGCGAGGACGTGTCGTCCAACGACGACATCACGCTGACCGCGAAGAAGTTCGGCAAGGCGATCCGCATTGCCGAAGAGGACATCGACGACTCGCTGGCGAACATCATCTCGACCAAGCAGGTCGACTGGGCCACCAGCTACGCCAAGTTCATTGACAACGCCACCCTCGCCGTCAGCGCGGCCCCCGGGACCGGCGTGCCGTTCACGAGTGTCTACTACCAGCTCACCCAGACCGACAGCGGCCTTGGCTACACCGCGAACGACAACGTCACCACCGCGGGGAGCGGCGGCGTCACCTACAACGACCTGTCCGACGTTCTCGGCGACGTGGAGGGCGGCGACTACTTCGACTTGTCCCGAACTGTCGTCATCGCCCATCCGGCATTCCGCGGCGTCCTGCGGAAGATCAAGGACGACCAGGGCATGCCGGTGTTCGTTCGCGGGCAGCAGGGCGACGCCGGTTCCCCGGACACCCTGTTCGACCTGCCGGTGCACTGGTCTCTGGGCGCGAAGGTGTCGGCCACCGCGACGGACTCCCCGTCCGGGAAGCCGCTACTGATCGTCGTCAACCGGGACTTCCTGCGCCTCGGCCGCCGCTCCGGCCCAGAGTCCATCTTCATCGACGGGCGCGACGGCCTGTCGGCGCTGACGGACGAGTCGATCCTGAAGATGCGCGCCAGGCGTGGTTTCGCGCTCGGCCACCCGAAGGCCGCGTCGGTCCTCGTCGGGGCCTGATCATGGCGACGGCGAAGAAGAGCTCCGCCGCCAAGGACAAGGCGGTGGAGGTCGAGAAGCGCAGTGCAGACGGCGCTGATGGGACCCGACACGAGAAGATATTCGTCCTCGCTGGCTCTTCCCTGCCCGAACAGGATGGGCCGGAGCACGATGCCAACAAGGTGGCGTGCGTTCAGGAGGCGCTCCAGCGTGGCCTGCACCCGCGCGGTGACGTCCGCTTGGATGGGGTTGAGAACGCCGCCGACGGCCTGTCACGGGCCTACGCCTACAGCGTCGCCATGGTGCCGTCTGCGGTCGACGACCAGCCGGGGGAGACCACCACGCCCCGCAAGGTGATCGAGGGCGAGGGCTGATGGTTGACGCCTGGGCGACTCCGCAGCAGGTCATCGACACCACTGGCGTGACCGTGACCGATGCGCAGCTTGCCCAGGCGCAGGCCACGGTCGAGGTGTTCTGCAACCGCATCTACGCGGACACGGCGCGGATCCGCCCCCGGGACGTGTACTGGCTCGGCCGGGCGGTCGCTTTCCAGGCTGCTTGGCTGGTCGGCCAGTTCGACGTGAACACCCGGTTGGAGTCGAGCCAGGTGCAGCAGGACGGGGTCGTGGCGTCGCTCGGCGAGCACGCCATGGTCCTCGCCCCCATGGCCGCGAGGGCGCTGCGCCGCATCTCGTGGATGCGATCCCGCACCATCCATGTTCGGTCGCCGTTCGAAGACGGCGGCACCTGGGGTCTCGATCCCCTGTCGGACGCCTCGGATGACACCCAGACCTGGACACCGATGGGCGGTGGCGCATGAACCTCGCCACGACCACCGTCAGCATCCTCCGCGGCAGCGACACGGACGCCTTTGGCGACGAGACAGACCTGCCCACGGTCGCCGCATCCGGCATCTCCGCCTCGTTGATGGAATCCAGCCGACAGGCGCAAGAGCCCGTCACAGGGACACCGCGGATCGTCCGCACGCATGTCTGCCGCCTGCCGCCGAGCACGGACGTCACAGAGAACGACCGCATCCGGGACGAGCAGACCAGCGAGATCTACATCGTCGTCTCCGCCACCCGCAACGCCAACCCGGTCATGGCGCAGCCCCTGCGCCTGGACCTGAAACGCACAGGACGAGCCGCCTGAGGCTCCGACACACCCGCCCCGATGGCGCCACGGCCCGTAAACGGCCAGCCAACAGGGGCAAGCACAGCCCGCCGACGTAGAGGAGGTGCAGGGCGATGAGCGTCGACTACCGCGTCGTGGTCAACCACGGCTGGCGGGGCTGGTTGCGTAACGAGGTCACCCGCTACCTCCACAAGCTGGGCCGCGAGATCCAGAACGACGCCGAGCGCCTCGCCCCCGTCAAGACCGGCCGACTCCGGGCGAGCATGTATCACGAGGTGAACCGCGGCGAGCTGCGCGTCGGTGTCCGGCACGTCGACTACTGGATGACCGTCGAGTACGGGTCTGGGCCGCACATCATCACCCCGAAGAACGCCAAGGCCCTGTACTGGCCGGGCGCCCGGCACCCCGTGGCAAAGGTCAACCACCCCGGCACCCCCGCTCAGCCATTTTTGAGACCTGCCCTCTACCGGCGGCGGGGTGGTCGCTGATGACCGTCACCCAGCGCGCGAACACCGAGCTCGTGGCCGTGGCCTGGCTGCAAGGCGCTGAGGGCATGGAACCGGGCCAGGTCGCGACCACACTCCCCGCGGACGTGTCCACGTGGGCGGCGAATGGCTTCGTGCAGGTGTGTCCGGCGGTCGGCGGGTCGCCGCAACTGCACTACGCCCTGCGGGAACCCGTCGTCCAGGTCGACTTCTATGCCGTCAATCCGAGCTCGGGGAAGCCCCCGTGGGGTAAGGCCGCCAGCTTGGCCGAGCTGGTGGTGGCCGCGACATACGACGAGGCGCGCATGCAGCGCACCCTCACCCTACTGGCGGGCTACCCGCAGGCCCGGGTGCTCACCGCTCACTTCCTCACGGAGCCGCGCCGCATGCCCAGCGACGACTCCTCCTATGCCCGCTACGGGGCTGACCTTCAGCTCCACTGGATCTCCCTCTAGGAGGAGACGTGCACCGAGTCCGAACCACCATGCAGCCCCACATCGACGTCGAGGTCAACGACGCCGAGCTGCTCGACCTCGAGCGCCAGGGCCTCCTCGTCCAGCGCCCGTCCGATTCCGCTCCTGCCGCCGCACCGGCCAAGACCCCCACCTCGGCAAAGGCCAAGGAGGCTGACCGATGAGCGTCACGACCACCAATCTGATCATGGGCCCGGCGACTCTCTACCTCGCCGATTTCGGCGCCACCGAGCCCACCGACACCGCCGTCAACGACGCGCCGGCCGCGTCCGCGTGGACCGACCTCGGCGGCACCCAGGACGGCTGCAAGCTCACCATCGACCAGACGTACACCGACCTCGAGGTCGACCAGGCGGTCGACGTTGTCGGCGCCCGCCTCACCAAGCGAGTGTTCACCATCGAGACCAACCTGGCTGAGCCGACGCTTGAGAACTTGCGATACATCCTCAACGACGGCACCGCGGCCTCCGGCTCCGGCTTCAAGAGCTTTGAGCCGATCTACGCCAGCTCCGCCACCCAGCCCACCTACCGGGCCATCCTTCTCGACGGCTATGGCCCCAACCAGCTGCGCCGGCGCATCCTCGTCCGCAAGTGCCTGTCCAGCGACAAGGTCGAGTCCACCTACAAGAAGGACTCACAGACCCTGTTCACGGTCAAGTGGTCCGGGTTCTTCGTGACCAGCGGCATCGCCCCGTTCAAGCTCATCGACGCAACCAGCTAGGAGACACCGTGGCCACCAGAGCGCCCCGAACCCGCACCGCTCCGGTCGCGGAAGAGCCCGACACCGGCATCCTCGAGATCACCACCACGAGAGAGAAGCCGGTCGATGAGGCCCGAGAGCCCCTGTTCTCCATCGACGGGGAAGAGTTCACCGTCCCCAAGGTGATCCCGCCCCGCCTCGTGTTCCTCGCCATGAACAGCATCCGCGAACAGGGCGCCGTGTTCAGCAGCATGCGGCTCCTGGAACTCCTCCTCGGCAAGGCCCAATACGTGCGCCTGCTGGAGCTGTACGAGGCGCAGGCACTCACCCAGGACAACTTCGACCAGGTCACCGCCCTGGTCAGCCAGCGGTTCTTCGACCACATGAACGAGCCCGAGACGGTGGGAAAAGGTTCGCCCGCTTCGTAACCGCGGTCGCCGAGCACGCCTGGATCGTCGACCACCGCGCCGACCTGGACGCCGACTTCCTCGCCATCTACGGCATCGACCTCGAAACCAGGGTCGTGGACGCCAAACGGTTCCTCGCTCTGGCCAACCGCACGCCCGCCTACGACGGCGCCATGACCGCCGTGGTAGCCGCCGAACAACAGAAGGAGCAGTCCGCGCAGAACGGACCGGTCAGCCCAGACCAGCCGCAGCAAGTGGACGTCGATGCCATGAACCTGATCGTGCCTGGCCTCATAGAGAGAGCGGAGGTGTAACCCGATGTCGTTCCTTGTCGCCTCCGGCCATGTGCAGGTTGATGCGCGCACCGAGAAGGCCGAGGCCGCCATCCTCGGCGTCATCGGGGCACTGGGGGCGGTCGGGCCGGCTGCCGCTGTTGCTGGCGCGGGGATCGCCGCCGCAGGCACCTCGCTGGCCGCGTTCGGGGCAGCGGTGATCCCGCAGATCTCCAAAATGTCCGACGCGGTCAAGGCTCAGGGCAAATACAAGGACGCTGTCGAGAAGTCAGGCAAGTCCTCACAGGAGGCGGCGAAGGCCGAGAACGAGTACCAGCAGACGCTGTCGAAGATGCCGCAGGCTACCCGGGAGGCGACTGCGGCGTTCGTGTCGCTGAAGGACTCCTACAAGGCGTGGTCGGACAGTTTGGCTGACGACACGATGAAGCCCGTCACACACAGCTTGCAGTTGTTCCAGGCGCTGCTGCCGAAGATGAGCCCGCTGGTAAAGACCGCGTCGACGGAGCTGGATCGGTTCGTGACCCTGATCGCCGGCGGGGTGGCGTCGCCCGGGTTCGACGCGTTCATGGTGAAGGTGGACAGTTTCGCGCAGAAGAGTCTGCGGTTCATGCTGGACGGCATCGTTCACCTGGGGGAGAAGCTCGCCTCGTTCGCTGCGGGCGGGGGGTTCGATGACTTCATGACGCGGGCTCGCGAGATGGGCCCACTGATCGCCGAAACCTTGGGGAACATTGCCAAGGCCGCGCTGCATCTCGTCGACTCTGGTGGGGATCTCGGTGTCACCCTGCTGACCGTGGCGAACGGGCTGGCCAAGCTCGTCAACGCTGTGCCCAGCGGCGTGATCTCCAACTTCCTGCAGTTGTATGCGGCGTTCAAGCTGGCCCGGCTGGGTGCGGCAGCTCTGACGGCGGTCACCACCTCTGCGGCAGCCACCAACCTTGCCAACTTCGTGCGCGCGGCCCGTTTTGGCGGCTTGTCCGGCGCCCTGTCTGGCGCGGTGCAGAACATGACGCGCATGCAGAAGGTCGCCGCCGGTCTCGGCATCCTCGGCGGCGTGGCCTATGGCATCTCCAAGCTGGCGGAGAAGGCGAGGGGTGCGCCACCGGATGTGGACAAGCTCACCACCTCGCTGAAGAACCTGGCCAGCTCGGGCCAGTTCACGGGCGAGTTGCAGAAGACGTTCGGCAACATGGACGGCCTGATCGCCAAGGTGAAGGAGCTCGACAAGGCCACCGAGGCGAGCAAGAAGAATGTCTTGGGGATCAAAGTCCCCGTCTTGGACGATGTGGCGCACTGGGTGTCGGGCAAGGTCGATGACCTGGTCATGGGCGGGAAGTCTCTCAAGGCGCTCCAGGAGGACTTCGAATCGCTCGACAAGTCCATGGCTCAGATGGTCAGCTCCGGCAATGCAGAGCAGGCCGCCTCCGGTTTCGACCGGATCAAGAAGGCCATGTCGGATGCCGGGTACTCCACCAAAGAGATCAACAAGCTGTTTCCGGAGTACAAGGCAAGCGTGGCTGCGCTGAAAGCCGACCAGCAGCTTGCCGCCCAGGGCATGGGGCTCTTCGGGCAGCAAGCCATGAGCACGAAGGCCAAGCTCGACGAGCAGAAGCGGTCGACTGACGGGCTGCGACAGTCGATCGTCGCGCTGAACGAGGTGAACCGCGCCGGACTCGGCGGAATGATCGGCTTCGAGCAGGCCATCGACGACGCCGCGAAGGCGGCGAAGACCAACGCTGACTCGCTCCGCATGGTCCATGGCGAGCTCGACCTGAACAGCCAGAAGGCCCGGGACGCGTCCACCGCTCTGCAGGACCTGGCCACCAAGACCGATGACGCCGCCACCAAGGCCCGTGAGTCCGGCCAGAGCTGGGAGTCGGTCAACGCCATCTACTCGCGGGGCCGCGAGAAGCTGATCGATTTCGCCATACAGATGGGCCTGAGCAGTACCGAGGCCAACCGGCTCGCGTCTCAGATCCTGAAGATCCCGGACTCCCACAAGACCAAGATCGAGATGCAGCGTGAGGACGCCATCGCGGGCCTGAACGCCGTCATCTCGAAGATCAAAGCCACACCGGGCAGCAAGAGCATCACCGTGAAGTCTTTGACCAACTCGGCCATCGCGGCGCTGGAGGCCGTGGGATTCAAGGTCAAGCGCCTGCCCGATGGGTCAGTCAAGGTGACCGCCCTCACCGGGACGGCACTGGCCAACCTGGCCGCGGTCAAGCGGGCGCGCGACGGGCTACAGAACCGCACCATCACGATCACGACCATGTACCGGCAGGTGGGCAAGCCGCCTGGGCACGCCGGCCCTGGCGGTATCCCCGCCAACGCACGGGGCGGTTTGCTCCGCGGCTACGCCTCCGGCGGGCATGTGGACATGCAGGCGTTCCCGGGCGGCGGCCTGATCCAGGGGCCGGGCACGGGTACGTCGGACAGCATTCTGGGCCTGTTCGCGAACGGCCCGGCCCGGGTGTCGAACGCGGAGTATGTGGTACGGGCCGCGGCGGTCGCCAAGTACGGCGTCGGCTTCATGGATGCGGTCAACGCTGGGCGTCTGCCTCGCTTCGCGAAGGGCGGGCTGACGGAGAAGCAGAAGGAGGCCGCGCGGAAGCAGGCTGAGGCCCGGTCGTCGCTGCGTGGGGCCGTGACCCTCGGCAACATGTCGACGATCGCGGGCTGGGTGAACCCGGAGATCCGGGGCATGCTCGCCAAGCCCGCTGACGAGTCGGCGTTGATCTCGTCGCTGTACAGCCTCCAAACGAAGATCAAGGGATCGTTCGCGGGGGCGACCGAAACACGGCTCCTGAACCAGCTGACCCGCTCGGCGTCGTCGCTGTTCAAACTGCGGGACTCGGCGGAAGCCAACAGCAAGGCCCTCGACTCGGCCAAGGACAAGCTCAACGACCTCAAGGGCCAGTTCGACAGCCTCAAAACCTCGGTCAAGTCCAGCCTGGTCGGCTTCGGCAACATCACCAAGATCGGCAAGTACGGGACTTCGGCATCAACGCTCATCAACCAGCTCAAGTCCGACACCACCCGCACCGGAGACTTCGCCAAGCAACTGGACGAGCTGAAGAAGCGCGGACTCAACGCCCAGATGATCTCCGATATTGCGGCGGCGGGCGTCACCGGCGGCGGAATGGCCACAGCCCAATCCCTCCTCACTGCCACACCAGAGCAGATCGCCCAGATCAACGCTCTGCAGGCACAGCTCGTGTCCTCCGCCGACAAAGCCGGAACCACCGTCGCCGACAGCATGTACGGGGCGGGCATCAAGGCGGCAGACGGACTGGTGAAGGGACTCACGGAAAAGCAGAAGGCCATCGAAGCCCAAATGATGACCATCGCCAAGAGCATGGAGCGGGCCATCAAATCCGCCCTCGGCATCCGCAGCCCCAGCCGAGTCATGGCCAAGCTCGGCCAGCACACAGTCGACGGCTTCAACCAGGGACTCACATCCCGCAAGAGCCTGATCACCACACCGGGCACCATGCGGCTCGTCACACCCTCCAGCCCGCCCCAGGCATGGCAAAACGCCGCAGCCATGACCACCATCCAGAACCTCAATGTGACCGTGTCCGGCAGCTTCGACATGGCGTCCCCCGCGGAGCGTCGCCGCGTAGCCGAAGCCCTCGCAGCCGAGGTCTCCGAGGCCCTCCGCAATCGCGACAAGGAACGGAGGCGCTGATGCCCCAAGGCGACTACGGAGACCTGCGCATCGGCCGCCTTCTCCTCCGAGAGACGTTCAAGGCGGCCGAGTCCAGCGGAGACAGCCGCAGTATCGACCTGGAAGGGCAGGAGTCGAGCCCGCCCCTGACCCGGGCCGAACTGGTGTGGCGGCACGACAACCTGTGCGCCCTCGACACAGGCTGCGTCCACCCGGTCACGTTCACCGACAAGCCCGAGCGCAACTGCTACGTCTACGTGGCCTCGGTCTCCGCCGAGTACACCGAGTGGCGCACCGACATCGTCACCTCCGACTGGAAGCTCAGCCTCAACCGCCTCGGCACGGACACAGAGATCGACCTCCAGTCGCGCCTCACCGGAGTGGCCCGGGTCAACGACTTCAGCCTGCCTGGAGAGCGGTGGCATGCCCCGCCCATCGGCCACTACGGCTACCAGACCGGCAGCAGCAACCCCACCACCATGACCCGCACGGGCGCCGATGGGGCCATGACCGTATACCGCAGCATCCCCCCGGCCACCTCGCCGCGCTGGGGCTGCGACCCCACCAACTACCTCGACGGCCGGGTACGTCTCACCTCGTCGGCCACGGAACTGTGCGGCGCAGACCAGCGCCTCGAACCGGCCGGGTGGGCGCTCACCAATGGGCTCGTCAACATCACCACCGGCGCCAGCGGCACCCTCGATGTACAGGCGTACACGGGCGGCGCCTGGCACTCCAAGGAATGGAACGTCTCCGTTGCCGGGAGCGCCTCAAGCATCAGCGGCTGGGACGGGGCCACGCTCCTCCGCAACGACTGCGAGCACGCCATCCTCCGCCTCACCAAGGGCCTCAACCCGGGCCGGGCGACACTGGACCTCGCGCTGCGCCGCGGCGCCCGCACCGTCGAGGGCTACCTCCAGACCAGCACCTCCAACACCCTCGCCGCCTACCGCAGCACGCTGGAGACCAACACGAGCGCCGCCGCGTCCGGCTACGTCGTCGCCAGCGGCGATGATGCGGACGGTAATCGGTTCGCCTGCGGCAGCGCCCGCACCTTCACTGCCCACCCCAACGGTGGCATCCAGAAGACGGCCACCACATCCTTGGACTTCTGGATCGGAGTCGCCGCAGGGGGCGCATCCGCCGCGGCCGGCGACACCGCACTCGACCTGCGGAACCAGTACATCGGAGCCCTACCCGAAACGATCTACGCGGTGAGGCGGTGACGACCGGATGACCGTGACGCAGGTACTCTCCGCTCTCGGCTCGTGGGAGTTCACCCTCAAAACCACGACCCCACCCGACCTGTGGGACCACATCGACTACTTCGGGCATGTCGCCTTCATCCCCGGCCGCATAGACCCCCAGCAGTACGGAGACAACCTCCTCACCGCGGCGCGCTACGTCGGCGTCGTCCGTGGCCGCGACACCACAGGCGACGACCGGCGCACCAAGATCGTCGAACAGGGGTACGCGCTCAACGGCGTCGGCATGGCCATGTGGCTCGGCGACGAAGACGACAAAGGCTCGGTGTACGAGAACGCTGTCGAACCCGCCTCCGCCACGTTCGCCAACACCATCCGCGCACTACTACCCGCCTCAGGCGCCGTAACAGAGGGCACCCTCTACAGCGTCCCCGGCACCTACTCCGGCCGACACCAGTACGAGTCCCCGCGGACCGCCATCAGCTACGTGTGCGACACGTTCTCTGCCTCGTCCGGGGAAAAGGTCGGCTGGCGCGTCAACGGCAACGGCACTATCGACGCCGGCCCCGAGAGCGACCTGTACGTCACCAGCCCCCGGTGCGTGATCTCCCGCAAGAGCGCAGGCAAGGACACCTCCGGCCTGGAGTCGGTGCCCGGCGCCTTCGGTGTCACCCGCGACATGGAGGACTACTCCACCCGCGTTGTGCTGCTCGCTGAAGGCCAGGGCGAGTCCATCGCCACAGGCGCGGCCGACATCAGCCCGGCCACCCCGTACAAAGACGTCCACGGCAACCCGCTCAAGCTCACCCGCCTGGCCAGCGAGAGCGACACGAGCGTCACCAACGCCGACACTCGCGCCGAGCTGCTGCTGTCCCAGTACACGTCCAGCCAGGACGAGATCACCGTAGAGACCGACAACTACTACATCGAAGGCAGCTTCGACGTCGGCGACTACGTGTGGGTCTGGGACCCGGGCGCCGGACTCGTCGACACCAGCAACGAAATCACCTTCCGCGGGGAGCGCCTCAACCCGATCAAACTGCAAATCACCGAAGCCAGATGGCCCATCACCGAGGGATACACGGTCGCCTACCGGGCAGCCGACGGCACCTGGTACGACCTCACCGACCACGTCGAATGGGACGGCTCCCACACCGTCTACGTCACCGTGGGCGGCTGGGCGCGCGCCCTGACCAACGCCGGCACGGAGCCGGTGGGGTCGCGGCCGAACTCGGACACGAGTGTCCCGGGGGTGCCGACCTTCGTGGAGCCGTTCGTCGGCTCCGCCTATCTGGACGGCCGCGGCTTCACCCGGGCCCGGGTCGTCCTCTCGTGGAACGCCCCCAACAATGTGGACGGCTCCACGGTCCTGGACGGGGATCACTTCGAAATCCGTTGGGCGATCGACACCGACATGATCTACCCGGCCACCTGGTCGCAGGTCTCACAGGTGCGATGGATGGACCTGCAAACATGGGTGCAACCATTCGCCGCCCCCGACGACGACTGGCAGACCATGTTCGTCGCCTGGGGCGAATCCACGGCGCAACTCCAGGATCTGTCGCCGGGCGTGGGCTACGACGTACAGATCCGGGCCGTGGATAAGGCAGGCAACATCGGCGCCTGGGGGCCCGTCACCACGTTCGTCGCATCCGAGGACAACATCCCGCCCAGCACGCCGGCCGCACCGACCGTCGCGGCCAGCCGAATCGCCGTGCAGGTCACCCACACCCTCGGCAAAAGCTCGGGGGGCACGTACAACCTTGAGAGCGACCTGCACCACCTTGAGATCCACATCGACTACGAGCCCACCTTCACGCCGTCCGACGACACACTGAAGGCCAAGGCGTCCGCCACGAGCGGCATGATCCAGGCCGGTATCCCGGTCGTGGCCACCGTCCCGGTGGAGGAGACCAGTGCCCGCTACGTGCGGGTGGTCGCCGTCGATATCACCGGCAACAAGAGCGGGCCGAGCGATGCGGCCACCGCGACCGCCCTGCTGATCGACGACGCCCACATCTCCGACCTCACCGTCTCCAAGGTGACAGCGGGCACGATTAGCGCCTCATGGGTGATGGCCGGGGAGATCAAGACTGCTGACACGGGGGCGCGCACCCGCATCAGTGTCGACGGCATCGAGGTGTACAACGCGGGCGGCACCCGCACCTTCTTCGCCGAGGCCGCCACAGGCGACGTGAGCATCGTCGGCCAGCTCTTCTCGGGCACCACAGGCCGCCGCATCGAGATCAACCCGACCGCCACCTACCTCCCGGAGATCCGTTTCTATCCGACGGTCGGCAGCGACTACGCGTTCATCAACGCTGTGGGTTTCGATACGTACCCCTCGCTGGGCATCAACGGTGGCCAGTACGACGACGGTGGCGTCACTGTATCCCCGCGTCTATTCCTCACCGACACGGTCAGCATTTTCGAGATCATTCGCGCAGATGACCAGAGCACTCGCGGCGGCTTCACCCGCATCACCGACAACATCGGCGACGTGGGCTGGACGGACGGCAGCAGCAACGCCAACTACATGCGATTCCAGAACGACGGCATCACCCGCCACTACGGGCGCTGGAAGGACTTTGCTGCGATCGACAGCAATGAGGGCTTGTTCACGGGCCACATCGTGATCAACGCGGGGACGGGTATCGCCGTCAGCTATGGGCCGACCATGGATTCGTTCATGCGCCCCATCGTCACCGTGTACGACAACGTGCTCCACACATTCGGTGTCGTAGCGGAATCCACCAGCGGGTTCAGCGTCGACATCAGCCCAGCCGGATCCGGCAACTGGGACCTCAACTTCTGGGTGTTTAGGACGTCATGATGGCCCCTGCCGAATACACGATCACCGCCGTCGCGGAGGACACCGAGCGTGACCTGTGGAGCATCACCTACCAAGACGTAGCCGGGACAGTACGGCACCACGTCTTCCCCAAAAACACCCTGGAGTGGAGAGCCGCCGAATACGGCATCGACCCGACCGACACGGACACCCTGCTCGACATCGTCCTGCACGAGCCGCACACCCCACACCCGGACGACAGGCTCAGCGCAGACGACGACCCGGCAGCCGCCGCTGGGCTCATGTCGATGGCGCCTGTGTCGCGGGGCACAGTGCGGGCAGGGGATCTGGTGCCCACAACCCTGTACACGGCAGAAACGGTCGAGCAGGCCCGCGAGGCGCACCTGCTGCGCATTCAGCACACCAAGGCCAACCGGGTGCGGGTCTCCGTCCCCAAGGGGAGCAAGGACCCGTTCGACGCGATTCGGCAGCGCGGCATAGACCCCGAGCGGGTGGCGGCCATGGCTCAACACGTAGACCGCACCCGCCGCCGCCTGCGTGGCGAACAACTACCCGACCGCGCCGGGCTGCCCATAGACCCCGGGATCGCCCGCAGGGCGAACGCCCACAGCGGCAAGAACGAGGAGGCCGACCATGCCTGAACCGTCTACCAGCAGGCTCGGCCTGTACAAGCCCCTCAACGACGGCTCCGAGCTCGTCAACGTCCAGCAAGACCTCAACCAGAACTGGGACAAGCTCGATCTTGCGGCAGGCTTCCAAGCCTGCACGTCCACCACCCGCCCATCGGCGCCGTACAGCGGCAAGGCCATCAGGGAGACCGACACCGCCCGCACCTACGTCCACAACGGCTCCTCGCCAGCCTCCGGGGGCTGGGTACAGATACCCAACTCGGCCAGCACTTTCGCCAGCGACCTGAACCTCACCAGCGGCGGACAACTCATAGTCGGCGGCAGCCCCAGCGACGCCAACCTCGCGGTGATCAACAGCACCACAAGTGCAACCCTCATTTCAGGTCGGCTCCCGGGTGACACGGTGTCCCGCTGGTTCGTCAACACCGACGGCAACACAGGCTGGGGCCCCGGAGGATCCACTTTCGCCGACGTCAGCGTTGCCCGGTCGGGCACCGCAACCTTGACCCTCACCGGCAACCTCACCGTCACAGGCAACCTCACCGCGTCCGGTATCGGGCAGAAGCAGTTCGCCCGTAAGACAGCTGACGAAACCCTCACCAGCAACGCCACCCTCCAAAACGACGACCATCTGTCCGCCGCCGTCGCCGCCAACGCCACCTACACCTTCGAGGTCGTCCTCTTCACCATCGAAGCCTCCGGAGACTTCGTCGGCGACATCAAGACCGCCTTCACCATCCCCACCAGCTCAACCCTCCACATGACGGGCACAGGCGCCCACGTCACCGACCTAAGCAGCGGCACCAGCTCAAACGCCGAATGGATAGGCCGCCCCAGTCAAACCACTTCGCCCACACAGACGCTCAGCTATGGCGTCGGCACAAGCCAGACCGCACTCGTCATCAAAGGAATCATCGTCACCGCCGGAACCGCAGGCACCCTCCAGCTGCAATGGGCCCAGAACGTATCCGACGCATCCGGCCTCACCGTCAAAGCCGGATCATGGATGGTCACAGAACGAATCGCATAGGAGACGACATGGCAGACCTCAACTACCCCTTCATCCTCATCAACGCCACCCTGCCCAACACCGCGCCCCAAGTCGTCCTCAGCCTCAACGACGGCGCCGAAGTCGACGAAGCCGCCCTCGCCCAGGCAGTGAAGACCTACTTTGAATCAATCCCCGGAGCGACAGGGGTGTACTCGACGAAGAGCTCCGTCGTGTCCAACACCATCTAGGAGGGGCCATGTCCCTGTTCGAGACCGTCATGTCCGTCGAGGTCGGCGTGATCGGCCTACTCCGCCGCGCCTAGCCCCGACTGGCCGCCCGGCCCCGGAGGGGGAGGGATCATCTCGGGCCCGGTCGGTGCATGCTGACGCAGCTGCTCCAGTTCGGCCTCGAGTTCCTTGACCTTCGTGCGCAGCAGCACCGACTCGTACACGAGCTCGCCCATGCGCTCCCGGCACGCGGCGAGCGCTGCTTCCATGCTGATCTGGCCGGCCATCGCTGTCTCCTATCGGGTGCGGGCGTCGCCGCGGTCGGGGTCGCCGGAGGTGTTGGCGCCGTGCAGGTTCCACAACCAGGTGCGTTCCGGTAGGTGCTCGATGCGGGCGCCGGCCTTGACGCACTCAACGGTGAACTGGAAGTCCTCGCCATAGCGCTCCCCGTTGATGAGGGCACCTTCCGGTGGCTGCCGGAAGCCCACGCTCTGGGCGAGCTCAGTGCGGACCAGGATCGTGATGGTCGTCTGTGTCGGCCGCTCCGGATCGAAACGGCGGCCGAAGTGGGGGAGGGGATCGGCACCGAAGCCCACGGCCTCGTACCAGGCGTACACGTAGTCGGCGCCGGTCTCGATCGCGCACTCCATGAGCCGTTCCAGGTGGATCGGCTTGAGCTGGTCGTCGGAGTCGAGGAACGCCGTCCACGGCGTTACGACCTTCTGCAGCCCGCGGTCCCGGGTTGCTGGAGCTCCGGCGTGGGTGAGATCGTGCTCGACGACGACGGACTCGGCAGGCAGGGTCTGGCCCAGCACGGAGCCGATGGCCCGCTTGGTCATCCCGTTCCGGACTCTCGCCAGGTGGGTGGGGATCACCACCGTGATGCCGCTCATGGCCGCCACTCCTCGCGGTAGTCCGGGTGGTCGGAATAGGGCAGCGCGAGGAGCCGGATTGTGTCGCATCCGTGGTCGCGTCCGGGGATCCCGCTTGGGGCGTCGCACGTGACGCAGAACGGCGCATCGCCGCTCAGGCGCTCATGCAGACCAACGAGACGCCGCTTGGCGTCGACCTCGCGCATCACCCGCTCTGATGCGACAACGAGGAACGGCTGGCCGCCCTCGCGCAGGACCATCGCCCGAAGCTCGGTGGGCGACTGGTTCGGCGGCACGCGCCGCGCCTCTGCGTCGTCCTCATCGAGCCGCGCTCGCAGGAACTCCACCAGGGCGTCATTCATCGCTTCACTCCTTGGGCCCACGCGTAGGCGTCACCGGGTCTCGGGCTGTAGGTGACGGTAGCCTGCCGGAATAGGTGCTCCAGCTCCTCTTGGAGCGGCTGCGGGGACACGTTGCGGTACCACTCGCCCGGGGCCGGGGACGGGGCACCAGAGGCCCCATGCGGGTGCCTGCCGTCGGAGGCGCAGGTGACGAACAGGGTCTGCGGGCCACCCGGACGGAGGGCCTCTGAGGCGGTCTGGAGGATGCACCGCCACAACTGCACGTGCTCCAGAACCTCGGTGCAGACGACCAGGTCGTAGCGGTCCCAGCCGATCGGCCACGGCCGTGTCGCGTCGTGCACCAGATCCACCCCGGGGCCCGGCTCGACGTCGCAGCCGACCCATGTGGCGTGGGGGAGCAGGTCGCGGATGCTGCCGTTGACGTCCCGGCCGCCCAGATCCAGCACCCGCCACGGGGCGCCGAGCGCCAGCCCGGAGTCTTTCAGCATGCGGGCCAGCCCGTCACGCGCTTCAGGATGCATTAGCGTCTCGCAGTTTGCGATACGAGCGGCGATTGACCACGCCGATGCATATTCGGCATTCTCGGGCACCGTGCCTGTCGGGGCGGCGGTACGTGTTCGCTTCCGTCAGGGCGTGTCCCCGGGTGCAGGTAGATCGCCCAATCCGCGGATGTCGGCCGCGCTCTACCATGTCGCGAGAGTTCTCCGCCATCGTCCCAAGGATCAGGTGGTGCGGGTTCACGCAGGGAGGATTGTCGCAGGTGTGCCGCACCACGAGACCCGCCGGTATTGGACCAATGCCCAGGGTGTACGCAAGCCGGTGAGCAGCAGTGGTCTTCTTATCCACGCTGAGCTTTCCGTAGCCCTTTCCATCAACGGCTGCTGTCCACAGCCAGCACTCTCCATGGCGATCCACCTTGGACCAGAATCTCTCAGCCAACGGCTTCACGATCTGCCTCCAATCAATGAGGGGCCTGGCCCCACTTGGCGATGAACGTCTCCCGATCCCGAGCGGCTTGAGCCTCCAACTCGGGCCGTTCCTGCATGGACCCGTTCGGGCAGCGATGTTCCACGGCCAGGCCGGGCACGAGGAGCGCGCCGCCCTGTTCCCGCGCTTCCCAATCGAGCGAGTCGTCCGAGTACCACCAGGCCATCGACTCGTCCAGGCGCAGCCCCGCCTCGCCACGCAGCATGTACGCATAGCCCGTGATCCGCTGCCGCAGATCGACCGGTTCGGCGCGGGTGTGGAGGATCTGCTCGCTGCCGCCGAACTGATCCGGGTAGGCCAGCACCGCGGGCGTCGACCGCATCGCCGACGACAGCGCCTCCACCCAGCCAGACGACACGGACACGTCTGAGTTCAGCACGATCACGTCGTAGCAATGCGAGGCGCCATGCTGAAAAGCCACGGTGGACGCGTACCGCAGGCCGATGTTCCACATCGCGGAGATGTTCGGAGGGTCCACGTCGTGGGCCAAGACCGTCACCCACGCTCCGGCGGGATCGACTGGCCACCGGTCCGCATCGGCCAGGAACGGTGGATCCGACCTGTTATCGATGACCAAGGCCTCATCTACCTGTGGGTAGAGAGCGTCGATGAGTTCGGAGACCATGGCGTGCCGGTCCCTGGTGGGGATGACCGCGACCCGGTACGGGCGGCTCACGCCGACACCTCTGCGGCATCAAGCCCGAGCCACTCCGGGTGCCGCAGCGTCCACTCCACCGTCCGCCGCAGCGAATCCTCCAGGGGAAGCGGCGCCGTCCAGCCCGCCTCGGCCAGCTTCCGCCCGTCGAGCCCGTATCGAAGGTCGTGGCCTGGCCGGCTCGAATGGAAATCGACGAGGTCGAGCTTCGGATCCTCGATGCCCATGAACCGGGCAAGGAGATGCACCATCTCGATGTTGTCGACCTCCCGCTCGCCGACGATGTGGAAGCGGGAGGGCCGGTCGTGCTGCCCGTACATCTGCGGGGTGTGGTTGCGGAGGAGCCACAGCCAGGCGTCCGCCAGGTTCCTCGCGTGCAGGTAGAAGCGAGAGCCGGGCCGACCCTCGGGGGAGACGTGCACTGTCGCAGGCTCGCCCTTGGCAAGCGCCCGCATCGTCTTGGGGACGAACTTCTCGATGTCGGCCATCTCGCCGATGATGTTCATCGTGTTAGTGATGACGATCGGAAGATCGTAAGTCCTCCAGTAGGAGAACGCGACGGCTTCCTGTGCAGCCTTCGACGCGCTGTACGGATTGGAAGGGAGGATCGCCTCCCATTCGCGGTGCTCGTAGCCGTCCGGTGCCGGGCCGTACACCTCGTCCGTCGACATCTGTAGCACTACCGCCGGCCGAGCCTGGCGGGCGTAGTCGAGGACGTTGGTCATGAGCCGAACGTTGTTCTCGATGAACGTGCCCGGCGCCTCGATGCTGCGGTCGACGTGCGACTCCGAGGCGACATTCAGCAGGTAGTCGACCCGCCCGAAGCGGGCCGCGGTTACCGAGTCGATGGGCGCGGACAGGTCGCAGTAGACGACGTCGACACGCTCCCACCATTCGGGGTTCGTCTCGAGCGCGGAGGCGATCCTCTTGGGGACGCCCTTGTGCCGGAAGGTCACGGGCGCGGCGACGGTCCAGTCGGTGTTGACCATGAGATGGCGGAGGACGTGGGAGCCGGCGAATCCCCCGGCCCCGGTGAGCAAGCAGTGTCTGGTCATCCGAGGATCGCCTTCTCCCACAGTGGTGCGGTCTGGGTGATGGTGTGCTGTCGGGCCTGCTCGCGGGCTGCCATGCCCATCTCGCGGCGCATGTCGGGCTCGTAGGCGAGGGATCGTAGGCAGGCAGCCCACTCGTGGTCGCGGCGGACGAGGTATCCGGTTGTGCCGTCCCAGACGTAGTCCTCGTAGGGGCGGACGGCGGAGGCGACGATCGGGATGCCGAGAGCCCCGGCCTCCAGCGCCTTGAGCGCAGACTTGGCCTGGTTAAAGACGTGCGGCCGGAGCGGGGCGATCCCTACGTGGTAGTCGATGGTGCGCAGGAAGTCTTCGACGTTGGCGACCCAGGGCGTGAACCGAGCCCGGTTGGCGGGGATGCGCATCCAGGTGGCGTAGTTGTTGCCGATGCAGTGGAACTCGGTGCCGGGGTTGCGGGTGAGGAATCGGCGGAGCTGGTCGGCGACCTGGTCGAAGTCCATGGCGTGGGTAGCTGATCCGCCCCAGCCGATGGTGAGGACCCCGTCGTCGCGCTGCTGCGGCTGGTGGTCGACGAGCCAGTCGGGCACGGCGTTGGGCACGATGTGCACGTTCGGGTTCCACTGGGCGACGCGTTCGGCCAGCGGGTCGGTGGTGACGGTGACGGCGGTCGCCACTTCGATGTTCCGCTGGAGCGCGGCGCGGATCTCGGGCCGGGCGAAGTACTCGTGAGCGACTGGGGACGACGCGTCCACGTTCCACAGGTCGTCGTCGACCTCATAGATCAGTTTGCGGCCCTGCTTGGCGAGCTGCTGCCACAGCTTGGACGGCTCGGGCTTGCACACCCGCTGCCCCACGATGACCGTGCCGGGGATGTCGCGGGCTTCGGACGGCATCTTCATGCTGTGCGCAACCCGGTGGCCGAGCCCGGTGAGACCCTGCATGGGCAGGGCTATTCGGTAGAAGCCGCAGCCTGTCTCGTCGGCGGCCCAGCCGAATACGTCCAGGTCAGCCATCGCTGCTCTCCGTCCAGCCGTACCCCTCGGCGACGATGCGGAGGCGCCGTTCGACTCGGGCGTCCCGTCCGCAGTCGCATGCCCCTCCGCGTCGCTCGTCGTCGCAGTTCTCGCCGCCGTCGCGTTCTTCGGTGGCTGCCGCGCAGGTGTACCAACAGTCCTCAACGAGGATGTGGCGCTCGGCCACCACGTCGCCGATCAGCTTCCGATCGGCGGCACAGCGACGGAGCACGCTGGCAGGATCGTTGAGGGTGATGTGCTCACAGTCCTCGACGATGTTGACTTTGGCGACGGGGTTGCATTCTTCACCGTCCGCCGCATCATCGCCGATCATGATGAAGCCATCCCAGCCAGGGATTACCTCCTGGTCAGCCCACCGAACCCATGGCCCCTCGGTTGCGGCCAGCGCGGTTGCTTCCCGCTTGCTGATCTGCTGAAGAGTCCAGGCGTGAAGGTCAGCCATCGGTGCCCTCCGTCCACGGCGCGGCGCTGTGTGCGGCGCGGGTGACGGCGTCCCAGAACTCGCGGGCCGCCTCGTCCGGGCGGTAGTTGGGGCCCTGTTGGATGCTGCCGTCCGGCCTGATGCCGACGATCAGAGTGCCGTCGTCGGCGTGTAGTGCGATCGCGAACTCGTCGCCTTCGTTCATGCGGGTGCTCCTGGTGCGGG
>NZ_JANIIC010000269.1 GCF_024519315.1 Streptomyces malaysiensis subsp. samsunensis | reverse complement strand
TCTGCCGGGACATCTTCGCCGAGCCGGAACCCGGCACCTTCGCGCTCACCGAACTGGCCGCGGAACTGCTGGCCGAGCACCCGGCCAATCTGCGTCAGTGGCTGGACGCCGACGAAGTGGCCGGGCGGCTCGACAGCACCTTTCCCCGCCTGGTGGACGCGGTCCGCTCCGGAACCTCCGTCTACGAGAAGGTCCACGGAGCCCCGTTCCGGGCGGACCTGGCCGCTTCGCCCGCGCGGACCGAGTCCTTCGACCTACTGATGTCCCAGGTCTCCCAGTCCACCAAGGGAATCGGAACCGCGTACGGCTGGTCGGACGTCCGCCATGTGATCGATGTCGGCGGCGGCACCGGCGCCCTGCTCCGGGAAATCCTCACAGCGCACCCGCACCTGCGGGGAACAGTGGCCGACCAGGCCGCATCGGTGA
>NZ_JANIIC010000268.1 GCF_024519315.1 Streptomyces malaysiensis subsp. samsunensis | reverse complement strand
ACGGCGTGTTCGTCGTCGCTGGTGGCGCTGCATCTGGCGGTGCAGGCGCTGCGGCAGGGCGAGTGCACGATGGCGCTCGCGGGCGGCGTCACGGTGATGTCCACCCCCGAGAACTTCATCGACTTCAGCCGTCAGCGTGGACTGGCCGCCGACGGCCGGATCAAGGCGTTCGCGGCCGGGGCCGATGGCACCGGCTGGGGCGAGGGTGTCGGCATGCTGCTGGTCGAGCGGCTGTCGGACGCGCGGCGCAACGGCCATCCGGTGCTGGCGCTGGTCCGGGGCTCCGCCATCAACCAGGACGGTGCGTCGAACGGCCTGACGGCGCCGAACGGGCCGTCCCAGCAGCGCGTCATCCGCCAGGCGCTGACCAGCGCCGGGCTGTCGGCCGGCGATGTGGATGCCGTCGAGGCGCACGGTACGGGTACGA
>NZ_JANIIC010000267.1 GCF_024519315.1 Streptomyces malaysiensis subsp. samsunensis | reverse complement strand
CGCACTCCGCCGCGACGGCAGCGCCCGCAAGCGCACCGACGACGATCCGAACAAGAACAACACACCTAACGAGGAGCGACCCAAAACCGGTGAGCCGATCGACGTGGCCACCGGGGAGATGGTCATGTCCGCCACCGACATCACCCTGCCCGGCGCTCTGCCGCTGGTCCTGAAACGGCACTACATCTCCGGCCATCCCTGTGGGGGCTGGTTCGGCCGCACCTGGGCCGGCACACTCGATCAGCGACTCGAAATCGACGACGCCGGCGTCGTCTACATCACCGACGACGGCATGCTCCTCACCTACCCGGTACCAGAACCCGACGTACCGACCCTGCCAAGCTCCGGGCCTCGCTGGCCACTGTGCTGGGACGGCAAACCCGACGGCACCTTCACCATCACGGTGCCCGAACACAACCGCACCCTTCACTTCGCCCCGCTGCCGGTGAGT
>NZ_JANIIC010000266.1 GCF_024519315.1 Streptomyces malaysiensis subsp. samsunensis | reverse complement strand
TGCACTCCGTCGCGACGGCAGCGCCCGCAGGCGCACCGACGACGATCCGAACAAGAGCTGCACCCCCAGCAAGGACAAGTGCACCACCGGTGAGCCGATCGACGTGGCCACCGGCGAGATGGTCATGTCCGCCACCGACGTCACCCTGCCCGGCGCTCTGCCGCTGGTCCTGAAACGGCACTACGTCTCCGGGCACCCGTGCGGAGGCTGGTTCGGCCGCACCTGGGCCGGCACACTCGATCAACGCTTGGAGATGGACGACGCAGGCGTCGTCTACATCACGGACGACGGCATGCTCCTGACCTACCCAGTGCCGAAACCGGACGTGCCGACGCTTCCCTCCTCCGGCCCACGCTGGCCACTGTGCTGGGACGGCAAACCCGACGGCACCTTCACCATCACCATCCCCGAACACAACCGCACCCTCCACTTCGCCCCGCTGTCGACGGGC
>NZ_JANIIC010000265.1 GCF_024519315.1 Streptomyces malaysiensis subsp. samsunensis | reverse complement strand
CCGCCCGCCGGGCCCGGCGTCCGGCTGGACGCGGGGGTGGAGTCCGGCAGTGTGATCGGTCCGGCGTGGGACTCGCTGCTGGCCAAGCTGATCGTCACCGGCGCCACCCGCACCCAGGCCCTCCAGCGCGCCGCCCGCGCCCTGGCCGAGTTCCAGGTCGAGGGCATGGCCACCGCGATCCCCTTCCACCAGGCGGTCGTGACGGACCCGGCGTTCACCAGCGAGCCCTTCACCATCCACACCCGCTGGATCGAAACCGAGTTCCACAACACCATCACCCCCTTCACCCCCACCGGCACCGACGAGGCCGATGAGTCCACCGGCCGCGAGACCGTCGTGGTCGAGGTCGGCGGCAAACGGCTCGAGGTCTCGCTGCCCGCCTCCCTGGGCGTGGCCACCGCCCCCGCCGGCGGCTCGAAGAAGCCCAAGCGCAAGGCGGTCAAGAAGTCAGGC
>NZ_JANIIC010000264.1 GCF_024519315.1 Streptomyces malaysiensis subsp. samsunensis | reverse complement strand
ACCCTGCGCCTCGAAGAACGCCGCGATCTCCAGCGCCACGTCCTCATCACCCGCGATCACCACCGACGTCGGCCCGTTCAGCGCGGCAATGCTCACCCGCTCGGTCAGCAGCGGCACCACCTCGTCCTCCGACGCCTGCACCGCCACCATCGCACCACCCGACGGCAACTCCTGCATCAACCGACCACGCGCCGCCACCAACACCGCAGCATCCGCCAGCGACAACACACCCGCCACATGCGCGGCCACCAACTCACCAATCGAATGCCCGGACAGAAAATCGGCCTTGACACCCCACGCCTCCACCAACCGGAACAACGCCACCTCGACCGCGAACAACGCGGGCTGAGTGAAACCCGTCCGATCCAGAACCGCCGCATCATCCCCGAACAGCACATCCCGCAACGGCCGATCCAGATGCGCGTCCAGCTCCGCACACACCTCATCCAACGCATCCGC
>NZ_JANIIC010000263.1 GCF_024519315.1 Streptomyces malaysiensis subsp. samsunensis | reverse complement strand
TTGCCCAGGTCGTGGACGG
Source organism: Streptomyces malaysiensis subsp. samsunensis (assembly GCF_024519315.1). Lineage (GTDB taxonomy): Bacteria > Actinomycetota > Actinomycetes > Streptomycetales > Streptomycetaceae > Streptomyces > Streptomyces malaysiensis. The sequence continues at coordinate 456 of NZ_JANIIC010000263.1, read as the reverse complement.
ACGACCGCGAGCGCTGCCGGGCGGCGAAAGTCCCCGACGAACGCGGCTTCGCCACCAAGGGAGAGCTGGCCAAGCGCCTCGTACTGCGTGCCCTGGCCTCCGATCTCCCCCTGGCCTGGGTGGCCGCGGACGCCGCCTATGGGCAAGAGGGACGCTTCCGCCGTCTGCTGGAGCAGTCCGGTCTCGGCTATGTGCTCGCAGTGCCCAAGTCCCAGCAGGTCTTCGGCCCGCGCATCGACCACCTCTTCGCTCAGGCTCCCGTGGAGGCATGGGAGCCGATCTCGTGCGGCGACGGGGCCAAGGGGCCGCGGCTCTACCATTGGGCGGCACTGGAATTGCCCACGGTGGCCGAGTTCGACTACCAGGGCGGGGTTCCCGTCCGTCGGCGGTGGGCACTGGCCCGCCGCAGTCTCAGCAAGCCCGAGCAGATCGCGTATTTCCTCGCCTACGCCCCAC
>NZ_JANIIC010000262.1 GCF_024519315.1 Streptomyces malaysiensis subsp. samsunensis | reverse complement strand
GCCGCCCGGATCACCCGCTGCTGCGACGGACCACTCGGCGCCGTCAGACCATTCGACGCACCATCCTGATTGACCGCACTCCCCCGCACCACCGCCAGCACCCGATGCCCAAGACGCCGGGCATCCGACAACCGCTCCAACACCAGAACACCAACACCCTCACCCCACCCCGTACCATCCGCAGCCGCGGAAAACGGCTTGCACCGCCCATCCACCGCCAACCCCCGCTGCTGACCGAACTCGATAAACATCCCCGGAGTGGCCATCACCGTCACACCACCCGCCAACGCCAGATCACACTCCCCCAACCGCAACGCCCGACCAGCCAGATGCAACGCCACCAACGACGACGAACACGCCGTATCCACCGTCACCGCAGGCCCCTCAAAACCAAACGAGTACGCCACACGCCCCGACAACACACTCGGCGTACTCCCCGTCAGAACATGACCCGAGAGATACTCCGGAGCACCATACGCACGAGGACCATA
>NZ_JANIIC010000261.1 GCF_024519315.1 Streptomyces malaysiensis subsp. samsunensis | reverse complement strand
GTGTGCGTTGGTGCCGCTGATACCGAACGACGACACACCCGCACGCCGCGGACGCCCCGTCTCCGGCCACTCCACCGCATCCGTCAACAACTCCACCGCACCCGCCGACCAATCCACATGCGGCGACGGCTCATCAACATGCAGCGTCCTCGGCAAAACCCCATGCCGCATCGCCAGCACCATCTTCATCACACCCGCCACACCCGCAGCCGCCTGCGTATGACCGATGTTCGACTTCACCGCCCCCAGCCACAACGGCCGGTCCTCGGCCACCCGCTCCTGGCCGTAGGTCGCGAGCAACGCCTGCGCCTCGATGGGATCACCCAGCTTCGTCCCCGTACCATGCGCCTCCACCGCGTCCACCTCAGCGGCCGACAACCGAGCACTCTCCAACGCCGCCCGAATCACCCGCTGCTGCGACGGACCATTCGGCGCCGACAACCCATTCGACGCACCATCCTGATTCACCGCCGAACCACGCACCACCGCCAACACCCGATGACCACTCCGCCGCGCATCCGACAACCGCTCCAGCAGCAGCA
>NZ_JANIIC010000260.1 GCF_024519315.1 Streptomyces malaysiensis subsp. samsunensis | reverse complement strand
TACATCGACTGGTCCGTCACCGACATCCTCACCGGCCAACCCGGAGCACCCACCTGGGACCGCGTCGATGTAATCCAACCCGTCCTCTTCACCACCATGACCGCCCTCGCCACCCTCTGGCAACACCACGGCCTCACCCCCGACGCCATCATCGGCCACTCCCAAGGCGAAATCGCCGCCGCCTACACCGCCGGAGCCCTCACCCTCCAAGACGCCGCCCGCATCACCACCCTCCGCAGCAAAGCACTCCTCCCCCTCACCGGCCACGGCACCATGATCAGCGTCCTCGCACCACCCGAAAAAATCCAGGAAATAGCCAACCCCGACCACTGGAACACCCGCATCTGGATCGCCGCCCACAACGCACCCAACACCACCACCATCACCGGCGACACCCAAGCCATTACCCACCTCACCCAACAACTCTCCCACCACCGCATCATGCGCTGGCAACTCCCCGGCGTCGACTTCGCCGGACACTCCGGCCACATCGACCAACTACACGACCAACTCCAAGAAATCCTCGCCCCCATCACCCCACAAAAACCCACCACCCCC
>NZ_JANIIC010000026.1 GCF_024519315.1 Streptomyces malaysiensis subsp. samsunensis | reverse complement strand
CCGGGGCCGCCGGGCGGGGGGGGGGGGGGGGGGCGGGGTGGGCGCGCCCCGCCGTATCAGCCCAGCCCGAGCCGTACGGCCGCGGCGTCCGCGTCCACCGGGACCACGACCGGCTGCGGCGCACCCGCCACCGCCCAGTCCGGGTCCTTGAGGCCGTTTCCGGTCACCGTGCAGACGATGCGCTGGCCCGGGTCGACCAGCCCCTGCTCGGCGGCCTTCAGCAGACCCGCCACGCTCGCGGCGGAGGCGGGCTCGACGAAAACGCCCTCCTGCGCGGCGAGCAGCCGGTAGGCGGCGAGGATCTGACGGTCGGTCACCTCGTCGATCAGACCTCCGGACTCGTCGCGCGCCTGCTCGGCGAAGGCCCACGAGGCGGGGTTGCCGATGCGGATGGCGGTGGCGATGGTGCTCGGCTCCTTGACCGGCTCACCGCGCACGATCGGCGCCGCGCCGGACGCCTGGAAGCCCCACATCCGGGGCGTACGGGAGGCGTGCGGCCCGCTGTCGGCGAACGGCGCCGCGTACTCCTTGTAGCCCTTCCAGTAGGCCGTGATGTTGCCCGCGTTGCCGACCGGCAGCACATGGATGTCGGGCGCGTCCCCGAGCATGTCCACGATCTCGAAGGCGGCGGTCTTCTGGCCCTCGATACGGGCCGGGTTGACCGAATTGACCAGCGCCACCGGGTACTTCTCCGACAGCCCGCGGGCCAGCGTCAGGCAGTCGTCGAAGTTGCCGTCGACCTGGAGGATCTTCGCGCCGTGGACGAGGGCCTGGCCCATCTTGCCCAGCGCGATCTTGCCCTGCGGTACCAGCACCGCGCAGACCATCCCGGCCCGCACGGCGTACGCCGCCGCCGAGGCCGAGGTGTTGCCGGTGGAGGCGCAGATGACGGCCTTGGCACCGGCCTCCTTGGCCGCGCTGATGGCCATCGTCATCCCGCGGTCCTTGAACGACCCGGTGGGGTTGGCGCCCTCGACCTTGAGGTGGACCTCGCAGCCGGTGCGCTCGGAGAGCACCTGCGCGGGAACCAGCGGCGTACCGCCCTCGCGCAGGGTGACGACGGGCGTCGTCTCGCTGACCGGGAGACGGTCGCGGTACTCCTCGATGATGCCCCGCCAGCCGTGCCACTGGCGGGTGCCGGACATTCGAGGCCCGGCGTCGGCGATTGCGTTCATGATTTCCCTTACTCTCCGCTCACCCTCTGTTCGGCCTCAGCCCGACCACTGCCCGGCCTCCATCCGCCCTCGACCACTCGTCCTCGACGTCCCCGGCTGCTCGCGGCATCGGCTACTCGCCCTCGACCCGCATGATGCTCGCGACATCGCGGACGGTGTCGAGCCGGCGGAGCGCCTCCACGGTCGACGTCAGCGCGGCGTCGCTCGCGCGGTGGGTCACGACGACCAGGGACGCCTCGCCGTCCTTCCCCTGCTGGCGGACGGTATCGATGGACACGCCATGCTCGGCGAAGACCATGGCGACCTGTGCGAGAACTCCCGGTTTGTCGGCGACGTCCAGGCTGATGTGGTATCGAGTGACCACATCGCCCATCGGGCTCACCGGAAGCCGGCTGTAGGCGGACTCCCCGGGTCCGGTGGCGCCCGCCAGCTTGTTGCGGCAGGCGGCCACGAGGTCGCCGAGGACGGCCGAGGCGGTCGGCGAACCGCCCGCCCCCGGGCCGTAGAACATCAGCTGCCCCGCGGCGTCGGCCTCCACGAAGACCGCGTTGTACGCCTCGCGCACGGAGGCCAGGGGGTGGCTCAGCGGAATCATCGCCGGATGCACCCGCGCGGTGACCGACCGGCCGTCCGCGGCCCGCTCACAGATCGCGAGCAGCTTGACGGTGCAGCCCATCCGCTTGGCGGAGGCGATATCGGCGGCGGTCACCTCGGTGATGCCCTCACGGTGCACATCGTCGAGGGTGACCCGGGTGTGGAAGGCGATCCCGGCGAGGATCGCGGCCTTCGCCGCCGCGTCGAAGCCCTCGACGTCGGCGGTCGGGTCGGCCTCTGCGTAGCCCAGGGCGGTGGCCTCGTCCAGCGCCTCGCTGTAGCCGGCGCCGCTGGAGTCCATCCGGTCGAGGATGAAGTTGGTGGTGCCGTTGACGATGCCGAGGACGCGGTTGACCTTGTCGCCCGCGAGCGACTCGCGCAGCGGCCGCACCAGCGGGATCGCCCCCGCGACCGCGGCCTCGTAGTAGAGGTCCGCACGGCGCTGCTCGGCCGCGGCGTGCAGTGCCGCGCCGTCCTGGGCGACCAGCGCCTTGTTCGCGGACACCACGCTCGCGCCGTGGTCGAAGGCGGTGGTGATGAGGGTGCGGGCGGGCTCGATCCCGCCGATGACCTCGACCACCACATCGATGTCCCCGCGTTTGACCAGGGCCGTGGCATCGGTGGTCACCAGCTCGGCCGGCACCCCCTCCCGGACCCGGCCGGGCCGCCGCACGGCGATCCCGGCCAGCTCGACCGGGGCGCCGATGCGCGCCGCGAGGTCGTCCGCATGCGTCGTCATGATGCGCGCCACCTCTGAGCCGACCACTCCACAGCCCAGCAGCGCCACTTTCAGCGGACGCGTACGCATCATCCGACCTCGTTTCTCATCCATCGCGTTAATGCATCGGCGCGTTAGTGCACCAGTCTCATGCACCGGAAGGGATTTTCCGTCCCAGGTCCAGTATCCGAGATCCATTTCTCGCTAGCCGATTGCCGCCGGCGGGGTGCGGCTGGGGGCTCTGTCCGGCGGGTTCTCGTCGGCGGGAACCCGCCGACGGGTTCCCGCCGACCGGTCCGGGCCGACGGACTCCCACTGACAGCAACCCTCCGGCAGGCTCCTGCCGACCGATCCTCGCCAACCGGCATGCCGACCGATCCTCGCTAACCGACATCGAGCCGCAGCAGATCCTCCTCCGTCTCACGCCGGACGATCTCGCGCGCCTGCCCGTCCCGTACGGAGACGACGGGCGGGCGGAGCGCGTGGTTGTAGTTGCTCGCCATCGAGCGGCAGTACGCGCCGGTGGCGGGAACGGCGATCAGATCGCCGGGCGCCAGATCGGCGGGCAGGAAGGCGTCCCGTACGACGATGTCGCCGGACTCGCAGTGCTTGCCGACGACGCGGGAGAGCATCGGCTCGGCGGTGGAGGCGCGGGAGACCAGCGCCACGGAGTACTCCGCGTCGTAGAGCGCGGTACGGATGTTGTCGGACATCCCGCCGTCGACGCTGACGTACGTCCGCAGCCCCGGGAGCTCCTTGACCGTGCCCACCTCGTAGAGCGTGAACGCGGTCGGCCCGACGATCGCCCGCCCCGGCTCGACCGACAGCCGCGGCACGGCGAGCCCGGCGACGTCGCACTCACGGTGGACGATGTCGCGCAGCGCCTTGGCGATCTCGTGCGGCTCGCGGGGGTCGTCCTCCGAGGTGTACGCGATGCCGAGGCCACCGCCGAGGTCGATCTCGGGCAGCTCGACACCGTGCTCGTCCCGGATCTCCTTCAGCAGCCCGACGACGCGGTGGGCGGCCACCTCGAAGCCCGAGGTGTCGAAGATCTGCGACCCGATGTGCGAGTGGATCCCGATGAGCTCGAGCCCGTCCAGCTTGAGCGCCCGCCGCACGGCCTCGGCGGCCTGCCCGCCCGCGAGCGGAATGCCGAACTTCTGGTCCTCGTGGGCGGTCGCGATGAACTCGTGCGTATGGGCCTCGACACCGACGGTGACCCGGATCTGCGCCCGCTGGCGCTTGCCGAGCCGCGTGGCGATATGCGCGACCCGCACGATCTCCTGGAACGAGTCGAGCACGATCCGCCCGACGCCCGCCGCGACGGCCCGCTCGATCTCGCCGGTGGACTTGTTGTTCCCGTGCAGCGCGATCCGCTCGGCGGGCATCCCCGCGGCGAGCGCGGTGGCCAGCTCCCCGGCGGAGCACACGTCGAGGTTGAGCCCCTCCTCGTTCAGCCAGCGCACCACGGCGCGGGAGAGGAACGCCTTCCCGGCGTAGAACACGTCGGCGTCCTCCCCGAAAGCCTCCCGCCAGGCCCGGCAGCGGGCCCGGAAATCGGCCTCGTCGAGGAAGTAGCCGGGGGTCCCGAACTCCTCGGCGAGCGTCTTGACGTCGATCCCGCCGACGGTCATGGCCCCGTCGGCGTTCCGGCCGACCGTACGGGACCACACGCGCGGATCGAGCTGATTGAGATCGGCGGGCGGCGCGGCGTAGTGCCCCTCGGGAAGGACATCGGCGTGACGGGGCCCGGCGGGGTGGGCGGAACGGCTCATGCTGTCTCTGCTGTCTCTCTCGGGTCTTACAGATGATCGGGTGCGCTGATGCCGAGCAGGTGCAGGCCGCCGGCGAGCACCGCCCCGGTGGCGTCGGCAAGGGCCAGCCGGGAACGGTGGACGGCCGAGGGTTTGTGCTGGTGGGAGGGCAGGACCGGGCAGTCGTCATGGAACCGGTCATGGAACCGGAAGAAGGCATCAGCGACGCCGACGAGATGCCGCGCGAGCTGGTCGGGCGCACGGTGCCGGGCGGCGGCCTCGATGGTGCGGGGGTGATCGGCGAGGAGGGCGAGAAGGCCGGTCTCGGCGGGGTGGTCGTACGCCGCCCCGGACTCGGGCTGGGGCTCAGGTGCGAGGCCGAGCTGGCCGGCGTTCCGCATCAGGGCGCGGGTACGGGCATGGGCGTACCGAACCCGGAAGAGGGGGTTGTCCTCGCGCTGCGAGAGAAGCCGGGAGGGGTCGAGATCGGGCAGATCATGCCCGGCGGGCCGAAGCAGAGCCCAGCGGGCGGCGTCGGGGCCAAGGGAGCGGAGCAGATCGGCCCCGGAGGCCGGAGAGGCTCGCACGACGGGCCCATGACCTGCGATGACGACTCCCCCGGCGGCACCGACGAGACCCCGCACAACATGAGCGACGAGCGCGGCCCGCACCTCGTTCGCGGGCCCGAGCGGAACGGAAACCCTGGCAAGCGCGTCCCCGTGCCCGTAGCGAGACCCCGCAGAGAGGATGTCCCGCACAAGCTCAGCGTGGGAGCTGGCATCAAGGGTGATGTTGAGAAACCCGGGGTCAGCGACGTCGACGCGAGCGATCCCAGGCGTACGGACAAGCCGCCGCCGCAGAACCTCGGCGATAACGAGCGCGTCCCCCTCACCCCTCTCACCCCTGGCCAGCAGCAGGGCGACATTGGTCGCGTAATCCCCACACCCGGGCCGAGGCGGAGTCCGCACCTTCACCCGCTCCGGCACGGCAACGCACAGCTCGTCGTCCTCAACGGCACGACGCACGGTGTGCAGCACAGTGCGGGAGAGCTGGGCGGGAGTCACGGGACCAGCGTATGGGAGGAGGGGGGTACGAAAGCGAACCGGTTTCGCCCTTCGGACGACCACGGACGACACACGCCCGAAGGGGAGGGAGAGCCCCCGAGAGGAACACCAAAAGGAGACCCGGCCCCGAGCAAACCCGAAACCCAAAACAGAGCCCCAGACCAGAACCGAGAGGAACACCCTCCAGTCCAGACCCGGCGGAAAGAGGCCCGGGACCGGACCCCGGGGAGAAGAAGTCCCAGACCGGTCCCGGAAGGAGGAAGCCAGAGGCCCCAGACCAGAACCGGAGAAAACAACCCACCGGGGCCGGGCCGGGGCCCACCACTACCCGGTGGGCCCCACAACCGGCTCGGCATCACCAGGCGCCGCCGCACCGGCCGCCCCCTGCCTCATCAGCCTCCGTACGAGCTCGACAAGATCGGCGGGCTCGAAGGGTTTCGCGAGGAAGGCATCAACGCCCAGCGCCTTCCCGCTGTCCATCTCATACTGCGTACACGCACTGATGATCGCGACGGGCACATGACACGTACGAGCATCAGCACGCAACCTCGACGCCGTATGCAGCCCATCGAGTCTGGGCATCACAACATCGAGAGTGATCACATCGGGCCGCACCTGGTGAACGATCTCCAGGCACTCGGCACCATCGGCCGCGGTCACGACCTCGAAGCCCTCCAGCTCGAGGTTGACCCTGATCAGCTGCCGGATGACCTTGTTGTCGTCGACGACAAGGACCCGGCCGGACAAGCCAGGCACATCCTGAAGAGTAGGCGGGCAGCCGCGGCTGCGTCCGGGTTTTCCCCACTTCCGCCCCGTGCGAGGGACCTTTCCCCAAGACCCCTACGCCCCGACCTCCACATGCGGTATACACCCCTCCGCTCCCGCCCCACCCACCCCGCCCGCCTGCCCCCGATAAGCGTTCATGACCACCCTCTGCGAGCTGATAGTGTTCTACCTGTCGCCGCGAGACAGCAGCGACAGGCGCAAGCCCCCGTAGCTCAGGGGATAGAGCAACGGCCTCCGGAGCCGTGTGCGCAGGTTCGAATCCTGCCGGGGGCACCCAGGGGATGGGAATGAATGCGACGGTTATGCCGCGTTTGTCCACCCCGGGTGTCATGATCGGGTGCCAGCACTTCGGTGCGGGCGCCCGATTTTTTGTTCCACGGGTCCAGCTCACGGGTGACGGCCACCAGTCCGTCAAGCAGATGCCCGGGGATCGTCACCCGTAGGGTCACTTCCTCGCGGGGCCGGCTGTAGCGGACCTCCAGCCCGAAAGCGTCGTAGAGCCGCCGCTGGATCTCCTCCGGGACCAAGGCGAGGTCGATATCGAGGCGCGGGAGCGCGTCCAGCAGGGCAGCGCTGTCGACGGGCCGTACCTCCTGCTCCGGGGTTTCCAGACGGGCCAGCTGCTCGGCCAGCTCTGTGCGCTGCTTGCCCAGGGCGGCGTGCTCCCGGCGGATCGCGTCGCGAAACTCCTTCTCCTGTTCCGGGTCGGTCCCGCTGGCCCGCTCGTCATCGCCAAACCCATCGGCGAGAGTGCGGATGAGCCGGGCCTGACGCTCGCCGATGGCCTTGATGGCCTGCTCCAGCGCGGTGCGTTCCTTCGCGGTGCGGTCCCCGGGCCCGTCCGCCAGCCGGGCGGCTTCGAGCGCGGCTCCGAGATGGGTGCGCCGGTCGGGGCCGAAGACGCGAGTAGCGAAGAAGTGGGAGACGGATGTGATCAAGGCCTCTTCCCGGACCCACAAACTCTTCGGATGCCCACCGAACCAGGGCTTGTCCCGGTGTTCGTTCGGGTCGACCTGACAGGCGTAGTACGAGATCCGGTGGCGATTCTTGCCGAACATACGGCGGTCGCAGATCTCGCAGACGACGTACGACCGCAGGACATAGGAACGCCGGGTCGCCGGGTGGGAGTTGCGACCGGGCGTCGTCCGTGACCCCTGGCGCTTGCGCGCCACGGTGGAAGCCACATCGAACAGCTCTTTGGAGACGAGCGGCTCGTGGGTGGGCTGCGGGGACCATACCCAGTCCTTGGGGTCGTTGTAGCAGCCGCCTTTCGTCGTCGCGCGGCGGTTCCAGACCTGATAGCCGGTGTACTTGGGGTTGCGCAGGATCTCTCGCACGGCCGACCCGCTCCAGCGATGGAGGGCCATGTCGGGGCGAGTGGGCTCCGGGGGCGGGTACGCCACAGGATCCAGGTTCAGGCGGTCGGCGATGGCGTCGTATCCGAGCTTGTCCAGTCCGCGGAGCTGGAAGATGTAGGTGACGGCCGGGGCCCGGGACGCGTCCGGGACGAGTCGGTGCTTGGTGCGGCCCTCGGCCCGGCGAGCCGGGACAGGGTGCGGGACCTTTTCCGCGCGATAGCCGTAGGGCGGCTTGCCCACATTCCAGCCCTGAGAGACATGCTCGATGAAGCCGTCCCACGACAGCTCCAGCATCTGCAACACGTACCACTCGGAGACCGCCTGCTTGACGCGCCGCGTGAGCGTGGGCGTAGCGCGTTTGGCTCGCGGACCGGTGACGATCGGCTCATCGGCGGCACACAGGGCGACGCCTGCCTGCTCCAGCTCGTACTCGATCTTCGTACCGAAATAGGTCCGGCGCGCGACGCGTTCAATGGACTCGCAGATAACTGCGGCGAAGCGGCGGTCAGGCCGCTGCGCCTCATCAAGCAGATCGGCCACACTGCCATCGCGGGGAATGGGAATCTGGAACTGCTGGTGCGCAAGGGAATTGCCCCGCTCGCGCAACTCCTTACGGCCGGATTCCACATCGTAGAAATGGGCGACAATCACCCAGCCGGGCGGGAGCGCGGCTCTCGCGTTACGCAACTGCCGGGGCAGCGACAGGGTGGGGTCCTGGGCGTCTTCCGTAGAGGTCCGGCCGAGCCACGCCACCGGGACGGTCACCGGAAGTGCCGCGGCGTCCGGAATACCGGCCGTGGACCAGGGACGGCCGGCTACGGGCTGCGCCCAGGGTCGAGTGCTGGGCGGGTTGCCGTGCATACGCTGTCTCTCCCAGGGTTCGGGGCGGGAGGCTCAGACGCGACCACTCTTCGGGGCATTGTGACCGGCGTACAGCCACTCCAGCACCTCACGAATCGCGGCCCCTTGGCGCTGGGCCAGCGCCTGAGCCTCGCCACCATCGACGGCGACGTACTCCACGACCGTCCGCAACCCCTCTGAAGTGTGCGTTTCATCGTTGCTGCGACCGGTCGACGTCCATGGACGCTCCATCTCGGCGGCGTCGTCAAGGCCGCGATCTTGCGTGTCGGAAGCTGGCCGCGAGCGCTGATTCACGACCACTCTCCAGTCGCTCGCTGCCGCACGTGGACGGCCACCCGCACACCCAGAACCCCATCTCCGTCGAGACAACCCGACCCGAGCCACTGCCGAGCCTGCGCTCCCCAGCCCTCCTCTGGCACAGGTGCGGCACCAGACTGCGGCGACGGTTGCCGATCCGGTGCCGGGCAGGGGATATCCCGGCGGCGGATATCGCGGACGTTCTTCATCTGGAACCCCCAGGCGTGGTGCCGAGTTCGACGGTGGCGGCCAACTGGCGCTGACGTGATCAATAGAGATTCCAGCAGTGGGTCTTTGCCACCACCGGGGAGCGGGTCCGCTCCCCACTGCACCTCAGCCACACGCACCTGGGGCGCGAGCGCACCCCGCACCCGAGCCATCCCCGAGCCAGTACCGGTCCACCTCGGCGGCACGGACGGACACGGGAGCAGGTGCTCCAAGATCCTCGGGCGCGCTCCCCCACACAGGGTGCACAACCGCGACCACCGCGAGGCACGGGGTACACCCCGAGAGCACCGCTCCCCCTCCGCTCCCCGACCGCTCCCGCCGCCCAAACCCCGCGGCATCGGCCGCCAGGCCGCCAGGACACCCGAACCCGGCCCCACCGACCACACGCACCGGCGCGGACGCACAGCACGCCGCTCACACCCCAGGAGCCGCCCCGAAGGAGCCAGAAGCGAGGTGTTCCTGACCCGCACCTCACCAGCCCGCCACGGGACCCGTACAGAACCCACGCTGCACATGAATCCCGCAGGGAGAAGGCATCCACCACAGCTCAGCAGCCGAGCAGCCAGCAACACGCGATCCGCGCACGCCCGGCCGCGCTGACCAGTAGATCGGGACGCTTCGCTTTACCGATATACAGTCGCCCTCGCCAGCAGCCGGCTCGTCTACGGCCTGGCCTGCGGTGATGCCCGGCACGGGGGCGTCGCATCCAAGGACGGCCCCGGACACGACGATGGAAACGACGGGGGAACCGCCAGCGGGCCACCTCCGGTCAACCCACTCGCCGACACCTAGCCCCACCACCAACAGGCAGGAGAAATACGATCCAGGTTGCCTTCAGAGATTACTTTTCCGAATGTCGGCGACAGTGGCCGGACCTGCCCGCTCAAGCCTCTATTTGCAAAACCCAAGCCTGATTGGTCTGTGGAAGATGTAACCGGCCACCGATGGGCGCTCGGTACGAAGACCGTCCTTGAATCTCAGAAGAGCTGTAGCTGATCATGTGAGTCGGGTTCCTCAGACAAGGCTGCAGCCGCCAGATCCGGATCCAGGTCCCGCTCCAAATCCTTACCCTGGGCATCCTGGTCCAGGATTCCACAGACATCCAGCTCGTCGGCCACCTCCTCTTCCGCGAACATAGGAAGAACATAAGCCTGCGCGAGGCCGGCGAGATGGAGGGGCAGTGGGAGGGAGAGTGCGGCAGCGTAATCGGGGGCTTGACGCAACTGGTGCATCGCGAGAGCGAGCGCCTCGGGCTCGTCAGGCTTGTGAATCTGCTGATCCTCAACGCCGTTCTCCGGGTGGCATCCGAGCACGGCGATTTCCACAAGTGTCGGGTTCCAAGCGCCAGTCCCGGCTTGAGACGTCAGATTCCCCGAGGCATTGACGCGCATGGCAATCCTGTCAAGCGCGGGTGAGATCGCAAACGATCCGGGCCGCTCCGTGGTGCTGTAGAAGATCCGGTCGTCCGGCGACCGCCGCTCCCTGTCGTTGACGGTCTGGGCCCAGAAACCAGCCGGCTGGCCATGAGGCTTGCCGGGCTCAGCCAGTCCCCACCATTGTGCTGACTCCCGCCCAGTACGTCCGCGCACCCGAACGAGCCGCAGCTCGTCGTCGAGCCGACCGGCTGGTGCGTGCCCCGTCTTCACCAGGTCCCGAACCACTTGGTTGTCCTGCAGCCAGGGCCAGTGAAGCCTGCTGTTCTGCGCATGCATGACGAGCACCGTGGGGTCACCGCGCAGCGAGTGCAGCATGCGCTGGAGGAAACTTGCCGTTTCCTGACGCTGCTGAGCCAGGTTGGTACGCCATTGCTTGGAGGTGACCCTGGGAATGTCAGTGTCCGTGCCGTCGCGCTGGCCGGGAATAGGCAAGGCAGGTTCCGAATAGGCACTGGGATCGATCTCTGCCTTCTTCACCAGGCCGAGAAGGAAGTCAGGGTAGGGAATCCAGGCGCAGGCATCGTCGTCCCAGCCGCGTACAACAGCGAGGTTCTCCATCTCCGGATGCGGGGAGACCAGCACGGCGACCGGCAAATGCTTCGGAAGGCGGGTCGGACCGTCCTTGCGTCGCTTGACCATCCACAGGGCAGCGTATTGGAGCCGGTCAGGGAGATCGCCGCCAAGTGTGTGCCGGGGCAGGACGCGCACTCCGAGCTGGCGCAGACCGTCGCTCCAGGCACTATGGGCGCGGTGATCCAGGTTGTCGGCGTTTTTGATGTGCCGGTCCGTGGACGGGGTGACGACGAACTGGGTCAGCTGCCCGGCGTCGGCGCAGCCGAGCCGGATGGCGAACTTCGGGTCCGTCTCGTTCGGCCGAAAGGTGCGGCGGTGCGCGATCTCCACCAGTGTCAGCCCGGGCTGAGAACTATTGGCTCCGTCCTCACGCAGCCAGTTACGCAGCGCACGGCGGCGCTCCGTGACGGCGTCGGCGATCCTGGCGCCCTTGCTCTTGGCCTGCGCTTTGAAGATCAGGCGGTCGCCGAGCCCTTCCACCAGAGGCAGGCAGCGCAGCCGTAGCACGAGTTCCGGTGTGTGCCATTGCAGAATTACCGGCGCGCCCGGCCTGGCCTCGTCGAAGGTCTGGTCCGTGGTGGGCATGGTGCTCATACCTCCGTCGCCATCGAGACCGAGAGCCTTCGCGAACGCCTCGATGGAATGACGCAGTACCTCTTGGGTCTGCCAGAGCAGTCTGGCCTCCACCACAGGCAGCTCGGCCCCCCGCTCGACGCCCGGTTCCGGGACGCGAGACACGGTTGCGAGGGCGGTGCGCCTGGCCACGGCGGCTCGCAGCTCCTCCGCCTTCTTCGCCGCGTCGCCCCGCGGCTTCGGCCTCCGGTTCGCGGGAGCGCCGGTTCCCCGGCCCCGGCCGCGCACCAGGTCAGGAACGCGTGCTATGCCGTCGGGCAACGCCTGCTCCGCCCATTCGGTCAACTGCGCCCTCTGATCGGGCATGAGGCCGGGCCCTACTTCGTGGCCGCCCATCCGCGTGCTGTGCACCACTGCGGCTCGCACTCCGGGCCCCTCCCCCATCCAGGCAGTCGGCTCCGACAGCAGCTGCCCGGGATCTGGAAAATGGCCGACAACACTGAGCCGGTGCAGTATCCCCGCCGGGTCGTTCTCGACCCAGGTGAACGTATCGGCTGCGTGGTCGCGCCTCAGGCGGGCCAGGGCATGACGCTCGGTGGCCGGCGCTCCCGGCAGCCAGGGAATCTTCGGCCGGAGGTAGACAGTAGTGGCGTCTCGATAGGAGAGGTGCAAGCGCTTGCTGTCCGCCCTCGGGTGCGTCGCCCAACGTCGAACTCCCCAGTGCAGATGGAGCCGAGGCCGGGGGTCGAACGGTGTGGTGTGCAGGGAGATGTTGAGGATGATGGAGAACCACCACTCTTTTCGCTTGATGGTCCGGCACAGCGGCTGGGACATCAGCTCCGCCCCTTGGTCGCGAGGGCCCCGGGGCAGTGCCCGAAAGCACAGTTCGCCACCTTCATAGGGATAAGGGTCCAATGCCAGGATGCGACGCGCCAGCGCATCCGTGGCCAGCTGGAACTGCCTGGATTCCGGAGCGGCCGTTCCGCCATCAGTGGGTGCGGTGCCCAACAGGTCAACCCCGGTCACGTTCTGCCACGTGGGCAGATCCCGCTTCAACTCGGCGCTGCAGCCGAGCAACAAAGATCGAAAGCCGGGATCGTGTTCGGCTTTCTTGGGCCCGAGGGTGCGCAGCCAGGCGTCCAGCATCTGTCCCAGGGTGCTGCCGGGGAGTGGATCGGGCGACTCCGCCGGCACGTACATCCAGAAGTCCTCTGCGGGCATGGGCCCGTCACCGACGGGCGGACGCGGACGCGGCCTGACGATCACGTCGGGCGCAAGTGTCTGCAGAACTCCGTCCAGACGCCGGGTGGGAACAGTCTTGTGCCGTTCCTCCCCTTCACGTCCATGGTTGTGCAACTCCAGAAGTCCCTCATTCCAGTGTTCGGGGAACCGGAGCGCGCGGAAGTTCTCAGTCCATGGCTCCGCGCCCTCGGCCAGGTGGTAGGCGGCTCGGCGGATCTCTTTGTACATCCTGGTTCCTCAAGGAAGGTGGGCGGCATTGCGTGGGCTATTCAGGAGTGAGCTCGCATCTGCGGCTGCGTGAAGTCCGCACTTGACTCGCTCGGTTCGAGGCTCGTTCGATCAGTTCGGCCTGGGCCGATGCGGTTCGATTCCGCACAGCGCCTCGTACAGCGGGCGGTAGAGCAGTCTGACCAATGAAGGGTCGGCCGGGTCCGGGAAGACGCCGGTATCGCTGTCGGGGGCGAAGTAGGTGGCGAGCACATCACGCAGCCGGATCAGCAACCCCGGGTCGTCGAGCCAGCGTGGGCGCCGGTTCGCTGGAAGGGAGCGAGCCTGGGCGGCGGCGAGCCGGGGAGCGAAGGCAGCGTCCACGAACACGACCCGTGCGGGTACGCCCCCACGGACCAGACGCCCGATCACCTGCCAGATGGTGACCAGTTGGTCCCAGGCGAAGGATTCCTTCTCGGCATCGGAGAGCGCCGAGTAGATGTACGGGCGTGACAGCAGGTGCCGCCACACGCCGCGAGCCTTCGTACGAAAGGCACCACCCGCGTCGTTCAGACCGTCGGCCTGACTCACCAGCTCGCTGAAGGTGCCCTGTGGCAAGCCAGGCTGGTCGCGCACAAAACGTGCGGCCCAGTCGTTGATGGCGAAGACGGCGAGCGAGAGGTCGTCGGGGCGAGGATGTGGACGAACCAGGAAGAACACCGTCCCGAAGGCAGCCACCCGCTCCTCGCCGGGGCGCTGTGGAACCGTCAGGATGTTGTGTCCGCGCTCGACGGCGAGGAGCGGCGCTACCAGGAGTTCGGCGTCCGGGTCATCCGCGAAGGAAGCAAGGTCACCCCGGCGCACCGCTCCGGTCCGGTGCGCCGACCTGCCGACAGGCAGCTCACCCTCGACAGCGTTCTCGAGCTCGGCGTCATCTGCCACAAGTACGCGTACCCGGCCCCGCCAGCGTGGAATCTCATCGAGAAGATCGGCCGCCACCGACGCATCGCGATAACTTCCCACGAGCAACAGCGCCCGCCGACGGCGCTCATCCCGGACCTGCGCCAGTTCGCCTTGGAGAGGGCTCGCACTGCCATCCCGGCCCGGCCGGGCGAGTTTGTGCACCAGCAGGCGGAGGACGTCCTCCCGCTTCTCGGGATCCTGTCCCGACAGGCGGATCGGGAGCCCTGAGTCGTCGAACAGGAACTCGGTGCGGAACACGGTGTCGCGGATCGAGCGCAGCTCTTTCGGCTGAGGCTTGAGCACGGCTTGTACCGGAGCGAGCACATGGGCGCGAGTGGATGTGCCCGCCCAACTGGTGCCGGACATCAAGAGCACGTGTGGGCCGGGCCCATGCCGTCCGGGGTCGGCACCGAGCCGAGGAAGGGACAGAAGGAGTTCACGGCCAACGCCGGCACACCGGAAGAAACGCAGCGTACCCGTGCGACGTCCATCGCGGTCCCATGGGTTGCGAAGTTCGTCGAGCAGGTACTGGAAGCCGAGCACATTGCCCATCGGCGCCTCAGGCAGCAACGGAGCGTAGTCGAGCGGCGGGCGCCGGGTCAGCTCGTGTCCGCCCGGGTCGAGTCGCAGAGCCGCTTCCACTTGCGGCCACAAAAAGGTGACACGATCCAGGCGCTGGTGAAGAGCGGCGAGAATAAGAGTGAACTCCAAGCGCAGTGCGTTGAGTTCGAGCCATTCCTCGCTGAAGCGGCGAGGTGTCTTCAACCCATTTTTCTCACTTTTCGAGGCCGCAGTCTGCTCGTGCTTCCCCTCGGATGGGGTGGATGTCACAGATTTCCGTGGTCTCGGCGCTCCAACGAGCAATGTGTCCAGCAGGGCACGGACCCGCCTGCGCGTGTGTTTTTCGTTGAGAGTGTGCAAGAGGTCGTGAGTGAGCCGAACCAGTGTGTCCGTGGCCGTTCCATACGGTCCGCGGTCGCCGAGAGGATCGTCGCGGAAGGCGTCGAACAGGTTGTTCACTTCCTGGCGGCGAGCCGCCCAGGGGATGTCGGCGGCAGCAGTCGCCTCGGCGGCACCTTCCCCCAGCCTCTCGTCATCCTCGTAGAGATCGGCTTCGTCCTCGATATCCGGATCGATTTCGCCGCGCTGGTCGGTGATGTTTTCCTGATCGGGTGCGATGTCCTGGTCAGAGGGAGTCGGACGCGTCGGGTACCAGGTGTGGAGCAACTTCTCCTGAAGGGTCCAGGCACTGAAGTAGTCGATCTGTACCCAGTCCCGAAGCTCCTTGTCTCCAATGAGCATCGCGTACAGCCGGTCGGCCGCGGAGCCGACCACGTCGAGAGCCGCGGACCAGCGCTCGACGTCCTGGTCGGAGAGTTGCAGTCGGCCCTGCCGGGCCAGCTCGGCGATCTCATGCGTTTGGAGCTGGTCGAGCCAGGATTCGGGGCCTGTGGTGACCAACGTCGCCGAGGGCGCGAACATCTGGTCGAGCTGCATCTGGACCCGGTCGGCCTCGTCCACGATCACGATGTCGCTACGCAGGCAGGCGAGTTCCAGATAGCGAAGACGTTCCGCATTGAGCTGGCGCGGCACCGCCGTCTGTACCAGGCTCGCGGGGTTGGCCACCCAGATGAGCGCGTCCACGAGATCACGCGCGGCCGAGTGCCGTGGGCAGGCACCCCAGATCGGGCAGGCGTGGGGGTCCCGCAGTTCCTCGGTGTCCGACGTCTCGGCACCCGCGTCGTCCGATCGTGCGCCGCGAGCCTGCTGTAGTTCGCGGGTGGCCCGCGCGACGGAGGATTCGTCCGGTGCGGACTGCCGGTGGGCAGGATGCAGGCCGCCGCAGGGTGAGTCGGCGTAGCGGAGGGGCTCGGCCGCGTCCAGAGCGCGTTGCGCATCCAGGGGACATGCCGTGCTGAGATGGGTGAAGGTCCGGCTGGTGTGGGCCAGCAGGGAGTGGGCTCCGCGCGCTGCGAGCCGCCGATGGAGCCGCTGGGTGTGCTGCTGCCGTGTAGTACCACCCTGGACGAGCGAGGCGCGCAGCCCCAGGCCACGGAACAGGTCAGTGAGGGTGAGCTGCTCGGCGACGTCACCGACGACCAGAGTGATGCGCAGCTCCTTATGGTGAGCCCAGACGGCCAACAGGGTCATCAGGGTCGACTTTCCCGCGCCGACCATGCCCACCAGGTGGGTGAGCTGGTGAAGCGTCAGTGCTCGCGACTCCTCAAAGGCCGCCCCGTCCGCCGTACGCGTGTCGAGACCGAGCCTGGTCAACCGCTCATTCCAGTTACCGGGTTTGAGGCCGCGTCGGCCCTCTTCCGCATCCATCCAGCGGGCAGTAGCCGCAAGCTCGTCAAGAGGAACGCTGAGGGGGACGCCGCGCAGCCCGTCCGGTCCACTCGAAGGGCCTGGCTTCGTGCGGTTCGGGCGACCAGCATTGAGGTCATGGCCCGGCGCCGGTTCGAGGATCAGCTCGGCCGGTACCGTGACGGACGCGTGCCGACGTCGTTCCATGAACCGGTACGTACCCGCCGTGGCCTGTGGAAGGGGGTTCGTCGAGAATTCCGGGAGCCTGCCGAGTGCCGCGTCGTATACAGCGAATCGGTGCGCCGCCACGGGCGGGCTGACACTCCGGGCAGGCCCGCCGCCGGGCGGAACGCGGTAGGCACGCAGCCGTTCGGGCAGCTCCAGATACGCCTCCAGGCTCTGCTCCCACATGCGCCGTCGGCGCAGTGGCCACAGCAGATGGCGTGCGGCGGTGAGCGCCAGATGGTCGGCGGGCCCGGTGACGAGGCCGAGCGCCTGGGCGAAGGGGTACCCGCCGAGGAGCACCCACACCCCGTCGGCGGTCTGGCCGGGAGCGAGTCGTTCGAGGAGCCGCAGCCCGAGTTCGACCTGGCACAGCAGCGCGGGCTTTGTGGCCGCGTGTTCCTGTGGCCAGGGCTTGAGGTCGGCGGCGAGGTGCCGGTACCAGCTGCTGCGATCACGCATGGTCCGCTCCGTTCTCGGGCGTGGCGGGTGGTGCGATACGGGCGCCGGGCCCGCGTTCACCGCACAGCCGCGCACGTGCGGCTTCGATCAACTGGTCGTCCGTCAGCAGCCGCAGGCCGGCCGCGTGTGCGGGCCGTTTCTGGGCGAATACGTCCAGGTAGTCGCGACGGATCAGCACCCGGAAGCGCGGCACCACCCAGCAGGCCTCGTCGTAGGGCGGATCGGGTCGTACCGCTTCGGCCGCCCTGCCGAGGAATCCGGGGTGTGCCCAGTCCTTGACGTCGACCGCCCACACGTGGCTGTCGGGAAAGGTGATCCTGAGGTCATAGGCGTCGTAGCCGGGCCACATCTCGACCGTGAGCCCCAGCTTCCGCAGCTCTCGTTCGAGATCGACCTCTGCCCGTCCGGGCCCGGTGACGAACTGGCGCAGCGGTCGGCGGAGCTGGCGGAGCTCGCCCACCTCGGCGGCTTCGAGCAGACGGCCGTGAGGTGCGGCGCCTCGGTAGCGGCACTGGTCTCGCTCACACCACCAGCCGCCTTCCACCAGTGGCGTGAGCAGCGTCAGGCAGCGCCCGCAGCAGAGGTAGGCGCCATCCTTGCGGCAGCCGGCGGGGGCAGGCGCGTAGATCTCCTCGATCAGGAACCAGACCGGATCGAGGAAGAGATCGTTGCTCAGTTCGCTCCACTCCGCCTCGGTCAGCACGGGACGGGTGACGAGAAGCCTGCGGAAGGCGGTGTATGACTCGGGGGACGACGCGTCGCGGCAAGCACGCATGGCCTCATGGATCACCAGCCGGTCGTACTGCCGTCCGGTGCTGTCCCCCACTCCGTTGACGGCGAGTTCGTGGCAGAGTTGCGTGGGCTCCCCGGACTCCGCGTCGATCAACCGGTCCTCGGCCGCGAACAGCCTCTCCGGAATCCGGTCGAGTGGCCAGCTGCCCAGGGGGCGCGTACGGCACCAGCGGATCAACTCGGGCAGGCCGGACGGCGGCCGCGCCGCGGTGCGTAGGCATGCGAGGACCATGGCGTCCAGGGCCCGCTGGGCCTCGGCGGGGTAGGGCAGGGTGAACGAGTCGAGGTTTTCCACCCCGTCGAGCCGAATGACCGCCGTGGCCACATCGCGCACCAGCACCACGTCGGGATTGGCCAGCCAGTCCGGAACCAGTGGTCGGTCAGGCACGGCAGCTCCTGTCCTCCGCGTCACGATCGGTGTCCGTTCCGCGTGCGGAGGGGCCAGGGGCGGCCTGCGGTTGATCAGCAACGTAGGCGGTGCCCGGCTTGCACCACGTGCGCGCCTGACAGCTGTGGCAGTGTCGCCCGGTCCTGGGTTCGTACGACGTGTCGTCCAGAAGGGGCTGTGCGAGACCTGCGATGACCTCGCGGGCTTCGGCGACGTTCTCGGGCCGGTTGGGGTCGATGCGTTCGAGGCGGCAGGAGGCCCGATCCTCGCACAGGAGCTCGAACTCGACCCAGGAGCGACCCGGATCGGCGTCCAGCGCGCCGGCGGAGAACAGCAGGACGCCGAGTGCGAGCTGGGGATAGGCCCGCATCAGGGAGTGGCCCTCGAAAAGCGGCCTGGACGATGTCTTGGTCTCCCGCCAGATCAACCGTCCCCGATGCGAGTACACCAGGTCGGGCACGGCCAGGACGACGACGTCGAGCTCGGGCACGTACGCGGTCACCGGGTGCTGCACCAGCACTTTCTCATTCGGTCCGATCCCGTTCAGCGGGCACAGCGCGCGGTGTCCCTCCATCATGCGCACCGCGGCCCGGCCGAGCGTCGCGTCCAGGGCGAAGCCCGGCGGTATCGAAGAGGCGTCGGGCACCGGAAGGTCGCGGCACCCGCGGGCCGGGCGCACTCCGTGCCGCTCGTTGAGCCAGGCGTCCACGGCGCGGCCCCGGCGCGCTCCGTCGTTCTCCGTGGTCAGGTCGTCCAGATGCAGCTGCCGTACGAGGTGGTACTGAGCCGGGCACTCGCCGTGCAGCCGAAGGTCCCAGGCGGAGACCGAACGGCGGCGGCGCAGCGGCGCTCCGGGGATCCCACCCCACAGATCCGGGGTTCGGCGGAGTGCTCCGCACTGGCTGATGGCCTTGCACTCGACGCAGCTGGGCCCCGGCCGGGTACCGACCGCGGTGGCGGCCTCGTGGAAGGCGGGCGCCGCGTGGTTGGTGAACTGCTGCCGCATCTCGGCCTGCCCCCAGTCGAGCAGCGGGGTGACGGTGCCGTCCGCGCAGCCGAAGTCGAAGACGCGGACCCGATCCGGCAGCCTGCTGCTGTCGGTGGCGTCCACCGGCGGTTCGGTGCCACGTCGTCGGCGTGGCACCGGCGCGCCCAACGCCACGACGTACGCGACGGCCGCCTTCTCCGCAGCGGCCCGGTCCGGTTTGGCCCGCCCCAGAGAGGGGATCCACAGGTCCCGCACGGAGCCGTCCGCGGAGGCGTACTGACGGCCCCAGGTCGTGTGCTCGTACTGCCGCGCCCCGCGCGCGTCGGGGGCCTCCCGCTTCGCGGTGCGCACCGTCCAGCTCAGTCGGGCAGGAAGGGTCGGCGGGAGCCCGGCCGCACGCGCCGCACGCTGCTCCGCACTGCGGGCCGCGACGTACAGCTCGAGCGCCTCGACGGTCCACGCCAACAGGGCGGGATGGGCGGGTGCGCCGCGGCCGCGGAAGGGACCGTGGGTGCCGCGGAGTTCGTCGAGTACGCGCTCCAGTGGTCGGCCGTCGTGCTCCCACAGGTCAAGTGCCGCGAAGAGCGGCCCCGGCCCGAACTCCTCGCGCGGTGCGGGACGGAACGGTACGGGCGGGTCCGCGGTGAGCAGCGGCCGTACGGCGGTCCGCAGGTGAGTGGGGCATGCCGTCGGGTCAGGGCGAGCGATTCGGGAGCTCACCTTGACCAGCCAGCCGTGGCCGGTGGTCCCCGGCGGATTCTGCATCGTTCCCCCTGGTGAGGCCGTCATTGGGTAGAGACGTACGCGTCCGGCGATGAGTCACCGAACGCGTCACCCAGCATGACACCTAGTGTGAACTAAGTCCACACACATTACTCCGCGAAGATCTTTCACGGTACTCTGATGGGCTCCAGGCAGTGAAGGCGCGAAAAGGGGCGCAACGGTGGACACGGGCTCACAGGGGATACGCGTGGGAGAAGTCGTCGGCGGGCGCTATGAGCTGGCCGAGTCGATCGGCAAGGGCGGCATGGCCCAGGTCTGGCGCGCCAGGGACCTGGTGACCAGCCGAGATGTCGCCGTCAAGTTCCTGCGCCCAGACTTCGGGAATCTCCAGCAGCTCGACACCCGCGAGCAGATGGCCGAACACGACGTGCTCCGCGCCCGGTTCCGCCGGGAGGCGACGCTCCTGCGGCGGCTCGACCACCACGGCATCCCCGAGCTGTACGACCAGGGCTCGCACCAGGGAGCGCCGTATCTCGTGATGCGTTTCGTGACGGGTGTGACGCTGCACAAGTTCCTCGCCCAGCACGCCCCGGTGCCCCTCACCGTGGCGGTCGCCGTAGCCGTACAAGTGGCGGACGCCATGGCCTGCGCACACACGCTTCCGGTGGTGCACCGGGATCTGAAACCGCAGAACATCATGATCTCCGACGACGGAGTGATTGCCCTCCTCGACTTCGGCATCGCAAAGCCGCTGGGCATCGGCGTCACGCAGTACACGAGACACGGCTCGACTCTCGGTAGCCGTGGCTACCAGGCACCTGAACAAATCCTGGAGAAGGAGCCGACCACATGTACGGACATCTACTCCTTCGGTTGCGTCTGCTACGAGCTTTTCGCCGGTCGGCCGCCGTTCGTCATGGATGAGACCCGAGGCCTGGTCGAGCAGCATCTGAAGGTCGATCCGCTGCCGCCGGGCCTGTACGCGGCCGGGGTCCCCGAGGTCCTGGACGACCTGATGCTCCGTATGCTCGCCAAGGATCCGGAGCAGCGGCCCACCGTCGGCGAAGTCCTCGACGTTCTGCGCCCGCTGGGCCCCCGCCCGGGCGACCCCGAGCCGCAACCACGGCTACGCCCCGATCCGACGGCGCCCCTCCGGCAGCCTCGGGACAGCCCGGTGGAGCGTCAATCCCAGGCGCCCGCCCCGACGGCCTCCGACTCACACACGGACCCAGACGGGGAATGGCTCAACGCGCATGTCGTGGAGAGGCTCTGCGCGGCGGCCGAGCGCGAGATCCACGAGGGAGACCCGGATGACGCGGTTCGGCACCTGGCGGGTCTCGCCGACCGGGCGCGCGCGGAGTGGGGTTCGCGACGCCCCCTGGTCCGCCGCATCTGGGAGCTGGCGGCCGAGGGGCTCCGGCTGGCCGGTGACTGTGGCGGTGCGGCGCGCTTCTACCAGGGCATCGCCGACGATCTCGTGCGGGGCGACGGTCCGCAGGAGCGGGCGGATCGGGCGGTACTGCGGCTTCGTGTCGCCGAGTGCCGCCTCGCTTTCGGTGAGATCGAGGCGGCGATCGGCGTGGTGGAAGTGGCCGGGCACGTGGCTGCCGGGCTGCCCATGCCGCTGGCCTCGCACGTGGAGAAGGTACGCCGCGAGGTCGACACGGATATCACCGAACGGCTCGCCGATCCAGGTGCTGCTCAGGGGTGACGAACCGCGCGGCTGGTGCTCGGTGGAGTCCGCAAGCCCCCGACCGCGCCGGTACCGAGGGCCCGGGCGGCAGAGGCAGCAGGGGCCGAGGGCCTCATACAGTGCCTGCCAGCCGACCCGCGGCCAGCTCGTCGCTGAGGTCATGCACGAGCCCGCCGCCGAGGGCGTTCAGCCGGGTGATGAGTCTTTCGAATGCGGCCACCTGCTGGAAGGCCTCGCTGTACTGCCGCTGCTGAGCCAGCGGAACCTGGCGCACCTGAAGTTTCCGTACGTCCACCCGCGAGGAGCTGGATGCGTGCGTGCCGGCCTGCCGTGCGTTGGCGGGTGCTCTCAGGGAACCGGCGAGGAACCAGGCGTCGAGTTTGTCGGGGTGAACGCGCAGCGCGTACAACTGGGGCCCCAGTGCGAGAGGGCTGCCCTGGTGCACCCAGGCCGAAAACGCCCGAGCCACGCCCGCGACCACGACGTCGCCCGGTTCCGCGACGGCTGCGCCGGCCGCCTCGGCGTCCGCCATGGAGAGCCAGCTGTGGGGTTCACCGCCCAGGAGCAGGTCGGGGACCGTGAGCAGGGACACTCCGCCGTCGGCGGGCTGTCCCTCGCAGACGGTCCCGTTCGCGGGCTGCTGCCCTCCGCGAAGCGTCAGCGCGCCGGCTCGGGCGAGTTCACCCACGGTCGCCGTCGGCTGGGTGCCGGTCTCGGCATCCGAGAGGGCCAGCGCGGCAAGGCGTTCGCCGGTGTCCCCGATGTCTGCGACGAGCTTGCCGAACTCGCTCCAGGAATCGGACAGTCGAGGGCCGTCGCCGGAGGCTCTGGGGGTGATATGGCGTCCTGGTGTGAGATCCACCTCGTCATCGAGGAGATCGATGACGGGCACGGCGGCGACGCACTCCGACAGAGCGTGCTCCGACGAGACCGACTCCCTGTCTTCCGCCGGGCTTTCTTGGCCGACCGCGTCGACGGCTGATCGGACGAAGGCGCCGAGCGCTTCCCAGTCCGGTACGGAGTCCCGGGCCGAGACCCGTGGGAAGCGGGCGACGCCGTCGGCGAGCAGCAGCTCGCCCGCGCCCTGCGCCGTTTCCCCGGTCGCGGGCATCCGCAGGATCCACAGGTGCAGGGACACGCTGTGCGGCGCCGCGCACCCGGGAGGCAGCGCCACGACGGCCCGCAGCTGTCCGGTGCGCAGCAGTGACCCCCGGATACGCCGCCCGGCCCTGCGGGTCGCCACGGCGGGCGGGAGCAGGACGACGGCGGTCCCCCCGGGGCTCAGCCGGGCGAGGCAGTGCTGGACCCAGGCGAGTTCGGGCTCGGTGCGCGGCGGCATTCCATGGGCCCACCGCGCGTCCGTGGCGAGCTCTTCGTACCCCCAGTCGCGTTCGTTGAAGGGCGGGTTGCACAGCACCAGATCCGCGCGCGTGTCGGCGAATGGATCGGCGCGCAGGGAGTCGGCCGTTTCGACGTGAGAAGCCGGCTCGACATCGGTGGGTCTTGGCAGCAGCGCGAGGCGGGCGCCCGCGAGTTCGGCGAGTACCGGATCACGGTCGCATCCGATCAGCCTGGCCGGAGAGTTTCCCGAGGCCGCGGCCAGCAGATGCCCGGTGCCGCAGGCAGGGTCGAGGACCGTCAGGGAACCGCCGCTGGCGTCACTCACGGCCCGGCCCCGGGCCCGGAGACGGATCGCGAGTTCGGCCATCAGCTCGGCCAGCGGCGCAGGCGTGGTGCTGATCTGCCGCACATGGACGTCGAGCCAGCGCCGCAGCAGGAACTCGAAGGTTTCCGCCGGGCCTTCGCGCCGCCCGAGTTCCAGCGCCTTGCCGACCAGCTCCCGCGCGGGGTCCGACAGCTCGGCCAGGTCCGCCGGGCCAAGTGAGCCTGCTGCCTTCCGTTTTCCCCCGGGGCCGCACATCAGCCGCCCCGCGGCTGCGACCGCCAAACCTGTCTCGTCGCGGCTGCCGAGTGCCTCGAACCGGGGCCAGAGCCATTCGCGGCCCGCGGCGTTCTTGAGTTTGTTGTTGTCGCGCAGCCATGCCTCGATCTCGGCCAGCGAGAACTGCGGACTGAGGTCCGTGCCACCGATCCGGTCCGGAAAGGACTCGTGCCGGCGGCGCCAGTTGCTCACCGCGGCACGCCCGACACCCGCGAGCCGGGCGATTTCGGCCAAGGTCACCGGCACGGCGCGTGACGACGTCATGTGGACTCCCAGGCGATACGGATCAGAGTGGCCTGTCAGGCCCTGTAGGTGTACGCAAAACAAGCCATCGCATCCCCGCCCCTGGCCAGGCTACTACGACCATTGACTTTGTTCACAGCCCGATGGGCAGAAATGGCCGGTGGTTCGGCCGTACGATCGCTCCCCCACGCACGGACTGACCGCACTCGGGAAGGAAGGTCATGCGCGCCGACCGTGAAGGAGCGGTACTCGGAGACCGCTACCGGCTGGAACGTCCCCTGGGCCGGGGCAACATGGGGCGAGTCTGGAAGGGCACCGATCTGCGCCTGGGGCGGGCGGTCGCCGTCAAGACGGTCATCATGGACGCGTATACGCTCGCCGACGAGAGGGACCGCGAGCGCCTCCAGCTCCGATTCGAGCGCGAGGCCCGGGCGGCGGCGAGGCTCGACAGCGCGAACGTCGCGACCGTCTACGACGCGGACGTCTCCGGCGACCTGCGCTGGCTCGCGATGCAGCTGGTCGACGGAGCGACCCTCGGCGAGCTTCTGGACGAGTGGGAGCGCCTCGATACGACGGCGGCCGTCGCGGTGGCGGCTCAGATCTGCTCAGGCCTGGCGGCGGCGCACGCCGCGGGACTGGTGCACCGGGACATCAAGCCGGAGAACGTGATGGTCCGCCGCGACGGCGTGGTGAAGATCCTCGATTTCGGGCTGGTGAAGGTGGTAGCGGGGGACGGCTCCCGGCTGACCACGACCGGGCAGCTCATCGGCAATCTCCGGTACGCCTCTCCGGAGCTTCTCAGCGGGTTCCCGGCCCTGGATGCCCGCAGCGATCTCTACAGCGTCGGCTGTCTGCTGCATCATCTCCTCGCCGGCACCCCGCCCTTCCCTTCCAAGGTGGCAACGGCCGTGGCGAGCGGGCATCTGCACGAATCCCCGCCCACTCTCGCCGAACTCGGCGTGGACACGCCCGTACAGCTCCAGGCACTGGTGTCCGCGCTACTGGCCAAGGAGCGCGAGAACCGCCCGGCCTCCGCGACCGAGGTCTACGGCGCCCTGGGCCCCTGGCTCCCCGCCCCTTCCGTCGGCCCCGCCGCCTTGCGAAGCTTCGGCCCCGAGGATCCGCGACGCCCCTTCGTACTGCCGCAGGGCCCGTACCCGGTGTGATCGCCCCGTCACGGCACGGGGGAGAATGAAAGGACAGGCGAGTGTCCGCCCGTGCGGAAAAGGCCACCGAAACCCGGGAGTTGGGTGTGAGAGGCACGTTCGAGGAGCGCTACCGGCTGCGAAACCGCCTTGGCAAGGGTGGGATGGGCGAGGTGTGGGCCGCGGAGGACCTGCAGCTCAACCGACTGGTGGCCGTCAAGTTCCTCAGTTCTCACGGCGAGCCCGGAAATCTCCCGCGCCTGGAGCGGCGATTCGAGCGGGAGGCTCGGCTCACCGCCCGGATAGGCCATCCGAGCGTGCCGACGGTCCACGGGACCGGCCGCCGCGAGGACAACAGCCTGTACATCGCGATGGAGCTGGTGGACGGCAGCACTCTGTCCGAGCTGCTCAAGAAGAAGGGGCCCTTCCCCATTCAGCTCGCCGCGGCCGTCGCCTTCCAGACCGCGGACGTGCTGACGCACGCGCATCGCATCCGTGTGATCCACCGCGACCTGAAGCCCTCGAATCTCATGCTCACCCCGAACAACACGGTCAAGGTGCTCGACTTCGGTATCGCCACGGCGCTGGAACCCGACCCGGGCGAGACGCCGCTCACCAGGTCGGGCGAGACGCCCGGCACACCCGGCTTCATATCACCCGAGCAGGCCCGCGGCCAGAAGGTCACCGCGCGCAGCGACCTGTACGCGTTCGGCTGCGTCCTTTACGAGATCGTGGCCGGGAAGCCGCCCTTCGAACTCCCCAAGGGCGCTGCTCCCATCGTTCTGACCTTGAAACACATGAACGAGAAGCCTGTCCCGCTGACCGAGCGCCGCCCCGACACGCCCCCGGCGTTCGCGGACCTGATCATGCGGCTGCTCGCCAAGGAGCCCGAGGAGCGCCCCTCGCCACAGGAAGTCCAGGACGTGGCCCGGACATGCATGGACCAGCAGCCGACCGCCCTCCTCCGCCGGCTGTTCGCCCCCACCGGGCCTCGACCGGAACCCGTAGCCAAGGGCGAAGTCCCACAGGCCCCGCAGCCGTCGGCCACCGTCACCGAGCGCGTCCGGGCACTGGCGGACCGGGGCGAGCACGCGACAGGGGCTGCCCTCCTCGGCGAGCACCTGCGCGGACTGCGCCGCCCCCTCGACGACCCGGAGCTCGTACCCCTGCGGCTCACCCTCTGCGAACTGCTGCTCGCCTCCCAGGACTTCACGCGCGCATACGACGCCTACTTCACCCTGGGCGGCGCGCTGCGCAAGCGGCGCCCGAAGACTGACCGGGACATCCTCACCTGTCGCGCGGGGACCGCCCGGTGCCTGGGCGAGCTCGGCCGCACGCCGGAGGCGCTGCACGAGTTCGAAGCGCTGCTCCCGGTCCAGCAGCACGTCTTCGGGGCGGTGGACCCCACCGTCTTCGACACCCGGTACGAGATCGCCGCGCTCACCGCGCGCGGGGGCCTCATCCAGGCGGCCCGCGACCAGCTCGGCGGCCTGGTCGCGGATCAGCACCGGGTCCTTCCCGCCTCGGACGAGCGGCACGCCCGCGCCGACGCGCTCCTCGTGCGCCTCGACCGCCTGATCACATCCGCATAGCCAGATCACAGCAAGCGACTGTGAACTATGTTCACATCATCCTTTCTCGGTTACCCTTCCTGCACGGTCTGGCTCCACCGCGTGTCGTGAATTGCGTAGGGTCAATGCCGTACATGAGGGCGTATACCGGCCATGGAGGAGAGGCGGCACCATGACACAGGCGGCTCAGCGGAGGCGCACCACGGCCGCGGACGCATCGGACCGGCTCCCCGAGGAGGGCGACCTGGTCGAGGTGCGCGGGCAGAGCTGGGTGGTCGCCCGAGTCGAGCCGGCTCCGCCCGCGAGCGGACGTGCCGCGACCCTGGCCCATCTCCAGTCAGTCGCCGACGGCCGCTTCGGGGACACGCTCTCCGTCATATGGGAGATCGAGCCGGGGCGCAGAGTCCTGGACCGGGGATCGTTGCCCGACGCCTCCACCGGCCGCTTCGACCCGCCCTCGCGGCTGGCCGCCTTCCTCGACGCCGTCCGGTGGTCGGCGGTGGCCTCCGCCGACGTGCGCACCCTCCAGGCTCCTTTCCGTTCCGGCGTCGCCGTCGAGCCCTACCAGCTCGAACCCGTTTCCCGCGCCGTCGGCGCCCCCCGCGTCAACCTGCTCCTCGCCGACGACGTCGGCCTCGGCAAGACCATCGAGGCCGGTCTGGTCGTCCAGGAGTTGCTGCTGCGCAGCCGGGCACACCGCGTCATGATCGTCTGTCCCGCGGGCCTGACCTTGAAGTGGCGCGACGAGCTCCACGACAAGTTCGGCCTCGACTTCACCATCGTCGACTCCGAGCACTGCGCACGGCTGCGCCGCACGCACGGCACCGCCGCCAATCCGTTCCGCGTGCACCCCCTGACCATCGTCTCGCTGCCCTGGCTGCGCGGCAGCAAGGCCCAGCGCCTCCTGGACGAGGTGATCCCCACCCGTGACGAGGCCACGGACGACTCGGCCCGCCCGCGGCGCTTCTTCGATCTTCTCGTCCTCGACGAGGCCCACCATGTCGCGCCCGCCGCCCCCAAGCAGGTGTACGCGGTCGACTCCCAGCAGACCAAGCTGATCCGGCGCCTGGTGCCGCACTTCGAGCACCGCCTCTTCCTCTCCGCCACCCCGCACAACGGCTACCCCGAGTCGTACACCGCGCTGCTGGAGCTCATCGACAACCAGAAATTCGCCCGCGGTGTCGATCCCGACAAGGAAGCACGTGACGAGACGGTCGTCCGCCGCCTGAAGTCCAATGTCACCAACCCGGACGGCACGCCCCGCTTCCGCACCCGCCGGACCCGTGAGATCCCCGTCGAGTACACCGGCCTGGAGCGCGAGGTGCACGGCCTGCTGAGCAGCTTCGCCGATCTGCGCAGGAACCGCATGACCCCGAAGGCCCGGGGCGGGCGGCGCGCCGCTGACCTCGTCACCCTGCTGCTGAAGAAGCGGCTGTTCTCCTCCCCCGCCGCTTTCCTGCACACCGTCCAGATCTACCTCTCCCACCTCGACGACACCCAGGGCCGCCCGCGGTCGGCCGCCGCCGAAGTCCCCGACTGGCTGGAGGACTTCGCCGACCTCGCCGCCGAACTCGATGACCTGGGCCTCGCCGATGCCGAGGACGACGCCCTGACCCGCTCCACCAGCCTCACCCCGCACGAGGACGGCGAGGAACTCAACCTGCTGCGGCAGATGGAGCGCTGGGCGCTCACCCACCAGGCCGCCGCCGACTCCAAGGCCGACGCGCTGATCAGCGACCTCAAGGCCATCTGCCGCCCCGATCAGCACTGGACCAACGAACGGGTCGTGGTCTTCACCGAGTACCGCGACACCCAGAAGTGGCTGTTCGGCCTGCTCCAGCAGCACGAACTCACCGACGGCGGCCGGGTCTCGGTCCTGCACGGCGGGCTGAACGCCGAACAGCGCGAGCAGATCCGGCTCGGCTTCCAGGCGCACCCCGCCACCGAGGAGGGGAAGGTCCGTATCCTGCTGGCCACGGACGCGGCCAGCGAGGGCATCGACCTGCAGAACCACTGCCACCGGCTGTTCAACTACGACATCCCCTTCAACCCCAACAAGCTGGAGCAGCGGATCGGCCGCGTCGACCGGTGGGGCCAGAAACGCGACCCGGAGATCAGCCACTTCATCGGCGCCGGCTGGGAGCAGGCCAAGGCCGGCTCCTACGAGGCCGACCTGGAGTTCCTCTCCCGTGTCGCCCGCAAGGTCGCGCGCATGGAGGAGGACCTCGGCTCCGTCAACGCCGTCATCTCCGACGCCGTACAGCGCCGCATGACCGGTGACCAGACCCCGGTCGACATCGAGAACGCCAAACCGAAGCAGATCGCGGGGCGGAAGAACACCGGCGGCACCATCGCCGCCGAGCAGAACGTCACCGCCCAGGCCAAGCGGCTGGCCGACCAGTACCAGGAGACGGTCGACACCCTCGGCCTGACCCCGGCCAACATCAAGCGCGTCGTCGACACCGCCCTCGCACTCGACAACCAGCAACCCCTCACCCCGCACCACAGCGAGGACTTCGACGGCGGCCTGTACGAGGTCCCGCCCCTGTCGGGCACCTGGGAGCGCGCCACCCGGGGCCTGGCCCACAAGCTGCGCCCGGCCGAGCAGCGCCCCGTCACCTTCGACCCGCGGATCGCCGCCCAGGGCCGCGACGACCTCGTCCTCGCCCACCTCAAGCACCCGCTCGTCGCGCTCTCCACCCGGCTGCTCACCGCCGCCGTGTGGAACGCGGACAGCGTCGGTCTGCGCCGCGTCACGGCCGTCGTCAGCGACCATCCCGAGATCAGCACCACGCTGGTCTCCGCCTACGCGCGCTATGTCCTGGTCGGCGTCGACGGAACCCGCCTGCACGAGGAGATCCTGTACGCGGGCGGCTGGTTCGGCGACACCGGCCGCTTCCGCCGCTGGGACTCCGTACGCACCCAGGGCTCGGCCCTGGCCCACGCCCTCACCGAGGGCACCGAGGCAGCTCCCGCACTGCGCCAGGAACTGACCGACGCCTGGCCCCGGCTCAACGGCCCGCTGTACGAGTCACTCGCCGCCCGTGCCCGCGAACGCCGGGCCTCCCTGGAAGGCGCCCTCAGCACCCGGCGCAAGCAGGAAGAGGACCGGATCACCACCACCCTCGACCGCTTCGAGGCCACCCTGCGCGCCAAGCTCAAGGAGGAGGGCGACGACGACAACGAGCAGATCGCCCTCTTCGGCACCCGCGAGGTGACGACCGCGGAACAGCGCCAGTACCGCGAGGACCGCGAGCGCTGGCAGGCCCGTGTGGAGTCCCTCGCGGCCGAGCGGAAACGCGAGCTCGCCACCATCGCGGCCCGCTACCGCGAGCCGCGCTCGCACCTCTTCCCCGTAGCCGTCGTCTTCGTCGTCCCCACAAAGGAAGCCCGCCGATGAGCCCCCGTCCCGCAGCCTCCAAGGGCCTCGCCGCAGCCAAGGCCAAGGCACTCGACGGCCGCTCCCAGCACCAGGAGTGGCTGGACCTCACCGAGGTCTCCGGCCCCTTCCTCACCATGCCCGTCCTGCTCCGGGCCTGGCCCCAGCTCGACGCCGTCGACAAGGACCAGCGCGCCCGGCTGCGCGCCCACCACGCCGACTGGCAGACCGACACCACGGCCGGCCGTGACGCATGGGTGGCACATGTGCTGCGCTCGCTCCTCGAATGGGGCGACGCGCTGGTGCTGCGCCAGAGCGAGGCCGAGGACGTACCGGACCTGGCCCTGGACCGCTTCACCCTCGACGTGCCCGAACACGGCGTCCACCTGCGCGCCGACTTCGCCCTGGCCGAACCGGGCACCGACCTCGCCGCCGAACCGGACGTGAAGTCGGCCGCCAAACGCGTACGCGTCCTGGGCATGACCCTGCCCAGCGGCACCGTGCCCACGGCCCGCCCGAAATGGGGCGACGACTGGTCGGCGAGCCCCGCCGACCGCCTGGCCCGCTTGCTGCGCCACCACGACATCCCGCTCGGCCTGCTCACCGACGGCCGCTGGTGGTGCCTGGTGTGGGCACCGGCCGGCGGCGTCACGACGACTGCCGTCTTCGACGCCATCAACTGGAACGAGGCCGCCGAACGCAACGTCGTCCGGGCTTTTGTCTCCTTGCTGCGCCGCCGCCGCTTCTTCGAGTACGCCGAGCCCGAAACCCTCGTCGGCCTCATGAAGGAGAGCCTGGCCGCCGGCGACGAGGTCACCGACGCCCTCGGCGTCCAGGTCCGCCAGGCCGTGGAACTGCTGGTGGACGCGATCGGCCGCGCGGACGCGCGGTTGATGGAACACGGCGCGCCCGGCCTGCGCGCAAGCGGGGTCGGGGCGGGCGAGGTGTACCGCGGCGCGGTCGCGGTGATGATGCGCGTCGTCTTCCTGCTGTTCGCCGAGGAGCGCGGACTGCTCCCCGCGGACAACGAGGTGTACGCACAGTCGTACTCGGCCCGCTTCCTGCGCGCCGAACTCAAGGCGCGGGCGGACGCCGAGGGCGAGGCCTCCCTGGAACACACCACGGCGGCCTGGCACCGCCTGATCGCCCTGTTCCACGCGGTGCACGACGGCGTGCGGCACCCACAGCTCAAACTGCCCGCATACGACGGCTCAATCTTCGACCCCGACACCTACCCGTGGCTGGAGAAGGGCTTCCCCCTCCTCCCGATCGACGACCGCACCGTCCTGCACATGCTCCAGTCCGTCCAGGAGGTCCGCGTCGGCACGGGCAGGCAGCGCGAGACCCGCACCCTCAGCTTCCGCGCGCTCGACGTCGAGCAGATCGGCTACGTGTACGAGGGCCTGCTCTCGTACGACGGTGAGCGCGCCGTGGAGACGATGGTGGGCCTGATCGGCCCCGCGGGCATGGAACACGAGGTGCCGCTGCGGGAGCTGGAGTCGCTGGCGGCCTCGGTGAAGGACACCAAGGCCCTGGCGAAGAAGATCCACGACACATGGAAGGACCCCAAGCCGCCGGCGAGCGTGGCCAGGCTGGAGAAGCTGCTCGCCCCGGCGAAAGGCGAGGCCGCGGCGGAGGCGAAGCGGCTGCTCCAGGCCGCGAGCCGGGACGCGGCCCTGACGGAGCGCCTGCTGCCGTTCTTCGGCCTGCTGCGGCGGGACCTGCGGGGCCTGCCGGTGGTGATCGCGGCGGGCTCCCTGTTCGTGACGGAGTCGTCGCTGCGGAAGAACACGGGGACGCACTACACCCCGAGGACGCTGGCCGAGGAAGTCGTCAAGCACGCGCTGGAGCCCCTGGTGTATGAGCCGGGGCCGCTCCAGACGGCGGACGAGAAGAAGTGGGTGCCGAAGTCGGCTAAGCAGATCCTCGAGCTGAAGGTCGCGGACATCGCGATGGGGTCGGCGGCGTTCCTGGTCGCCGCGTGCCGGTATCTCGGTGACCGGCTGATCGAAGCGTGGGTGCGGGACGGCCGCGAGGACGCGGTCGCGTACCGCGCCGGGCGGCCCGTCGACGAGGTGACGGCCGCGGACTCGGAGTCCGACCCGGTGGTCATCGAGGCCCGGCGCCAGATCATCGAGCACTGCCTGTACGGGGTGGACATCAACCCCATGGCAGTGGAGATGGCCAAGCTGTCGCTGTGGCTGGTCTCGATGGACCCCAAGCGCCCGTTCACCTTCCTGGACGACCGGCTGGTGGCGGGGGACTCGCTGCTGGGGGTCACCTCGCCGGACCAGTTGAAGGCGGTGCACCTGGATCCGGGGAAGGGCGACCTGCTGGGGGCGGCGGCGAATGTTGAGGATCTGGTGGGCGAGGTGGTGGAAAAGCGGCACGACATCACCAAGATAAAGGGCAACGGGCCGGAGGCTTTGGCGAAGAAGCGGAAGCTGCTGCGGGAGGTGCGGCAGATGTCGGCGAAGCTCCGGTTGGTGGGGGACCTGGTCGTGGGGGCGGCACTGGCCACGTGTGCCTCGGGGCGAGTGCCCTGGTATGAGGCGGACGGTGGCGAGCGGCTGCGGGATCTGTTCCCGATGGCGGCTCGGGTGGCTCGGGGGGTGGTGGCCGTACCTGAGGCCGAGGTTGAGGACTCGGAGGTGGTGGCTGAGGCGCGGAGGCGGGCCCGGGAGTGGCTGGCCAGTGAGCTGCCGGAGGGGGGTATGCGGCGCGTGCCGGTGCATTGGCCGTTGGAGTTCGCGGAGGTGTTTGCCGAGCGGGGTGGATTTGATGCGGTGGTGGGGAATCCGCCGTTTTTGGGTGGGCATAAGCTGACAGGAGCACTGGGGGAGGCGTATCGCGAATACGCGATCGATTATCTCGCACAGGGTAAGCGCGGCAAGGCCGATCTAGTGGCATACTTCACATTGCGAATCCACGCATTGCTCAACTCCGCTGGACAAGCGGGATTGATTGCCACGAATACTCTCGCCCAAGGAGATACACGCGAGACCGGGTTGGACCAACTAGTGGCAGAAGGAGTGGAGATTCGACGGGCAGTCAAAAGTGCTCGATGGCCATCCCGATCTGCGATGCTGGAATACTGCGCAGTTTGGATAAGCAACAAGCGAGTGGCTGATGGCGTCGTACGCATTCTTGGCGACCTGGCACTCCCATCGAAAATCACCACTTCATTGAACCCAGCAAGCCGAGAGCACTCATGGGTCGAGCACCTAGCAGCCAGTAGCGGCATTTCATTCGGCGGCTACAAACCGGACAGCATCGGCTTTACAATGCCTGAAGCGATGGCACGCCGCTGGCTAGCCGAGGATGAGAGTTACAGGGACGTACTATTTCCATACGTCAACGGCCATGATGTGAACAACCACCCAACCCACGGCTCAGATCGCTGGATCGTTAACTTTCACGAATGGGAAGAGGAAAGCGCAAAAAAATACCCCCGCGCATTCGAGAAACTACTCGCCGACGTAAAGCCCGAGTGCGAGCAGCGAAACCAGAAGTCCTACGCTGGCTGGGTAGATCGCTGGTGGCAGTATTGGCGCCCTCGTGGCGAGATGACGCGCGGGTTGGCGGAGCTCGAACAGTGCATCGTCATCACCGCTGTCAGCAAAGTTGTGATGCCGGTTCTGGTCTCGACGAATCAAGTCTTCTCACATGCTTTGAATGTGTTTACTTCTGATGCTCCAGCACTCCTAGCTCTACTCAGCTCCGCTCCCCACTATTGGTGGGCCATCGATCGCGCCTCCACCATGAAGGGGGACCTTCGCTACACTCCTACAGACGTTTTCGAAACCCTCGTTCGCCCGAATCTTACTGATCTCCTCCATACCACTGGAATCCACCTCAACGAGTTCCGCCGCGAACTCATGATTCGCCGCAACATCGGCCTGACCGCCACCTACAATCTCGTCCACGACGAGTCCTGCCAAGACACTGACATCGTCGAACTCCGCCGTATCCACGAGGAGATTGACAAGGCCACCGTTGATGCCTACGGATGGCACGACCTCCTGGACAAGAGCGGAGCGACACCGCCCGCCGACCCCACCCACCAAACCGTTCCGCTCGACCACGGCTTCCACGAGACCGACCAGGGCACCCGATACACCATCGGCCTCCTCGCCCGCACCGAAATCATCGACCGGCTCCGCCAACTCAATCACCAGGCGTACGCCGACGAGGTGCTCCTCGGACTTCACAAGGAGCCAAAGGAGCACCCCGACATGCCGCGACCGTCAGCCGAAGCCTGGCGGAAGAAAGCGGAACAGGCCAGGAAGTCCGCTGTGGTCGACTTCGAAGATGGAACACTCTTCCGGCCCGAGGGCACCATCTTCTGAGCTGCCCCGGGATTTACGGAGTCCGCGATCGTATGATCAAGCGGTCTGTGGGGGTTCCTCGTGTTGCGCCCGGTACGCCTGCTCGTACTCGTCCGGCGGAACGGCCCCGGAAGGCAGACACGCATCACGCTTCCGGGGCCGCTGGGGGCCGCCCGCCCCCCGCTTGTCCCAGGGGGCGGTAACGCAGGGCGGGCGGCCGTCTTCAGTACCGCTGTCGACCTCCCGGGTAGTGGACCGGTTGACGGCATTCGGGCGTATCGGCGGGCGACTGTTGCCCGCCGGGCGCGTAGCACAAGGCCGCATGCAACTGTTCGGCCTCGACTGCGGTCAGCTCCAGTTCGGCAATGGCACGGTGCTGCCCGCCGCTGCTGATCTGGAGCGGCAGCGCGACCTCTCCACCACGTGTGCGGCACGGGCCCCGCCCGGGTACGGGACCGATCTGCCAGTCAGCCACGACGCCCCCCAGCCCTCCCAGAGGCCGGACCCCCGTCCGGGAAGTCTTCCGGCTCATCCTGGCCGTCGCCCTCCCCGTGCGCGGGTAGACGACCGCCCCGACTCTCGGCGACCCGCAGCACGTCACGCAACGACTCACACAGCCGCTCCGCCAGGAACCGTAGTTCCCTCACATCGGCCTTACGGTCCTCAAGCAGCACACGGGCATGACGGAGAAGTTCCCGCCCCATCGCCACCTGTAGCGCCTCGATTTCGTCCGCACGTCGGCTCAGAAGGCTGTTTCCGTCGTCCGACGCCAGATAACACGGCTTGCCGTCCGGGTTCGACCACGGCAGCAAGCGCAGACCGGTCATCGCACTCATCCGGACACGCCGCCCTCACCCTCACCCTCACACCACGGATCACCCGAAGCCCGACATCGACGCCATGGACCGCGAGCCACAACGCACGCCTCCGCCGCGCCCGCAACCGCTGTTCCTCCCTCTCGTGAACTACGAAGTACGGACGCACCGGGGCAGGCACCCCGCTATCGCGCGATGGGACGGCCGGATGGGTCACAGAGCCTGAGTCCCTCGCGGCGGGAGGCGAAACGACCGTACGCGGCTCGGGAGGTACCGCCCCGGGGGGAGGTACCTCCCCGGCCCGGTGACGGCCGGACGGCCGTAAGGCGAGAAGTGCACTCACCCATGCGAAGAACCACCCGATAGGGTTGGTCATCGTTCATCAGCTCCCTCATAGCTGTTGGGCCACGCCCCCGGGCCCGTTGCAGTCGGGTTGCGGGGGTCTCGTATGTGGCGTCTGGCTGCCCGGGGTAAGTACCGGACGTACGTCAACCATGGCCGAACGGCAGTAAGTTGACCCCTCATCCGCTGTTGCCACGGCGCCAGACAACAATGGGAATCGATGTGCTCGAACGCCCGAACGAAGGCCAACAGAACGCCCGAGACGCACTCAGCCACGCACTGAAAACATTTAGGGAAACATCGGGTAAATCCCTGAGTCAAGTGGCAGAAGATACTGGATATGATCGAACCTACCTAAATAGACTCGAAAACGGCGAACGTCTATCAAAGCAGATGCTGATGGAGGATCTTGATACTTACTACGGAACTGGAAATTTACTCGTAAGGCTTTGGAAGATGGCCCGTGACGAGGTGATCGCGGGCACGTACAAGCTATTCGTTCAGTACGAAGCAAACGCCGTGATCATGCACAAGTACATGGCGGCCATCCCGGGACTGCTTCAGACAGAGGATTACGCGCGCGTAGTGCTCTCATCTGCCGCGAACCAGTGGAGCGAGGTAGAACTGGAAGCGCAGGTGGATGCTCGTATCAGTCGTCAGGAGATCCTGCAACGTGTCCCGGCACCGAGCATGCGTGTCATCCTTGACGAGTCCGCGTTGAGGCGTCCTACGGCTGACCCCAAGATATGGGCGGGGCAGCTTTCCCACCTTGTGGAATCGGCTGCGCAACCGGCGATAGTGCTCCAGGTCCTTCCCTTCACTGCCGGGGTACATGACCTGATGGGAGGCTCTCTGTCGCTCCTATGGCAGGCAGACGGCACCGGCGTTGCCTACTTCGAGGGCAGCAAGTCGGGAGAACTGATCGAAGATCCGGAAGAAGTATCGCAGCACCGGCTGTCCTACGATCATCTCCGGGACTCGGCCCTATCGCCGTCAGCCTCGGTGGAATTCATCAGAGACCTCATGGAGGGCAGCACATCATGAATACTCCCGACCTTAGCGCCGCCGTGTGGCGCAAGAGCAGTTATAGCAACGGGGGAGACGCAAACTGCATAGAGGTGGCCGATGGCTACCCCGACATCATCCCCGTGCGGGACAGTAAGGACCCGAACGGTCCGGCACTGGTTTTCTCGGCGGACAAGTGGTCATCGTTCATCTCCGCCGTCCAGCGCGGGGAGTTCCCCGCCACCTGACCCATCCAGCAACCAGCCACCGAAGCGAGCGGCCCCCAGACCGGGGGCCGTCGCCGTATCGGGTCGCTGCCGCGCCTCATGTTCGGCACCGTCACCGAGCGCCTGCCGACCGTTCCTCGGCAGGAACGCCTCGGATGTGCCCCTTCGTAGTCGAGCGGACTGCACAGCACCAAGCGCCATAGCGAATCGCGTTTCAGCGCGCAGTGCCGGTTGACAGATCCGGTCGCGAGGAGTGCAGCGAGTTGAGCGTGCCGCACCACTACTCGGCCGGCCCGGCGGACAGGGTTCGACATCGGTGGAGCCTCGCCGACTTGTGTGAACTAAGTCAACGCACGTACAGTGACCGTCATGGCCGCCGCACACACCTCCGGCAGATTCCCGCACCTGCGTCGCAAGTGGTTCGAGAACACGACAGAATCCTTGGCGATCCTGCTCGAGCAGCTCTCGCCGGATATCGCCTCCGTCATCCCCGACGACCTCGGCCCGTACGACCTCGTCGCCGCCACCGCCCTCGCGCGGACCGCGCAGGCGGACATGGAGCGGCAGGAGATCGGCTTCGTCGCCGGTGATCTGGTTCGCCTGGCCGGGCATCGCGGCATACGCGCGCCCGAACGGATCGGCGAGGTCGAGGGGTTGTGGCTCGCCCTGCGCAGGCCGACCGTGCGGCTCCTCCACGCGTGGTGGCGTGAACCCCTCGGCGAAGGACTTCTCGCCTACTGGGCCGAGATCCGGGCCAGGGCCGTGGGCTGGCCGCGAGTCCACCAGGAGCTGCGCGAGCGCTGGTCCATCGACAGCGACGGCATCTGGCGGCGCGGGCTCGTCTCCTCGGACGGTCCGGGCGAGGACGACTGGCACGGGTACTTCGCCTACATGGAGGCGCACACCCACGGCCAGGAAGCCGAGTTCGCGCGCGTCCTCGTCACGCGGTGGGACGGGATCGCCGAGGAGATCGACGCGTACGCCTCCGAGTGTGCCGCCGAACTGGCGGCCGTACCCCACCTCATGCTTGTCCACCGGGAGCGGGCGCTGGCCGATGCGCTCACCACCGTGGTCGAAGGAAACCTGGCGTCCGGCGATGATTCCCTGCCTCCCGACCTGCGGACCAACCTCGAATCGCTCCGGGACACAGGGCTGGCGTATCTGCGCTGGCTCAAGGACGAGTTCATCCCGGGACTCACCCCTCTGGAGCGCGCACACCTCGCGCTCGACTCGCCGGAGGCGGCCCGCTGCGAGGCGTACCTGCGGAAGTACACGGAGATCTGGTGCGCCCCGGGTGACCCCGCCCTGCCGACCCCCGTCTTCACCGAAGAGGACTACACGCCGCTCAAGCGGGCCGAGCGCCCGCGTGAGGCCGTCCCGAAGTGGATGAGCATGGTGGCCAAGGTCTTCTCGGAGGAGACGCAGATCGGCTGGACCGGCACTGTCGGTTCCCAGCCGTGGTGGCTGTATACCGTGGAGGGTGGCCTCGAATCGGCGGCGGCCCGGCGGTTCAAACATGACGGGCAGGTGCGGATCGGTCACCGGACGTCGGAT
This sequence comes from Streptomyces malaysiensis subsp. samsunensis, assembly GCF_024519315.1. Classification (GTDB taxonomy): domain Bacteria; phylum Actinomycetota; class Actinomycetes; order Streptomycetales; family Streptomycetaceae; genus Streptomyces; species Streptomyces malaysiensis. Next base: position 86,894 of record NZ_JANIIC010000026.1, on the reverse strand, counting down.
GACCCGCACGACGTGGTCGTCGGTTTCCCTCCGACGGACCCGGACGCGCACAACCTCATCATGCGCTTCCGCTACGACGAGGACGACCCGCACGAGATGTGCGAGCTGCTGATCCTCTCCCGCGCGGGCCGCGCTCAGCTCGGGTTCCTGGTGCGAGGCGCGGGCGGCGAGTACCGGATGCTCAGGATGGTCAGCGTGGCGCTGCCGCCGGCCCTGCGGGATTCCATGCGGATGAAGGCGTTGCGGCAGCTGGATGCCATGACCGGTGGCGACGCGTCCGGGCTCGCGGCCCTCATCGCTCCCGAGCCGGACGACCCCGCGCCGTCGGCAGCCGGTGCGTCGGAGCAGAGGCCGGAGGAAGCAGAAGATCTCGCCCCGTTCAGTGACGGACTCTTCCCGCGTGAGGGCACTCTCTTCTGACCGGCCAGACATCCTCGCCCCCACCGCCCGCTGGACCAGCACGTCCACAACAGCGGGACCGGCCGGTCTGGATCACCCCCACCGGGCCCAGTCGTGCGGTTTTTCCGCACAGAAGAGCCCCATAAGGGTCGCCTCCCGTTGCCAGAGGCCCCTTCACGCGTTTTACTAGCAGCACGGGGATGCATCACGGCCTTGGTGCAGCGGTGGGAGTGGGACGGCAGGAGGTGCGGTCTGATGCTGTTGAGTTTCCGGGTTGCGAACCATCGCTCGATCCGACACGAGCAGCAGCTCAATCTGCAGCCCGTCTACGACACGGATCGGCCCGAGGGCACGCAGTGGAGAGCCGTCCCGGTCGTCGGCATCTTCGGAGCCAACGCCTCCGGCAAGTCGAATCTGGCCGGTGCCTTGCAGTACATGGCTCGCATGGTGGTGTCGTCCCACCGTGACGCCGAGCCGGACGGAGGCGTCGATCGCAGCCCGTTCCTGCTGGACGACGAAGCCAAGGGCGAGCCGTCCTGGTACATCGTCGACCTCTTGCTGGACGGAGTGCGCTACACCTACGGATTCGGCGTCGATGACGACCGCGTGGTCGAGGAGTGGCTCGACAGCTACCCGAAGGGGAAGAAAAAGGAACTGTTCTCGCGCGATGGCGATGAGGTGAAGCCCGGGGCATCCCAGCAGTCGGGGCAACTCGCACTCGTGGAGAGCATCACCGAGCCCAACGTCCTCTTCCTCTCGCTGGCCGCACGCTCGAAGCAACAGGACTTCCGCCCCGTCTACGACTGGTTCGCACACCGCCTCCAGTTCCGGGGTACGCAACCCGGCCGCAACTTCGGGATCTCCGCTGTGCGGGCGCTTGAGGACGCCGATCGCCACCCGGAGATCATGGAACTACTCAAAGCCGCGGACCTGGGGATCGAGGGGTGCGGTATGGAGCGCCTCCTCATGGACGAGGCAGGTCTGCGACGTCAGTTCGGCCCCCGCATACCGCCTCGCCTCCTGCGGGAGCTGGAGGACGAAGGCCCGCGGGAGATCATGCGGCCATGGGTGGGACATCGCGGACGCAGCGGCGTCGTGCAGATGAACCTGCACGACGAGTCGGCGGGGACGCAATCCCTGCTGGAGCAGGCCCCTCGTTTCCTCGCGGTGCTGCGCAGAGGCGGCACCTTCGTGGTGGATGAGATCGACGCAAGCCTTCACCCGCTCCTCACAGCCCGGCTGATCGGTCTGTTCCAGGATTCGCGAACCAACCCCGAAGGCGCTCAGCTGATCTTCACCTCGCACGATGCCAGCCTGCTCGGACGGCGCGATGGGGAAGACATTCTCAAGCGCGACCAGGCATGGTTCGTGGAGAAGGATCAGTACGGCGAAACCACGCTCTACTCGCTGGCGGAATTCAAACCCCGGAAAGAAGAGAACCGGGAGCGCCGCTATCTGGGCGGGAGTTACGGTGGGGTCCCGTTCATCGACGAGAGCTTCGCCGAGGCGGTACTCAAGAGGGGTGGGGGTTCTGGCCAGGACACCGAAGCCGAGCGGCAGGCCCAAGTCGAGGCGGCCCAGCCGTGATACCGATCTGAACCGCGCAACGGATGTCAGGGACAGCGCCGACCAGATCATGGTCGTGTGCGGGGCCATGACTACGGAGCACGACTACCTCGTCGGTTTCAAAAAGCACTTCAAACGCTCGACGTTGTCGGTACGGGTCACCAAGAAACCGGGATCTCCTCTCCAGGTCGTCCAGTACGCCGTCGCCCGGTGGGGCGGCGCCAGCAGCGACTTCGACCAGGTCTGGTGCGTCGTGGACGTGGACGAATACCAGGACCTGGAGTCCGCCATGCGGTGTGCTTCCGAGAACAACGTCGAACTCGTCGTGTCCAACCCGTGCTTCGAGATCTGGTTATTGCTGCACCACACCCACCATCACACCTGGGTCGCTGACTACAAGGCCCTCAAGATCTTGTTGAAGAAGTATGTCGACGTCCCCGCGAACAAGGCCGTGGACTTCGAACGCCATTACCGCCATCTCTGGCGGGACGCGGTGAAGCATGCGCGCACGCTCGCGGAAGAGGGCACGGAACACAAAAGGAATCCGTCAACCCGCATGTGGCGTCTCGCTCTCGCCATCAACGGCGAGAACGGCGCATAGCGTTCATCACGCAACGCCCTACCCGCCGTGTGCGGTCACTTCCAGCCATGTCACTCCACCTGTCGGGCAGAGCGAGAGCCTGGAAGGACACCCCGCCCCCTCCGGCTCACTCCTGCTTTGGGGCATACATCAACCGGCTTGTGAACTGAGTCAACGAGTGACATCCTCTTCTGGGGCGCCACGCTCTGCCGTACCCGGTAGTCTCACCCCATTGGCTCATCTCGCAAGAAAGGGCCCGATCGCCATGCCGTCCCAGCCCGCCGCCGCTCCTGGCGTGCCCCACCCCCTCGACGAGGTGCCGCAGACGTTCCTTCCCGGCGACTCGTACGACGTGCGCGACGGGCTGGTGACATACATCCACCGGGATCTGCTCGGCCCCTGGGACGGTGACACCGAGGAGCTCCCGCCGCGGTCGGCCGGACCGCGCGACCGTTACCTCGTGGGCATGCTCGGCCCTCGCCCGGAGGCCGGTGAGACCGCGACCCAGATCGCCCGCAACGCCGCCCAGACCGCCAATGTCGAGCCCGGCAGCGACGACGGCACCGAGGAGGGCGGACCTGCGGAGCGGCTCACTCCGCAGGCCTCCGGGCGGATCTGGGCCTCCTCGATGGGGCTGTCGTTCGTGGTTCCCGCGTCGATCGGCACGCTCAGCGTCCAGTCATCCTGGGGGCGTTACTCCCCCACCAGCGCTCGCACCGATGACGGGCGTACGGCCCGGGTCTGGGGGCGCGAGCCCGTGAAGCGCCCCTGCGACATCGACGTGACCCGCGCCGGTGACCAGAGTCGCGTCCTGGAGGGTGACAAGTCTTCCGGGATCCACCTCGACGTCCAGGTGCGTGAGCGCGCCACGGGCGAGGGCGGCGAGGATCTCCGCGTCGTGGAGGTCGCACTGGTCAACCGGTTGCGGGAGAGCGAAGCCGACCGGCGCGACGTCCAGTGGCTGTTCCAGACCGAGCTGACCGTGACCGCGTTCCCCGACGACCGGGCGGCCGTCTTCCTGCCGATCGACGATCCGCTGGACCCCCGCTCCGCGGGCGGCTCCGAGGATGTGGAGGAGCGGCGGCTGCGGCTGCTGTACCGGAACAGTCTGCGGCACGCCGTCGGCCGCAATGTGGCGGTGCGGGTGGATGTGCGCAAGGGCGAGCGGCGGGCCCATCGGCTGGCGACCACGTGGCTCCCGGAGTACGACGTGCCGGCCACCTCGGCGCCCACCGCCGCCGAGCAGCCGCTCCTCGACGGTCTTGAGCTGGGCATGGACGAATTGGCCACCCTTGCCGTGCCCGCGCGCCGCAAGGAACTGGCCGACGCCCTGGCCCCGCTCGCGGACGGCTACAGCGCCTGGCTGGACGAACAGCGCCAGAAGGCCCAGTCCCTGCCCGAGGATCTGCGGATCGCCGCCGAGACCGCCATCGACCAGGCCGAGGAGGTCTGCCACCGCATCGCGTTCGGCATCGACGCGCTCTGCGCGGACAAGGACGCGCTCGAAGCCTTCCGTTTCGCCAACCGGGCGATGGCGCTCCAGCGGCGCAACACCGCGGTCGCCGGGCTGCGGGCCGGTCAGGAGGGTGTCTCCTACGAGCAAGCGCGCGACGCCGTAGCCGCGGAGGGCAAGAAGGCGGCCAGCTGGCGGCCCTTCCAGCTCGCCTTCGTGCTGCTGAACCTGGCCTCGCTGTCCCGGCCCGGCCACCCGCATCGCGGCACCGGCCGCGAAGCCCTCGTCGACCTGCTGTTCTTCCCGACCGGCGGCGGCAAGACCGAGGCGTATCTGGGGCTTGCCGCGTTCACCTTCGCCCTGCGGCGGCTGCACGGCACGGTGGGCAGCGGAACGGAGGCGCGTGATGGCGGCGCCGGGGTCGGTGTGCTCATGCGGTACACGCTGCGGCTGCTGACCGCCCAGCAGTTCCAGCGCGCGGCAGCGCTCGTCAGCGCGTGCGAGGTGCTGCGGCGCGAGGAGTTCGCGCGGGACGCCCGTTGGGGAGAGACGCCGTTCCGCATCGGCCTGTGGGTCGGGAACTCCGTGTCGCCGAACTGGTTCTCCGAGGCACAGGAGCAGATCGCGGGTGCCAAGGAGAGTTCGAGCGACAAGCACGCGCGCGTCATCCAGGTGCTGAGCTGCCCATGGTGCGGTGAGGGCCTGACCGCCCACTCGAACATGGACTACGACGCCGACCGGCGCCGGGTCCTGCTCTACTGCCCCCGGGGCGAGGGCGAGGGACGCTGCCCCTTCTCCCGGCTCGCCGCGCCCGGTGAGGGCATTCCGGTGATCACGGTGGACGAGGAGATCTACCGCCTCGCCCCCGCGATGGTGATCGCCACCGTGGACAAGCTCGCGCAGCTGCCCTGGAACGGGTACGCGGGGCTGCTGTTCGGACGGGTCACGGAGTGGTGCCCGCGGCATGGCTACCGCCACGACGACCTGGACGAGCGCACCGGCTGCGGCAGCCGGCACAACAAGAAGGGCCTGCTGCCCGCGGTGGCCTCACGGCCGGTCGCCCGGCTTCGGCCACCGGACCTGATCATTCAGGACGAGCTGCATCTGATCTCCGGTGCTCTCGGCACCACGGTGGGTCTCTTCGAGGCCGCCGTCGACCAGTTGTGCAGCTGGGAGTACACGGACGCGGAGGGACACCGCCACGAGGTCGGGCCGAAGATCGTCGCCTCCACGGCGACCACCAAGCGTGCCGCGGATCAGGTGCGGGGGGTCTTCGGCCGGCAGGTCGCGGTGTTCCCGCCGCAGGTTCTGGACGTCGGCGACACGTTCTTCTCACGGCAGACGGAGGTGAGCCGCGCCGAACCCGGCCGCCGCTACCTCGGCGTGTGCGCCCACGGCACCCGGCTGAAGGCCGCCGAGATCCGGGTCGCCGAGATCCTGCTGCTCGGTGCGCAGCAGCTCTTCGACAAGTACGGGCTGCCGGCCGATCCCTACATGACGCTGGTCGGCTATTTCAACGCCACGCGCGAACTCGCCGGTATGCGCCGCTACATGGACGACGACATCGCCACCCGGGTCCGGGTCAACGGCAGTCGCAAGGGGCACGAGACGATCGCCGACCGCATCGTCACGAAGTCGGGGATGCTGACCATCCAGGAATTGACGTCGCGTATCTCCTCCGCCGACATCGGCGCCACGCTCAAGCGCCTGGAGGCCCCCTTCGATCCGGAACGGGACACCTCACCGCGGCGCCGGGCGCTGTTCGCGGAGTACGCGGCGGCGCTGCGCGACAAACGCGAGCCGCGCGTCCAGCTGACCCCTCTCCAGAAGCAGGCCGTGGACGTCGTCCTCGCCACCTCGATGCTCCAGGTCGGCGTGGACGTCTCACGGTTCGGGCTGATGCTCGTCGTCGGCCAGCCGAAGAACACCGCCGAGTACATCCAGGCGTCCTCACGTGTGGGCCGTGACGCGCGCCGCCCCGGTCTGGTCGTCACTCTCTACAACTGGTCCCGCCCACGGGACCTGGCGCACTTCGAGGACTTCGCCCACTACCACGCCACCTTCTACCGCCAGGTCGAAGCACTGTCCGTGACACCGTTCACCCGGCGTGCGCTCGACCGGGGTACCGCGCCGGCCTACATCGCGGCGTTGCGGCAGGCGGCGTACGAGTACTCACGCAACACCGACGCCCAGGTCGTCGACCTCGACGGCCCGATCGCGACTCGTGTGGAGCGGCGGCTTCTGGAACGAGCGGACCGGGTCGGCGGCGAGCGTGCTCAGCGGTACCTGTCCGAGCGCATCACCGCGTTGAAGGACTCCTGGGCCGAGCAGCGCGAGAGGGGCGGCGTGCTCGGCTACCGCAAGGATAAGAAGAAGGACATCCTGGTCACGGCCCTGCTGCACCGGGCCGACGGCTCGCGGTGGGACGAACGCACCGTGCCCATGTCGATGCGGGAGACCGAGAACGAACTCAACCTGCTGCTGTCCGGCGGCGGAAACTTCGTGGATCAGGCCACCTACAGCGGTCCCGAGTGGCGGTTCACTCCCGTCGACGACGAAAGCGACGCCGCCGCGGCCGCTCCGGTCGACGCCGACGAGTACGGGGATGCCGCGCCCGGCGCGGCCGGAAGGGGACGACGATGAGCACCAACTACTACCGACGCGTCGGCGCGGCACGCCCCAGCCATCTGATGTACACAGCCGGAGTCGGTTCCCTGATCGACCTGCCCAACTTCTCCGTACTGGTCAAGGGCCTCGAATCCTGGAGCCACGCGAGCCTGACCGACTACGTCATCGACGAGCCCCGGCTGCGTACGGCCGTCAACCGCTCCCTCCAGTTCTACGGCGCGGCCCAGATCAACGAACTGCGGTCCGCGCCCTGGATGGAGGGCGCCGACAACTCGCCCAAGGAATGGGCCGCGCAGGGGGTGGGCGTGCCGGTGACGCCCTTCCCGCAGTGGCTGCGGTGCACGGCCTGCAATCTCCTCGCCCCCATCGACTCGCAGGCGTTCGCCTTCGTCAACAACAATCCGCGCACCCCGCACGAGGCCAAGTTCGTCCACGACTGCAGGCGCGGCAAGCCGCTCGCCGTCGCGGCCCGCTTCACCCTCGTGTGCACCGCGGGCCACCTCGACGAGTTCCCGTACGCGCCCTTCGTCCACCACGGGGCCGCATGCGCGAAGATGCCCCGCCCGCTGCTGCGCATGAAGGACCACGGCGGCAACCAGGCGGCCAACGTGACGCTGGAATGCGTGGCCTGTGGCGAGCAACGCAACATCCGCGACGCCATGGGCGACCGGGGGCGGCGCAACCTCCCTAGGTGCCGAGGCCGCCACCCGCACCTCGGCACATACCAGCCGGACTGCGACAAAGAGGCGACCTTGATGGTCGCGGGCGCGTCCAACCAGTGGTTCCCCATCACACTCAGCGCCCTCGCACTGCCGCCGAGCAGGAACGGAAACCTCGCCGAACTCGTCGAGGAGCGCTGGGTCGAGCTGCAGAACATCACCTCACGCGTCGTTTTCGACGCCTTCGCCGGCACCCCCGCGTACGCCTACCTCAAGGACTACGACGCCGAGGCGCTCATCGCCGCCGTACAGGCCCACCAGCAGCGGTTGGAAGGCGCGTCGGCGCCGACAGCGGAGTCGGCCCCGGTCGATCTGCTCAGCCCCGAGTGGGAGGTGCTCTCCTCCTCGCCCATGCCGGATGCCACCGACGACTTCGCGCTGGAGGGCGTCACGGTGCCCGACGCCCTCACCGGGCTCTTCTCGGACGTACGGCAGGTGCAGCGGCTGCGTGAGGCCCGCGCCCTGGTCGGCTTCACCCGGCTCGACGCGCCGGACAAGGAGACACCCGGCATCGCCACGCCTGTGCATCTGTCCCGTACGTCCCAGAACTGGGTGCCGGCGAGTGAGGTGCGCGGCGAGGGGATCTTCCTGCGGGTACGGGAGGACCTGATGGCCGAGTGGGAGGAGCGGATGCAGAAGTCGCCCGCGATGCAGGCACATCGTGATGCCTTCGCGCGCTTCCGCACCAACCGCAAGTCGGACCGGCTGCGCGGCGAGTTCGACCCGATGCGGGGCTGGCCCGGGGAGCGCTACATCGCCCTGCACTCGCTCTCTCATCTGCTGATCCGCACCATCTCCCTGGAGTGCGGGTACAGCTCGGCAAGCCTGGGCGAACGAATCTACGCCGGAGACGCCGAGCATCCGCGCACGGGGATCCTCATCTACACCGCCGTGCCGGACTCGGAGGGCACCCTGGGAGGTCTCGTCTCCCTCGCCGAGGATCCGCACTTCGAACGCATCGTGCGCCGGGCCCTGCACGACGCGGCCCGCTGCTCCTCCGATCCGCTCTGCGCCGAGCGGCTGCCGCGGGATCCGGCGGACTATCTGCACGGGGCCGCCTGCCATGTCTGCCTGTTTGTTTCGGAGACGACCTGCGAGCGCGGCAACCGCTTCCTCGACCGCCGCTTCCTGGTCCCGCTCGGGGACGAGAGCGACCAGGTGCTGACGCCTACGAGTCTGCGGCCGTGAGCCGCGCGGAGTTCGAGGCCGCGGCGGAGGCGGTCGCCTCGGTCCTCGGCTCCGCGCGCACCAAGGACCTGGCGGGTGTGCTGGCACGCGGGCGGGGCCTGGAGCACGCGCTTGTGACTGTGCAGGATCCGCGCGCCAGTGACGCGATACGGGAGGTGTACGCGTCGCTGCGGCGCCACGGCATCCCGTACGCCGAGGCCGCCGCCTACCTGCGCGGGTTCGTCGCGGGCCGGGACCGACAGCGGGTCGAGGTCGACGTCAGCACGGTCTGGACCGGGCCTGCCACTCCAGGGGTGCCGGCACGCCCCACCGCTCGGGTGCTCGCGGAGGTCGTCGCCGGGGCGCGGCGGGAGCTGCTGGCCATGACGTATGCGGCCCGCCCCTATGAACCGCTCTCCGCGGCTCTGCGGGCGGCCGTCGCGCGGGGTGTCGAGGTGCATGTCGTGGTGGAGACCAGGGCGGGAGCCGCCGGGCTGCTCGGCTCCGAACCGGCCGACGCCTTCGCGGCCGTGCCCGGCGTACGGCTGTGGCACTGGGCACCCGAGCGGCGCGACCACCCGCGTGCGCGGCAGCACGCCAAGCTGGCCGTCGCCGACCGGCGGGTGCTGTTGCTCGGCAGCGCGAACCTCACGGAGTCGGCGGTCCGCAGGAACCTGGAGGCCGGGGTGCTGGTTACCGGTGGCACCGCCCCGCTCAGGGCCGCCGAGCACATCCGGGAGCTGCAGCGGAGGGGTGTGCTGCGGCCGCTTCCTGGCTGACACACCGTAGGGCGTGGTCCTGGCGATCGGCGGCCGGGCAGTGCCCGACGGATTCAGGACGCGGCCGGACCGTCCTCCAGTGGCCGACGGGCTTCAGCGAGGGCGACCACGTGCACGAACCATTCCAGCACGGCGCAGAGTTCCTCGCCGTGCGCGGCGAAGACCTCCAAAGGGAAGGAAGGACGCAGGTCCAGCTTCGCTTCGGCCAGTTCGATTCCCTCGATCTCGTTGAACCGGCCCATCAGCTCCCGCCGCATCGGCTCGTCATCGAACGGCGGCCGCCGCTTCAGATGCTGAAGGACGACTTCCACCGTGCCGGTCACCGGGTAGACGGCGATCGGCCACAGGGTGCGCGCGTTACGGGCGGCGCTCGCCTCCAGGGTCGGAAAGCAGCTGGTCTCCTCGGCTTTGCCGTACGCGCGATAGCCGCCCTGCTGTTCCCAGAAACGCAGCGCGCTCAGCACGCCGTCGACGGTCTCCTGCGTCTGGTTGGCCCGGAGTTGCGTCGTGAAACGGTCGGCGGCCGTCTCCTGTCCGTCGTCCGGTTCCTGTGCCGGCGCCCATTCGTCGGAGTCGCTCTTGCCCAGGAGAGTCGCCAGGTCTCCTGCGGTCAGCCGATGCGAGCGGTGGGCCCGGCCCACCGCGTCGAAGCGAACTCCCTCGGCTTCCAGGAGGACTTTGGGGTCGCCGAGTTGCTCGTCGTCGGTCCAGCGGAAGCCCTCCGCGACACGGCCGTCGGCGGTCAGGACACGGTAGGCGCCATGCAGCCCGGGGGCGGATCGCATGTGACTGCCGACGCTGATGGCATGCGTGCCGATGAGCGCGGCGATGTCGCCGTACGTCGTCCAGGTTCCCGACGGCATCGCGCGGAGGGCCTTGCGCAGCTCCTTCCAGCCCGCCCACCCGTCGTCGGCATGGCGCGCGTTCTCGATCGGACCGGGCCACAGCCGGACCGCCCGCTCGGCCAGTTCATCGGCGCGGGCCAGGATCTGCGCTCTGCCCCAGCGTTCCTCGGCCGCGATGCGCTGGTTCATCCGCAGGGCACTGGAGTCGAGGATCTCCTGCTTGCGGCGGAAGGGGTGGTTCGACAGCCGCGCATTGTCCCCGGAGAGCGTCAGGTTGCCCAGCGTATGAACGAGAAGCGCATGGAGCTCTTCGGGGCTCTCCCCGTCTTCGGCCTCCTCGGCGAGCATGTCGAGCCACTGCTGCGCGGGGGTCTGCGGCAGGACGTGTTCCACGGTGAGCCGGGCTTTGGTGTAGTCGACGGGTTCGCTCGCGCTGTAGCTCTCCTCCAGTCGGCGCAGTACCTGGAAGCGCTGGTTGACACGGCCTGCTTTATAGAAGGGACGGGTTCGGACCGCCTCGCGCAGTGCGTCGTTGCCGGGCCACACCCGAGCTCCCGTCTTGGGCCGCGACAGGAAGTGGCGTACGGCCTGAGCGGGTGAGCCGTCCTTGTCCAGCTCCTTGGGGAGCTCCATGAAGACGCGGTTGCTGCCCGTCGTGGAGAGACCGGCCAGCAGACGGCGCACCATGTAGCTCTCGGCGTAACCCAGCGCCTCGGCGGCCTCCTGGGCGGTGCACCGACCGCAGTCCACCAGGTCGAGCAAGTAGAGGGCCAGTGGATAGTGGGTCTGGCCGCCCCATCGGGACAGTCGCTCCAGCACGTCCCGCAGCTCCGGTTCGGGCTCCCGCTCGGGTTCCAGGATGCGCATGAGCCGCTCGGCTCGCTCGGCGAGGGAGGCGATCTCCGCCTGAAGTGCCGCTTCGTCCTGGGACAGCGGCTCGAGCCGCTTCTGCTGATCCCGGTAGATCTCGCTTTGTTTGGCACGGCTGTTGCCGGCCACCACCAGATCGAGCCAGACCAGCAGTTCCAGATTGTCCGGCCCGAGCAGCTCCTGCATGGGCAGCCACAGGGTGCGGTAAACCTGCTCCCCACGGTTGGGAAGACACATGAAGAGGTAGTTGCGCAGCAGGTCGCTCTGGCTCAGACCGACGCCCGTGTTGTTGATGGACTCGAAGATCCGGTAGACGTTATCGCCCTCGGCCGCGGTGATGGCGACGATCGACAGCAGGTTGCCAAGGACCGTCTCCACGGCGTCGGTCCAGACCTCACCGCTGTTCTCCTCCCCCTCTGCGAGGGCATCGAGAAAGAACCGGTAGGCGGCGCCGACGTTTCCCGGGCCACCCGCTTTCGGGGAGGACTCCACGCATGCGATGAAGGCGTCCCGGTCGGCCTGGGTCGGCAGCAGCCGGTAGTGGTCGTCCCCCTCCTGGTACCCGTTGACCAGAAGGAGGTCGTGGATTCGGGCGGCCTTCTTGTCGGCCTTGCGCTCGCGGTGGCGGTCCCGCAGCGCGATGAAGGCGAGCATGAGGGTGGTGAGCCGCTGCTGGCCGTCCACGACGAGCCAACGCTGCATTCCGCCCGCGGCGACACGCTCCGGAGCCAGCACGACGGACCCCAGGAAGTGGGCCGCTGTCGGCCTGTCTTCCAGCCGGTCGTCGACCAACTCCATCACGTCGTCCCACAACTGCTGGAGCTGCTGCCGTTCCCAGCTGTATGTGCGCTGATAGAGAGGAACCTGGAACTGCATCTCGCCCTGGACCAGCTTGCTGAACGTGATCTCCCGAGCCTGCACGCGCGTCCTCTTCGTCGAGTTGTCCGGGGCCAGCCCTTCATTGTCCACCATCCCGGTACGGTGATCCGGAGAATCAGCCAACGCGGGACCGGGAGTTGTGATGGCGACGCTGGGGATCCACAAGGACTTCCTGATGGAGTTCGCCAGGCTGGAGAAGTCGGTTCAAAAGCGCGTCCACGAAGTCTTCGACAAGTTTCAGGAGCACCGGCACGCGGGGCTCCATTTCGAAAAACTCGAAAAGGCCCGGGATCCCCGCATCCGCACCATCCGCATCAACCAGTCCATGCGCGGAGTCGTCCTGGCTCCCGAGTCAGGAGACAGCTTCCTGCTCCTGAAGGTCATGCGCCACGACGACGCGATCGACTGGGCCATCAAACACCGGGCGACCGTCAACTCCGCAACGCAAGGCATCGAGCTGCGCAACGACGTCGCCCTTGAGCGGGCCACCGCCGGCATGCATGCCCTCGCCTCTGCCTCATCCGCGGACACCGCGCCGCTGTTTGCGCACGTCTCGGACAAGGACCTGACCAGGCTGGGGATCGATGCCGAACTACTCCCGCTGATACGTCACCTCAGCCACGAGGCCCATCTCGACGCCCTGCACAAGATCCTGCCGGAGCAGCAGTACGACGTGCTCGCCGGGCTCGCCGCCGGCATGGAGCCGGAAGACGTGTGGCGCGAGGTGGTGCTCATCCAGCTGGAGCAGATTTCTCCCGCTACGTACCCGCAGCTCACCATGGCGTCGAACAGCGGCGCGCCGACGCCCTCCGCCGGGCAGGACGGTCTCTCGGCCGCCATGGCCCGCTCGCAGGGCAGGATCGCCCTGGTCTCGGGGGCCGACGAGCTGACGGAAATTCTGTCGCGCCCCTTCGATGCCTGGAGGGTGTTTCTGCACCCGAGTCAGCGCAAGGTCGCCTACCGGCCGTCGTACAAGGGCCCGGCCCGCGTGATCGGCGGTCCGGGAACGGGCAAAACCGTGGTGGCCCTGCACCGCGCCTTTCATCTGGCACGGCAGCTGCCGGCCGACGCTCCCGACGAGTCGATCCTTCTCACCACATTCACCCGGGATCTCGCCACCGACCTCCGCGGCAATCTCGAGCTGCTGATCCCCGACTCTCAGGTGCGGGCGAAGATCCGCGTCGTCAACGTCGACGCACTCGCCAATCAGATCGTCCGAGAGCACCGCGGCGCCCCCCTGGCCATCGTCACCCGGCAGAAGGAGATCACAGCGCGCTGGGAGCGCATCGCCCGGCAACTCGGAATCGACTTCACCGATGTCTTCCTCGACCAGGAGTGGAGGCACGTCGTCCTCGCCCAGGACCTGCGCTCCCCCGAGGCGTATCTCAAGGCGTCCCGCAGCGGGCGCGGCACCGCTCTCGGCCCATTGAAGCGTGCCCAGGTGTGGCGTGCGATCGAGGCATTCACGAAGGAGCTGCGCCAGGCGGGCGAGTGGACCTTCCTGCAGGTATGCGCGGAGGCAGCTCGGATCCTGGATGAACAGGGTGGCGAACGGCCTTACCGCCATGTGGTGATCGATGAGGCACAGGATCTGCATCCGGCCCAGTGGCGGCTGCTGAGGGCTCTGGTCGCCCCTGGTCCGGACGGCCTGTTTCTCGCGGGCGACACCTACCAGCGTATCTACGGCAACAAGGTGTCCCTGCGCAGCCTCGGCATCTCGGTGGCCGGTCGGTCCACCCGTCTGCGCATCAACTACCGGACCACGCAGGAGATCCTTACCTGGTCCACCGCCCTGCTGACAGGCGAGCGCATCGACGACATGGACGGCGGTGACGAGTCGCTGACCGGCTATCGGTCGGCCTTCCACGGCGCGCCTCCACAGACGCAAGGCTCAAGCAGCAAAACCGAGGAACTCGCGGGCCTGGTGGCCCAGATCGAGGACTGGACCAGAGCCGAAGTCTCGCCGCACGAGATCGGAGTGGCGGTGCGGTACATCCAGCTGGGCAAGGACATCGCACACGCCCTGGAACGAGCCGGTGTGCCCGCTACCGTGCTGGGCGTCACATCGGGGACCGGCGACGGTGTCCGCGTCGGAACCATGCATCGTATGAAGGGGCTCGAATTCCGCTGCGTGGCCGTCGCCGGCGTGAGCGATGGTGTCGTACCGATGCGCGGCGCTATCACTGCGAAGGAAGTGGATCCCCAACAGCATCGGGAGGATCTTCTGGGCGAGTTGAGCCTGCTCTTCGTCGCCTGTACCCGTGCGCGAGATGCCCTCCGGGTCTCCTGGCACGGAGATCCCAGTCCGTTCCTCGGCATGGTTGCGGCATCCTAAAGGAGCCTCTGTCAGTTCTCACTATGTCTGTAATCGGCACAGCAGGGCGGCGGTAGCGCAAATCGGCCTGCCACCCTGCGGCCCTCATGCACACGTCATCATTCCACTGCCTCAGCTGACTCCTGCCAGCCGGCATTCGGCTGCCTCGCGCAGCGCCGCTGCGTGAGGATCGTCGAAGTCGGCGATTAGCCTCAGCACCTGTGCCCAGTGGCGACGGGCTTCCTCCGGGTTTTCGCCGAGTACGGCCGAGGCCAGGCCGTCCAGGGCCAGGGCCTGGTGCCACTCATCGCCGAGATCGCGGTGCGTCGAGGCAGCCTGGCGGTGAAAGTCGGCCGCCTCGGCATGACGTCCGAGGCGGCGGTACACCTCACCAACCCCCTGCCAGGCCAGTGCCTCTCGGCTGCGGTCGGCGAGGCGTCGGTGGAGTGTGGCGGAGCGCTGGTAGGAGGTCAGGGCCTCGGCGTACTGGCCCTTCGCCTGCTGGGCATCGCCGAGGGTCAGCAGCCAGAAGCCCTCCAGACGCAGGTTACGGAGGCTGAGGGCGATATCGAGGGCGGCCTGGGCCGAGACCAGGGATGCTTCGACATCGCCCTGCTCACGCTGGACGTCGCTCAGCACGCGCAGGATGTTGCCCTCGCTACGCTGATCGTTGAGGGTCCGGTGCGCTGCAAGGGCTTGGTCAGTGACGGTTGCCGCCTCCGGAAGCCGCCCGGCGCGGTAGTGGGTGGTGGCGAGGTTGGACAGCGCAGTGGCGGCCCAGTGGGCGGCGTCCTGCTCCTGGAAGGCGGAGATGGCCTGCTCGAAGTAGCGGGCAGCGGTGTCGAGCCGTCTGCCGCGGAGGTGGTTCAGCCCGATCAGATTGAGTGAGCGTGCTTCGCCCAGGCGGTCTCCCAGGTCACGCCGGATCGTCAGCGCGTTCTCGTGGGATTCGAGGCTCTCGGCCAGGCGGTTGAGGCGGGTGTAGGCCATGCCGAGGTAGGTGTGGAGTGCCCCTTGTGCGGCGCGTTCTCCCAGCCGTTCGGCCGCCTCTAGTCCGATGCGGCCCACGGCTGGCCAGCTTGTGCCCGAGGCGGAGGGGAACTGTGCGTTCCACAAGACTGTGGCCAGCTGCCACGCCAGTCGGTCCTGCCCGGCGTCGGCCGCCGTACGGACAGCCTGGAAGAGGTTGGCGTGCTCCCGCTCGGCCCAGTCCACAGCAGCGTCGTAGTCGGAGAACGTCAGCGGGCTGATGTCATCCGAGGCGGGCGTGAGGGGCACGCGATCCTCAGCGGGGTTGATCCAGCCCTGCGCGGCATCGGCGGTGTGCAGGTACCACTCCAGCACGCGGCGCAGAGCTGCCTCCCGCTCGACCGGCGGCTCCTCGTGCTGGGCCTGGTCGATGGCGTAGGCACGCAGAAGGTCATGGAACTGGTAGCGGTCCGGGGCGGTCTGTTCCAGGAGGTGTGCGCCGACCAGAGAGTCCAGCAGTTGCCGGGACCGACTGATGCTGGTCGACCCTGCCAGGGCCGCGGCGGCTTGCAGCCCGAACTCGGGTCCGGGGTGTAGGCCCAGCAGGCGGAACAGGCGGGCGGCTTGCTCGGACAGGGCGCGATAGGACCACGCGAAGACGGTGCGGACGGCTTCGGCCTCCTCGTCGTCGCCCGTGCTCAGAGCGTCCCAGAGGGCCGATTCGTCGCGTAGTTCGGCGATCAGGTCGTCCAGCCGCAGGTGGGGGTGGCTGGCGGCGCGTTCCGCGGCTATCCGCAGAGCGAGCGGAAGTCGTGCGCACAGCCGGGCCAATTCGGCGAGCTTCCGTTCGTCATCGACCGGCCGGTATCCCGCGGTGACGACGCGCAGCAGGGCAACCGCCTCCGGCTCCGGCAGCACACCGAGCGTGAGTCGGCGAGCTCCATCACGGACGGCGAGACCGGATAGGCGGCTGCGGCTGGTGACCAGCACCAGGCTGTGTGCGCTCCCGGGCAGCAACGGCCTGACCTGGCCGACTGTGGCCGCGTTGTCCAGGACGACCAGTACCCGACGGTCGGCCAGCAACGAGCGGTATAGCGCGGCGGCCGCGTCGAGATCCTGCGGTACGGCTTCGGGCTGGACACCGAGCGAGGTCAGCAAGCGGTGCAGGGCCTCGCGGGCCGCGACCGGCTCTCCGGGGTCGTAGCCGCGCAGATTGGCGTACAGTTGACCATCCGGGAAACGCTCCCGGACCTGGTGTGCCCAGCGCAGTGCCAGCGATGTCTTTCCGGCGCCGGCGGTGCCCGCGATCACGTATACCGAGACGACGAGCGGACCGCCGTCCTCGGTGGTGAGGACGGCATTCAACTGACCCAGCTCATCGGTCCGGTTGACGAATCCACCCACGTCGGCCGGTAACTGGCGTGGGACAGGGCTGGAGGAACTCCCCGCGTCCGGTGTGGCCTGCGCGTGGAAGTGGATGCCTCCGTGCACACTTCTCGCCTGGACGACGTCATGTGAGGATCCCGACAGCTCGGAGTGGGTGCTGCCGAAGTGCTCGTCCTGTCCGCCTGGCGATGTGATCGGCCTACTCCCTTCCCGCGTCGCTCAGCGTCGGCGGATCAAGGTGCGCCACCTCACGGTCGAAGTAGGACATCACCTCTTCACCCACCGCGTAGAGCACCTTGATGTAGTTCTCCCAGCGCGTCACAAGGTCACGGTCGGTGTAGCGGATCGCACCGTTCGCAACTCCTGCTTCGGTGTATACGACTTGGAAGACGGTACGGCCGCCCAACACAACCACTTCCGGAAGCGGGCCGGTGTCCTCCGAGGCGGCCACCTGCGCGGCGGGGACGACCCTGATCCGCTGCCCGTACTCCGCACGCTGCCGCTGGGAGCGGAGTTCCCACTGCACATACGGCGTCAGTGGCCTCTCGACCACCCGCACACGGTGAAAGGCATATCCCCTGCGCTCGTCCTCCTGAGCGGCCTTGGCCAAGGTGTCGCGCCGGTCGGCGAGGAGCCGAAGTGCCTCCTCCCAGTCACCCCGACGCAGGGCGTCCCGGCTCGGACTGCCCTGCTCCTCGAAGTGCTGCCGGCGCTCCAGCTTCCAGGAACTCCCGTCACGGACCGCGTCCTCCCGTTGCCGGAAGTCCTGCTTGTAGGCGGTGCGGGTGAGCCGATCGCCCTGCTCGGGAACGAGAACGGGGGCGAGGAGATCAAGCATCGGCGATGTCCTTCTTGGCCGCGCTGAGCATGTTCCCTGGGATGACGACCAGCCGCTCATCCGGAGCGAGGTGCACGCCCTGCGGCAGGCGGGCGCCGTAGACGCCTGTCAGATCCCGGCCGATCACAGCCACATCACCGTTGTCGAGCTGCCAGATGTCCGGACACTCGTCATTGCCGTCGGAGTTACCGAGCTCTTCGGCCGACTTCCCCAGCCGACGCTCGAATAACGGGGACGGGTCAGCCTCCCAGCCACGGGCCATGTCTGCCTCCGGTCGAGGTGGCCGAGCAAGGCTGTGACTACCCACTGTATCCAGGGACACACCCATAGGTGAGAGGGTCGCCCCACGGCCGAGCCGCCGGGTTGGTGGGACGGAAGCCGCCAGGGGCGGCGCCCCGTGCGAGCGGAGCGCCGGTCGGCTACGTACGCGCTCGGGTCACCGGCACCGGCACGGCCGTCTGAATCACCAGCTCACCGCCCAACAACGGCTCGGCTCGTCCTCATTTGCCGCGTCCCCCGCCCCTCCCTCCGTCACGGGGTTCGTCGCCGGTCACCCCAAGTGGTGGTCGCAGTCGTACTTCAGCGCGGTCGCCCGCCGGGTCGACCAGATCGCGGTGATGTCCTACGACACGGCAATGCCCATGGAGAGCCCGTACGGGGGCTATATGGCCCAGCAGACGCGGCTGGCCCTCGAGGCGACCCCACCCGGCACCGACCTGCTGATGGGCCTCCCGCCTTCCACACCGACGACATCGGGCACCACGAGTCGGCCGAGACGGTGACGGCGGCCATCGGGGGCGCTCGCCTCGGGCTGAACGGCGAGGACGCGCGCCGCGAGCGGTTCGGTGTCGCGCTGTACGTGGACTTCGCGGCGACGCCGGGTGACTTGGCCGCGTACCGGAGGGACTGGGGCGCGCCGAACTGACGATGCCGGGATGCGTTCACAAAGGTCGAGCACATTGGCAAAGCGCTGGTCACTCGGTAAGCCCAAGTCCTTCAGGGAGATCCTGGAGGGCTTGCCGACGATCCTTATCCCCGGCTTCTTCACCCATCTGGGTAATGATCGAGATCAGTTCCGCTCGTTCGGTATCTGATAGAGCCCCTAGCGACGTGGCGGCATCCTCAGCCAGAACTGCCGACGCCTCCACAGAGACAGACTCTTCGTCGGACAACTCAAGGGATACAAGCAGCTCGATCAGCGTGCGAGCAATGATGGCATTCATGGTCCTGCTGCCGTGCTCGCCGCGTCAGATTGTGTGAGTCAGGCAGCGCCACCGGAACCTCGTCGGTGCACCAGGAGTGCTCCAGAGCCGACAGACACCACCATCACTGAAACCCCTGACAACCACGAAGCCTGAGCAGCCTTTCCCGCTCAGAGTTGTAATAGTCTGCGACCTCAGGAAGGATTCCGGCCATACAGGCGAAGAACAGATCTCCGGACTCCAATAGCACACGGAAGAACTCACTCTCCTCGACTGCCGAGCTCCGCGACCGTTTACCTCTATCCACCCGAACAAGAACGTAACTCTTTCCTTGCCTTGACAGAGTCAGCTTGGTCGGCTGATCAGGGAGTCTGGTTGATGCGACGCCCGATTCCGAATACTCCTCCATGGCGTTGATGAGATATGACCAGAGTTGATCAATGTAGTCCCAATCATTCAGGGAGAGAATGGGGACGCCATTCACCTCCAACTCCAGGGCACCCTCGATATAGTCCGGGTCCGGAATCCGAAATTGCGCCTGCCCTACAGGCACGAAAGAACCGCCTGGCTCCTTCAGAAAAGAATGTACGGACAGCATGGCCCTCATTATTCGTTGAGCGGGTAGAACTGGCCAACTCGTCCCCGATTGATACCCAGGACGTAGGTTGTCCCGTCAACCTCGCCGGTCACTTGGTACATTTTATCAACGCCACGCCGGTCTATCGTGTCACGGTTCTGCTTGAGTACATCTTCGACAGCCGACCTGACGTCCGTAACGCTCATTTTCGGATCGAAGAAGGATTGTTGACCCTTCGTTGAGCCATCCCAGTACTCCGGGTGATGTCGCTCAAGGAAGTGCTTCATACCCTTCTTGTCCAGCTTTATCTGCTGGCTTCCGAGCTGGTAATCCTTGTTTCGCCAACCTCGGAGTGCTACATGGGCATCCTTACAACCTGCCAGCCCCAGGGGATCGACCCCAGTCCGAGGATCAGGAAGATACCCGTGGTGGTTGGGGGCAGGCTCGAGGCCCAGCGGGTCTGGGGTGACGTAGCGGGCCGTTTCCGGGTCGTAGTGGCGGAAGTAGTTGTAGTGCAGGCCCGTTTCGGGGTCGGCGTATTGGCCGGGGAAGCGGAGGGGGCAGTCGACCGTTGAAGGGCTTGCCCCGGTGGGGAAATCTGTGCCCCAGAGGGTGGTGCGGTGTTGCCAGGACAGGTCACCGGCCGCGGTGACCAACTCCGTTGGGGTGCCGACCAGGTCCGTGATGATGGCGTGGAGGCGCGGTGTGGTGTCGTCGTCGGCGCCGGTGAATTTCTCTATGAGGGATTCGCCGGGCTCGCGCACCAGTGACGTGTGGTCGGTTTGGGTCAGGGGGCGGTGGGTGTCCGGGGTGTAGTCCCAGGTGGTGTGGTTGCCCTCTGGTGTGGATTGTTCGGCCAGGCGGGTGTCTTCCCATGCGAAGGTCAGCGATTCCGCCACCGTGCCGTCCTCGGCCAGGCGTTGTTTGGATATGCGGCGGCCGAGGGGGTCGTATGTGTAGTGCCAGTGATCGCCGTCCGGGGTTGTCGCGTCCGTCAGGCGGTCTTCCGCGTTCCAGGTGTAGGTCCAGGTGCGGGTCCGGCCGTTCAGGAGTTTGCGGGTGCGGCGGGTGAGACGGCCCTGGGCGTCGTGCTCATAAGACGTGCGGGCCGCGCGGTGGATCACCGTGCCGGTGAACTCCCGGTCGCCGGACGCCTCATGGCCCGGGGACGTGGCGTGCGTCAGGTTGCCCGCCGTGTCGTAGGCGTAGGTCTCGGTCCAGCCGTGCGCGTGGACGGCGGTGACACGGCCGGCCGGGTCGAGGTCGAAGCGGCGCGTGCCCGACGTCAGTTCGCGGATCTCGGTGAGGTAGCCGTCCGGGCGGTAGGCGTAGGAGCGGTGTTGGAGGATCCGGTTCGCCTCGTCGCCACGGCCCTCGGCGATGGTCTGGGTCGTCAGGCGGCCTGCCCTGTCCCAGGTCTGGGTCAGTCGCACCGCCTCGCCGACGCGGCGTTCCGTCTCCCGGCCCGCCGCGTCGTACGTGAAGGTCAGGGTGTCTGCCGTCCCGGTGCGCAATGCGACAGGGCGGCCCGACTCGTCGTAGGTCCAGACACTCCTCAGGCCCGAGGGCATCGTGCGTTCGGTGCGGCGGCCCACGGCGTCATACGCGTACGTCGTCGTCCGGCCGTTGACCGTCTCCGACAGGACCCGTCCCAGCGCGTCCCGTTCCAGGGTCAGCTCGACGTCCGGATTCGCCGCTCGCGTCAGGGCGCCCTTCGCGTCGTAGGCATACGTCGTCCCGGTGCCCGTCTCGTCGCGCTGTTCCGTCGTGCGGCCCAGCGCGTCCCGGGTGAAGTGCAGCGTCTCGCCCGCCCCGTTCGTGCGGGTCAGCAGGTCACCCGCCGAGTCGTGGGTGTAGGCCACGGTACGGCCGTTGAAGTCCGTCTCGGAGGTGAGCCGACCCGCCGGGTCGTAGGCGTAGGTCCAGGTCAGGCCCTGCGGGTTGGTGACCTCGGTCAGGCGCAGTTCGGTGTCGTAGGCGAAGGCGTACGTCGCGCCGTCCGGCTCGGTGCGAGTGGCGGGTACGTCGAAGTGGGTGGACGTCTGGTGGGTGGTGTGGCCTGCCGGGTCCGTGTGGGTGAGGAGGTTGCCCTCGCCGTCCCAGGTCCAGCTCTCCCGGGCGCCGTCCGGCTCCTGGCGCCACGCCGGTCTGCCCTCGGTCGTCCAGCCCATACGGGTCGTACGGCCCAGCGGATCCGTCGCCTCCACCACCCGGCCGAAGGGGTCCCGGCGGACGCTCGTGGTGTGGCCCAGCGGGTCCGTCACGGCGATGGGGAGCCCGGCTGGGTCCGGGGTCAGGCGCGTGGTGTTGCCCAGCGCGTCCGTCACCTCGGCCAGGTGGCCCCGCTCGGTGTATGCGTAGGCCGTGGTCGCCCCCAGGGGGTCGGTCGTCGAGAGGAGGTTCCCCGTGTCGTCATACGTGTGGCACCACGTCCCGCCGCCCGGCTCGGTGACCTCCACCGGCAGGCACATCGCGTTGTACGTGGCCTCCGCCCGCGCCCCGTCCGGCAGGGTCACGCCGGTCAGATTGCCGTCCTCGTCATACCCGTAACGCGTCGTGCGCCCCAGAGGATCCGTCACCGCGACCTTACGGTCGCCGCGCGCGTCCCACTCCGTCAGCGTGGTGTGGCCCAGCGGATCGGTCTCCTCGACCAACTGACCGTCCGCGCTGTAGCGATACCGCGTCGCGTGACCGAGCGAGTCCGTGTAGACCGTCGTCCGCGCCTCGTCGTCGTACTCCAGGCAGCCATTGAAGACGCCGTCGCTGCCCTCGGTGCGCACCACCCTCCCTTCCGGCCCGTAGACGTACCGGAACGACGTGCCGTTACGGTCCGTCCAGGACGTCACCCGCCCCTGGCCGTCGTAGGTGAACCGCAGGGGCGTGCCGCTGGAGTTGATGACCTCGGTGAGGTTGCCCGCCTCGTCGTAGCCGTAGCGCATCACCACCGTGCCGCCCGCACGGCCCCGTTCGGGCTCGTAGACCGACGGCGGTTCGTCCAGCAGCCGGAGCGCGGTGACCCGCGGGCCCTCGGTGTCGATGGGGGGGGACCCGACCGGCGGGCGCCCTGCTCCATCTTGTCCTCCGGCGCCCAGTCGCGCTGGTTGAAGGGAAGGTTGGCCAGGATAATGTCGTGGGGCTCGCGCTCGGGCTCCGCGAGGCTGTCCCCGGGCGGGAAGACGTGAGCCGTGATCCCCCGCACCGCGAAGTTCATGCGGGCCACCTGCGAGGTGTGGGCGTGCTGTTCCTTTCCGTGCAAGGACATGGTCGGGTTCAGCTCGACGCGTTCGCGGATATAGCGGTGACTCTCGACGAGCAGTCCCCCTGAACCGCAAACCGGGTCCAGCACTCTGTGCCGGTCGCGGGGGACGACCGCACCGACCATGAGACGCGCCATGTCACCCGGCGTGAAGTAGTGGCTGCCGTCTGCCTGGTCCGCCGAGAGATCGCGGAGGCACTGGTCGAGCAGCGGCCCGACCCGCTGGGTGGAGCCGATGGCCTGGACGAGAGCGTGCAGCGGTCCTTCGGAACCAGGGGGCGGAACGGGCATCAGGCTCCTCGTGTCCACGTCTGCGCTCTGTTCGTCGGCTACGGGAAGCCAGTGGCTCAGACACTTGCTCACGGCAGCGCGGATTCCCGAACCGCGCCCTGCTGGCTGACCCTGCAACCATGACCATGTCGGTACGCCGGTGCCGGGAGCGGCGTGCGCGGTCCGGCTCAGGTACAGCAGCCCGAGGACGAGGCGAGTCGCGTCATGGGCGTTCATCAGCCGCGAGAGGTGCGTGCGGTGTCGGCGCACCTTCGCGAACACCTCGTCGAGCGAGGAGGCACCCTCGGCCTGCACGTGCCCTCCAAGGGCACCCATGTCGCTCACGAGCCCACCACACCCAGGGCGCCCATGACCACGATAAGGAGCGTCAGAGAGCCGGCGAAGGTCAATGCTCCGGTCTTGAAGGCCGCCGTGGGACGCCCTTCCTCGACGACGGTCACGACGCTGCCGACCAGAGCGGCGACAAGTGCCGCGAGGACCGCGATGATCACGTACATCAGCCTCAGCTGCACGGGTTTCCTTCCTGAGGTCGGGGGATCTCCCAGTGGACGAGTGAGCCGGTGATCCCTGGCTTCAAGAAGGACAGTAGAAGACGTAGGCCACGCGCTGCGGGGTGCACGCCGTTTGGGATTTCCTTAGGAATACGCCAGGAGTTCAAGCACTTTCGTCGAGTGCACGTCGTTTGGGATTCAAGACAGCGAGTCGGTGAGGCGGTGTGTCCGGGCCGCCTGGTGCGAGCCGGATCTCACCTGCGCCGCCTACGCCGCGTCAGCTGCTCCCGTCGCATCCGCGATCTGAAGCAGCCGGGCCAGCTCTTCCCGCCCGCGCCTGATCAAATCGAACGCCACCGCCGGGTCCGTGTCCGGCGGCAGCGGGGTATCGGTGAAGACATCCGTAAGGGTGTACGGGCCGAGCAGCCACCGCTGCAGGGCGCGCCAGTCGGCACCCCGGTCAAGCGTTAGGCCGTCCGCCCACGGCAATGCCTCGTACCGGGTGCCGTCGCTGCCATTGGCGTGGAGTAGCCCGGAGCGGCGCACGAGACACGGGAAGCAAACGCCGCAGTTGGCGATGGGAGGCCCGCTCCTTCGGCGGGTTGGCGGCTTACCGCAGCTCAGGGTGGATTCCAGGTCGGACGGAGTGAGGCCCGCATCACGTCCGACCTTGCACACCTCGCCTTTCGTCAGCTGTGCCAAGGGGTTGACCACCTGCACCGTGCTCTCCGTGTCGCTCACGGAAGTTACCAAGGCGTTCAGACTGCCCAGTGTCCGCGGGTGCACGGAACGCGTAGAGCAGGCGGCCGAACGCGCTGGTGTCAGAGGCGGATTGAGGGCGAGCTGGCCGTTCTCGGGGATGTGGACGGTGCCCACCCCGTGCGCGGTGGCGGCGCGGATCGCGCCCGCCGCGTACAGCAGACCACGTGTGCGGGAGGAGGTCTCCAGCCGTGCCCCCGAGCCGTCGCCCGCCGGGGTCTGGCTCATCGGCAACAGCAGCACCGGCCGTGCTCCGACCAGTCGTTCGACGGCCTTGTACACCCGCTGCTGGAGACGCAGCAGGCCGATCTCGCGGAACATCACGAGCAGCAGCGGGCGGGAGTCGTCGGCGCGCGAACGGGTGGCGGCCCAGCTGAGGGAATCCAGTCCGCCGGAGAACAACGCGACTTCCGAGGCACGCGGCTCGTCCGGGGAGACGAGCGCGTCCTCGACGTAGTGACCGGTGAGGGGCCGGAAGTCCACATTCCATAGGTCCCCGGTGAGGACTTGGAGGAGTGCGGTGAGGTGGGTACGGACAGCTGCGCTTCCCCACCGCTCGTGTTCCGTGACGGGTACGGCGAGGCTGATGCGGCGGGTCCACCGGTCCCCTTCTCCGGTCCGGCGTACGTACTTGTCGGCGATGAACGCGGCCCTGGCGACGCGGAACAGGTCCTCGGCCCAGTCGGGGACCGGACCGGGCAGGTGGTGTCGGCCGGTGATGCGGCGCTCCTTTTCTTGGAAGGCTTCCTTGCCGATCTCCGTCCAGCGGTCATCGCGAGGCCGATCCCCGCGATGACCGCGCCACCACAGGAAATGGTCGGAACCGGTCATGCCGCCGCTCCCTCTTCTCCAGTGGTCTCCTCAGTGATCAGGCCGAGTATCTTGCCGACCGCCTGCGGTACCAGCGACTCGGCGATCTTGCGCAGCGCGGTCGAGGGATCCTGCGCAGCGCCCACCACCGATTGCGCGGTGTCCACGGCTTGTGCGAGGTCCGTCGCTTCGGCGGACTCCTCGCAGGGGTTCGGCGCCAGGTCCACCACCTTCTCCGCGACCCAGTCGGCGATCCTGCCTTCCGGATCGGTAGCGATGAGCACCGGCACTGCCAGGTTGACGTGCTCGGCGACAACGGCCTTGAGGAACTCCCCCACCATGTCGGCGAAGAACACCTGGTAGAGATCGCACAGGATGTCCCAGGCAAATCCGCCGCCCGCGCCACCCCCGTTCATGGCGTCGTCCATCTCGGGATGCATGGCCCGGACATCGCGGACCGCCACCGCCATCCCCCTGCGCACTGCGGCGTCGGCGAGTGTGCCGCCGTCCCCACCGACCTCCGAGACGAGACGTGCGACGAGCGCGTCCTCCGACTCCGCGCCCTCGGCGGCCAGCGACCCCAGGGCCCCGGCGAGCCGTTCACCGGCCGCACAGGCCGTGTCGTACAACCCGAAAGCCGATCGATCGGCACGGAGCGTCTCATGCAGGGCGCTCAGGTGGTCCGCAGCGATCTCCTCCAGCCGCTGATCCGCGTTCCGTGAGTCCTCCCGCCAGCGCGCCAGCCGCCTCCTGGCAGAACTCCACCGATCGCCGTTCGGTCCCTTCCATCGCG
Organism: Streptomyces malaysiensis subsp. samsunensis; assembly: GCF_024519315.1. Taxonomy (GTDB): domain Bacteria; phylum Actinomycetota; class Actinomycetes; order Streptomycetales; family Streptomycetaceae; genus Streptomyces; species Streptomyces malaysiensis. The sequence continues at coordinate 61,323 of NZ_JANIIC010000026.1, read as the reverse complement.
TGGATGTCCCCACACCGCCCCCAACGATGGTGTCCCAACCTGCGCTTCCTCCATGGCATCAGACCGGGCGATCCCCAGGTAGGGCAGGACTCGGCCAGGGCCCCGCGGACCAGTCAGGTGCTGAAACAACCAAGGGTATCACTCCCCGTGACGCCTACACCTAGTTGCGCGACCAGTCGTAGCGCTGAGTCACAGACGCCCCGCAAGTCCCGGTTCGGGGCAGGTCACGGGCTGGCAGGATTGGCCCTTGCGTCGTGTGTCCTGTTGCCCATGCGCTCTGCGGAGCACCGGGCCGACTCGGCGAGGCCCAGCGGAGGGGCAGTCTTGCCGACGGCCCGATAGGGACTCACTGACGGCGCCTCAAAGCAGGAACATCTGACCGCCTGCACCAGACGGCATCAGTCGCCTGAAGGCCGCTTGCGATCCAACTCCGGTCAAAAGTCATCATCCGGCACACGGGCCGCCGACACGCGGGTCGGCCACGCCAGCATGGATTCTGCGGTCGTACACGAGAAACCCGGTGCAGCGGAGGGTGAAGCCCATGGCCAAGCTCACGGAGGAGCAGAAGCGCCAACGAGCGGCCAAGCGTGCTCTGCGCTCAGCCCTCGATGCCGAAGCGGATGACCGGCGGCATCGTGAGCAGGATGAGCGGTGGAAGCGAGAAGGTACACGTCTCAGCTGGGCGGACTACGTGGCCGGTGAGCCCTGTCGGGGCTGCGGAGAGCCCATGCAAGACGGGCTGGGGGACTGGTATCCCCTCATGAAGTTGTCCGAGTCGGAGAAGCGTGAGTACGAGGAAGCCGACCGGAGGTTCCGCGAGCGGCACGCCGACTGCCGGGGTGGTCGGTGGGGCATCAGCGGTTCTCGGGTGACGCATTGCGGCTTCTGTTGCCCACCACCGCCGATGGGTCCGAAGCGGCTGGAGAAGCTCGCCAGGCTGTTCGCTTCCTGGCCCACACGGGAGGAACGCAAGAAGGACCTCGATACTTGGGACCTCACTCTCCGTTGCGACCATGTGGTGCCCCACATTCAGCATCGCGAGCACAGCCACGTTTCCGCCCGCGTCGTCGACTGCCCGGAATGCGGAGAGCGTCGTGGGGTAGTGAGCAGTGAGCGGGTAGGGCCCGCGTATCGCGATGACGGGACCATCCGTGAGCGGGCGGCAGCTGATCGAGACTGGCTCACCCGGGAACTGGCAGCCGCCGAAGCGAAGCTGACCCGTCAGCGGAAGAGCGCGGAGGCGACCCAACGGCGTATCGCCGAGCTCCAGGAAGAGCTCGGCAGTGAGGCCTGATGAGACGAAGCGCAGTCAGCGGCACCGGGCCGTGTCGCGGCCTCGCTTGCCATGGGTTGCCGGCCGGGAGCCCTCGTGTATCGAGGTGTCAGGGCCTGGCGGCCGAATCACGCCCCGGCCAGTGCTTCGGCGGGGCGGCGTCCGGGTCCGTGATCTGAAGGCGCTTCTGCCGCGTCGGGTCGATCGATGTCAGGGAGACGAGGCGTTGGCCGTCGGCTGCTTCGAGTTCGGACAGGGCGTGGGGAAGAGCCGCGCAGACGGTGGCAATCGCCGTGCCCAGGCCCACCAGGCAGACGTGCTGACGCGCACGATCTCAGCCATGGGGCGGGGCACGTTCTCATCGAGCAGCAGTTTCAAGCGGCGCCCTGCCGGGGCTCGCTGCTGCCATAGCTGTCCACGGCTTCGCAGCGCGGTCGGGCTCGGCCAGATAGATGGTGTCCGGGCCCGCGACGAGTTTGTACGAGGAGAGGTGCTCCCACTTCGCCGAGGTCTTCCCGGCGGGTGTTCAACGCGCTCGCAGGAGTCACTACGGGAATCGCTACGGGCCGGCACACGTCCGTGGCATTTTCGGCCACCCACCGGCGGCGCCCGTATGCGCCGCGTAACCTCACGGGCATGGGAGCATCAGCATCCGGTGCAGGTCAGGACGCCGACGAGGAGTCGCGGCGGCTGGACGCGTATACGTACCTCAGCGCGCCCGAGCGGCTGGAGCATGTCGCGATCATGCGGGTCTTCTGCGGAACGCTGCTGGCGGATCTGGCCGTCCCGGACATCATGGCGAAGCTACGCCAGAGCGGTGGTTCCGCCGCGGGGCTCGACGCCGACACTCTCACGGTCCGGCTGGAACAGCTGGTGACCTGGGGAAACCTGCTGCGCAGCAGCCACACCGTGAAGGCGTCCAGCATCAGCGAGTACCAGCGTTCCCGCTCGCGCTACCAGCTGTCGAAACTAGGCGAACGCATCCAGCGGGACGCCGACGGGGTCCTGGCCGAGGCCGACGCCGCCCGCGAGGTGAGCAGCGAACTGCTGGCCCTGGTCGAACGCGGCCTGCGGGAGCTGGCCGACCTCGTGACCGCGCCGGGCGGCATCGAGCCGCAGGACGGGCTGGAGCGGATCAGCACGCTGTTCGTGCAGTTCAGCGAGTTCGCGGACTCCATACGCGACTTCTACGCCTACCTCGGCCAGGTGCTGTCCCGCTACGACCTGGACAGCGCCGAGTACCAGGGCTTCAAGGAACTGCTCCTGGACTACGTTGAGGCGATCACCGAGGACGTGGCGTTCCGCGCGCCCCGGATCTCGGCGGCGCTGGACACCTTGTGGCCGCACATCCCGGCTCTGCTGGACCGGCTGGACGCCCACGCCCAGGGGCTCACCGGGCTGTCGGCGCAGGGCGAAGGCCGCCTGGAGGTCCGGGTGCAGCGCAGCCGGGGACGCGAGCTCGCGGACTGGGAGGGCCTGCGCGGCTGGTTCAGAGACACCGACGGTCAGGGCAGTCAGGTCGAGCAGTTGCGGGACGCCACCCTGCGAGCGTTGCAGTCGCTGCTCGCCAACGCCAAGCGGATGCTGCGGTCGGCCACCGGGGAAATGTCCCGGCGCAAGGATCTGCTGCGGCTGGCCCGCTGGTTCGACGAAGCGGCACCGCAGGACGCACACGACATCGCCGTCGCTGCCTTCGGACTGTACGGCGCCCGCCATCTGGGCATACCCCCGGCCACCGACGAGGTGGTACCCGCCTACACGAGCTGGTGGACCGGTCCGGTGGTCGAGGTGCCGGTGGCCCTGCGGGAGAGGGGCAGCCGTGCCCAGCGGGGCCGGGCCTCCGCGGTGGAGGACCACTCCGCGCAGAAGGAGCGGCTGCGGGAGGCCGCCCGGCAGCGGGCGACGTCCAGGGCAGCGGCGGCGGACGAACTGCGGAGCGCATCGGGTCGTTTCGCCGACGTACGACTCACCTCGGCTGCGCTCGGGCTGCTCCTGGAGCTGCTGGCGACGGCACTAGGAAACGCATCGCTCAGGAGGCGCGCCGGCGCGGACGGGGAGGGGACAGCGGGGTTCGACCTGGACTCGGCGAGCAGCGAGGACGCTGAACTGGGTATCCGGCTCACCGTGCGCCGGACGGAGGGCACTCGGACGGTGCTGGACTCGGCAGACGGCGACCTGCTGCTGGACGACTTGGAGTTGAAAATCGGTCGTATCTCGGCGGCGGCCGATGGTAAAGCGGAGGCGGAGGTGAGCGTGTCATGACCCTTCCCTCCACTCACGACGTAGCCCTGGCAGCCGAGCGTCGAACCGCCGCCCGGCTGCTGCTCGCCCATCCCCTAGTCGCGGCCGACGGCCCGCATGCCGACCTCTTCCCTCTGGTCCGCAGGCACGCCGACTGGCTGGGCAAACGGTTCCAGCAGGTGCTCGGCTACCGCCTGCTGGTCGACAGCTCCTTCGCCCGGCTGTTCAAGGCGGGGCTGGGGGCGGGATCGGGACACCGGCTGGAGCGCTCCACCGGCACGCCCTTCACCCCGCACACGTACGCCTGCCTCGCGCTGGCCCTCTCCGTGCTGGTGACCGCGCCCGAGCAGATGCTGCTGTCGCACCTGGTCACCGACATCAGGGCGGCTGCCGCCGACGCGGGGATCGAGCTGGAGGAGACGGGCCGGGCGGCCGGGAAGCGAACCCTGGTAGCGGCTCTGCGCCAGCTCGTCGAGTGGGGCGTCCTCATCGAGACCGAGGGCCAGGTGGCCGCGATCGCGCAGGAGGCGGGCGGGGAGGCCCTGATCACGGTGGACCGGGAGCTGGCGCGCGTGATCGTCGCCGGCCCGCTCGCACAGGCCCGGGACGGCGCCGACCTGTTCCGACGGGCAGCGGACCCGGGGTTCAGCGGGCCGCGTACCTATGTGCGCCGAATGCTTGTCGAGACACCTGTCGTCCACCTCGACGAGCTGACCGACGCCGAGCGCGACTGGCTGCGCACCCGGCAGCGCCGGGAAGGCCAGGCTTTCTCCGAACTCCTGGGCCTGGAGATGGAGATCCGCGCCGAAGGCGTAGCGCTGGTGGACCCCGAGGAGGAGCTGACGGATCTGCACCTGCCGGGCACCGGGACCGTCGCACAGGCCGCGCTGCTGCTGGTGGAACGGCTCGTGGAGCGGCTTCGGCCCCAGGAGCCGGGGCATCCGGCGACCGGCGGAACGCTCGTCATCGGGGTGGCTGTCCCGGACGGTCTGGTGGACGAGGTGCTCGCCGGGCTCATCGCCGAGTACGGGCAGCGCAGCAACTGGCAGCGCGGCTACCTGGAGGACCTCCCCGCCCTGCGGGAGGCCGTGCTGGACATGCTGGTCCGCATGCGGCTGATGGCCCGCGCCGGGCGGCTGCGCGCCGAGTGCGAAGGGTTGCCGGAGGGGTACGTCGAAGATGTGTCGGAAGGACGCACGGTGACCGATGTCCATGGCGCACGGCCCGGCGGCGACGGCTGGGTGCTGCTGGCCGCGGCGGCGCGCTACGCCACCCTCGTGACCGTGCGCCCCGCTGCGAGAGCGCGCCAAGGAACCGACGTGCAAGAGGAGTTGCCGCTATGACCACCGACGCGCGTGGCCTCGTTCCGCTGCCGCGTTCCGGCCCCGCGACAACCGCCGCCCCCGCGACGACCACCGGCACCCGTTTCCGGCTGCACCGGGCGGGCATCCAGAACGTCTGGCAGTACGACACTCAGGAGTTCTCCTTCGGCGACGGACGGCTGCTTCTGCGCGGCAAGAACGGCGCGGGCAAGTCCAAGGCCCTGGAGATGCTGCTCCCGTATCTTCTGGACGGCGACTCCCGGGCACTGGACGCGACCGGCACCGGCCGCACCACTCTCGCCTGGCTGATGCTGGACGGGTTCGAGCAGACCAACCGTCTCGGGTACCTGTGGGTGGAGTTCCGGGGCACGACCGACGATGGCAGCCACCGTTTTCTGACCCTCGGTGTCGCCATCCGTGCCTCGAAGTCGACGCAGAAGGCGCTGCCGACGTTCTTCGTCACCTCCCTGCGGGTCGGTGAGGACCTGCACCTGGTCGAGGGCGGAAGCCGCTGCCGGTCGACCGGCTCAAGGAGATTGTCGGCTCCGACAACACGACCGAGCGGGCGGTCAGGCACCGCTCCCGAGTAGCGCGGGACCTGTTCGGCATCACCGACGCGACGCGCTACCGCAACCTCACCCAGCTCCTCCACCGGCTGCGGCGCCCCACGGTCGGGGACCGCATCGAGCACGGGGGCCTGGCCTCCCTGCTCAGCGAGACCCTGCCGGGGCTCGACGAGGACGTGGTCGAACAGGTGGCACGCAACCTCCACGACCTCGACGCCGTACGAGACGAACTCGGCCGCCTGGAACGCACCGATACAGCACTGCGCACGTTCCTCACCAGTTACCGCGGCTACCTGGCCGGCGTCCTGCGCGCCTCCGCGCAGCGAGTGAGCCACGAGCTGGGCGTCCTCGCACAGCGGCGCCGGGCGGCCGGAGACGCCGCACAGCGGACGAGCGACCTGCGGACACAGGAGCACGAGTCAAAGGGCCGGTTGGAGACCCTGCGCGACGAGGAACAGGCTGCCCGGACCGACCTGGCCGCCCTGCACGCCAGTCACGCCTACCGCAGCCTGCGCGAACTGTCGGAGCGCCGCGGCACGGTGGAGGCGCTGCACACCGCGGCCGTGGCCGCGTTCACCACCCTGCGCAACGCCCACGACACGGAGGAGAGCACGGCGGAACGGCTGGCCGAAGGGTCGACCACCTCGGGAGTCGGTTGGCCGAACTTGGCACAGAACACAGGGAGATGCTGACGCACGCGGAGAAGGCTGGGCTTCCCACCGGCCATCTCGGCGAGACGGTGGCCCTGTCACGCACGGTCCTCGCCCCGGCCACCGAGACGGAGCTGACGACTCCGGACGGGGAGACGCGCACCGTACGGCACCGGTCGGCGGCCCGGGCGGACACGGCCACCACACAGGAAGGACTGCGGTCCTGGCAGAACCAGCTGGAGGATGCCGAGACGGTCGCGAAAAACCGGGCCCGGATGGTCCAGGAAGTGACCCGCCTCATCTCACGGGCCGACGCGGCCCGCGCCGGAGCGGCTCAGGCCGATGCCGAGCGGGAACGGCTGGAGGGCGAGGCGGAAGAGGCCGCCGGCCGTCTCGACGTCAGCCGCCAGAAGGTCGCCGAGGAGAGCGGCACCTATGCCCGCCGCGTCGCTGAGTGGGCGGCGCACACGCGGGCCGCGTTGGGGCCCGACTGCCCGCCGCTGGACGCCGTCCATTCCACGGTCGGCCAGGAGACCTCCGCCGACGCGCCGTTCGCGGACCGCACGCTGCCACCCGACATCGACGGCCAGGCGTGGCGAACCGCTCAGGCCGCACTCGAACCGTACGGCGAGGAACTCACCGGACGCCGGGACGCACTGGCGCTCAGCGTCGGCCGACTCGATGAGGAACTCGACCGCCTGACGGAGCAGAAGCGGGACTGGGCGCAACGTACCGACCCTGAGCCGTCGGCCCCGCACCATCGCGTCGCCGAGAGGACGCCGGGCAGCGGAGCCCCCTTCTACCGCCTCGTGGACTTCGCGGACGACCTGGCACCGGCCGACCGGGCCGGTCTCGAAGGGGCGCTGGAAGCGAGCGGAATCCTGGACGCGTGGGTAAGCGCTGACGGCGTCCTTCTCGACCCCCGCACCCGGGACACTCTCCTCCAACCCGGTCCCGCCCTGTCGGACGGACCGACTCTCGCCTCGGCCCTGCGCCCAGCCCCTGAACCGGGGTGCGGCGTGACGTCCGCGTGCGTGGAGCGTCTGCTGGCCTCGATCGCGCTCACACCGGCAGCGCAGAACCCCGCACACAACGCGGTGTACCGCGACGGCAGTTGGCGCCTGGGCGTGCTCAGCGGCCGTCACGACAAGGGCGACACCGAGTACGTGGGGGCCGCCGTACGCGCCGAGACCCGGCGGCGCATCCTCGCCGAGCTGGAGGAGCGGATCACGCAGACGGAACAGCGGCTGGCCGACGTCCGCGAGGAACTCGCCGTAACCGATGCCATGCGCCGGGCTCTCACACTCGCGGAACGGGACTTCCCCTGGGCGCAAAATCTCGCGAACGCATGGAGCAGGACCGAATCAGCCGAGAGGACCCTACGTGACCTGACCACAAAGGCGACCCGGGCGGCACGGCGGGCCGAGGAAGCCCGTGCTCTCGCGGTATCGGCGCGTGCCGAGGCGGACGCCACCGCGACCGCTTACGACCTGCCCAGCGACCCCGATGCCTTGGACCGCGTTCGCACCGCACTGGCTGCCCTGCTCAGCGGTGTCGGGCATCTACGCAGGGCGGTCGGCGGCACGGGCGAGCGGCTCGGCGCGAATCAGACGGACGCCGAACGGTACGAACGTGCCCGAGAGGAGCGCCTGGCCGCGGAGGAGAGCTACCGGGTCCACCTCACCGGACTGCGCACCGCTGAGCAGGACCTGCGGACCCGCGAGGAGGCCATCGGGTCGTCCGAGGAGGAAATCCTGACCCGCGAGCAGGAAACCAAGCAGCGCATCGCGAACGCCGTCCGCGCCCTGCCTGGGGCGCAACGAGCCCTCGATGACCTCCACGACCTGCGCGTGCGCGCGGAAGAGGACGAGAAGCGTCTGCGCGGGACGCTGGCGGACCAGGAGACGGCGGTCATCGACACCGGCAGCGCTCTTCGCGGTGCTCTCGGCCGACCGGAGGTGGTGCTCGGCGCCGGCCTTGACCGGTCCTCGCTGTCCGAGTACGTGTCGGACGATCCCAGCGTGGACGTCCGCAGCCGTCTGCGCGCGCTGCGGGCCCTCGCCGGGGCCGTGGAGCAGGCACTCGGCCGCCCGAAGGGCGAGGTATCGGACAGCACCCTGCTCAACCGGCACACCGATCTGCGCGACCAACTGGCCGGCGGGTTCGACGCGCAGCTGGAGGAACGCGACGGGATCAAGGTCTGCCGACTGGTCGACGACCACGGGTCCCATGACGTCGCGGCCGTCGGCGAGCGGATCGCGGTCCAGGCCGCGGAGGCCCGGGGACGGCTCACCGAACGCGAGCGTGAGGTATTCCAGCGGTTCCTGACCGGCGAACTCGGCGACCACCTCTCGGCACAGGTCATCACCGCGGCGAACCTGGTCGCGGCTCTCAACGACACCCTGCGGACCGTGCGCACCTCCCACGGTCTCGGTGTCGAGCTGCTGTGGAAGCTCAACGAGTCCGCCGTGGAAGCGGACGCGGACGTTCGGGCAGCCGTGGACCTGCTGCGCAGTCCGTCGAGCCTCCGCACGCGCGAGGAGACCGAGCAGCTCCGCGAAGTACTGCAACGCCGGATCGAGGACGCCCGACGCGCCGACCCGTCAGCCGGTTACGCCGCCCATCTGCGGACCGCCCTGGACTACCGCGACTGGTTCCGTTTCCACACCTTCGTGGTTGAGGACGCGGCCCCTGGCCGCCGTAGGAAGCTGACCGGCAGGACCGGGCTCAGCCAGGGCGAACAGCGTGTCCTCTCCTACCTCGTGCTCTTCGCCGCGGCCGCCGCCCATTTCACGAGCCTCGCCGAGTCGGCACCGCACGCGCCACGCCTGATCCTCCTGGACGACGCCTTCGCCAAGGTCGACGAGCCGACCCATGGCCGACTGGGCCGTATCCTCGTCGACCTCGATCTCGACTTCGTCCTCACCAGCGAACGGCTCATGGGCAACTGGCCCGAGGTGCCGTCCCTGCACATCTACGAGTGCCTCCGCGACCCCCATGTGCGCGGGGTGGCCACCCTGCACTACACCTGGAACGGTCGGCACCGGCGTCTGGTGTCCGTATGAGCGGGCTGCCCCCGCGACGCGCGACTGGCTGACGGGACCGGGACTCACCCGGCTCTGGGAGGGCATACGCAAACGCCTGGAGAGCAACGGTGTACAGGCCACCGGTTCGCTCCGGCTGGCCGCGCTGAACACCCAGGAACGCAACGACCTGTCCCTTCTCCTGGGCAAGCCTCTCACCGGTGCCGCCGCGACCGTACGGCTCGACGTGCTCGACGCACGGCTGCGCGCCTCGGCCGCCAGACTCGGCCTCAGGGACACCCTGGAGGAACTCGGCCCGCCCCTCACCGACCGCCGTGCCGCTCGCGCGGACGCGACGGCACGGCGGGAGCAGGTGTGGTCATCCCTCGCGTCGTCCCTGGACGCCTCCGCGCTCGCCGGCCAGGAATGGCCCAGGCGGTGGTACGACCTGTTGCGCCGGGCCGGGATTCCGAGGGGAGTGACGCCCGATGCGGCGATCCGGACACTCCAGCAGGCGGTCCAAGTCCTCACTGTTCTCCTCGGTCCTGAACGTAGCGGCAACGCCCTCGGCCGAGGAGAACTCGCCGCCATGACGACCGGCTCCGCGCACGGCCTGGACGACGGCACTTGGCTCGCACGCCTCGTCCAACGCGGTGTCGCCCTCGCCCATGGCACCGAGTTCCCCGACGACGCGGCCGGCCGACGCGCTCTGTGGCGGCTGGTGTCCGTAACGCCGGACGAGGTCTCCAGCACAGTGCTGACCTACGGGCTGCGCCCCGCCGGCGAGGGATGGCGGGAGTGTGCCCTGCGGGAGCGGGCCAAGCATCACGCCGAAACGCACCTGACGCCGCGCGACCTGCACGCCCTGCGGCTGCGTCTCCCCGCCGGAACGCTCATCCACATCTGTGAGAATCCGCGCGTGGTGGAAGCCGCGGCAGACGCGGCCTGCGTCCGCCCCCTCGTGTGCACGTCCGGCAGCGCCGCCACAGTGGTCGTCACGCTTCTCGACGCCCTCGCCACCACAGGCTGTCGCTTCGCCTACCACGGCGACTTCGACTGGCCAGGGATCGTTCTGGCCAACCGGGTCATCCGCCGCTACGACGCCGTGCCGTGGCGCATGGGCACCGCGGATTACGAGCACCTGGCCGCTCGCAGTCAGGCTGAGGGCATCCCTCAACTGGCGCTCGACGGCCAGTCGGTCAGCGCGGACTGGGACCCGGATCTCGCCCCTGCCATGACGGCCCTCGGCGTCGCACTCCACGAGGAGGCCACTCTCGACCTTCTGGTGGACGACCTGTCACGTCAGACGTAGGGGCGTCGGCACCATGCTGGGCACTGGGAGCCATCTGGGAGCCGACCCCCTCCCCAAGCCCCTTCGACACCAGCCGAAACCACCCCACACCAACGCCCTGACCAGGCAAAGCAGCAAACCATCCGGTGTCGATCCCGCCCGAACCTCATTCGAGACGAAGGGTCGTGAGTTCACATCCCGCCCCAGCTGAAGGAACAAGTCAGATCGGGGAAATACGTCCGATGCGCCGCCACCGGGTCAGCAGTGAACAGCCGTAGTTGTTGGTGCCTGCGACGCGGTCAAGCTCAGCAGCGTTCGGGATGCGACCGGATGCCTGCTCTCGTTGGAAGTGGGCCCACATGATCTGTTCCGCCGGGGGCCTGTTCGGCGGACTGGAGCCCGCCTTGTCCGCGACGAGAGTGACCGCTGGGTCGGGCTCTCGTTCGGTCTCGGTGTCCTGGGCCGTCTCGGACTTCGCACTTCGGAGAGTCGCCCCACGGCTGCCACGCGGATGGTCGCTACCGGTAGCGGCGGCCCTGTCGATGGCAGATCGCCGGTACTGGTGCCACACCTGGCCGTTAGGAGGTCCCAGCGAACCACGTAAGTGGCAAAGCCGCCTGGTTCTTTCACCGCTCGGCGGCTCCGCCGGGGCGCGGCGGGGAGCCTCGAAAGGCGGCTCCGTGCGCAGCGGCCGAAGCGCCGGTCGGCTACGTGCGGGCTCGAGTCACCGGCACCGGGAAGCTGGTCTGGATGACTAGCTCACCGCTCACCAATAGCTCGGTATGTCCCCATTTGCCGAGTCCCCCGCCGGGGCGCCCCTTATGAGGTGCCTGAGACCCCGTGAACAGCGGAAACGCTGAGTGCGGGGTCTCTTTGTCCGTGCAGCCATGTGCCGTCCGGAGCAGTCGCATGTCGGGGTCTGTGGACGAGGCGTGGGCAGGATCTTGGAGCATCACCGCAGGTGGGATGACTGGGTCCGGCGAGAGGGCTTGGCGCACGGCTGCTCTCAGCCCGCTGTCTTGTGCTCAGGCTTCCGCCCCCAGTCCCACAGAGCCTGGAGGACAGGGCCGAGGCGGTGTCCACTCGGGGTGAGCGCGTAGCGCACTCGCGGCGGCCAGCCCGGTCGGCGGTCGCGCTCGACGACGCCGGCCTCGCCGAGCTGTGTCAACCGGTCGGACAGCACCTTGTCCGACAACATGGGCAGGGCCGTGCGCAGCTCGCTGTAGGAGCGGTCGCCGCGCAGCAGCTCTCGAACCACCAGGGTCGTCCAGCGGCCGTGCAGGGCGGACAGCGTGATCTCCACGGGGCACTCGGGGGTGGGCTCAGTGACATTCGCGAGCGGGTCGTCGGGGAGCCCTGCCGGGTAGCCAACCGTTCGGTGAGTCACGCGATCGTCTCCTAACGTGTCGGGCACTTGGATTCTCCCAGCCCGGAAGGACGTCTGTCGATCATGCGAGAACTGGCCGATCGGCCCGAAGAGGTGCCCGCGGTGTTCGCCGAGCGGTTCAACAGCGGCGACGCCACCGCGCTGGCGCAGGTCTACGAGGACGCGGCGGTGCTGGTCCCGCAGCCGGGAACACCGGCAACCGTCCCGGACCTGCACGCCGCCAACGGCCGCCTGGCAGAAGCTCGGAGTTCCCATCTCGGTCCGTCCGCGGCACGTGTACCGCAACGGAGACCTGGCGCTGCTGATCGTGGACTGGGGCATCGACGGGACCGACCGGGAAGGACAGGCTGTGCACGTCGAGGGCACTGCCACCGACGTCGCCCGGCAGGGTCCGGACGGCCGTTGGCGGTATGTCATCGACAACCCCTTCGGCACCCGCGCACAGCAACTCCTCACCGAGGACACTGTGGAACCAGCGTTCTGAGCAAGGCACCTGGAAAACACTGAGGCCCCTGGTGGACGCCAGGGGCCTCGGACACGGCAGGCGGGGTCACTCGTACTCGCAGAGCAGGTCCTCGATGCGACGGTTGGCGACGTCCTGCCGCCCATCAAGGCACTTCGCGTACCGGGTCAGCAGGACCTCAACCCTGTTGCCGGCGCGCCCGGCAACCTCCGTGAGACCCACTCCCGCATTGAGCCATGTCGACAGCGCCGAGTACCGAAGGCCGTATGGCCTACGCGCAAGCCGCGAGGACGCAACGGCCGACGGAAGTGCCAGCACCCGCGCCTCCTGCCACACCCGGTAATACGTCGAGGACGGGACAACCGAGCCCTTCTCGCCTGCACAACAGTTCACCAGCGCACATATCAGATATACGGTTTGTGATCCACAGCATGGGTCCGCCGCGGCACTGCGGACCGACCGGAAGAAGAAGGCGACCTCCTCATGGGCACCAACTGGGCCCGGACGCGGCGCATAGTTCTGCGCAAGCGGTTCTGCGAAGAGGAAGTCGAGCGCTTCGCGCAGGAGCTGGGCTGGCCGAGGCGCGAAACGGACCAGGCAGACCCCGAGGAAGGCATCGCCTACCACGTCTTCTGGGCACCGCCCGGAGCCGCGCTTGCGCTCCACTACACGGAGGACGACCTTGCCAGGGACAGCTACGTGACAGTGATCGGTAAGAATGCAGAAGCGGTCCACGGAGCCCAGGAGCTGGTCGAACCACGCTTGAACACCTGGCCGTTGGCGGAACTGCTCGCGGAAGTGGACGGCGCCTCCACGCCAGTCTCACTGGCTCGGGCCGTGCTCCGCGCCGGACTCGGCGCTCCCCACGAGTTCGATGAGACGTTCTTCGCAAGGATCAACGCCGCATTGCACCACTCTGATCGGCGGGTACGGGAGACCGCGGTGTGGGCGGTCACCTTCTCGCCGTACGGCGAATACCGCCCCGCGCTCACCACGATCCGGGAGAGCGATGAAGATCCCGGGCTGCGCGACCACGCCGAGATCCTCCTCGAAGGCTTCGACGAGATCGGGAGCCAGGAACAGTGACCCGCGGCGCGGACTCCCCGAACCCATCCGCTCCGGCATAGTCGTCGCTGCTGGCTGCACCGTGCAGCCAGGGCTGTACGCAAAGGTGAGAGCCTTGTGCGGGGCCACAGCCCACAGGGGCTGGCAGACTGCATACCCGGTCGAAGGACGCATGCCGAATTGCCCCGGAATCCACGCTCTCCACGGACGGATGGGGATTTGATGAGCCGAGGACGCGGTTCAAGGGGACATACGCCATGACTGCCCGTCCCGCAGACGACCTGTTCCTGGTCGGCGACACCCACCAGCGCATCTACACGAACCAGGTGATGCTGGGCAGTCTGGGCATAAACATCCGTGGCCGGTCCTCGAAGCAGCGGGCGCGGTCCCTGCTGTTTGTGGCGGCCGCCCGGGCACGCGACACGGTGGATCTCTTTGGGCAGGGGACCCCCAGCCCATTTCTGAGTTCCTCGCTGACAGACGCAGGGGAACGCTGACGTTCTCAAGGTGGCGATCCGGCCACCGACGTCCCGAGTGCTCGCCGTGCGTCACAGGCTCTGTTGACGGAACCATTCCAGCGTCTCGGCAAACCGAACCAGCCCACCGCCGCGCAGGACACCCAGTGGAAAGCTCGGCCGTCGCCTGGGCAATTCCTCATCGGGGACGGTCAGCGTCACTCCAGGAATCGCCCGGATCCGGTCACGGAGTTCCGCGAGTAGCCCTGGCCTGGTGAAAGGCTCCCGCCTCGCCAAGTGTGCGAAGACCACTTCGACGACCCCCGATCGCGGATAGATGCTCACGGGCCATATCGAACCCTGCGAGCCGTTTCCTTCGCGGAGCATCGGCGCACAGCTCGTCTCCTCGGCGAGGCCGTATCCGAGCCACCCGCCATCCGCCTCCCACTTACGCAGCAGGGTCAGCAGCCCATCGGCGAGGTCGGGGTGGTGAGTCCTGAGCAGCTTGCCGAAGTTCTCCGCACGGTCGGTGATAATGCCCTCGGCCTCGGATGCTGCCGCGGCCTCCTCTTCCACCTCACGGGGCCTGTCGAGACCGGCTAGATCGGCCAGCTCTTCCGTGGTCAGCTTCTGTTCAGGGTCGGCCACCGCGCCGTTGAAGCGGACACCCTCACGCTCGAGCGCCTCCCGCTGGGTCTCCTTACGGCCGTCGAGCCAGGCGAAGTCGGGCGAAGACGTGCCGTTGGCCCGCAGCACCCGATGGGCGTTGGGGATACCGGTGCGGGTGGCCAGATAATTTCCGACAGTCTGGGGAGAGCCGGCTCCGGTCACCGCGGCGAGGTCCTTGTATGTGGTCCACTTGCCGGAGGGCAGGGCCGCCAGCACCTTCCTCAGCCTCAGCCACTCCGAGCGCTCACCGGACTGATCGTCGTCGCCCGTGACGGGCCCGGGCCACATGCGCACCGCGCGATCGGCGAGCCGATCGGCGCGGCTGAGAATCTCCTTCCTCCCCCAGCGTTCGGTGGCGGCGATCTCCCGGTTCATCCGCAGGGCGCTCTGATCGAAGATCTGCTGCTTGCGCTCGTAGGGGTGGTTGGATAGGCGCGTGTTCTCACCAGTGAGGGTCAGATTGCCCAGAGTGTGAACCAGCGTCTCGTGCAGTTCCTCTGCCCGCTCCCCCTCCTCGGTGTCTTCGGCGAGCATGGCGAGCCATTCCTGTCCGGGCCGCTGCGGAAGTACGTGCTCGATGGTCGCCCAGGCCCGCGAGAAGTCGACCGGCTCCGGAGCCATGTAGTCCTCCTCGAACCGCCTGAGCACATAGGCGCGATGGCGGCTGCTGCCCTGCCAGTAGAAGGGCTGGGTACGGATCGCCTCGCGCAGATCCTCGTCCCGTGGCCACCCTCGCCGCAGGCCGGACAGGTAGCGGTGTACCGCCTCCGGCAGCGAACGGTCCCGCTCGATACCCGAAGGCAGCGTGGCCAGAATCTGCCGAACGCTTTGCGACGGTTCCCGACAGATCATGCGCCGGACCAGGAAGCTCTCCACAAAGCTGAGCGCTTCGACGGCCTCCCTGGGCTCGACCGTCCCACGATCCACTCGGTCCAGAACATGGAGTGCCGGAGGGTAATGGGCTTCCCCGCCCCACTGGACAAGACGTTGCAGCACCGCGCGCAACTCGACGTCGGGCTCGCGCTCGGGCTCGAAGACCCGCATGAGCAGGTGGCCAAGGCGCCGGAGACGGGCCAGATCGTCCCGTAGTCCTTCCTCATCGGAAGCAGCGACAATCCGGCCCATCCGCCGTTGTTGCCCCTGGTAGACCTCGCTGATGGTGACCCGCGACTGTCCCTGCAGAACGAGGTCCAGCCACGCCAGAGTAGTCAGTCGCTCCGGCCCGAGTTCCGTCTGCAGGGGAAGCCATATCTTGTCGTACACGTGCTCGCCCAGACGCGGGAGCTGCATGAACACATAGTTGCGCAGGAGGTCGGCCTGGCTCAGCGGCTTGCCTGTGTTGTTCAGGGACTCGAAGATTCGAAAAGCATTGTCCTGTGGCCCGGCGGTGATCGTCACCAGCGTAAGCCGGTGCCGCAACGCCTGGTCGATGTGACGAACGGTGTCCCACTCACCGGCAGGGTCATACTCGGCGAGCGCCGCCAGGAAGAACCGGTAGGCGACGCCGATACTGTCGTCCCCACCCGCCTGGGGATCGTTGTCCACACACGCGAGATACGAAGGCCGGTCGGCCTGTGTCGGGAGCAGACGGTAGGCGTCGAGGCCACCGTAGTCCTCTTCGTTGATCAGGTACCGACGGTGAATGAGATCGGCCTTGACCTTGTCGAACGTCCGCACGTGATCACGAAGGGCGCAGGCAAGCAGCATCAGCGTTGTCAACCGCTGCTGACCATCGATGACGACCCAGCGTTGCACGGTGTCGGGCATCGGCGGGCGGGGATCAAGCACCAACGAGCCAAGGAAATGGCCGCTGGGCGCCTGTGATGCGTCCGAGCCGACCGTCGCCTGCTCCACCAGGTCGTCCCACAGCCGTCGATGGTCGTCGACATCCCAGCTGTAGGTGCGCTGATACAGCGGAACCTGAAACTGATTGTCCCCCTGGATCAGCCGCTCGAAGGTTGTCTCCCGCGCTTCCAATGATCCTCCGCCTCCCCCTGCGCCAGGACCTTCCGCCCGGCGTCCCCAAGGCTGACAACCTAACGAGAATGCGTCGCGGGAGCAGAGCTGCCTGTGCATTTTCGGGGTCCCTCCGCCATCTTGGCCGAAAACGTGATACGCCCGGCAGGTGGGCGCCTACGGTCCGCGGTTGATTCCAGTAGGGGCGGCCCCCTATCTCTGCCCCGACTCTCACGCCATCTGATGGGGATGGGAGGGCGGGCTGGCGGCCCCGTCATGTGCCGCAGGTTCCGCAGAGCCGCCAGCCGGACGGAAGCGTATCGGCCAAGACCGTGGCCTCACTTGCGTCGGTCGGATCGCCAACCACGCCGGACATTCAGCCACGCCGGTGGAACTACCAGGCCAGCCGGAAAACAGTCTGGATCACCAGTTCACCGCCCACCAACGGCTCGGTTCGTCCCCATGTACTGGGTCCCCCGCCGGGGGCACCTTGGATGAGGTGCCCAAAGACCCCGCCACCAGCGGTTTCGTTAGGTGCGGGGTCTTCTTGTATGCGCAGCCGGATGCAGCGCTGAGCCGCTGTTTGTCGGTGGTCGTGGCGTATTCGTGGCGGAGATCTTGGGTCGTTTCCGCAGGTCAGCACCCGGAAATGGCGAAGGCCCCCGGACTGGTCCAGGGGCCTTGCGATGGTGCGTGGTGCGCCGATCACTCGTACTCGCGCAGCAGATCTCCGATGCGACCGTTGGCGATCTCCTGCCTGCCGTACAGGCACTTCGCGTACCGGGAGAACAGCACTTCCACGCTGTTCCCGGCCCGCTCGGCAACCTCGGTGGGGTCCACTCCAGCGTTGAGCCACGTGGACAACGCCGAGGGCCGCAGGTCGTACGGGCGACCGACCAGCGGCGAAGCGACCTGATCGGGCGGAAGCGCCAGGCCCCGCGCCTCGTGCCAGACCCGGTAGTAGGTGCACGAAGCGACGAGCCCACCCCGCTCGTTGAAGAACAGCCGACCGTCGTCCGCCGTCCCGTACGTCTCGATCCGCCCACGTCGGCCGGTAACTGGCGTGGGACAGGGTTGGAGGAGCTCCCCGCGTCCGGTGTGGCCTGCGCGTGGAAGTGGATGCCTCCGTGCACACTTCTCGCCTGGACGACGTCACGTGAGGATCCCGACAGCTCGGAGTGGGTGCTGCCGAAGTGCTCGTCCTGTCCGCCTGGCGATGTGATCGGCATCGGGGATGTCCTTCTTCGCCGCGCGGAGCATGTTCCCCGGGATGACGACCAGCCGCTCATCAGGAGCGAGGTTCACGCCCTGCGGCAGGCGGGGGCCGTAGACGGCTGTCAGATCCCTGCCGATCACAGCCACATCACCGTTGTCGAGCTGCCAGATGTCCGGACACTCGTCGTTGCCGTCGGAGTTCCCTAGCTCTTCGGCCGACTTCCCCAGCCGACGCTCGAATAACGCGGACGGGTCAGCCTCCCAGGCACGGGCCATGTCTGCCTCCGGTCGAGGTGGCCGAGCAACGCTGTGACTACCCACTGTATCCAGGACCACACCCATAGGTGAGGGGGTTGCCCCACGGCCGAGCCGCCGGGTGGCGGCACGGAAGCCGTCAGGGGCGGCTCCCGTGCGGTCGGAGCACCGGTCGGTTACGTGCGAGCTCGGGGCACCGTCACCGGGAAGGTGGTCTGGATGACCAGCTCACCGGGCACCGATGATCCCGTTCGTCCCCATTTTCCGTGTCCCCCGCCGGGCACTCGAGCCTGCGAGAAGCGCTTCACTACAGCAGTCGGCCCATGCCATACGACGATTCCCAACCGGCCGTCGGACGCCCCAGGCTCCGGTCGTACAGGCTCGGCTTTCAGGGGCCGGTCGTGGGTTCACAGGCCGTGCTGATCGAGGAGCCGCATCAGGTTTCGTTTGCGCTTCTGGTCGGCGCGCAGGGCGGTGAGGTACGTGGTGAACTCGTCCTGGGTACCCAGGCGGCGGTGGCAGTCGCGGATGCTCAGCAGCAGGCTGGTGAGCTGCTCGTAGATCGCGTTGCCCGTCTGCTTCGTGAGGGGTTCGGCCAGGCGCCGGTAGACGCCGAGCGCGTCGGCGGGGCGGGCGGCACGGGACTGGTCGGCGAGCGTGAGCCACTGTTGGTCGTGGGCGCCGGTCTCGGTGGCGGCTTGCCAGGCCGCGTCGGTGTCCTTGTCGTCGAGCAGGGCGTCGATCAGGACCGGGCCGCCGTACCGGGAGTGCTGTTGCTGCTCTGCGTCGGCACGCAGCAGAGCCAGCGCTCCCTCACGCTCGGCCGGCCAGCAGTCCGCGGCCCCGGCGGCGGCTCGCAGTTGCTGGTACGCGAGCAGGGTGCGGCGGGCGCCGAAGTGGTCGCGGCGCAGGGCGACGGCATCGGGGAGCCGATCCGCCTGCGCGTAGCGGTCACAGAGGTAGTCGACGAGGGCGGTGTCGACGTCGGCGAGGTCGCGGGCGTCCTGGATGCCGCGTTCCGCCCAGCGCAGGGCCTCGTCGGGGCGCTGGGCGGTGTCCAGCTCGTGGGCGATGACCAGGTGCGTGTGGCCGTTCGGTGAGAGGTCGGCCGCATGCACGGCGATCACCGCGTCGACATCCCCTCCCGCTTTGGCCAGACGCTCCATCAGGTACTTCTCCGCCCAGCCGCGGCGGTTCCCCCGCCACGCCTCGACCGCCGACTTCCGCAGGACGGCCATCCCCTCTTCGCCGAGGATTTCCTCGTAGTCGAGCGGGTCGATGTCCGTGAGGCCGTCGTCCACGTCGCCGAGCGCATGGCCAACCAGCCAGCGCGCGAGCTCCACGGGATCGGGGCGTGCCGCACCGCACGCTTCGAGGTGGGCGGCGGCGAGGTCCGCACCGACCTGCCCGAGCCATCCGTCCGAGTCGTCGACGCTCTCCACCGCGTCGACGAGCAGCTTCATCGCCTCCCGCGCCAGGGTGATCGCGTCGTCGGCCCGGCCCGAACCGGTGAGCGCGCCGATCGCGGACACCGCCTGCCCGGCCTGGTCGGCGTAGGCGCGGGCATCGGCGTACTCGACGTACCCGTACTGCGCGAACGGTGAGATATCCAGCAGATCACGGATACGGGCCCGGACCGCGGCGAGGTCGCCGCGAGCGCTCGCGGCCCGAAGCTCCAGGCGGCGGCGCAACTGCCGGTCCTCGGCGATCTGTTCCCGGACGAGGGCGAGTAATGCGTCCTTGGACAGGGCGGACAGCCACCCGTCAAGGTCCTGCGCACGGCCCCGGGCCGCCTTCCGCTGCCGCGGCAGGCTCTCCCGCTGGGCGAGCACCGTCAGGCCGAGGGCGACCAGATGCTTGCAGAAGTTGCCCTCCATGCCGTACGGGCAGTCACACTCGCCGGAAAGCCCGCCGGGCCCGTCCAGCACCAACTCCACCTCGTACCGCTCCGTGCCGTGGACACTCGCGGTGACCCAGCCGTCACCGACCTCGACCCCGGACACCGCGTCCAAGTAGCCGAGCCCGCGCTCGTAGGAACGGGTGCCGGCCAGCATTTTGAGGTTCGCCTCGGTGAGGCCGCGCATGGTTCTTCCGCTCTGCCGTGGTTGTGCTCTGATGCTCCGCCAGCCTAGGGGAGGCCAGGGGCGCGAGCTGACGACTTCGGCAGGCTTGGCCTCCAACCCCGGCGCCTCATTCGCCGGATGCGTTCGGCGGCCCTGTGCGGAGCGGGGCCGCCGGTGGCGAGCACCCCGGCTTCCGGGTTCCTTCTTGCCCCGGATTCAGCGAGATTCGCGCTGCCCACCAGCAGGACCCGTGAGCGCGCTCCCAGGGCGTGGTGCCGCCGGGTTCCCTCAGCGCGGCTACCGCGACAATCTGATATCCCCCTCCTGAAGCTCAGCCTCGGGTCGCAGGTGTTCCCCGGCCTGCCTCGCATCGGCACGGTGGCGGGCCTACTCCATGGCCCGGCCCGCGGTGCGCAGCAGTTCACGGATTTTGTACCCGTAGATCTCGGCGAGGTTCTCCCCCGCGTAGCACAGCACCTCGTCGCCGTCGTAGTCGCCTTCGCAGGCGTCCAGACCGTCGAGTACGCCGAGGGCCACGGCCTCGGCCGCGTCGGGCATGCCCAGCGCCAGCCGGCGGCGGACATCGGCCTCGTGCTGTTCGATGACCGGCTCGATCAGGTGGCTCGCCGCCTCGTATACGTCGGTGTACCCGAAGCCGGGGCGGTAGCCGGTGGTCAGGCTCTCGGTGTCCAGGGCGCGCAGGGCCTGCTCGACATCGGCCGCCGTCCCCTCCTGAAGGGCGTTCAGTTCGGTGCGTTCACGCGGAGCGAGCAGTCCTACGGCCATCTTGTCGGCCTCCGTGCGCAGTTCGGGCCGAGCGTCCAGCAGCCGGTCCAGAACGGTGGCCTTCTCCACGGCGGTGAGCGCGTGCAGGGCTTCGCCGGGCGTGCGGCGGGTGGTGGGCGGGGTGTGCCAGGGCAAGCGCCGTTCGACGGCATGCAGGGCGAGTGCGACGGCATGTCGACACAAGCGTCCTGAGGCCAGGGCGCACGGACCGTCGCATTCCGCCGTCAGTTCCCGCCCTACGACCTGCACCCATACGTCGCAGGCGGCGCCCGAGCCGTCCCGCACCAAGCCGCTGACGCCGCGCTGCTCACTCTCCGCCTCGATCACCGCGCCGTCGGCGAGCAGCGTCCGCCCCTCGGTGACCTCGGTGTCGTCGGCGAACGCGTGCACTGTCTCCTCGTCCATGACCACAGCCATGCAGTCATTCAAGCGCACCCCCGGGTGGGCGTACGGGCGGCTCCGTGCGCAGCGGCCGAAGCGCCGATCGTCTACGTGCCCACTCGATTCACCGGGACGGCCGTCTGGATCACCAGCTCACCGCCCATCAATGGCCCGGTCCGTCCCTATTTGCCGCGTCCCCCGCCGGGCACTCGAACGTGCGGCAGCGCCTCACCGGAGCAAGCGGTCCACGCTGTTGCGGCGGCTGCCCACGACGCGGCGAGGGCCATGGCGAACGTCGACGACAACCCGATGATCCGCCGGCAGCCCGCGTGTGCCGCCAGACGGCTACCGCGCCCCCGGCCACCAGCCCGTCACACAGATGCCCGGGAACCGTGGAGTGGCGGTGCTGGTGATCACCTCGTCGGGCTGCGCGGCAGCCGGGTCGCCGTTATCAGGATCTGACCGCACGCGAGCCGCGCCCTCACCGCCCGCACGCGGCGGCGGTTGTGCCGCGCCCACCGAGTTTGTCAGTGGTGCGCCGTACGGTTTTCTTCGTGGTCGGCGATGTTCCTGGCGGCGGAGCCGGCCGCCGAAGAGGTACGTCGTGTCACCGTGCTCTCGGTGGGAGGTCAGTGTGGTCTGCGAGCGACCGGTCGCTCTGCGCATGCGGGGTGTGACGCGTAAGCGGCAGGGCATCCTGTCAACCCCCGCGGGGGGGATTTCCGCCCTGGCTCGGGCGTCGGGAAGAATGCCGGGACGATGACGTCACCAGCTTCCGGTCCGCGCGGCAGCGAGCACGCGCCCTTCATCCATCTGACCGTGCCGAACGCGGCTTTGTACCGTCAGGTGATGTGTGCGTTCCTCGCGGCGAAGGAGCGGTTCGCGGTGCATCTGCGGCCCGAGGACGTGCAGGCCGCGCTGGAGCCGGAGCACCGGCCGCCCGATCTGGACGCGGTGGTGAAGGCGCTGGACAGCCTCGTGGAGTGGGGCAATCTGCGGGCGGATCCGGACACCTCCCGGGTCACCGCGGTCGAGGACTTCTACCGCAAGCGGTTCATCTACCAGCTCACGCAGGCCGGGGAGGCCGCCGAGCAGGCGTTGTCGGTGTACGACGAGGTGCTGGGGCGGCGCGGTGCGTTGCAGGCGGTGGCGCTGCACGACATCGTCACGCAGCTGCGGGCCCTTCTGGTGATCGCGGCTGAGCGGGAGGAGGGCGGGCCGGACGCGGCGAAGGCGCATCTGGCGCTGTCGGCGCTGACGGGCCGGTTCGAGGCGCTGGCGGAGAACGCGCGGGCGTTCATGGGGTCGCTCCAGCGCACCATGGATCTGCACGGTGTGGAGGTCGAGGTGTTCCTCGCCTACAAGGACCGGCTGATCCAGTACCTGGAGCGGTTCATCCAGGACCTGATCACGCTGGGCGGGCGGATCGCGGTGCTCATCGGCGAGCTGGAGCAGGACGGGCGGGCCGGTGTGCTGCTGCGGCTGGCGGCGGCCCGTGAGGCGGCCGACGCCGCGCCCGAGGACGCCGAAAGCGCCGAGGAGCAGGCGTATGAGCGGTGGGCGGCGAAGTGGTCGGGGCTCACCGCCTGGTTCGTCTCCGCGGACGGCCGTGAGTCGCAGGCCCGGCTGCTGCGCGGGCGGGCCCTCGGGGCGATCCCGCAACTCCTCGCGGTTGTCAGGCAGTTGAACGAGCGGCGGGCCGGGCGTTCGGACCGGTCCGCGGACTTCCGTACCCTGGCCCGCTGGTTCGCCGAGGCCCCGGACGACGAGGCGCGGCACCGGCTGTGGCGCGCCGCCTTCGGTCTGTACTCCGCGCGTCATCTGACCGTGGACGCCGATACCCTGGCCGAGCGCACGGCCCGCCCGGTGCCCGCGTCCACGTCGTGGGCCGAGGCCGAGCCGCTGCGGATCAGCCCGCAACTGCGCCGTACCGGCAGCTACGAACGCCGCGGGCGGGCCCGCCGGGTGCAGGACCGCTCCGAGCAGCGACACCGGCTCGCCGAGATCGCCGCCAGGCAGGCGGAGGAGATCGCCGCCGCCCGCGCCCGGCTCGCGACGGACGACACCATACGGTTGTCCGCGCTGGGAGAACTCGACCCGGTGGCCTTCGGACTGTTCTTGCAGCTGCTCGGCGATGCCCTGGCCACGTGGCGACCCGGTATGACGAACACGGTGGCGACCAGCAACGACGGCTCGATGGAGATCCGGCTGACGGCCCTCGCCGACGGGACGACGGCCGAAATCCGTACGCCGGGCGGGACCTTCCGCGGGCCCGACCACCTGATCGAGATCACCGACCTCGCCAGGCCCGGCCGCGCGGGACAGCCACACACCGGCCGAGACGATTGAGGGGGAGCGATGACCACGCCCCTGGGCGAGGTGCTGGACGGCCGGCGAACGGCCGAGGTGCACAAGGCGGCCCGTACGCTGTTGAAGGAGCCGCTGTTGCTGGCGCAGGGCCCGCACGCGGACGAGTTCCGGCTGGTGCGGCAGCACGCCTCGGAGCTGCGCGACTGGTTCGACCGCAACACCGGCTGGTCGCTGCGGGTGGACGCAGAGGCCGCCCGGCTGGCCCGGACGCCCGGCACCCTGGCCGATCCCACCCACCCGGCGCGCGAGGCGTCCCGTGGCCGCGCCGCGTTCACGCGCCGCCGGTATGTGCTGCTGTGTCTGGCGCTGGCCGCGCTGGAGCGGGGTGAGGCGCAGATCGCCCTGGGCCGCCTGGCCGAGCAGGTGGTGCTGGACGCCGCCGATCCCCACCTGGCCGCCGCCGGGGTGGAGTTCACCATGGAGCGCCGCGACGAACGCCTGGATCTGGCGGCGGTGGTGCGGCTGCTGCTGCGCCATGGGGTGCTGCGGCGGGTGGCCGGCGAGGAGGAGGCATACGTCAGCGGTAGCGGCGACGTGCTCTACGACGTGCAGCGGCGCGTCCTGGCCGGGCTGCTGGCCGCCCGCCGGGGCCCGTCGACGATCACCACCGAGGACTTCGAGGACCGGCTGGCCGAGCTGACCGCCGAGAGCGCGCTGGACAGCGAAGAGCTCCGCTTCCGCGCGATCCGCCAGCGGCTGACCCGCAGGCTGCTGGACGACCCGGTGCTGTACTACGAGGAGCTGACCGACGAGGAACTCGGCTACCTGACCCGCCAGCGCGCCTTCCTCACCGCCCGCATCACGGAACTGACCGGCCTGGTTCCCGAGGTGCGGGCCGAGGGCATCGCCATGGTCGACCCGCACGACGATCTGACCGACGTACGGATGCCGGAGCAGGGCACGCACGGGCACGTCACCCTGCTGCTCGCCGAACACCTGACGGCCATGGACGGCGGGGTGAGCCGCGCCGACCTCGAACGCAAGGTTCAGGAGCTGGCCGCCGAACACGGTGCGTTCTGGTCGAAGAGCGCCAAGCAGCCCGGCGCGGAGGCGGAGCTGGTCGGCCAGGCGCTGGAGAGGCTCACCGCGCTCGGCCTGGTCGCCACCACCCCGAAGGGCATCGTCCCCCTGCCCGCGCTCGCGCGGTACGCGGTCGGCGAGACCGTCGTGACGGAACCGGGACAGGCTTCCTCCCGCACACCCCGTGCTCCTCGCACGCCCCGCACACCCAAGCGAAAGGCACCGCAGTCGTGACCGCCCTGCCCGACCCGACACCCGGCCGGTGGCAGCCGCTGCGCATCGGCCTGGTCGACCTCTTCCACTACGACACGGAGGAGTTCTGGTTCCGTGACGGCCGCCTGCTGCTGCGCGGCAACAACGGCACCGGCAAGTCCAAGGTGCTCGCCCTGACCCTGCCCTTCCTCCTGGACGGCGACCTGTCCGCCCGCCGGGTGGAACCCGACGCCGACCCGGGCAAGCGCATGGAGTGGAACCTGCTGCTCGGCGGCCGGCACCCGCACCCGGAGCGGCTCGGCTACACCTGGATCGAATTCGGCCGCCGCGACCAGGACTCGGGCCGGGCGCACTTCCGCACGCTGCTGTGCGGGCTGAAAGCGGTAACGGGCCGCGGCATCGCCCGCCACTGGTACGCGGTCACCGACCAGCGCGTCGGCGAGGAGCTGACCCTGCTCGACGCCACCGGCACCGCGCTGTCGCGGGATCGCCTGGCCGAGGCCGTCGCCGGCCGCGGCATGGTCCACGACCAGGCGAAGGCGTACCGCAGGGCGGTCGACGAGGCGCTGTTCGGGCTCGGCGAGCGGCGCTACGCCGCCCTGGTCGACCTGCTCATCCAGCTGCGCCAGCCCCAGTTGTCCAAGCGCCCGAATGAGACGGCGCTGTCCCGCGCGCTGACCGAGGCGCTGCCGCCCATGGACCAGGCGGTGATCGCCGATGTGGCCGAGGCGTTCCGCTCCCTGGACGAGGAAAAGGAGGAACTGCGAGCGGCCGGTGAGGCCGAACGGGCCGCCTCCGCCTTCCTCGACCACTACCGCCGCTACGCCCGCGTGGCCACCCGCCGACGGGCCCGGCTGCCGCGCAGCGAACACGCCCGCTACGAACAGCTGCACCGTGACCTGTCCCAGGCGCGGACCGAGCGGGAGGAGGCCGAGCGGCAACGGTCGGAGGCCGCGGAGCGGATCGCCCGGCTGGAGGAGACGGCCGTGCGGCTGACGGCCCAGGACGCCGCGCTGCGCGCGGGTCCGGAGATGCGCAGCGCCCGGGAGCTGGAGCAGGCGGCGGCCGATGCGCGGCGCACCGCCGCCGAGCGGGCCCGAGCGGAGGCGGACCGGGATCAGGCCGCCCAGGCGAACTCCCGCGCCCTCGGCCGCCTGACGAGCGCCGAAGGGCGGCTGTCAGCGGCCGAGCAGCGGGTCGAGAGCACGCTGCGCCAAGCGCGGGAGACGGCCCGAGCGGCCCGGCTCGACGACGTGCTGGGGCCCCACGACACGGTCCCGGAGGCGGAACTGCGCCACGCGGCCGAGGAGTCGGTGGCACGCCGGAGGCGCACCCTCGACCACGTGGAGGAGCTGGCCGCGGGGGCCGAGCGGGCCGCCGGCGAACGGCGGGCCGCCGCCCGCCGCCTGGACGAGGCCCAGACCGAGGCCGCCCACACCGCCGAACGCCAGGCTCAGGCGGAGGCGTCCGCCACACAGGCAGGCCAAGACCTGGTGGGTGCCGTACGCGAACACCTCGACCGGTGCACGGAACTGGACCTTCCCGACCGGACGGGGCTCCTGGACGCTCTGCACGACTGGGGCACGCATCTGCACGGCCCCAGCCCCGCCCGGGAGCAGACCGCGGCAGCCCACCGCGGGCAGGCCGCGGACCTGGCCGACCGGGCCGCCGCACTCGGCCAGCGGCTGGCCGAGCTGGCCGAGCGGCGCACCGCGGCGAGAAGGGAGCTGGCGGAGCTGGAGGCCGGTGGCCAGCACGGACCGGAGGCACCCCGCACCCGTACCCCGGGCCTGCGCGACCGGACTCCCGGAGCGCCTCTGTGGCGGCTGGTCGACTTTCACGACCACGTCACGCCGGACGAACGGGCGGGGCTGGAGGCCGCGTTGGAGGCGTCCGGGCTCCTGGACGCGTGGGTGTGCCCGGACGGCACCATGCTGGAGGCGGGCGGGCACGACGTGCTGCTGTCCCCGCTGCCTTCGCATGCGTCGCGGGCCGGCTCCGTGCTCGCCGACGCGCTGCGGCCCGCCGTCGACCACGGCGATCCCCGGGCCACGCAGGTCGGTGAACCGGCCGTGTCCGCTCTCCTGGCGGCCATCGGTCTCGGGGATACCGGTGCACCCGGCACGTGGGTGGCGGCGGACGGTCACTTCCGCATCGGCGCGCTGACCGGCAGCTGGTCGAAGGAAGCGGCCGTGTACGTGGGTGAAGGCGCTCGCGAGGAAGCACGCCGCGCCCGGATCGCCACCCTGCGCGGCGAACTGGACGCCCTGGCCGACAGCACGGCACGCCATGAAGCCGAACGCGCCACGGTGGCCGCGCGCCGCCGCACCCTGGACGCCGAACTGGCCGCCGTCCCCGACGACGCCCCCCTGCGCCACGCCCACGCGGTGGCCGCCGCGGCGGCGGACGCCGCCCACCGGGCCCGCACCCGCCAGGAAGAACGCGCGGCCGAACTCACCGAGGCGGCCCGCCGCGAGGCCGAAGCGGCCACCGCACTGACCGAGACGGCCGACGCCGTGAACCTGCCCGCCGACCGACCGGCCCTCACCGCCGTCCGCCAGGCCCTGGCCGACCACACGGCCGCCCTCGCCGCCCTGTGGCCGACCCTGCGCGACCGGGCCGAGGCGCGCCGCACTGTCGCCGACGAGCAGGCGGAAACCGGCCGGACCGGGGAACGGGTGGCCGAACTGGACCAGCGTATGGCCGAGGCGGCCCGGCTCGCCGCCGCCGCGGACGAACACCACACCACTCTCCGCTCGACCGTCGGCGCGGCCGTCGCCGAGCTGGAGCGCCGTCTGGCCGAAACCGCGGGTGCCCTCGCCACGTGCGAGCGGGACCAGAAGCAGGCCCGTCACGAGTACTCCGCCGCGGACCGCCGCGCCGGCCGCGCCGAGGGCCGTATCGAGCAGCTGGACAAGGACGTCCATGAAGCGGCGGCCACACGCGCCGAGGCCATCGCCGCGCTCCAGCGGTTCGCGGCCACCGGCCTGCTGACCGTCGCCCTGCCCGAGACTCCCGTACCGCCGCTGGACGGCGGCGCCTGGGCCGCCACCCCGGCGATCGCGCTCGCCCGTGCGATCGAGGCGGCGCTATCCGGTACGGACGACTCCGAGGGCGCCTGGGAACGCGTACAGAAGCGGCTCAGCGAGGAGTACAAGAAGCTCCAGGACGTCCTCTCCCGGGGCGGCCACAGCGCCACGGCGCGCATGACCGAGGACGGGATGATCGTCGACCTCGTCTACCAGGGCCACGGGCGGGCCGTGCCCGAACTGGCCGGGGCCCTGGCCACCGAGGTCCACGAGCTGACCCGCATCCTGTCGGCACACGAACGCGAAATCCTGGAAACCCACCTGCTGACCGAGGTCGCCGGCACCCTTCAGGAGCTGATCGACACCGCCGAGCGCCAGGTACACGCCATGAACACCGAACTCGAGCAGCGGCCCACCTCCACCGGCATGAAGCTGCGCCTGATCTGGCGGCCCTCCCGCAAGGCACCGGCCGGACTGGCACAGGCGCGAGCGCGGCTGCGCCAGTCCGCCGACGCCTGGGCGGCCGAGGACCGGGCGGCGGTCGGCGAGTTCCTGCAAGCCCAGATCGCCCGCGCGCAGGCCGAAAACGCCACCGGCAGCTGGCTGGAAGTGCTCACCACCGCGCTCGACTACCGCGCCTGGCACGAATTCGGCATCGAACGCCACCAGCACGGCGCCTGGGTGCCCGCCACCGGGCCCGCCTCCGGCGGCGAACGCGTCCTGGCCGTCTCCGTACCCCTGTTCGCCGCCGCCTCCGCCCACTACGCCACCGCCGCTCCACACGCCCCGCGCCTGGTCACCCTGGACGAAGCCTTCGCCGGCGTCGACGACGACTCCCGCGCCAAGTGCCTGGGCCTGCTCCACGCCTTCGACCTGGACGTGGTGATGACCAGCGAGCGTGAATGGGCCTGCTACCCGCAAGTGCCCGGCATCGCCATCGCGCAGCTCTCCCGGGTCGACGACATCGACGCGGTCCTGGTGACCCGCTGGCAGTGGGACGGCGCCGAGCGGGCACGGGCCCCCGAACCCGACCGCCGCATGGCGACGGTCCCCGCACCGGGCCGCTCCCCCGGGGATCCCGAACCCACCCCCACCGAGAACCCCGCACCCGGCCAGGACGCCCTGTGGGCCTGAGAAGTGACGCGGGGCCGCCCGTGACGAGGAAGGACCGCCCGTGGCGAGAAAGGGGGAAGACCCTCACATGAGCGCATCCGACACCCCCGCCGGGCGCGTCGACCACGGCCGCCTCACCCGCCTCCTCGGCGACCCGGGCTGTGCCTGGCTGCTGGACCGGATACGCCGCCGCATGGCACGCGCCGAGCCGCTCACCGGCCCGGTCACCCTGGCCGCGCCCACCGACGGCCAGCGGGCCGCCGCCGAGCGCCTGCTGGGCCGAGCCCCCGGCGGCGGGCGCTCGCTGAGCGTCCGGCTCGACGCCGTCGACGCCGTCCTGCGCCGCTCCGGCGTCAGCCCCGACGGCCTCGCCGCCGCCGTCATCGCCCTCACCGGACCCGTCACCCTCCTCAGCGACGTACGACGGCGGGAGGCGGACGCCTGGCACGACGCGTACACCCCGCTCACCGGTCTGTGCTCCGAGCGGCCCGAACTGACCGACTGGGGCGAGCACATACGCGTGAGCGGTCTCGTCCGCCGCCTCGCACGCGGCCCGGAGACCGCCCGGACCCTGCTCGCCTCCACCGCGACGGCGCTGCGGAGCCTGCCCACGGATCCGGCCGTCTCCCTCCCGGCCTTCGCCGCCCGCGCCCTCGGCGACGCCCACGCCCTCGACGACGGCACCCCGCTCGCCACCCTCGTCCACTCCGGCATCCGCGCCCTGACCGGCTTCCCCGACGGCACCGGAGCCGAGTGGCGCCGCGAAGCATGGGCCTGCGCGGGACTCCTCAAGGACGCCCTGTCCTCCACCGTCCTGACCCTGGGCCTACGCGGCACCCCCGCGCTCGACTGGGCCACCGACACCGGGGAACCCGCCGTGCTCACCCTGCGCCAGCTCACCCGCACCCCTCCCCGCACAACGCCCCCGGTGGTACGCATCTGCGAGAACCCGACCGTGCTCGCCACCGCGGCCGACACCTACGGCCCTGCCTGCCCGCCCCTGATCTGTCTCCAGGGCCAGCCCTCGGCCGCCGCCCTCACCCTCCTGCGCCACCTGCACTCCCACCGGGCACAGCTGCTCTACCACGGCGACTTCGACTGGGGCGGCATACGCATCGCCGCCGCCTTGCTCCGGCGCGTCCCCTGGCACCCCTGGCGCTACACCACCGCCGACTACCGCGCCGCCGCCGGCAGAAGCCCCATGGCACCATCCCTGACGGGCACACCCGCCACCGCTCCCTGGGACCCGGACCTGCGGACCGCCCTCAGCGAACTCGGCGTACGTGTCGAGGAGGAAACCGTCCTCGACGATCTCCTGACCGACCTCGCACCCTGACAACTCACGGGATCGCGTGGAGTATGCGTAGCAGCATAAGGAGCATGTCCGACCCACCCAGAAGTACTCGATCACGATGCCACGGGACATCGCCGAAGCCGCTCGCGCTCGCAGCGGGCCGTCCGGCCTGTCCGCATACGTCGCCGCGTCCGTGGCCCGCCAGATCGAGCGCGACAACCTCAACGATCTCATCACGGTCGCCGAGGCCGAACACGGACCGATCACCGACGAGGAGGTCCAAGCGCTCCGGGACCAACTCCAGCAGGCCCGCGCGCAGCAGACACCCGACGGAGCGAACACGGCATGACGCGATCACCCGCCGCCGTACCCGGCGGCACCCTGGTCCTCGACAGCGAGGGACTCGCCAAGGCCGCGCTGCGGGACCGCATGGTCACCGGCTGGCTCGCTCTGGCCCGCGCCCCGGATGGCTCGCTCTGGCCCGCGCCCCGGATGGCTCGCTCTGGCCCGCGCCGACGACCTCCGGTGATCACCAGCGCCGCCACTCTCGTGGAGGTGGTCCACCCCCGGATCAACCGTCCGGCACTGGAGTAGACCCCTCTCCCGTATCGTCGCCGAGCCGGTCACCGACGCCGTCGCCCGCCATGCCGCCGCCTTCTGGCCGACACCGGCCTGCACGCCCACAAGTACGCCACCGACGCCATGCTCAGCGCCACCGCCCTCGCCGCCCCTGGGCCCACAACAGTGCTCACCTCCGACCCCGAAGACCTCACGGCGCTGTGCGGCGGACGCGTCACCGTCATCAAGATCTGACGGCCCGCTCCCCGCACCTGCCGGACGTGCACCGCACGCATGGGGCCCGTGAGGCGCCCCCCGTAGGCCGAAGCGCCGATCGTCTACTTGCCCGCCCGATGCACCGGGACGACCGTCTGGATCACTAGCTCACCCGCACCGGCCCATGATTCCGCTCGTCCCCATGTACTGGGCCCTTCGCCGGGGGCACAGAAGCCGCAGTGACCTGCGGAAACGTGCCTCAAGAAGCCCTTTGGCAGACCTAGCCGAAGAGCTGGACAAACTGTCAAGCGGCTTTCTTCTTGCCTAGAGACTGCCGATAGATCGCAGATTGCCTAGCCCAGACTCCACCTGGAGCCAGGATGCCGAGCACTGCCACGACAACCCGCAAGAGCCCGCTTCGAGCCGTCGCCACTCCCCCTGTCGCTGCCCCCGCGCTGCTCACCCAGCTCGACGACCTCATCCTCGAAGAGATCGAAGAGGGCATCGAGTCGGTCGGCGAGGTCGGCGCCACCTGCCTCTACGCCGTCTACGACCCCATCTCCGGCCACTGCACCATGGCGAGCGCCGGCCACCTCGCCCCGGTCCTCGTCACACCCGACGGCAGAGCGTGCTTCCTCAGCGTGGTGCGCGGGCCACCGCTGGGCGTGGGCGGCCTGCCGTTCGAGGCCACCGACATCCGGCTCCCGGAAAACAGCCTGCTCGTCCTCTACACCGATGGACTGGTGCAAAACCGCTACCGCGACATCGACTCCGGACAGCGCACCCTGCTGGAGACCCTGACCCGAGCCGCTCCCTCGCCGGGGGCGACGTGCGACCGTATCGTCGAGGTGCTCCTGCCCACCCGGCCGGACGACGACGCGGCCTTGCTCGTCGCGCGCACCCACATCATGGCCGCCTCCCACGTGGCCTCCTGGAACCTGCCCGCCGATCCGGCCGTCGTCGCCACCGTACGCCGACGGGCCGCACGCCAGCTCTCGATCTGGGGCCTCCGGGACGCCACGGCCACCGCCGAACTGATCGTCAGCGAACTGGTCACCAACGCCATCCGCCACGCCCGCCCCCCGATCCGGCTGCGGCTCATCCACGACTCCGCCCTGATCTGCGACGTCTCCGACGCCAGCGATACCAGCCCGCACCTGCGCCGGGCCCGCGCCCTGGACGAGGGCGGTCGCGGCCTCTTCCTGGTGGGCCAGCTCGCCGAACGCTGGGGCACCCGGCACACGCCCACCGGCAAGACCGTCTGGGCCGAGCAGCCCCCGCCCCCGCACCCCCGGTTCCAACCGCGGCGCCCTCTCGCACCGCGAACCCTTCTCACCGGCAACCGCACTTGCGGCAGTCCAAGCCAACCGGCGCGCAGACCACAGCACGTCGGCCGCCAGGCGCGCGGATCCCGGGGTCCCTGCCTGAGGTGCCGCCAACGCCCGTTGTCAGGACCGCGGGCAACCCACCGGCAGGGCGGTCACGTGCACGCGAGTGAAAAAGCGATACGCAGAGAGCGCCGACATCCCGCCAGCTCAATTCGCATAGCGACCGCGCGATCACACTCCGATACTCCAAGCCACGCTTTCAACGTGACGCAAGTCATGCTTGCACCTGACTCGACATTGCTTCTGTTACCCAATTCAGGTAATCCAGATAAAGAGCGCATAAATCGAAGATGGAGAGGAGACGGCGACAATGTCGTATCCGCAGCACTCCAGTGACATGACCGGGCATCCCGAGATAGCGGAGATGCGGGAACGGCTCGAACGTACCGCCTCCACCGGCAGGGCGATCGCACTCGAAGGACTGATCCTGCTGGCGGGCGTCTACGGCGCGACCTCACCGTGGGTCGTCCACTTCTCGGGTCAGCCGAATATCGCCGTCAACAACCTGATCGTCGGCATCACTGTCGGCCTGATCGGTTTCGGTCTCACCCTTGTCCCGGAGCGGATGTTCCGCCTGGCGTGGACGCTTGCGCCGCTCGGCGTCTGACTTCCGATCTCCCCATGGGTGGTCACCGCCACGCACGGCGCACGGGCCGGCATCGTCTGGAACAACTGTTGGCTCGGTGCCGTCACCATGGTGCTGGGTCTGGCAGCAATGGGTCTCACCATCGGCGTCACCCGCCCGGCTCAGCGGTGAAGCGTCACCCGCCCGGTTCAGCGGCCGCGCGAACCGCGCGCTTCGATCACGGCCGCACGAGTACGCCACCCGGTTCAGCCGTTGGCACTCCAGGCCCAAGAGTGCTCATTCCTCACATAACACACTGGAAGCCCCACGACAAGGGGTATCTCCTGGGTCCCGTCGGGATCAGCGGATCCCGACGGGAGTGAGGACGGAGGAGAGGCAGTTGACGATGGCAGGGATGCTCACCCAGGACGATCAAGTGGTCATGCGCCTGGCGTGGTGGGAAAAGGCGGCCACCCGTCATCGTGACGTGCGGGTGCCGCTGGAGGCCGTGCGCCGGGTGACGGTCGAACCCGAATGGTGGCGGGCTCTGCGCGGTGTTCACGAGAGGGGCCTCTGCATCCCTGGCGCCCTGTCCCTCGGCATCCGCTGCCATCAGGCAGGGAAAGACTTCGCAGCCGTGCGGCGAGACAGGCAGGTGGTATGCGTCGAACTCCGGCCCTCCGCCCCGTTCCGCCTTCTCGCCGTCTCCGCACGGGACGGAAACGAAGCCGAGGAAACGGCCGAGCACATCGCACGGGCCGCGCCGAAGACCGACACGTCAGTGTCGTGGCGGCAGCCCGTGCCCGTGCCCGATGAATCGGAATATGCGGCGGCACTGGAATATGACCACAGACGGTCCCATGCGTGGCATCGGATGCGGAGCACGCTTGATCGTTTGAGAGTGCGAGCTTGGTCGGGCCTGCGTCAGGCTGCGCAACGCCCCCACCTGGCAAAAAACAGTCCCCGGTAGTACTGCGCGTGTCCTGAAGCTCCAGTCGTCACTGTCGCCTCGGTATCGCGCCGGCTTGCCGGGGGCCTGAACCACATCCTGTCCAAGCCACTCCGCCGACTAGACGTCCTCACCGGCTTTGTGACTCTTTCGGTGTTGTGGTCTATTAACCAGCCTCCATGAGAATCCCCTCAAGTCAAGGCATTTTGAGTAAATTTTTCGACGTCCGAACGCATGGAGGCGCGGGCCTCGCATGGCGAAGGTTCAGAGCCGAAGGCCATCCACAATCGGTGGAAAGCCGGTTGAACAGGTCGTCGAACTCGGCCAGCGGGTCCCTCAGCCACCTGGGGAACGGCGGCTCGGCGAGCCTGCCAGGCGTACGTCGTACAGGCAGAGTCATGGCAGTCCGCCTCCTGTCCATGTCTCCCGAGCGGCGCCGAACGAGTACCCGCGCGGATGCTGCTCACGCCGCTCCAGGGGTAAAGGCGGTGCAGGGGGTAAAGGCGGTGCAGGGGGTAAAGGCGGTGCGGCGGGCGGGCGGGGCACGTGTCGGCTTGCCGCCTCCCGGTGGAGCGCGGAGCCTGGGCATTGTGACGCTTGCGCACGGCACGCCGGCCCACCGGGTCATCGCCGGTCATCTCGTCGACGGCGTGATGGAGCCGGGCGGGAGATCGGTCTGCGGATCGACCAGACGCTCACCCAGGACGCCACCGCCACCCTGGTGATGCAGGAGCTGGAGGCCCTGGGCCTGGACCGGGTCCGCAGCGCGCCGCCGACCTGGCCACCGACGGCCATCCCGACACCGGCGACCGGCTACGGCTGGGGACCTCCACACCGCCCTGGCCCCGGAAACCGAGCCCCGCCTGCGGCTGCACAACACCACCAAGGACGAGACCCACCAGGTCCGGCGCCGACATCACGGCCACGCCAGAGGACCCGGGCGATCTCAGTCACGACGGCGGCTGCCCGGGCTACCGCCCGCAAGCACGCTTCGCAGCAGGCTCGGTACGCGACGGGTGCATCCGCGGTGCATCCGCTCACTCCTCGGGGGCTCCCTCGTCCACCCGGTACGTCCTGCTCCATGTGGCACCGCAGTGACAGTGCGACAGCTCGATCACATCGCCGCCGTCGCTCACCGCCAGGCCATCCCAAATGCGGACGTGCACGTGCTCACCCATCGCAACTCCTCTAATAGGCGGGATGCTATTAAACGAGATGTCGAAATAGGTAGAAGATGTCCACATAGCGAGATTTGCGGGCAGGGTAATCTCACCCTGCATATCGGTAACCCCGCCCATCAGAAGGGCGACCCCGTCCGGGTCGCCACCGGCCCGAACATCGCGCAGTGGCCGGCGGCCGGTTTCCTGCTCCATCGCCTCCTCCGAATGGGCGTCAGCGGGCCATACGGCCCGGCGGGCCTCGTCCACTTCGCTACGGGTCCGATCAGGTGAGCGATCGCCCTCCGGCTCCATCAGCGGCGGCCGATCCGGCCGCTCCACCAACGGTTTCACCACTCGCCGGGTCCGATCGGGGGCCTTACCTGAAGTGGCCCGTCCGATTGCGGTCGCGACCTCGTCAACTTAGCTTCAACGCGTCGGGTTTATTCCGATAAGGCCAGCATCATTCCTTATGTTGACCTTCCCATGGCATCGAAAGGAGCATTCATGTCGGTGATGACCGGTATCCAGCCCCAGCAGCAGTTCGGCCAGCAGATCGGCGCCCCGCAGGGCCAGCTCGCGCAGGTGGTCCAGCAGGCGATCCAGCAGGCATGCCAGCAGGCGAGCCAGCAGATCGCGCAGCGCATGCAGCAGACGCTGCAGCAGATCCAGCAGGTCCAGCAGCAGCTGCAGCAGCAGGGCCTGGCCCATCAGGCGCACCCCTACCTCGCGGTCGCGCTGCACCACACGCTGCAGCAGGGCGTCCGCGGCGCGGTGGAGCAGTCCGTGCAGCAGGCGCTGCCGACGGCGATCGTGACGCTGCTCCAGCAAAGCCAGCAGGGGATGCAAAGCCAGCAGGGCCAGCAGGGGATGCAGGGCCAGGGAATGCAGGGCCAGCAGCCGTGGGGCGGCGGGTACGGCCCGCAGTCGTTCGGCCAGCAGTCCCAGCAGCCCGGCTTCGGCTTCGGCCCGATGGGTCAGCCCTTCGGCATCGGCTGACGTACGGCAGCGCGCGATGCGGTGTGCCCGGAACTGGTTCCCGGGCACACGGCATCACTGTGGAAGCGCGAGCCGCCCCACACCGGATCAGAAGCGCAGGACGACATAGGCATGCGGACGTGGTGAAGGTGGACGTAATGGTCAAGGACAGACCCGGGAGCAAACCCCGAAACAACGGCGAGACCGGATCAGAAGGCTCGGGGGCCGGCGGGCCGGGACCCAAAGGCATGGGCGCACGACCACGCAAGGCGGGCGCGCCATCACCCATCACGGTGCAGCCGCGCCGGGCGCGGTACATGGTCACGCCGCTACCGCAGCATCTTCTGCCACCGGGAGTTGCCGAACCGGGCATGGACGCGGTGTGCGACCAGTTGGAGCAGATGCCCGAGGTCACGGTGGTCCGCAGACTCCGGCCGTCGGAGAAGCTGAAAGCGTCCGGCGCGCCCCTCGCCTGCCCGGACATCGCGGTCGTCGAGGCAGCCGAGGCCCAGCTCCCGGCGATGCAGACGCTGCACGTCCACATCGAGCCGGACCTGCCGCTGTCCGCGTCCGGACCCGCCGCCGCGCCGTCCGCAGGGGGCCTGCCGCTGCGCGATCCGGGGCTGGTCCTGCCGCTGGAAGAACCCCTGGAGATCTCCCTACGCGTGTGCGGCCCGGACGGCGAACCGCTGGCCGGCGCGGGCGTGTTCCTGATCGGTTGGTCCTGGCCCGGCCAAGGCATCACCGGGGCCGACGGGACGGTCACCGTCACCATGTCCACGGAGACCGTGGAGTCCGTCCAGTCCCTGTACGTACGTCCCGTGGGCGGGTACGCCGACCGCTGGATCAGCCGTCCAGACCTGTCGGTGACCGCGGAGAACCTGGTCACTCTCACGCCGCTGGCCAAGGTGTACCCGGGACTCGAGGAGAGACAGCAGTACGCCTGGGGCCAGCAGGCCATGCGGCTGGACAGGTTGCCTCCCACGTTCCGCGCCTTCGGCATCAAGATCGCGGTCATCGGTTCGGGTGTCGCCGCCGAGCATCCCGACCTGAAGCGGCGCGTGCACAACGGTGTCGATCTCGTCCGCGGCACGAAGGAGGGCTGGGCCCGCGACACGGTGGGCACCGGGACGCACACGGTCGGCGTCATCGCCGGGGCGGACACCGGCAAGGG
Source organism: Streptomyces malaysiensis subsp. samsunensis (assembly GCF_024519315.1). GTDB lineage: Bacteria > Actinomycetota > Actinomycetes > Streptomycetales > Streptomycetaceae > Streptomyces > Streptomyces malaysiensis. The sequence continues at coordinate 24,238 of NZ_JANIIC010000026.1, read as the reverse complement.
CATCATCGGCACCGCGGTCGACGCGGAGATCGAGGTCTGCCAGGTGCTGCCCGGGGGCTTCTTCAGCGACCTGATCGCCGCCCTTGACCACTGCATCGAACGGGAGGTCGACGTCGCGCACATCGCCGTGGCGGCGCCGTACCCGTCGGCGCTGGTCTCCCGGAAACTGGCCGACGCAGGCGCGGCGGGCATCGCCTGCGTCGCCCCTGCGGGCGACTCGGGCGGACCGGTCTGCTTCCCCGGCTCGCTGCCCACCGTGTTCACCGTGGGTGCGCTCGGCGTCTTCGGGTCCTTCCCGCCGGACACCTCCCAAGCCACCCATGTGGGCCCGCAGCTGACACCTGAGGGGTTGTTCGCCGCGCCGTTCAGCGCTTACGGCCCCGGCGTCGACGCGGCCGCTCCCGGCATCGCGGTGTTGTCGTGCTCGCCGCAGGGCGGATACGCGGCGCTCGACGGCACCGGCACGGCCTCGGCCCACGTCGCCGGTCTCGCGGCCCTGGTTCTCGCGCACCACGAGGACTTCCATGGCCAGCTGCTGCCCCGCGGACCGGGTCGGGTTCAGCACCTGTTCGAGATCATCGCAGCCAGCTGCCGCCCTCTGGCCGCCCCGGGCACTATGGACGCGGCCCGCGTCGGCCGCGGTCTGCCCGACGCCCTCGTCGCCCTCGGCCTGGCACCCGGAGTGCAACTCGCTCCGGCTCTGTCCCCTTACGCCCCCACGATGGCCGGTTAGGCCACCCAACACGAAGCGGCACCCCATACCCGCGCGGCTGTGCACGCCGACAACGAGCGATCGCCATCGCGACGGTACTGGGCTGACCGCTGGGTGTACGCGGGGATACAGACCACTTGGCCGTATCCCCGCCTCGTCTGTCAGTGCCGCGTCGCGAAGTCCACGAACGCCGCCCAGCTCTGCGCCGCGAAAACGAGTTGAGCCCCCATCGGCTCCTTGGAGTCCCGCACGTGAACGGCGCCGGGAGTCATGGCGACCTCCACGCATTCGCCCCCCTCATTGCCGCTGTAGCTGCTCTTGAACCAAGCGAGTCGCGCGGAATCCTCAGTGCTCATCGTTATGTCTGCGTCCTCTCGATCAGTTCCAGGGACTCACGTGGCGTGAGCGCCTGGGCCCTGATGGTGCCGTAACGTGCGGCCAGGATACGGACCTCCTCGACATCCGTCGCCAGTCGCGCATGATTCTGGACCTCGGTGTACCCGACCACGCAAGGGCAGGAAACCGCTGATCGCACGGTTCGGTGGTATTCCCCTGATCCGGCAGCGGAAGGCCGTAATCGACGACCTTCCGCCCACCCAGTTCACCCCCCGCATCCGCCCGCGCGGAAGCCAGCTCATCGACCGGCGCCGCAAGGCACGGTGCGAACTCTGCGACAAACGAACCGACGTGCAAGTTCACCAAGTTCGCCACCTCGCAGAGCTCCAAGCGTGGAGGGAACAGCCCACATGGGTGCAGTTGATGCTCAAGAAGCGGCGCAGAACCCTCGTGGTCTGCCCGCCCTGTCATGAAGACATCCACGCATAGCCGGAACCAGGATCACGCCGTAGTCACTGGAGAGCCCGCTGCACCGAAAGGGTGCACGGCGGGTTCGGGCCGGCGGCCACTGGAAAAGGATCCGCGCAGCGGAAACCTCGCCAGTGGCCTACCGGTACTGAAGCACGGGCACGTACCCGGGCGGGACTTCTTGCTGGCTCTCCTTCTGACGAGGCCGGAAGCCGGGCCCGCCACCTTGCGCATCGAGGTCGCCGACTGCCAGGGCGAGCGGCTTCCCCATCCGGCCTCCGCCACGCCGCCGGAAGCCTGGAAGAGCACGGACGAGGTTTGGTCATCGTCGAGTCCCTCGCGGAGCGATGGGGCTTCCAGCCCAGGCGCCTGGTCGGCAAGACCGTGTGGGCCGAGATCCAGCTCAGCCCCGGCTCCCCGTCCTGAACCGCACGGCCGTCTCCACGCCCGGTTGCCCCGTCGCCCCGGGCACGTCCGGTTGAAGCACCGCCAGTACCAGGATCCGTTCACCCGGCGGCGCAGATCCACCTCGTCACCCTTGCACGCACCGCATCGCGGTGGCCTCGCGAAGTCCTCGGCGTGCTCGTGGGCGAGGATCTTGCGGGCGAAATGGTGCCCCTTGATCGTCAGCATGACTTCGCGCGAGTGGCTCTGGGAAAGGGAGTTGAGGCTTCCCAGCAGGGTTGTGTATTCGTCGATGACGACGATCTTCTGGTGCATCACATTGACGCGGACGACGGTCTGCACCACGTCTCGAAGGCGCTGGACCAGCGCGGTCTGTTTCTTCTGACCTGTGTCGTAGGGGTCCCGTACGAAAATGGTGACACGGACTCCGCGGCGTACGGCTTCCTCAAGTACCGGAAGTAGGCCGATCAGCCGTTTCGCCGTCCACGGAGACCAGATCCATAGGGAGGTATTGGCTTCGGCGAGGCGGGCGGCGAAGGTCTCGTAGAAGGAGATCTCGTCGTCGACCTCCGAGACCTCGACATGACGCGAAAGGACATCGGCGAGGCGGGAGCCGAATTCGCCGAGGCCGGTGACAGGCCGCGCGGCAGGGGCGATGAGCCGGGTTGCGGGGATAGAGCGGGTGCGGCCGGCGCGGATGAGCGCACCCAGTTTGCCGAGGGCCGTCTCCTCTCCCGAGGCGAGGATTCGGCTGCGGCTGCCGATGACGTAGAGCCTGGTCTGGACGCGGGTGACGGCGACGTTGCACAGGCGTACGCCATCGCGGGCCCAGGCGGTTGCCTCGGAGGCCCGGGAAGCATGGGCCATCCAGAGACCGTCACCGTAGTCGTCCTCGACCGTGTCGAAGATAACGACCGGAAACTCGCGGCCCTGGAAACGGTGGGCGGTACCCACCTCGGCAAGCTGCCCACCCATCGACTCGGTATCGCGGAGAGCCTCCAGGGTGGCCTCGGCCTGCACTGAATACGGCGTGACCACACCAGCCGATTCGCTGTCCTCGCGGTGCAGGTCGATGAGTGCGCGTGCGAGCAAGGATCCCGCCGGCCACCATCCTTTGCGGCGACCGGTGCGGTGAGCCTGGGCCAGGCTCTGGAGGCCGTCGGTATCGATGATCACGATTTCGGGATCGCCCGGCTCGCGCCTTTCGGCACGCCGCACGACGTCGGGGCCGGGCTTCAGTACGCCGTCGTACGCAAGAGTGTTCGCCAGGTCCATGACGTCAAGCCCGAAGCGGTGCTGGACATCCAGCACGACACACCCGTGGTGGTTCACCGCTGCCGTCGGCGACTCGATGCCGAAATGTTCGAAAACCTCACGCAGAATCCACTTCGCGACATCAGGCCGCTTGCTGCTATCCAGTTTCGGCAGGACGGGGCCAAGCTGCATGAAGTCGCCGAGCAGTACAGCTGTCGTCTTGGCCTTGCCGACCGCGAGGAGCACTTCGGGCAGGGTTGCCGCACCGGCCTCATCGACCAGGACGACGTCGTAATCGCCATCGAACACCGCCTTGACGGTGCGGAAACGCGCGAGGGTAGTGGCAACGACCTTCGCACCACGAATGATCTCGCCTTGTGCGTCGCGTGCGAGCTTGTCGTACTCCTCCTGCAACTCTCGATGTCGGCGTTCCAGCGCCGGGCGATTCTCCTTGTCCGCAGTGACCTGAGGCTTCAGTGTTGCTGCCGCAGCATGGCGTCGGGGGTGTCCGAGGCGATCGGCCTCCATGACACGTGCTTCGGCCGCCTTTGACAGGCCGAGTTGCTCGGCGAGTGGAGAAAGCCGGGCAGCCGCCGCCCGCTCTACTCGCCACGCGTCCTCCAGATCGGTTTCCACAGTGCGCAGGGTCGTCTGCCGGAGCGTGATCTCCGCCTTGCTGAAGGAGATCTTGGCGCGGTGAGCCTCAAGCCGTGCCGTGTATTCCTGCTCGGTTCGGGTGAGTACGGACCGGGCCTCCGCTGCTTTCGTCTGGGCCTTCTCGGTTTCGGTGCGGGCCGTCTCCAGCCGAAGTCGCGCCTTCTCCCTGTCCCGCTTGGCCCGGCGCTTCGCCATGCCGGTCAACCGCTCAAGGTCCATCAGGGCACTGTCGGCCGCATCGCGCTCGTTCTCGGCGAGCAGTGCCTTCGCCTCCACCGCTGTCACGGCGACTCGGAGCTCGGCGAGGTCTGCCTGCACCTCGTCGTATGTCTTCCACTCGGCCTGGGCCTGCTCCGTGGCGCGTACAGCCGCGGCAGCCGCCTTGTACTCCTCCTCCAGTCCCTCGACCCGCTTCCCGGCTTCCTCTGCTTCGCGATCCGCCTGATGACACGCGCGTGTCAGAGCTGAAGAGGTGCGGGTGGGATCGTCCAAGCGGGTGCGGTCCGCGGCGTACCCGATGGCGTCGAAGTTCGCGAGGCTCCGCTCCAGCTCCTCCAGCTCGCGCGCCCGCGCCCGCGCTTCAACCAGCTGCGCGGCAACGGCCCGGCGTCGTTCGTCGACATCGGCGAGCCGCTCGCGCACCATCAGTGTCAGACAGACGCTCGCGTCCTCAGCCACTTCACGCAGATGGGGCGGTCCGACACGGACGATGTGACCGTCCGCGTGCCGCCGCTCCTTCATCACACCCCACAGGGCGTTGTCCACGGCGACATTGGTCGCGGACACTAGGAGAATGCGTTTGCCGCGCGCCATCAGATCCACGATGGCCCGCTTGAGGACGGTGGTCTTGCCGGTGCCGGGAGGTCCCCACACCAGCCACAGCCCCTCGCCCGTGCACGCGCGATACGCGAGGTCCTGAGCGGGCAGCAGCACTCCCGGCGGCAGCCCGGTCGCCGCGAGCCGTCCCGCCCCGGCTTCGCCTCGCGCCATGAGGTGAGCGAGAGGAGCATCGGTGAGCGCGGCCAAGCCTTCACGCAATGCCTTCACGAGGAAGCCGGCGGGCTGCGGCTTCATCCATAGATGAGGGTCGGCGGGGTCGGCGAACTCGGCGACACGCACCCGCAGTGCGGTGCCGTCCTTGAACACGTCGAGCACGGAGTGGCCTGCGTCGACACCGCTTTCGTCCGGCCCGGCCAGCCTCAGGCTGTCGCCTTGAAGTTGGTCTGTCGTGGTGTCGGTGCCACGTACGTCGACGACGTACTCCCCCGGCTTACCGCTCTTCGCCGCTCGCCCCAGCGGACGCCACCGCGGCTCACGCGCCGGCACGCCTTCGTGCGCGACCCAGGCGTCCAACGCCGAGACGACCTCTTCCTGCCAGCCCACATTCCCCCGCTACAACGGCGCTGCCGAGTTCTTGTCCCCCGTGGTACCAGCGAAGTCGAGCGATAACCACAGGGGATCTCGCCAAGGTCGGCGTGCCCATGCCCAAAAATGCTCCTCAGAGCGTGAGCGGTGGCATCGAGGCCATGAGCAAGCCAACCCAGATGCACTCGATCACGATGGCTCGGCAGCACTCCTCAATCCCACGGGGCGGTCAAGCCATGCTCTCCAACGGCCCAGGCCAGTGTGTTCTCCACGGCAGTGACATAGTCGTGCCCCTGCTCTTCGGCGACTGCCAGGAGGCTGGGTTCGCCGAGCACGCTCATCGCCTCGTAGGCTCCTAGGGCGTGTATCGAAAATGGATCTTGGAACGGTTCGGCATCTGGGCATACAAGCCCGTCTCGCAAGATCGGCAGCGGTCGGTGGGCAGGTGCTGGTAGAAGTCGGCCGTGGCAGGAGACCTGTGGACCCCAGTGATTTCGATGGTCGGTGTGGCTGTAGGTGGTGCGTTGACGTATCTGACCCAGCGCACGACCCAGCGGGCGGCTGACCGGGCTGAAGAACAAAGGCGGGCTACGGCGCGGGCGGAGGAGCGACGTGCCGAGCAGATCAGGACCGTGCTGGAGTTCATCCGATGCGCGCTGGAGGCTGAGGGCGTGGCGCATGCGCGGCCGCCGCAATGGGAAGTCGGTGATGACTGGTATGTGACTGCCAGGCCGGCGATGGATGGTCTTCGAATAGCCGAGAAGAGCATCGAGTTGCTGTGTGCCCCTGGCCTTCACTCACCGGCGACCGCCTACGCCCGCGCCCTTAATCAAGCGGTCTGGCAGGAGCGTGACGAGGGGAGCCTGGCCGAGCACCTGGAGCCGTTCAAGGCGGAGTTTCTCGCTGTAGCACGCCGCAGCCTGACCTGACGTCACAGGTCATAGCCACTCATTGATCGCAGCGACCAGTACGGTCGCCTCGTAGCGCACAGCCAGCTTGTCGTACCTCGTGGCCACGGCCCGGTGCCTCTTGAGGCGGTTGATGCCGCATTCGACCGCGTGGCGCTCACGGTAGTCGACCGGGTCGAACTTCGGTGGCCGACCGCCGCGCGAGCCGCGCTTCTTGCGGTTGCGGGCCTGATCGGCCTTGTCTGGGATGGTGCATCGGATCCCGCGACGTCGCAGGTAGGCGCGGTTCTTCCGGGAGGCGTATGCCTTGTCGGCGCGCACTCGATTGGGTCGGGTGCGCGGTCGGCCGGGCCCGGTGCGGGGCACGCGGACCTTGTCCAGGACGGGCTCGAACTGCGGGGAGTCGCCGCGCTGCCCTGCCGTGATGACGATCGACATCGGCTTTTGCCGCTGCTCGACAGCCAGATGCAGCTTGGTAGTCAGGCCGCCGCGCGAGCGTCCGAGTCCGTGGTCGGCCGGTTCGACGGTGGTGCCGCCGGGCGGCTCCTTCTGGAGGCCCCCCCTTTCGGCGCACCGGCGGCGTGCTGGTGGGCGCGGACGATGGTGGAATCGACGTTGATGTCCCAGGTGATCAGGCCCTTGGCGTCGGCCCGGGCCTGCAGCTCGGTGAAGATCCGCTGCCAGGTGCCGTTGCGCTGCCACCGGCGGAAGAGGTCGTACACCCGGCCCCATGGCCCGTACTCGACAGGTATGTCCCGCCAGGGGATGCCGGTGCGGACCCGAAACCGTATGCCGTCGATCAGCTGCCGCCTGGTCCATATCGGCGGTCGGCCGATCTTCTTGCCTCTCGGCAGCAGCGGCTCCAGCACCGCCCACTCCCCGTCCGTCAGATCTCCACGCGCCACAAATCAAGATCATCCCACGGTGAAGATCCACTTTCGATACACGCCCTAGCTCTTCGGCCGACTTCCCCAGCCGACGCTCGAATAACGCGGACGGGTCAGCCTCCCAGGCACGGGCCATGTCTGCCTCCGGTCGAGGTGGCCGAGCAACGCTGTGACTACCCACTGTATCCAGGACCACACCCATAGGTGAGAGGGTCGCCCCCCAGGGCCGAGCCGCCTGTTGGTGGCACGGAAGCCGTCAGGGGCGGCTCCCGTGCGGTCGGAGCACCGGTCGGCTACGTGCGAGCTCGATTCACCGTCGCCCGGAAGGTGGTCTGGATGACCAGCTCACCGGGCATCGATGGTTCGGTTCGCCCCCATGTGCCGCGTCCCCCGCCGGGGGCACCTTGGTTGAGGTGCCAGCAGACCCCGCCATCAGCCACACCCGCGCAGCGGGGGAACCTCAGAGTGCGGGGTCTCCGCGCGTGTGCGGCCAGACGCACCCGAACGCAGTCCGATGACAGTGATCACGTAATGACCACGCAATGATCTTGAAGGCCAAATGCACAGGTCACATGCGCTTTGGGCGTCCTCTCTGCCAGGTGAGTCTGGGTCGAGGATCGGAGGCTCTTCGTGGATGGGCAGAGGCTCGCCATCTATGACGAACCCGAGAGACACCTGTACGCGCGCAGGTAGTTACGCACGTCGTCTCGGATTAGCCGTTCGGGATACTGGCCTCCGGCCCCGCGCCGCCCCGCGTCGTAGACGAGGCGCACCAACGCTCGATACCGCCCACGCAACTCGGTGTCGTTGATCGAGAAGAGTTCGGTGAACATCCCATGGCGGACGATCTCCATGGCCTCAGCGCAGCGCGCCAGCGCGTGTTCACTCAGCCTGGGATTTTCAAGAGCTGCGTCCGGAAGTGAGGGCATCCAGGCATAGCGATCGGCCGAACGCTCAAGAAGCTGCGCCGAGCGCTCAAGAAGCTGCTTGGCTGCTGCCGCCGAGGTCTCCCGCTCCGGTATCGCGCGCAGGACGACGGCCATTCGATGTCCTGCGCGTCGTTCTCGAACTCCGGAGTCCCGGGGTCAGGTCCAGGCCCATGGGGGACCTCTCGGAGTGCATCACGTTGATGGCCTTCGCCAGGAGCCCGGCGTGATGGACGGCGTTGTCGAGCGCAGCGCGCAGCAGGTTCCTGCCCCCCGGCGTCCGGATTGTCACCACCGTCGATGGCCACGCGGCCGTGCTCTTGGGCGTGCATCACGGAGAGGGGATGGCCTGTTCGATGGCCTGCGGCAGCATGCGCGCTGGGTGAGCGAGGTTGCCGCGGGCATCGCAGGAGTGGCTGGGGTTCTCTCCTACCGACGTGAGCGGGTCCCTTCCGGACGAAGTGGGGTGTGGGATGGCCCGGGAAGCCGTCTGAACGGGCCGATCGTCAGAGGTTGGCCGGGGCTTTGGTGAGGCTGACGGTGCGGATGGCGGTCAATACCTCGGCGGCCAACTGCTCGGCCGTAGGGGGTACCTGACGCAACTCCCGCACCACGTCCTGCACGGGCACGGGTGGTGCTGCGCGGCTGGCAGATGCCTAGCCGCAGCTCGAAGAAGACAGCCACTTCGGGGCGCTGGTGGTAGCGGGCGCGGCTGCCCATCCCTGGGGACCAACGTGCCAATCGTGCTCGTAGCGCGGGGCGTCCTCGGCGGTGGCATGCCCGCGGGCGAAGCACACCGCCCACGAGGCGGGTTGTGGTCAAGATCCGCCAGGTTACGGGTCTGTCCCAGCGGGCGGCGGCCGCGAACAGGTGTGGAACGGTGGTGGGATTCGCCGTCCCGGGTCCGTCGGCGGCGTGCCCGGGAGCGGTGTGGCGCACTGTGTTCGGGCCCCGTTTCCCGCGCCGGGCGGTGGCAGAAGAGACGGCACGGCAGGGGTGCGGGAGGGGCAGTGCGGGCGGGGTGTGCCCGGTGGTGGTGGGCGTTGTGCCTGGCTGTGCGCGTAACAGGGGTGTATCAGGGGGGTGCTTGGGCGGAACGTGCCCCGGGTCGGGCGGCTCCTGCTGATCAGAAACGCTCGCTCGTACCGACGTGTACCGAGCGGTCGGCACCCCCAACCGATACTGAGGAAGAAACGATGCGCGTTCACAAGCTCACCTTCGCCGCCCTGGTCGTTGCTGCGGGTCTCTCGCTCACGGCGTGCCAGAACGACGATGACAGCACGGGACAGAGCGACCCCTCGTCCGCGTCCAGTGCGTCTTCCTCGAGCGGCGGTTCGGGCTCGGGCGGTTCGGATCAGGGCGGCGGGAAGGACTCCGGCGAGCAGGGCACGGCCGCCGGGACCGGCTCCAACGAGAACAGCAAGATCGGCAAGTGCCGCACCGACGAGCTGGAGATCACGGCGGCGGACGGCACCATCGACGGCGACGGCGAGGGCACCGTCGCGGTGACGCTGAAGAACGGCGGCGGCCGGGACTGCACGATCTCCGGGTTCGCGGGCGTCGACCTGAAGACCAGCGAGGGGGCGCTGTCCGCGAAGCGCAGTGGCCAGCCGGCCGAACCGCACGTCCTCAAGGACGGGGAGTCGACGTACTTCGGCGTCAACTACCCGTTCAACGAGTCGGGCGGCTCCGGCGTCCGCGTCACGGGGCTGGTGGTGACCCCGCCGAACGAGACGAAGTCGGTCACCCTCGACTGGCCTGGCGACGGCACGCTGCCCGTCACGGACGGTTCCGGCTCCCCGGTGAAAGTCGGCCCGATCGGGGGCATCGGTCAGGGCGGCTGACTCGTACGTCCCGGGGTGCTCAGGCCGCACCGCACCACCGCTGCCCGAGCACCCGCCGGTACGGAACGCAATCGAATCCACGGACGGGATGCCCCCCTGGCTCTCGCCTTGGCCGGGCCGACAGACAGCGCATGCGCCAGGCCGCGCATCGAAGCCGCTGACCGTCACTGCGGGAGCTCCCACCGCCGACCGGCAATGCTGGCACTAATGCGAGGGGCGGCACGGCTCCATGCCGGGAACACGTGCGTTCGCCGACGACGGCGAAACGTGGATCGGGCTCCGCGCCCTCGTCAGCGTGCACAGGTGGCCCTCCCGAGCGGTGCGCGCTGAAGCGACCTCGGCTTCCGATCAGCTGGAAGCTCATTGACCGCACCCTTGGCGGGCGGGTTCGCGTACTCGCCGAACATGGCCGATATTGACCTTATGGGCATATGGAATAAATGCGACGAGATGCTCGTCCACCAAGGCGAGCCCTACAACGCCGAAACGCCCGTCGACGCCCTCGCAGCCGAGATCACGCCCCTGGACGCCTTCTACGGCCGCAACCACGCACCCATCCCCCACCTCGACTCCGCGGACTGGCGGCTGCGAGTGGAAGGTCTGGTCGATCGGCCGCTGGAGCTGTCGATGGACGATCTACGCCGCCTCCCCGAGCGGACGGTGGTAGCGACGTTGCAGTGTGCGGGCAACCGCCGCGCCGATCTCATCGAGGTCCGCGACATACCCGGCCAGGTCCCCTGGGGCCCCGGAGCCATCTCCACCGCGAGATGGAGCGGGGTGAGCCTGGCAGATGTGCTGGCCAAAGCCGGGGTACGGCCGGAAGCCGCCCACATCGCCTTCACCGGCCCCGACGTGTCCGAGCTGGCCGATCCGCCCCAGCCCTTCGGCGGCTCCATACCCGTGGCCAAGGCCACCTCCAGCGAGGTACTCCTGGCCTGGGCCATGAACGATCAGGCGCTGCCCACCGCGCACGGCGCTCCCCTGCGCGTGGTCGTCCCGGGTTGGATCGGCGCCCGCAGCGTCAAATGGCTCCAGCGCATCAGCGCACAGGCCGAACCGACCGACAACTACTTCCAGACGGAATACAGCATCCTGCCTCCCGAAGCCGACCCCGAGACGGCAGGACCGGGCGCCGGCATCACCCTCGGGCCGGTCGCCATCCACTGCGCCATCCTGCGGCCCGGCAAGGACGCCCACCTGGCCTCCGGTCCGACCGAGGTCAGCGGGTTCGCCTTCGCCGGAGACGACCGCACCGTGGCACGCGTGGATGTCTCCGCCGACCACGGCGGCACCTGGACCCACGCGGACCTCGACCCGCCGGAGAATCCCTGGACGTGGCAGCACTGGCACACCACGCTCAACCTGCCCATCGGCGAGACCGAACTCATCGCACGCGCCTGGGACTCCACCGCGGCCGTGCAGACCGAATCCCCGGCGACCGTGTGGAACCCCAGGGGGTACGCCAACAACGCCGCGGCCCACCTGCACATCACCTGCCACCCCTGACCGGACGCCGCGGCAGACGGCAGGGCCCGCTGCCGCCCGACCTCGCAGTCTCGTCGAGCAGGTTCTCGCGTGGACCAGGCAGAGATCGGCCGAGTTTCATGACGTCGATGTGGACCAGTTCGCCGACCGACCGCGTCGCCGATCCCGCTCAGGGTTTCGGGAGCTGATCCTCGGGGAAGCAGCCACTTTGGGAGCGCTCCCATGCACTTCCACTGTCCCACTCCCCCCAAGGACGATGGAGGAAGATCGCGAATGATTTGTCATGAACGCGGCAATTCCTTACGTTGGGCATCTCGCGCCGTCGGTCTGCTGGCCGCGGCGCTGCTGTGTCTGATCCCGTGGTCCACCACCGCGAGCGCCCATGGATCGGTCGTCGACCCCGCGTCCCGCAATTACGGTTGCTGGCTGCGCTGGGGTGACGACTTCCAGAACCCCGAGATGGCGCAGAAGGACCCCATGTGCTGGCAGGCGTGGCAGGACAACCCCAACGCCATGTGGAACTGGAACGGGCTGTACCGCAACGGCTCCGCCGGTGACTTCCCGGCGGTGATCCCGGACGGGCAGCTGTGCAGCGGTGGCCACACCGAGGGTGGCCGCTACAACTCGCTGGACACGCCGGGCGCCTGGCAGACGACGAACATCGGCAGCAAGTTCACCGTCGAGCTGTACGACCAGGCCAGCCACGGCGCGGACTACTTCAAGGTGTATGTGAGCCGCCAGGGGTACGACCCCACCACCCAGCCGCTGAAGTGGAGTGACCTGCAACTGGTCACCACGACCGGCAAGTACGGCCCCAGCCAGAACTACTCGATCGACGTCAGCACCTCCGGCTACACCGGCCGCCACGTCGTCTACACGATCTGGCAGGCATCGCACATGGACCAGACGTACTTCCTGTGCAGTGACGTGAACTTCGGCTGAGCCACCTCGCGAAAATTCACGCACCCGCGCCACGGCCCCGCCGGATGCTGCTCCTCCGGCGGGGTCACTTCGGCTGGATCAACTGCCTTGGTACGTAGTTCATATGCTGGAGATGGCCTACCCGGATCCACGTCTCGGCGTTGCCCGAGCCGGTCGACCCGTCGCCGTTGGCGCAGGCGTGCAGCCAGGTTTCGCCGTCGCTGGAGGTGGTGTCCTCGATGCCGCGGAAGGCGCCGGACATCACGACGCGACGGGCCATCGCACGGACCCGGTCGGCGTGGTCGGGGCCTCTGAGAGGTGCCCGGGCGATGAGGAAGTCGTGTGGTGCGGTGTAACGGAGCAGGCCGTAGGCGGGGCCGTAGCGGCGGGCGGCGATGTTGGCGCTCTGTGTGTGTTCCACGGAGTAGTCGCCGTAGATCAGTGGGCCCGGGAATTCCGGGCGGGCAGCGCGGACCGTTTGGCGGATCTGCCAGTCGTGGCGTTCCGCGATACGCGTCGGCTGTTCCCACCGGTCCCAGTCACGAGGGAAGGCTCCCGCGGTGAGGACGACCGTGCGCCAGGAGACGAGTGCGCCGAGGGCATCCAGGGCGACAAGGGCCTGTTTGGTCGCCTTGGTGGCGTCCGCGACCATGCCGATGTCCAGGATGAGATCGAGCTGGGACGGGGGAAGGCAGAGTTGGGCGATCAGGGTCAGCAGGTCCGTGGGGCTCGGTTCGCCTCGCCCGGCGTCGAGCAATACGCGTATGCCGATGCCTCGTCCGCTGAGGAAGGCCAGATCAGCGGCATAGCGCTGGAGGGTCGGGGCTCGTTCCGGGCCGGTGACCAGGCGTAGCTCGCTTCTGGTCGCCACATGCCATAAGCCGATGGCCGACGCTTCGACATGGCGCTCGATATGGACGGGGTCCACCCAGCCGGTGAGCCCGTCCATCGCCTCGATGAGGTCGTCCATGCGCTTGGTGAACCAATGGCCCAGTTCCGGCGAGTCGGTGTCCGGGTCGGTCGCGAGGGGCGCCCCTCTGATGCGCTCCGGCCCGACGCGGGGAACGACCGTCCACAGTGGCGCGACACGTCGTCCTACTTCTGTGTCCAGGCCCGCGTAGGCGTCCCACGCGCTCCGGCGCGTCGGCAGTACGGGTACGTAGATCGGCTCGACCATCGCGGATCCCCCCTCGACCCCGCTGAATCGCTCCTGGTTGAAGGGTGAATCGGGACGCCCCGGCGCCGAAAGGGCGCAATCACGGCAGAGCGCAATTCCGGCCAGTGATCGGCTTCGGCGCGAGGGCGTAGGCGTTGGAGGTTCCGGGACCTCCCGAGCGCCGGTCAGGTCAGGGGACAGCGAAGGTCCGGCATCCAGTGGTTGGGGGTGCAGGTCACCAGGGCCAGGGAGAGGAAAGAGGTGCGGCCCAGGTAGAAGCCGATGGAGATGTCCGTGCCGTGGGTGAGGCGGTCGGCGGCTGTGGTGACCAGGCGGGCCAAGCGGGCGGTGTCGGCTTCCTGGTGGGAGAGGAAGCCGGGGGCGTGTTCGGTCAGTTCGCGGCCCAGCCAGGCCGCCGCGTCCTTGGGTTCTTCGAAGGTGGCGCGGATGAGGGTGGAGGACTTCAGGAGCCAGAGGGACGTTTCCAGCGGGGGGAGCTCCGAGCGGCGGAACGTTTCCAGGAGCGTGCGGTAGTGCTCCTCGTCCTCCGCCGTGACGGGCGGGCGGGGGCGGTCGGGCAGGCGACGTCGGGCCTCCCGGTCGAACAGCTCCTTCTCGCCCAGCCACGAGTACGCGTGGATGTGCACGCGTCAGGGGTTCCCCCCGAGGGTCTCCCGGAAGGCCACTGATGGGGTGATGGGTGGGTGATCCCTTGGTGGTCGGCTGTCGCGTTACTCCGATATCTCGATCTTCGCCACCGAGTCGTAGAACGACAGATGGTCCTTGATCTCCGCCACCTTCTCGATCGGCCGCGGGTACGCCCACACCACGTCCGGACGGGGTTCCGCCTCGTCGCCCGCCGCTCCGCGGTAGGTCCAGTACGCGGCCTCGCCCTTGAAGGGGCAGGTGGTGTGGGAATCAGTCGGTTCGAAGAGGGTCAGGTCCACGTCCTCCGGGGGGAGGTAGTAGCGGACCGGGAGACCGGTCTCGTGGACCAGCAGGGGGTGGGTCGACTCGGCGACGACACGGCCGTCGATCGTGACCGTGACGTGCTGGGAGCCGCGCTCCACATCGACGCGGTGTCCGCCGGTGCCGGTGGTCGGCGGGTGGGAAGCGGGGGTGGGCATCTCTTCCTTGCCTCCTCGGTGTGCGGGTGTCTGCGGGTGCATGTCGGCTGCCCCGGTCTGCGGTTCCGGGTGGGGGCTCCCTCGGGTTTCCCTCGGTTTCCCGGTGTGACAGACGTCATGTCTCCTGTCTGTCGCAACGCTCCCGGTGGCGGCGTCATTCCGCGTCGTGCGTCTCCCGGGGCCAGGCCCGGCCCTCCTGGCGTTCCACCTCGCGGTTGAAGCGGGTGAGGACGTCCTCGAAGCGGATCACGTCCTCCGGGGTCCACGACTCCAGCAGCCGGGACAGGCCGGTCTGCCTGCACGTCCGCTCCGCCGCCATGCGGTCCGCGCCCTGCGAGGTGATGCGGAGCTTGCGGGCCAGGCCGCCGTCGGGGTCCGGGATGCGTTCGACGAGGCCGGCCCGGAGCAGGGCGCCGGTCTGGCGGTTGACCGTCGATACGTCCAGCTGGAACGCGTCCGCCAGCTGGCCGATCGACATCGCGCCCTCCGCGTCCAGGCGGGAGAGGAGCAGATAGCCGGAGCGGTCCAGACGGGCGGGGGCGGTGGCGCAGGGCTCGGGGCGGGGTTCGCCGCGAGACTCGGTACGGGGTTCGGTACGGGGTTCACCGCGAGGCTCGGTACGGGGCTCGCCGCGAGACTCGGCGCGGGTCTCCTTGCGGGGGTCCGGGCCGGTGTCCCGCTTCGCGGTGGGCTGCTCGGACTCGGCGGTCTGGGGGTCCGTCGCCTGGCAGCCCTTCCGTTCGCGGGGTGTCAGGACTGAGCACCTGGCCACCAGCATCAGCTCGCGTTCCAGTCGCTCCAGCCGTCGATCGAGCACGATTCCTCCTCGCCTCCCCCGCGCCCATCAATGGAAGTGTGAACGATACACACCATGTGTAGGATGCACACCTCTCATCGTTTCTTATCGTTCCACTCATCGCTCGACTCTCGAAATCCCTTGGAGGCGGCATTCGCATGCCCCAGTCAGCCCCACCTCGCGCCGCGGAACATATGAGCGTCGCGCCGTCCGGCACGCCGCTCCCGCGGGAGGTCGGCGGTGGCTTCGTGGCGGTGCTCGCGTTCTGCGGTATCGCCGTATCCGTGATGCAGACGCTGGTCGTTCCGCTGGTCACGGAGCTGCCCCAGCTGCTGCACACCACCAGTTCCAATGCGTCCTGGGTGGTCACCGCCACCCTGCTCGCCGGTGCGGTCTCCACCCCCGTCATGGGGCGGCTCGGGGATATGTTCGGCAAGCGCCGGATGCTGATGGTCGCGCTGGCGCTGATGGTCATCGGCTCGCTGACCTGTGCCGTCACCTCGGATCTGGTGGTGATGGTGGTCGGCCGGGCCATCCAGGGCGGGGCCATGGGGGTCATTCCGCTCGGCATCAGCATCATGCGGGACGAGCTTCCGCCGCATAAGCTCGGCTCGGCCATGGCTCTGATGAGCTCGTCGCTGGGCATCGGCGGCGCGCTGGGGCTGCCCGCCGCCGCGTTCGTGGCGCAGCACACCAACTGGCACGCGCTCTTCTACGGGGCCGCGGGGCTGGGCGCGATATCGATGGCCCTGGTGCTCAGCGTCGTCCCGGAGTCCTCCGTCCGTACCCCCAGCCGCTTCGACGCCATCGGCGCGCTCGGACTGACGGCCGGTCTCGTCTGTCTGCTGCTGCCCATCACCAAGGGCGGTGACTGGGGCTGGACGAGCGGCACCACGCTCGGGCTGTTCGGCGCGGCCGTGGTGATCCTGCTGCTGTGGGGCGTCTTCGAACTGCGCACCGCCGAGCCGCTGGTCGACCTGCGGACCACGGCCCGGCGGCAGGTGCTGCTGACCAACCTCGCCTCAATCATGGTCGGCTTCTCGTTCTACGCGATGTCGCTGATCCTTCCGCAGCTGCTCCAGCTCCCGGAGGCCACGGGTTACGGCCTGGGCCAGTCGATGGTCATGGCGGGGCTCTACTTCGCCCCGATGGGCGTGGCCATGATGCTCGTCTCACCGCTGTCCGCGCGCATCAACGCCGCCCGCGGGCCGAAGGTCTCGCTGGTCATCGGGCTGATCGTGATCGGCGCGACGTACGGTGCGGGCCTGGTGATGATCGACCACATCTGGCAGATCGTGGTGCTCTCCACCGCGCTCGGCATCGGTATCGGCATCGCGTACTCCGCCATGCCCACGCTCATCGTCAGCTCCGTCCCGGCCGCCGAGACGGGCGCGGCGAACGGGCTCAACACCCTGATGCGGTCCATCGGCATGTCCACCTCCAGCGCGGTGGTCGGGGCGATCCTGGCGCACCAGACCATCGACTTCGGCGGGGTGGCGCTGCCGAGCAAGGACGGGTTCAAGATCTCCTTCCTGGTGGCGTGCGTGGCCTCGGTCGTCGGTCTTCTGATCGCCCTGTTCCTGCCCGCGCGGCGGCGCGCCGCGCTGGCCCCCGTCGCCGCCTCGGCTCCTGCGGCCAAGCCCGCTCCGGTGGCTGATTCCGCTCCTGCGGTCGACCCCGTTCCGGTTGGTGTCCCGGCCGCCGTTGCCGCCTCGCCTTCGGCGGCGGTCGCGGGGGTCGCGGGGGTCGCGGAGTACGCCGAGGTCGCGGACGATGTGCCCGTTCTCACCGGCAGCGCCATCCACGGCCGTGTCCTCGGCCCCGGCGACACCCCGCTCGCCGACGCCGCCATCACCCTCATCGACACCGGCGGCCGTCAGCTCGGCCGTACGGTCACCGGCCACGACGGCCGGTACCACCTGCCCGCCCCCGACACCGCGAGCGTCGTCCTCATCGGCTCGGCCGCCGGATATCAGCCGCAGGCCGCCACGCTGCTGGTGTCGGACCTGCCGGTGGTCTGCGATCTGCGGCTGTCCGGCGGGGGCGGGCTGACCGGGTCCGTACGGGCCGTCGGCGGCGAGCCGCTGGCCGGTGCGATCGCCACGGCCACCGGGCCCGACGGCGATGTGGCCGGGTCCGCGACCGCCGACGAGAAGGGCGAGTTCGCGCTGCCCGAGCTGGCTCCGGGGACGTACACGCTGACCGTGGCCGCCGCCGGGCACCGGCCGTACGCCACCCAGGTGGAACTCACCGCGGGTGAGCCGGTGCGCGTGGACGCCGAGCTACGGCCCGCGGCCCGGGTCGGGGGCACCGTACGGGACCGGGGCGGCCGGCCGCTCGGGGACACCCGGGTCTCGCTGCTGGACGCGTCCGGTGATGTGGTCGGGCAGGTCGTCACCGGTCAGGACGGGTCCTTCGGCTTCGAGGCCCTCACCGGCGATCACTACACGGTGGTGGCCAGCGGCTACGCCCCCGCGACCCGGCAGATCACGGTCGGCGGCGCGGCGGGGCCCGAGCGGCGGGATGTGGACTTCCTGCTGGG
Organism: Streptomyces malaysiensis subsp. samsunensis; assembly: GCF_024519315.1. Taxonomy (GTDB): domain Bacteria; phylum Actinomycetota; class Actinomycetes; order Streptomycetales; family Streptomycetaceae; genus Streptomyces; species Streptomyces malaysiensis. The sequence continues at coordinate 6,449 of NZ_JANIIC010000026.1, read as the reverse complement.
TCACGGCGAGGAGTGAGACGGAGTCCTCAGCGGTAGGGCCGCGGCGGTAACACGCTCGTCAGAGGTTCGGAGCCATGGAGCAGCGCCCCCGGGCGCTGCTCCTTCTCATTCGTCCTCCTCGGGGAGGCTCTCCCACGCTTCGCCCTTGCGGTACAGCTCGAAGCCCTCCTCGTCCGCGATGGACTCCGCCTGGGAACGGCTGCGGAGGGAGATCTCATATGTGTGGCTGTCAACGGTCGCGTGGACGCCCGAGCCGTCGGTGACCGTCTCGATGGAATGCGTCTCGTAGATGACGCGTCCCGGCTCGCACTTGCTCCAGACCACGTGCATGCTCACTGCCATCGGACCCACTCCCGCAGACGAGTCCCCTGGTTTCAGGGTCTCACCTGATCGCCTGGTCCACATGGCCTGAAGTGGCCCCCGTGGCGCCCGTGGCCCCTCTGCCGCGCGTGGCGCCCGGCTCCCCCGTCCGGCCGGGAGCGGCGGCGGTCCCCCGTCTGCCGAAGAGCGCCACGTTCGCCAGGGCAAGCACCACCAGCGCGCCTCCGAACCACATCACGCCGGCGACCGCCATCCCGTCCGCCGCCCGTCCGCCGAGCAGCGCGCCCAGCGATATCGCCACGTTGAAGGCCCCGACGTACAGCGCCGACGCCGCCTCCCGTGCGTCCGGTGCCGCGTGCAGCACCCAGGTCTGGCAGGTCACCGACACCCCGCCGTACGCCAGGCCCCACACCAACAGCAGCACGGCCGCCCCGGCCGTCGTGGCACCGGCGACCGGGATCAGCAGCTCGGCCGCCGCCAGCAGGGTGAAGATGACCATGAGGGTGCGGCGGGGGTCACGGTGGGCGGTGGTACCGGCCAGGAAGTTCCCGGCGATGCCCGCCACGCCGTACGCCAGCAGCAGGGTGCTGATCAGGCCCGTCCCGACCTCGGCCACGTCCTCGAGCACCGGGCGGACGTATGTGTACGCGCCGAAGTGGCCGGTGACCAGCAGCAAGGTGGTGATGAGGCCGATCCGCAGCCGGACGTTGCGGAACAGCGCCGGCACCTCGCGCAGCCGGATGGTCCCGGTCGCGGGCAACGGTGGCAGGGTGACGGCCATGGCGGCGGCCACGGTCAGCGACAGGGCGGCCATGGCGGCGAACGCGACCCGCCAGTGGAGCAGATCGCCGATGAGAGTCCCGATCGGCACCCCGAGCACCGAGGCCACCGCGATACCGCTGAAGATCAGCGTGGTGGCGTGGCCAGCGGACCGCTCGGGGACCAGCCGCACCGCGAGCCCGCCCGCGATGGACCACACCCCGCCGATGCTCACCCCGACCAGCACCCGGGCGGCCAGCAGCACGGCGAAGCCGGGTGCGAGCGCGGACAGCAGATCGGCGACGGCCAGCAGCCCCATCAGACCGCACAGCACCGGCCGCCGGTCGAAGCGGCCGACGGTGACGGTGAGCAGCGGGGCGGCGAGCGCGGCGACCAGACCGGGCACGGTCATGGTCAGCCCCGCCGTACCATCCGAGACCCGGAGCGCGGAGCCCATCGAGGTGAGCAGGCCGACCGGCAGCATTTCGGTGGTGACCACGGAGAAGGTGCCGACCGCGACGGCGACGACGGCGAGCCAGGCCCTGAGCGGCGAGCGCACCGCGGGAGGTGACCCGGATGCGCCTGCCGGAGCGGTGGATTCCGTGCTATTGGACATGTCCTAAGCGAACAGCTGTACCCCTGCGGGAACAACGCCCACGTTTTCAGCCATACATGAGCGAGGCTCATCAATACGGAGAGGGCGGCCACCCCGCTTCGCGGTTCCGCCCCGGTGCCGTGCCCCGAAGCGCGTGGCCGCCCCTCCCGCCTCGGCGTATCGGCTACGGCACATCCCTGCGCATGCACACCCGTGGCCAACGGGCCAGCCCATGACCGGCCTCGCAGCGCCGGATCTCGCGCAGGCCGGGGGTGAGCTCGGCCTCGGTCAGGGTCCGGAAGCCGCACCGTGCGGCGTAGTACGGGGCGTTCCAGGCCACGTCCACGAAGGTGGTCAGGGTGAGCGCGGGGACGCCGTCGTCGGCGGCCCGTGCCGCGATGTGGTCGATCAGGGCCCGTCCCACGCCTCGGCGGGCGCTGTCGGGGTGGACCGAGATCTGCTCGATATGGATGTTTCCGTCGACGGGGTCGGTGATCAGGTACGCCATCGCCCGGTCGGCCTCGTCCACCGCGACCCAGGCCCGTCCGGCCCGCTGGTAGCGGCTCAGCTCCTCCAGGCTCAGTGGCTCGTCATCGGCGACCTCGTCCATCCCGATGTCCCGGAAGCAGAGTCCGGCGGCGCGCTCTATGTCCTGGAGGACGGGGAGTTCTTCACTGGTGCTCGTTCGAATCCGCACCCCACCATCATCCTCCGGACCGGAGGAACAAAGGTGTGCCCCCCACCGCCGTGGAGAGCACCCTTCGGCCGTTCCTTCATATGAACGCATATGAACACCACCGGACCGAGGTCACCCCAATGACCTCGGCTTCTCCGCTGGTGATGATCAAGAACCTACCAAGGACCGCCCATGGGGGCGAGGTTGAGGGGGTGTCATATCCGTCCGCACACCCGGCCCCTCTGTCCTTACGCCTCGGCCGCCATGCCTTCACGCCTCGGCCGCCATGCCCTCACGCCTCGACCGCCCGGGTCCTTACACCTCCGCCTCGGCCGCCGCGCCCTCCGCGATCGCCTCCTCGACCTCGCCCGTGCGCTCCGCCTCCTCCGTCGCGAAGCGCCGTCGGTCCAGCTGCTCGGCCAGCTCCTCGTCCTGGTTCATCAGCTGGTCGAGGTTGCTGTCGCCCAGTTCCAGCACGCCCATGTCGACATACGCCCGCTGGAGCCGCTCGCCCCACAGCCCGATGTCCTTCACACAGGGCACGATCCGGCTGAACAGCAGCTTGCGGAACATATGCAGGAACGGCGACTGCTCGCAGTACTCCTCGGCCTCGGCCTTCGGGATGCCGAAGTTCTCCAGGACCTCCACCCCGCGCAGCCGGTCGCGCATCAAGTAGCAGCCCTCGATGACGAATTCCTCGCGTTCGCGCAGCTCCGCGTCGCTCAGCTGCCGGTAGTAGTCGCGCAGCGCCATCCGGCCGAAGGCGACATGGCGGGCCTCGTCCTGCATGACGTAGGCGAGGATCTGCTGGGGCAGCGGCTTGTCGGTGGTGTCGCGGATGAGGCCGAACGCGGCGAGCGCGAGGCCCTCGATGAGCACCTGCATGCCCAGATAGGCCATGTCCCAGCGGGAGTCGCGGAGGGTGTCGCCGAGGAGGGTCCGCAGATCGGTGTTGATGGGGTAGAACGTGCCCAGCTTGTCGTGCAGGAAGCGGCCGTAGAGCTCGGCGTGGCGGGCCTCGTCCATGGTCTGGGTCGCGGAGTAGAACTTCGCGTCGAGGTCGGGCGCGGACTCCACGATCCGGGCCGCGCACACCATCGCGCCCTGTTCGCCGTGGAGGAACTGGCTGAACTGCCAGGCGGCGACGTGATGCCGCAGCTCGCCCTTGTCCCGGTCGGTCATCCGGTCCCAGTGGCGGGTGCCGTGGAGGGCGAGGGACTCATCGGGGGTGCCCAGCGGATCGTACGGGTCCACGTCCAGGCCCCAGTCGATCCGCTTGACCGCGTCCCACTGCTTGTCCTTGCCCTTCTGGTAGAGGGCGAGCAACCGGGCCCGGTGGTCGTCGTACTCCCAGCTGAATCGGGCGGCGCCGCCGGCGGGCACCTGCCACAGGGGGTCCCCGGGATCCATCGCGTAGAGCTCTTGCGTCGACACCGACGCCTCCTTCGCCTCGCTCCCCCGTGAACGGATGCGTACTCGGCAGGCTCACACGTCCTTTACCAGCGGTCAATAAGACCTCCCCAAGGGATTGACGCCCTTGCTGACACGGAGTCTCATAAACTGTATCCGCCGGTAACCCTTCCCACCGGCGTCTGTCCGAGCCATCAGTGAGGTGCCCTCAGCGATGACCACCACGACCGAACCGCCCGCGCTCCGGGACGCGCTCGGGCTGATCAAGGACCGCGAACGGGTCGCCGAGCGGCTGCTCCAGTCCTCCGCCAAGCACTCCTTCGACCCCGACACCGAACTGGACTGGGACGCGCCGTTCGAGCCCGGCAAGTGGTTCTGGCCACCGGAGCTGGTCTCGCTCTACGACACCCCCATGTGGCGCCGGATGTCCGAGGAGCAGCGGCTGTTGCTGTCCCAGCACGAGGCGGCGGCCCTCGCCTCGCTGGGCATATGGTTCGAGATCATCCTGATCCAGCTGCTCACCCGGCATATCTACGACAAGCCCGCGACCAGCGCCCATGTGCGGTACGCGCTCACCGAGATCGCCGATGAGTGCCGCCACTCCAAGATGTTCGCGCGGCTGATCGCCAAGGGCGGCACCCCGGCGTATCCGGTCGCCCGGCTCCACCACAACCTGGGCCGGTTCTTCAAGACGGTCTCCACCACACCCGGTTCCTTCACCGCGACCCTCCTCGGCGAGGAGATCCTGGACTGGATGCAGCGGCTCACCTTCCCCGACGAGCGCGTTCAGCCGCTGGTGCGCGGGGTGACCCGGATCCATGTGGTCGAGGAGGCCCGCCATGTGCGGTACGCGCGCGAGGAACTGCGCCGCCAGATGCTGCGGGCGCCGCGCTGGGAGGCGGAGCTGACCCGGATCGGATCGGGCGAGTTCTCCCGTATCTTCTCGCAGGCGTTCATCAACCCCAAGGTCTACACGGACGTGGGGCTCGACCGGCGCGCGGCCGTCGCTCAAGTGCGGGCCAGCGCCCACCGGCGCGAGGTGATGCGCAGCGGCGCCCGCAAGCTGACCGAATTCCTCGACGACGTCGGGGTGATGCGGGGCGTGGGCCGCCGACTGTGGAAGAGCTCGGGGCTGCTGGCCTGAGCGCCCCGCCGGAGCCCCGCCGTCGATCATCAGGGAGGGCATCGGGCCGGGGCCCGAGGGGGTATTCGGTCCGAATCGAAGGGGGCATCCGCTTCGTCACCATGGCCGGTTACGCTGCCAGACATGACGACAGGCAGCGGCACCGCTTCGGCGCCCCCGGAGGCGACACCCCCGGCGGAGGCGAGCGCCGCCGCCCGCCCGGCGGCGGAACCCCCGCCCGCCGCACGCCCTCCGGGCACCGCGGGCCCACCGGCCGCGCGGCGGGGGAGCTACCGCAGGCTGAGCGTCGAGGCGCGGCGCGCCGAACTCCTCACCGCCGCCCTCGGCCTCTTCGCCCATCGCGTGCCCGAGGATGTGTCGCTGGACGATGTGGCCGCGGCCGCCGGCGCCTCCCGGCCGCTGGTCTACCGCTACTTCCCGGGCGGTAAGCAGCAGTTGTACGAGGCGGCGCTGCGCAGCGCCGCCGATGAGCTGGAACGGTGCTTCGAGGAGCCCAGGAGCGGTCCGCTCAGCGGCCGGCTGAGCCGGGTGCTGGACCGCTATCTGGCCTTCGTGGACGAGCACGACGCGGGGTTCAGTGCGCTGTTGCAGAGCGGCAGCGTGGTCGAGACCTCGCGGACGAACGCGATCGTCGACGAGGTGCGGCGGACGGCGGCCGAGGAGATCCTGCTCCATCTGGCGGTCAAGGAGCCCGGTGTACGACTGCGGATGATGGTCCGCACCTGGATCACGGCCGTCGAGGCGGCCTCGTTGATCTGGCTGGACGAGGAGAAGCAGCCGCCGGTGGAGGAGCTGCGCGACTGGCTCGTGGACCACTTCGTCGCGCTGCTGACCGCCACCGCGACCACGGATCCGCAGGCGGCGCGGGTGATCCGGGCAGCGCTCGTGATCGAGCCCGCCGAGGGCCCGGTCGGGCGACTGGCCCGCCGCGTGGTGCCCGCGCTGGGCGAGGCGTCGCATCTGCTGTGACGGGTGCGGCCGGTGAGATGTGCGGGCGTGAGGTGTGGCGGCTGTGCGGCGTACGGCCGGTGACCGCCGTGGCGCGGGCGATGCTGTGAGACTGGTGCGGTGAGAAGCGAGGAGACGCCCTTCGTGGGCGGGCCGATGGACGGCCGGGTGCTGCGGGTGCTGGTCGGCCCCACGGGCCAGCCGCCGAAGACCTACGAGGTGCCGGTGGAGGACGAGGCGGGCGGACCGCCGACGGTGTACGTCTACCGCCGCGTTCCCGCCGCGACGTCCAAGCGGCTGGGCCTGATCCGGGGCTGGGCCTACGCATACGACCCGGAGGGAAAGCCGGGCGGCGGGCTGAAGTGGCCGTGGTCCAAGCCGAGCTGATGGTCCGGGCCGGGCCCACGGCCCGCCGGACGAGTGACCGCATTCGTCCGACTCGCCCACAATTCTCCTGAAGATACGAACGTCATGCCACGATCCCTGCTGAGCTGGACGCCGAACAGAGGCGTCACGGAACCGGAGGTGATCACGTGTCAGGACGGATCGTGGGCTCGGTCTGCGCGGCGGCGATCACCGCGGCCGCCGCGCTCGTA
>NZ_JANIIC010000259.1 GCF_024519315.1 Streptomyces malaysiensis subsp. samsunensis | reverse complement strand
GGGGTCATGGGTGGGTGAGGAAGCAGCCGAGTAGTCCCGAGCGCGGCGCGCCGCTGCGGCCGCCTCGGCGCGGACGTGCCCCGGCCGTCACCGGCCCCGGGCGGAGTCACACCCGCGGCAGGCATAGGTGTTGTGGACGCTGCCATCGCAGGGGGACGTCCAGGTATCGACGATCTGGGAGTCCCGTGTCGGGGTGTTGCAGTAGGAGCACACCACCATGGGGCCCAACCGCTCGGCGTCGGCCAGCGGTCCGGCGACCTTCTCCACAGCCGTGCGCAGCTCGTCCGGATCGGTGAAGAGGAGCTGTCCTGATGGCGTGCGCAACCAGTGGGAGCCATGAGAACTGCCCAGTCCGGGGACGGCCAGTTGTTCCCCGGTGCGGTACACGATCACGCCCATCCCATGGGCCTCGGGCCAGTCGTCGGCCCCACCTGACGGGATGACCCACACCAGGTGCCGGAACCTCGTGTCCTCGAAGACAGCCCCGTTACGGCCGGCCAGGTTGGCAAGGACAAGACGGCTCCAGGTGGTTGGTACCGCGACGGCGTTCCAATGCTCGTCAGC
>NZ_JANIIC010000258.1 GCF_024519315.1 Streptomyces malaysiensis subsp. samsunensis | reverse complement strand
CAGCCGGCTTCCAGGCCGCTGCGGCCGTGGGCCATCCTCAGCGCGTCGACCACCAGCTCGGCGCGGTGGTGGTCAGCCATCGCGTAGCCGATGACCTCGCGGGTGGCCAGGTCCAGCCAGCAGGCGGGATACAGCCAACCCTCCTGGGTTGGCAGGTACGTGATGCCGCCGACGAGCCGGGTACCGGGCCGGGCGGCGGTGAAGTCACGGCCGATCAGGTCCGGGGCCGGCCGTGCCTGCTTGCCGGGACGGGTCAGCGAACGGCGTCTTCGACGTGTGACGCCGGCGATCCCACGTTCGCGCATCACCCGCTCCACCCGCTTGCGGTTGACCGCACGGCCCAGCCGCCGCAGCTCGGCGTGCACGCGCGGAACACCGTAGGCACCTTTCGAGGCCAGGTGGATCACGATGATCTCGTGGGCAAGCGCGTCATCCGCCCGAGCCCGGGCCTGCCTGGCCTCCTCCGCCTCCAGCCAGGCGTAGAACGAGGAGCGGACCACGCCCAGGACACGGCACAGCAGGGCCACCGGGTGGACGGCCTTCTCCGCAGCGATGAACCGGTAGAC
>NZ_JANIIC010000257.1 GCF_024519315.1 Streptomyces malaysiensis subsp. samsunensis | reverse complement strand
TGCTGTTGGAGGCGTCGTGGGAGGTGCTGGAGCGGGCGGGGATCGATCCGGTGTCGTTGAAGGGCAGCTCGACCGGGGTCTACGCGGGTGTGATGTACCACGACTACGCGGCCGGGCTCAGCGGCGGCGATGCGCGGCTCGAAGGCTACGCCATGCTGGCCAGCTCGGGCAGTGTGGTCTCCGGCCGGGTGGCGTACACGCTGGGCTTTGAAGGTCCTGCGGTGACGGTGGATACGGCGTGTTCGTCGTCGTTGGTGGCGATGCATCTGGCGGCGCAGGCGTTGCGGCAGGGGGAGTGCACGCTGGCGTTGGCCGGTGGGGTGACGGTGATGGCCACGCCGGATGTGTTCACTGGTTTCTCCCGTCAGCGTGGTCTGGCCCCCGATGGCCGCTGCAAGCCTTTCGCCGCGGCTGCCGATGGGACGGGCTGGGGTGAGGGTGTGGGCGTTCTGCTGCTGGAGCGGCTGTCGGACGCCCGGCGCAACGGTCATGAGGTGCTGGCGGTGATCCGTGGTTCGGCCGTCAACCAGGACGGTGCGTCGAACGGGTTGACGGCGCCGAACGGTCCGTCGCAGCAGCGCGTGATCCGTCAGGCG
>NZ_JANIIC010000256.1 GCF_024519315.1 Streptomyces malaysiensis subsp. samsunensis | reverse complement strand
GTACAGCAGGAGAAAGTGGAGACCGCGATCTCGGTTCCGGAGCTACTCCGTTCGAGCGACCTTCCACCACTCCAGCCAACCGGTCGCCAAGGGGACGTGAAGATCCGCGGCGAAGGCATCCAGGAGCTGGCGGACGATCTCCGGGCTGCCATCTGCCTGTCCGGCTCTGGTGGCTGGCGAGGCTGTGCACTCCGACCGCGGCGACGTGTCAACGGGATGCTCCTGTATGCGTGCGGCCAGTGCTGCGAGACGGCCGGTTCCAAGGTGGCCAAGATGCTGGCGAGGGACGGGCTGGGGGCGCCAGCTGCGATCGCCTGCGCGGTCAGCTCGGTGACGTGCGTGCTGGCGTTGCGTAGGCTGGCCACATAACCATTGCGGACCGCCACCGCGTCGGCGAGCTCCTCAAGTAGTTGCGTCTATTCCACACTCTGCACAACGTCCTTACCGCGTCAGGGTGACGCCACGCCGTTCCAGCGCCGTCCATCAGCCAGGAGAACTGGCCCCAACCGTCTGGCCCAAGTCTGCCCACACACCAGTTCTGCCCCGGGGACCGCCACACTTCCCGCAACGCTGATCCTGTCGACGGGATGGCCTGG
>NZ_JANIIC010000255.1 GCF_024519315.1 Streptomyces malaysiensis subsp. samsunensis | reverse complement strand
GACGACGAGGCGTAGGTGGCGCTCTCCCGTGATCAGGATGAGGTCGGTCGCCTCGCGTCGGCATGATCCGATCCAGCGTTCGGCGATGGCGTTCATGCGCGGTACCCGGGGCAGTGTTGGAAGGACGTGCACGCCGATCGCCTCGAAGACGGCATCGAAGCTGTCGGTGAAGTAGGCCCCGTGATCCCGGATGAGGAACGTGATCGACTCGGCATGGTCGCCGAGGTCCATGAGGTAGTTCCGTGCTTGCTGGGTGATCCAGGGGCCGGTCGGGTGTCGGGTGATGCCGGCGATGTGCACCCGCCGGGTGCCGTGGTTGATGAAGAACAGCACGAACCAGCGCCGCAGGAAGACCGTATCGATGTGGAACAGGTCGGTGGCTACGATCGCGGAGGCCTGGGCTTTGAGGAAAGCGGCCCAGGAGCAGTCCACACGCTGCGGCGACGGGTCGATCCCTGCTTGCTTCAGAATGGACCAGACGGTGGAGGCGGCGACCTTGCGGCCCAGGCCGAGGAGCTCTCCGTGGATGCGGCGGTATCCCCATCCAGGGTTCTCCCGCGCCAGACGCAGGACCAGTTGGCGCAGGGCCTCTGGTTT
>NZ_JANIIC010000254.1 GCF_024519315.1 Streptomyces malaysiensis subsp. samsunensis | reverse complement strand
GACCAGTCGGCGGTACTTGTCGTGGTCGTAACCGCGGTCGCCCAGGACCACGTCCGGGCGGCGCCGGGGTCGGCCGCGCTTGCCCCGTACCGGCGGCACGGCCTGCAGGAGCGGGATCAGCTGGGTGACGTCGTTGCGGTTGCCGCCGGTGAGGGTGGCCGCGAGCGGGATGCCCGTGGCATCGGTGATCAGGTGGTGTTTACTGCCCGTCCTGCCCCGGTCGACGGGGCTTCGTCCGGTCTTGGCTCCCCCTTTAACGCGCGGATGTGGGAACCGTCGACCGCCGCACGGGAGAAGTCCAGAGCATTCGCGCTACGGAGCTGGGCGAGGAGGACCTCGTGCAGCCGGGGCCAGACCCCGGCCCCGGTCCATTCGGCCAGGCGACGCCAGCAGGTCATGCCCGAGCCGAAGCCGAGTTCCTGCGGCAGGTGTTCCCAGGCGATCCCGGTGTGCAGGACGAACAGGATGCCCTGGAACACCAGCCGGTCCGGATGCCGCTTGCGCCCCGGGTGCCGGGCCCGACGCTCGACCTTGGGCAAGAGCGGCTCGATCACCGCCCACAGCTCGTCATCGACTTCCCACGGCTTCGGCCGCGCCAC
>NZ_JANIIC010000253.1 GCF_024519315.1 Streptomyces malaysiensis subsp. samsunensis | reverse complement strand
CGGACGCGGCCTGGCTGGCCCAGCTCGGCGCCCACGGCCTGGTGCGGCCCTCCTTCGTGCCGCCCGAGCCGGTCCGTGAACTCCGGGACCTGACCCGGGCCCGGACCACCGCCACCCGTGAACGCGGCCGGGTGGTCCAGCGGATGGAGAAGCTGCTGGAGGACACCGGCATCAAACTCTCCGCGGTCGCCTCCGACATCATGGGCGTCTCCGGCCGGGCCATGCTCGAAGCCCTCATCGCCGGGGAACACGATCCGCAACTCCTCGCGGACCCGGCCAAGCGCAGGCTCCGCAACAAGATCCCCGAACTGACCCAGGCCCTGACCGGGCGCTTCCGCGAGCACCACGCGTTCCTGACCCGCCTGCATCTGGACCAGTACGACCAGCTCACCGCCATGATCAGGCGACTGGACAAACGGATCGAGAAGGCGATAGCCCCCTTTCGAGGCGCCCTGGACCTGCTCGACACCATCCCCGGGACCAACCGGGCGGTCGCCGAAGTGATCATCGCGGAGACCGGCGGGGACATGAGCCGGTTCGCCTCGGCCCGTCACCTCGCCTCCTGGGCCGGGGTCTGTCCCGGCCACCACGAGTCCGCCGGCCGCACCAAGAA
>NZ_JANIIC010000252.1 GCF_024519315.1 Streptomyces malaysiensis subsp. samsunensis | reverse complement strand
GGGGTGTGGGGGATGGTGAGGACGACCTTGCCGATGTGGCGGGCCTGGGCCATGAAGCGGAAGGCGTCCACCGACTCCCGCACGTCCCAGCACCGCACCGGAAGACCCCGCAGCGCTCCCCGCTCGAACAACCCGGCCAGCTCCACCAGCATCGCGCCGATGCGATCCGGGCCCGCGTCGTCGGCGATGTCGAACGCGCGGTATATCACACCCGGATGTGTCCGTGCCACCTCCTCGGCGTTGCGGAGGTCGGTTTTGCCCATTTCGATGAATCGGCCGTTGGGGGTGAGGAGGCGGAGGGAGGCGTCGGTGAGGTTGTCGGTGAGGGAGTTGAGGATGACGTGGATGCCTTGGCCTTGGGTGGTGGTGTGGAAGGTGGTTTCGAAGTCGGGGGTGCGGGAGGTGGCGATGTGGTGGTCGTCGAGTCCCATGGCGCGTAGGTGGGGCCATTTGGTGGGGTTGGCGGTGGCGAAGACTTCGGCGCCGAGGTGTTGGGCGAGTTGGATGGCGGCGGTGCCGACGCCTCCGGTGCCGGCGTGGATGAGGACGCGTTCGCCTGGTTTGAGGGCGGCGAGGTCGTGCAGTCCGTAGTAGGCGGTCAGATACACGATGGGGAACGC
>NZ_JANIIC010000251.1 GCF_024519315.1 Streptomyces malaysiensis subsp. samsunensis | reverse complement strand
AGCCTCGATCCACCGAGTGATGGTCGTCCAGTGCCCGGACATGAAAGTGGAGATGCACTCTGACCTGGGATAATAGGAGTTCTCTAGGCTTCTACTCGACCAGTTCGGAGGTGCATCTCCGGGATGCATTCTGCCATGCCGCCTCGTGCGGTGTCCGCAGCGTTTGATGACCCCAACCTGGTCGCGGACGCCGGTCTGGTCCCCTTGGTACGCCTTGCCGCACGTGGGCGACTGTCAGAGCTGGTCCGCGAGAGCGTACGCAGCAGCCGGCTGTGTCGAAGGGGCGGGCAACAGTGTCGGGGCGAACCCGGCGGCGAAGGTGACGTCGCTGGTCGCGGCGATGTGTACCGGAGCCGACAGCATCGAGGACGCCGACCGGCTGCGGCACGGGGCGATGCCGCAGCTCTTCGACGGGATCCGGGCCCCGTCGACGCTGGGGACGTTCCTGCGCTCTTTCACCCACGGCCATGCCCTGCAACTGCACGCCGTGCACCGCAGGTTCCTCGGCGCACTCGCCGGGCACACCCCGCTGCTGCCCGGTGCCGACCAGGTCGCGTTCATCGATGTCGACTCCACCCACAAGCGCGTGTCCGGACCCGCCAAGCAAGGCGCCCAGGTCGGCCGG
>NZ_JANIIC010000250.1 GCF_024519315.1 Streptomyces malaysiensis subsp. samsunensis | reverse complement strand
TTAGGGCGTGCAGATCATTAACTCGTAGCTTCCTGCTCTATGCCTCGTTGGTGTGCTATGAGCACTGGAGCGGAGCAATGGGTTGTGCTGGCGAGGAAGTTTGAGACGATCTTGCCGCATCTCGATGAGCGTCAGCGTCGTCTGTTGCTGGGAGCGGAGGCGCGGTCGATCGGTCACGGCGGGATCCGGCTGGTCGCACAGGCCGCTGGTGTGCGGCAGGCGACTGTCTCGCTGGGGGTGCGCGAGCTGGAGTCCGGTGAACCGCCGCTGGGACGCACCAGGCGGCCGGGCGGCGGCCGCAAACGGGTCGTGGATCTGGATCCCGGTCTGCGTGATGCGTTGCTGGCGCTGGTGGAGCCGGACGTGCGGGGGGACCCGATGTCGCCGCTGCGCTGGACGACGAAGTCGACGCGGAACCTGGCAGCCGAGCTGACTCGGCAGGGTCACCGGATCTCGGCCGACACGGTTGGGGACCTGCTGCGTGAGGAGGGTTTCAGCCTGCAGAGCAACGCCAAGACGCTGGAGGGCAAGCAGCACCCCGACCGGGACGCCCAGTTCCACTACCTCAACGAGCAGGCCCGCAACCACCGGGACGTGGGTGCTCCGGTGATCAGTGTGGACACGAAGAAGAAGGAACTGGT
>NZ_JANIIC010000025.1 GCF_024519315.1 Streptomyces malaysiensis subsp. samsunensis | reverse complement strand
CCGCCGCAGGCGCCGCGCCCGCCGCAGGCGCCGCGCCCGCCGCAGGCGCCGCGCCCGCCGCAGGCGCCGCGCCCGCCGCAGGCGCCGCGGCCGCCGCTGGACGCGGCTGGGGCGAGCGGAGCTGCCGGAGCGACATCGTCCGCCGCCCTCCGGTGGCCACGAAGGGGCGCGGGCTGTCTCGATGTGCGGCTCCGCCGTGCTGCGGGCGCGACCGGCCACGACGCAGCCGCGGATGAACGACCCCACCTCGCGACACTTCCAGCGGAGCGCTCAGTCGGCCTCGACCGTGACCGAGAACGAGAAGCGGTCGCCCCGGTAGTGGATGCGGGCCACGTCCACCACGCGGCCGCTCTCGTCGTAGGTCACCCCGGTGTAGTGCAGGATCGGGCTGAGCAGCGGGACCTGGAGCAGCCGGGAGGTCTCGGGGTCGGCGAGGCGGGCCTCCACCGTGTCCGTGATCCGGCTGATCCGCACCCCCACCGCGTCCCGCAGCACCTTCGTCATCGGCCAGCGGATGAGGTCCGCGAGGTCGATACGGTCGGCCAGCTCGGGGCGGACCAGGTTCTCCGCCCAGTTGGTGGGCTCACCGCTGTGGCCGTCGCGGCGCAGTCGGCGGTAGGCGGTCGCCTCGTCCAGACCGGGGAAGTACTCCGCGAGATCCGCCGGCACCGCCGCCGGGCCGTGCTCGAGCACCGTCGTCCGCTCACCCGACTGCTGGGCCACGATCGCGTCCACCGACCCCAGCAGCCGCACCGGCGTGGCGCGCCGCGCGCTCGGCTCGATGAAGGTGCCGCGACGGCGGTGGCGGCTGATGAGCCCCTCGGTCTCCAGCTCCTTGAGCGCCTGCCGCATGGTGAGCACGCTGACCCCGTAGTGCTCGGCGAGCCGGTCCTCGGTCGGCAGCCGCAGCGGATCGTGCGGGGCCCGCCCGAGTATGGAGGCCCGCAGCGACTGCGAGACCTGGTACCACAGCGGCAACTTGCGGTTGAGGGCGAGGGAGTCGGGGGCGAAGGTGGTCACGCGGTCTCCGGTCATGAGTCGACGGCAGCGGCCGCACGGGGGCGTTCAGGGGCGGAAATGGCGCTCCAGACCCTGCCATACGTCGTCATAGCGCCCCTGGAGGTGGTCCGCCTCCAGCGCCTGCCGGGTGGCCGTGACCGGCCAGCGGGTCTCGAACATGAAGGCCAGCCCGTCGTCCAGCTTCTGTGGCGCCAGCTCGGCGGCGCTCGCCCGCAGATACGTCTCATGGTCCGGGCCGTGCGCGGACATCATGTTGTGCAGTGAGCCACCGCCCGGTACGAAGCCCCCCGCGCCGCCGGTCTTCGCGTCGTACGCGCCCTCGATCAGCCCCATGTACTCGCTCATCACATTGCGGTGGAAGTACGGCGGCCGGAAGGTGTCCTCCCCGACCAGCCAGCGCGGCGCGAAGACCACGAAGTCCACGCCCGCGAGCCCGGGGGTGTCGGAGGGCGAGGTGAGCACCGTGAAGATGGACGGGTCCGGGTGGTCGTAGCTGATGGTCCCGAGCACATTGAAGCGGCGCAGGTCGTACACGTACGGCACATGGGTGCCGTGCCAGGCGACCACGTCCAGCGGCGAGTGGTCGTAGGTGGCGGCCCACAGATTGCCGCAGAACTTGTTGACCACCTCCACCGGGCGCTCCACGTCCTCGTACGCCGCGACCGGGGCGAGGAAGTCCCGGGGGTTCGCCAGCCCGTTGGCGCCGATCGGGCCGAGGTCGGGAAGGGTGAAGGGGCGGCCGTAGTTCTCGCACACATAGCCGCGCACCACGGGCTCCAGCGGCTCCACCCGGAACCGCACCCCGCGCGGGATCAGCGCCACGTGACCTGGCTCGGCACGCAGCAGCCCGAACTCGGTGCGCAGCAGCAGCCCGCCCCGCTCGGGGACGATCAGCAGCTCACCGTCCGCGTCGCTGAACACCCGGTCGGTCATGGACGCGTTGGCGGCGTAGAGGTGGATGGCCATGCCGGCGCGCTGGGTGGCGTCGCCGTTGCCGCCCAGCGTCCACAGCCCGGTGAGGAAGTCGGTGCCCTCCGGCGGCTCCGGCAGCGGATCCCAGCGCAGCCGGTTGGGGTCGGGCACGGCCTCGGTGAAGGGCGCGCCGCGCAGCGCGCCGCCCTCGATCCGGGTGAACGGCGGATGCGCGGCGGAGGGCCGGATGCGGTACAGCCACGAGCGGCGGTTGACGGCCCGCGGCTCGGTGAAGGCGGCGCCGCTCAGCTGCTCCGCGTAGAGCCCGAGTGGCGCGCGCTGGGGGGAGTTACGGCCCACGGGCAGTGCGCCGGGCACGGCCTCGCTGCTGTGCTCATTGCCGAATCCGGAGGCGTAGACCAGCCCTTCGGCCGTCTTACGCGCCTGCTCGATCCCTGTCCCGTCGCCCATCGTGCGCTCCCGCCGCTCCGTCGCCGCACCGCTTATTCCTCTGTTAGACGATAGGAATCGAAACCCGGGTGCGTCAATGATCGGGCAGGATGGTGGCGTGCCCATACCGCCCCTCCGCCGCAATCCGGTCCAGCGCCGCAGCGCCGAGCGCCTCGGCCGGATCCTCGACGCCTGCGCCGAGCTGCTCGACGAGGTCAGCTACGAAGAGCTCAGCACCCGGGCCGTCGCCGAGCGCGCCGGTGTCCCCATCGGCTCGGTCTACCGGTTCTTCTCCAACAAGCGGGCGATGGCCGAGGCCCTGGCCCACCGCAATCTGGACGAGTACGCCGAGCGGATCACCCGGCGGCTGGCCGCCTCGGGTGTCTCGGCCACTTCGGGCGTCTCGGCCACTTCCGACGCCGGAGGGGCCGGGGGCGGCGGCTGGCGGGAGGCGATGGACGTCGTCGTCGACGAGTACCTGGCGATGAAGCGCGGGGCGCCCGGCTTCGCGCTCATCGAGTTCGGGCATCCGGTCCCGGCGACCGAGCCGCCGGAGCAGCCCAACCATCTGGTGGCCGACCGGCTGCGGACACTGCTCGCCGACCGGCTCGGGGGCGGCCGGGACGAGGCGGCCGAGGAGCGGCTGCGGGTGGCCTTCCTGCTCGCGGTCGAGACGGCGGACGCGCTGCTGCGGCTGGCCTTCCGGATGGACCCGGAGGGCGATCCGGCGATCGTGGCGGAGACGAAGGAACTGCTGCGCGCCTATCTGGCCCGGGTCCTGGACTGACCCGGGGAGGTCGAGGGGGCGACGGGGGTTCCCCGCCCATCGGGGGTTCCCCGCCCATCGGGGGTTTGCCCGCCCATCAGGGGCTCCCTCCGGCCGAGCTCCCGCCCGCTCGGCGGCTCCCTCCGCTCAGGAGTTCCCGTCGATCCCTCCCCGACATGCCAACCAGTCGGTATGGTGAGCGGGTCCGGCGTGCATCGCCGCCTCGCCGCCGTCCTTGGGAGAGACCGATGAGCACTGCCCTGCGTATCTGCCCGCTCTGCGAGGCCACTTGCGGGCTGACCCTCACCATCGACGAGGGGAGGGTGGCCGGGGCCCGCGGCGATCGCGAGGACGTCTTCAGCAACGGATTCATCTGCCCCAAGGGCGCCGCGTTCGGGGAGCTCGACGCCGACCCCGACCGGCTGCGCCGCCCCCTCGTACGCCGCGCCGGGCGCCTGGAGGAGACCGGCTGGGACGAGGCGTTCGCCGCCGTGGCGGAGGGGCTGGCCCCGCTGCTGCGCGAGCACGGACCGCAGTCCGTGGGGGTCGTGCTCGGCAACCCCAATGTGCACACCGTGGCCGGAGGGCTCTATCCGCCGCTGCTGCTGGGCGCGCTGCGCACCCGTAACGTCTTCAGCGCCAGCACCCTCGACCAGATGCCCAAGCATGTCTCCAGCGGGCTGCTGTACGGCGACGCCAACGCGCTTCCGGTGCCCGATCTGGACCGTACGGACCATCTGCTGATGCTCGGCGCCAACCCGCTGGACTCCAACGGCAGTCTGTGCACCGCCCCCGACTTCCCCGGACGGCTGCGGGCGCTGCGGCGGCGCGGCGGCCGGCTGGTGGTGGTCGACCCCCGGCGCACCCGTACGGCCGCGATGGCCGACCGCCATGTGGCGATCCGGCCCGGCACCGACGCGCTGCTGCTCTTCGCCATGGTGCAGGTGCTCTTCGCCGAGGACCTGGTGGCGCCCGGCCCGCTCGCCGAGCACATCAGCGGGGTGGCCGAGGTGCGGCGGCTGGCCGCGGACTTCCCGCCGGAGGCGGTGGCCGGGGCGTGCGATGTGCCCGCCGAGGAGATCCGCACCCTCGCCCGTGAGCTGGCGGCCGCGCCCAAGGGTGTGGTGTACGGGCGGATCGGCTCCACCACCGTGGAGTTCGGCACCCTCACCAGCTGGCTGGTCGATGTGGTCAATGTGCTCATCGGCCAGCTGGACCGGCCGGGCGGCATGATGTTCCCGCTCGCCGCGACCGGGCGGCGGGAGCGCCCGGCGCGGCCCGGCAAGGGGTTCGCGCTCGGCCGCTGGCACAGCAGGGTCAGCGGATACTCCGAGGCCAAGGGCGAACTGCCCACCGTCGCGCTCGCCGAGGAGATCGAGACCGAGGGCGAGGGGCGGATACGGGCGGTGCTGTCGATCGCGGCCAACCCCGTGCTCTCCGCACCGGACGGCGACCGCCTCGACCGGGCGCTGGCCGGGCTCGACTTCATGGTCAGCGTCGATCCGTACCTCAACGAGACCTCGCGCCACGCTCATGTGGTGCTGCCCCCGCCCCCGCCCAGCCGCAGCCCCCACTTCGACTACGCGTTCAACAGCCTGGCCGTGCGCAACCAGGTCCGCTACTCCCGCCCGGCGATCCCGCTGGAGGCGGACCGGATCAGCGAGAGCGCCATCCTGGCGCGGCTGGTGCTGTGCGCGAGCGGGCAGGGCGGCGCGGACCCGGAGGCGGTGGACGCGATGGTGATCCAGGGGACCCTCGGCAAGGAGGTGGCCGACCCGGCGTCCCCGGTGCACGGACGCGAGCCCGGTGCGCTGGCCGCGCGGCTGACCGGGGTGGACGGCCCCGAGCGCCGGCTGGACATGATGCTGCGCCTGGGCCCGTACGGCGATGGATTCGGCGCCGACCCCGACGGGCTGAGCCTGGAGAAGCTGCTCGCCCATCCGCACGGCATCGACCTGGGGCCGCTGCGGCCGCGCGTCCCCGGGCTGCTGAAGACCCGCAGCGGCACGGTGGAGCTGTGCCCGGAGCCGCTGGCCGCCGATGTGGACCGGCTGCGCCGGTCGCTGGCCGACCGGCCCGCGGGGCTGCTCCTGGTCGGCCGCCGCCATCTGCGCTCCAACAACAGCTGGATGCACAACGTCCCGGCCCTGATGGGCGGCAGCAACCGCTGCACGCTCCAGGTGCACCCCGAGGATGCCGTCCGGCTGGGCCTGGACGACGGCGGGCTGGCCCGGGTCAAGGGCGACGGCGGGGAGCTGGAGGTGCCGGTCGAGGTGACGGACGCGGTACGGGCCGGAGTGGTGAGCCTGCCGCACGGCTGGGGCCATGCCCGCCCCGGCGTCCGGCTGTCGGTGGCCGGGGCCCGCCCCGGGGTCAACGTCAACCAGCTCTTCGACGGCTCACGGCTGGACCCGCTCTCCGGTACGGCGGTGCTCAATGGCCATCCGGTGCACGTCTCACCCTCACTACGGCACTGACCTGGGGTTTTGCGCTTATTGCTCACGCGTCAAGACCTTGTTAACGGAAAGTTGCGCCACCTAACGTCACCTCGACCGCCAAATCTGGGGGAGTTCAAAGGCGAACGTGAGGTAGCCAACTATGCTGACCATCCTCGGCTTCGTCATGATCGCGACATTCCTTGTCCTGATCATGATGAAGAAGATGTCCCCGATGGGCGCCCTGGTGCTCATCCCCGCGCTGTTCTGTGTGCTTGTCGGGAAGGGGGCGCACCTCGGGGACTACGTCCTCAAGGGCGTCGGCGATCTGGCACCTACGGCCGCCATGCTGATGTTCGCGATCATCTACTTCGGGGTGATGATCGACGTCGGCCTCTTCGACCCGATCGTCCGGCTCATCCTGCGGTTCTGCAAGGCGGATCCGATGCGGGTGGTGGTCGGCACCGCGATCCTCGCGGCGGTCGTCTCGCTCGACGGCGACGGCTCCACCACCTTCATGATCACCGTGTCGGCCATGGTGCCGCTCTACCGGCGGCTCAAGATGAGCCTGGTGGTGATGACCGGTGTCGCGGCCATGGCCAACGGCGTGATGAACACGCTGCCCTGGGGCGGCCCGACCGCCCGCGCCGCCGCCGCGCTCAAGGTCGACGCGAGCGACATCTTCGTGCCCATGATCCCGGCCCTCGCGGTCGGCCTGCTCTTCGTGATCGCCCTCTCCTACGGCCTCGGTCTGCGCGAGCGCAGGCGCCTTGGCGTGCTGACGCTGGACGGGGTCACCGCGGACGAGCCGGAGCAGGTGCTGGTCGGCGCGGGCTCCGGCGGCAAGGGCGCCAACGGCCGTCAGGGCGGCAAGCCCGCCCTGACCGGCGGCGGCGCGGGCTCCGGCACAGACGCGGAGGCGGCGTCCGCGAACGGCTCCGGCTCCTCGAATGCCTCCTCCGACGAGGACGACGACGAGTTCAAGGGGCTCGACCCCCACCGCGCCACCCTGCGCCCCAAGCTCTACTGGTTCAACGCGGCCCTGACCGTCGCGCTGCTCGCCCTGATGGTGACCGAGACCATGCCGATCCCGGTCCTCTTCCTGCTGGCCGCCGCCGTCGCGCTCACCGTCAACTTCCCGCATATGAACGATCAGAAGGCCCGTATCGCCGCACACGCCGAGAACGTGGTCAACGTCTCCGGAATGGTCTTCGCCGCGGCCGTCTTCACCGGCGTCCTCACCGGCACCGGCATGGTCGAGCACATGGCCCGCTGGCTGGTCGACGGCGTCCCCGAGGGCATGGGCCCGCACATGGCCGTCGTCACCGGTGTGCTGTCCCTCCCGCTCACCTACTTCATGTCCAACGACGGCTTCTACTTCGGCATCGTGCCGATCCTCGCCGAGGCCGGGGCCGCGCACGGGGTCTCCGCGCTGGAGATCGCCCGCGCCTCGCTCGTCGGACAGGCCCTGCACATGTCGAGCCCGCTGGTCCCCGCCGTCTACGTCCTCGTCGGCATGGCGAAGGTCGAATTCGGCGACCACACCCGGTTCACCGTGAAATGGGCGGCGCTCACCTCCCTGGTGGTGCTCGCCGCGGGTCTCGCGTTCGGCATCATCTGACCCGTGAAGAGTTCAGAGCCCGGGAGGGGCTGGCTGCTGCGCCTGGTCATCGCCTTCTCGTTCACCCAGGGGGCGGTGAGCATGGCGCGGCCTGCCGTCTCCTACCGGGCGCTGGCGCTCGGTGCCGACGCCCGCGCCATCGGTGTCATCGCCGGTGTCTACGCCCTGTTGCCGCTGTTCGCCGCCGTCCCCCTGGGGCGGCGCACCGACCACGGGCGGTGCGCCCCGCTGCTGCCCATCGGGGTCGCGCTCATCGCCACCGGCTGCGCGCTCAGCGGAACGGCCGGATCGCTGCCGGCGATGGCCGCGTGGAGCGGGGTGATGGGCCTCGGCCATCTGTCGTTCGTCATCGGCGCCCAGTCCATCGTGGCCCGCCAGAGCGCCCCCGACGAACAGGACCGCAACTTCGGCCACTTCACCATCGGCGCCTCGCTCGGCCAGCTCATCGGGCCCATCGCGGCCGGTCTGGTGGTCTCCGAACACGACGGGGCGATGGGCCGCACCAGCGCCACCGCGCTGTTCGTCTCCGCCGCCCTCACCACCTTCTCGCTCACCTCGCTGTGGCGCATCGAGCGCCGCCGGGCCGGGACGGCGGGGGCACCCGGCAAGGAGGCCCCCGCGCGGAAGGTGTCCGTACGGGGGATCCTGACCACCCGCGGGGTCGCCTCCGGCATGTTCATCAGCCTCGCCGTGCTCTCCGCCACCGACATCCTGACCGCCTATCTGCCGGTCGTCGGCGAACAGCGCGGGATCTCGCCCGCGGTCGTCGGTGTGCTGCTCAGCCTGCGCGCCGCCGCCACCGTGGCCTGCCGGCTCGCCATCACCCCGATGATCCGGCTGATGGGCCGCACCGTGCTGATGGCCGTCAGCTGTCTGGGCGCCGCGCTGCTGTGCGCGGGCATCGCCCTGCCGGTGCCCGCCTGGACGCTCGGGGTGCTGCTGGCCGGTCTTGGCTTCTGCCTCGGCGTCGGACAGCCGCTGTCGATGACCACCGTCGTCCAGGCCGCCCCGGAGGGGGCGCGCAGCACGGCCCTCGCGCTGCGGCTGACCGGCAACCGGCTCGGCCAGGTGGCCGCGCCCGCCTCAGCCGGTGTGCTCGCGGGGCTCGCGGGCACCGCCGCGCCCTTCGTCATGCTGGGCGGACTGCTGCTGATATCGGCGGCGATAGCCGTCCGGCCGCTGCGCGGGCGCCCGCCCGCGGACCCCGGCGAAGGCCGTTCGGCACCGGAGAAACGGCGTACGGAGGAGTCCCCGGCCTCGCCGGGCACGGGACGCCCGCCCGGATGAGCCGACGGTGAACCGGCGTCAGGGCCGCTCGCCGTCGACCATGCCCAGCCACGGCTCGAAGGCGTTCCCGAACGGTTCGGCGCGCCCGTCGACCGCGTCCATCAGCCACCGCCCCGCCGCCTCGGCCTCCGCTATGACATCCGCCGGATAGCCGTAGCGCACCTGGTGCTCGGCGAACTCGTCCTGGTCCACCAGCAGGGTCGAGCCGTCCGTCCGCTTGCGGAGCACATCGAGGTCCAGGTCCACCATCGTGACCTCGTGGTCGGAGACCCACTGGGGAGGCGTGGCGATATCGCAGTAGACCTCGGTCTCCCGGGGCGCGGCGTTGAACACCGCGGTCCACCACACCTCGTGCGGGAAGAGGATCACATGCGCGCATTCGATCGGCACCGGCGGGCCGTACCCCTTGCGCATGACCGCCCCGGCGGGCAGCCCGAGCCAGACGCCGTGGCCGTCCTCGCCCAGCCTGCGCATCCGCAGATTCCAGTGCAGGGAGCCGTCGTACTTGCGGTAGTTGACGGATACGAGATCGGGCATGAGCCGATCCTAAGCGTTGGCCGCAGGGGCGCGCCGCCTACCATCGGTGCAATGGACACCCCCGCACCTCCGTCGAAGACCTCCAGGGACGGGCCGCGGGACAGGCCGGTGCCGGATGCGGGGGGTGAGGACTTCCTCGTCCACCGTGAGCTGCTCTTCTCCATCGTCTACAACATGCTCGGCACAGTCGCCGACACCGAGGACGTGGTCCAGGAGACCTGGCTGTCCTGGGCGGCGGTCCAGGACAAGGAGATCGCCCACCCCCGGGCCTATCTGGTGCGGATCGCCGTCAACCACGCGCTCACCCAGATGCGGCGCGCCCGCCGGAGCCGGGAGAGCTATATCGGCCCCTGGCTGCCCGAACCCGTGCTGACCGAACCGGACACCCCCGACACCGCGATCCGCACCGAATCGGTGTCCCTGGCGATGCTGGTGGTCCTGGAGACCCTGACCCCCTTGCAGCGCGCGGTGTTCGTGCTGCGCGAGGCGTTCGCCTACGACCATGGGGAGATCGCCGCGATCCTGGGCCGCAGCCCGGCCGCCGTCCGCCAGCTCGCCCACCGCGCCAAGGAGCGCGTCGAGGCCCGGCGGCCGCGCTACGACCTGGACCGCGGGACCCAGCGGATCGTCACCGAGCGGTTCCTCGACGCGGCCATCGGCGGCGACCTCGAAGCCCTGATGGACGTCCTGGCCCCGGAGGTGGTCATGTGGAGCGACGGCGGCGGCAAGCGCCGTGCCGCCCTCCGCGTGATCGAGGGCCGGGAGAAGGTGGCCCGCCTGGTGGCCGCCGTCAGCGCGCAACTGCCCACTTTCAGCGTGCGGCTGGTGCGGATGAACGGGGGCCCGGGGGCGGTCCTGTTCATCGGCGGGACGCTGTACGCGGCCGCGGTGTTCGACCCCGCGCCCGGTGGTGAGCGGGTGCGCGGCATCTACGGTCTGATCAACCCCGAGAAGCTGGAGCGACTCGCCGCGGCCGTCCACCCTCCGGCTGAAAGACTGGCCCCATGACAGAGCTGAACGGGCAACCGGCGGGAATCCGCGAGCTGACGGCGCTGGCCATGATCAACTACGGCCACTTCACCACGATGCGGGTGGAGGACGGGCGGGTACGCGGGCTGAGCCTCCATCTGGACCGGCTGATACGGGACTGCGGGGTGCTGTTCGGCACCGCACCGGACCGGGACCGGATCCGCGAACTGGCCCGGCGCGCCGTCGCGGACACCACGGGACCGCTCACGGTCCGGGTGACCGTCTACGACCCCGACCTCGGGCTGGAGCGGCCCGGGGCCGAGGCCGAGCCGCGGATCCTGGTCACCACCCGGCCCGCCGCCGTCTCGTCACCACCACCGCTGAGCGTGCGCACCGCGCCCTACCGCCGCGATCTGCCGGAGGTCAAACATGTAGGGCTGTTCGGGCTGTTGCGGCTGCGCCGCCAGGCCCAGCTCGACGGCTACGACGATGTGCTGCTGACGGACGAGCGGGGTGCGGTGTCCGAGGGCACGACCTGGAACGTGGGGTTCCACGACGGCCGGCGCCTGCTGTGGCCGGACGCCGTATGCCTGCCGGGCGTCACCCAGGAACTCCTCCGCCGCGGCCATGGCGGCCCGCAGCACACCGAGCGGATCGACCGCGAGCGGTTCGGTTCGCTGCGGGTGGCCTTTGCGCTGAACGCGGGGGTGGGGGTGCGGGCGATCCGGTCGATCGACGGGGTGGAATTCGATCCGGAGCACCCCGTCCTGGACCTCCTGCGCAAGGAGTACACCGCGACGGAAGCGGAACCGCTGTAGGAGGGGCTCGCGCTACGGGGTGTCCGGGGGTTCTTTCCCCTCCCCGCCCCTTCCCGAAACTGGGGCTCCGCCCCAGCCCCCGCCCCGGGACCGCGCCGGCCCCTGGACCGGGACCGTGCCAGTCCCCGCCCGGGGCCGCGTCAGCCCCTGGACCGGGGTTTGGCCCCAGGCTCTGGGCCGGGGTTTTGTCGCGGGTTTTGGACCGGGGCTCCGCCTCGGACCCCAGCCCCCGGGCCGGGGTTTCGTCCCAGCCCCCGGGCCGGGGCTCCGTCCCAGCCTCCGGACTGGGGCTTCGCCCCTGCCCGCGGTATCGATATGCGGCTTCGCCGCGTGGCGGGGGTTCGCCCGGAGCCGGGGTCCAGGGGCGGAGCCCCTGGTTACGGGAAGGGGCGGGGAGGGGAAAGAACCAACACCGCGCAGACGGCCCGTGCGAGGCGACCGCGTGAGGCAGCCCGTAAAGGGCCGCCCGCAGGCGGCGGACCCGTGGGCCGCCATGCGCCGTGGGCCGGTCAGCCGGTCAGGGCTCGGTCGCCGTCGCGTTTCGGCGCCGGCGCCGCGGGCTCCTCCCGCAGGCCGTACCGATCGTGCAGCCGCCGCAGCGCGGCCGGGGCCCACCAGGTGGCCCGCCCGCCCAGCCGCATCGCGGCGGGCAGCACGGCCCCGCGGATCAGCGTCGCGTCCATCAGGACGGCCAGTGGCAGCCCGACCCCGTACGCCTTCACCAGCGAGATGCCGGAGACGGTGAACGCCAGGAAGACTACCGAGATCGCCACCGCGGCCGCCGTGACGATGCGCCCGGTGCGCTCCAGCCCCTGGGCGACGGCGGCGGTCGGCGAGCCGGTCAGCTCGTACTCCTCCCGCATCCGGGACAGCAGGAAGACCTGGTAGTCCATCGCGAGCCCGAAGGCGAGGCCGAAGAGCATCACCGGGATCGTCGCGGCGATGTTGCCGGTCGGGGTGAAGTCGCCGAACAGCCCGGCGAGATGGCCGTCCTGGAAGACCCACACCAGCGCCCCGAAGGTGGCCGTCAGGCTCAGCGCGCTGAGCACCAGCGCGAGGAACGGCAGCATGACGCTCCCGGTCACCAGGAACAGCAGCACCAGCATGGTCAGCAGCACCGTGCCCAGGGCGTACGGCAGCCACTTCTCCAGCGCCGCGGCGGCGTCGTGGTTGGTGGCCGCGGCCCCGCCGACCAGCGTCTCGAACGGCGCCTTCGTCGACCGGATCTCGCCGACCAGCCGGTCCGCGTCGTCCGCGCTGGCCGTCTCCGGCACCACCGAGAAGTAGACGGCGTCGCCCGAGGCGAAGCGCGCGTACCGCTGATCGGGCGGCGCGGCCTGCCGCCCCTCGGCGTAGGCGCCGGTGGCGGTGCGGACGGCGGCGACGTGCGGCAGCTCGGACAGCCGCTGTGCGTACGCGCCGACGGCCGCCCGGTCACCGCCCCCCTCGGGCGCCACGACCTGGAGCGCGTTCTGCTCACTGCTGTCGAACTCGGCGCGCACGGTGTCGGCGACCTGACGTGCCGACGAGGACGCGGGCATCACCCGCTCGTCCGGCATGCCGAGGTTGATGCCGAGGAACGGCGCGCCGAGCAGCAGCAGGAACGCGGTCACGATGGTCACGATCGGCACCGGGCGCCGCATCACGGTGGTGGCCAGCCGGTGCCAGAAGCCGCTCTCCACGCTCCGGCCCGCGGCCTCGGGGCCCGTGGCGGCCGTCGCGGGCCGCCGCCTGCGGAACACCCGCCCCTTCTCGATCCGGTCGCCGAGCAGGGCCAGCAGGGCCGGCAGCACGATGAGCGAGGACGCGCCGGACAGCAGCGCCGTGAGCGCCCCCGCGTAGCCCATGGACCGCACCGCCTGGAGCGGGAACCAGGCCATGGCCAGGGACGAGACGGCGACGGTCAGCGCCGAGAAGGTCACGGTGCGCCCGGCGGAGGTCAGCGTCGCCCGGATGGCGTCCTGCGGGGTGAGCCCGGACCGCAGCTCCTCCCGGTAGCGGCTGACCATCAGCAGGCTGTAGTCGATGGCCAGGCCCAGGCCCAGCAGGGTCACCACGCTCGCCGCGAGCGATCCGACGGTGGTGACGCTCGCCAGGATCCATGTCAGACCCATCGTCAGCATCATCGCCACCAGGGCCACGGCCAGCGGCAGCGCCGCGGCCACCGCGCTGCCGAAGATGAACACCAGCGCGACCAGGGTGATCGGGATGGCGACCGTCTCACCGGTGGTGGCGTCCTTCTGGCCCTGCTCCAGCAGCTCCCGCTGGAACTTCGTATAGCCGCCGAACTTCACCTCCAGCCCGTCCCGTGAGCCCTCGTAACGGTCCGCCAGCGCGGCCACCCGCTTCTGCGAGGTGGTGTCGTCCCCGGTGACCGTGCCCATGATGAGGGCCTTGTGGCCGCTCTTGCCGCGCAGCTGCGGGGCCTTCCCGGTGGTCCAGTAGGAGCTGACGTTGGCCACTCCGGGCTCCCGGCCCAGCTTCCGGGTGAGCTCGGTGCCCGCCGCCGTCACCGACGGATCGTCGACCCCACCCTTCGACGTCACCAGCAGGGTGAGATTGGGCAGCCCCTGCCCGAACCGGTCGTCCAGCGCGGTGATCGCCCGCGAGGACTCCGACTTGGGATCGTCGAAACCGCCGGCCGTCAGCTTGTCGAACAACGTCGTACTCGCCACACCGCCGACCACGGCGAGCAGCAGGCCGACGACCAAGACCGCCAGGCGCTTCCGCACGACGAAACCGGCCAGTCTGTCCAGCATTCCCTCTTCCTTCCTCAAGCGCACGGCGTATGGAAACCCGTATCGGCATCCCAAGACGCCGAGCCCCGCCCGGATGTGACATCCCCGGCCGACATCGCTGCACGAACGGCCGTCAGAACCGGCCCCGGGGCCCCCGAACCGCCCGGTCCACCAGTGGCCCGGCCGCCCCCGGATAGTTCGCCGGGTCCAGCAGGGCGGCCAGCTCCCGCGGCGTATAACGGCCCTCGAGCTCAGGGGCGGCGGCCAGCACCTCGCCCAGCGTCCGCCCGCCGCGCGCCGCCTCCGCCGAGGCCCTGCTCATCAGCTCCTTGGCGGGCCCCTTGCCCAGCACCGGGGTCAGGGCCGCGGCCAGGCGCTCGGAGACGATCAGCCCGCCGGTCAGCCGCAGATTGGCGCGCATCCGGTCGGGGAAGACGGCCAGCCCCTCGACCAGTTCGACGGCCGTATGCGCGGCCCCGCCCGTCAGCCGCAGACATTCGCGCAGCGGAAGCCACTCGGCGTGCCAGGCCCCGGCCGGCCGCTCGTCCTCCGCGAGCATGCACCCCATGACGGCGCCGGCCAGCGGCGGCACCTGGAGCGCGGCGGAGCGCACCAGCGTGGCCAGGGCGGGGTTGCGCTTGTGCGGCATCGCGGAGGACACCCCACGGCCCTCGGCGGCGGGCTCGGCGACCTCGGCCGTCTCGGTGCGCGACAGCAGCTGCACATCCACCGCGACCTTGCCCAGCGCCCCGGTGGTCAGGGCCAGTTGGGCGGCCAGCCCCGCGACCGGGGTACGGGCGGTGTGCCAGGGCAGGGCGGGCTCGTTCAGCCCGACCTGCGCGGCGAACTCCGCCGTCAGCCGCTCCGCGAACTCCCCCGGCCCCGGCGCCCCGGGCCGCGTCCCCCGGTCCATCAGGGCGTACTCGGTGTAGCCCGCCAGCGTGCCCGCCGCACCGCCGAGCTGTACCGGCAGTTCGTGGTCGCGGATCCGGGCCAGCCGGGCCGCCGCCTCCTCCACCCCGCTCAGCCAGCCCGCCGCCTTCAGCCCGAAGGTGGTGGGCACGGCGTGCAGGGCGAGCGTACGGCCGGGCATCAGCGTGTCCCGGTGCGCCACGGCCAGTTCGCGCAAGGCCACCGCGATCCGCTCCAGGTCCGCCACCAGGGGCGCGAGCGTTCTGCGCGCCACCAGCATGGCGGCGGTGTCCATGATGTCCTGGCTGGTCGAGCCCCGGTGCACATACTCCGCGGCGGCCGGGTCCTTCGCGGCCACCAGCGCGGTGAACGCCCGGACCAGCGCCACCACCGGGTTGGCCGCGCCCCGGGCCAGCCGGGCGATCTCCACCACATCCAGGTGCTCGGCACGGGCGAGGGCGGTGATGGTGCGGGCCGCGTCCCCGGGCACCAGGCCCAGCCGCGACTGCGCCCGCACCAGGCCCGCCTCCGCGTCCAGCATCGCCTGTAGCCAGGCGCCGTCCGACGTGGTGGCCTCGGCGGGGGTGCCCGCCCGGGTGGGGCTCAGCAGGCCCGCGTCGGCATGGCGCGGGGCGCCGTCGGTCGCGTCGCTCACGGCGTCGGTCATGGAACGGAAACCTCGATCGTCTCGGGGCCGGTGGGGCCAGTGGGGTCAGTGGGGCCGTTGGGGTCGGTGGGCGAGCCGTCGCGCAGCGCCAGCACGGCACGCGAGATGGCATCGGCATCGGAAAGGATCACAGAGCCGACCCCCGGCCGGACGCCCGCGGCCGTGGCCCAGTGGACGGATTCGGTGGGTACGCCGAAGGCGAACCGCCGTGGATGCGGCCGCCCCGCGGCGTTCAGCAGGTGGTAGGGGCTGGGCCCCACCGCGAGCCCGCCGGTCTCGTGCCCGCCGGTCTCGCGACCGCCCGTCTCGTGAGCGCCTGTCTCATGGCCGCCTGTCTCGGAGCCGTCCGTCTCATGGCCGTCCGTCTCGGGGTCGCCCGTCTCGTGACCGCCCCGCCCGCCCCGGGCGCCGCCGACCACATACGGGACGCACTGACCGTCCGCCAGCAGCCCCGACAGCAGCGGATCGGCGCTGGAGCGCACATCGGTGCCCGGCAGCCGGGCATCGATCAGCGTGGTCACCGGCCGCCGCGAGCCGGGCACGGCACGGGACTCCAGGACGAAGGCGCCCTCCTCGGCGTCGGCGCGGGCCACGGTGCGCGGGCCCAGTACGGTCAGCACACCGGCCTCGATGAGCGCGACCGCCTCCTCGATCCGCCGGGCCGGAGGGCCGATCGATACGAAGGCGTTCAGCGGGGTGTACCAGGCGTCCAGGTCCTCGCGGTGCGAACGGGCCGTCAGCCCGCCGTGGTCCACCACCAGCCGTATCTCGTTGCGCAGATCGCGCAGCACATCCAGGGCCGCCTTCAGCGGGCCGTGCACATTGCCCGCGCGCGCCGCCTCCAGATCCGCCCGCAGATACTCCAGCAGCCAGGACCGGAACGCGGCGGGGGAGCGGAGGCCGTGGGCGGGGCAGGGCCGCGCGATCCGGTCCCAGTTCCAGCGCTGTCGGGGCGGGATGCCGCTCTCGGTCAGCAGCCGCTCCTCCTCCGCGCCGCCCCGGGGCGCCGACGGATAGGCGGCGCGCAGCCGGTGCGCGGCCGCCTCGCGCCCCCGGGAGGCGAGCAGCGCGGTGTAGTAGACCGTCTCCACCTCCTTGGAGATCAGCGGCCACAGCTCGGAGCGGAAGTCCAGACCGCCCCGCTCACGGGCGCGCCGCCGCAGCCCGCTGATCACCTCCGGGGTCAGCACCAGCGGGTGGTGACGGCCGTGCGGGCCCTTCTGGTTCTCGCCCCGGGAGTGGAACGGCACGCCCCGGCGCGAACCCGCGAGCAGCCGCGGCTCCCGGCCCGAGGGCCGGTAGACCAGACGCCCCGCCCGCCGTTCGAACCGCCCGCCCCGGCCCTCGGTGAGCAGGGCCAGATAGTCGAAGAAGTTCAGCCCCAGCCCCAGCAGGCCCACGGCCTCCCCGGGCCGGACGCCGGACAGATCCACCTCGGCAGGACCGGCGGGCGGGACATAGCGCAGGCCCCGCGCCTCGGCGAAGGCCGCGTGGGCCGTCTCCCGCGGTGAGCGCCGCTGCGGCACATGACCCTGGGCCAGCACCACGGCGTGCAGCCCCTCGAGCCGGGTGCCGTCCTCCAGGACGACGGTCTGCGCCGCGCCCGCCGTACGCTCCTCGAGCCCCACCGCCCGCGAGCGGTGGGAGACCGTGCGGACGGAGGCCGGGGCGGTGCCGGTCACCCGCCGGTGGATCCACTCCAGATAGTGCCCGTGGAAGGCGCGGGTGGGGTACGAGTCGGGGCTAAGGCGCCGTGCCTCGGCGAGGACCTCCTCGTCGTACCCGACCTCGTCGAGACCGCCGGTGAGGCTCACGAACCGGGCCCACTCGTACAGGCTGGGCCCGGGGAGGACCGGTCCGGCCATCTCCACGGTCTCGTCCGTGAACATGGTGACCTGTCCGGCCACGGTGTTCATCAGCAGATGGCGGGACTGGCCGGAGCGCCAGACCCGCCCCGCCCCCGGCGGAAACGGGTCCACCACATGGATGGTGACCGAGGTCGTGGGCGCCGCCTCCGCGGCGTTCGCGCACAGCCGCTCCAGGACCGACAGCCCCCGGGGCCCGGCACCGATGAGACAGACGTCCAGACGTTGTGTGGTCATGGTCATTCTCCGTGGACGAAGGGGCCGGGACGCGGCTCAGCCCGAGGCCGCGCTGCGGACGGCCGCCTCCTCGTGCTCCCGCTCCCCGTGGCGCGGGGCGCTCCCGGTGGCGAGGCCGCCCGGGGCGTCGGGGACCTCTGCCGGGCCCCGGTTCCAGGCCCACGGCGAGCGGCCCTCCTCGCGGACCTTGCGGTACAGCAGCACGCAGTAGGTCGCGTCGATGGTCCACACGGTCAGGAAGAGGAAGATGAACAGGTGGTGGCCCGGGTACATCACCAGCACCGTCCACCCCGCGAAGAACGAGCCGATGCCCTTGGCGAGCGCCACGTACATCGACTGCCCGAGCGAGGACCCGCGGCGGTTGAGCATGAAGATGAAGGACAGGCTCAGGAACACATTCAGCCCGGTGCCGGTGTAGATACCGGTGGCGTCCTTGAGCTCATAGGTCGTCATGATGTGGAAGACCGCGGACCACGCGATGACGCCGAAGACCATCCACCGGAAGGCCCGCCGGCTCATACCGGGATAGTCCTTCCAGCCGTAGGCCAGCGTCTGCCGGAGGATGAAGCAGTCGACCAGGAACCAGCTCAGATTGATCGGGCGCTGCACATCGGCCTGGTCCAGGATCAGGGAGAGGGTGAACTCCCAGGCGAGGTTGACCTCGACCACGAAGACGGGAATCCCCACCCGCTTGTCCAGTTTGGCGCGGTAGATGGCGAGTCCGTACGCCACCAGCCAGCCCGATGCGCAGGGGCCCATCAGGATCCAGAAGAGCCAACTCGGCCGGTCCGCCTCCGGCAGGGTCACCGGAGCGATGTTCGGCAGATCGATGAGAGCGGGCGGGAACCACACGGCTAATTACCCCTCGTTCACGGTGGATGCGTTCGTCTCGATGCGTGGTGCGGCGGTGCGGCGGTGCGGCGGTGCGGCGGTGCGGTGTGCGGCGCGGATCAGGTCCACTGCCCGGTGCCATAGGTGTCGCTGGAGCCCAGCAGCTGTTCGCGCAGCTCCCCCCGGCGTACCTTCCAGGTGGCGGTGCGCGGCATCTCGTCCCAGGGGACGAGCCGCGGCTTGTCCATCTCGGGCAGGCCCCGGCAGGCCCGGTCCCACTCCTGCGGGTCCAGGGCGTCGTCGCGCATGCACAGCACCGGGATCGGCGGCTGCCCGGGGACCCCCAGCACGATCACCTCGGAGGCCCGGTCCAGCCGGTCGAGCAGAGTGGACTCCAGCTCGATGCAGCTCATCCCGGGGATCATGTCGACCTCGCGGTCGATCAGCCGGATGCGGCCGTAGCCCGCGTACTCGCCCAGATCGCCGGTGTTCCACCAGCGGCCCTGGTCCTTGGCGCGGTGCCGGTCGTCCTCGCCCAGATAGGTCAGACACCGTGACTTGGTCCTGACCATCAGCAGCCCCGGCTTCCCCCGGGACCGTTTGCGGCCGGTCTCCGGGTCCACGACCTTGACCCGGACCAGGGGCGGGAACCCGACGTTGGTGGCGTCATGCGCCCGGGGCCTGCCGGGGCGGACCATGG
Source organism: Streptomyces malaysiensis subsp. samsunensis (assembly GCF_024519315.1). Lineage (GTDB taxonomy): Bacteria > Actinomycetota > Actinomycetes > Streptomycetales > Streptomycetaceae > Streptomyces > Streptomyces malaysiensis. The sequence goes on along the minus strand of NZ_JANIIC010000025.1, from coordinate 108,080 downwards.
AGCGGGTGGCCACCCCGGCGGCGATGCCCGCGATCTCCGACTGCCCCACGCCCCAGGCCCACAGCGGGAGCCGGACCCGGGAGGCGCCGAGGAACTTGCGGACGGTCCTGGGGTGCACCGCGTCGAAGGTGCTGATGAAGCGCCGTACGCCCGCGAAGAGTTCGGGCCGGGTGTCGGCCAGCTCCTCCCAGTACTGGAAGACGTTCGGACACGCCTCCAGCGAGGTGGGAGGGTGCGCGGCCAGCATGCGCGCCACATTGTCCAGCCCCGGCTCGGAGAGGATCACCATCTTCTTCGGCCCGCGGAACAGCGTGCCGTTGGTCCAGGACAGATTGCGGTTGTGGGCGAAGGAGATCCCGCTGGCCACCACGTCTCCCGGACGGGAGGTCATCAGCGGCAGCCGGTAGGACTCGATGCGGAACGGCACCGCCGCGAGCGTGGTGGCGGGCGAGTGCACCACCAGCTTCGGCACACCCGTGGTGCCGGAGGTGTGGGTGACCAGCATGGGCTCGTGGACACCGCGGAACCGCACCGGCGGCCGGGCGCCGCCGCGCACATCGTCGATGCGCAGCGTGCCGTCCGGCACCCCCGGGCGGTCCCCGCCGACGGCCACCAGGGTCATCCCCGGGTCGTCCAGCGCGATACCGGCGGCGGTCATCCGCTCCAGCACCGTGGTGCCCATCACCAGCACCTTCGGCGAGACCCTGGTGAGCAGGGTGCGGATATGCGCCTCCGACCTGATGGGCGCGATCATCACCGGCAGCGCGCCGAGCCGGGCGGCGGCCGAGGCGAGCAGGATGAAGTCGTAGTGGTTCTCCTTGACGATGGCGAGCCGGTCGCCGTGGCGCAGCCCCGCCCCGTGGAGCCAGCCCGCGGCGTCCTCCACCGTGGCCGCCAGGGCGGGCACATCGAAGCGGGTACCGGAGTCCGGGGCGATGTCGAAGGGCCGGTCCAGATGCATGACCGTCGGCCTGCCCTGTTCGGCGGCCCAGTGGAACAACCGGCCGACGTTGACGGGCCGTTGAGAACGCGCCGCCATGGTTCATCTCCTCGTATAGGGGTGCGGCTGGGACAGGACGTACGGCTACGGGATGTCCGGCGGATCTGTCCCCTCCCCGCCCCTTCCCGCAGCGTCGATATGCGGCTCCGCCGCGTGGCAGGGGCTTCGCCCCTGGACCTCGGGGTCTGGGGCGGAGCCCCAGTTTCGGGAAGGGGCGGGGAGGGGAGCAGCCCGCCGCAGGCGCCAGGATCCGCCGGACACCCCCTAGGACAGGACATACAGCGCGGGTGCCAGCAGACCCAGGAAGCCCAGGTCATAGGCGTAGAGCCCCAGCTTGCGGGCGCTGAGCCAGCGCCCCCGCAGCGGGCCCTCGCGCAGCTGGGCCGTGTGCAGGACGGTGGCGGGCAGCAGGGTCAGCAGGGTCCACCACGGCCAGGGCGTGGCCAGGCCGAGGAGGCAGATCAGCGTGGCCGACGCCAGGACGAGGAGGACCATGGCGGTCTTGTAGACCCGCGGCCCGGTCGACGCGGCCAGCGTCCGGCGGCCCACCGAGCGGTCCCCGTCGGCGTCGTTGACGTTGGAGTAGCTGCTCACCATCACCAGCCAGAGCCCCAGCAGCAGACCCGCCAGCACCGCGGGGGAGGACCAGTGCCGCTCCACCGCCAGATAGGGGGCCAGCAGCCCGGCCGTGGTGGCCAGGCACAGCAGGGTCTCGGCACCGCCCCGGTGGTAGCTCAGCCGCAGCCCCGCCGAGTACTGCACGCTGAAGAAGAACCCGACCCCGTACAGGAGGTAGGCCGCGGCCGGGGCCCGCCAGTCCAGCGCCCAGAACGCCCCGATCCCCGCGAGCACCGCCACCGAGGCCGCGCAGACGATGAACCGCACCGCCTCGCGCTCGGTGACCGCCCCGCTGAGCAGCGGCTTGCCGCGGATATCGCGCTTGGTCTCCCCGGACTTGTAGTTGCGCGCGTCGCTGCCGTTGCGGAAGCCGACCAGGTCGTCGGTGGCGCAGGTGCAGGTGACGATGCCCATGGAGCCGAGCAGGAACAGCAGCATCGCGGCGGTGGTCCCCGGGCGGTCGCGCGCCTGCGGGCTCAGGGTGAGCCATGCCATGCCCCACCCGAAGTAGTTCTGATAGACGAAGATCTTCGACAGCCGGAACAGACCGCGCGCCACGTCCCCGCCGCCGCGGGGGCGCGCCGTGGTCCGGCTCTCGCCGGTCAGTGAGGTGGTCATGGCCGCCCTCCCCGGGCCGGCGTCCGCTCCCGCGCCAGGCCCACGTAGTTCTCGGCGAAGGTCCGCGCGGCGGGGGAGTTCACCACGGCCTCGAGCCGGGCGTCCTGGAGCCGACCGTCGAACACCCGGCCCTCCGGGGGCCGGTGCAGCAGCCCCGACATCCAGTCGGAGAACTCCAGCGCCTGCCACACCCCGGGCAGACAGTCCGCCGTATAGCCGTCCAGCGCGGCGCGGTCGCCGTGGGCGTAGAACTCCCGGAAGGCCGCGGCCAGCACCTTGACGTCCGCCACGGCGAGGTTGAGCCCCTTGGCCGCGGTCGGCGGCACGATATGCGCGGCGTCACCGGCCAGGAACAGCCGTCCGTGACTCATCGGCTCGGTGACGAAGCCCCGGAGCGCCACACAGCTCTTCTCCAGGATCGGCCCCTCGGTCAGTTCGGGGGCGCCGTCGATGTCCAGACGGGTGTGCAGCTCCTTCCAGATCCGCTCATCGGGCCAGTTCTCCACCCGCTCACCGGCCTCCACCTGGAGATAGAGCCGGCTCACCGCGGGCGAGCGCATGCTGTACAGCGCGAAGCCCCGGCTGTGCACCGCGTAGATCAGCTCCTCGGCGGCGGGCGGGGCCTGGGCCAGCACCCCCAGCCAGGCGTAGGGGTAGGCACGCTCGTAGGTGGACAGCGCACCGGACGGTACGGACCGGCGGGAGACGCCGTGGAATCCGTCGCAGCCCGCGACGAAGTCACAGGCGATCTCCACCGGTTCGCCCGCCACCGTGCACCGCACCGTCGGCGTATCCGTCTCCAGGCCCCGCAGTTCGACGTCGGGCACGTCGAACCACAGCCGCGCCCCGGCCTCCGCCCTGGCCCGGATCAGGTCCTTCACCAGCTCCTGCTGGCCGTACATATGCACGGTGCGGCCGGTCAGTTCGGTGAAGGGCATCCGGTGGGCGCGCGAGCCGAACCGGAAGACGAAGCCCTCATGGACCAGCCCCTCGCGGTCCAGCCGGTCCGCGAGACCGGCCTCGCGCAGGAAGTCCACGGTGCCGCCCTCCAGCAGCCCCGCCCGCACCCGACGCTCCACGTGCTCCCGGCTCCGCCGCTCCAGAACGATCGAATCCACCCCGTGGCGCTGGAGCAGATGGGAGAGCAGCAGCCCGCCGGGGCCCGCCCCGACGATCGCGACCCGTGTCCTCAGACGCTTCATGGCCGCCCCCTCACAGCACGCTGACGGTGGGGGACTCGGCGGCGTCCCGCGGGCCCGCTTCCTCGGCCAGGCGCATGGCCTCCTCGATCAGGGTCTCCACGATCTTGCTCTCGGGGACGGTCTTGATGACCTTCCCCTTGACGAAGATCTGGCCCTTGCCATTGCCGGAGGCGACCCCGAGATCGGCCTCCCGCGCCTCGCCGGGGCCGTTGACCACACACCCCATCACCGCGACCCGCAGCGGCACTTCCATGCCCTCGAGACCTGCGGTGACCTGGTCGGCCAGCTTGTAGACATCCACCTGGGCGCGGCCGCAGGAGGGGCAGGAGACGATCTCCAGCTTGCGCGGCCGCAGATTGAGCGACTGGAGGATCTGCGTGCCGACCTTCACCTCCTCCATCGGAGGCGCCGAGAGCGACACCCGGATGGTGTCGCCGATGCCCTGCCGCAGCAGCGCGCCGAAGGCCACCGCGGACTTGACGGTGCCCTGGAACGCGGGGCCCGCCTCGGTCACCCCCAGGTGCAGCGGATAGTCGCAGGACTCGGCGAGCAGTTCGTAGGCGCGCACCATGACCACCGGGTCGTTGTGCTTCACCGAGATCTTCAGATCGTGGAAGTCGTGCTCGGCGAAGAGCTCCGCCTCCCACAGCGCCGACTCCACCAGCGCCTCGGGGGTGGCCTTGCCGTGCTTGGCCATCAGCCGCGCGTCCAGCGAACCGGCGTTCACCCCGATACGGATCGGGGTGCCGTGGTCCTTCGCGGCGCGGGCGATCTCCTTGACCTTGTCGTCGAACTTCTTGATGTTCCCCGGATTCACCCGCACCGCCGCGCACCCCGCCTCGATGGCGGCGAACACGTACTTGGGCTGGAAGTGGATATCGGCGATCACCGGGATCTTGGACTTGCGGGCGATCTGCGGCAGGGCGTCGGCGTCGTCCTGGCTGGGGCAGGCCACCCGGACGATGTCACAGCCGGTGGCGGTCAGCTCGGCGATCTGCTGGAGGGTGGCGTTGACATCGGCGGTGACGGTGGTCGTCATGGACTGCACGGAGACGGGGAAGTCGCTGCCGACCCCCACCGCGCCGACGCGGAGCTGACGGGTGACGCGGCGCTTGCCGAGCACCGGTGGCGGCGCGGCGGGCAGGCCGAGATCGACGGTCATCGGGATTCCTCCTCTACGCGCCGGACGCCCGGCGCACGGTCGGCCGCGATCCGTAACCGGATGGAGCGGGCCAGGTCTTCGGGGCTCAGGCCGCATTCGGCGAGGATGTCGGCGCGTTTGCCGTGGTCCAGGAAGCGCTGCGGAATGCCGAAACCGGACACCGGGGCCGGCACACCCGCGTCGCGCAACTCCTGGGCGAGCAGCGAGCCGTAGCCCCCGACGCGCAGGCCGTCCTCGACGGTCACCACGAGCCGGTACTGCTCCGCCAGCTTGATCAGGGACGGGCTGACCGGTTTGATCCAGGCGGGGTCCACCACGGTGACCCCCAGGCCCTCCTCGGTGAGCCGGCGCGCCGCCGCACAGGCCGTCCCGGCCATCGCGCCCACGGACACCAGCAGGACGTCGTCGCCGGGGGAGCGGTGGAGCACGTCGATGCCGTCGTGCTGGTCGACGGCGGGGATGTCGGGGCCCACCGGCCCCTTGGGGAACCGGATGGCGCTGGGTCCTTCGGTGATCGCCACCGCCTCGCGCAGCGCGCCGCGCAGCGACGCCCCGTCACGGGGCGCCGCGACCCGCAGGCCCGGCACGATCCCGAGCACCGGCAGGTCCCACATGCCGTTGTGGGAGGCCCCGTCGTCGCCGGTGACCCCCGCCCGGTCCAGGACGAACACCACGGGGCAGGAGTGCATCGCCACATCCATCAGCAGCTGGTCGAAACCGCGGTTGAGGAAGGTGGAGTACACCGCCACCACCGGCACCGCCCCGGCCATGGCGAGCCCCGCGGCCGAGGTGACCGCGTGCTGCTCGGCGATGCCGACGTCGAAGACCCGGTCGGGGAACTCCTCGGCGTACGCAGCGAGTCCGGTGGGCTGGAGCATCGCCGCCGTCACCGCCACCACCTCGGGGCACTCCCGGCCGATCTCGACCAGCTCCGCGCCGAAGACCGAGGTCCAGGACGGGCCCGGGGAGCCCAGCGGTTCGCCGGTGGCCGGGTCGCTGACGCCGACCGCGTGGTGGTGGTCGCGCTCGTCGTCCTCCGCGCGCCGGTAGCCGTGGCCCTTACGGGTCAGACAGTGCACCACGACCGGCCCGCCGAACCCCGCGGCCTGCCGCAGCGCGGCCTCCACCGCCGCGATGTCATGTCCGTCGACCGGCCCGAGGTACTTCAGGCCCAGATCGGCGAAGAGCCCCTGCGGGGCGAGCATGTCCTTCAGCCCGGCCTTGACCGCGTGCAGCGCCTCGTAGAGCTTCGGGGTCTGCCGCAGCTGGTGCTTGGACCACTCCAGGAACCGCTCGTAGTCGGGTGAGGTGCGCAGGCCCGCCAGATAGGTGGCGAGGCCGCCCGTGGTCGGCGCGTAGGAGCGGCCGTTGTCGTTCACCACGATGACGACGGGGCGGTCGGGGGCGCCGGAGATGTTGTTCAGCGCCTCCCAGGCCATACCGCCGGTCAGCGCCCCGTCCCCGATGACGGCCACCACCGCGCGGTCGGTCTCGCCCCGCAGCCGGAACCCCTTGGCGAGGCCGTCGGCGTAGGACAGGACGGTGGAGGCGTGGCTGTTCTCGATGGTGTCGTGCTCGGACTCCGCCCGGCTGGGGTAGCCGGACAGGCCGCCCTTCTGCCGGAGCCGGTCGAAACCCTCCCGGCGGCCGGTGAGGATCTTGTGTACGTACGCCTGGTGTCCGGTGTCCCACAGGATGCGGTCCCGGGGGGAGTCGAACACGCGGTGCAGGGCGATGGTGAGTTCGACGGTGCCCAGGTTGGGCCCCAGGTGCCCGCCGGTCCGCAGCACCTTGTCGATGAGGAAGTGCCTGATCTCGCCCGCGAGATCGGCCAGTTGACCGGCGTTCAGATGCTTGATGTCGGCGGGACCCTCGATGGTCTCCAGCAGTGTCATCCGGGCTCTCTCCCTCCGCGCCGGTGCCGCCACCGGGTGCGGTCGCTGTCGGTGCTCATCGGTGCCCTCAGGCGTTCCGGTAGGCGACCTCATGGGCCATGGCGGCCAGTTCCTCCCGCCACTCCGGCTCCAGCGGAGCGGCGCCGATGGCGCGGCAGGCCCGCTCGACGAGCCCGTCGATGTGCTTCTCGACGTCGTCCCGCACACCCGTCTCGACCAGCAGCTCCCGCAGGTGGTCGGCGCCCCGCAGCCGGGCGGGCACCAGCTCCCGGATATGCGCGTTGCGCTGGATGGCCAGGGCCATCAGCAGCGTCATCTTGTGCTGCTCGAAGTCCTGGCCACTGGGCTTGCCGGTGACCTCGGAGTCCCCGAAGGCGTCCAGGAGGTCGTCGCGCAGCTGGAACGCCTCACCGAGCGCGGCCCCGTACTCCTCGAAGGCCGGTGCCGCGTCGGGGCGGCCTGCCACCGCGGCGCCCAGGACCAGCGGGCGGTGGATGGTGTAGCGGCCGGACTTGGCGATGGCGATCCACCGCGAGGTCTCCGGGTCCGGCTCGAACTCCACGGACGCCGCGACGTCCATGTACTGGCCGATGATCAGCTCCGAGCGCAGCAGATGCCACTCGGCGGCGACCGCGGGCTCCACCTCGGCCATGATCTCGTCGGAGTAGACCAGGGCCAGATCGCCCGCGAGGATCGCGACGTTCTCCCCGTAGCGGTCCGCCGCGCCCCGCCATCCGCGCTCGCGGTGCAGCGCGGCCTGACCGGTGTGCACGGTCGGCGCGCCGCGACGCACCGGGGACTCGTCCATCACATCGTCGTGGATCAGCGCACAGGCGTGGAGCAGCTCCAGCGCGGCGGCGACGGGAACGACGCGCTGGTCCTGCGGATCGCCGCCGGAGGCCAGATAGCCGCTCAGGCAGAACGTCGGGCGCATGCGCTTGCCGCCCGCGTTGACCAGGTCGGCGATGCCGTCGATGGGCACGCTCCAGCGCGGGTCCAGCGCATGCCACCGCTCGTACTCCGCGGACAGGAAGGCGTGCAGCTGCTCCTCGACCCGGGGCAGCAGGCTCATCAGCGTCCGGCGGGCGGAGGTGGCCGGGGCCGAGGCGGGGCGGGGGGTCGCCATCACATGGGCAGTCACTTCGTCCTCCTAGGGGTGCCGGCCGGGGTGTCGGATGGGACCGTCGACCAGGCGTCGTCGAGCCGTTCCCGGTCGTCGGACCGGACGCCGTCGGTGAGCGACAAGGGCATGGCGAAGACCACGTCCTCGACGGCCGTGGATTCGATGTCGACCTGGTCATGGCCGAACTCGGCCAGCCGGTCGAGGAGTTGGTGGACCAGGGCGTCCGGGACGCTGGCGCCGGAGCTGACGCCGACGGTGGTCACGCCCGCCAGCCAGTCGGCGTCCAGCCGGGAGACGTCCGGGACCAGCTGGGCGGGGGTGCCGGCCTCGCGGGCGACATCGACCATCCGCTGGGAGTTGCTGGAATTCTCCGAGCCGACCACCAGCACCAGATCGGCCTGCCGGGCGAGGGACTTGATGCCGGTCTGCCGGTTCTGGCTGGCGTAGCAGATGGTGTCGGTCCCGGGGCCGACGATGTCGTCGAACCGCTCGGTGAGGGCGCGGACGATGTCGGCGGTCTCGTCCACCGACAGGGTGGTCTGGGTCAGATAGGCCACCGGGGTGTCCCGGGACAGCTCCAGCCGTTCGACGTCCTCGACGGTTTCGACGACCAGGGTCCGCCGCGGGGCCTCGCCCCGGGTCCCTTCCGTTTCCTCGTGTTCCACATGTCCCACCAGCAGCAGCACCCGGCCGTCCCGGACCACCCGGCGCGCCTGCTGGTGCACCTTGGCCACCAATGGGCAGGTGGCGTCGATGACCTGGAGATTTCTATGGGCCGCCGCGGTGCGGACCGCGGGCGCGACACCGTGTGCGGAAAAGAGGCACACGGCCCCTTCGGGAACGTCGAATTCCGATTCCACAAAGCGTGCGCCCTGGCGCTCGAGGAGGCCGACGACGTAGTGGTTGTGGACGATCTGTTTTCGAACATAAATAGGCGGGCCGTATACCTCCAGCGCCCGCTCCACCATGGCAATGGCCCGGCGGACGCCCGCGCAGAAACCGCGAGGTTCGGCGAGGATGACGCGTTTGCGGGGCGCTCTGGTATCGGGGTGGGAGGTCTGCGTGCTCAAGTGCATGACGTATTGCTCCAACGCCGGCATGCGGCTCGGATGTGAATGGACGCGTCGCTGTGCGGCCATGTCCCGGCGGGCGGGCACGGCTTTGTCCTGGCGTTTGCCGATGGCCGTCGACGAATTGGCTACTTACGAGTCAGTAATTGCTCGCAAGGACCTGAAAAGCCCATCTGAACTGGGAAGATGCCGAGAAAGCCACTGCCAGGGGGCAGGGAGTCATGGACGGTCTCCGGCGGCCGGCGCGCGGAGACGAATCGATTGAAGAGACATTCACTTACCCCCGTAAGTCTCATTTGACATCCGCGCCGTCCGATGCGGTGCCCCCGTCGGATATGCGCAGGTTCGAAAACACTATAGAAGGTGAGACCGAGTGCAAGCCTTGTGCGTGTGACCTTCGTCACGTTCTGGAATGTGGGCGGAACTGTCGCTTACGGTTGAACGGCATTGCTAAGCTCCCTGCCGCGTTGAATCGACCGTCGTCGGCTTGCGCAACGGGGGCTCTGAGCCGGAAATTCCGGTTAATAACCGCTGGTAAACCCTTCGAGTGATGGAGCAATTCACTCGAAGGAGTGACGGACGCATATCCATCTTTTCAATCTCCGCTGGTCGCGGTTTTGCGACCGGGAGCGGGTTCGTCTGTTTCCTCGGTTCCGTCGACCCGTCCGGCCCGCCGGTTCTGGGGTCCCCACGGGTGTCCCGCGCTGCTGCGGCGCTTCAGCAGGATGTGTCCGGCCCGACCAGTGGAGGCTTCCTTTCATGACCGCTCCCGGCCCGACCGCGGAGAAGGTGACCGCTCAGCAGCCGCCGTGGCCCGACCCGGACCGGCTCGACAAGATCCGGCACGCCCTCGGGGAGCGCCCACCGCTGATCCCCCCTGAGGAGACCGGGGAGCTGGCCCGTCGGCTGGCCGCGGTGCAGCGCGGCGAGGCGGTCGTCCTCCAGGGCGGGGACTGCGCCGAGCTGTTCGCCGACGCCACCCCGCCGGTGGTGCGGCGCAAGCTGGGGCAGCTGCGCGAGCTCTCCGCGGCGATCCGCACCGGTCTCGGCCTGCCGGTGGTGACGATGGGCCGTATCGCCGGCCAGTACGCCAAGCCCAGATCGGCGCCGTACGAATGGCTCGCCGACGGGACCCGGTTACCCGTCTACCGGGGAGACGCGGTCAACGGCGCCGCCGCCGACCCGGACGCCCGGATCCCCGATCCGGACCGGCTGCTCACCGCCTACGACCGCGCGGCCGCCGTGCTGTCCACGATGCGAAACGAACAGACGGCGCACGACCCGGCCCAGCGGATCTTCGCCTCCCATGAACTGCTGCTGCTCCCCTATGAGTCACCCCTGATCCGCCCCGCCGACGGTGGCCGCTACGCCTCCTCCCTCCACTTCGGCTGGATCGGCGAGCGGACCAGGGACCCCCAGGGCCCGCACATCCGGCTGGCCGCCTCGATCCGCAACCCGGTCGGCGTCAAGGCCGGGCCGTCGGCGACCCCCGCGGACCTCGTGGAGCCGGCCCGTCTGCTCAACCCCGGGCGCCGCCCCGGCCGGCTGACCTTCATCGTGCGGATGGGCGCGGACCGGATCGACTGGCTGCTGCCGCCGCTGGTCGAGGCGGTCGCGGAGACCGGGATCCCGGTGGTCTGGCTGAGCGATCCCCTGCACGGCAACACGATCCGCTCCGGAAGCGGCCACAAGACCAGATCCCTGCGGGCGATCCTCGACGAGGTCGCCGCGTTCCACCGGATCCTGCGGGACCGCGGCCAGTGGCCCGGCGGGCTGCACTTGGAGATGACACCGGAGCCGGTCACCGAGTGCGTCGCACGGGCCGCGGACGCCGGGACCGCCGCGTTCCCCCGGTTCCGGTCTCCCTGTGACCCCCGGCTGAACCCCGAGCAGGCCGCCGAAACGGTCCACGCGTTCACCTCCATGCTCCGCGCCGGGTGAACCGTGCCGGTCATCCAGAGTTCTTGAAGGTACGAGGTTTCGATGCGCACGCTGCTGGTAGACAACTACGACTCGTTCACCTACAACCTGTTCCACTACCTGGCCGAGGTCAACGGCGAGGAACCCGAGGTGATCCGGCACGACGACCCCGGCTGGAAGCCCGAGATGCTGCGGGACTTCGACAATGTCGTTATCTCTCCCGGACCCGGCAGCCCCGAGCGCGCGGCCGACTTCGGCGTCTGCCGCGACATCATCCTCGAAGGCGCCCTGCCGCTGCTCGGCGTCTGCCTGGGCCACCAGGGGGTGGGCCTGCTCAGCGGCGCCCAGGTGGTCCTGGCCCCGGAGCCGAGGCACGGCCGGCTGTCCCGGGTGACACACGACGGCACCGGTCTCTTCACCGGACTGCCCGACCCCTTCGACGTCGTCCGCTACCACTCGCTCACCGTCACCGACCTGCCCGAGGAGCTACGGGCCACCGCATGGACCGAGGACGGGGTGCTGATGGGGATCGCCCACCGGGAACGGCCGCTGTGGGGCGTCCAGTTCCACCCCGAGTCCATCTGCACCGAGCACGGCCGGCTGCTGCTGGGCAACTTCGCCGACCTCACCCGGTCCTGGCGGACCGCCCATGGAGTGGAACCGGTACGGCGGCGCGGCCCGCGCTCCGCGCGCGGCGGCACCGAGCCCACCGCCGCCCGGCGCGGCACCCCGCGCTCCCTGCGGGTGCTGGTGGAGTCCCTGCCCACCCGCTGGTCCGACGAGGTCGTCCACGACCGGCTCTTCCGCGCCGACCCCAACGCCTTCTGGCTGGACAGCAGCGCCGTCGGGGGCGAGCGCGGACGGTTCTCGATGATGGGGGACGCCTCGGGGCCGCTGGCCCGGGTCGCCACCGCCGACACCTGGGCGGGCACGGTCACCGTCACCGCGGGCGGCTCCCGCGAGGTGCTGCACGAGGAGTTCCTGTCCTGGCTGGAGCGCGATCTGCGCGGCGCCCGGGTCGAACTCCCCCCGCTGCCCTTCGACTTCGCCCTCGGCTGGACCGGATACCTCGGCTATGAGCTCAAGGCCGAATGCGGCGGTGAGCGCACCCACCGCTCCTCGGAACCCGACGCCGCGATGATCTTCGCGGACCGCGCCGTGGTGTTCGACCACGAGACCTCGACCACCTACCTCCTCGCCCTCGCCGAGGACGGCGCGGCCGGTGGCGGTGAGGAGCAGGCCCGGGAGTGGTTGCGCGAGACCGCCGGGAGGCTGGCCGAACTGGCCGGGCAGGAGCCCCGCCACCCCGCCCCGCTCGCCACCGGCTCCGCAGAGGTGCGGCTGCGCCATGACCGCGAGCGCTACCTGGAGATGATCGACACCTGCCAGGAGCTGATCACCGCGGGGGAGACCTATGAGGTGTGCCTGACGAACATGGCCGAGGCGGACGGCCCGGTGGACCCATGGGCCGGGTACCAGTATCTGCGGAGGCTCAGCCCCGCGCCGTTCGCCGCCCTGCTCCGCTTCGGCCCGCTGTCCGTGCTGAGCACCTCGCCCGAGCGCTTTCTGCGGGTCTTCCGGGACGGCACCGTGGAGTCCCAGCCGATCAAGGGCACCCGGCCGCGCGGCAGCTCCCCGGCCGAGGACGAGCTGCTCCGCGTCGACCTGGCGACCAGCGAGAAGGACCGCTCCGAGAACCTGATGATCGTCGACCTGGTGCGCAACGACCTCGGCCGCACCGCCGAGATCGGCTCGGTGCGGGTGCCCAAGATCTTCGACGTGGAGACCTACGCGACGGTGCATCAGCTGGTCAGCACCGTGCGCGCCACCCTGCGGCCGGCCGGCTCCGCGGTCGAGAGCGTGCGTGCCGCCTTCCCCGGCGGATCGATGACGGGCGCGCCCAAGATCCGCACCATGCAGATCATCGACGACCTGGAGGCGGGGCCGCGCGGGGTCTACTCGGGCGCCATCGGCTACTTCTCGCTGTCCGGGGCGTGCGATCTGAGCATCGTGATCCGCACCCTGGTGGTGACCCCGGACCGGGTCAGATACGGGGTGGGCGGGGCGATCGTGGCGCTGTCCGACCCGGACGAGGAATTCGAGGAGACGGCGGTGAAGGCGACCCCGCTGCTGCGACTGCTGGGCGCGGAGTTCCCCGGCCGGGTGGGCACGGAGTTCCCTGACCGGGTGGGCCCGGAGACGGCGGCCGCCCACTGAGCGGCCGCGGGGCACGGCCGCTCAGCGGATCAGCGAAAGTCCGCGTGGCTCGGCGGAAGTCGCCCGCGGGGGTGGCGGAAGTCGCCCGCGGCTCGGTGGCGCCCGAAGGGGCGCGGGGCTGCGATCGATGTGCGGCTCCGCCGCGGCTGTATCGATGTGCGGCTCCGCCGCGTGGGCGACCGGCCACGACGGCGCCGCGGACGGTCGACGGCAGGTCAGGGCACTTCCGGCGGAGCGCTTGGGCAGATCGGCGGCCGCTGGCAGCGGCTCGGTGGCGCCCGAAGGGGCGCGGGGCTGCGATGGATGTGCGGCTCCGCCGCGGCTGTATCGATGTGCGGCTCCGCCGCGTGGGCGACCGGCCACGACGGCGCCGCGGACGATCGACGGCAGTTCAGCGCACTGCCGGTGGAGCGCTCAACTCGGCGGCCGGGCACCTCTAAGCGCTTGCTCACCCTCCGTGTAGGGTGTCCGCCATGGACGCGGAGCCGAAGAACACCGGGGGCAAGATCGAGCCCTGGGGCGATATCACCCCCGACGCCGCACGGCGGCTGGTGAACGCCGCCGTGCACGCCTTCGCGGAGCGCGGCTACCACGCCACCACCACCCGGGACATCGCCGGCCGCGCCGGAATGAGCCCGGCCGCCCTCTACATCCACTACAAGACCAAGGAAGAGCTGCTCTATCAGATCAGCAAGGTCGGCCATGAGCGGGCCCTGAAGATCGTGGAGCGGGCGCGGGACAGCGAGGGCACGCCCGCCGAGCGGCTCGCCGACGCCGTCCGGTCCTTCGTCCGCTGGCACGCCGAGCACCATATGACCGCGCGGGTGGTGCAGTACGAGCTCGGCGCGCTCGCCGAGGAGCACCACGCCGAGGTCATCGCGGTCCGCAAGGCCACCGACGGGGCGGTGCGCTCGATCATCGAGGACGGGGTGAAGGCGGGCGCCTTCGACGTCCCGGACGTCCGCGGTGCCACGGTCGCGGTGCTGTCGCTGTGCATCGACGTCGCCCGCTGGTTCAACGCCCAGGGGCGCAGCACCCCCGACGAGGTCGGCGACCTCTACGCGGGGCTGGTGCTGCGCATGGTGGGGGCAGGCGGTCAGGACCGGCCGTAGACCGGCCGAGCAGGACCGGCCATAACGGGGGAAGCGCCGCCGTCAGCCTCGGCAGGCGCCGCCGTCACACGTGGAAGCGGACGACGGACTCCGCCACGCACACCGGCTTCTCGCCGCCCTCGCGCTCCACGGTCACCGTCAGCGTCATCTGAATGCCGTCCTTGACCTCGGCCACCTCCAGGATCCGCCCCGTGGCGCGCAGCCGGGAGCCGACCGGGACGGGGGAGGGGAAACGGACCTTGTTCACCCCGTAGTTGATGCCCATCCGCACGCCCTCGACCCGCAGCAGCTGCGGGGTGAACGACGGCAGCAGGGACAGCGTCAGATAGCCGTGCGCGATCGTGGTGCCGAACGGCCCGGCGGCCGCCTTCTCGGGGTCCACATGGATCCACTGGTGGTCGCCGGTCGCGTCGGCGAACAGATCGATGCGCTTCTGGTCGATCTCCAGCCAGTCGCTGGGGCCGAGTTCCTCGCCGACCGCGGACCGCAGTTCATCGGGCGAGGTGAAGATCCTGGGCTCTGCCATGCGTGCCTCCCGGGCAACCACTCACTAAGCGACTGCTCAGCATGCTTGGCTGACCTGGGCCCTGTCAACGCGGCCCGCGCCGACGCGGCGTACGGGCGGTCAAGGGACTCCGGGATTCGGCGGATTCCGGGATTCAGCGGATTCCGTGATCAAGGGGATCCCGGGATCAAGGGGATGTCCGGGATGGAAGGGCTTCCGGCGCGCTCGCCGGCCACCGGTGCTCAGGACTCCGGCGAGCGCGCTCCCGGCCAGGGGCGGCCGGGCGTCATACGGTGGCGTACCGGCTCATCCGGATCGAGCGCCGTGCCGCCGCCAGGGCCTCGGTGGTCAGCAGCGGCAGCGGCACCACGATGCCGCAGTCCGCGCAGACCGGTCCGGCCGACGGATAGCGGTCCAGGTCCTCGCGCCAGACCAGGCCCCGCTGCGCGCACACCGGGCAGGCCGACCCCGGACCGGACTCCATGGCCGCGATCAGCCGGCGCAGCACGTCGGCGAGGCGGTCGTCGGGATGGGTCGAGGGGCTCTCGCAGGGAATGATGTCGCATCCGCCCCAGGTGCGCAGATGCCAGTCGTCGACGGTGCCCGGCTGGCGAATGCCGAGAAGTTTCTCCTGCCTGCGCCGGGCGGCGAAGTCCGCCTCGTACGCGAGCCACAGCGTGCGGGCCTCCTCGAGCTCCTCAAGGGCCGTGAGCAGTCGTAGGGGGTCCGGCCTGCGATCCTCCGGGGTGATCCCGGAGCGGGTGCACAGATGGTGCCAGGTCGCCCGGTGCCCGTACGGCGCGAACCGTTCCAGGCATTTGCGCAGCGATGTGCGCCGGGCCGTGATGTGTCTGTGTGGATTGCGTACTTCTCGTGCCAGTGCTCTGAAACCGGCCACTTCCTACCACCTCCGCGATTGCGGACCCGACTCGTTGTCGAATGGACGTAACGCAGCGCGATCCGGATCCATCGAATTCCCTGGATCTTCCGGGGCAGTCCTCATCGGGCCTGTCGGTCACAGAAGTTGACGTCCGCTCATCTTCCGGGCCGGTAATACCGCCGGTAACCTCCGTCCGACGGCAATCGGGAGGAGCGCAGATGCGACGACGTACCCCCAGGCCCATCAGAACCCGCAAGCTCACCAGTACCGTGCTCGCCGCGGCCGCCGCGCTCGGGCTCGGGGTCGCCCTCGCGGCCCCGGTGCCGCAGCCGGTCCGGGCGCAGCCGGCCGCGGCGGCCGCCACCGACTACTGCCGGGGCCAGTGCTCCGACATCCTCCCGCCGGGCGCGACCGGCAACGCCACCCTCGCCGACATCCTCGCCAACCGGGTGCTGGGCACCCACCCCGAGCACAGCACCGACCAGCTCGGCCCGTACGGCGATCTGGCGAGCGGCTACCCCACCCTCACCGACGACAAGCTGACCAGCTTCTTCAACGACTCCTCCTTCGGGGTCCCCGCCGACCAGGTCGCCTCGGTGACCAAACCGCGCGACGACGTCACGATCACCCGTGACAAGAAGACCGGCGTCCCGCACATCCAGGGCACCACCCGTGAGGGCACCGAGTACGGCGCCGGATACGCCGCCGCCCAGGACCGGCTGTGGCTGATGGACCTCTTCCGCCATGTGGGCCGCGGCGAGCTGACCTCCTTCGCCGGCGGCGCCCCCGCCAACCAGGGCCTGGAGCAGGACTTCTTCCGCCAGGCGCCGTACACCGAGGAGGACTACCAGGCGCAGATCGACTACATCCTCGCCCACGGCGGCGAACGCGGCCGCCAGGCGCTGGCCGACGCCCAGGCGTATGTCGACGGCATCAACGCCTACGCCAAGAAGGCCAAGGACGGCCGGTACTTCCCCGGTGAGTACGTGCTCACCGGCCATATCGACGCGATCACCAACGCCGGTGAGATCCAGCCGTTCAAGCTCACCGACCTGATCGCCCTCGCCTCCGTCGTCGGCGCCCTCTTCGGCAACGGCGGGGGCGGTGAGGTGGAGGGCGCGCTCTCGCTGCTCGCCGCCCAGCAGAAGTACGGCCTCACCGAGGGCACCAAGGTGTGGGAGTCCTTCCGGGAGCGCAACGACCCGGAGGCGGTGCTGACCGTGCGCGACGGCAGCTTCCCCTACGCCGGCAAGCCCGCCGCGCCCAAGGGCACCGCCCTGCCGGACGCCGGCTCGGTCACCCCCGAACAGCTCGTCTACGACCGCGAGGGCGGGGCCGCCACCAAGGCCCGCACCGAGGTCGAGGCACCCAAGTCATCGCTGGAGCCGCTGCGCGGGATCTACGACGACGGAGTGCTGCCGCGCGATCTGTTCAGCCGCAAGAAGGGCATGTCCAACGCGCTCGTCGTCTCCGGGAAGTACACCGCGAGCGGCCACCCGGTGGCCGTCTTCGGCCCGCAGACCGGCTACTTCGCCCCACAGCTGCTGATGCTCCAGGAGATCCAGGGCCCGGGGATCAGCGCCCGCGGCGCCTCCTTCGCGGGCGTGGGGATGTACATCCAGCTCGGCCGGGGCCAGGACTACGCCTGGAGCGCCACCACCTCAGCCCAGGACATCACCGACACCTACGCGGTCGAGCTGTGCTCCCCGGACGGCTCCACGCCGCCCAAGGACTCCACGTACTACCGCTACCGCGGCGCCTGTGTGCCGATGGACAAGCTGGAGCGGCGCAACGCCTGGAAGCCCACCCTCGCCGACTCCACCGCCGCCGGTTCGTATCGGATGCAGGTCCACCGCACCAAGTACGGGCTGGTGACCCACCGTGCGACGGTCGGCGGCAAACCGGTGGCCTATACGGTGCTGCGCTCCACCTACCGCCATGAGGCCGACTCCATCATCGGCTTCCAGATGCTCAACGACCCGGGCTATGTGACCGACGCCAAGTCCTTCCAGAGCGCGGCGCAGAACATCAACTACACCTTCAACTGGTTCTACGCCGACTCCCGCCAGACCGGCTACTACAACAGCGGGCTCAATCCGGTGCGCGCCGCCGGTGTCGACCCCTCGCTGCCGGTCAGCGCCGAGCCCGCGTACGAGTGGCGGGACTTCGATCCCCAGGACAACACGGCCGCGGCCACCCCGCCCTCCGAACACCCCCAGTCCATCGACCAGGACTACTACATCAGCTGGAACAACAAGCTGGCCAAGGACTACAGCGCGGCGGGCTTCGGCAACGGCTCCGTGCACCGCGGCAACCTCCTCGACGACCGGGTGCGCGCCCTGGTCGGCAAGGGCGGGGTCACCCGCTCCGCGCTCACCCGGGCCATGGCCGAGGCCGCCGTGGCCGATCTGCGCGGCGAGGACGTGCTGCCGGAGCTGCTGAAGGTGGTGCGCTCGCAGCCCATCGACGACCCCCAGCTGGCCACGGCCGTACAGCGGCTGGACTCCTGGCAGTCGGCGGGTTCGCAGCGCCGTGAGACCAGCGCCGGCTCGCACACCTATGGGCATGCCGACGCGGTACGGATCATGGACGCCTGGTGGCCGCTTCTGGTCGAGGCCGAGTTCAAACCCGGTCTCGGCGACGGCCTCTACGACGCCCTGCGCGCCAATCTGGCCGTCGACGAAGCGCCCTCGGCCGGGCACGGCCCCACCGGCTCGCACGCCGGGTCCTCGTTCCAGTACGGCTGGTGGTCCTATGTCGACAAGGATCTGCGCACCGTACTCGGCGAGGACGTCAAGGGCCCGCTGGCCCGGCCGTACTGCGGCGGCGGACAGCTGAGCGCCTGCCGCGACGCCCTGCTGACGAGCCTGAAGACGGCCGTCGGCAAGAGCGCCGCCCAGGTCTACCCCGGGGACGACAACTGCTCCGCGGGCGACCAGTGGTGCGCCGGCACCATCATCCACCGGCCGGTCGGCGGACTGACCCACAACAAGATCAGCTGGCAGAACCGGCCCACCTTCCAGCAGGTCGTGGAGTTCCCGGCCCACCGCTGAGGCCACAGGGGGCGGGGCCTCGTATCCGGCGAGGCCCCGCCCCGGCCGTCACCCGTGCCCGATCCGGCCCGCGCGCAGCACCACCCGGGCCAGCTCCTCATGGCAGATGTCGCTGTGCGCCCCGGCCGGCGGCACCCCGTGCCGTACGACCTCCGATACATCGACGTTCACACAGCCCGTGGCCGGGAACGGGCCGTCCAGCGCCTCGGCCAGGTCCAGCCGCCGGCAGTCCGCCACCGCCTGGACGCCGTCGTACCCGATCGCCCCCCACCGGGCGTCGCCCGGCAGCGGGGAGGCATCGTCCCCCGACACCCGCGCCGCCACCGGGTACAGCAGCCCGAGCGCGGTGTCATGGCGGGAGTGGCAGGACACCACGGGCCCGCGCACCCGGTGCGGGGCCGAGCGCAGCGCCCCGCCGCGGTCCGTCGCATGCGGCAGCCGCTCGGCGAACGCGTGGTGCGAGAAGGCCCCCTGGAGCAGGGTCATCGACTCCACGGTGGCGCCCTCCGGCAGCCCGGCCAGCGCGTACGACACCAGCCGGCCGCCGAAGCCATGGCCGATCAGATGGAGCCGCGGCGCGGGCCTAAGGCCCGCGAGGGCGCCGAGCACCGGTCCGAGACCCTCCCGCCCGACCGTGCCGGCCCGCCGCTTCATCACGTAGTACGTCGACTGGCGCAGCAGCTCGTGGGCCCCGTCCCAGAGCCAGCCGAACCCACCGTCGGCGGCGGCGCGGTCCTCGGTGTCGGTCTTTCCGCGCGCCTCCGTGAGCGCGGCGGCGAACTGCTCACAGACCTCCGTCACATCCTCCTCGAACATCGCCGGTACGCCGTCCGCGTCCGTGTCCGCCGCGTCCCCCGCCGGGCCGAAGTCCCCGCGGAACCGCACCAGCCCGCGCACCAGCACCGCGAACTCGTCCAGCGCCACGAGCCGTTCGGGCCGCTCGGCCAGCAGCTCGGCCAGACGCGCCACGATCTGCTGCCGCCCGGGGAAGGCCACGTCCAGCGCCTGGTGGGTGTCGGAGTCCAGCCCCGGCGGCGCACCGGGCGCCGGCTCCCGGGGTAACCCCGCGAGCGACTCGTCGGCGAACCGCATCGACGGCCACACCAACCCCACATAGCCGAGGCGCGCCGGGCCCGCCTCGCCGAGCAGCTCGGGGAAGGGCGCGAAGAAGCGGTCGTAGAACCGTGTGGCCATGGTCCGGGTGTTGTTCCAGCCGTGCGAGAACACCAGCAGATCGGTGAGATCCCGCTGTGCGGCCTGCTCCAGCAGCCGGTCCCGCTGCCGGATGTCGACGTCCCCGTAGGCGTCGAATCTCAGCTCCCAGTACGGCCTTACGCTCATCCCCGTCATCGCTGCTTCCCCCTTGCATCGTCCGATGTGCGTGCATCGTCCCAACTGCCCTGACCGCTGGCCATACGACACGCGTACGGTCGCCGTCGGACAATCGGCCAGCCGTTCGACTTACCCGGAATGGGACGGGTGGAACCTGGAATGCGGGACTCCGTTGCCTTCCGGCGATAGGGAATTCCCGAATATCCATCTGAAGAATATCGCCGCTGTTCTCTGGATCAGTTCCCCGGAAGGGGCTGCACTATGCTGCGGAAGGAAACGTCATTGGGGTGCCGAATACTCTTCGAGCGGAAGGCCGGAATGCCCTTAAAGGATCGATGGCAGTACCCGACGGCGCTGCTGGACACCACGATGGACCAGCTCAGGACGTTGCTCGCGGTCCATGAGGCGGGCACCGCACTGGGCGCCGCCCGGCTGCTGGGGAGGGAGCAGTCCAGTGTGCAGAAACAACTGGACACACTGAACCGGAACTTCGGCACGCTGTGCGGTGAGCCGCTGGTGGTCAAACGGGGACGCAGTCAGAATGTGCTCTTCACCGCGACCGGGGAGTCGCTCGCCGGACTCGCCCGCGGCACCCTGGAGGACTGGCGGGAGGGGCTGTACGACTGCCGCCGCCGGCTGGGCAGCCGGCTCTGCGTCGGCTCCACCCGTTACATCCTCGGCTTTCTGCTGAATGCCGTGGAGTTGGTCACCGGGGAATTCGACCGCCGGGGTGTCGAGCTCAAGGTCGAGCATGTGCGCACCCGCGATCTGCTGGAGCGGCTCGACGCCAAGGAGCTCGACCTGGTCTGCGGCAGTGTGCTCACCACGGCGGGCCACGACAGCCGGCTCGACGGCTTCGAGGTGATGGAGTGGCGGCGCAGCGGGCTGTCCCTGGTCACCAACCTCGACGCCGAGGAGCTGCCCGGCCCCTCGGTCCCGGTGAGCGAGCTGCCCCGGCTGCCGCTCGCCGTCTCGGCCGACGGTCTCATACCCGGCTTTCTGCGCGGCTGGTTCGGCGCCCGCTACCGCCAGGAGCTGCATATCGCCGCCGAGATCGACACCGTGAGCTATGGCCTGGAGCTGCTCTCCTCCGGGGTGCTGAGCGGCTGTGTGCTGGTCACCGAGGGCATCGGCGACGCGGTGGCCGACGGGCGGATCCGGGCCGGTGCCGGGCTGCGCACCCTGGAGCTGACCGACGGCATAAGGCCGGAGCTGGAAGTGCTGATCGGGGTGTTCGTACGGGCCGGGGAGCGCACCGCGCAGGACGCCGGCCATCCGCTCAATGTGCTGTGGGGCGCGCTCGCCGCGGAGAACGCGCGCTGGCGCAGCGTCATGCGCAAGGAGCGCCCCGGCCGGTAACCCGCCGGCCGTCTGCCGGGAGGCCGATGTGCCTCTTCCGTTTACACATACCGACTGGTTAGTCTGCTGCCGCAGATGCCGATCAGAGCCGATCCGAGGAGCGTTGCGATCGTGGGTACCGTGCGTGGGGCGCGTGTAGTGGTCACCGGAGCGGGCGGTGGCATCGGCGCCGCACTCGCCCGGCGCTTCGCCGCCGAGGGCGCCCGGGTCGTGGTCAACGACCTCGACGCCGCCAAGGCCGCCTCCGTCGCCGGGGAGATCGGCGCGACCCCCGTCCCCGGTGACGCCTCCGGTATCGTGCCCGCGGCCCGCGAGGCGCTCGGCGGCACCATCGACATCTTCTGTGCCAACGCGGGCGTCGGCCACGACGGCGGCCCCGAGGCCGACGACAAGCTGTGGCAGCAGTCCTGGGACGTCAATGTGATGGCCCATGTGCGGGCCGCCCGGGAACTGCTGCCCGAGTGGCTGGAGCGCGGCAGCGGCCGCTTCGTGGCCACCGTCTCCGCCGCCGGGATGCTCACCATGATCGGCTCGGCGCCGTACGCGGTCTCCAAGCACGCGGCGCTCGCCTTCGCCGAATGGCTTTCGGCCACCTACCGCCACCGCGGTATCGGCGTCCACGCCGTCTGCCCGCAGGGGGTGCGCACCGACATGCTCACCGACGCCGGGACCGCCGGGGAACTGGTGCTCGCGCCCACCGCGATCGAGCCCGAGGAGGTCGCCGACGCCGTTCTCGCGGGCATCGAGGAAGAGCGCTTCCTGATCCTTCCGCACCCCGAGGTGGCCCGCCACTATGCGGCCCGCGCCGGTGACACCGACCGCTGGCTGGGCGGTATCAACAAGCTCCAGCGCAAGCTCGAAAAGCTCGAGGCGGCATCCGGGACCTCCTCCGGGACCTCCCCCGGGACCTCATCCGGGAACTCCGCCGCGGCCTCGGGCTGATCCGCGGCCCCGTCCCTGCCGTACGCTCCGCTCCACCACCCTCACCCCCGTCCAGACAGGGCCGCCCATGACGACGTACCAGGACCAGCCATGGCTCGCTCAGCTCACTGAGAAACAGCGCCGGACGATCACCCCGCGGCCGAGCCCGCTGCATGCGTTCCGGGACGCCGTGCGCAGCTCGCCCGACCATCCGGCGCTCGCCTACTTCGACGGACGGCTGACCTACCGGGAGGTCGACGAGCTCTCCGACGGCATCGCCGGATACCTCGCCGAACGCGGCTTCCGGCCCGGCGACCGCCTCGCGATCATGCTCCAGAACACCCCGCACTTCGTCATCGCGCTGCTGGGGGCGTGGAAGGCGGGCGGCACGGTCGTCCCGGTCAACCCCATGTACAAGGGCGCCGAGCTCGCGCACATACTCGGCGACGCCGAGGTGAGCGCCCTGGTCTGCGCCCGCCACGGCTGGGAGGACTACATACGCCAGACGGCCGCCGCCTCCCCGGTGCGGATCGCGCTCACCGCCGACGCCCGCGACTTCCAGACCCGCGACGACGAGCGGGTGCTGCGCGACGAGCCCATCCCGGCCCCCGCGGACGCCGAGGACCTCCTCGCGGCCGCCCGCGCCGGTGCCCGTCCGCCGTCCGTCCCCGCGCCCGGCCCCGACGACATCGCGCTGATCAGCTACACCTCCGGGACCAGCGGCACCCCCAAGGGCGCCACCAACACGCACGGCAACATCTCCTACAACGCCGACCGGCAGCACATCCTCCATGAGCTGCCCCTCGGTTCCACGATCTTCGCGCTGGCCCCGCTGTTCCACATCACCGGCATGGTCTGCGAGCTGTGCGCGGGCATGGCCGGGGCGGGCACCCTGGCCCTGGCCTACCGCTTCGAGACCGGGGTCGTCCTCGACGCCTTCGCCGAGCACCGCCCCCTCTACACCGTGGGCCCCTCCACCGCCTTCATGGCGCTGATGGCCCACCCCCGGGCCACCCGCGACCACTTCTCGTCCTTCCGGATCATCTCCTCCGGCGGCGCCCCGGTGCCGCCCGCGCTGGTCGAGCGGTTCCAGAAGGACTTCGGCCCGTATCTGCACAACGGCTACGGGCTCACCGAGTGCACCGCGCCCTGCGCCAGCGTCCCGCCCGGGATCCGCGCCCCCGTGGACCCGGTCTCCGGCACCCTCGCCGTCGGCGTCCCCGGCGCCGACACGATCGTGCGCATCGTGGACGACGCGGGGCAGGACGTGCCCTTCGGCGAGCAGGGCGAGATCGTCGTCCGCGGCCCGATGGTGGTGCCCGGCTACTGGCGGCGCCCGGAGGCGACCGAGACCGCCCTCCCGGACGGGGAACTGCGCACCGGCGACATCGGTTTCATGGACGAGGGCGGCTGGCTGTACGTGGTCGACCGCAAGAAGGACATGATCAACGCGTCCGGCTTCAAGGTGTGGCCGAGGGAGGTCGAGGATGTGCTCTACACTCACCCCGCCGTGCGGGAGGCGGCCGTCGTCGGCGAACCCGACGCGTACCGCGGGGAGACGGTCAAGGCGTATGTGAGCCTGCGATCAGGGGTCCGGGCCACACCGGACGAGCTGTCCGCGTACTGCGCGGAGCGGCTCGCCGCGTACAAGTACCCCCGCGAGGTGGAGATCCTGCCCGAGCTGCCGAAGACGACCAGTGGCAAGATCCTCCGGCGGGAACTGCGAGGATGACAGAGAAAGTCAGAAGGGCAGAAGAGAACGGGTGGCGAGCATGGCCAGAGCGACGGACGGTGACGGACAGCCGGTGCCACAGCGGCTGCTGGCCGCTGCGACCCGCCTCTTCGCGGAGCGCGGCTACGACCGGACGTCCGTACAGGAGATCGTCGAGGCGGCGGGCGTCACCAAGGGTGCGCTGTACCACTACTTCGGCTCCAAGGACGATCTGCTGCATGAGATCTACAGCCGGGTGCTCCGGCTCCAGCAGGAGCGCCTGGACGCCTTCGCGGACGCCGACGCACCGGTGGAGCGGCGGCTGCGGGACGCGGCGGCCGATGTCGTGGTCACCACGATCGAGAACCTCGATGACGCGACCATCTTCTTCCGGTCGATGCATCAACTCAGCCCGGAGAAGCACAAACAGGTGCGCGCCGAGCGGCGCCGCTACCACGAGCGGTTCCGCGCGCTGATCGAGGAGGGACAGCGGACCGGGGTGTTCAGCTCCCGTACCCCGGCCGATCTGGTGGTGGACTACCACTTCGGCTCGGTCCACCACCTGGGCACCTGGTACCGGCCCGGCGGCCGCTGGGCCCCCCAGGAGGTCGCGGACCACCTGGCGGATCTCCTGATGCGCGCACTGCGGCCATAAGGGAAATCCAGCCCGTCAAGGGGGCACCTCCCAGCGGTAGCTGGGGGAGATTGAGGACCGGGGGTCCGGGGGTGGAGCCCCCGGATGCGGGAAGGGGCGGGGGGGGGAACAAACCCCGCCCTCGCCCCTACACGTACCGCTTCGGCTATACGTACCGCTTCAACTCCCGCCGCGCCAGCGACCGCTGATGCACCTCGTCCGGACCGTCCGCCAGCTGAAGCGTCCGCGCGGCCGCCCACAGCTCGGCCAGCGGGAAGTCCTGGCTCACCCCGCCCGCGCCATGCAGCTGCACCGCCCGGTCCAGGATCCCCACCACCGTGCGCGGGGTCGCGATCTTGATGGCCTGGATCTCGGTGTGCGCCTCGCGGTTGCCCGCCGTGTCCATCAGCCAGGCCGTCTTCAGCACCAGCAGTCGCAGCTGCTCGACCGCCACCCGAGCGTCCGCGATCCACTCATGGACCTGGCCCTGCTGGGCGAGCGGCCGGCCGAAGGCCGTACGGTCCACGGCCCGGCGGCACATCAGCTCGATACCGCGCTCGGCCATGCCGATCAGCCGCATGCAGTGGTGGATCCGGCCGGGGCCGAGGCGGGCCTGGGCGATGGCGAAACCGCCGCCCTCCTCGCCGATGAGGTTGCTCACCGGCACCCGCACCCGGTCGAAGACCACCTCGGCGTGGCCGCCGTGGTAGTGGTCCTCGTACCCGTACACCCGCATCGCGCGGCGCACCTCGACGCCCGGGGTGTCGCGCGGCACCAGCACCATCGACTGCTGACGGCGCACATCGGCGCCCTCCGGGTCGGTCTTGCCCATCACGATGAAGATCTTGCAGTCGGGGTTCATCGCCCCGGAGATGTACCACTTGCGCCCGGTGATGACGTAGTCGTCGCCGTCGCGCTCGATCCGGGTCTCGATGTTGGTCGCGTCGGACGAGGCGACCTCCGGCTCGGTCATCGCGAAGGCCGAGCGGATCTCCCCGTCGAGCAGCGGCTCCAGCCACTGCTTGCGCTGCCGCTCATCGCCGAACTGGGCGAGCACCTCCATATTGCCGGTGTCCGGGGCAGCGCAGTTCAGCGCGGTGGGGGCCAACTGCGGGCTGCGGCCGGTGATCTCCGCGAGCGGGGCGTACTGGAGGTTGGTCAGCCCCGCGCCGTACTCGGCGTCGGGCAGGAAGAGGTTCCACAGCCCCTGCCGACGGGCCTCGGCCTTGAGCTCGCCGACGATCGGCGGGGTCAGCCACGGGGAGTCCAGGGACGCGCGCTGCTCCTCCGCGACCGCCTCCGCCGGATGGACGTGCTCGTCCATGAAGGCGAGCAGTTTGGCGCGCAGCTCTTCGGTCCGGGCGTCGAATGCGAAGTCCATGGCGGGATCAGCTCTCCTTGAGGGTGGTGAGGCCGTGTTCGATGAAGGCGGGGGCGATGTCGCCGATGCGGTCGAAGCCCGCGCCGACGGTCTGGCCGAGGGTGAAGCGGTAGTGGATGCCCTCGAGGATCACCGCCAGCTTGAAGTAGGCGAAGGCGGTGTACCAGGAGACGCCGCCGACATCGCGCCCCGAGCCCTCGGCATAGCGCTGGATCAGCTCGTCCGTGGCCGGGTGGCCGGGGGCGCCCTGGGTGGAGGAGATGGGGGAGTCGGCGAGATTCGGATGACCGCTGTACATCACGATCAGGCCGAGGTCGGTCAGCGGATCGCCGAGCGTGGACATCTCCCAGTCGAGGATCGCCGTGATCCTGTCGTCGGCGTTCACCAGGACGTTGTCGAGGCGGTAGTCGCCGTGTACGACGGTGGGCGTGGGGGAGGCGGGCAGCGCCTTGCCCAGCCGGGTGTGCAGCTCCTCGATCCCGGGCAGCTCACGGTTGCGCGAGGCCGCCAGCTGCTTGCCCCAGCGGCGCAACTGCCGCTCCAGGAACCCCTCCGGGCGCCCGAAGTCGCCGAGCCCGACCTCGGCCGGATCGACGGAGTGCAGCGTCACCAGCGTGTCCACGAGGGAGAGGACCACCTCCCGGGTGCGCTCCGGGCCGATGCCGGTGAGCTGTTCGGCGGTGCGGTACGGGGTGCCCTCGACGAACTCCATGACGTAGAAGGGCGATCCGATGACCGACTCGTCCTCGCACAGCAGCACCGGCTCCGGCACCGGCACGGCCGTCGGGTGCAGGGCGCTGATCACCCGGTGCTCCCGCGCCATGTCATGGGCGGTGGCGAGCACATGGCCCAGCGGCGGCCGGCGGACCACCCAGCGGGAGGCGCCGTCGGTGACGGTGTAGGTGAGATTCGAGCGGCCGCCTTCGATCAGCTTGGCGCTCAGCGGCCCGCGCACCAGTCCTGCGCGTTCGCGGTCGAGGTGGGCGCGGAGCCGCTCGAGGTCGAGCCCTGGGGGATTGCCTGCGTTCATCGAACCTCTTCCTGGGTTTCTTTCCTCGGTACTGGTGCGGGGAACGGCGGACCGTCCTGCCACATGATGCCGACCAGTCGGTATGTAGTCCAGTGGGCCTTGGCTCTCGGGGGCCGGAGGCCGCCCGGGTGCACGGGTGCACGGGCGCATTGGCCGCACCGGGCGTATCAGGCGTATCGGCCGTATCGGGCGCATCGGCCGCGCGGCCGACGCGGGGTCGCGTGGGCCGCGTGGCACGGCGGGCCGGGACTACCGCCCGCGCCGCCGCTCGGCCCGCTCCTGGGCCTCGACCACCGCGTCCGCGTACTCCACCGACCAGGCACCGAGCGCCTCGATCGGCCCCAGCAGGGTCTTCCCGAGCGCGGTCAGCCCGTACTCGACCCGGGGCGGCGCCTCCGCGTACCGGCGCCGCTCCACCAGCCCGTCGTCCTCCAGCCCGCGCAGGGTGTCGTTGAGGACCTTGGCGCTGATGCCGCCGATGGCCGCGCGCAGCTCTCCCGGGCGGCGCGGCCCCTCCCGCAGCCCGAAGATCACGACGGCGGTCCAGGTACGGGCCAGCAGATCGAAGCCCAGCCGCGCCCGGCAGTCGGCGATGAACCCGTCCGGGGCGGTGGGGCGCGATGTCGTCGCCGGTTCGCTCACTGATGACCTCCTGGCCGCCGTCCTAGCCCATCCGTCGCACACCTCGCGGTGTGCGACGGACTTCCTAGTGTCGCTGCCCGGCGCCGGACGAGAACGACCGGCGAACGCGACTGGCGAACACGGCAGGCGAGACGGGCGAGGGTGAGGAGACCGCGATGCGGATCGGAGTGCTGGGCACGGGCCGGATGGCCGACGCGCTGGGGACCCAGTGGGCACGGGCGGGGCACGAACTGTTCATCGGCGGCCGCTCGCGGCCGAAGGCGCAGGCACTGGCCGCGCGGATCGGCCACGGCGCACGGGCGGGGAGCCTGCGCGAGGCCGCAGGATTCGGCGAGGTGACGCTGTTGGCGGTGGCGTACGAGGGCGTCGAGGCGGCTCTGGAGGCGGCGGGTGCGGCCGAGGGGACGCTGAGCGGCCGGGCGCTGATCGACTGCACCAACGCGATCGTCCCCGGACGCTTCACCCTCGCCACCGACGGCGGACCGGGCATGGCCGAGCGGATCGCCGCGCGGGCCGTCGGGGCGCGGGTCGTGAAGGGGTTCTGCCACTGCGCGGACGCGGTGTGGCGGATGACCCCGCCGGTCTTCGCCGACGGCCCGCTGGCGGTTCCGCTGTGCGGGGACGACGAGGAGGCCCTGGAGGTCGTACGGGCCCTGGTCCGCGACATGGGCTGTGCACCGCTGGACGGCGGCGGCCTGGAGCGGGCCCGCCTGCTGGAGTCCACCGTGGCGTTTCTGCTCGGCTTCTGGTTCGGCGGGATGGAACCGCGCGCCGCGCTGCCGCCGCTGGCGGCGCAGGGTTCGGCGTAGCGGCTGGGGCGGGCGCTGCCGGGGCGGGTGCGGCTGGGGCGGTGCGGCCGGGCTGTACGGCTGGGCTGTACGGCCGGGGCGGTGCGGATTTGCGGTGGCGGTGGCGGAGCAGGAGCGTCGAAGAGGAGGAGCGGGCGAGAACACGCCCGGGACCGACGCGAACGCGAGAGCCGCGAGATCTGCGAAACCCGTGAGATCCGCGAACACCGCGAACACCGCGAGCTCCGCGAACGCCGCGAGAACCGCGAGAACCGCGAGGAGCGCCACATGAAGGCCATCAGCTACCGCCGCTACGGCGGCCCCGAGATCCTGGAGTACGGGGAGCGGCCGAAGCCCAAGGTCGGCCCCGACGCCGTCCTGATCAGGGTCAAGGCCGCCACCGTGAACCCCGTCGACTGGAAGGCGCAGGCCGGATACCTCGAACCGGTCCTGGACGCGGTCTTCCCGGTCATCCCCGGCTGGGACGTCTCCGGGGTCGTGGAGCGGCCGGGCGCGGCGGTGACGGAGTTCCAGCCCGGCGACGAGGTGATCGGGTACGTACGGGAGGACTTTCTCTCCCGGGGCACCTGCGCCGAATACGTGGCCGCCCCCATCCGCACCCTCGCCCGCAAACCCCGGAACCTCTCCTTCACACAGGCCGCGGGCATCCCGCTGGCGGGTCTGACGGCCTATCAGTCGCTGGTACGGGCGCTGAAGGTCGGTGAGGGCGACACCGTGCTGGTGCACGCGGCGGCGGGCGGGGTCGGCTCGATGGCGGTCCAGTTGGCGCGGCACATGGGGGCGCGGGTGATCGGCACGGCGAGCGAGCGCAACCATGAGTATCTGCGCGCGCTGGGGGCCGAGCCGGCCACGTACGGGGAGGGGCTCGCCGACCGGGTCCGCGCCCTCGCCCCGAACGGCGTGGACGCCGTGCTCGACCTTGTCGGCGGCGACGCGCTCGCCACCTCCTCCGAACTCCTCGCCCCCGACGGCCGCCTGGCCTCCATCGCCGACCCCGCCGTCCTCGGCCTCGGCGGCCGCTACGTCTTCGTCCGCCCCGACCCCGACGACCTCCAGGACCTCACCGACCTCGCCGAACGCGGCGCCCTCGGCGTCGAGGTCTCCGCGGTCTTCCCCCTCCAGAAGACGGCGGACGCGCAGCGGCTCAGCATGGAGGGGCACGGGAGGGGCAAGATCGCCATCACGGTGGACTGACCCCCAAGGCCCGCGCCCGGAATGTCCCCCACCCCGCCCCTCCCCGAACCAAGGGGCCCCGCCCCTTGCCCCCGTGGGGCTTCGCCCCGGCCCCCGGTTGGCCGCCTGGCCGCCGACCGAAGGCATGCCCTCGCCTCCTCGGAACGGCACGCCCGACCGCGCGGCGCACGGCGCTGCCGTGCGGGGCCCTGGGGTGCGGGGTCGGGTGCGCTTCCGGCGGTGGAGTCCCCTATCCCGCCCCTTGCCCCCGTGGGGCTTCGCCCCGGCCCCCGGTTGGCCGCCTGGCCGCCTGGCCGCCGACCGAAGGTATGCCCTCGTCCCCTCGGGACGGTACGCCTGACCGCAGGGCGCACGGTGCCGCTGGTGGGACGGCGGCGGGTGGCTCAGCCCCGGGGTGTGGGGCGGAGCCCCATGGGGTGCAAGGGGCGGAGCCCCTTGTTTCGGGAAGGGGCGGGGTGGGGGCTCGGCTCGCCGCAGGCGCCTCCGGGCCGCGCACGCCCCCGGCCTCAGGCCAGACCCCCCCTGCCTCAGGCCGGACCGCCCCTGCCTCAGGCCGGACCGCCCCTGCCTCAGGCCGGACCGCCCCGGCCCCAGGCCAGACCGCCCCGGTCCCAGACGAGGCCGCCCCCGTCCCAAGCCGTCTCAGCGAAGCGTCGCCGCGCCCAGGACGGCCAAGGCGAGGGTGCAGGCCACCGCGGCCGCGGCCGCCCGCGGGGACAGGGCGGGCGGCCGGGACGCGCGCATGGCCCGGATGCGGCGGTGGGCCAGCGCCAGGAAGGCCAGCCAGACCAGCACCACCAGGGCCAGGACCACGAGCGAGCCCGGTTCGATGCCGGTGTACAGCGCCTGGCGCCCCGCGAGCGACGCGGCCACCGCACACGCCAGCGTCGTACGCCGCCAGGCCAGCCGCGTCCGCTCGGGCTGGAGCCCGGGGTCC
This sequence comes from Streptomyces malaysiensis subsp. samsunensis, assembly GCF_024519315.1. Lineage (GTDB taxonomy): Bacteria > Actinomycetota > Actinomycetes > Streptomycetales > Streptomycetaceae > Streptomyces > Streptomyces malaysiensis. The sequence continues at coordinate 77,755 of NZ_JANIIC010000025.1, read as the reverse complement.
CGCGTTCGCGATCCGTGGGTCCCATTCCCTACCGGCATCGCCTCACACCTCCCGGCTCACCCGCCCCACCCGAAGGCGGCCACGATCACCATCAGCAGCGCCACCACCCCGACCGCGAGCCCCAGCGCCACCGGGAAGCGGGACATCGGCAGGTCCTCGCCGCGCCGCATGGCCCGTTCGCAGCGGACCCAGTGGCTGATGGCCCGCAGGGCGCACACCGCGCCGCCCGCCAGCAGCGTGAGCGCCAGCGCGAGCCGTAGCGGCCGGCCGGTCTCCGGGAGGAACTGGTCGACCGCGAAGCCGCCGCCCACCAGCGCCATCGCGGTGCGCAGCCAGGCCAGGAAGGTCCGTTCGTTGGCGAGCGAGAAGCGGTAGTCGGGGGTGCTGCCCTCGGCCCGCATCCGTTCGGGCGCGAACCACAGCCGCAGGTCCGCGACGGCCGAGGTGCGGCCGTCACCACGCGGCTCGGCGGGCCGGGAGGGCTCCGAGGGGCCGGAGGGGGAGGGTTCGCTCACGCTTCGACCCTCTCACGGCGCCACTCCACCAGCCGCCGGTACGCCTCCCACCCGTCCGGCACCCACTCCCATTCGGGCAGCCGCCGGGTCAGCTCCTCCTCGGTGAGGAAGGTGTGCCAGGCGACCTCCTCGGCCTGCGGATCGACCGGCGGTTCGCAGCGGACCTCGTAGACCCGGCACCACGAGGTGTGCTCGGGCCCCTCGTAGAGGAACGAGAACAGCGGTACGGGCGCGGGCAGCCCCCGCACGCCCAGCTCCTCCTCCGCCTCGCGCAGCGCCGCCCCGTCGTAGCCCTCGCCCGCGCCGACGACCCCGCCCACGAACATGTCGTACAGCGACGGGAAGACCAGCTTCCCGGCGGTGCGGCGATGGACGAAGATCCGGCCCTGGGCGTCCCGCGCCTGGATGAAGACGCAGCGGTGCCGGAGTCGGTGGGCCATGGCGTCGCCGCGCCGGGCCTGGCCCATGACGCGGTCCCGCGCGTCCACGATGTCCAGCAGTTCGTCGGCGGAAAGCGGCTCCTGATCAGGCATACCGCCATACAAGCAGATCGCGGACGCGATCAGCGCCCGTAGCCACCCCCGTAGCCACCGCCGTAACCGCCTCCGTGCCCACCGCCGTGTCCGCCCCCGTAGCCGCCGCCATAGCCGTTTCCACCGCCATAGCCGCCGCCGTAGCCGTTCCCGCCGCCGTTCCCGTAACCGTGCCCCTGGCCCTGGCCTTGCCCCTGCCCCGGTCCGTACGGCCCGGAGCCGCCCTCCTCGGCGCGCTGCTTCGCCTGTTCCTCGGCCCAGCGGTCGAACGCCTCCACCGCGTCCTGCCAGTCGTCGTACTGCCCCGGCCCCCGGGACGACAGGTCCCGCTGCCAGGACGAGGCGGAGCGGCCGTTGGTGGACGACGGGGCCCGGGGCCGGTCCTGGGTGGCGGACCGCGTCGGGGCCTGGGCCGTCGGCCGGGCCGCGGCGGGCGGCTGTGGCTCGGGCTCCTCGGCGCGCGCACCGCGCAGCGGGGTGTCGCCCACCGCCGCCTCGGCATACGCGACGGCCTGGCTCTCCGGCTCGTCCGGAGCGGCCGACGAGCTGTCGGGTCCGGAGGCGGCCGTCGCCTGCCCGGAGTCCTTGCCCATGAGCATGAAGAGCGCGGTGGCGGCTCCGGTGGCCGACAGCAGAATCGCTCCGGCGGCCGCCTTGCGCCGGTTGTCCGGCGGATGGCGGCGGGCGTGCCGAGGCCCGATCACCTCACCGCGGAGCACCTGCGTCTCGTCCGCGGGCGGCCCGGCTTCGAGGGGCTGCGGGCCGGGGGTGACGAGCGTCGGGTTCACCACGCGACGTTCCACCTCGGGCGCCGACCCTGAATCCCCAGGCCCTGAATGCTCAACGGAGCGGTCAGCCATGGTCGATGATGATGCACTGTTGGCCCAACCGTGTCCAATCTCGGTGAACGATTGTGACCTTTTTTCTACGCCGAGGTTTCGCGGGGGCAGTTGGCGGTCCGGAAGCGGTCCGAAACCGCTCCCATGCCGCGGGTTGACGCCGTACTGGCCGGTAGGCATGATCGCGGTCATGACGCCGTCGGCACACCGCCGTCGGGCGTCGGCGGGCTCACGAGAACGGGACACCACACCATGGCGTACGACGCGGATGTGATCGTGGTCGGCGCGGGGCTCGCGGGCCTCGCGGCCACCGCCGAACTGGCCGACGCCGGCCGCAAGGTGATCCTGCTCGACCAGGAGCCCGAGCAGTCGCTCGGCGGCCAGGCCCACTGGTCCTTCGGCGGTCTCTTCCTCGTCGACTCACCCGAGCAGCGCCGTCTGCGCATCCGCGACAGCCATGAACTCGCCTGGCAGGACTGGCTGGGCACGGCCGGGTTCGACCGCGAGGAGGACCACTGGCCGCGCCGCTGGGCCGAGGCGTACGTGGACTTCGCGGCGGGCGAGAAGCGGTCCTGGCTGCACGCCCAGGGGCTGCGGCTGTTCCCGCTCGTCGGCTGGGCCGAGCGCGGCGGCTACGACGCGACCGGACACGGCAACTCCGTGCCCCGCTTCCACATCACCTGGGGCACCGGCCCCGGCGTCGTCGCCCCCTTCGAGCGGCGGGTGCGGGAGGCGGCCGCCCGCGGCCTGGTCGACCTGCGCTTCCGGCACCGGGTGACCGGGCTGTCCCGCAGCGCGGGCACGGTCGACACCGTCACCGGCGACATCCTGGAGCCCAGCGGTGTCGAGCGCGGCGCCAGCAGCGGCCGCGAGGCTACCGGCGCCTTCGAACTGCGCGCCCAGGCCGTGATCATCACCTCCGGCGGTATCGGCGGCAACCACGACCTCGTCCGCGCCAACTGGCCCGAGCGGCTCGGCTCCCCGCCCGAGCGGATGATCTCCGGGGTCCCGGCCCATGTGGACGGTCTGATGCTCGGCATCACCGAGGGGGCCGGCGGCCGCATCATCAACCGCGACCGGATGTGGCACTACACCGAGGGCATCGAGAACTGGAACCCCATCTGGCCCCGGCACGGCATCCGCATCCTGCCCGGCCCGTCCTCCCTGTGGTTCGACGCGCGCGGCAAGCGGTTGCCGGTGCCGCTGTTCCCCGGTTTCGACACCCTCGGCACGCTCGAGCACATCATGCGGACCGGCTACGACTACACCTGGTTCGTGCTCACCCGGAAGATCATCGAGAAGGAGTTCGCGCTCTCCGGCTCCGAGCAGAACCCGGACCTCACCGGTAAGAGCGTCCGCGATGTGATCGGCCGCGCGCGGGACGGGGTCCCGGGCCCGGTCCAGGCGTTCATGGACCACGGTGCGGACTTCATCGTGGAGCGGTCGCTCCCGGCGCTGGTCCGGCGGATGAACGAACTCACCAAGGAGCCGCTCATCGACGAGGCCGAACTGCGGCGGGAGATCGTCGCCCGGGACCGTGAGATCGCCAACCCCTACACCAAGGACCTCCAGGTCACCGCCCTGCGCGGCACCCGTAAGTACCTGGGCGACCGGCTGGTCCGCACCGCCGCCCCGCACCGCGTCCTCGACCCCAAGGCGGGTCCGCTGATCGCCGTGCGCCTGCACATCCTGACCCGCAAGTCGCTCGGCGGCCTGGAGACGGACCTCTCCTCCCGCGTCCTGACCGAGGGCGGTGAACCGCTGCCCGGCGTCTACGCGGCCGGGGAGGCGGCGGGCTTCGGCGGCGGGGGAGTGCACGGCTACCGCTCCCTGGAGGGCACCTTCCTGGGCGGCTGCCTCTTCTCGGGCCGTACGGCGGGCCGCGCGGCGGCCGAGGCGGTGGCGTGACCCCGGTGGCGTAGACCTGGTGGCGTCAAACCTCCCGACGCGGTGGCGTGAACCCCCGGCGCGTGAACCCCGGCACGGGAGAACGCCGACGGCACGGGAGAACGCCGACGGGGCGGCGCACGCCGACGCGGTGTCGGAGTGCGCCGCCCTCGGGCGGGACGAGCGGTGGCAGGCAGTCCGCGCATCACTTCGGGTCGCGGTTGAACACCGCCTTCGACCAGCGGTAGCCGAGCGCCGCCAGGACCAGGCACCACACGACGGTGAGCCATCCGTTGTGACCGATCCCGGTGCCGAGCAGCAGTCCGCGCAGGGTCTCGATGGTCGGTGTGAACGGCTGGTATTCGGCGATCGGCTGGAACCACCCCGGCATGGCGTCGACCGGGACGAAGGCGCTGGAGATGAGCGGCAGGAAGACCAGCGGCAACGCGTTGTTGCTGGCCGCCTCCGCGCTCGGGCTGATCATGCCCATCCCGACCGCGATCCAGGTGAACGCCAGGGCGAACAGCGTGAGCAGCCCGAACGCCGCGATCCACTCCAGGACCGAGGCATCCGTGGAGCGGAAGCCGATGGCCACGGCGACGGCACCGACGAGAACCACGCTCATGACCGCCTGCACCACGCTGCCGATGACATGTCCGATGAGCACGGAACCGCGGTGGATCGCCATGGTGCGGAAGCGGGCGATGATGCCCTCGGTCATGTCGTTGGAGACGGACACCGCGGTGCCGACCAGGGTGCTGCCGATGGTCATCAGCAGGATGCCGGGGACGAGATACGCGATGTACTCGGAGCGATCGGCGCCGCCACCGCCGATGCCCGCGCTCATCACATCGCCGAAGACGTAGACGAACAGCAGCAACAGCATGACCGGCGTCAGCAGCAGATTCAGGGTCAGGGACGGGTAGCGCCGCGCGTGCAGGAGGTTGCGCCGCAGCATCGTGGAGGAGTCGCGTACGGCGAGGGAGAGCCGGGTCGGGCGGGCGGGAGCCACGGGAGCGCTCATCGGGCAGCCTCCTTGGGCTGGTTCGGCTGGTTCGGCTGGTTCGGCTGGGTGGGTACGGCGGAGCCGGTCAGGGCGAAGAACACATCGTCGAGGTCGGGGGTGTGCACGGTGAGCTCATCGGCCTCGATACCGGCCGAGTCCAGCCAGTCGAGGATGGAGCGCAGCTCACGCTGGCTGCCGTCGCTGGGGATCTGTAGCGACAGCGCCTCGTCGTCGCGAGTGATCTCGCGCAGCGCGGTGGCGGCGCTCCGGTACGCGGACGGGTCGGCGAAGCGGAGTCGTACATGTCCGCCGGGGATGAGCCGCTTGAGCTCCTCGGCGGTGCCCTGGGCGGCGATCTTGCCGTTGTTCAGCACCGCGATCCGGTCGGCGAGTTCATCGGCCTCGTCCAGGTACTGGGTGGTGAGGAAGACGGTGACGCCGCCGGAGACGAGTTCGCGGATGATCTGCCACATGTTGTGACGGCTGCGCGGGTCGAGGCCGGTGGTCGGCTCGTCGAGGAAGATGATCCGCGGGTTGCCGACGAGGGTCATGGCGATGTCCAGGCGGCGCTTCATACCGCCGGAGTAGCTCTGGGCGGGCTTCCCGGCGGCGTCGACGAGGTCGAACCGCTCCAGCAGTTCGGCGGCGACCCGCCGTCCCTCCCGTTTGGGCAGATGGTGCAGGTCCGCCATGAGGAGCATGTTCTCCTCGCCGGTGATCAGCCCGTCGACGGCGGAGAACTGTCCGGTGACACCGATCGCGGCCCGTACCCCGTCCGGGGAGGTGGCGACGTCATGGCCCGCGACCTGGGCCTGCCCGCCGTCGGCGGTGATGAGCGTGGAAAGGATCTTCACGGCGGTGGTCTTGCCGGCGCCGTTGGGCCCGAGCAGCGCGAACACCGACCCGGCCGGGATACGCAGATCGATGCCGTCGAGGACGGTCTTGTCGCCGTACGACTTGCGCAGGCCGACCGCGGAGATGGCGGCCGGTGACGGCTGACCGGCCGGACTGGATGTGGGCATGACAGAAGAAGGCATGGAGCCCTCCGTTCGAAGGCTGAAGTGAGCGGGGGATGGGGCCGATTGAGGAGGGTGGCGCTCAGACCTTGGCGCGGCGGATGTCGATGTTGCCGAAGCGGGTGCGGGCGCGGACCTTGACGGTCTCCTCGGTCTCCTCCGGGGTGTCGGAGGCGGTGAGCGTGTTGCGCACCTGACCGGAGCCCGAGCTGACGTCGAGCCAGGCGGCCGTGGACTGGCGGATGCCGACCTCGATGGCGCCGTAGGAGGTCTCCAGCTGGATGGTGCCACGGGCCACTTCGGCCACGCGCAGGGTGCCGTGGGCGGTGGTGGCGGTGACCGAGTCCTCGGCGCGCTGGATGTCGATGTCGCCGTTGGCGCCGCTCACCCGCAGCTCACCGGTCGCGGCGCCGACGGTCGTGGTGCCGTGCGAGTTCTTCAGGACGGCGGGGCCGTCGGCGAAGCCCACGCGCAGGCTGCCGGAGCTGGTGGTGATCTCGGCGGCGCCCTCCACCCGGTCCACGGTGATCGAGCCGTGCGACGCGGTCAGTTTCAGCGGGCCGGTCGTGTCGAGGCGGGCGTCGCCGGACGAGGTCTTCACCCGGACCTCGCCGAGCCGGCCCTCGCCGAGCACCTGGGTCCAGGCGCCGGTCAGGTCGACGTTCGAGCCCGTGGGCAGTTCGACGGTCACATCGACGGTGCCGGTGCGGCCGAACAGATTGGACTTGGGCGTCCGGACGGTCAGGGCACCGCCCGCGTAGGTGACCTCGGTCTGGTCGGCCGCCCGCACGTCCAGGTCCTTCTTCGGGTCGCGGGGCCGCACCTCGACGACGGTGTCGAGGCGGTCGCCCGCGGTGAACTGGATGGAACCGGCCTCCACGCGTGCGGTGACCGAGATCGGTTCAGGAGTGTCGAAAGAAGGCATGGCTGTCCCGTCCTCTTGAGTCTGTGGGGCGTCCCCGCTGGTGGGGCGTGGTGTGGATGAAGTGGAAGTGGTGTGGGTGACGTGGTGCGGGCGGGGGCGCTAGCGCACCCAGCCCGTGAAGCTCTGTCCGACGCTCCGGGCCTTCTCCGGCGTACGCGGCCGGGGCCCGCCGTCGACCGCGGCCGACACGGCCCGTACCAGCCAGGCGTTGACCGACAGGCCCTCGCGGGTCGCGGCCTCCTCGGCGCGGGCCTTGAGATGGGCCGGCAGCCGCAGGTTGACGCGGGCGGTGCCGCCCTCGTCGCCGTCGGCCGGGGCCGGGGTCCTGAAGGGTTCGGCGGGCGCGGCCGGCTCCGCGGGGGCGCCGCCGTCGCCGGGCGGCGGTGTCACCACGAAGTCGGGGTCGAGTCCGCGCAGCCGTACGTCGACCGAGCCGGGGGCGAGTTCACGGGTGATCTCGTCCATCGCGGCGGAGAGCACGTTGAGCATGGTCAGCCGGGTCGCCGACTCCAGGGGAGCGGTGAGCCGCTCGGCCAGCTCGCGGGCTTCTTCGCCACCGGCCTCGGCGGCCACCGCGAGTTCGCGGCGGAGGGTGTCGACATACGGGGTGAGGTCCATGACGTCATCATGGCACCATAATGGCGCCACTCGCAAGCCTGAATGGCGCCTAATGTGGGGTGGCCCCAGGCGTGGCCGCTCTACCTGCGGAAACGCGTGGAGGGCGGCCTGGCTCATGGTGATGCCATGCGTGCTCACGCGCTTTTGTGGGCCCGGAGTGGCACCATGTGGCACCCGGTGGCGCTACATGGTGCCGAGGGTTGGCGTTGGGTGGCGCCATTCAGTGCCATTCAGTGCCATTCAGTGCCATGCGATGCCGCCCCGACCCCCGGCCCCGGAGTCTTACCGAAGTCTGACGAATCCAGGCAGAGGATGGCGCACCACCCCCGCCCGGTGCTCTTATCGACCCATGAACCCCAACACCGGTGCCGGACCCGACGGCGAGGGCACCCCCGTCGGCCGGCGCCTCGTCCTCGGCATGCTCGGGCTCGGCGCGGGCGCGATGGCCGCGACCCCCTGGCTCCAGAGCGGGCTGGAGACCGCGCTGGGCGCGGTGGCCGACAAGGACCCGACGGGGGTGACCGGACTCCTCCCCAACGGCGGCGGGTTCCGCTACTACTCCGTCACCTCCTCCGTGCCCCACAAGGACGACAGCTCCTACCGCCTCACCGTCGACGGACTCGTCGACAAGCCCGCCGCGTACCGCCTCGCCGATCTGCGCGCGCTGCCGCAGACCCGTCTCGTCCGCGATGTCCAGTGCGTCACCGGCTGGCGGGTGCCCGAGACCCCGTTCGAGGGGGTGCGGCTGTCGACGCTGCTCGACGCCGCCGGGGTGAGCCCGCGCGGCAAGGCCGTCCGCTTCACCTGCTTCGACGGCGCGTACAGCGAGAGCCTGACGCTCGACCAGGCGCGGCGGTCGGACGTCCTGGTCGCGCTGAAGCTGAAGGACAAGCCGATCGGGCACTCCCACGGCGGGCCGGTGCGGCTGTATGTGGCGCCGATGTACTTCTACAAGTCGGCGAAATGGCTGTCCGGTATCACCGTCACCGATGAGGTGCGGCCCGGCTACTGGGAGGAGCGGGGCTATGACGTCGACGCCTGGGTCGGCAGGTCGAACGGACGCGACGATGACCCCACCGCCTGAGCGCACGGTGCCGCCTCGGCCGCGGGCCGGGGGCCGGGACGGGTCACGGGTGCCGCGGTTCAGCCCCGCCGAGCGCTGGGTCCACCGCACCACGGCCCTGCTGCTGGGCCTGTGCGTGTTCAGCGCGGGCTGTCTCTATCTGCCCGCGCTCGCCGAACTCGTCGGCCGTCGCGCGCTCGTCGTCACCATCCATGAGTGGACCGGCATCCTGACCCCCGTACCGGCCCTGCTCGGGCTCGTCTCCCGCGCCTTCCGCGCCGATCTCACCCGCATCAATCGCTTCGGCCCGCATGACCGCGTTTGGCTGCGGGCGGCGCTGCGGCGCGATCACCGCCGGCAGGAGCGCCCGGCGGGGAAGTTCAACGCCGGGCAGAAGCTGTACGCGAGTTATATCGCGGGCGCGGTGCTGGTGATGGCGGGCACCGGGCTGCTGATGTGGTTCACCGGGCTGGCCCCGCTGGTGTGGCGCACCAGCGCCACCTTCGTCCACGACTGGCTGGCGCTGGCCGTCGTCGCCGTGCTGATCGGCCATATCGGCAAGGCGTTCGCCGATCCGGAGGCCCGGCGCGGGATGCGCACGGGCCGGGTCGAGCGGGAGTGGGCGGCCCGTGAGCATCCGCTGTGGCGCCCGGACGAGGACCTCGTCGGGGACGGCCATGGGGACGGTCCCGGGAACGGCCACGCGGACGCGGAGCACCAAATCGGTGGCCACGAACGCCGCGTCCGCTGAACCGCTGACACCCGGTGCCATGATTCGTCACATGCGAGAGAAAGGTGCAAGAAAGAGCGGTATGCGGCTTTGGTCGCATGCCGCCGTATGCCTCGTGATGATGCTTCCGCTGAGTGGATGCCGCATGTTCGAGTCCCCGCTGCGGCGGGGCGGGCTCTGGGTGAACCCGGACAGCCCGGCCGCCCGGCAGGCCCATGAGCGGCAGGAGCGGGGGAAGAACGGCGACGCCGAGCTCATCCGGCGGATCGCCCGGCAGCCGGTCGCGGAGTGGCTCGGCCCCGCGCCGCCCCGGGAGCGGGTCCGCCACATCACCGAATCCGCGGCGCGGACCGGGTCCACCCCGGTCCTGGTCGCCTATCACATCCCGTACCGCGACTGTGGGCGCTACTCGGCGGGCGGAGCGAGGAACCCCGCGGCATACCGGCGGTGGATCGAGCAGATCACCCTGGGCATCGGCGGTCGAGAGGCGATCGTCGTCCTGGAACCCGACGCGGTGGCCCAGCTCGTCGACGGCTGTGTCCCGGGCAGGCTGCGCACCGCCCGGCTGGCGTTGCTGCGCGACGCGGTGGCCATGTTCGCCGCGCTGCCCCATGTCCGGGTGTATGTGGACGCGGGGAACCCGGGCTGGATCAAGAACCCCCACCGGCTGGTGAAACCGCTGCGCGAGGCCGGTATCGAGCAGGCCGACGGCTTCGCGCTGAACGTCTCCAACTTCCAGCCGACCCGGCTCGCCGAGCGCTACGGCCACCGGCTCTCCGCCGCCCTCGACCGGGCCCACTTCGTCATCGACACCAGCCGCAACGGCAAGGGCCCGCTACGGGTCCGTGGCGCGGCCCGGCACGGCATCCGGGCCCGCGACTCCTGGTGCAACCCCCCGGGGCGGGCGCTGGGCGAGCCGCCCAGCACCAACACCGGAGACCCCCTCGTGGACGCCTATCTGTGGATCAAACGGCCCGGGGAGTCCGATGGAACCTGCAACGGCGGCCCTCCGGCGGGCCGCTGGTGGACCGAGTACGCCCTGGACCTGGCCCGCAACGCCCACCGCCGCCACTGAGCGCTCCGCCGGAAGTGCCCGCCGCCGGTCACAGCGCGCAGACCGGGGCCTTCTCCTTGTCCTGCTCCTTGTTCTTCCCCTTCCGTGTCCCACAGGGGCTGGCCGCGTCGCGCGCCGTCGGCACCGTGCCGCGCGCCGGGCGCTTCCGGTCGCGGCGCAACAGCCCCACCGACCAGATCACCACCGGGGACAGGCACAGCGCGAGGGCGAGCACCGCCCAGGTCCGCATCACCGCATGGGTGTGACCGAGGAAGAACGAGCCGACCAGCGAGGCGCCGAAGACCACCGCCCACAGCAGATGGATGCGGAACGTGGAGAGCCGGTCCGGGCTGGAGGAGTCGCCCTTGGGGGTGACCACGAACCGGCTGGTGCGCCGCAGCACCGCGTCGCACAGCGACTTGGCGTAGATCGGGGCGGACAGCGCCGAGAGCAGCATCCCGGCCAGCCCGCCGGAGCCCTCCGGCTCATGCGGGGAGACGTTGTGCCGCCGGTTCCAGATGTAGAGGCCGATCTGGAGCATCGCCGCGTCGCTGTAGAGCATCATCCACATCTCGGCAGGGATGTGGACCCCGGCGGCGCCCAGCACCAGGAACAGCGCGCACGACAGCGCGGAGAGAAGCCAGTTGACCGCGGTCATCGGGTAGTACGCGATCATCAGCGAGTAGTTGAGCAGCTTGCCCGGCGACAGCGTGAACGGGCCCTTCCAGAACTGCTTCAGCACGGTCTCGTAGGTACCGCGGCTCCACCGCATCTGCTGGGTGAAGAAGTCCGTCCAGGTGCTCGGGCCCTCGCCGACCGCGAGCACATCGGGGGTGTAGACCGAGCGCCACTTCTTCCCGGTCCCGGGGTTGCGGCGGCGGTGCAGCTCGAAACCGGTGGCCATGTCCTCGGTGATCGAGTCGTACAGCCCGCCGATCGAGCGCAGCGCGCTGATCCGCACCGCGTTGTTGGTGCCCACGAACATCGGGCCGCCATATGCGTTTCCGGCCCGCTGGATCAGTGCGTGGAAAAGGAACTGCTGGCTTTCGGCGGCCTTGGTCACCGGGGTGTCGTAATTCCCGTAGACCTGCGGGCCCACGACGAAGGCGATATCCGGATCCCGGAAGTAACCCAGCATGCGCTCCAGGAAGTTGGGCAGCGGCACATGGTCGGTGTCCACACACGCCATGAATTCATACGCATCGCCATGGGCGTCCAGCCAGGCGTTGTAATTCCCGTGCTTGGTCCGCGCCCGGAAAGCGCCCTTCGGCTGATTCCACTTCTCGATGCCCTTGCGGGAGAAGTGCCGTACGCCCAGCCGTGCGCACAGCGCCTTGACCTCGTCGTCGTCCCCCTCGTCGAGCAGCCATACGTCCAGCGGCCCGGTGTGCCGGATCCGCACGGCCCCCTCCAGCGTGGCCCGGACCATCGCGATCGGCTCCTTGCCGGGCACGAAGCTGGTCAGGAACGCCACCCGCGTCCCCGGCTCGGGCACCACCGGCACCGGGTCCCGCGCCACCAGCGTGGCATGGGCGTTGGAGACCACCGTGAACAGGCGGAACCCCTCGATCAGCGCGATCGAGACCAGCATCGCGACGTCCGCGGCCCGCTGCCACCAGGGCGCGTAGTCGCGCTCCACCCAGTGGCCGGGGTGCAGCAGCCACAGCAACAGCAACGCCGAGCACACCGGCGCCGCGCACAGCAGCAGCGCGGCACGGAACCGGTGCGGCTCCTGCGCCAGCAGGCTCCGGCAGCGCACCCGGTAGGGGCGGCCGGTCGGAGCGTTGGTCAGCGGGCCCGCCAGCTCGCTGTACCGCCGGTATTCGTACACCGGGGCGGAGGGGTGGTGCGGAACGCGAGAATCCGACGCGGTACGCGCGGGCGGCGGCCCGGCTACGGCGCGTGCGGTGGATTTCCGGGGGGAATCTCTGACGGGGGTCGGTGCAGGCATCTGGGCACTCCCGCGGGGCTGGCTCGAACCGAATGTCGCGCCACGATGACCCATACGGGCCATATTCTTCAGGTCATCGCGCGAGATGAGAAGGTAACAATCCCATGGGTCATGAGCGCGCACATCGGATATTCGGCGCGCCCTTGTCGACAGCCCGTAAGGTATCCACCCCGACGGCCTATCGGCGCGCGTCTTACGTGATTTACATCCCGCCGTCTGGCAGGGTCGGCAGCGATCGAAGCCCATCGGAATACGGAGGATGGGGCGCAGTCGCCCGATGAGAGTCCTGCACATCATCTCCCGCCTCGGGGCCGGAGGAGCCGAACAGCAACTGAGGCTGCTGCTGCGCCATTTGCCGGTGCGCTGTGACGTCATCGCCCTCTCGGGCCCCGGCGCCACCGCGCACGGCATCCGCGCGGACGGCATCCCGGTCACCCATCTGCCCCTGGGGGGCGGGCGCGAGCGGCAGCTCGCCGCGGTGCCCAGGCTCGTGCGGATCATCCGGTCCGGCGGCTACGACCTGGTGCACACCCATCTGTACCGGGCCTGTGTGCTCGGCCGGATCGCCGCCCGGCTGGCGGGGGTGCGGGCGGTGATCGCCACCGAACACGGGCTGGGCGAGCGGAAGATCGACGGCCGTCTCCTCACCTCCGCGCTCCGCACCCGCTATCTCGCCGCCGAGCGGCTGGGCTCGGCGACCGTCGCCGTCTCGGCCGCCGTCGCCGACCGGCTGCGCGACTGGGGGGTGCCCAACCCCCGGATCCATCTGGTGCCCAACGGGATCGACGCCCGCCACTTCCGCTTCGAGCCGACCGCCAGAGCGGCCGCCCGCGCCCGCCTCGGCATCCCCGACCGGGCCTTCGTGGTCGGCGGGGTCGGCCGGCTGGTGGCGGACAAGCGGTTCGACACGGCGGTGCGGGCCGTCGCCGAGGTGCCGGACGCCCGGCTGCTGCTGGTCGGCGAGGGCCCGGCGCGCCCCGCCCTGGAGGATCTGGCCACCCGGCTCGGCGTGGCCGACCGGGTGCGGCTGCTGGGGGAGCGCGACGGCGCGGTGGCCCCGGCCGACGACCGGCCCGCGGGGCTGCCCGGACTGCTGGCCGCCATGGACGTCCTGGTCTCGCCGTCCGCCGAGGAGGCGTGCGGCCTCGCGGCGCTGGAGGGGATCGCGGCCGGGCTGCCGGTGCTGCACACCGTCTGCCCCGCCCTCGACGAACTCCCGGCCGGTGCCGCCCCCGGCGCCCGTCGCATCGCCCCCGGCCCGGCCGCCCTCGCCGCCGCCCTGCGCCACCAGGCCGCCGCGGGCCCCCTGCGCTTCCCGGTCCCGGACGCCCTCGACCGCTACGACATCGCCCGCGCCGCCCGCCGTCTGATGGACCTCTACGACCGCACCACCACCTGCGGCCCGGACGGCTGCCTGCGGGTGCCGTCCGCCGGCCGGCGCATGCCGCGGCGCGGCGCGCCCGCGGGCTGAGGGGCCCCTGGGCTGCGGGGCGTCAGTCGCTTTGTGGGTCAGCCGTGCTCAGTGTCGTGGTGCTATCTCGTGGTGTGCCCGCGGGCTGAGGGGCCCCTGGGCTGCGGGGCGTCAGCCGCTTTGTGGGTCAGCCGTGCTCGGTGTCGTGGTGTCACCTCGTGGTGTGCCCGCGGGCTGAGGCGCCCCGGGTCACGGGCGTCAGCCGCTTTGTGGGCCAGGGCCGTGCTCAGTGTCGTGGTGTCACCTCGCGGTGTGCCCGTGGGCTGAGGCCGCGCTCGCGCTTGAAGGCGGCGCTGAGGGCGAACGCGCTGCCGTAGCCGAGCCGGGCCACCGCCGCCAGGGTGTGCTCCGGATCCCGGAGCAGATCCGCCGCGAGCGCCAGCCGCCAGCCGGTCAGATACGCCATGGGCGGCTCGCCCACCAGCTCGGTGAAGCGCCGGGCCAGCGCCGCGCGCGAGACACCCGTCTCGGCGGCGAGCCCGGCCACGGGCGGCTCCATCACGACCCGCAGCAGAAAGGCCCCCCGGGCCCGCGGGCCGTCCAGCAGACTCACCAGCGCGTCCATGGCGCACAGCGTAGACGCTCACGTATGCGGCCGAGCCTCTCGGCCATGGCCCGTCTCACCGCTCGCGAGTTGACTGGCCGTATGACGACACAGCACCCGGAAACACAGCACCCCGACGCACAGCCCACGGACGCACAGCCCAAGGAAACTCGGCACGCGGAAACGCGGCCCACGGGCCGCCGGGCCGTCCTGGTGCTCGGCGGCACCGGCAAGACCGGCCGCCGGGTCGCGGACCGGCTGGTCCGGGCCGGACACCCGGTACGGATCGGCTCCCGGTCCGGCGGAACGCCGTTCGACTGGGAGGACCGGCGCACCTGGGGGCCCGCGCTGGACGGGGCCGCCGCGGCGTATATCGCCTACTACCCCGACGTCTGCGACCCGGGCGCCGCCACCACCCTCCACGCCTTCGCCGAACGGGCGGCCGAGTACGGCACCCGGCGGCTGGTGCTGCTCTCCGCCCGGGGCGCGGAGGCGGCGCTGCCCGCCGAGGGGGCGGTGCGGGTGCCGGGTGTGGAGTGGACCGTGTTGCGGGCGAGTTGGTTCTGTCAGAACTTCGACGAGGGCGTTCTGCGCAGCGGTGTGCTCGACGGCGAGATCGTCTTCCCGGCCGGGGACGTCAAGGAGCCCTTCGTGGACGCCGATGACATCGCCGAGGTCGCGGTCGCGGCGCTGACCGGGGACGGACACGCGGGCCGGGTCCACGAGCTCACCGGGCCGAGGCTGCTGACCTTCGCCGAGGCGGCCGCGGAGATCGCCGGGGCGACGGGCCGCGCGGTGCGCTATGTGCCGGTCTCGGCCGGGGAGTACGGCGCCGCGCTGGTGCGCGACCAGGGGCTTCCGGACGAGCTGGGGGCGTTTCTGACCGATCTGTTCGCGACCCTGCTGGACGGGCGCAACGCGCATCTGGCGGACGGCGTCCAGCGCGTCCTGGGCCGCGCGCCCCGGGACTTCGCCGACTACGTACGCGAAACCGCCGGGAGCGGCGCCTGGGCCGGTTGAGCCCGGCCGCGCGCCGGTCCCGACCGGCGCGGCCGCCGCGGTCCCGGCGGCTGCCTCGGCGGCTGTCGCGGCGGACTCGGACCGGGGCGGGCCTCCGACCGCCTCACGCTCCTGACCGGCCGCTTCGTTCCCGTCAGACGCTCTGTGCCGTGAACATCCCGGGATGCTCGCGGACGAACTCACCCACCCCGGTCGGGGGCCGTCCCGTGATCGTTTCGATGTCGTCGGTCATGCGGTCGTAGCGGTTCCGCGCATGCAGCCGCGCCATCGTGGCGAGATGGTCGAAGAGGTGGTCGGGCAGGCCGAGCGCTCGCAGATCGTGGTTGACCCAGGCTTCGTAGGAGACGTCCACATAGCTGACCGGCCGGCCGAGCGCGTCCGCGAACTCCTGCGCCATGGTGGTCATGCCGACGGAGGCCGGGCCGGTCAGGTGGTAGATCCTGCCGATGTGCGAGGTGGGGTCCACCAGGATCTCCGTCACCACCGCGGCCACGTCCCGCGCCGCGACCGGATTGGTGCGCGCGGCGCCGAACGGCAGCCGGATCGTGCCCTCCTCCGCGATCGAGGCGTAGGCGAAGACCTGGAACATCGGGTTCTCCATGAAGATGGTGGGCCGGATGTGGGTGACCGGGAGCCCCGACCAGTTGAGCGCCTGTTCGGCCAGCCAGTGCTGCCGCTGCTGGGTCGATTCCGAGGTGCTGGTCAGGTCCATCTGGGAGACCGTCATCTGCGACATATTGACCAGCGCGTCCAGCCGCGCGTACTCGCGCGCGGCCGCCGCCGTCGTGACCGTGGCCTCCAGGTACTTCGCCGATACGCTCATGCCGAAGTACATCCGCCCGCAGCCGTCCAGCGCGCGGACCACATCCGGGGCCCGGGTCAGATCGCCCACCACCACCTCCGCGCCCGTCGCGCGCAGGGCGTCGGCCCGCTCGTCCTCGCGGTGGACCATGGCGCGCACCGGCAGTTCACGGCGGCGCAGCTCCTCCACCACGGTCCGGCCCACGGCCCCGACACCGCCCGCGGCGCCGGTCACCAGGGTCGGTGGCGGGGGCATGGCTACGACACCAGCTTGTCGAGGGTGATGGGCAGTTCACGGATCCGGACACCGGTGGCGTGGTGCACGGCGTTGGCGATGGCCGCGGCGGTGCCCACGATGCCCACCTCACCGAGGCCCTTGGCCCCCATGGGGTTGGTGAACGGGTCGGGCTGGTCCAGCCAGTGGGCCTCGACCGCGTGGACATCGGCGTGGGAGGCGATGTGGTACTGGGCGAAGTCGTGGTTGACCACATGGCCGAACCGCGGGTCGAGCACGCTGTGTTCGAACAGCGCCATCGACATCCCCTGGGTCATCCCGCCGATCAGCTGGGAGCGGGCCGTCTTGGGGTTGATGACCCGGCCCACGTCGAACATCCCCAGCAGCCGCGCCACCCGCACCTCACCGGTGTCCTCGTCGATCCGCACCTCGGCGAACTGGGCGCCGAAGCTGTGCATCGCATAGCGCTCGGCCTCCGGGTTGCCGCCGGGCAGCTCCGCGGTGACCTCCAGCCCTTCCGGCGGCGCGATACCGTCGTGCTCGGCCCGCAGCCGGGCCCGCAGCCGGTCCGCCGCCTCCCAGATCGCGGTGCCCCAGCTGTTGATGCCCGCCGAGAACCCGGCGACCGACGCGGCCGGCAGCGCCGAGTCCCCGATCCGCATCTCCACCTGCCCGACCGGGACGCTCAGCGCGTCCGCGGCGATCTGGGTGAGCGCCGTCCAGGTGCCGGTGCCCATGTCGGCGGCGGCGATCCGCACCGTGTAGCGGCCGTCCGGGCCGATCCGGATCGTGGCCGCGTTCCCGGGGTAGCGGGGGGAGGGGTACGTCGAGCAGGCCACGCCGGTGCCCACCAGCCAGCGCCCCTCGCGCCGCGACCGGGGGGCCGGGTCGCGGCGGTCCCAGCCGGCCCGGCGGGCGCCCTCGCGCAGACACTCCGTCAGATGGCAGCTGGAGAACGGCAGTCCGGACTCCGGATGCACCTCCGGCTCATTGCGGATCCGGAACTCCACCGGGTCGAGACCGCAGGCGATCGCCATCTCGTCCAGCGCCGACTCCAGCGCGTACATCCCCTGCGCCTCGCCCGGCGCCCGCATGATCGTCGGCACCGGGACATCCAGCGGGGCCAGCCGGTGGGTGGTGCGCCGGTGCGGCGCCGCGTACATCATCCGGGAGCAGACGCCCACCTGCTCCGCGTACCCCTTGGCCTTGGCGGTCTGCTCGATCACATCGTGGGCGATCGCGGTGAGCCTGCCGTCCCGGCCGGCGGCCAGCCGGATCCGCTGGATCGACGCCGGGCGGTAGCCGACCAGGGCGAACATCTGCTGCCGGGTGAGGGTGAACTTGACCGGGCGCCGGACGATCCGGGCCGCCATCGCGGCGAGGACGGCGTACGAATGCGGATAGACCTTCGAGCCGAACGCGCCGCCCACATGCGGCGAGACCACCCGCACCCGCGCCGGCTCAAGACCCAGCACCCCGGAGATCAGGGCCCGGCTCATGGTGACGCCCTGGCTGGAGCAGCGCACGACCAGCTCACCGTCGGACCAGGTGACGACGGCGGTGTGCGGCTCCATCGGATTGTTGTGGTACATCGGCGTGGAGTACGTGGCGTCCACCATGGTCGGCGACGCCGCCAGCGCCGTCTCCACATCCCCCAGCACGCTGTCGGCGGGCGAGCCGTCCTGGAGCTCTCCGCCGCCCGTGCCGAAGGCGGCGGCGTGCACGGGGGAGTAGAGGTCGTCGCGGTCGGCGCGCAGCATCACATCGGGCGGCCGGCTCTCGTAGTCGACGCGGACGAGCCCCGCCGCGCGGCGCGCGGTCTCCAGGCTCTCGGCGACCACCGCCCCGATGAACTGGCCGCGCCAGGCGACCTCGTCGGACTGGAGGACCGCGAGCTCCGGATCGTCCGGCCGGGTCAGCGTGGGGGCGTTGAGATGGCTGAGCACGGCCAGCACCCCCGGCTCCGCCTCCGCGAGCGCGCCGTCCACTCCGGTGATCCGCCCGACGGCGATCGTGGACTGGAGCGGAAACAGATAGACGGGCTGGTCGAGGGGCCATTCATAGGCGTAGGTGGCGGTGCCGGTGACCTTCTGCTCGCCGTCGATACGGTCCATCGGCAGGCCGACGGCGCGGGGACGGGCCGTGACGTCGCTCATCGCGCCTCCTCCAGCAGCTCCAGCAGGGTGCTGACCATCGTGTTGCGGGCGAGTGGAACCTTGAAGGCGTTGCCCGGCAGCGGCCGCGCCGCGGACAGTTCGGCCGCGGCCGCGTCCATGAAGCTCTCCCGGGTCGCGGGCGCGCCGCGCAGCACAGCCTCGGCCGTCGCGGCCCGCCAGGGCTTGTGCGCCACCCCGCCCAGCGCGATGCGGACGTCCCGTACCGACCCGTCGGCGACCTCCAGCGCGACGGCGACCGAGACCAGCGCGAAGGCGTACGAGGCGCGGTCGCGCACCTTGCGGTAGCGGGAGCGGGCCGCGCCGTGCGGGGGTGGCAGCTCCACCCCGGTGATCAGCTCACCGCGCTCCAGGACGGTGTCCCGCTCGGGGGTGGTGTCCGGCAGCCGGTGCAGTTCGGTCAGCGGGATCCGCCGCTCGGCGTCCGGGCCGGCCACCGTCACCACCGCGTCCAGCGCGGCCAGCGCGACGGCCATGTCGGAGGGGTGGGTGGCCACACAGGCGGGGGAGGCGCCCAGGATCGCCATATCGCGCTGATAGCCCTCCAGGGCCGAGCAGCCCGAGCCCGGGGCGCGCTTGTTGCAGGGGGTGGTGACGTTCTGGAAGTACGGGCAGCGGGTGCGCTGAAGCAGATTCCCGCCGGTGGTGGCGAGGTTGCGCAGCTGGCCGGAGGCGCCGGAGAGCAGCGCCTGGGAGAGCACCGGATAGCGCCGCCTGACCCGGAGGTCGGCGGCCAGATCGCTGCCCGTCACCGCCGCGCCGATCCGCAGGCCCCCGTCGGGCAGCTCCTCGATCCGGTCGGAGGTGAGCCGCCGTACGTCGATCAGCACCTCGGGGGTCATCACCTCGAGCCGCATCAGATCGACCAGATTGGTGCCCCCGGCCAGATAGGCGGCCTCGGGCTCCCGGACCAGGGTGGTGACGGCCGCCGACACCTCATCGGCGCGCTCGTAGCGAAAGGGCCTCATCGGTGCGCCACCTCCGCGATCGCCGGGACGATGTTCGCGTACGCGGCGCAGCGGCACAGATTGCCGCTCATCCGCTCGGCGATCTCCTCGTCGTCGAGCACCACGTCGACGGCGCCCGGATCCTTGCTCACGGCGCTGGGCCAGCCCTCCCGGGCCTCCCGCAGCATCCCGGCGGCCGAGACGATCTGACCCGGTGTGCAGTAGCCGCACTGGAAGGCGTCATGGGCGATGAACGACCGCTGGAGCGGATGCAGCTCACCGTCGGCGAGCCCCGCCGAGGTGACGATGTCGGCGCCCTGGTGGGCGACGGCCAGAGCGAGGCAGCCCAGGATGCGGCGGCCGCCCAGCAGCAAGGTGCAGGCGCCGCACTGTCCGTGGTCGCAGCCCTTCTTGGGGCTGGTGTTCCCCAGCCGCTCGCGCAGGGCGTCCAGCAGCGTCGTACGGGTGTCGACGGTGAGGCGGTGCTCGGTACCGTCCACCCGGAGCTCGATCTCCAGGTCCATGATCCCTACCCTTGATCGTCGTCCGTCGGAACGTCACGCGGCACCCCCATTCTGGGACATATGCGCACTGATCGCCCGTTCGGCGGTATCCCCACGCCCACAGCGGGGCCGCGGCCCACGCCCGGCCGACACCGGTGGACGAGACCGCGGCCCCGGGCCAGGACCTCTTCAGGTGCGCTGGATCACGGCTTCCAGATGGGGCAGATAGTGGTCCATGCGGTCCCTCTTGGTGAGCAGATACGGGAGGTTCTCCTTGTGGGGAGTCATCAGCAGCGGCACCTGCTCGCTGACCCGGACGCCGTACCGCAGCAGCGCCTCCCGTTTCTGCGGGTTGTTGGACAGCAGCCGCACGGAGCGCACCTGGAGGTCGTGCAGAACGTCCGCCGCCACCTTGTAGTCGCGGGCGTCCGCCGGCAGGCCGAGGGCGAGGTTGGCCTCGACCGTGTCCAGCCCCTCCGCCTGGAGCTTCATCGCCTGGAGTTTGGCGAGCAGCCCGATCCCACGGCCCTCATGGCCCCTCAGATACACCAGAACGCCCCGGCCTTCGGTCGCGATCGCCTTCAGCGCCGCGGAGAGCTGGTCGCCGCACTCGCAGTGCCGGGAGCCGAACGCGTCTCCGGTGAGGCACTCGGAATGCAGCCGGGTAAGCGCTTCCTCCCCGGTGACATCGCCGTATACCAGGGCTATTTGTTCATCACCGCGAACGAGGTCCCGATAGCCGATCGCGAGAAAGTCGCCATGTGTCGTGGACAGCCGGACATTCACCACTCGTTCGACACCCGAGGGGCGGGTGTCGACATCGAACACGCCATCACTTTCTGTCATGTCCCGATCTTATCTGGAAAACCGCCGCACTTGTACAGGAGAATGAGAAAGCCGCGGCAACAGGCTGTCCGGCCGACACAGGAAAGGTCCATGAGATATGAGCGGTTCGGGAACGCGCCCGCAGTCCGGCAAGGTGTTGCCGACTCGGACGACGGAGGAAGTGCGGGCCGACGGGGCCGATGTCGCGGTTCTTCCGATAGGCAGCTTCGAACAGCACGGCGCATTTCTCCCGCTGGCCACCGACACGGTCATCGCCTGCACGATCGCGGACGAGATCGCGGCCGTGCACCCGGTGCTCCACCTGCCCCCGGTGACGATCTCCTGCTCCCATGAGCATGCGGCCTGGCCAGGGACGGTCTCCCTGTCCGCGGCGACCCTCTACGCCGTGGTCCGCGATATCGCGGACTCGCTCCGGCGCTCGGGTATACGCGGTCTGATTCTGGTGAACGGACACGGCGGAAATTACGTACTGCGCAACATCGTTCAGGAATCCGCCGGTACCGACTTCCGTATGGCGCTATTCCCTGGATCGGCGGACTGGGATGCCGCCAGGACACGCGCCGGAGTGCGCACCCCGTCGAACACCGATATGCATGCGGGTGAACTGGAGACATCCATACTCCTGCATGCCCATCCAGAACTCGTACGGCCCGGTCATGAAACCTCCGACTGGATATCCGACGATCGGAAACATCTGCTCACCCTCGGTATGCCCGCCTATACCGAGTCCGGGGTCATCGGCCGCCCTTCCGAGGCGTCCGCGGACAAGGGAAAGGAACTCCTGGCCGGGCTCGTCGAATCCTTCGCCGAGTATCTTTCCCTGGTCGGTGCCGAGAAGGAGGCGTGATGACTTTTCTGGAGACGGAAGAGGCGTGGGAGCGGCTGCGCCCGGTCCGGACCGAGGCGGCCGCCGCGGCCGCCGGTCTGGTCCGGGGCCCGGACGGCCGACGGCGTTGGAGCGAGGCCGCCTCGCCGGAGGCCCGGCTCCTGGCCGACCGTTACCTCCCGCTGTGCCTCGCCGGGCCGCGGCTGACCATCGCTCAGCTCGGCCAGAGCCTGGACGGGTTCATCGCCACCCGCACCGGCGACGCCGACTACGTCACCGGCGAGGAGGACCGCCGCCATCTCCACCGGCTGCGCGCCCTCGCCGACGCGGTGCTCATCGGGGCCGGGACCGCCGTCGCGGACGACCCCCAGCTGACCGTCCGCGCCTGCGCGGGCAGCCACCCGGTGCGGGTCGTCCTCGATCCGCGCGGACGGGTGCCGCTCGGCCGACGGGTGTTCACCGATGGCTCAGCTCCGACCCTGTGGGTGGTGGGCACCACCGGCGAGCGCCGGCCGGCGCCGCCGGACGGGGTGGAGGTGCTGACGCTCACGGACCCGGACGCCTTTGCCCCCCGCCACCTGGTGCGGACGCTCGCGCGGCGCGGGCTCGGCCGGATACTCGTCGAGGGCGGCGGGGTCACCGTGTCGCGCTTTCTGCACGCCGGGGCGCTGCACCGGCTCTACGTCACCGTGGCCCCGGTGCTGCTCGGCGACGGCATCCCCGGACTGCGCTTCGACGGGACGCCGGTCATGCGGGACGCGCTCCGACCCCCCGTGCGCCGCTCCGCCCTCGGCGAGGACACCCTCTTCGAACTCGACCTGTCGGCCCCGCAGCCGGCCGCACCACTGGACGGCCAGCACCGCGAGACCGGGGAGGCTCGCGGCGAAGGTGAGCACACCGTAGACCACGGCCACGGTCAGCCCCTGGCCCGTGCCCAGGCCCGCGGCACCGAAGGCCCAGGCGGTCACCCCCTCGCGGGGGCCCCAGCCGCCGACGTTCAGCGGCAGCGCCATGGCGATCAGGGCGAGCACCAGCAGGGGCACCAGCTCGGTCAGCGGAGCCTTTGACCCCGCGGCCCGCGCGGCGAGGACGAACGTGGTCAGATGCCCGGCCAGCACCACGACCGAGGCGACCACCACCCCCGGCCAGCTGCCCCGGGCCAGCAGTCCGCGGCGCGCCTCGGCCAGCGCGCCGCGGACCGCGCCCCGCCGCCGCGCGGCCACCGGCGCCGCACGGTGTGCGCGGCGCCGGACGGCCAAGAACACTATGACGAGCAGTAGTACGCCCACGGCGGTCAGGACCGGCACCGACGCCATCCGGCCGCCCAGCCCGCCGATCAGCCGGCCCGCCCGGTCCAGCGCCAGGGAGGGGTGGGCCAGCAGGATCGCCACCCCCACGCCGATCAGCACCACCTGGCCCGCGACCCGTTCGAGCACCACCGCGCGCACGCCCCGGCCGACATCCCCCGCGTCCCGCCCGTGCCGTACCGCGCGGTGCACATCGCCGAGGACCCCGCCGGGCAGCGCGGCGTTGAGGAACAGCGCGCGGTAGTAGTCGGCCACGGCCGGGCCCAGCGGCAGCCGGATCCGCAGGGCCCGCGCCACCAGACACCAGCGCCAGGCGCTGAAGACCGTTGTGAGCAGGCCGAGGCCGAGCGCCGCCAGCAGGGCGGGGCCGTCGATGGTGCGCAGGCCGTCCAGGAAGGCGCCGGTGCCCAGCCGCCACAGCAGCACCCCGAGGATGGCGACGCCCGCGGCCGCCCCGAGCCGGGCCCGCAGCGCGGCGGTCACGCGGCCGCCCCCATCGTGCCGGACGCGGGCAGCGCCAGCAGATCCCGGTGGTGCACCACCACCCGCAGCGCGCCCGCCGTGGCCATCGCCAGCCGGCGGCGCAGATACGCCTCGGCGTGCCCGGCGAGGTCCGGCCGCTGCTCCACGGCCGCGCCCACCCAGCCGCGCAGCCACTCGGCCGTCAGCGCGGAGTGATCGGGGCCCAGCACCCAGGGGCTGGCCTGGGTCCGTACCGTCGCGCCGTGCCGGGTGAACGCCTCGGAGGCCACCGCCGTCGCGTCGGGGCCCACCAGACCGCCGCGCCGCTGATGGGCGTCGAACGCCTCGGCGATCTCCGCGTCCAGCGGATCGGCCGGGGCGAGCTCGACCCGCCCCACCACGGACAGCGTCAGCAGCGCCGGGCACTGGGCCTCGGCGCAGGCCGCGGCGATCCGCTCCACCTCCTCCCGGGTGAGCACGTCCAACAGCGCGGACGCCGTCACCAGCGAGGCGCCGTCCAGCGTGCTCGCGGTCAGCCGGGCGAGGTCGCCACGTGCCGTCGCGACGGTGACACGGCTGCCGTCGGTGGTCGCCCGGGGCATCCGCACCGCCGCCCGGTCCAGCAGATCGGGGTCGCGGTCGTGCAGGATCCACAGCTGCGGGCCGCCCAGCCGGGGCGCCAGCCAGCGCCCCATGGAGCCGGTGCCGCAGCCCAGGTCGTGGATGACCAGCGGCGGGTCGGACAGCCGGGGGCCGAGCGCCTCGAGGAGTTCGGCGGAGCGGGCCGCCGCGTCGGCGCCCTCCCGCAGCTCCAGCCAGTCGGGGGTGTAACGCGGTACGTCGGTCGTCTTCACGCGGCCCTCCGCGGTTCGTCCAGGAGCTGTTCCAGCGCACCGGCCAGATTGCGGGTGGTGTTCGCCCACCCGGCCAGTGCGGTGCGCCGCTCGTGCGCGGCGGCGGTCAGCCGGCGGCGCAACCCGGGGTCGCCCAGCCAGCGGCGCAGCGCGGCGGTGAGCGCCTCGGGGTCGTCGGGGTCGATGAGCATGCCCGGCACCCTGCCGTCGGGCGCCTGCCCGACCGCCTCCGGAACCCCGCCGACGGCCGTGGCCAGCACCGGGATCCCCCGGGCGAGCGCCTCGGTCACCGCCATGCCGTAGGTCTCGGCGTACGAGGCGAGCACCATCGCGTCGGCGGAGCCGTAACCGGCGTCCAGCTGGGCGCCGGTCCTCGGGCCGAGCAGATGCACCCGGTCGGCCACGCCCAACTTCTCGATCAGCTCCCGGAGCCGGTCGGTGTATTCCGGGTCCTGGTCCAGGGCCCCCACACAGTCGCAGCTCCAGGGCAGATCATCGATCCGCGCGAGCGCCTCCACCAGCCGCAGCTGGCCCTTGCGCGGGGTCACCGAGGCCACGCACAGCAGCCGTGAGCCATCGTCGCCCGAGGCGGCGAGCGGGGCGATATCGGCGCCGGGCGCCGCCACATGGACCCGGTCCGGGACCAGCCCGTGCAGCTCCACCAGCCGCCCGGCCGCCCATGCGCTGGTGGCCACCACCGTCCGCGCCGAGCGCAGCGTCCGGCCCTCCAGCGCCGTGAGATCCGCGGCCCGGCCGGGGGCCAGGCCCGTCTCGTCGCCCAGCGGCAGATGCACCAGCACCGCCAGCCGCAGCCGCTGGGCCTGCGGGACGACGATATAGGGGAGCGCGCAGGCCACCAGCCCGTCGAGCAGGACGGCCGTGCCGTCCGGCAGCCCGCCCAGGATCCGGGCCAGCTCGGCGCGGGCGGCGGGGCCCGGCTGGGGCCAGTCGCCCCCCACCGCGTGCTCCTGCACCTCCCAGCCGATGCCGGGCAGATCCCGGCAGACCCGCAGGTCGTAGACGTTGCCGCCGCTCGGCGCGACCGGATCGGCCACGGTGCCGGGCATCACGATATGCACCGTACGCGGTGCGGCCGGCCTCATAGGTCACGCTCGTAACTCGCCCAGGCCACATGCGACTCGTGCAGGGTGACCGCGATCCCGGACAGCCCGCGGGCGCCCTCGCCCAGCGCACCGGAGCGCACCCGTTCGGCGAGGCGGTCGGCGATCACCTTGGCGAGGAACTCGGTGGAGGTGTTGATCCCCTTGAAATCGGGTTCGTCATCGAGGTTGCGATAGCTGAGCGCACCGCACACCTCGCCCAGCTCACGGGTGGCGAGCCCGATGTCGACGACGATGTTGTCGCCGTCCAACTCGGCACGGCGGAAGGTGGCGTCCACGAGGAACGTCGCCCCGTGCAACCGCTGCGCGGGTCCGAAGACCTCGCCGCGAAAACTGTGAGCGATCATGATGTGATCGCGGACGGTGATGCTGAACAACGGATGACCCTCCAGATACGGCGCGTCGGGCCCTCGGCCGGGGCACGCCCTCTAGTACGGGCCTCGCGTTCCCCGTGTTCAGACCGATGACACGGCAGATTCGGCGCCGTAGCGTACCCGGTGGCACAGCCCCGGAATCTCGCCGGAAGCGAGCCTCGGCAGCACCTCGGGAAGCTCCTCGAAGCCGCATTCGCCGGTGACGAGGGCGTCGAAGGCGGGGTCGGCGAGCAGTTCGAGCGCCAGCGCCATCCGGTCGCCGTAACCACGGCGGTTGCCCCGGGCGGGTGACACCGTCCCCACCTGGCTGCTGCGCACCGTCAGCCGCCGGGAGTGGAACGCCTCCCCCAGCGGCAGGCCGACCCGCCGGTCCCCGTACCAGCTCAGCTCCAGCACGGTGCCCTCCGGGGCGAGGAGCTCCAGCGAGCGGGCGAGCCCCCGCTCGGTGGCGCTTGCGTGCACGACCAGATCGAGGTCGCCCGCCGCCTCCTCCGGGAGCGCGAAGTCCACCCCGAGCGCCCGCGCGACCTCGGCGCGCGCCGGCTCGGCGTCCACCAGCTGCACCCGTACGGCCGGGAACCGCGACAGCACCGCCGCCACGGAGGCCCCCACCATCCCGGCCCCCACCACGGCGATCCGGTCGCCCAGCAGGGGCGCGGCGTCCCACGCGGCGTTCACCGCGGTCTCCACCGTGCCCGCCAGCACCGCGCGCTGGGCGGGCACGCCCTCCGGCACCGGGGTCACCGCGCTCGCCGGGACCACATAGCGGGTCTGATGCGGATACAGACAGAAGACGGCGCGCCCCAGCAGGGACGACGGCCCCTCCTCCACCAGACCCACATTGAGATAGCCGTACTTGACCGGCCCGGGGAACGCGCCGTCCTGGAACGGCGCGCGCATCGCGGTGTGCTGACTCTCCGGTACGCCACCGCGGAAGACCAGGGTCTCCGTACCGCGGCTCACCCCGGAGCACAGCGTGCGCACCACCACGTCCTTCGGCCCGGGGTCGGGCAGGGCCGTCTCCCGTATCTCACCGAGGCCGGGGGAGCGAAGCCAGAAGGCACGGGCGGTGCGCGTCATACGACGTTCTCCTGAGGGGATGAACAATCGGGCGGTGGCTCACGTACCGATGACCATGAAGCCGCGAACACGGTACGCGGCACCCATTCACTCCGCCACACAGCCCGGAGGGTGCACGGTGGCCCTGAACAATCCCTACAACACGACGCCGTTGCGGAACGAGACGGCGGTGGGCGCCGCCGCCCAGCTGCTGTTGCTCGTCCTGCTCGGCACGGCGATCGACCTGGGGCCCGCGGGCTGGCTGACCGGCCTGGCCTTCGCGGTCGTCACCTGGGCGGTGCTCACCCGCGCCCTGTCGCGGTCCTGGCTCGCCTCCTTCGGCGCGGCCAACCGCGTCACCCTGGCGCGGGCCACGCTCGTCGGCGGTGTGACCGCGCTGGTCGCCGACTCCTTCGAGAGCCCGACGCCGGTCACCGCCCTGGTGGCCCTCACCGCGGTCGCGCTGATCCTGGACGCGGTCGACGGACAGGTGGCCCGCCGCACCGGCACCTCGTCCTCCCTGGGCGCGCGGTTCGACATGGAGGTCGACGCCGTCCTCATCCTGGTGCTCAGCATCTATGTGGCCACCTCGCTCGGCCCCTGGGTGCTGCTCATCGGCGCCATGCGCTACCTCTTCGTCGCCACGGCACGGGTGCTGCCGTGGCTGAACGGCCGGCTCCCCCCGAGCACCGCCCGTAAGACGGTGGCGGCGCTCCAGGGTGTTCTGCTGCTGGTCGTCGGCGCCGATGTGCTGCCCTATCCGCTGGCCTTCGGCGCCGCGCTGCTGGCCCTGACCCTGCTGAGCTGGTCCTTCGCCCGCGACATCCGGTGGCTGTGGCGCACCCGGGACAGCAGGACCGGATGAGCACGGCGGCGCCGACGAGCCCGCCGCTCCACCAGGGGAGGGTGCCCCCGCCCTACCAGGGGAGGGTGCCCTCGATGTCGACGTAGCCTCCCGTCGGGCCGTCGGGGCCCATCTGCGCCATCCGGACGATGATCTCGGCGCCCTCCGCCACGGTCTGGTGGCCGGTGTGCGCGTTGAGGTCCGTCGCGGTGTAGCCGGGCTCGACGGCGTTGATCCGCATCTCCGGGAACGCCTTCGCGTACTGCACGGTGACCATGTTGACCGTGGTCTTCGACGCCGGATAGGCGACCCCGGGGTAGGCGTAGGCGGGGTCGTCCGGGGTGGAGACCCGCTTCAGCGAGGCCAGACCGCTGCTGACGTTGACCACGACCGGGGCGGCGGACCGCCGCAGCAGCGGCAGGAAGGCATGGGTGACCCGCACCATGCCGAAGACGTTCGTCTCGAACACGGTCCGCATCATGTCGGCGGTGACCTCCGCGGCGCCGACCACCCCGCCGTCCGGCGTCCGCTCCTCGATACCGGCGTTGTTGATCAGTACATCCAGCCCGCCGTCGGCCTCGATGGTCTTCACGGCGGCGGCCACGGACGCGTCATCGGTGACATCGAGGACGACCGGCCGCGCCCCCAGCCGTTCGGCGGCCCGGCGACCGCGGTCGGCGTCCCGGCTGCCCAGGTGGACGGTGTGTCCCGCGGCGATCAGGCGGCGGGCGGTCTCGAAGCCGAGACCCTTGTTGGCTCCGGTGATGAGTGTTGTCGTCATGTCTCCAGGCTCCGCCCGGAGGGTGCGGGCAGCCAGGTGCCCTGTCTTCCTGGGAACGCGAGTACCAGGTTCGTCCCCGGGCCGAGGTGCACACTGGTCACCATGGCGACCACGGAGTTCGGGCAGGCGGTACGGCGCTGGCGCGACCGGGTCCCCCCGGAGGCCGCCGGGCTGCCGGCCGGCGGGCAGCGGCGCGCGGCCGGGCTGCGCCGCGAGGAGCTGGCCATGCTGGCCGGGATCTCCGTCGACTACATCACCCGCCTCGAACAGGGCCGGGCCTCCCATCCCTCGACCCAGGTGGTCGAGGCCCTGGCCAGGGCGCTGCGGCTGTCGGGGGACGAGCGCGCCCACCTCTTCCGGCTGGCCGGGCTGGTGCCACCGGGCCCGGAGACCGTACCGGCGTACATCACCCCGAGCGTCCAGCGGCTGCTGGACCGGCTGACCGGAACTCCCGTCGCCGTGAGCGACGCGTCCTGGACGCTGCTGATGGCCAATCCGCCGTATGTGGCGCTGATGGGCGATCCGTCCCGATGGCGCGGCAACGAGCGCAATGGCGCGTGGCGGCACTTCGTCCGCCAGATCAGCGGGGCCCGGCAGACGCATGAGGACCGGACCCGGTTCCAGGCCGCGCTGGTCGCCGATCTCCGTACGGCCGCCGCCCGCTACCCGGCCGATCAGCGGCTGCGGCGGCTGGTGGCGGAGCTGCGCGCGAACAGCGAGCGGTTCGCGAAGCTGTGGGACTCCGGCACCGTCGGCCACCACGAGGCATCGCGCAAGACCATCGACCATCCGCGGGTGGGTTCGCTGACGCTGGACTGCGATGTGCTCACCGTGGCGGGCAGCGATCTGCGGATCGTGGTCTACACCGCCGAGCCCGGCACCGAGGACGCCGAACGCCTCGCCCTGCTCACCGTGCTCGGCACCCAGACACTCACCGGCTAAGCAGATCGGCGGAAGTCGGCTGCGGTTCGGTGGCGCCCCGAAGGGGCGCGGGGAACTGCGCGACCAGCCACGACGGCGCCGCGGACGATCGACGGCATGTCAGGGCACTTCCAGCGGAGCGCTTAGCACCTATCTGTTTTTCATATTTGCGTAATTGGATCGCTGCGTTCCGTAAGATTTTAGGCTCATCCGATGCACGAACCGGCGTCCGTGCGCGCTATCTGAACAGAGAGCGCAACACGGCGCACTCGCGGGGCGTGTGGGGGCCACCCTCGTACGACGAACAGAAGGACAACAAGTCCGGTGAATCTTCAAACCGTGGTGAACGTCGTCACCGCCGTGCTCGTGGCACGGGTATTCGGCAGTGACGCCATCGCCCTCCTGCGCCGTGCGGCCGCGATGGGAGTCCGCGTCGGCGTATCGGAACTGCATCGCAGCAACCAGGAAGGAGGGGAGCGGTGACCAACGACTTCCCGCGCTCGCGCGAGACCACCTCGATGACCACCGGACTCCCCGCCGACTTCCGTGCCTTCCACCAACTCCACCGGAAGGCGTACATAGACCGAGCCATGGTCTACCTCGGCAACCACGCGGACGCCGAGGAAGCCGTCGACGCGGCCTTCGAGCAACTCCTGCGCTGCTGGCCCAAGGTCCTGACCATGGAGAACCCGGCCGCCTACGCCTGGAAGGTCATGAAGAACCGGGTCATCGACCTCGCCCGCGCCCGCAACCGGGGCCCCGCCCTGCTGGACAACGCGACCTTCGAGACCGCGATACTCCAGGACGCGGTCGATCCCATAGCCGTGCTCGAGGAGAGCCTGAACCTCTATCAGGCCATCAAGAAACTCCCCGAGCGCCAGCAGGACGTGGTCATCCTGCTCCACTGCCGCGGCTACCGCGTCGCCGAGACCGCCACCCACCTCGGCATCACCGAGGCCGGTGTCCGCTCCACCGCCCGCTACGCCCGCCGCCGTCTCCAGCAACTCCTGGCCAAGGAAGACCGATGACCTCACCCATTGACCACATCCTCGCCCGGGCCCTGCTCAACCCCACCCCTCCCATCGACTTCGAGGCCGCCGAGGCCCGGCTCGCCGCCCGCCACGCCGACCCCGGCGGCGCCCCACCCCATGAGCGGCCCCCGCAACACCCCCGGGGGACGGCCGGGGCCGCCGAAGCCGCGGCGCCGGGCGCGGACGAACGGATGGCGCAGGACCTGCACACCCTGTGCGAGGCGATCATGGCCCGCCCCGACGCCCTGACCCAGCTGCGGGACTTCCTCACCCGGCGCATCCTCGAACCGCCCGGCTCCCGTGTCCTGGGGTGCGTCCTCCAGCTGGCCGGCCATGAGGACCACGCCCAGTTCTGGTGGCAGTTCGCCGCCGGCGCCGGGGACCCCGCCGCCGCGTACTGCCTCTACCTCCACCACATGGCGCTCGGCGAGGACGGCCAGGCGCACGCGTGGCTGGAGTGGTGGCATGAACAAGCGGGCAACGACATCCCGCCGGTCACCGACACCGTGGAGGACTGGGCCGCCACCGACCATGAGATGGCCGCGGCCCTGCGCATCCTGCACGGCCTGAAGAGAGGCCAGGAGGTGCCGCCCGCCACCACGGCGGTCATCCACTACGTCGCCCGGGCCGTCGACTTCATCGACGACCCCGATATCGACCTCCCCCTGCCCGAACCGGGGTTCGCCGACCGCATCGAGGACCTCACCACCACCAAGGCGGCCGCCGCCAGCGCGCCACCGGCCGGCCGGGCCGTGCTGCCCGAGCGGCCGCGCAGCGGTTCACCCGCCTAGCGGCCCGGGGCGCGTGGGGAGACGGGCCCCGGCCCGAGGCCATCCCTCGAAGCGGTACCCCGTACCGGGCGGCGCCTCCTCGGTACGGCGGACCGCGGCCCGCAGCCGGACCGGCAGCTCGTCCATGCCGAAACGGCGGCGCGGCGGCGGGAGCCGGTGGCCGGAGGCATCCTCCGGCCACCGGCTCCCGCTCCTGGGGCGCGCCACGCCATCAGCGCTCGGCGACGAGATCCTTGAGCGCGATGTTGAGCTCGAGGACGTTCACCCGCGGCTCCCCGATGAAGCCGGCCATACGGCCCTCGGTCCTGTCCTCGACCAGCTTCTTCACCTGGGCGACGGGCAGCCCGTTCTTCACCGCGACCCGGTGCACCTGGATGTCCGCGTACCGCGGGGAGATGTCCGGGTCCAGACCGGAGGCGGAGGAGGTCACCGCGTCGGCGGGGACCTGGGACGGTTTGACGGTGTAGCCGGGCACCGAGTTGTTCTTGACGACCGCGGCCTTGGCGTCCTTGACCTGCTGGACGAGGTCCTCGCTGTCGGCGGCGAGGTTGGTGGCTCCGGACAGCAGCAGCGAGTACTGGGTGTTGAGGCTGTTGGTGCCCAGGCCGTTCGCCGGACGTCCCTGGAACCACTTCAGATCGGGATCCGGGGTCTCCTGACCCTTCTTCAGTGGCAGGTTGTACGGCTGCCCGATCAGCGAGGAGCCGACGACCTTGCCGTGCGCCTCGATCTCGGAGCCGTTCGCCTTGTCGTGGAACAGCCCCTGGGCGATGCCGGTGACCAGCAGCGGATAGATGACGCCCGTCACCAGGGTCAGCATCAGAAGGGCGCGCAGACCGGCCCCGAACAGCCGGACGGTGTTCGTGACGGAGTTGTTCATGGCGATCAGCCGATCCCGGGGATGAGGGAGATGAGCATGTCGATGATCTTGATGGCGATGAAGGGCGCTATCAGGCCGCCGAATCCGTAGATCCCGAGGTTGCGCCGCAGCATCCTGTCCGCGCTCATCGGCCGGTAGCGCACCCCCCTCAGGGCGAGCGGCACCAGCGCGATGATGATCAGCGCGTTGAAGACGACCGCGGACAGGATCGCCGAGTCCGGTGAGGACAGCTGCATGATGTTCAGCTTGTCCAGGCCCGGGTAGACCGCCGCGAACAGCGCCGGGATGATCGCGAAGTACTTCGCGACATCGTTGGCGATGGAGAAGGTGGTCAGCGCGCCACGGGTGATGAGCAACTGCTTGCCGATCTCCACGATCTCGATCAGCTTGGTCGGGTTGGAGTCGAGGTCGACCATGTTGCCGGCCTCCTTGGCGGCCGACGTACCGGTGTTCATCGCCACCCCGACATCCGCCTGCGCAAGCGCCGGGGCGTCGTTGGTGCCGTCGCCGGTCATCGCCACCAGCTTGCCGCCCGCCTGCTCACGCTTGATCAGGGCCATCTTTTCCTCGGGAGTGGCCTCGGCGAGGAAGTCGTCGACGCCCGCCTCATCGGCGATCGCCTTGGCCGTCAGCGGGTTGTCACCCGTGATCATGACGGTCTTGATGCCCATGCGGCGCAGCTCGTCGAACCGCTCCCGCATGCCCTCCTTGACGACGTCCTTGAGGTGGATGACGCCCAGGACCCGGGCCCCGTCGGCGTCCTCCACCGCCACCAGCAGCGGGGTGCCACCGGCCTCGGAGATCCGGTGGGCGATCCGGTCCGCGTCCTCGGCGACCGTGCCGCCCCGCTCCCGGACCCAGGCGATGACCGAACCGGCCGCGCCCTTGCGGATCTTCCGCTCGCCCGCGTCCACACCCGACATCCGGGTCTGCGCGGTGAACTCGATCCACTCGGCGCCCACCAGTTCGCCCTGGTGGCGCTCGCGCAGCCGGTACTTCTCCTTCGCCAGGATCACGATGGACCGGCCCTCGGGGGTCTCGTCGGCCAGCGAGGACAGCTGGGCGGCGTCGGCCACCTCGGCCTCCGTGGTGCCGCGCACCGGCACGAACTCCGCCGCCTGCCGGTTGCCCAGCGTGATGGTGCCGGTCTTGTCCAGCAGCAGTGTGGAGACATCACCGGCGGCCTCGACCGCCCGGCCCGACATCGCCAGCACATTGCGCTGCACCAGCCGGTCCATGCCCGCGATGCCGATCGCCGACAGCAGCGCCCCGATCGTCGTCGGGATCAGACAGACCAGCAGCGCCACCAGCACCACCATGGTCAGCCGCGTACCTGAGTAGTCCGCGAACGGCGGCAGCGTGGCGCATGCGAGCAGGAACGCGATCGTCAGCGAGGCGAGCAGGATGTTCAGCGCGATCTCGTTGGGCGTCTTCTGCCGCGCGGCGCCCTCGACCAGGCTGATCATCCGGTCGATGAAGGTCTCGCCCGGTTTGGTGGTGATCCTGATGACGATGCGGTCGGACAGCACCTTCGTACCGCCGGTCACGGCCGAACGGTCGCCGCCGGATTCGCGGATGACCGGCGCCGACTCACCGGTGATCGCCGACTCGTCGACCGAGGCGACGCCCTCGACCACATCGCCGTCACCGGGGATGACATCGCCGGCCTCGCAGACCACCAGGTCGCCGACGCGCAGTTCGGTGCCGGGGATCCGTTCCTCCGAGCCGTCCCCCCGCAGCCGCCGCGCGACCGTGTCGGTCTTGGCCTTGCGCAGGGTGTCGGCCTGCGCCTTGCCCCGGCCCTCGGCGACCGCCTCCGCCAGATTGGCGAAGATCACGGTCAGCCACAGCCAGGCGCTGATCGCCCAGCCGAACCAGTCGCCCGGGTCCTTGAAGGAAAAGGCGGTGGTCAGCACGGACCCGACCAGCACGACGAACATCACGGGCGACTTGACCATCACCCGCGGGTCCAGCTTGCGGAAGGCGTCCGGCAGCGACCTGAGCAGTTGCCCCGGATGGAAGAGGCCCGCGCCGACACGGTCCTCGGCCGAGGCGTGTCCGGTGGGAACGCCGTTGTGCGGCGCCTTGGTCCCAGTGGCAGTGGACATGGAGTCCTCGTGGTTTTCTATGCGGGTGGTCATCACGCCAGCCCCTCGGCCAGCGGCCCCAGCGCCAGCGCCGGGAAGTACGTCAGACCGGTGATGATCAGGATCGCGCCCACCAACAGCCCGGTGAACAGCGGCTTTTCGGTGCGCAGAGTGCCCGCGGTGGCCGGGACCGGCTTCTGCTCGGCGAGCGAGCCCGCGAGCGCCAGGACGAAGACCATGGGCACGAAGCGGCCGAGCAGCATCGCGAGGCCGGTCGTGGTGTTGAACCAGTCGGTGTTCGCGTTCAGGCCCGCGAAGGCCGAGCCGTTGTTGTTCGAGGCCGAGGTGAAGGCGTACAGCACCTCGGAGAAGCCGTGCGCACCGGAGTTGAGCATCGAGTTCGGCGGCGTCGGCAGGGCCACCGAAGCGGCGGTGAAGATCAGGACCAGTGCCGGGGTGACCAGGATGTAGCAGGCCGCCAGCTTGATCTCACGGGAACCGATCTTCTTGCCCAGATACTCGGGTGTGCGGCCGACCATCAGCCCGGCGATGAACACCGCGATGATCGCCATGATCAGCATGCCGTAGAGGCCGGAGCCCACACCACCGGGCGCGATCTCGCCCAGCATCATGCCGAGCATGGTGATACCGCCGCCCAGACCGGTGAAGGAGGAGTGGAAGGAGTCCACCGCTCCGGTCGAGGTGAGCGTGGTCGACACCGCGAAGAGCGCCGAGCCGCCGACCCCGAAGCGGGTCTCCTTGCCCTCCAGCGCGCCGCCCGCGGCCTGAAGGGCCGGGCCGTGGTGGGCGAACTCGGTCCACATCATCAGGGCCACGAAGCCGACCCAGATGGTGACCATGGTCGCCAGGATCGCGTAACCCTGTTTGACCGAGCCGACCATGACACCGAAGGCGCGGGTCATCGCCAGCGGAATGACCAGGATCAGGAAGATCTCGAAGAGGTTGGTGAACGGCGTTGGGTTCTCGAACGGGTGGGAGCTGTTGGCGTTGAAGTAGCCGCCGCCGTTGGTGCCCAGCTCCTTGATGGCCTCCTGCGAGGCCACGGCGCCGCCGTTCCACTGCTGCGAGCCGCCCATGAACTGGCCCACCTCGTGGATGCCGGAGAAGTTCTGGAGGGCGCCGCACGCCACCAGGACCACGGCGGCGACCGCCGCGATCGGCACCAGGACGCGGACCGTGCCACGCACCAGATCGGCCCAGAAGTTGCCGAGTTCACCGGTGCGTGAGCGCGCGAAGCCGCGCACCAGCGCCACCGCGACGGCGATGCCGACCGCGGCCGACACGAAGTTCTGCACGGCCAGACCGGCGGTCTGCACGACGTGGCCCATGGCCTGCTCGCCGTAGTACGACTGCCAGTTGGTGTTCGTCACGAAGGACGCGGCCGTGTCGAACGCCTGCGCTGGCTCGATCGAGGAGAACCCGAGTGAACCGGGCAGGCTGCCCTGCAACCGCTGGAGCAGGTACAGGAAGAGCACACCGGCCACCGAGAAGGCCAGCACCCCACGCAGATACGAGACCCAGCGCATCTCGGTGTCGGGGTTGGCACCGATGCCCTTGTAGATCCACTTCTCCACGCGCCAGTGCTTGTCGGAGGAGTAGACCTTGGCCATGTAGTTGCCGAGGGGGACGTAGGCGAGTGCCAGCGCCCCTATGAGGGCGAGCAGCTGGAGCACGCCGGCGAGTACGGGACCCATATCCGATCTCAGAACCTCTCCGGGAAGATCAGGGCGAGGACGAGATAGCCCAGCAGGGCGACGGCCACGATGAGGCCGACGACGTTTTCGACGGTCACAGCTTTGTCACCCCTTTGGCGACAAAGGCCACCAGCGCGAAAACCGCGATCGTGGTGACGACGAAGGCCACATCGGCCATCGCGAGCTCCTGGAAAGAGGTCGGGGAGATCCGCGAACCGCGGATCGGAGGGATAACGGGTAGAAGAAAACCCCGACCTTTGACCGGATTCGAGCGTTGTTGACGAGTCCCATACGGCGATGCGCGCCCCTTTGACGCGCCTCTTACGGACTCCACGGAGGGCCTCGACGTCTTGCCGGCGCTTGGGGTCGCGGCCGTCGCCCGGGACACGGTCTTGACGCGGCCGGGCGCGGTCGGGCGGGCCGGGTGCGGTCACCTTCCCGGCCACCTTCCGGCCACGCTCCCGCTCGCCTTTCCGTCGCCTTCGTGCGAGTTGTCCAGAGGGTGCCGTACGAGATGGCCAGGGGTGCCGTACGAGATAACGCTGAGTGTCCGCCCCGGCGCCCTCGGCCACGCCCGCCCACGCCGTGACGTAATTCACGGCCGTAGGCGGCGGACCTGCTCCTCTTGGCGCACCGCCGGCACCCGCCCCGGCGCTCTTAACGGAGTCTTGACGCCCGCGAGGCGTCTTTTCGAGGGCCAGAACATCACTCTCCGCTACGCTGGTGCGGCCGTCCGTGTGATGGCCGGAACCGCACGCCGAGCCACGGCAGGAGCACATCGATGGTCACCACCGAGGGCCCACCGCGTCGTCTGCGTGCGTGGATGCTGGAGGGTCTGTCCGATATGGGTAGGACGGGCGGCCACACCGGTCCGCACGCCGAGCCGAAGCCCGCGCACAAGGGCCAGCCATGGTGGCGCGTGATGTGCCTGACCGGCGTCGACTACTTCTCCACCCTCGGCTACCAGCCGGGCATCGCCGCCCTCGCGGCCGGACTGCTGTCACCCATCGCGACCATCGTCCTGGTGGTGGTCACCCTGGCGGGCGCCCTGCCGGTGTACCGGCGGGTGGCCGAGGAGAGCCCCCGGGGCGAGGGCTCGATCGCGATGCTGGAGCGGCTGCTGTCCTTCTGGAAGGGCAAGCTGTTCGTACTGACCCTGCTCGGCTTCGCGGCCACCGACTTCCTGGTCACCATCACCCTCTCGGCCGCCGACGCCTCCACCCACCTGGTGGAGAACCCCCATCTGACCAGCACCCTCCATGGCCATCAGATGCTGATCACCCTGCTTCTGGTCGCCCTGCTCGGCGCGGTGTTCCTCAAGGGCTTCCTGGAGGCGATCGGGGTGGCGGTCGCGCTGGTCGGCGTCTACCTCGCGCTGAACGCCGTGGTGGTCGTCGTCGGCCTGTGGCATGTGGCCACCGCGGGCCATGTGGTCACCGACTGGTCCGCCGCCCTGACCGCCGAGCACGGGAACGCCCTCGCCATGGTCGGCGTGGCCCTGGTCGTCTTCCCCAAACTCGCCCTCGGCCTCTCCGGCTTCGAAACCGGCGTCGCGGTGATGCCGCACGTCAAGGGGGACGACAGCGACAGCGAGGAGAAGCCCGCCGGGCGGATCCGGAACACCAAGAAACTGCTGACGGCCGCCGCCGCCATCATGAGCGTCTTCCTGATCACGACCAGCTTCATCACCACGCTCCTGATCCCGGAGAAGGAGTTCGAGGCGGGCGGCAAGGCCAACGGCCGGGCCCTGGCGTACCTCGCCCACGAGTTCCTCGGCGGTGCCTTCGGCACGATCTACGACGTCTCGACGATCGCCATCCTGTGGTTCGCCGGCGCGTCCGCGATGGCGGGCCTGCTGAACCTGATGCCGCGCTATCTGCCGCGCTACGGCATGGCCCCGCACTGGGCCCGCGCCGTACGCCCCATGGTCATCGTGTTCACCCTCATCGGCTTCCTGGTCACCTGGATCTTCGACGCCGATGTCGACGCCCAGGGCGGGGCCTACGCCACCGGGGTGCTGGTGCTGATCAGCTCCGCGGCGATCGCGGTGACCATCGCGGCGCGCAAGGCCGGGCAGCGTAAGTGGACGATCGCGTTCGCGGTGATAGCCGCGGTGTTCCTCTATACGACGGTCGTCAACGTCATCGAGCGTCCCGACGGTGTGAAGATCGGCGCCTGCTTCATCGCGGGCATCATCCTGGTCTCCCTGCTGTCCCGGCTGGCCCGCGCCTTCGAACTGCGTGTGACCAGCGTGACGCTGGACCCCATGGCGGAACGCTTCGTCAGGGATATCGCCAGCCGCAAGATCCGGTTCATCGCCAATGAGCCCGACCGGCGCGACCGGGCCGAGTACCGCGACAAGGTCGATCAGATCCGCGCCGACAACGATCTGCCGGAGCAGGAGGACTTCGTCTTCGTGGAGGTGACGGTCACCGACCCCTCCGAGTTCGAGGCGAGCCTGACCGTACGCGGCGAGGTCCTCCACGGCCGCTACCGCGTGCTCACCCTGGAGTCCTCCTCCATCCCCAACGCCCTGGCCGCGCTGCTCCTCCACGTCCGCGAGACGACGGGCCGCACCCCGCACATCTACTTCGAGTGGACCGAGGGCAACCCCTTCGCCAACTTCCTGCGCTTCTTCCTCTTCGGCCAGGGAGAGGTGGCCCCGGTCACCCGCGAGGTCCTGCGCGGCGCCGAACCCGACCGCACCCGCCGCCCGCGCGTCCACACCGCCTGAGCGGGCCGAGCAGCCCCACGGCGATGCCGCCCCCCTCGCTCGGCCGACGGCGTGCGCGATCCGGGCTCAGCCCGCGGGCTGAACCACGTAGCCGATCAGTTTGGCCATGTTGGCCACGTAGGCCGCGGAGCTGATGCCCAGTGGGGCCTCCCGCGGCTGGTACGGCGGCTCGGCCGGCGGATCCTGGGGGTTGTACGGCGAGGTGTCCCGGAGATCGCCGACGTTCTTGCTCATGTACGCCTTTCCGTCGTACGGCTTCCGGGCGCCGGGCCCCTCGTAAGGGTTGGTCACCGCGTCCAGCCGGGTCAGCCAGTGGTCCCGATCGCCGAGTCCGGCCACCAGAGCGGCCGCCTCGGCGTCCGACACCACCGGCAGCGGGAGAGGCGCGTCGCGCAGCAGGTCGGACAGCTGGATGTCGCGGGGTGTAGTCGCCGTCCTCCATGCCGTGCGTCACGTCGTCGGGGAGCCACGAGGGCCGCCGTTCGGGCCACGGCATCCTGCTGACCGAGCCGTGGTACGCGGGGAAGCGCTGCGGCCAGCGGCCGTCGGCGACACCGGTGCCGAACTGGGCGGCCAGCACGAAACCGATCGCGCGGTCCAGGGCCTTTTCGAACCGCCGATCGCCGCGCTCCACGTACAGCCGCAGGATCAATTGGGCGGCGGCTGAAGTGCCCGCGTCGTCGAAGGTGGCGTTCCCGTAGTAGTGCTGGAACTCCTCCAGCCGCCAGCCGTTGGCGCCGATCGTCTCGTACCAGTCCTCGAGGGACTTCCCGCCGGCGAAGTCATGGATGTAGTTCCAGCCGCCGACCGGCAGTTGGGCGTCCACGAGGGCGAGTCCGGTGCGCTCGGCGGCCCGGTAGAACACCTCGTGGCCGGTGGCGTGGTAGGCGTCGAGCATGCTGTGCCCGACGGACGGGGTACCGGGCGGCTGGACCCAGCACATGGTGCGCTTGGCCTCCATCTCGCCCCATGTCACCGAGAGGTCGGGCAGATAGTTCCAGACGTAGCCGCCCCGGTAGGAGACGGTGCCGTCCATGTACGCGGCGGCTCTGCTCATGGCGCGGATCGTCTCGGTCCGCTGATCGGCGCCGTTCCGGGCGGTGCCGGGGGACGATGCCGCGGCCGCTCCCGGATGGGTCGCGGCGGGCATGGCGAGCAGCGGGGTGACGGCGAGTCGACTGAACGTGCGACGGCCCAAGTTCTTCATGACGAAGTGCCTTCCTCACGTACGCGTAGTCCGAAAGGTGGGCGCGGCTCCGGCCGCACAGCGGCGGCACCCGCTGTGCCGTCCTCGCAGCACGAGCGCCCGGTACACCGACATGAACACGGGCGCCTCGTTGTCCGGGTGGACGCTAGTGGTTACCTCATCTAACGAACAGTATGTGGACGCCATTTTGATTCAGGAATTCGCGCCGGACCGGTACGAGCGCCGTCCGGCGCCACTTCCGGCGCACCAGCTGCCGGTGCCGGGTCAGCGGTGTGTCCGGGGTGACCAGCCGATCACGGCGTAGGGTGGAGGGCAGGTGCCACGCGAGGGCGGAGAGCACAAAGTGCTGGCCGAGAGGAAACTCGACCAGCACTATCAGAAAGCCTGTGGGCTATCAGTATGTGTCCGAGGGGGGACACGCACCATACGTACACGCCCGTCTTGCGGGGCGAGCTGCTCCTGCCGTAGCCACAGGTTCGAGTCCTCGGCATTACCCAGACGATCTTCGCGAGCGGGGCGTCCGATCCCACACCGGGTCTACGGCCGCACCCCGTCGGCCGCGTCACCAACCTCCCCGGGCAGAACACCTAGGTCTGCCCGGGACCCGGCTGGTGGTCCGGCCCCGGGGCGGGGTTCAGGCCACGCGCTGGCGCCGTTCCAGGGCTTTCGCGGCGCGCTGCCGCTCAGAGACGAACGCGTTGATCGTTCCGGGGCCGGCGCCCGGGGTGCGGTCCCACTGTTCGAACTTCCGGGCGACGGTGGCGAGCCGCTCGTCGCCGGGGCCCACATCGATCTGGAAGTGGCTCTCCTTCGGGATCTTCTCGTCCCCGCCCCACCGCACCACTCCCTCGCAGTCGGCGAGGATGTCTCGGATGACGACCGTCTCGTGCGGGAAGAGCCCGTCCTTGGAGCCGACGGGGTACAACACGGGACGGATCGCGATCGCTGTGCCCGAGAGGTAGTTGCTCTCGTACCGCGCCGAAACGGCGCGGTCCATGGAATGGCCGGTGACCTCGCCCGCGTCCAGGGTGGCGATCTCGTAGTTGAAGCGACGGGCCACGAACAGCAGCGCCGTGGCCACATCGCCCGCCAGGAGGGGGACGGTCACCTGCTCAGTGCCCTCCACCTGGTGCTCGTGAACCTCGCTGGTCACCGGCCAGCCGTTCGCTGATCTCTCTTCGCGCCATAACGCTCTCTCGGCTCCGGCCGCTGTGGCCGGGCCGGTCAACCCGCCCGCCCACAGGGTGACGCCGCCCGCTATGCCGAGCCCGGCGGTCAGGAAGTCTCGGCGGCCGAACCGCGAGGCAGTGGGTAGGACATCGCTCATGCACTGGCTCCTGTTCTCGACGTAACGGTTCTCGACGTGACGGCCGCGTGCACGGCCTTGGCGGAACACAGAACGAAACCTGCGGCGAAGACGAAGACCACCGGGTTCACCCAAACCGGAACGAGATCGCTCGTGGTGCCGTCGTTCCACCGGCACTCATGACTCAGCGGGAACGCGGTCTCCGTGACCGAGTCGGGCCGATTTCCGGACCCGTGCCCGGACTTCACGGCGCAGATCTCGCTCGTCTGCGTGAAACCGGACAGCGCTCCGAACATGTACACGAATAACGTGATGCCGAGGCATACCGCGGCGGCCGCCGACCACGCCCGTGGATCACGCCATGGGAAGGCCCGTGCCCTCAGCAGGCGCACGGACTTCACGAGGACGAAGACGAGCAGCAGCAGGGCAGCCCCGGCGAAAATCATTGCGAATCTCTCAGGTTCTTCTTCTGGTTGGCGAGGTAGGTGGCCTTCTTCAGGCCCTCTTGTCCGGCTCTGGCCAGCAGCGAGTCGGCGAATCCCCGGCAGAATTCAGTGAGCTTGTCGGCGGGGAGCATCTCGGGCAGCAGCGTGTCGTACCCCGCGATGCCGTAGATCAGCTTCGCCCGCCCCAGCGCGATGGTGGGGTCGTCGCTCATCGTCAGCATGTTCCGGGCCATGTCGGTGGCGGTGCTGGCAAGCCCGCTGAACCGTTTGGTGAGGAAGTCGCCGATCCGGGTGAGGCCGCCGCTGCCGCGGTAGTGGTTCCGGACCGCCGTGACGATGTCCTGGCCGCCGCGCACCCGTTCTGAGATCAGATAGCCGTCCGCGTCTTCGAGAAGGTCGTTGAAGCCGAAGGTGAAGCGTCTGCGCATCGGGGACTACCGGGTCGCACACGCTCGTGGCGATCGTCTGGCGGTGCCGAGCCGTTATCCGGAGTTCGGGGTCCGTGCCGTCTGTTATCGGAGGTTGTGGGTGTTCAGACGGTGGATGAGGCCGGGGCGGCGCTGGTACGTCTCACGCAGACGCGTGAGGCGCTGCCGGAAGTCCGCTCCGTTGCCGACGTGGTCGCAGGCGTCGCGCAGGTCACGCAGAAGAGTGACCGCCTGGTCGTAGGCGTTGGTTTGTTTGGTGGCAATGTGCGCCTCGACCTGTCGCCACACGGACTCCGCATCGGTGGCCAGGGCTGTCAGGTGCTGGGCGCACGCTTCCGCCTGTCGGCGCTGTTCGCGTCGGCGGCGTTCTGTGCGGCGGGTGTGGGCGGCGTCGAGCAGGTGGGCTGCGGATCGGTTGCCGGGAGTGGTGGCCGGGGTGGCGGTGCCGCGCAGGCGGTGCAGCAGTTCGGTGTGCAACTGGGGTTCCTGTCCCAGGGCCAGCCGGAGCAGAAACCCGTCCTTTTCCTTTGCCGGCAGGGCGGTGATCAGGGGTTGGAGTTCTTTCTTCGTGGGCTTGGCCGTGGGTTCGGGGGCGGCGGGGCTGGACTGTGCGGCGACGGAGAGCAGGTCGGTATCGACGCGCAGGTAGTCCGCCAGTGCGCGCTGCGGGGCGGTGAGATCGGCCAGACCAGCCGGGACGGGAGGCTCGGTGACGGTCTCGTACTCCTCTTCGTCGTCGTCCAGCAATTCCCACGCGGCGAGGGCGGACAGCCAGGCGAGATACAGCGGCCGCAGGTCGCCTGCGGCGAGTTCGTCGCGTACGCCGATGAGCGCGGTCAGGGAGTCGTCGGCGCCCTCCGCCCAGTCGCCGCCTTCGTCCTCGCTGGTCAGATCAAGGACGATATGCGTGTGGGTGTTCCATGCCTCGACGTGCTCGTCGAGGCAGTACGGCTGGACGGTGCGCAGCGGTAGGCGCTGCTTGGGCAGCCGCAGCATCAGCTG
This sequence comes from Streptomyces malaysiensis subsp. samsunensis, assembly GCF_024519315.1. Taxonomy (GTDB): domain Bacteria; phylum Actinomycetota; class Actinomycetes; order Streptomycetales; family Streptomycetaceae; genus Streptomyces; species Streptomyces malaysiensis. The sequence continues at coordinate 34,901 of NZ_JANIIC010000025.1, read as the reverse complement.
GTGCGTTCCCCAGTTGGTGACATACAGGTGGGCGTCGAAGTACCGCTCGACCATGCGGCGCGGCTCGCCGCGGAAGTTTCCCCAGTGGTAGGTGTTGGTGAAGCTTGTCGCGGTGATCCGCGCCCGGGTGGACAGATCACGAAGCTGTTCCTGCTCCTCGCGGCTCAACGGCCGCTCAAGGGCCTGGAACTCGAAGTACTGGTACTCGCTCACCCACAGGACCCTACTGTCGGCCGCCCGCGGTCGCCCTCGAGAGGGGGCGCATGCTGTCGGGTCGTCCGTAGGATGAGTCGGCATGACCGGTGACGGAACGATGATGAGGACGACGGCAGAGCGGATCGCGAGGCGTGCCGCGTGGGCGCGGGCATGACCGATGCCTGGAGTGACCACGATGTGACAGCGCTCCGCGCCGCCTGCTACGCGGCGGACAGCAGGGCCCTTGTCGCGCTGCTTCGCACACGTGATGCGGAGCCGGTGCTCCAGCAGTGCGGAGACGTGCTGACCACCGCCGTTGTCCGGGGTGTGCCGGCAGCCGTGGAAACGGCCGCCCGGTGCTCGGCGGCGCTGCGGGTGCGGAATGGGGAAGGCGATGAGGTACTGGCGGATCAGCTTGACGCCGCGATCGGTGGCGCTGCCCCTTTCCTGCGTCCGTTGCCTGTCGATCTGGAGGAACTCTCCGGCCTGCTGGAGGGCGATCCGGCCGGGGGCGGTGGCTGGGTCGATCTGAACACCGGCGAGTGCCGGCCGGCGACGGCGGACTTCGGGGAGCCCTGGGGTGAAGGAGAGCCGGAGGACACCGGGCGGCGGCTGCATGTGGCATGCGCGAGGTCACACGCTGCTTACCGGGACATGGAAGACTTCATCGCCGCACTCGACGACCGGAGCCTCGCCGACGCCTTGGGTGCCACGATCAGGGGCCGGGGAGCGTTCCGCCGGTTCAAGGACGCGCTGGCCGTCTCACCGACTGAGCAGCGCCGTTACTGGTTGTTCAGCGCGGAACGCCGGCACGGCCGGGCCCGGACCTGGCTCGCCGATCACGGCTACCGGCCCACACCACGTGCGGGTTCCAGTCGGGCCCGGCCCACTCCGTACGCCCCGGGGCAGCCGTGACGAGCGGGGAGGGCGCGGGTCGAGGTCAGCGGCGGCGCTTGCGCTTCTTCGTCGTGCTGCGCCGTGCCCGGGTGCCGGTCGCATTCTGCCGTACGAGCTGAGCCGCTTTGGCGCGAAGGGGACCGTCGGCGAGGTGGCGCAGCGCTTCGAGTCCGGCCCGGTCGGGGTGGGCGGAGGCGAGTGCGGCCCCGATCGCCGTCTCGGCCTCCGCGCGGCCCTGGACGAGCAGGGCTTCCAGGAGGGCCTGCTCGCCGCCCAGGTCCAGGAGTTGGAGGAGGCTCTCGGCGACCATCAGCGCGGCCTCGGTGTCGGTCAGGTCCTCGTGGTCGAGGGCGCCGCGCTGGGTAAGGACCGTGAGGGCGGTGGGGGCCAGGTCCGGGTCGCCGCGCAGGGAACGCAGCAGTTCCGTGCCATCGGGCAGGGCGGTGGCCAGGGTGTCGAGAAGAGCGGCGGCACGAGTACGGAAAGGAGTAGTGCGTACGGTCTCCAGGAGCAGTCGCCGGGCGTGCCCGGGGCTGTCGTGGGCGGCGGTCCAGGCGGCGAGTTCGGCTTCGGCGTGCTCGGGGTCGTACTCCTGGGCCAGCACGCCCAGCAGTCCGGCGGCCGGTGCGTGGGTGAGCTCGCCCACCAGCGGTGCGCTACGGCCCTGGGCGATCAGCCGCCGCCGGACGGCGCGGGTGCCCAGATCGGTGAGGCGGATCAACTCCACGGGACCTGAAGCCAGTTCCGCACGCAACTCCTTCGCGCGGGCGGCGGCACTCGGGTCCGGGACGGCCGGGAGGGAGCCCAGCAACTGGGCGAGTTCCGCGGGCATCCCGGTGGGCAGTTGCGGACCGGCCGGGGGCTCATCGAGTGCGGTGTCCAGGAAGACGGGGTCGGCCATGCCCTGCTCGCGGGTGATCGCACCGAGGCGCTCCAGGAGGTCCAGGACGTGGCGCAGGTCGTGGTCGGCGTCCAGCAGCCACGCCCGCTGCTCGCGTTCCGGCGCCTCGCCGAGGGTGAAACTCATCCGGTAGGCGAGGTGGACCGAGTCGCGGAGCCGGGGCCAGGGCATCGGGTACGGAAGGCTGTAGAGAGTGTTGAGGATGTCGGGCAGCACATCCTGGTACACATCGAACAGCATCGAGGTGGCGTCGTACCCATCGGGGCCGCCCAGCAGTGGGCCCCGCAGCTCGAAGAACGCCTCGAAGGCCCGCTCCCACAGCGCGAGCGGATCCGCGAGCACCGGGCGCGCCTTGGCCACCGCGTACACCCGGCCCTTGGCCACCCGGATCAGCCGGGCCTGCTTCGCCCAGGCGAACAGCAGGTTCACACGCGGCAGTTCCGCACTGGTACGCACCTGCTCGACCGGGTCCCCGGTGTCCAGGACGCGGACGAGGTCCCGGGCATCGGCGAGGCGCAGCCGGCCCGTCTTCGTCAGATCACGGCCCTCGCTCCCGGCCCACCCGGCCAGTCCCGCCAGCTGCCCGATCAGGGGGACCGCGGCGGCCCGCTCCCGCAGCACGTCCTCCTCCGGCAACGTGACCGGCAGCTGCGGTTCCGCCCGTTCCCCCTGCGCCGGGCCGGCCGTCATGTGCCGGGTCATGATCGCGTCGAGGGCCTCGCGGTCGTAGGGAACCTCCCCGCGCCGGGCCCGCTCGGCGAACCGTGCCATCGCCGCCTGGTTCATGATGTCCACGCCCTGCTCGGCGGCGGTGACCGCCCAGAACTTCGCCGGCCCCCAGCGGGTACGGTCCGCCATCCGGGCGCCGAACTCCCCGGACGCGGAGCTCACCGCTGACTCCAGCGCGGTCAGGCCATCCCCACGGGGATCGGCCAGTCCGAACGCGTCGAAGTACCGCAGCAGGGCCAGCAGCGAACCCGGACCGTCGGGCAACGGCTGCCCCGGCAGCACGGTCAGCGTCCGCGGCAGCCAGTCCAGAAGAACCCCCTCCACATGAGCCGCCCGCCACAGCCCCAGACGGCCGTCCGCCGTCCCGCGGTGGCGGTAGTCAAGAGCCGACTGCACAACGAACGCGTCCGCGTCCGCCCCTTCGCCGTGCTCCCGCGCCCACTCCTCCACCCGACTCGCCAGCATCTCCGCGGCGGCGTCGAACTCCTCGTCGTCGGGCTCGAACAACATGCGCATGAACAGACCCCCTCACAGACACGAAGCAGTACCCGGCCACGCTACCCGGCAGAAAATAGGCCCCTGGACACCCACAACAACGGTTGCCGTCCCGCCGGCACGGATCCAGCCACCGGGCCGCCACGCAAGCAAAGAACGGAGCCACTTCGAACTGGCCGTACTCGGGGGTCGTGCCCGAGGCTATCGGCCAGGCAGCACACTGCGGCCGAAGCAACGGACACCGATCTTCATCCGTTCGAGTCAGCCTTTGTCCCGGGCCGTTGACGGCAACTCGCAAGCGGTCCACGGTCGACATGCCGGGCGAGCCCAGCGGTGAGCAGGAGGTGCCGACGATGCCCAGCCGACGCGCCACCCGCCGTCCCAGCCTCTGATACCGCGGCCGGGCAAGGTTCGCCCGCGGACTGGGCCGGCGAACCCTGGCAGCGGCGGTTCGGATCCTCGTCCCCCGAGCTGCCCGAACTTCGGTTTGCCTTCTACGGGCGGGTATCCACCGAGGACCACCAGGATCCCGCTACGTCACGGGCCTGGCAGCTGCTGCGCGCCCAGGCCCTCGCTTCCGGGCATGGGCGGATCGTGGCCGAATTCTTCGACATCGGTCATAGCCGGACCGTGCCCTGGGCGCGTCGTCCGGAGGCCGCCGCATTGCTGGCGCGATGGCCGACCCGGACCGGAGGTTCGACGCGGTCATCATCGGCTCCAGCGAGCGGGCCTTCTACGGCCATCAGTTCGCGACCATGGCCCCGCTGTTCGAACACTACGGTGTCGGAGCCTGGGTGCCGGAGCTGGGCGGCGTGGTGGATCCGCAGATCGGCGGGCAGGAGGAGCCGATGATCCTGCTCGGCATCCTGTCCAAACGGGAGATCGCCCGCGCCCGGATCCGGGTGCGCAGCGCGATGACCGTGCAGACCCGCGACCAGGGCCGTTACCTCGGCGGTCGGCCACCGTATGGCTACCGGCTGGTGGACGCCGGACCACACCCCAACCGGGCACTCGCTCGCCGCGGCCTGCGCATCCAACGTCTGGACATCGCCCCATACTGCGGGCCGACCCTGTCCTGGATCTTCACTCAGCGCCTGGCCCGGCACAGCATCGCGCGCATCGCGCGTGCTCTGAGCGACGCCGGTATCCGTTGCCCGTCCGCTGCCGACCCCGGACGCAACCGGCACCGGAACGGTCAGCGTTGGGTACTGCCCACGGTGCGGGCCATCCTGGCCAACCCCCGCTACACCAGTCACCAGGTCTGGAACGGCCAGCGCACCGACCATGACCTGATCGATGCGGCCAACACCACTCTCGGGCACCGCGACGTGATGCGGTGGAACACCCCTGCCGACTGGGTTATCTCGGCCCAGCTCGCGCACCCGGCGCTGGTCAGTGAGGCCGCCTTCATCGCCGTTCAGCACCTTCACGCCGTCCGGGAAACCGCTCCCGGCCGGACCTATCTCCTGGCGGGGCTGCTGCGCTGCGGCGCCTGCGGGCGTCGGATGGAATCCCACTGGGCTCGCCATCGCCCTGCCTACCGGTGCCGCCACGGCCACACCAGCGCCACCAGGCCCATGCCCGGCCGCACTCCCAACGCCTACGTGCGCGAGGACCAGATCTTACCGCACTTGCCTGCTCTGCTCGTCCGCCTCACGCACCACGACCCGGACGGAGCCGAGCCGATGGCCCTGATCGCGAGTGCAGCGACGCTCTCGTCGGCCGACGCTGTCGCGCACCTCCGCAGCGAGGCGATCTCGCTGATCTATGACCCGGTGGCCAGATCCCTGACCGCGGACACCCCACGAGCAGAAAGGATCACGATCGGCTGATCCAGAGCCCGACCACCGAACCCCTGGCGAAGGGAGAAGCCCAGGAGAGAGCCGAAACGACGAACACCCGCGTCCAGCCAGGAGCCGGAGGCGGGTGCCGATTCCGCCTGCCCTGGAAACGGACAGTACGGGGAGGTTGTGTCCGAGGGGGGATTCGACCACTGACGATACGGTCGTGGTGGCACAAGGGAAGCTCTGGTTCTGAGACGGCTGACGGGGTACGCCAGAACCGACTGCCACGGACGCCGGCCCGGCAGGGTTTCGCGGCTCGTCACACGACGACGCGGGCACACCACGATCGGCACGACGGCGGACTCGCCCTGGCTCTTCCCCGGCGCCCTCGCCGGCCAGCCCCTCAGCAGCCACCACCTCGGGAAGCGGTTGAGACGCCTGGGCATCTACTCACGTCCGGGCCGGACCTCCGCGCGGATGGGGCTCTCCACCCAACTGCCAGCGGCGATCCTCACCGAACCCCAAGACCGCCACCGCCTGGACCCAGGAAGGCGGCCACTGGCCGCGATACGCCGCAGCACTCCACGACCGTCCCCACCCCCAAACTTTGCTGAGCCGCACAGCGGGCGATAGTGAAACCCCGAGCGCCTGACGGTCCGGCGGCCTTATCGTCTCGGCCATGGATTCAGAGCAGTTGAAAGGTTCATCCCATAGATGGATGAATGCCGCACTGACGGCCTTTGTCGAAGGCACCGAGAGCTACGACTTCGCCGTTCACCACGCCGGAGTCGCCACGGAGCACCTGCTCAAGGCATACCTGGCCGCGATTCATCCAGCTCTGATCGTTGACGGTCGGCACTTCGACTCGTTGCTCCATGCCACAGGTCTGGGCGCCCACGCAGGCCCATTGACCAAGGTCAGGACCATCGGCCTTGCTGAAGCTCATGAGCGGGTGCTCAAGCTCCTTCCCCGGAAGATCCCAATCGACAAGAAGGCCCTCGAACCCCTGGCGGACGCCCGCAACGGAGTGGCCCACAGCGCGATACACGACTCGGCGCAAGCCGAAGCAGTGTTCACCGTCTGTATTCGCGTGGTCGACCCGGTTCTCGAAGAACTGAAAGTCGATCCGACCAACTACTGGGGCCCATACCTGGCCCTGCACAACAAGCTGGTCGATGAGCAGGTGCGACAGGAACGCGTTGCGGTGGAAGCCCTACTGGTCAAGGCCCGTTCGTTGTTCGAACAGCGCTTCGGGCACATGTCACGCAATGAGCGTGACGTGGTCCTGGCCGCCATCACCAGTCAGCCGCTGATCACCATGACCCGGGAAGCACCAAGGGAGTGCCGGGCCTGCGGTTCTCAGGGATGGGTGGCCGGCGAAGTGAGGATCATCCGCGACATGGACCACGGCGTCGTCCCGGGCGAGGTTCTCCTCGACCCCTATGAGTTTCACTGCGCAGCGTGCGACCTGGAAGTGGGCACCAAGCTGCTCATGCACTTGGGCGATCTGGCCCAGGGCATCTTCGTGGATGGCGACCCCTACGACTACATCGACGTCGAGCCGCCAGTGGACGAAGATATCTACAGAGGGCGTTAAGACGAACCACCCTCATTCCCAGTTACTCGGAAGTTACCAATAAACCGTCGATCGAGCCCTTTTTAAGTCCAGCCCTTCAGTACACGCAAGACTAGAGGTCCGGATACGCGATTTCTTTGGGGTGCTCTCTCAGGCTTTTCAGCTTCAGCACGCCCTGATCCGTCTTATTTATCAGGAAGAGCTCACGAGTATTACATTCCGTGCACACATCCACCGACGCTAGAGGCCAAAGATCCAGCGGTACTCTCGCGGGGCCATTACCCACGTAAATATGCTTGGGCCTCAACGGTGCGCTTGCCGAGAATGTCATCCGCCCTGGTCGGAAGCCTGCACCTGGACTGGCGGTCGTCGGCCTCGTCGCTCGAGTAGGCGCTCTCGCGTAGCGGGTGGTCCACGCGTCATGATGATCGACCGTGCTGCTGCGACTGGCCTACCTGGTAGTGACCAACGTGTTCGCGCTGCTGCGTCTGCTGCCGATGAGCGACCGGGACAAGGATGCGGAGATCCTGGCCCTCCGCCATCAGAGCACGGTGCTCGAACGCCAACTCGGAGGTGCCCGAGTACGGTTCACTCCAGGCGACCGGGCGTTCCTGGCGGCGCTGCTGCACCAGCTGCCGTTGCCGGTTCTGCGGCAGGTGCGGTTGCTCGTGCGTCCTGACACGGTACTGCGCTGGCATCGCGACCTCGCAAAGCGCCGGCATGCCGCCTCATCACGGCCCAAGCAACCCGGTCGGCCTCGTACCGTGCGCTCCGTCCGGACTCTGGTACTGCGCCTGGTCAGGGAAAACCCGAACTGGGGCTACAGGCGGCTTCACGGCGAGCTGCTGGTGTTGGGAGTGAAGGTGGCCGCCTCGACCGTATGGAAGATCCTCAAGGATGCCGGCGTCGATCCAGCGCCCGGCCGGAGCTCCAGCACATGGGCCAGCTTCCTGCGCTCCCAAGCCGACGCCCTCCTCGCCTGTGACTTCTTTGAGACGGTCACCCTGTCCGGCGCCCGGATGTACGTACTCGCGGTGATCGAGCACAGCAGCCGCCGCATCCGGATCCTGGGCGCCACCGCACACCCGACCACCTCATGGGTAACCCAGGCTGCGAAGAACCTGGTCATGGACCTCGAGGACGTAGGCTGCCGGGCCCGGTTCATGATCAGGGACAGGGATAGGAAGTTCCCCGGACTATTCGATGACGTCCTCAAAGACGCGGGGATCGAGGTCATCCTCACCGGCATACAGATGCCACGAACGAACTCGATCATGGAACGGTGGGTGCAGACCTGCAGACACGAGCTCCCGGACCGGACCCTGATCTGGAACCAACGCCACCTCCTCCACGCCCTACGGGAGTTCGAGCAGTTCTACAACACTCATCGGCCCCACCAGGGCATCGCGAACGCCCGGCCACTGCACCCGCTGCCCGCACCGATCACCGATCCGGACAAGTTAACCCGCCTCGACATACGACGACGCGACCGCCTCGGCAGCCTCCTCCACGAATATCACCATGCTGCCTGACCTGCATGGATGAAGTTCTCGGCAAGGACAAGGCCAAAGCGGCGATCGATATGCGTCTGCGGGAGCGGCCCCGCACCCGCACCACCGGAGTGCGGCCCCGCTGTGACCAGGTCCGGGCACGCGGCGGCGTCATGGAGAAGCCGGCTTCGTCCTCGAAGACCAGCCACGCCCCACGGGCCGCCGCGAGCCTTCCGCGCAGGGCCACACCTCCTTGACCCACCCGGTCACGGCGTCGTCGTCCCGCTCCATGGCCCGGCGGGCGGGCACCTGACAGGACCAGCCGTTGCGTACCAGCAGCTTCCGCACCCCCTGGACCGTGTAGGCCAGGTGAAATCGCCGACCGATCACGGTTCTGACGCGCTCCAGCGTCCATCGCTGGTCCTCCCAGCCATGCGCGGCCGGCCCCTTGGCCAGCTCCGCCTCCAGCTGAGCGAACTGCTTCTCGCTCAGCCGCGGCAACGACGCGGGCCCCTGCGACCGCAGAGCACGCGGACCACCCTCATCCCACGCCTGCCGCCACCGCTGCACCGATCGGACACTGACCCGCAGATCCTTGGCGATCACCGAACTCGCCTCACCACAGGCGAACCGCTCGCCCGCCTGGAGGCGTAACTCCTCGCGGAACTCCTGCCGTTCGGCAGTCAGCCCGCCACCCTGTGGATACCGCATGTCCTGGTGATACCGCAGGGGACCGCAGCCCGTCAGCCCCTACGACAACACGAGTTCAATCTCAGTAGCGGTAGTTCGTTAAATCCGGCGGTGGTGTGGGTTGACGGCCGGTCGGGTTGGTCGTAGGCCGGTGGTAGGAGTCAACTGCCTTGCTGGGGGCTGAAGATGACCGCTCGCCGTCCGTGTCCGCCTGCGCCGGGGCCGTTGGAGGAGTACGCGGCCCGGTTCGACGACCTCTTCTTCAGTCTCGCCCAGCGGCGGGGCTTTCGCGAGTACCTGACCGGACTGCTGGCGCCACGGGAGCGGAACAAGACGATCACCTGCCTGGCAGGGGCGGAACCGGTGGCAGGTGCGGGGATGCCGGCGGTGCAGCGGCTGCAGTTCTTCCTGTCCGAGTCGCCCTGGGAGGCCGAGCAGGTCAACGACCGGCGGCTTGAACTGCTGCGCGAGCAGCCGGCGACAGCTCCGCACGACGGCGGGGTCATCGTGATCGACGACTCCGGGGACCGCAAGGACGGCACAGCCACCGCACACGTGGGCAGGCAGTGGCTGGGCCGGCTGGGAAAGACGGACAACGGCATCGTCACGGTGACCACGGTGTGGACCGACGGCCGTGTGTACTACCCGCTGCACGCCACTCCCTACACCCCCGCCCACCACTTCGCCCGCGGCCGGGCCGATCCGGCCTTCCGTACGAAACCGCAGCTGGCCGCCGCCCTCGCGGCCCGCGGGAAGGAGGTGGGCTTCGGCTGCCGCGCGGTGGTCGCCGACTGCGCCTATTCCGTCAGCGACGACTGGTACCTCGCACTGCGCGAGGCCGGCCTGGCCTACGTGGTCGCGCTCAAGCCGCACCGCGGCACCTGGGCTCCGGCCGACCAGCCGCACACCCCCATCGAAGCCGCCCACGCCCTGACCTGGCGCGATGCCAAGCGTCCAGGCGACTGGACACCCGTGGAGCGTCACTTCCGTGACGGGCACACCGAGACCTGGTGGGCCGCCGATGCCCGCCTGGGCGGATACGGACCCGACTCACCCTGCCGACTGGTCGTGGCCACCACCGACCCAGCCGGCCTGCCGGAGAAGGCCACCTGGTACCTGGCCACCAACCTGCCCCACCCCCACGCACCCCACGCCACCACCAGCCCGCACCCGCCGGCCGACCTCGCCGAGATCATCCGCCTCTACAGCCTGCGGCCCTGGATCGAGCAGAGCTACAAGCAGATCAAGGACGAACTCGGCTGGGCCGACTTCCAAGTCCGCTCCGACCGCGCCATCCGCCGCCACCAGACCCTGGTCAACTGCGCCTTCTCCTTCTGCTGGGACCAATGGTTCGCCCCACCAGGGCCCCTGGATACCACCGCGCCGGACCCCTGCCCCGACGAAGGGCCAGAGAGGGGGACCGGCCCCGTCCCACCAGCCCCAACAACCTTGTTGGCCCAGGGCCTTACGAGCCATCCGCTCCTGGCTCACCCCCGCCACCACCCTCACCCGATGGTGGCGAGCCTGGACGGACAGGGACCCACCCTCCGAGCTCCAGGCCCTGATCGACGCGGTCACCACCGGACACGGCATTGACCTCTACCGCCGGATTTAACGAACTACCGGTAGACACACCCTATCGGGCACGATCTTCCTGTAGAAGCAGACTCGATCCTGCCCCGGGCCGTCGTAGTCGACACACACGGGCAAGCCGTCGACCTCGCGATCGCCCGGTTCGAGAGTGAACCCCATGGCCTGGTGGAACGCGATGGAACCGGTGTTGCCCGGCGAGGTGATCGCACGCACCTCGCGACGGCCTGCGCCGGCAGCTCGCCGGAGGAACTCCGTGTAGAGCCTGCGGGCCAGGCCCTGCCCGCGCAGCGTCGGATCCACTCCCACGAAGTGGATGTAGGCCTCCTCGTCGTTGTCCGCGGCGTAGAAACCGATGAGGAACGCTCTGATGTCCGCGTCGTCCTCCAGCACCAGGCTGGTGCCGGAGAAGAACTGCAGGAAAAGCCTCGGCAGGAGCAGCGACAGTTCGCGGGCTTGATCAGGCGTGCGGGAGTCGCTCCACCACTGCTGCACGCGGCCGACGATCATGCGGTGATCAGAGACGCGTGCCTGGCGCAGCCCGAGTGCCGCGTCCACTTCCTGCTCCATTCGTCCTCCCCGACTGGAACGAGAGACCGCGAGATCCTTACCGTGCGCAGGGAGATCGGGTCGCACGTCCGAGGAGTCGCGCACCATCTCCAGGACGAGCAGTCCAAGCCGGACGCCCAGCGGCCCCAACTCGGCGCGGTAGCGCCGCAGGGCCTCATTCTCCCAGGCGAGCTCGGACCTCGGCCAGCCCATTGCCGTGCGCAGCTCACCCAGCCGGCGCGCGGCGCCGGCGCGTTGTCGCATCAGTGCGGCGATGGTCCGGTCCATGCCTGCGATGAGGGCCCGTTGCTCTTCGACCGCGGAGAAGGAGACCTCCGTCATGCGAACGGATCCAGCGCTTCGTGGGCCTCGGCAAGGACGTCCCCCATGGTCGGCGCGGACTCGTCGGCGACCGGTGTGGTCCGCACGACAATCGACTCGGAGACCTCCCGGACGCGCCGCACGGCCTCCGCACCGGTGGGCGCCTCCACCAGGACGTAGCCAACCCTGTCGTCGGACCACTGCACGGGCCGGACGACGTCCCCGACCTCGGCCCGCACGCTCAGTTCCACCACCCCGTCCGCCGCTCGGGCGGAGTCGACACCGGACACCTCGGCGATCCGGCCCGGCGCCACGTCGAGGAACTGGACGGCTGCCCCACCGCGCGGCCGGGGGACCGGAGCGGTGAAACCCGGGTCGGCGGCCATCCGGAACGGCAGCGCCTCCAGGTCGATCCCGGTGGCCAGCTCGACGAGCTTGCTGATGCGGTCGCCCCCGGCCCTGCTGTGCGACTCGATCACCCGCGGCCCCCGCTCGGTGAGCATGATCTCCGTGTGGGCCACCCCGTCCACGAGGCCCACCGCGTCCAGCACCGCACAGGTGAACTCACCGACCGCGGTGGTATCCCGTTCGCCCAGCGGCGCCGGTACGACATGCCCCTGCTCGATCACCCCGTCCTTCGTGTCCTTCCCCGTGACCGCGACGACGGTGTGGCGTCCGGCGTGGGAGAAAGTCTCGACGCTCAGCTCCTCGCCGGTCAGCAGCGCCTCGATCATGAAATCGCCGACGCCGTACGAGCCGATCCACTCCCAGATCTCGGACACCTCGTCGACCGAGCGGACCTTGCGCACGCCGAGGCTCCCGGAGCCCATCAACGGTTTGACGACCGCGCTCCCGTGCTCGCCCACGAAGGCACGGAGGTCCTCGCGGGTCGTCCTGCGGGCGGCGGGAACGGGCCCCAGGCCCTTCTCATTCAGCAGTTCCCGCAGCGCCAGCTTGTTGTGCAGAGTCCGGGTGACCTCCAGGCCGTTACCCGGAAGTCCCAGGGTGGTGTTCAGATGCCCGGAGATCACCTGCCCGGTCTCGCTGTGCGTGATGATCCGGGAGAAGGGGTCGACGGAGTGGAGCGTCCGGGCCAGCTCCGTGACGAGCCGTAGGTCCTGGAAGTCGAAGAGATGCAGCCCGGAGCAGTACTGAGCCACCTGCGGGTCGAATGTACCGGGCTTCTCGAAATTCGTAACGCGCAGACCGAGGTTCGCCGCCTTCTCCAGAATGCGGGCGTTTCCGGCGAGAACAAGGATGTGAGGATGTGCCATTTCCTACCTCTGACCAGGAGTGTTAACCGTTTTGTTTCACCGGGCTGTGGACGGTGTCGGACATTTCTCGACGGAATCGGAGAGCACCCGCGAAATACAGCCCGCACGCCGTCGCCACCGCAGCCGCGGGAATCCAGCTGCCAACGGAACTGCCCGCATGCTCCGCCACATAGCCGCCCAGCGCGTTCCCGCAGGCCACGCCTGTGTTCGCACTGGCACTAGCCCAGGTGAACACCTCCTGCAGCCGGGCCTCCGAGGCGACGATCCGGCTGAGCAGATTGAATTCCTCAATTCCGATCGCGGCCATCGGAATACCGGCGAGAAAGAGGGTGCCCGCGAGCAGCCAGGGATCCGACTGCAGGGCGACGAGAGCGAAAAGCGGGACCCAGACGAGCAGCAGCCGACCGAATCGGCGGCCGGGCACCGCTTCGGTCGGCAGCAGCCCATAGGCGGTACCGCTCAGCACGCTCGCCAGCGCGGGCGCGAGCAGTACGAACCCCGCCGCCTCCGCGTCACCGGCCTCGCCCAGCACCGACACGACGGATACGTCCATGGCTCCGGTCACCGCCGCCGTCACCCCGCCGACGCCCACCAGCCAGGCCACCGGCAGCGACACCTCCCGGGAGGAGCCCCGGCGCCGGGTGCCGCCGTCCGGGCCCAGGCACTCGCGGACGAGCCGCGTGCACGAGAACCCCACGGCGCCGACGACAACACAACCGTCGGCGACGGCCAGGGCCAGTCCGGCGTGGATGGCGGCCAGCACTCCGGTCACCGGCGGCGCGACGACGAAGAGCATTTCCGTGACCACGGACTCCAGGGAGTTCGCCGTACCCCGCAGCCGTTCCGGGGTCCCCGACCTCGGCCACAGCGCGCGCATCGCCGCCCCGATCGGCGGTGTCGTCATGCCGATGACGCAGCAGCCGGCGACGAACGAGGGGACCGACCGGCCGCCGGCCCCGGCCAGCGCCAGCGCGGTGCCCGGGACGCTGACGCAGGCCATCGCGGCGTAGACCGCGGAGGTGCCGTACCGGGCACTCAGCCGTCCGGCGACGGGACTGCCGACGGCGACCCCGAGCATGAGACCGCCGGCCCCCAGGCCACCGACACCGATGCCGAGTCGGGCGGTCCCCAGGAAGAGGGCGCCCAGACCGCACGCGACGTAGCCGAACCGGCCCAGGACCGAGAAGAACTCGGCCTGCCTCAGCCCCGGGCGGTGGAAGAGTTCGGCGTACTGCCTCATCGCGCGCCGGGATCGGAAGGCTGTCGCAGCGGAGCCAGTTCCAGGGTGATGGCGCCCTCGATCGCCTTCAGCCGGGTGAAGAAGTCGCCGAAGTCGTCGCTCGTCGCGAGCACCCGGAACGGGTGTGAGATCGTCCCCTCGTCGGCGACCAGCCGGTCCCCGCGCCGCTTGGCGCGTACCACTTCCAGTACGCCGGGGAGCCGGGCGATCTCCTCCTCGCCGCTTGCCTCGATCACTTCGTACTCTCCCTGCGGCGGCTGAGGCGTGTAGTAGAAGGCGTGGCCGCGGAACCGGGGCAGGCCCGTCGGCGGCTGCCCGAGCGCGCTCCGTGCCAGCTGCTCCACGACGTCGTACCCGGCGGCCGCGCGCAGGAGTTCGGTCACGCCACCGCCGATGCGCCCGTTGATCTCGACGACGACCGGGCCGGCGGCGGTGAGCATGAGTTCCGTGTGGGTAGCGCCACGAGTGACGCCCAGGGCCCGCAGCGCGTCGGTGGTGGCCCGCCGGATCTCCGTGAGCCGGGGCTCCGGCAGGCCGGACGGCATTACGTCCCCCACTTCCCGGAAGGGGGGTGCCAGGGGCAGCTTGTCGGTGACCGCCAGGTGGTGGACCGTGCCGTCGTCGATCAGGGACTCGACGCTGACCCGGGTACCCATGCGGTCGTCGGCGTGCCAGTTGTCGCCCTCGATGACCTCCTCCACGACGAACACCGGCGGAGCGCCGATGACCCGCGGGTCCGTCGCGTACATCCCGTTCGCTCGCCTGAAGGCGGCGACCAGCTCGGGCAGGTCGTGCACGAGCGTCACGCAGAGGCTGCCGACGCCGACGGCGGGCTTGAGTACCACAGGGAACGTCAAGTCCTCAGCGGCGGACCGCAGACCGTCCTCGTCGGACACGACGGCGAACGCCGGGCAGGGCACTCCCGCCGCCCGCAGAGCCTCTCGTTGCAGGTCCTTGCGCCGCAGGCGAGCGGTCGCGACGGGCGGGTTGCACGGCAGCCCGAGGGCGGCGGCGGCCACGGCGGCGTGGTAGCTCACCAGCTCGCTCAGGGCCAGAACGCCGTCCACCGGCCCGGACCGCACGGCGATCCGGAGCACCTCGTCGATGGCTTGATCCGGTCGTTCGACGATCTGGACGGGGCCGAGTGCCGTCAACTGCCCGACCCGCCGGTCCTGGTCCTCCTGGGTGCCCCAGCGCAGCGTGACGACACTGCAGCGGGCCACGCCCCGCAGGGCGCCCAGAATGTCCTGCAATCCCGGTCCAGGAGGCGCGTCCACCAGAATCAGATGCGGCTTAGGCGGCGACTGCGGCACTGTGTTCTCCCTTGTTACCCACATTTCGGCACGGATTAACAAACGTAGATCGACAAGCAGGGATCGAGGATCGGTGAGCACGGACAAGCGGTCCCGAAAAGGCAGCCGAAAGCTTATCCCGTGTCCTTTCCGGCCAACACCGTGTTTCAAGCCAATTCATCGCCTCCGCTTGCCGGTCGGGTGCCCACGCTTCCCGGAATCCCACTGGTCGGCGGCGACCTAATACGGCATGATGACTTTGTCGAAGCACGTTCCCGAAGGAGGATTGAGTGAGCCTCGTCGATCTGAAGCCGATACCGAGGGACCGGCTGGCCTTACGAGCTCCGCGGGTTTTCGAGGACGTCACGGAAGAACGGCGCCATCGCCAGGAGAGTCTGGTTATTGCATTCCGCCTCTTCGGAAGGTTCGGGTTCGAGGAAGGAATCGCAGGCCATATCACGGCTCGCGATCCCGAACACATCGATCATTTCTGGGTGAACCCGTACGGAATGCCTTTCAAACACATCCGGGTCAGCGATCTGGTGCTCGTCAACTCCGCGGGAGAGGTGGTGCACGGCCGGCACGACATCAACGAGGCCGCGTTCGCGATCCACTCCCAGATCCACGCAGCGCGCCCCGAGGTGGTCGCGGCCGCTCACAGCCACTCCCTGCACGGCAAGGCACTCTCCGCGCTGGGCGAGAAACTGGAGCCGATCACCCAGGACGTCTGCGCGTTCTACGAGGACCACGGCCTGTACGAGGAGTACAACGGCCTGGTGGACGACACCGAGGAAGGCCGCCGCATCGCCCGCGCCCTGGGTGACCACAAGGCGGTGATCTTGAGCAACCACGGGCTTCTTACCGTGGGACGGTCGGTGGAGGCCGCCGCCTGGTGGTTCGTCACCATGGAACGTTCCTGCCAGGCGCAGCTGCTGGCCAAGGCGGCGGGCAAGGTGGTGCACATCGATCACGAAACGGCCGCGGCGACGTGCCGGGACATCGGCGGCGACGACTTCGCGTGGGTCAATTTCCAGCCGTTGCGCGACCAGATCGTCCGGGACGAGACCGATCTCTTCGACTGACACCCCCGGCCTGGACTCCTCGACGGAAGTGCACGCGGCCAGGTTGACCACATGGAAGCCCACCTCGCCCAGGAAATGGGCGATGAGCTGGTTGGCCACCACATGGGAATCGCTGGCGGCCACGCCGAGGACGACCAGCCGGCGGCCGCCGGGCGCAGGGGATGCGGGGGTCGGCGGTTGCTCCCATGACGTCGACATGCGAACTTGCTAGACCAGTTCGCCGGTGCACAGGTCGTCAAGGTACGCCTGCTTGGCGGCGTGGTCGCGCTCCGAGAGCAGGTAGCGGGACCAGCCGCGCCGCTCATCGGCGGTGGCGTCGAGTTCCTCGATGCTCTGGGTGGGCCGTAGGAAGCCGGGCTTCGACGGGTAGGGCAGGAAGCCGTCGCGCCGTCCCGGTGCAGCAGGACGAACCCCAGTTCCTGGCGGAACTCGAGCCGTTCGGTCGCAGCCTCCGCCGCCTGGAAGTCCCGCGCCTCGGCGGTGATCTCCAGGGTGGCGTCCTGGTGGGCGCCTCGGATGTCGTACCACTTCAGACAGGCTCCGGGCAGGTACGGGGACTCGCCGGGGAAGATCCGCTTGGCGTGGCTCGTCCAGTCCGCCGGGTAGTCGGCGAGGCCATCGAGGGAGGACTTCCTCTGGGCCATGGGATGCTGGTGCCTTTCCGTGGGTGAGGTGAACAGGTCGACGGTGCGGGGCAGCGGTGCGTCCTGCGAGAGGGTGAGGACCAGGTCGACGAAGGAGTCGAGCGACCGCAGCTCTGCCAGGTGCTCAGCCGACAGGACCGCCGCCTCGTACGGGTTGACGAGGGTCACGTACCGCAGCCGGGACGAGGGCCAGTAGCGGGGCAGCCGGTGTTCTGCGAGGTCCTCGGGCCGGGCGATGGCCCGTGCCATGCAGTCGAGCTGGTCGGCGCCGAGGAACCGCGAGACCACCGCGGGGGCGTGCGATCCGCCAGCCCGCGCGGCGCTCTCGACCAGGACCGGCCCGCGCACGGTCAGGATCACCTCGGTGTGCGCCGCCCCGTTGCGGATCTCCAGCGCGTCCAGGACGGACAGGACGTACGGCACGACGGTGGCGACGGCCGGGTCCTCCGGCGGCACCGGCTCCTCGAAGTCGTACATCGGACGGGCGCCGTCGGGGCTCTTGTGATATCTCCACACTCCACCAGGTGGTGGGCTCCGTCGCGGCTCACAGTGTTGACGAAGTACTCGTCACCGTGCAGGTGGTACTCCTGGGCGAGCACGGTCGTGTTGTGACCGCCGTAGCGGTCGGTGCCGGCGGTGACGGCCTCGAACGCCTCCTTCAGGTCCTGCTCCGAGTGGCAGAAGCGGACGTTGTCCGTACCGGCGCTGGCGAGGTCGAAGTTCAGCGGCGCGTGGCTGAGGACTCTCGTGCCCGGTCCGATCCCAAAGGGCTCGGGCGCCCATGCGGTGAGCCGGTCCACGGCCGCGCCGCCGAGCGGCACGAGCTTGGGAAGGCCGGTCGACCCCGAGGTGGAGGGAAAGAGACTCGTGTCCGGCGGCACGACAGCCGCGGGCGGTACGGGCTCGGCGGCCTGTGCGGGTTCGGTGGCAGGTGTGCCGGGGCGGGTGGACCGTTCGCCGTCGTCCGCCGGACCGTCCTCCGCTGTCAGCAGGTCCGGACAGCCCGCCCGCCCGCCGCGACAGCCGGTCCAGCACGTCGTGCCCGAGGTCGAGCGACGGCAGGAACACCGTCCGGCCGACGGCGAGACAGGCGAGGACCACCGCGATCGAGTGCGGCGATTTCCTCGCCCGCAGGCCGATTGGCGAACTTCTTGGTGACGCCGATAAACCGATCTTTTCGGCGGCCCGCCGACTGAGTTCTGCCAGGTCCGCATAGGTGACGACGGCGCCGTTCCATAACAGCGCCGATATGTCCGGCTTTCTCCTGGCATGGGCGAGAACATCGCCAGCCAACAGTTTGACACCTGCCTCCCCGTATCTCCCGTGGGAAACCGCTCTCTACTGTCACACCGTCGACGTTCAAGAGTCAACGGATCATGAGGCTGTCAGGGCGGGAGGCGAACGCGATTCCGGATCCGACTTCAGCCAACTTGGCGGCGGCACCCCCATGCCCAACAGAAATCACCCTTGATTTCCATCGCCTGCGGGAGCGTCCTTACTTCGACCCTGACCAGGCATTTTTGCCAAAAATCTGACTTTTGTAAGCAAATTCTCCGACCCATGGACCGGTCACGGAAGGAAAATTTCCGGCCAGGATGACTCGTTCCGGCAGGGCGCTCCAGGACAACATCGATAGATCCTTTTCAGACAGGGAGAATCCGATCTTCCACTCCAGAAACCGCTGTTAGGCACGGTCCCGGCCCGCCGGAAGACGCGTCCAATTCCATCGATCGACTGTTGACAGGGACCACGACCTATGAGAAAAACTTGCGGTCAATGAATCATCGTTTCCGCTGCAATCCGAGCCACTGCACGACCCGGAACATCGCCTTCCGTCCATTCCGCCAGTGGAGTTGATGAGTGAGCCGCAACGATGTGCCCCGCAGATCGGGCAGCCGGGTCAACTCCCCACAGCCGTAGAAATCCACCGAGATCTACGGATTGGGTAAACTTCCACTTTCTGTTTTCTTTCAGCCGGCACACGGCATGGTGTCGCGCCGGTTCACGGGGCCTCACGCTCGCGATTCACCGTGCCGCCTGCCTCGGTCTCCCGGGGTGCGGGCCAAGAGCCGTGCCCGCGCGCCGTTCCGGCCATGCCCTTCCCCGCAGACGGCGGATCACGTTATGGAGCATGTGCGTGTTTGAGACGTCATCCTTCGACAGGCCGAGAACCACATCGGGCGACCTCGTGGTGGACGGGGGCCGGCCGCCTTACCCGGCGGCCGCCCGCTCCGTCACGGTGCCCGGCGACAAGTCGGTGAGCCACCGCGCCCTGCTGGCGGCGATGCTTCCCGGCGCCCCATCCCGTCTCACCGTCCGCAACGCCAACCTGGGCGGCGCGGTGCGCGCGCTGCTCCCGGCCATGCGGACCCTTGGATTCCGAACGACCGTTGCCGCCGACACCCTCACGGTCGAGCACGGCGGCCCCGTCACCCCGCAGCCGAAACGCCCGCACCCGGACATCACACGATGGCCGGACGGCGTGCCGTACCTCGAAACAGGAGGATCCAGCGCCGCCGCGCGGCTCCTCATCGGTGTGCTCGCCGGCCTCGGCCGCACCGCCGTGGTCGACGGCGACGAGACCTTGCGGCACCGGCCCATGTCCTGGCTCGCCGAGCCGTTGACCCGGCTCGGCGCGGACATCGTCCACCTGGGGGACGCCGGCCGGCTTCCCGTGCTGGTGCGCGGCGCGGTGCACCGCCCCTGCACCGTCGAGCTGACTGTCGGGAGCGCCCAGGCGAGATCCGGGGTGCTGCTCGCGGCGGTCGCCGCCGGTCTCCCGGTGACCGTGCGCCATCCCGTGCGCTCCCGGGACCACACCGAGCGCATGCTCGCCGCCTTCGGCGCAACCCTGACGGAGTCCCCCGGCGAGGTCCGCTACGACGGCGGCCCCGTCACCGTGCCGCCGGTCGTCGACGTACCTGCCGACCCTTCGCTCGCCGCGTACCCCGTCGCCGCGCAGCTGCTCGCGGGCGACGGCGGAGAGCTGAGTGTGCGGAACGTCTGTCTTAACCCGACCAGGCTCGGCTTCTTCGACGTACTGCGCCGGGCGGGCGCCGACATCCGCTACCGCGACATGCGCCTGGGTTCCAGCGGGGAGTCGGCGGGCACGATCGCGGTCCGGGGCGGCACCAAGGGCGTCGACGGCGTACGCGTCGACGACCCCGCCACCCTGCACGCGCTGATCGACGAGGTGCCCCTCCTCGCGGCCGTCGCCACCACGCTCCCCGGTCCGTCCTGGATCGGTTGCGCGGAGGAGCTGCGCTTCAAGGAGACCGACCGGCTGACCACCACGGCGGGTATGGCCGCCGCCTTCGGAGCTCGGATCGAGGTGGCCGACGATGGGCTGCTGGTGAGCGGCGGCGCGCCACTGTCCGCCGGCCACGTGCCCAGTTATGAGGACCATCGCATCGCCATGGCCGCCGCGACCCTGGCGACCTGCCTGCCCGGCCGCACCACCGTGTCCGGCGGTGCCTGCCATCGGACGTCCTTTCCCGACTTCGCCGAGGTACAGCGTGCCGTCGGCGCGAGGATCACGGAGGTCACCCCACGATGAACAGCAACCGCGAGAAGACCGCGGCAGAGGCGCGGTCCACCGGCACCACCCTGGGGCCGGAGTTCCACAGCGGACAGGGCCCCTGGTTACACACCGCCGACGGCACCGCCTGGTTCGACGCCACGTCAGGCAGCGGCGCGGCGACCCTGGGCCATCAGCACCCGTCCGTCGTCGCGGCGGCCACGGCCCAGCTCGGCCGACTGGTGCACACCGGCTGCAAGCTCGGCTCGGACGCACGCGCCAGCCTGGTCCGCCGGCTGGGCGAGCTCTCCCCGTACCGGTCGCCCGCCGTGCTGCCCACGGTGACCGGTGCCGAAGCAGTCGAGAGCGCGCTGAAGGTCGCCCGCGCGGCCACCGGGCACCGGACCGTGGTCGGCTTCACTCACGGGTACCACGGCAAGACCACCGGCGCCCTGGGACTGACCTGGCGAGCGGAGTTCAGGCAGTACAGCGCGCTTCCGCCGGACGCGGTCGTCACCGCGTCCCTGCCCGAACTGCGCGGCCCCGAGGCGGCGAGCCTCGAGGACACCGCCGCGTTCCGGTCCGGCCTCGAAGCGGCGCTGGACCGGGCTGACCGGCTGGGCGGGACGGCCGCCGTCGTCCTTGAACCGGTGCAGGTCACCGAGGGCGTCCTGATCGTTCCGCCCGCCCTGCTGGACGAGATCGCCCGGGCCGCGCATGCGCGGGGAGCCCTGCTCGTGCTGGACGAGATCTACACCGCGCTCGGGCGCGCGGGCCGGATGTTCACCGCCGAACTCATGTCCGAGACACCTGACCTGACCCTCGTCGGCAAGACACTCGGCAACGGGTTCCCGATCGCCGCCGTCGTCGGCGAGCGCGAGGTGGTGGACGCGCTGCCGGCCGGTGTGCAAACCTCCACGTTCTCCGGGAGCCCGGTGAGCTGCGCGGCGGCCGCCGCGGTACTGGAGACCGTCGTGGCGCAGGACCTGCCCGCGCGGGCCCGCACGCTGGGCGCACGGCTGGCGGACGATCTAGCCCGGCTGGCGAAGACCTTCCCGTGGCTGAGCTGGGTGCGCACGTCCGGGGCGCTGGCCGCCTTCGACTGCGCCCCGGACGGTCAGCCCGACCCCAGTCTGGCCCGCGCGGTCAGGGAGGCCGCGCTGCGTGGCCGACTGCTGCTGTTCGGCGGCGGCCCGGAGGACGTCACCATCAAGATCGTCCCGCCCGCGCTCCTCAACCAAAGCGACTACGACGTCCTGATCACGAGCCTGACCACGGCGATCGGCGAGGCCGACCGCGACCTGCCCGCCACGGCCCGCGCGGCCCGCACAGGGGCGGAGACCCGGCGATGAGCTTCGAGCAGTTGGCCAAGGACGTGCTGGAGAACGACCTGTGCGCGGTGTGCGGAGCCTGCCAACTGGCCTGCCCGCCCGGTGTCATCGGGTTCGACGGCCTCACCCCGGTACTGATCGAGCCAGCCTGGACCGAGTCCGACTGCGGCACCTGCGGCGACTGCCTGGACGTCTGCCCCGGGGCCGACCCGCAGACCCCGAGTTCCGAGGAACGGCTGTTCGGCCGCACCCGCACCCCGGAGGAACGGTGGACCGGCATCTTCTCCGAGGTACTCGCCGGGCACTCCCTCACCCCCTCGGTCTACGAGTCATCGGCCAGCGGGGGCAGCCTCACCACGCTGCTGCAGACCGCCCTGTTGGCCCTGGACGTGGACGTCGTCCTGTCGATGGGCCGGGATCCGGACGAGCCGTGGCGGGCCGCCCCGGCGATCGTCCGGGACCCGGCGGAACTGACCGAGACCGCCCAGTCCACCTACCAACTGGCGCCGTACCTGGGCGCCTTGCGGCAGGTGATGGACGAGGAGCCCGACGCGCGGGTGGCGCTGACGGGCGTGGCCTGTCACATCCAGGCCATGCGCAAGCTCCAGGGGATGGACACCGACGCGGGCCGGTGGGCCCGTGACCACGTGGTGCTCATGCTGGAACCGGCGTGCTCCTCCAGCACCCTCCCCGAGGGAACCCGGGCGGTGATCGAACGGCGGGCGCTGGTGCCGGCCGAGTCGGTGGTCCGGCTGCGTTACCGCGAGGGCGACTACCCCGGCGGCATCGCCATCCGCACCGACGACGGGGAGCAGCACGTCGTCCCGTTCTGGCAGGCCGTGCGCGACTTCGCGGGCAACAAGACCCACCGCTGCCTCTCGTGCGGCGACTGGATGTCGGGCCTTGCCGACGTGAGCGTCAGCGACGGCGACCCGAACATCTTCGCCGCGAGCGTGCAACGCAGCGAACGCACCAAGCACGGCCGCGTGTTCGTCCGCACCGGAGCCGGCGCCGCGGCGGTCTCCGCGGCCCTCGCGCACCCGCTGCTGTCCGTACGTCCGGTCGAACTGCGCGGCCTCAACCTCGGCCTGGAGCGCAAACGCAACCGTCGGGCCTCCTACGAGCAAGCCGACGCGGCCATACCGGCCGGGCCCATCCCGGGTCACCGGGAGGAGCTGGACATCGTCCCCGACGAGCGCTGGATCGCGGCTCCGGACGACGTGGATCCGGACGAGGCCGCCGCGAACGGGACGGCACGACGAGAGGGGAACGAGTGATGTCGGCACCCGGCACCACCCACGCGGCCTCGCGCCGGCTCCTCGCGGGCGGACGCCCGCTGCCGCGCGTCGAGGAAGTGCGCATCGGCCCGCCCGGTCCCCGCGAGCTACGGATCCGGGCCGCACACAGCCTGGTCAGTCCGGGCACCGAACTGCACTACCTGGACCGCTTCGCCGACACGACACAGGACTTCCCCCTCGGCTACTGCTCGGCCGGGGTGGTGGACGCGGTGGGCCCGGACACGCCGGGGTTCGGCGTCGGGGACCGGGTGACCGCGATGGGCTGGGGCGAGGCCGTGCACGGTGACGTGATCGTCGTACCGCACCGCCTGTGCACTCCCGTCCCGGA
The DNA here is from genome assembly GCF_024519315.1 of Streptomyces malaysiensis subsp. samsunensis. Lineage (GTDB taxonomy): Bacteria > Actinomycetota > Actinomycetes > Streptomycetales > Streptomycetaceae > Streptomyces > Streptomyces malaysiensis. The sequence continues at coordinate 11,678 of NZ_JANIIC010000025.1, read as the reverse complement.
CACCATGGACCTGGCGGACGCGGTGGTGGCCACCCTCGCCGCGACGGCCGTGCACGCGGTGGACCGTGCGCTGCTGCGGCCCGGTGACGAGACCGCGATCGTCGGCGCCGGGATGGTCGGCCTGCTGGTCGCGCAGATCACCGCCGCCCGGGGACACCGGACCACCGTCCTGGACCTGCGTCCGGACCGGGTCCGCACCGCAGCGGCGCTGGGCCTGAACACCCACGTCGGGCGCGACTTCCCGGAGGCCGGGGCTGCGGTACCGGACGAGGGCGGCCGCTGTGCCTTCCTGTGCGTCACCGGCGAGGCGGGCGACACCGTCGCCGGGGCGGCCCGCTGGGCAGCCCGCGCCCCCGGCCGACCACGTCTGGTCGGCGTGGGCCGCTTCACGGCGCGGGTCGATTTCAGCGTCGAGCTGGGCAACGTGGACATCCGCTACGCGGCCCGCTGCGGTGCCGGATACCGCGATCCGTCGTACGCCCGCGGACTCACCGAGGTCACCGCGCCCTCGGGCGAGGGCACCGTCACCGAGAACCTGCGGCGAGCGCTCGACCTGATCGGTGCCGGAGCCATCCGACCGGACCTGCTGGGTCTGCCCAGAATGCCGCTGGAGCGGGCCGCGGAGGCCTACGCCGAGCTGCGCGAACGCCCGGCGCACCCCGCCGTGATCTTCGACTATGGACCGAGGTGAGTCCCCTGAAGACGAGCGCCCCCTGCCCCACCGCGCCCGAGGCGGTCAGCGGGCACCGCCCCTTCCCGGCCCCCGCCGAGGCCCGCACACTGTCCCACCGGTTCCTGGCCATGGCCGATGCCCATCCCCGCCAGGGGGCCGTCGTCACCCCGCGGACCCGCTGGACTTACGCGGAGACCCGCGAGAGGACCACACGCGTCGCCCATGGGCTGAGCGCCGCGGGCCTGAACCCGGGAGAGCGGGTCGGGCTGCTGTTCTCGCACGGCGCGGAGATGATCGCGGCCCTGCTCGGCGTCCTGCGGGCCGGGCTGTCGTACGTACCGCTGGACGCGTCGTACCCGCCGGAGCGGCTCGCTTTCATGGCGGCCGACTCGGGCATCCACGCCCTCGTCGTCGGTGGCCCGCAGGCTGGCCTGGCGACGCGGCTGGCGTCCGGGGCGGAGCTGTCCGCCCTGCCGGTGCTGTCGTACGAGGACCTGATACGGCACGCCCAGCCCGGTGACGAGGAGGATATCGACCGCGCCCTCCCGGACGCCGAGGCCTACGTGCTGTACACCTCCGGATCCACCGGCCGGCCCAAGGCCGTGTCCCAGCCGCACCGCAACGTGCTGCACCACACCAGGGCCTGGGTCGACGGCCTGCACATCGGTCCGGCCGACCGGCTGTCGCTGCAGTCCGCCTACAGCTGGGACTCGGCGGTCCAGGACACCTTCTCGGCCCTGCTGACCGGGGCCGCACTGTATCCGGTCGACCTCACGGCGCTGGGGGTCACGGGCCTGCTGGAGTGGATGCACACCGAGCGGATCACCGTGTACCACTCGACGCTGCCCGTGTTCCGGGCGCTGGTGCGGGCGATGGAGAGCCGCGGCACCCGGCTGCCCACGATGCGGATGCTGGCCCTCGGCGGGGACACCCTGCACCTCGCCGACCTGGAGGCCTGCCGGCGGCACTTCGACACGCCGTGCCGTGTGGCCGGTGCGTACGGATCCACCGAGTGTTCCTGCGCGCTGCTGCACGTCGCCGACCTCGACTACCGGCCGCCGACCGGCGTGTTCCCGCTGGGCTTCCCGGTGTCCGGGACGGAGGTGCGGCTCACCGACGCCGACGGCCGCACGGTCGAGGGCCCCGGCGAGGGCGAGATCGTGGTCGTCAGTGACTACCTCGCCCCGGGCGCCACCCCGGACGGGCGGACCTACCGGACCGGCGACCTCGCGCGGCGCCTGGACGACGGAACACTGCTGCTCGTCGGCCGCCGCGACTTCCAGACGAAGATCTCCGGCATCCGGGTGGAGACCGGCGAGGTGGAGAGCGCCCTCAAACAACTGCCGGAGATCCGCGAGGCGGTGGTCGCGCCGTTCACGGACCGGCTGGGCGAACGCCAGCTCGCCGCGTACGTGGTGCCCGACGACGGCGTCACGCCCAAGGGACCGAGCCTGCGTGCCGCGCTGCGCCGGGTCCTGCCCGACCACGCCGTGCCCACGGCGTACCTCGTGCTGGACGAGCTACCGCTGACGGCGAACCACAAGATCGACCGGGCCGCGCTGCCCGACCCCGTCACCGAGCAGGACCGGCAGGACCTCTCCGGCGACCGCCCGCAGGCTCCCGGCCCTCCCCTGGAGGAGGCCGTCGTCGCCGCCTGGCGCGAGGTGCTCGGGGTGCGCCGACCGGGCCGCGACGACAACTTCTTCGACCTGGGCGGCACTTCGTTGCGCATGGCCGGGGTGCACGAGCGCCTCACCCGCACCGTTGCCCCCGACCTGCGGATGACCGACCTGTACCAGGCGCCGACGGTGCGCTCCCTGGTCCGGCTGATCTCGGCCTCCTCGGCGTCCCGCGCCGGATCCGGCGCCGATGGCGCCGCCCGCGGACAGGACCGCGGCGCGCGCCGCCGCGTGGCGGCCCGCGTACTCCGCCGAGGGTCGGGGCGCACCCCCGGCAGCCCGTACCCGAGCCCGCCGCCCGGCGAGGCTCATGACACCGCCACAGGAGGCACGCGTGACTGAACAGCCGCACCAGGACCCCCTGTCCGGGCGCATCGCCGTGGTGGGCCTCGACTGCCGACTCCCCGGCGCCCGCGACCACGGCGAGTTCTGGCGCAACCTCCTCGCGGGCACGAGCCACGTCACGGACCTCGACGAGGAGGCCCTGCGCGCCGCAGGGGTGCCCGAAGAGACGTTCGCACACCCCCGTTACGTGCGGCGGGCGGCCGTCGTGGAGGACGCCGACAAGTTCGACGCGTCGTTCTTCTTCCTCAGCTCCCGTGAAGCCGAACGCATGGACCCACAGCTGCGGCTCTTCCTCCAGACGGCATGGGCCGCCCTGGAACACAGCGGCCACGACTCGGAGGTCTACGACGGGCGTATCGGAATCTTCGCCGGGTCGCTGACCAGCACATACCTGCTGAACAACGTGCTCACCGGAGAGCGCGGGTTCAACGGCTCGCTCCAGCGCATGCAGCAGGACATGGCCACGCTGATGGGCAACGACCCCAACTACCTGACCACCCGCGCCTCCTACCACCTGAAGGTCACCGGCCCGAGCATCGCGGTACAGACCGCGTGCTCCACCTCCCTGGTCGCGGTGCACCTCGCCGCGCAGAGCCTGCTGACCCAGGAGTGCGACGTCGCACTGGCCGGCGGAGTGGCCCTGCGATTCCCGCAGGAGGCCGGCTACGTCCACGAGCCCGACGGCATCACGTCGCGCACCGGAGTCGTCCGTCCGTTCGACGTGAACGCGGACGGCACCGTCTTCGGCAACGGCGTCGGAGTCGTCGTGCTCAAGCGCCTGGAGGACGCTCTGGCCGAGGGAGACACCATCTGGGCGGTGCTGCGCGGCTCGGCGGTGGGCAACGACGGCAACGACCGCGCCGGCTACACCGCGCCCGGCATCTCCGGCCAGGCCGCCACGCTCGGCGAAGCCCTCGCGGTCGCCGACGTGGACCCCGCCACGGTCAGCTACCTGGAGGCGCACGGCACCGGGACCCGGATGGGCGACCCGATCGAACTGTCCGCCGCCGCCCAGGTCTACCAGGTGCCCGGCGCCGCCCCGCTCATCCTCGGCTCAGTCAAGGCCAACATCGGGCACCTGAGTACGGCGGCGGGGGTCGCCGGCCTGATCAAGTGCGTCCTGATGCTGCACCACCGCACGCTGGTGCCCACCCCGCACTTCACCGAGTGGAACCCGGAGTGCCCGGTCGACGGCACCCGCTTCCGGGTCGGCACGGACGTGCGGCCGTGGCACGACGCGGACGGTCCGCTGCGCTGCGCCGTCACCTCCACCGGCATGGGCGGAACCACCGCGCACGTCGTCCTGGAGGAGGCGCCAGGGACCGCGGCCGCCCCCGCCGGGACGGCGACCGTCCCCCCCACGGTCGTGATCCCGGTCTCCGCCAAGTCACCGGCGGCGCTGGAGAAGGCGCGGCACGCACTCGCCGACCACCTGGACGAGACCGCGCCGCAGGACTCGGCAGCCACGGCCGCGCCCGGCGACACCTACCTGGACGACGTCGCCTACACCCAGGCCACCACCCGGCACACCTTCGACTACCGGGCCGTGGTCACCGCGCCGGACCGGGCAACCGCCGTACAGGCTCTGCGCACCGCCGATCCCCGGTTCGTGTACCAGGACTCCGGCCACCCCGCCGACCGCCGGGTCACCTTCCTGCTGCCCGGACAGGGCGCCCAGTACCCGGCCATGGGCCAGGGGTGGTACGAGCACCTCGCCGTCTTCCGCGCCACGCTCGACGAGTGCGCCGAGTTGCTGACACCCCACCTCGGCCTCGACCTCAGGGACGCCCTCTACCCGGGCCCGCGCGGCTACGAGGGCGAACGGCCGAACCTCGACCGCACCGCGCTCACCCAGCCCGCCCTGTTCGCCGTCGAGTACGCGCTGGCGCGGCAGTGGATGTCCTGGGGGATCCAGCCCGCCGCCCTGATCGGCCACAGCGTGGGCGAGTACGTCGCCGCCACCCTGGCCGGGGTGTTCACCCTGCCCGACGCCCTGCGGGCGATCGCCGAACGCGGCCGCCTCGTGGACGCGCTGCCCGGCGGTGTGATGCGGGCCGTGATGGCCACGCCCGAGGAAGTGGTCCGCCACCTCGTCGACGGAGTCGACCTGGCGGTGGTGAACGAACCCGGGGTGTGCACGGTCGCCGGGCCCAAGGAGGCGATGGGCGAGGTGACCGCGGCGCTGACCGCGGTCGGCATCACCCACCGCAAGGTCTCCACCTCGCACGCCTTTCACTCCGCACTGATGGAGGCCGCGCAGGCGCCCCTCACCGAGGTGCTGCGCGGAGTCGAACTGCGCCGTCCGCAGATCCCCTTCCTGTCCAACCGCACCGGCACCTGGATCCTCGACGAGGAGGCCACCGACCCCGCCTACTGGGGGGCCCACCTGCGGGAGACGGTCCGGTTCGCGGACTGTGTGGCGACCGCGTTGGGCGAAGGGGACCAGGTCTTCGTCGAGGTCGGTCCCGGTCATACCCTGGCCACCTTCGTCCGCCGCCACCCCGACCGGCAGACCGGGATACCCGTCATCACCTCCACGGCCCGCGGCAAGGACCCGGCCACCGACCTCACCGCGCTGACCGCCTCCCTGGGCCGGCTGTGGGCAATGGGCCTGACCCCCGACTGGGCGGGCTACTACGCGGGCCGCGGCCGCCGCAAGGCGCCCCTGCCCACGTATCCCTTCGAAGGCACCCGATACTGGGTCGAGCCCGGCTCGGGCGTCCTGACCGGAGCGGGCGGTACCGCGAACCGCACGCCGGGCAAGCTACCCCTGGACGAGTGGTTCTCGGCGCCGGTGTGGCGGCCCGCCGTAGGCACGCTCGACGCCGATGCCGAGCCGCTGACGGAACCCGTACTGCTGTTCGCCGACCCCCAGGGCACCGCCGCCCGCCTGGCAGGCCAGACCTTCGCGGGCACCGTGCTCACCGTCACCGCGGGCGACGCGTACGGCCGGGACGGCGATGCCTTCACCGTCCGGGCCGACTCCGAGGAGGACCACAGCCGGCTGATCGGCGAACTCCTCGCCGAGAACCGGCTGCCCGGCCATGTCGTGCACGCCTGGTCCACCGCGCCGCTGCCGGACGAACGGGGCATCGAGCGGTTCGAACAGGCTCAGCGCAACGGGCTGTACAGCCTCATCGCCCTGGTGAAGGCGTTCAGCAAGCACGACGTCACCAGCCCGCTGCAGATGGACCTGATCAGCGCCGGAGCGTACGCCGTCACGACCACCGAACCGGAGCCTGCCGCCGAGCTGGTGTCGCTGGCGGTTGCGGCCCGGGTCATCGGCCAGGAGCACGGCAACATCGGCGCACGCCACTTCGACCTGCCGGCCGGTGCTGACGAGCGCTCCTTACGCTCCCTGGCCGCCGAACTCACCGCGCGGCGACCGCCGGAGCTGGCCGTCACCCTGCGCGGCGACAGGCGCTGGACCGCCGATCTGGCGCCGGTGCGCGCCGATTGGTCCACCGCGGCCCGGTCCCGGCTCAGGGACAGCGGCGTCTACCTCATCACAGGCGGCCTCGGCGAGATCGGTTCGCTGATCGCCCAGTGGCTGCACCAGGAGTGCGGGGCCCGGATCGCCCTGCTGACCCGGGACCCACTGCCCGACCGCGCGCAGTGGGACGACTGGCTCGCCGGCCACGACGCCGACGACGAGACGGCGTTGCGCATCACCCGGCTGCGCGAGCTACAGGCCGCCGGTGCCGAGACCTTCCTGGTCCACACGGACGTGGCCGACGTCGACGGTCTGCGCACGGCCGTGGAGCGCGTCGAGGGACACTTCGGGGCGCTGCACGGCGTCGTCCACGCGGCCGGCCTGCCCAGCGAGCAGTGGGACCGCGCGATCACCAGCGCCAGCGTCGAGCAGTGCCAGTGGCACTTTGTCCCCAAGGCCCACGGCCAGATCGCCCTGGAAGAGGTGCTCTCCGGACGTCCGGTCGACTTCTGCCTGATGCTCTCCTCACTGGCCGGAGTCCTCGGCGGACTGCGGCTGCTCGCCTACGGTGCGGCCAACCATTACATGGACGCCGCCGCGGAGCGGGCCAACCGGGGCCTGGACCGCACGGTGTGGATCAGCGCGGCCTGGGACGTCTGGCAGCACCACCAGGACGAGAAGCGGGCCATCTCGGCCATCGGGCGGAGCATGGACGACAAGGCGATCCAGCCCGACGAAGGGCTGGAAGCCATCCGCCGGCTGCTGACCCTGCGGGACGTCTCCCAAGTGGCGGTGTCCACCTGGGACATCGGGCACCGACTGGACCAGTGGGTGCGCGACGAACGGATCGCACGGCCGACCGCGCGCACCGCCACGCCCGGTCCGCGCACCGAGACGGAAGCGGCCGGCGACCTCACCGAGCAGGTGGCCCGGCTGGTGCGGGACGCCCTCGGCGACGAGGAGATGCCGCCGTCCGGCGACATCTTCGAGTTCGGTGGCGACTCCCTGCTCATCGTCAAACTGCTGTCGGACATCCGCGAGTTCTTTTCCGTGGAGGTGCCGCTGGCCGACGTGCTCGCCGATCCGACACCGGCCGCTCTGGCCGAACTCGTCCAGCGGCGGCTGGACGCTCGCGAAGAGGCCGAGAGCGCCGTACCCGAGACACCAGACGCCGCCCACGCCGACGAGATCGAGGCGCTGGCGGCGGAACTGGCCGCTCTGGACCCGGACCTCACCGACCGTCTGCTGTCCGAGGCCGTCGACCAGGCCCCGCGAGAAGCCGCCGACGATGTCCAGCGAGAGGAACACTGACCGTGGACTTCAGCCTGATCTTCTTCTCCGGGGACGAGAAGAAGAAGTACCGATTCGTCTTCGACGCTGCCCGGTATGCCGACGAGAACGGCTTTACGGCCATCTGGACACCCGAGCGGCACTTCCACCGCTTCGGCGGGCTGTACCCGAACCCGTCCGTGCTCGGCGCCGCGCTGGCCACGGCCACCCGGCGGCTGCAGATCCGGGCCGGCAGCGTCATCCTGCCGTTGCACAGCCCGATCCGGGTGGCCGAGGAATGGGCGGTCGTCGACAACCTGTCCCAGGGTCGCGTGGGCATCGCACTGGCCACCGGCTTCAGCCCGGTCGACTTCTCCATCAATCCGACCGGCTGGACGGACCGGCGGCAGCGCACCTTCGACGCGGTGACCACGATCCGCGAGCTGTGGGAGGGCGAGCCGGTCACCGTCCAGGACGGTCTGGGCAACCACATCGAGGTGGAGCTGCATCCGCAGCCGGTCCAGCCCGAACTACCGGTCTGGCTCACCTGCACCAAGAGCCCGGAGACCTTCGAGACCGCCGGCCGGCTCGGCTGCAACGTGCTGACGGCCCTCATCGACATGTCGAACGAGGAGCTGGAGGACAAACTCGACCTCTACTTCAAGACGCTCCAGGCGCACGGGCACGACCGGGACGACGTGACGGTCACCCTCATGCTGCACACGTTCATCGGCACCGACCTCGACGAGGTGCGCGAGACGGTCTGGCCCCCCTTCAGCGAGTACCTGCGGTCCTTCCTCACCGTCATCGACTCGCAGAAGAAGAACCTCGCGCCCGGCGCGGGCGTCCGCGACATGTCGGAGGGCGACGCCGATCAACTGGTCCGGTTCGCCTTCGACAAGTACTTCGAGAAGGGCGCGCTGCTCGGCACGCCCGACTCCTGCATGGCCGTGGTCGAGCGGTTCAAGGGCATGGGGGTCACCGAGATCGCCTGTCTGATCGACTTCGGCGTCGACGAGGACCTGGTCGTGCAGAGCCTCGGCCAGCTCAATGAACTGCGGAGGCGCTACGCATGACCTCGTCACCGTCACCCGCCCTGACCGCCCGGCTCGCGGCCCTCACCGCGCAGCAGCGAGCGCTGTTGCGCGCCAAGGTGCTCCGAGCCCGACCGCAGGAGCGGCTGACACCGGGACAGCGCAGGCTGTGGGAGACCCACTACGCGATCGGTGGACAGCCGGCGGACGTGGTCTGCCAGGCCGTCCACCTCACAGGAGCGACGGCCGACCTCGATCTGCTGGCCGAGCGCGTCGAGGGATTCGTACGGGACCACGAAGCGCTGCGCACCACGTTCCAGGAGACCGACGGCGAGGTCCGGCCGGTCGTCCATGAGACGCTGCCGCCCTGGCTGACCCGGGCCCACTGCGCGACGGCTCAGGAGGCACAGGCCCTCGCACGGGAACTGGCCCATGAGCCGTTCGACCTGGCGAGCGGTCCCCTGCTGCGCGTCGTCCTGGCCACGGGACCCGTCGTCCAGGAGGCATGGCTGCTCGTCGTCGTACACAACCTGGTCTTCGACGCCTGGTCCTTCGACATGCTGCTCGACGCCCTGGCCCGCGATGCCCGAGCACCCGCGCCCGCCACGACCCCGTTCAGCCGTTGGGCCCGGGACCAGGCGGCCTGGGTGGCCGACGACGACGGGCGCGCTGCGGCCGAGTACTGGACGGCCGAGGTCGACGCTCCGCCCCCGCCCCTGCCGACGGACCGGCCGCGGTCCGGGACCACCGCACGGAACGGAAACCGGGTGGAGTTCTCGCTGCCTCCCGGCGTCAACGTGGGGATCGCCGCGCTGGCCAAGCGCGAGGCCGCCTCCGTGTACGCCGGCTGGCTCGCGGTGGCCTGGGCGGCTCTGGAGGGGTTCGGAGGTCGCGCGGACACCCTTCTGGGTACCTTCACCGCCGGCCGGGACCGACCGGGCGCCGAGACGGTGGTGGGCTACCTGCTCAACGTGCTGCCGGTGCGGCTGCGCGACCCGGCCGACGGTTCCTGGACCGCCCGCGTGCGGGCGGCTGGCACGATCTCCCGCGCGGGACTGCGGCACGCGGCGTACCCGGGGGAACTCATCGACGTCCCGCGTCGGGTCCCCGGTACGCATCCCCTCTTTGACGCCGTGTTCGTCTTCGACAACCTCGGGGAGACCACCCGCACCATCCAGGGGGCCGCGGTGTCCACGGCGGACGTCGACAAAGGCACCGCCCGCTACGACCTGACCCTGGCCGTCTACCCTCGTGCCGACGGAGTGACAGGCTGGCTCGAATACGACACCGAGCTGTACGAGGAAACCACCGCGCGGAGGCTGGCCGAGCTGTTCACCACCGCCGCCGAGGAAGCGTCCCGGGAAGGCTGCCGGTGATCACTCCGCATCTGTGCGCCCCCGCCTACGAACTGGGCGAGTACGCCGAGCCGGTGGCCGACCTGCCCGAGCTGTCAGCGGGGTCACAGGCCACCGCCGACCTCACCCTCCCCGCTGCGGGGTTCGTCACCTACCACTGGTCCGAGGGGCCGATGGTCGAGTTGATGACCGCTTCCGTCCGTCGGACCCTGGCGCATTCCGGAGTGCCGGGCAGTGAGATCGACATCGTGCTGCTGGCGACCGACTCGCTGCCACCGGGCCGCGCGGCTCACCGGGACGTCTCGGAGTTCCTGGCGGAGACCGGGATGAGCGGGGCCACAGTGATCACGGTCGGCCTGATGGACTGCGCCACGGCCATGGCCGCGGTGGGAACTGCGGCGTCGCTCGTCAGGGACGACACTGCCCGTCACGTCATGGTGGTGAGCGGTGATCTGGCCGAACTCTCGACCGGAGGTCCGCGTGTCGTGGCGGGCGGCGTGGCGATCGCCAGCGACGGGGCGGCCTCGGCGCTCGTGTCGGCGGAGGCCGCCGGTCTGCCGGTGCTGGCCACGGCGCACCATGCCGCCCCGGGTCAGGAGTGGGGTGGCGGATCCGCGCACCAACAGCTCACCTCGCGGATGAACGCGTACCGTGAGGTGTTCTCCCGGCTGTCGGCGCGGCATCCCTTCCGGCCGGCGAGAACGCTGGTTCTGCCCAGCAACTTCGCGCGCCATGTGATGCGCATGTATCTCGCGGAGGCCGGCTTCACCGCCGACCGGATTGCGCTGGAGGGGGTGGGCCGTATCGCCCACTGCCAAGGCAGCGATCCGCTGATCAACCTCGCCGACCGGTGGGGAGACACGAAGCCGACCGCCCCGGAGCAGCTGACCGAGCCGGAGACGTACGTCCTGTTCGGCTCGGGCATAGCCCATCTCGGCGCCGTACTACTCGGAGCGCGTCCGCTCCCGGAATCGAAGGAGGGATCGTCCTGAACCGCCGGACCACGCCCGCGGCGTCGGTGACACCGGCGGAGCTGCGCATGGTCGCTCGGCGGCTGCCCACCGGGGTCACGGTGGTGACCAGCGGACATGGAAACGACATGCACGGGATGACGGTGAACTCCTTCGCCACGCTGTCGCTCTCCCCGCCGCTGGTGAACTTCTCCGTGCGGCGCGGGGCCCGGATCACCGCCCTCATCGACAGCACAGGGGGCTTCGTGGTCAATGTCCTCGGTGCGGACCAGCACGCCTTGGCGCGCCGGTTCGCCGATCCGGACCGGCCCACCGGAGCCGACTGTTTCGCCGCGGTCGAGACAGCGGGCGCCCACGCGTCAGGCGGAATGCGGCTCGCGGGTACCATCGGGCACTTCGCCTGCCGAGCCGTCCACCTCATCGAGGCCGGCGACCATACGCTCGTCGTCGGCCTGGTGGAGGAATGCAGAGTGCTGGGCACGGCCGACCCGCTGCTCTTTGTGAATGGAGAGTTCCGATCCGTCCTGTACGGGTCTCTCCAGTGAGCCTGCGGAAGCCGCTCGTCCGATGCGCGGAAGAGTGAGACCGCACACACCCCGGTAAGCCACTGAAGATCAACAACCACGGAGCCCGACCGCCCGGCGGCCCACCAGCCGTCGGGCTCATGCGTGTAAGCGTCATCACGCCACGTCCGACCTGCCCAAACACAGCGGAACGGGCTCGTCGTGATCACGATGAGCCCGTTCCCTCGGTGGGTGGCCGGGGCCTCGATGAGACCCTTGAGGGCCGCGTCGTGGTCCATACGTTGACGAAGCCAAACAAAAACGTCAGTCCTACCACCGCAGCCATGATCAGCGTCACTGCCCTAGTAGGACTCCGTTAGGTCTGTATGTCGCCTGTGTTCAGGGGCATGAGGGGC
>NZ_JANIIC010000249.1 GCF_024519315.1 Streptomyces malaysiensis subsp. samsunensis | reverse complement strand
GACGTTGCCGTGGGTGTCGGCCAGGCACTGGGTTTCGACGTGGCGGGGCTTGTCGAGGTAGCGCTCGACGAAGCATTCGCCGCGGCCGAAGGCGGCCACGGCTTCGCGGACGGCGGAGTCGTAGAGCTCGGGGACTTCTTCCATCGTGCGGGCGACTTTCAGGCCGCGGCCGCCGCCGCCGAAGGCGGCCTTGATGGCGATGGGCAGGCCGTGCTGTTCGGCGAAGGCGATGACTTCGTCGGCGCCGGAGACGGGGTCGGGGGTGCCGGCGACGAGGGGGGCGCCGGCGCGCTGGGCGATGTGGCGGGCGGCGACTTTGTCGCCGAGGTCGCGGATGGCGTGGGGTGGGGGGCCGATCCAGGTCAGGCCGGCGTCGAGGACGGCCTGGGCGAATTCGGCGTTCTCGGAGAGGAATCCGTAGCCGGGGTGGATGGCGTCGGCGCCGGATTCGGCGGCCGCGGCCAGGACCTTGGCCTGGTCGAGGTAGCTGGCTGCCGGGGTGTCACCGCCCAGCGCATAGGCTTCGTCGGCCGCGCGCACATGCACAGCGTCCCGGTCCGGATCGGCGTAGACGGCAACGCTCGCGATCCCGGCATCCCGGCAGGCACGGGCAACACGGACAGCGATCTCGCCACGGTTGGCGATGAG
>NZ_JANIIC010000248.1 GCF_024519315.1 Streptomyces malaysiensis subsp. samsunensis | reverse complement strand
CTCTACTCCACCACCGACAACACCTGGATCACCGACACCACCCTGGATGCCGACTACTGGTACCGCAACCTACGCCAACCCGTCCTCTTCCAACCCGCCATCGAACACCTGAGCAGCAACGGCTACACCACCTACATCGAAACCAGCCCCCACCCAACCCTCACCCCCAGCATCCAAGAAACCAACCCCAACACCACCACCATCCACACCCTCCACAACAACCAAAACGACACCGACGCCCTCCTCACCGCACTCGGCCACGCCCACACCCACGGCCACCCCATCACCTGGCACACCCTCATCCCACCCACCAAAACCACCCCCCTCCCCACCTACCCCTTCCAACACACGCATTTCTGGCTGAACGACAAAACCGCTGACGCCGATGTGGAAAGCGCCGGACTCAGCCGTACCGACCACCCGCTCCTCGGCGCCACCACCACCCTCGCCCACTCCGGCGAGACCGTCCTCACCGGTCGGCTCAGCCCCACCCAGCACGGTTGGCTCGCCGACCATGCCGTCAACGGCACCCCACTCCTCCCCGGCACCGCACTGGTCGACATGGCCCTCCACGCCGCCGACCACACCAACCACCCCACCCTCGACGAACTCATCATCCACACCCCCATCACCCTCACCCACCCCACCACCATCCAACTCACCA
>NZ_JANIIC010000247.1 GCF_024519315.1 Streptomyces malaysiensis subsp. samsunensis | reverse complement strand
TCGTACCGCTCGAACTCCACGGCACCGCCCGACCTGCCGGCGCCGGACCAGGCGATCCACTCCGGCCGGTACAGCGGCCCGGAGCGCGCACTCGCCGAACGCAACTGCTCGGGGCTGATCACCCGGCTCGCCAGCGACTCCACCGTCACCACCGGCTGGCCGGACGGGTCGAACGCGCGCAGGCTCGCGGACCCCGACGCGTCCCACTCCAGCTCGACGCGCAGTTTGGTGGCGCCGGTGGCGTGGAGGGTGACGCCGGTCCAGGCGAAGGGCAGCCGGATTTCGTCCCCGTCGGAGACCGCGACCAGTGCGTGGAGGGCGGCGTCGAGGAGTGCGGGGTGGATGCCGTAGCCGTCGGTGTGGTCGGTGTTATCGATGGTGTCGGGGAGGCGGACGTCGGCGAAGAGGCGACTGTCCCGGCGCCAGAGTGCGTGGAGTCCTTGGAAGGTGGGGCCGTATTCGAGTCCGGTGGTGGCGAGGCGTTCGTATGCGCCGGTCAGGTCGATGGGTTCGGCGTCGGTGGGGGGCCAGGTGGTTTGGAGGGTGTCGGGTGTGTGTTGGTGCTGGGTGAGGGTGCCGGTGGCGTGGGCGGTCCAGGGCTGGTCAGGGGTGGTGCGGGTGTGGATGGTGAGAGTGCGGGAGTGGGTGTTGGCGTCGTCCGGTGGGTTGA
>NZ_JANIIC010000246.1 GCF_024519315.1 Streptomyces malaysiensis subsp. samsunensis | reverse complement strand
GCTGCGACGCAGCAGCCAGACCAACACCGCCTTCACCGATCCCGACCACCTCATCAGCACGCTCCGACACGGTCTCCGCCAGGTCCAGTACCGCAGCGAACTCATCGACGGATGTCTCGCAGGAACCGGACTCACCATGACGACATCACGCCAACAAAATCAGTAGCGGAAGATGCGCCACCAGCCTTTCTGGAGGTTCAGCCAGCAGGCGCAGGCCGGGACGGATATGCGCCTTCCTTCGTGTTTCCTGTCTGTCCCGAAGCCGTGACGCGTCCGGAGGCGTTCGGGGTACCGGCGCATCAGAAGGGCCGGACGGCACCGCCATCCGTCCACCGGCCGGCCTGGTCAGGGGGCGGTGTGGCACCCTGTCCGCTGCTGCGACGCGGAGGTGCCTCCCCTTGTCCGGGGCTCCCCACCACGCGGAAATCCATCACGGCGGCGCCCCCGGGCAGTCGGACGGACGCGCTGGGACTGAGTCCGGCCCGTCCGGCAAGGCGCGCGTAATCGGACTCTGAACGCTTCTTGCCGCCCAGGAGGACCAGCATGCGCAGGTCGTGCGAGGTCAGCTGACGGGTCTCGGAAAGATCCTCGGCGGAAACCGACTCATCCTGGAACACCCGCTCGGCGATCAGCACCCGGCCGCCGTCGGGGAGGGCGGCAGCGCAGGTATGCAGAATGCGCACGGCGCT
>NZ_JANIIC010000245.1 GCF_024519315.1 Streptomyces malaysiensis subsp. samsunensis | reverse complement strand
CGAGGAAGGCGAGGAAGTGGTTCCCTTTTCGCTCGTATCGGACGGTCAGGCGACGGTAGCCGAAGAGCCAGGAGATCGACCGCTCGATCTTCCAGCGGTGTCGGCCGAGGCGCTCGCTGGACTCAATGCCGGGTCGGGCGATGCGTGGGACGATGCCGCGGCCGCGCAGCCACGAGAGTCGATCGGTGGAGTGGTAGGCCTTGTCGGCGCGGAGCCTTCCCGGTCGGCGGCGTCGCGGTCCACGGCGGGAGCGGATAGCGGGTATGCCCACGACCAGCGGAAGGAGTGCCTGGCTGTCGTGGACGTTGGCGCCGGAGACGCCGAGGGCGAGAGGTAAGCCTTGTGCGTCGGACAGGACGTGCAGTCTGCTGCCCTTCTTGCCCCGGTCGACCGGATTGCGCCCGGTCAGTGATCCCCTTTTTTCGCACGAACCGAGGCCGCGTCCACGATCGCCGAGGTCCAGTCCACCTCACCGCGAGCTCCGAGCTCGTCCAGGACAGCCTGGTGCAGGCGACGCCACAGCCCAGCCCCGGTCCATGCGGCGAACCGGCGGTGCGCGGTCGCCGGCGAGACACCGAACGTCTCCGGTAGATGCCGCCAGGCGCAGCCGCTGGTCAGCACGTACACGACGGCCGTGAACACCGCTCGCTCATCAACCGGGGCCGTCCCTCCGCCCTGCGGACGCGAGGAGAAAGACGGAA
>NZ_JANIIC010000244.1 GCF_024519315.1 Streptomyces malaysiensis subsp. samsunensis | reverse complement strand
GCTCACGCCCCATCCCCAGCCGCTGACTCCCCTGCCCCGTGAACAGGAACGCCACCTTGCCCTCGGCAACCGTGCCCTCGACCACACCCGGGGCGGACTCACCCCGGGCAACCTCGTCCAGGGCCGCGAGGAATGTCTCACGATCAGTGGTGATGAACGCCGCGCGCTGTTCCAACGCCGCGCGGCTGGTGGCGAGCGAGAAGGCGAGGTCGGCCGCGCTCGTGTCCGCATGGGCCCGGAGATGAGTGGCCAGCCGCGCGGCCTGGGCGCGCAGCGCCTGACCATCCTTCGCCGACAGCAGCCACGGCAGCGCCGACAACTCGCGCGGCTCCAGCTCCTCCACCGGAAAACCGGAAGCCTCCGGGGCCTGCTCGATGATGGTGTGCGCGTTGGTGCCACTGATGCCGAACGAGGAGATACCGGCCCGGCGCGGACGACCCGTCTCCGGCCACTCCACCTGCTCGGTCAGCAGGGAGACGGCCCCCGTCGACCAGTCCACATGCGGCGACGGCTCATCCACATGCAACGTCTGCGGCAACACACCATGCCGCATCGCCAACACCATCTTGATGATGCCCGCGACACCGGCGGCAGCCTGCGTATGACCGATGTTCGACTTGATGGACCCCAGCCACAAGGGCCGGTCTCCATCCCGCTCCCGCCCATACGTGGCAAGCAGCGCCTGCGCCTCGATCGGGTCACCCAGCG
>NZ_JANIIC010000243.1 GCF_024519315.1 Streptomyces malaysiensis subsp. samsunensis | reverse complement strand
GGCTGGGTGATCCGATCGAGGCGCAGGCGCTGCTTGCCACGTATGGGCGGGAGCGGGATGGGGACCGGCCGTTGTGGTTGGGGTCCATCAAGTCGAACATCGGTCATACGCAGGCTGCGGCCGGTGTCGCGGGCATCATCAAGATGGTGTTGGCGATGCGGCATGGTGTGTTGCCGCAGACGTTGCATGTGGATGAGCCGTCGCCGCATGTGGACTGGTCGGCGGGTGCGGTTTCGCTGTTGACGGATCAGGTGGAGTGGCCGGAGACGGGTCGTCCGCGCCGGGCCGGTATCTCCTCGTTCGGCATCAGTGGCACCAACGCGCACACCATCATCGAGCAGGCCCCCGCCCTGATCCTTCCGGCCGCCACGGCCGAGGCACCCGAGCGGAACGGACTCGGCGGCCTTCTGCCGTTCGTCCTCTCGGCCAAGGACGCCGAGGCGCTGCGGGAGCAGGCCGCGCGGCTGCGCACGCACATCGAGACGCGGCCGGAGTCGGCACCGCTCGACGTCGCCCACGCCCTGGCCGTCGGTCGTGCCGCGCTGGAGCGGCGTGCGGTGCTCAGCGTTGGTGACCGGGACGGGCTGCTGCGGGCGCTTGACGTGCTGGCGCGGGGTGAGTCCGCCCCGGGTGTGGTCGAGGGCACGGTTGCCGAGGGCAAGGTGGCGTTCCTGTTCACGGGGCAGGGGAGTCAGCGGCTGGGGATGGGGCGTGAGT
>NZ_JANIIC010000242.1 GCF_024519315.1 Streptomyces malaysiensis subsp. samsunensis | reverse complement strand
GTCCGCCTCGTGTACAACAAGGCGCTGGAGGAGCGCACGCGGGCCTGGTACGGCGAGCAGCGCCGCATCTCCTACGTGCAGTCCTCCGCCACGCTGACGAAGTGGAAGAAGACCGAGGAACTCGCCTTCCTGGCCGAGGTGTCCTCCGTCCCGCTCCAGCAGGCGCTGCGCCACCTCCAGACGGCTTTCGGGAACTTCTTCGCCAAGCGTGCGAAGTACCCGCGGTACAAATCGCGGAAAAGGTCCCCGGCCTCGGCCGAGTACACCCGCAGCGCCTTCACGTGGCGCGACGGGCGCCTGACGCCGGCGAAGATGGCCGAGCCGCTGGACATCCGCTGGTCGCGTCCGCTGCCGGAGGGTGCGGAGCCGACGACGGTGACTGTGTCCCGCGACAGCGCGGGCCGTTGGTTCGTGTCCCTGCTGTGCGAGGACGCCATCGCCCCGGCCCCCGCCACCACGAACGCGGTCGGCATCGACGCGGGCATAACGTCCCTCGTGACCCTGTCCACCGGAGAGAAGGTCACCAACCCGAAGCACGATCGCCGTGACCGCGCCCGCCTCGCCAAGGCCCAGCGGGTGCTGTCCCGCAAGGCAAGGGGCTCGGCGAACCGGGAGAAGGCCCGCCGTCGCGTTGCCAAGGTCCACGCGCGGATCGCCGACCGGCGCCGGGACTTCCTCCACAAGCTGTCGACTCGTCTCGTCCGTGAGAACCAAACGGTCGTG
>NZ_JANIIC010000241.1 GCF_024519315.1 Streptomyces malaysiensis subsp. samsunensis | reverse complement strand
TAGGGCCTGTGTGATGTTGTGATCAGCCAGTTGCCTTCAGGAGGTCGTCGATCCAGATCATCGAGGCACGGAGGTGGAGGCCGGCGAGGTAGCTCTCGGGCGTCTTGTCGTATCGAGTCGCGATACCGCGCCATGCCTTCAACTTGTTGATGAGCCGCTCGACGGTGTTCCGCTCCTTGTAAAGATCGCCGTCGTGGCGTGTGGGGCGGCCGCCCCGGCGGCCCTTCTTCTTCCGGTTGGCGGACTGGTCCTTCTTCTCCGGGATGACTGCCTTGATGCCGCGTTTTCGCAGGTAAGAGCGGTTTGCGCGGGACGAGTAGGCCTTGTCCGCGGCGACAGCGTCGGGCCGGGTTCGAGGACGGCCGAGAGGCAGACGGACCCGCACCTCCTGCAACACGGGGACGAACTGCGGGCTGTCGGCGGCCTGTCCTGCGGTCAGGACGAACGACAACGGACGGCACTTGCGGTCCGCGGCGAGATGAACCTTGCTCGTCAGCCCACCACGGGATCTGCCGAGCAGGCCTTGGTTCAAGCGGAGCTTGCGCCGTCGCCTGATACGCCGCCGCTCTTCCCGCTCGGGGCCGTCCCTGCCGTCCTGTCCGTTCTGTTCTGGCGGGCCGCCCCCTTTTGCCGGGCCCGCTCCTGCTCGGCGGCAGCTTCTTCAAGGGCGTCCATAACCTCCTTGCCGATGCACATCCCGGCGGCGTCGTGGTGGGCGCGGGCAGTGGTGGAGTCCACGCTGACCAGGGA
>NZ_JANIIC010000240.1 GCF_024519315.1 Streptomyces malaysiensis subsp. samsunensis | reverse complement strand
AGGCCACTCGCCTCCACCTCGACGCCCGCCTCGGGGACCACATACGCGACCAGACGCCTATCCCCGGGACGGTCCTCACGGACCACCACCACCGCCTGACCAACCCCCGCACACTCCCCCAGAACCGACTCGACCTCCCCCAACTCGATACGGAAACCCCGCACCTTCACCTGGTCATCCGCCCGCCCCACAAACTCCAGAACACCCTCGTCCGTCCACCGCGCCACATCCCCCGACCGATACATCCGCCCACCCGCGGAACCGAACGGATCCGCCACAAACCGCCCCGCCGTCAAACCCGCCCGATTCCAATAACCCCGCGCCACACCCGCACCCCCGACATACATCTCCCCCGCCACCCCGGCCGGCACCGGCCGCAGACCGCCGTCGAGCACATACACCCGGAGGTCCGGAATTCCGACCCCGATCACACTTCCCGCGCCTGATTTCGCGATACGGGAATCCAGCGCCGCATAACTGACATGCACCGTGGTCTCGGTGATGCCATACATGTTCACCAACACCGGATCACTATCACCATGCCGGTCGAACCACTCCGTCAAACGCCAAACATCCAGCGCCTCACCCCCGAACACCACCCACCGCAACGCCAGCCGCGCCCCCATATCCGGCGCCTCACGATCCGCCTGCATCAGCTGATAGAACGCCGACGGCGTCTGATTCAACACCGTCACACCCTCATCCACCAGCAACCGCAAAAACTCCCCCGGCGAACGACTCACCTCGAACGGCACCACCACCAACCGCCCACCCCGCAACA
>NZ_JANIIC010000024.1 GCF_024519315.1 Streptomyces malaysiensis subsp. samsunensis | reverse complement strand
CCGGAGCCGCCGAATCCGGTTGTGTACGGCCGTACGCATCGTTGTGTACGCTCGTACGCATGGCATATGTGACACTCTCCGGGGCCATCCTGGCCGAGATCCTGGCGACCACCTCGATGAAGTACAGCGAGGGCTTCAGCAGGCTCTGGCCCTCGCTCGCCACGGGCGCGGGCTATCTGCTGTCCTTCGTGCTGCTCGCGCATACGCTCAAGAGCATCTCCGTCAGCACCGCGTACGCCATATGGTCCGGGGCCGGGACCGCCGTCATCGCCGCGATCGGCATGCTCTTCCTGGGGGAGGCGATGACCGCAGCCAAGGTGTTCGGCGTGCTGCTGGTCATCGCCGGTGTGGTGGTGCTCAATCTGAACGGCGCCCACTGATGGCGCGCCGCTACGACCCCGAGCGGCGGCAGCGGATCATCGACGCCGCGATCACGGTGGTGGGGGAGCGCGGAATCGCGGCGCTCAGCCATCGCGCCGTGGCCGCCGCCGCGGATGTGCCGCTCGGATCGACCACGTACCACTTCGCGACCCTCGACGATCTGCTGGTCGCCGCCCTGGAGCAGGTCAACGCCGAGTGGCTGGCCGATGTGGAGCGCTGGGTGCGCGAGGCGCCCCCCGAGACGTCGCCCGCCGATGCGATGGCCGAACTGATGGAGCGGATGCTCCAGGGGGACCGCGATCGGCTGGAGCTGGAGTACGAGCTGTATCTCGCCGCCCTGCGGCGCGCCTCGGTGCGGCCGATCGTCGCCCGCTACCTCGACGACACGGCGGAGCTGCTGGCGCGGCGGACCGGCGATCTGGAGGTGGCGCGCCAGGTCGGCGCGCTGTTCGACGGATTGCTGCTCCAGCTCCTGCTGACCGGGCGGCCCTTCGACCGGGCCGAGGCGCGGGGGGCGTTCGAGCGGGTGACCGGGGAGGGGCGGGGCGGGGCCGCGTCATCCGGCGATGTCGCCGGTCGGTGAGGTGGCCGCTGGTGGCGGCTGGTCGCCGGGATTGGTCGCCGGGACCGGTCGTTGGGGTTGGTCGTCGGGACCGGCTGTTGGGGTCGGTCGCTGGGATCGCTCGCCGGGACCGGCCGTCGGGACCGGTCGCTGAGACCGGTTCGCCTCCCGGGCCCGGCTCCGGTTAGCGTTCTGAGCATGACCGATGCACCCACCACCCGCACCGGCGCCGTCGCCGCCGGTCTCGCCACCCTCACCGAGGACGGCACCGTCCTCGACACCTGGTTCCCGGCCCCCGAGCTGACCGCCGAACCCGGCCCGGCCGGGACCGAGCGGCTCGACGCCGAGCGCACCACGCAGCTGCTGGGCGAGACCGCCCTCAAGGCGGTCGGACCGGACGCCCGGCGCGGCGTCGAGGTCGTCGCCGTGCGCACGGTCATCGCCTCGCTGGATGAGAAGCCGCTGGACGCGCACGACGTCTATCTGCGGCTGCATCTGCTCAGCCACCGGCTGGTCAAGCCGCACGGCCTGAACCTGGACGGCCAGTTCGGCCTGCTCGCCAATATCGCCTGGACCTCGCTCGGCCCGGTCGCCGCCGACCAGGTGGAGCGGGCGCGGCTCGCCGCCCGCGCCGAAGGAGCGCACCTGTCGGTGACCAGTGTCGACAAATTCCCCCGGATGACCGACTACGTCGTCCCCTCCGGTGTCCGCATCGGTGACGCCGACCGGGTCCGCCTCGGCGCGCACCTCGCGCCCGGGACCACGGTCATGCACGAGGGCTTCGTCAACTTCAACGCCGGCACGCTGGGCACCTCCATGGTCGAGGGCCGGATCAGCGCGGGCGTCGTGGTCGGCGACGGCTCCGACATCGGCGGCGGCGCCTCGATCATGGGCACCCTCTCCGGCGGCGGCAAGCAGACGATCACTATCGGCGAGCGCTGCCTGCTGGGCGCCGAGGCGGGCCTGGGCATCTCGCTGGGCGACGACTGCATCGTCGAGGCGGGGCTGTATGTGACGGCGGGCACCCGTGTCTCGCTCCCGGACGGCAAGATCGCCAAGGCTCTGGAGCTCTCCGGTGCGAATAACCTGCTCTTCCGGCGCAACTCCATCACGGGGACGGTTGAGGCGCTGCCTCGCACCGGTTCGTGGGGTGGGCTGAACGAGGCGCTGCACAGCCACAATTGAGTTGGGGCGCGCGCCTTGGGTTTCGTTGCCCGGTGCGGGGCGGTGGGTGGTGTTGTGCCCACCCGTTCCGCCCGGAACGATTGCCCACAACGGTGCGCCACTTGCCGGTAGTTTCCCGGGTGCCGGGGGCTGGCCCCCGGCACCCCCGAGCCCCACTCAGGGGCGTAGCCGGACCACCTGCGGGTCGTGGTCGCTGGACTGGTCCGCGAACTCGGCGTTGATGTGGACGATGTCGTAGTCGGCCCGGCGCAGCGCACTGCTGGTCAGGATGTGGTCCAGCACCTGCGAATTGCCGTTGTAGACATAGCCGTAGCGCTCGTCCTTCGGCAGCCGGGTCACCAGGTCGGTCAGCACTCCGCCCTTGGTGAGGTCCGCCAGCGCGGGTGCGAACTGGTAGTCGTTGAGGTCGCCCGCGACGACCACCGCCGCCTTCGGATCGGCGTTCAGCAGCGACTTGACGAAGGTGTTGACCGCCGTGGCCTGTCCGGTGCGCTGGGTCTCCGAGGAGCGGGCCGGGGGCTGGAAGCGGCTGTCCAGGCCCTGGTCGCCGCCCTTGGAGTTGAAGTGGTTCGCGACCACGAACACCGGGCGGCCCTGGAAGGAGAACTGCCCGACCAGCGGCTTGCGGCTGTCCTTCCAGACGTCGTTCGCCGGGTCGATACGGCCCGGGGAGGCCGACAGCGTGGCCTTGCCGCCCTTCGTCTCGACCGTCACCGGGGTGGTGGAGTCGCCGCCCGGGATGTCGGTGAAGGAGACCCGCTCGGGGTTGTAGAGGAACGCCACACGGATGTTCCCGCCCGGCTCGCCGCCGTCCTGGTCGTCAACCGGGTCGATCTGGCGCCACTCGTACGAGGGGCCGCCCGCCGCCTTGATCGCGTCCGTGAGCTTCTTCAGGGTGGCGTCGGCGCTCACCACCGAGTCGTCGGTCGCGCCGTTGTCGTCCTGGACCTCCTCCAGCGCGACGATGTCCGGCGAGGCGAGGTGCCCCACCAGCCCCGTGGCCAGCCGGTCGAACTTCGACTGGGCGGTCTTGGGAGAGAGGTTCTCCACGTTGTAGGTGGCGATGGAGAGTTCGTCCGCCTTCTGCTTGCGGGTGCTCTCCCGCTCGGGGCCGTGGTCGGCCCGTTCGCCCACGGTGTCGGCCGCGATCGTGTAGCCGCCGAAGTTGTCGTAGTCCAGCGGTCCGGCCGTGGTGCCGGTCAGCGCGTCGCCGACGTCCGCCACCGGGAAGGGGCGCTCGGCGTACGGGAGGAGGGAGACCACCTTCACCCGGCCCGCGTTCGGGTCGCGGTAGGAGCTGTAGAGGGCGCCGCCGCGCGCGGTCCGCTCGTGGTGGGGCTCGGCGGTGACCCACAGCTCCTTGTAGGTGTTGGTCGCGCCGACCACGGGGGCGTTCTCGACCGAGACCCGCATGCCCTCCAGCGACTCATAGCGGTCCAGGGCGTAGGAGCGCGGCCGCAGTGTCAGCCCCTCGATGGACTCGCCGCCGGCCTCCGGCGCGTAGCGGTCGGGGACCGTGGCGGGGCTGAGCCGGAACGCGGCGGGCAGCGCGTTGCCGGAGGAGCGGACCGTCCAGGTCGCCTTGGAGATCTCGGTGAGCGACTGGAGACCGGCGTCCTTGCCGCCCGGGTAGTACTCGGACACCGTCCCGGAGACCAGCACCGAGTCGCCCACGGCGGCCGACGGCGTGGTCGATCCGGTGAAGACGAAGATCGCCTCGCTGGTGGCCGCGTCCTTGTCGGGCCGGGGGTCCTGGATCCAGAAGCCGCGCGACGAGCCGAAGGAGCGTATCGCCGTGACCGTGCCGGGGACGTCGGCCACCTGCTGCCCGGCGAGCGGGGATATTCGGGTGCTGCCCTGGATGTCATGGACGCGGATCTCGGCGGCGGAGGCCGAGGAGGGCACGGCGAGCAGCCCGGCCGCGAGGGCGGAGGCGGCGACGGCGGTGACGGCGACGGGTCCGCGCGGGGCGCGAAGGGACATGGTGGTGGCCTCCGGAAAGGAGCGAATGGCGAAAAAGACGCCTCTACGCGCGTCAATCTCTTTCCTCGCCAAGTAAGTTGTCAAGGGAGGACGGATGGCTCGCGCACGGCGGAGGCGGGACGGGGGCATGAACGAGCGCGGCCGCACGCCCCCTCGCACCGGCCGCTTTCCCGGGTCCGCACCGGCCGGTGCGAGGGGCCTGTCGGCCGAAATCACCGGTTGCCGTGGCACGGGATGGGGCGCGGGACCACATCGGGACGAAAGTGCCGTCCCGTTCCGTCTACGCTGGGGTCCGGGCCGTGCCCGCGCACCCGCGCCCGTACGCCCGCATATCCATACCCTCATGGCTCCACGGCCCTGAGACCCCCTAGCTCCACAGCCCCCATACCCCCGCGTTCGCGCGCACGACTTCCGTGCCCCTGAGGAGTGACGTCCGCCCATGCCAGAAGAGCGCCCCACCATGCCGCCCGTACGGCTTCACACCGACGCGGACCTCGCGCGGGACGCACTCGCCGCGCCACTTCTCGCCCGCGCGGTCCGGCTGGCCCGCTGGGCCGAGCCGGGGCGGCCGGTCGCGTCGGGCGGGGCGCTGCCGGAGAGCGAGCTGTCGGCGGCGGCCGAGCTGCTGGGGCTCGCGGGGGACGAGGACGGGCCGCTGTACGCGGCGCAGGCGTGGCAGCTGGCCGTCGACACCGGGCTGGTCGAGATCGAGGAGTCCGAGGAGCCGACGCCCGGCGAGGCGTCGTCCTCCCGGCCCGGCGACGGGAGCGGCGGCGACGGTGACCCCGACCCGGCGGACGGCGAGGCGTCGGCCGTGGGCGGCTTCTCCGCCGTCGCGACCAGCGGTGCGGAGCTGCGGCTGATCGCCGAGGGCGGCCCCCGCGACATCCTGGACATCTGGCTCGACGGCTTCGAGACGGTGCTGGCCGACGCCGCCGCCCCCGATCTGAACGACATCGCCGACCAGATCGGCGAGGACGGTGAGCTCGACCTCGACGCGCTCGACTGGAACCCGGAGGAGGAGGCCGAGTTCCTCGACGGGGTGCTGGGCAACCTCTATCTGCTGACCGCCCTGGACGAGGAGGCCGCCGCGGCCCCCGTACCGCTGCCCGCGCTGGCCGCATCCATGATCGTCCCCGAGGACATGGACGAGCCCACCGACGACATCCTCGAAGAGGTCTCCGAGGCGATGGTGCGGCTGGACGACCAGTTCCGGCTGCTCGCCCCGACCGGCCTGATCGACTACCAGCCGGTGGACGAGGCGCTGATCGAGGAGGTCGACGGCGAGGGCCGGATCCAGGAGCCCGAGACGGCCCAGGAGTTCGAGGACGAGGACGTCTCCCGCTACGGCATGGTGCGGCTCACCCCGCTCGGCGTCTACGCCGTACGGGCCCGGATGGTCGAGGCGGGCATCGACGCCCCGGCCGTCGGCGACCTGGCGGACAAGGGCGCGGGCATCCTGCTGGACGCCCTCCCCGGCCACCCCGAGCCCGCCGCACAGGCCGAGGCCGAGCAGTGGCTGGCCCGCCGTACGCCCGAGGAGGCCGCCCGGGAGCTGCTGGCCGCCGCGCGTGGTGACGACGAGGACGCGCCGCTGCGCCGCCTCACCTGCCAGCAGACGCTCTCGCTGGCCGGGGTCGAGGCCGAGCCCGCGTTGCGCGAGGTGCTCGACGACCGCCACCTGGGCGGGCTGGCCCGGGTCTGGCTGGCCGAGCGCGGGGTGGCGGATGTTCCGGAGCCATCGGAGGAGATGGTCTTCTGGCTGACCGTGGACACCCTCGCGGCCCAGCTCGCCACCGAGGGCGACTCGGCCGAGCTGCGGGATCTGGTGCGGGGCCTGGTCGACCAGTCCGGGAGCTTCTTCGACTCGGCCTGGCGGGTGGACCACCCGGCGACCGCGGATGTCCTGGAGGCGATGGGGCGGCTGCACCCGGACAAGAATGCCGCCAAGGAGGCCCGTAAGGCCGCCTTCAAGGCACGCTCCCGGGCATAGCTGCCCCTGGTGGGCGTGCCGCCGCCCTGCCCGCCCTGCGGGTGCACCGGGCCTGCGGCCGCTCCCCGCGGACGTGATCGCGGGGCGGCCGCCGGGCCCTCCGGGGCCCGCACAGCGCCCGGCGGGCGGGGAAAGTCGCTCGCCGCGTCGGAGCCGTAACCCCCTGCGCACCGTATAAGGGATCGGCGGTCATTCGTCCGTTGATGTCGCGCGCCGTTCAACTGATGTTCGGCCGGGGACGGAAACGTATGGCCGCAGTCCGGAGGACACCATCCTGCGCTCGGGAGAAGACATGCCGCTCAGCCGAAGAGACTTCGCGAGGCGTTCCGCGTACACCGGGGCCGGGTTCGCCCTGGTCGGAAGCGCGGGGGTGCTCGCCACCGCACCCGGCGCGCTCGCCGCCGAGGTGACCGAGGAGGGCGTCGCGGGGGTCGAGGGCCACGGCGGCTCGTCGCTCGGCTACGGTCCGCTCGTCGCGGACCCCAAGGGCATCCTGGCCCTGCCCAAGGGCTTCCGTTACAAGATCATCACCCGCACCGGTGAGACGAAGCTGGAGTCCGGCGAGTCCACCCCGTCCAACCACGACGGCACCGCCACCTTCGAGGGTTCGCGCGGTGCGACGCTGCTGGTCAACAACCACGAGCTGGCCGGCCCCCGCAGCGACTGGCCGCACCCGGTCCCGCTGACCGAGGGCCTGGTCTACGACCCGGCGGCCTCCGGCGGCTGCACGGTCGTCGAGGTCTCCAAGCACGGTGACCACGTCACCGAGTGGGTCGGCATCGCGGGTACCGCCACCAACTGCGCCGGTGGCCGCACCCCTTGGGGCACCTGGCTGACCTGCGAGGAGACCGAGGACAAGGCCGGCAAGAACGGCATGACCAAGGACCACGGCTACGTCTTCGAGGTCGACCCGCACGACCGCAGGGCCAACCGTGACCCGAAGCCGATCAAGGCTCTGGGCCGGTACGCCCACGAGGCCGTCGTCGTGGACCCCAAGCGCGGCGAGCTCTACCTCACCGAGGACGCCTCCGGCCCGAACGGCCTGCTCTACCGCTGGGTCCCGCCGCACGGCTTCGAGCACGGGCGGGGCAAGCTGGGCACGCTCAAGGACGACGCGGGTGTGCTCCAGGCCCCCAAGTGCTACGACTCGGGCGGCAACTTCGTGGACGACCTGTCCCGCGCCACCAAGACCGGCACGGTCTACGGCGTGGACTGGGTTCCGGTGCCGGACCGCGACGCGAAGTCCGTGTCGGTGCGCAAGCAGTTCAAGGACGGCGAGATCACCCGCGCCCGCAAGCTGGAGGGCATGTGGTGGGCGGACGGCGGTGCGTACATCGTCTCCTCGTACGCCCGTGCGGAGAGCCCGCTCCAGCACGACGGCCAGGTCTGGTTCTACGACCCCAAGCGCCGCACCCTCACCCTCAAGGTGCTGCTGGGCGTCAACCCCGACCCGTCCAAGGACGGCGCCTTCGACGGCCCGGACAACATCACCGTCTCGCCGTACGGCGGTCTGGTCATCGCCGAGGACGGCGAGGGCATCCAGCACCTCTTCGGCGCCACCGATGACGGCCGGACGTACCCGATCGCGCGCAACGACCTGAACATCGGCACTGCGGAGGAGCCGGAGTTCAGCGAGTTCACCGGTGTGGTCTTCTCGCCCGACGGATCGACGCTGTACGCCAACATCCAGACGCCGGGCATCATGCTCGCGATCACCGGCCCCTGGCGCCGCCAGCGCTGACGGCACGGGGCCGGGGGAATCCCCCCGGCCGGGGCACGCGTTGACGTGAGGGTGACCTCACGTCTGCGCACCACCCCCTTCTCCATCCTGGACCGCTCCCGCACCCGCCAGGGACGGGAGCGGTCGCAGGCGCTGCGCGACACCGTACGGTTCGCGCAAGCCGCCGAGGCCCTCGGCTACCACCGCTTCTGGGTCTCCGAGCACCACAGCGTGCCCGGCGTCGCCGGTTCGGCGCCCACGGTGCTGGCGTCCGCCGTCGCGGCGGCCACGCTCCGCATCCGGGTGGGCACGGGCGGGGTGATGCTGCCGAACCACCGCCCGCTGGTGGTGGCCGAGCAGTTCGGGGTGCTCGAATCCCTCTTCCCGGGCCGGATCGACATGGGCCTGGGCCGCTCCGTCGGCTTCACCGACGGCATACGCCGCGCCTTGGGCGCCCAGAAGGACGCCGCGCGGGACTTCGGCGCCCAGCTGGACGAGCTGCTCGGCTGGTTCACCGGTGAGCAGGGCGCCTACCCCCAGGTCCACGCCCATCCCGCGGAAGGGCTGCGGCTGCCCGTCTTCGTCCTGGCCACCGGAGCCGGCGCGGATCTGGCGGCGGAGGCAGGACTGTCCCTGGTGATCGGCGATCTGCGGGGCCGGGACGAGATGCTGCGCGCGATCGACCGCTACCGCACGGGCTTCCGCCCCTCGCCGTGGTCCTCCGCCCCGTATGTCGTGGTCTCGGGCAATGTGGCGGTGGCCGGCACGGCGGAGGAGGCCCGCCGGCTGCTGCTCCCCGAAGCCTGGGCGATGGCCTACTCCCGTACCCACGGCGTCTTCCCGCCGCTGGCCCCGGCCCCGGAGGTCGAGGCCCGGGAGATGACCGAGAAGGAGCGCGGCTTCTACGAGCGGGGTCTGCGGGGCCAGCTGTACGGCACGGAGGACGAGGTCGCCGCCGCGCTCGAGGAGCTGATCGAGCGCAGCGGCGCCGACGAGGTGCTGGTCACCACGAGCACCTACGACCGCGAGGCCCTGCTGGACTCCTACCGCCGCCTGGCCCGTGTGGCGGGTCTGCCGGGCGACCTCGACTCCGGTCCCGTGGGCCCCGGTCCGGGCCCCGATCCGGGTCCCGGCCGGGTGTCAGAGGGCCTTGCCGGCGGGCTTGGCCATGCCGCGCACGGTGCGTGAGTCCACGTACTCACCCATCGCGGTCATCTCCCACTCACCCGAGAACTGCTTGATCAGCTTCGCCATCATCACGCCCGTGCGCGGCTCGGCGTGGGTGAGGTCGAAGCGGACCAGCTCCTCGCCGCTCTGGGCGTCGAGCAGGCGGCAGTACGCCTTGGCCACATCGGTGAACTTCTGGCCGGAGAAGGAGTTGACCGTGAAGACCAGGCCGGTGACCTCGGGCGGAAGGCCACCGAGGTGGACGGTGATGGACTCGTCGTCGCCCCCGCCCTCACCTGTGAGGTTGTCGCCGGAGTGCTGAATGGCGCCGTTGAGGATGGCCAGCTTGCCGAAGAAGCAGGCGTCGATCTTCTTACGGTCGACACCGAATGCGATCACGGACGCGTCCAGGTCGATGTCCTTGCCGCGGAAGGCGGGCTCCCAGCCCAGGCCCATCTTCACCGAGCTGAGCACCGGGCGGCCGCCCTTGACCAGCGAGACCGTCTGGTTCTTCTGGAGGCTGACCCGGCCCTTGTCCAGGTTGATCTTCCCGGTGGACGGTGCCGGTGCGGCGGGGGCCGCGGCCGGGGGAACGGGCGGCGGGGCGGTCGGCATCGGCGGCGGGGGCTGGAAACCGGCGGGCGGACCGCTCGGCGGGGGCGGCATCTGGGCGGCGGGGGCGACGGGAGCGGCCGGTGCCGCGGGCTCCTCGACCGTCACCCCGAAGTCGGTGGCGATGCCCGCCAGACCGTTGGCATACCCCTGCCCGACCGCGCGCACCTTCCACGCCCCATTGCGCCGGTACACCTCCACGGTCACCAGCGCGGTCTCGTTGCCCAGCCGCGGCGGGGTGAACGTGGCGAGCACCGCGCCGTCGTCGGCGCCGCGCACGGTGGCGGTCGGCTCGGTGCCCGCGAACGTCGCCCCGGGCGCGTCCAGGCTCGCGGTCACCACGATCTTGTCGATATCGGCGGGGACGGCGGCGGTGTCCACGGTGATGGTGTCGCCCGCGCCCGCCGTCCCGGCGCGATGGGTCACCCCCGGCCCGGCGGGCTGGTTGTAGAAGACGAAGTCGTCGTCGGAGCGCACTTTGCCGTTGGCGGTGAGCAGCAGGCCCGATACGTCGAGCCGCACCGGGGCGGTGACGTCAACCGCCACGCGCGCGACGGGGAGGGGAAGGTTCGAGCCGGGTGTCATAGCGGTCATGCCCGGGGTAACGAACGCACCCGCTTTACGGTTCCTTGACCTGCGGGGTGACTTCTGCCATGCCATGTCCCGCCGCGGTCGGCCCGGTTCGGCCGTGAACGGCCGTGAACGATCGCGACCGGTCGTGGTCGGCCGCGATCAGTCGAGGTCGGTCGGGATCGGCTGCGGTCAGTTGGGGGCGGTCGCGATCGGCTCCGTTCGGCTGTCGGTGGCGTCCGCCACCATGGTCCGCATGACGACCGAGCCCGACGCGCTGCACACCCTGGCCCGCACCCATCTGCCCGCCGACCTCGCCGACCGCTGGACCGGGCTGCTGCGCCCGGCCGCCCACCTCCGCCGGGCCGGGGCGGCCGATCCGGTCGTCGGCCGCCTCGGCGGACTGCCCCGGCTGTCCGAGGGCATGGACTGGCCGGTGTGGGAGGGGCACGGCCCGCTGGCCTTCGTGGCGGAGGTGGACTGCGCCGCGCTGCCCGGGGACCGGCTGGACATCCCGCTGCCCGCCGCCGGCCGTCTGGCCTTCTTCTACTACGGCGACGAGGACGACGACGCGCTGGTCGACACCGCCGACCCGGACACCTGGGCCGGTGCCCGTGTGCTCCACCTCCCGGCCGCGCCCGCCGACGCGCCCGAGCGGCCCGCACCGGCCGGTCTCGCCCCGTACCCGGAGGTGCCGCTGACCGCCCATATGGGCCCGAGCGCCCCGGACTTCGATCTGCCCGCGCTGACCGCCGCGTTCGGCGAGGGCGCGTTCCCGGACGCGTTCGAGCGGGCGATATGGGGTCACCAGAGCGGTGTGGCCCATCAGATCGGTGGCCATGCCCAGTCCGTTCAGGGCGCGGTGGAGATCGTGGTGGCGCATGGCGCGCTGGGCGGGCGGGACGTGTCGTGGGAGGATCCGCGGCTCGAGCGGGAGGCGGGGCGCTGGGTGCTGCTCGCGCAGTTCGACTCCGACGAGGACGCGGACATGATGTGGGGTGACGGCGGGGCGCTGTACTGGCTGATCCGCCCCGACGACCTGGCCGCGGGCCGCTTCGAGAAGGCCATCTTTACCTGGCAGTGCTGCTGACGGGTTTGCCGTCCCGGCAAACCCCGTTGGGGATCCGCCGAGCGCCGATCGATTCTGCGGGCCGGCCCATCGGAGAGGCCGACCCCGGCAGAGAGGCACCCCTCCCATGCATGTCTTCGTCACCGGCGCGAGAGGCTATATCGGCGGCACCGTCGCCGTCCGCCTCCTCCAGGCCGGTCATCGGGTGAGTGGTCTGACCCGCGACCCGGCCAAGGCGGGGCGACTCGCGCGGCTGGGCATCGAGCCCGTGGTGGGGTCGCTCGACGACGCGGATGTCCTCACCGCGCGGGCCCGCCGGGCCGACGCCGTGGTGAACGCGGCCGACAGCGACCACCGCGCGGCTGTGGAGACGCTCATCGCCGCCCTGGCCGGATCGGACAAGCCGCTGATCCACACCAGCGGCTCCAGCACGGTCGGCATGGGAACGGAGGGCGAGGCGTCGGAGGCGGTTCACGGCGAGGACCTCCTCGACCCGGGTTCGTCCTGGGAACCCGACCACCCCGTTCGCGCGGCCCGGGTCGCCATCGACCGTCTGGTCCTGGGCGCGGCCGGGCAGGGCGTGCGGTCGGCGGTGCTGTGCGACAGCCTGATCTACGGGCACGGCCGGGGCCCGGGCCGGGAGAGCGTCCTGATCGCGGCGCTCGTCCGGCAGGCCCGCGCGGGTGGAGTGGTCCGCCAGGTCGGCCCCGGCCGCAACATCTGGTCCACCGTCCATGTCGACGACGTCGCCGACCTGTACCTCCGCGCGCTGGAGAAGACGCCTCCGGGCACCTTCTACTTCGTGGCGAACGGGGAGGCGTCGTTCGGCGCGATCGCCGAGGCGGTCGCCCGCGCCCTCGGCCTGCCCGGCCCCCGCCCCTGGGACCCCGACGCACCGGACAACGTCTGGGATCCCGCGTTCGCCCGGCACGCCCTGGGCGCCAACAGCCGGGTACGGGCGCGCCGCGCCCGCGAGCTACTCGGCTGGGACCCGCGGCACCGCTCGATCACCGACTGGATCCTCCGCGAGCTGCGCTGACCGGCCGGGGCGGCGGCGTGCGGTAGCGGCCGTCACGCCGATCACACACACCGCCACGCCCGCGAGGGCGGTCCACCCGGGGGCGTCCCCGAACATCGCGTAGGCCCACACCAGCGTGGTCGGGGGCGTGAGATAGATCAGCGCGCTGGTGCGGGTGACGCCGTTGCGGCGCAGGCTCAGCCAGTAGAAGCCGTAGCCGCCGACCGTGGAGAGCAGCACGGTCCACACCACCGCCGTCCAGAAGCCCCCGGCCGCCGGGGGCGCGGCATGGCCTCCGGCCAGCGCGACCCCGGTGAACAGCACGGCGCTGACCAGGCAGTGGAGCGGTATGGCGTCCACGGGGTCCAGCGGCGCCCGCACCCGGCGTTCGAGGAAGCTCGCGGCCAGCAGCGCCGCCATGGCGGCGAAGGGCAGCCCGTACGCCCAGGCCGGAGCGGCGGCCGGGCCCGCCGACAGATCGCCCTGGACGACCAGCGCGACCCCGCCGAGGCCGATGGCCAGTCCCGCCCACTGGCGCGGGCTGACCGCCTCCCCGAGCAGCCGCCCGGCCAGCGCGCCCGCCGCGAGCGGCTGCACCGCGGCGATCAGCGCGGCGGTGCCGGACGGCACACCGAGTCCGACCGCCCAGACGATCCCGCCGAGATAGCCGCCCTGCGAAAGCGCCCCGATCGCCGCCTGCTCGACCAGGGCGCGAGGGGGGATCCTGCGGCGTCTCAGCAGCAGCCAGGCGCCGCCCAGCACGGCGGCGGCCGCGAGGAAGCGCCACATCAGCAGCGTGTCGGCGGTGGCCTCCCGAGTGCCGAGCTCGGCTCCGATGAAGCCGGAGCTCCACATCACGACGAGTCCGATGGAGGTGACGGCGGCGCTGATGGGCATGGGCGTCCTCGTTCTGATCGGGCTACGGGGTGCCGGGTATACCGGTCTGTTTACTCCTTCGCCCCACTAGACTAAACAGATCGGTTTAGTCGTCAACCCCGGGAGGCGATCACGGCATGGAGGCGCACAGGCAAGCGCACATGGGAGTCCTCACCCCCGCCGCGCGGCGCGTCCTCGACACCGCCGCCGAACTGTTCTACGGGCAGGGGATCAACGCGGTCGGCGTGGACTTGATCGCCAAGCGCGCCGGAGTCACCAAGAAGACGCTCTACGACCGGTTCGGCTCCAAGGAGACGCTGGTCGCCGCGTATCTGCGGGAGCGCGATGAGCGATGGCGGGCGTGGCTCACCGCCGAGGTCGAGAAGTCTCCTCCGGCCGATCGCGCCCTGGCCACGTTCGACGCGCTCGCGGAGTGGGTGCGCCGCGAGAACCCGCGCGGCTGCGGATTCGTGAACGCGGCCGCCGAACTGCCGGACGCCGGGCATCCGGCCCGGCAGGTGATCGCCGACCAGAAGCACTGGCTGCGGGGCTATCTGCGGGAGCTGTGCGAGCAGGCAGGCGTGGCGGCCCCCGATGAGCTGGCGGACGAACTGCTGCTGCTCCACGAGGGGGCCACGGTGCTGAACGGGCTCTCGGTGGTCACCGACCCCGTCGGCATCGCGCGCCGGCTTGCCCGGCGGGCGCTGGAGCGGGCCCGGACCTGACCCGGCCGGGCCCGGCCCGTTCAGGCTGAGTTGGCCAGGGCAAACTGAACAGGTTGAACTGGACAGGCTGGACTGAAGAAAATACCGTGAGGGGCATGGCAGAGACCCCTGGCGGCATGTCCGTGTCCGCCGTGCGCGCCGCGCATGAGATCCGTGTGGTGATCGGCCGGCTGCGGCGGCGGCTCAAGGAGACGTACGACAACGAGGAACTCACCCCCTCGCAGACGTCCGTGCTCAGCAGGCTCAGCAAGGAGGGCCCCGCCTCGACCAGCGCACTCGCGGCGGCCGAGCGCGTACGGCCGCAGTCGATGGCGGCCACGCTCGCCGCGCTGGACGACCGTGGGCTGATCCAGCGCCGTCCGGACCCCGGTGACGGGCGGCGGCAGTTGGTCTCGGTGAGCGAAACGGGCAGCGCGTTCCTGGAGGACAAGCGGCGGGCGGGTGAGGAATGGCTCACCCGGGCCCTGGAGACCGGCTACACGGAAGCGGAACGGCAGACCATCCTCGAGGCGCTGGCCCTGCTGGACCGGCTCAGCCGCGCATGATCGAGCGGCTCACACAACGGCTCACACGACGGAGGGGCGGGGCGGACCCGGCGGGCGCCTTCGACCGGAGGCTGCTCGCGCCGATGATGCTGGGTTCGGTCCTGAACCCGGTCAACTCCTCCATCATCTCCGTGTCGTTGGTGCCGATCGGCGCCGCGTTCGGGGCGCCGCCGTCGCAGACGGCCTGGCTGGTCTCCGCGCTCTATCTGGCCACCGCGATAGGCCAGCCGGTCGTGGGCCGGCTGATCGATCTCTACGGGCCGCGCCGTCTCTTCCTCGCCGGGACGACGCTGACCGGCATCGCGGGGCTGATCGGGCTGCTGGCCCCGAACCTGGGGGCGCTGATCGTCGCGCGGGTGGTGCTCGGATTCGGCACCTGCGCGGGCTATCCGGCCTCGATGTACCTCATCCGCAGCGAGGCCCGGCGGACCGGCAAGGACAGCCCCGCCGGGGTCCTCGCCACGCTCGCGATCGCCAATCAGACCGTCGCGATCCTCGGACCGCCCTTGGGCGGACTGCTGATCGGACTGGGCGGCTGGCGCAGCACGTTCGCCGTCAACCTTCCCCTCGCGGCGGCCGGTCTGCTCCTCGGCGCCCTGCGCCTGCCCAAGGCTTCCCATGAGGAGCGCGCCGCCGCGAAGGAGGTCCGGCTGGACCTGGCCGGCATGGCGCTGTTCGGCGCGATGCTCGTCTCGCTGTTGCTGTTCCTGATGGAGCCCCGGGCCGACCGCTGGTTTCTGCCCGTGCTGATGGCGGTGGCGGCGGCCGGGTTCGCGGTGCGGGAGCTGCGGGTGGCGGAGCCGTTCATCGATCTGCGGGTGTTCGGCGGG
Organism: Streptomyces malaysiensis subsp. samsunensis; assembly: GCF_024519315.1. GTDB lineage: Bacteria > Actinomycetota > Actinomycetes > Streptomycetales > Streptomycetaceae > Streptomyces > Streptomyces malaysiensis. The sequence goes on along the minus strand of NZ_JANIIC010000024.1, from coordinate 114,820 downwards.
AATGTGCCCCTGCTGCTCACGTACGCCCGTGCCCTGCTCGTCTCCGTCGTCTCGTACGTCTTTCTGTACGGCTACACCCAGTGGCTCCAGGACGGCCGGGGGCTGACGGCCTCTCAGGCGGGGCTCGCCCAACTGCCCATGTTCCTGACCGGGATCGCGGTGTCCACCGTCACCGGCCGCCGCGCCGCGGCGCGCGGCAAGCTGCTCGTGGGGGGCGTGGGGCAGATCGTGGGCTGCGCCCTGCTGCTTCTGCTCCAGCCGGACAGCGCGGTATGGCTGCTGATCGTCGTCGCGCTGGTCTTCGGCGTACCGCAGGGGCTGATCAACCTCGCCCTTCAGAACGCGGTGTACCACCAGGCCGATCCGGAGCGGATGGGTTCCTCGGCGGGGCTGCTCCGCACCTTCCTCTACCTCGGCGCGATGGTCGCCGCCTGCGCCAACGGCGCCTTCTTCGGCGCCCGCGCCGACACCGGCGGGCTGCACGGCCTGGCCTGGTTCATGCTCGCCATCACCGGTCTGTGTCTGGCGCTGACGGTCGTGGACCGCTCGCTGGGCCGTATCGGTTCCGAAGATTCCTCTTCCGCTCGATGACCGCAGCGGAGAAAGGCTTGATGAACATGAACGAGAACGAGAGTGTGCGCGAGAGCGCGAACAAGACGGCTCTGCTGGTGATGGACGTCCAAGAGGGCATCGTGGCGCGCGTCCAGGACCCCGACTATGTGCCGCGTGTGAGCCGCGCGGTCGACGCGGCCCGTAAGGCAGGCTGAGCGGGGTGTCGTGCTGACGGGGGCGCGTGGCCGCTCGGCTCGGTCGGGTGCGGCGCCGTCTCGCGCCTTCGGCGCATTTGAGCATGGGTCGGGGAGTGCCTGGCCCGGTCCTCGTCGCCGGCCGCCGGGCCGGTGGGAGTGGAGGGACGTTGCGGCTCCGGCGGTCCGGGGCTGGGGTCGTTGCCGGACTGCCGCGCGCGGGGGCGGGGCGGTCGGCCGGTCTGGGGCCGGTTCGCTGTACCGGGCTGCCGCGGGGTTGGGGTACCCCTTCGGAAAACGTTTGACAAATAAGTTGCTTCAGATCAAACGTTTTTTGGAAGGGTACCCGGAGGGGCCGTCTCTGGGGTCCATGGAACCCACCGGCCCGCACTCCGGGTCGGACCGCACTTCTCACACCGCTGAGCCGCCACGACCCCGACATCCCACCGGTCCGGCAGCTGGCGGCGGTGCCGCGCCCCCCACCTCCGGCCCCATGCTCAAAACCACCTGGCCTCGGTAAGCGGCGCCCATACGCACACGGGCCAGCCCGAAACCCTCAACGCGGCACCGGAAAGCTCAACGCGGCACCGGAAACCCTCAACGCGGCCAGATCGGCGGGTTGGTGCAGAACGCGCCACCGAGGTGCTGATGGTCGGGGTTGTCCGGCTCCAACTCCCCCTGCTCCGCGATCAGCTTCGCCGCATACGGCTCGGAGTCGTCCTGGGGCTCGTACCCCAGGGCGCGGGCCGAGGAGAGGTCACACCACGGGCGGGTGTTGCCCGAACTGCCGTAGACCACCCTGTAGCCCACGTTCTCCGCCGTAAGGGCGGCATGGAGCAGCCGGGCGCCGTCCGCCGGGCTCAGCCAGATGGACAGCATGCGGACCGTCGTCGGCTCGGGGAAGCAGGAGCCGATGCGGATGGCGACCGTCTCGATGCCGTACTTGTCCCAGTAGAGCGACGCCAGGTCCTCGCCGAAGGACTTCGACACCCCGTAGTACGTGTCGGGGCGGCGCGGGGTGTCGACCGGGATGAGCGGGTCGTCTCCCACCGGGCGCGGGGTGAAGCCCACGGCGTGGTTGCTGGAGGCGAAGACGATACGGCGGACCCCCGCCTCGCGGGCCGCCTCGTACACGTTGTACGTGCCTTCGATATTGGCCCGCAGAATCTTCTCGAATGAGGCTTCCAGGGAGATGCCCGCGAGATGGATGATCGCGTCGACGCCCCGTACGGCCTCGCGCAGGGCGTCCCGGTCGGACAGGTCCGAGGTGATCGCGTCCGGCTCGCCCTCGATGGGGAGTTGGTCGAGCAGCCGCAGCTGGTACCCGTACTGCGGCAGCAGTTCGCGCATCAGGGTGCCCATGCCGCCGGCGGCGCCGGTGAGGAGGACGGTGCGGGGAGCGGGCATGGGGGGATCTCCTCCGTGGGGGTGTCGCGTCATGGGGTTGTCGCGAGGCATCGCGTATGTGGTTTTTATTCGTGTATGTGGTTCAGATTCATGGACACCGTAAGGATCGGCGCATGCACCGTCAAGGGTGGCGCGACGGCGCGGAATTCGCCATCAGGTGAGTGGTGTCACGCCGTTGGCGCCCTTGACCGGCGGCCGATGGCTGCCTTACGGTGAGGATTGTTCATGAATGTAGATGACGATCAGAAACGTGCACACTGCGTCGGTGGGTGACGGCGGGTCGGTGTACACGACAGGGAGAAGGCCGTGACCTCAGCTTCACTCGCCGGGCGCCTTGACGGACTGCTGTTCTTCCCCGTGACCGCCTACGGTCCCGATGGCGCCCTGGACCTGGAGATCTACCGTGCGCACATCCGCGCCGGGATCGACGCGGGGGCGGGCGCCGTCTTCGCGTGCTGCGGTACGGGCGAGTTCCACGCACTGACGCCCGAGGAGTTCCACGACTGCGTCGCGGTCGCCGTGGACGAGGCCGCCGGGCGGGTGCCGGTGGTCGCGGGCGCCGGGTACGGGACCGCGCTGGCGATCCAGTTCGCCAAGCTGGCCGAGCGGGCCGGTGCGGACGGGCTGCTCGCCATGCCGCCGTATCTCGTCGTGGCCGGTCAGGAGGGGCTGATCCGTCACTACAGCGCCCTCGCGGGCGCGACCGACCTCGACATCATCGTCTATCAGCGGGACAACGCCGTCCTGGAGCCGGAGTCCGTGGCCAGGCTCGCCAAGGTGCCCGGCATCATCGGCCTCAAGGACGGCCTCGGCGACCTCGATTTGATGCAGCGCATCGTCAGCGCGGTGCGCGCAGAGGCCCCCGACGGGGGCTTCCGTTACTTCAACGGGCTGCCGACCGCCGAGCTGACCGGCCTCGCCTACCGCGGTATCGGCGTGACGCTCTACTCCTCCGCCGTCTTCTGCTTCGTCCCCGAGATCGCCCTCGCCTTCCACAAGGCCCTCATGACGGGCGACGACGAGACCGTCAACAAGCTGCTCGACGGCTTCTACCGGCCGCTGGTCGAGCTGCGCAACCAGGGCCGCGGCTATGCCGTTTCGCTGGTCAAGGCGGGCGTCCGGCTGCGCGGACTGGACGTGGGCGAGGTGCGGCCGCCGCTGAGCGAGCCCAGCCCCGCCCATGTCAAGGAGCTCACCGAGCTGATCGAGCGCGGCATGGCGCTGATCGGGGACGGGGACGGGGAAGCGCGGTGAGGGCCTCCGCCTTCGTCTACCCCTGGGACGTCGTCGGAGACCCGGACGCCGCGCGCCGCATCGCCGATCTCGGCGTCCGGCAGGTGACGCTGGCCTCCGCCTACCACTCCACCCGGGCCCTGACCCCGCGTCACCCCGGCCACCGCATCGTCACCGCCCGCCACGCGGCCGTGCTCTACCCGCCGGACGCCGAGCGCTGGCAGGGGCGCGAACTGCGGCCGTACGAGCAATCGTGGGTGCCGGGCGACGACCCGTACGGCGAGGCGGCCGCCGCGCTGGCCGACGCCGGTCTCGAGGTCCACGCCTGGGTGGTGCTCGCGCACAACACCCGGCTGGGCGAGGAGCATCCGCGGATCACCGTGCGCAACGCCTACGGCGACCGCTACCCATGGGCGCCGTGCATCGCCCGCCCCGAGGTGCGCGCCTATCTGGTGGACCTGGCCGCCGAGGCCGCCGTACGGCCCGGCACCCGCGGCACCGAGCTGGAGTCCTGCGGCTGGTACGGGCTCGCCCATCTGCACGCCCACGACAAGATCGGCGGGGTGCCGCTGGGCGGCGCCGGCCAGTATCTGATGTCGCTGTGCTTCTGCGAGAGCTGCGGCGCGGGCTATGAGGAGCTCGGGGCCGACGCCGAGGAGCTGCGCCAGGCGGTCGTGCGCGCGCTGCGACCGGTGTGGACGGGCGAGACGACCGCGGACGGCGGTGACCGCGCGGAGGAGTGGGCCGAGGTCGAGAAGCTGCTCGGCGCCGACCACGCCGCCGTCTTCGCGGCCTGGCGCGACCGGATCGCGAGCAGTCTGCGGGCCGAGGCCGTGGCCGCCGTAAGGGCCGCGGCGGAAGCGGACTTCCGGGTTCTGCTGCATGCCGACCCGGCCCCGCACCGGCTCGGCGCCAACGTCGGGGTGGACCCGGCCGATGTGCTGGCGCAGGCCGATGGGGTCGTGCTGCCCTGCACCGGGGGCGAGGCGGCACGCTCCGGGGTGCTGCTCCCCTTCGTGCCGCACCGGACCGAACGGACCGTGCTCGCCGCCAACTTCACGGTGGTGGCGGGGATGGGCGGCAGCCCGGCCACGCTGGCCCAGGACGCGGCCCACGCGGTGGAGCTGGGCGCGGATGAGCTCCGGCTGTATCACGCGGGTCTGGCCTCGGACCAGGACCTCGAGGCCGTCCGCACGGCCCTCGCCGAGCTGAGCTGAGCTGAGATGGGCTGAGATGGCCTGAGCTGAGCTCAACAGAGCGGAGCCGATCCGAACCGAGCTGCCCGGAAGCCCGCCGCACCCCCATGGCGGGTTTCCGGCATGAGTCGGCGGTTTATCGGAAGCGCGACACCTCGTGGCATCGCCACGATCGAAGGGTGCTGAAGAACCGAACCACCCCACACCGCAGGCCCATCGCCCTGTTGTCCCTGGGACACGCCTGTGTGGACATCTACCAGGGAGCGGTGGCCGCGCTGGTGCCGTTCTTCGTCTCCGAACGGGCCTACAGCTACGCCGCCGCCTCCGGTGTCGTGCTGGCGGCCTCGCTGCTGTCGTCCGTGGTGCAGCCGCTGTTCGGGGCGCTCACCGACCGGTGGGCCATGCCATGGCTGCTGCCGGTGAGCACGCTGGTGGGCGGCGCCGGGGTGGCGCTGAGCGGGGTCACCGGCTCCTATGCGATGACCCTGGTGGTGGTCGCCGTCTCCGGGATCGGCGTCGCCGCGTACCACCCCGAGTCGGCCCGGGTGGCCCGGCTCGCCAGCCGGGGCAGCCACACCGCGATGAGCTGGTTCTCCCTCGGCGGCAACCTCGGCTTCGCCGCCGCGCCCCTCGCGGTCGCGGCCGTCATCGCCACCGGCGGCCTGCGCGCCTCCCCGCTGCTGGCCGTCCCCGCCGTCGCCGGAGCCGCCCTGTGCGCGGCGGCGCTACGGGCGCTGAGGGCCCCGGGCGGGTCGGCCGGGTCCGCGCGAGCGGGCCGCGGGGGAGCGGGAAGGGATGACTGGTCCTCCTTCCTCCGGCTGTCCGGGGCCATCATGTGCCGCTCGATCGTCTTCGTCGGGCTGAGCGCGTTCATCTCGCTCTACGTGCGCGAGCGTACTGGTGGCGGCGAACTGGGCGGTACGACCGCCCTGTTCGTGCTCTACGCCGGTGGCGCAGTGTGCGCGGTCGCCGGAGGCACGCTCGCCGCCCGCTACGGCCGCATCCCGGTTGTCCGGTGGTCGTACGCTCTGAATCGCCCTCCCCGCCCTGGGCCGGCCCCTCCTGCGTCCCCTCCCCGAAGCGATCACCGGCCCCCGGCACCCGAAGACCGCCGACGCACCCGAGCGGGCGTGACAACGGAAGGGCCCGGTCCGCCGACGTCCCCGGGCGCCGCAGCCCACCCCGCGTCCCGCATCACCCGCTCGACCGTCTCCTCCAGCGCGCTCGCCGCCGGGATCACCGTCTCGACCCCGCCGGGCAGCAGGTCCAGCGGCCGGTACCAGTCGCGCATCTCCCGTTCGCCGTACTCGTCCGCCTGCGGTTTCGTGGCGTGCCGCCGCAGGGTCTCGGCGAACGGGACGTCGAGGTAGTAGGCGTGGGTGCGGCCCAGGTGGTCGCGGCACAGGGCGTCCAGCATCGGGCCGTAGTGCGCGGTGTGCAGGATGCCCTCGACCACGGCGTGGAAGCCGTGGTCGAGGGCGTAGCGGGCCACGGTGTCGATGAGGCCGATGTTGGCCGCGTCCGGGGTGTCCCGCTCCCGCAGCACGACCCGGCGCAGATTGTCCTGGCCCACCAGCGCGAGGCCGCGTCCGTAGCGGGCGCGCAGCCCGGCGGCGACGGAGGACTTGCCGGACGCGGAGTTGCCGCGCAGCACGATCAGCCGCGTCGTCGCGGATCCCACCCTCATCCGGCCACGCTATCGGCGCCGGGGCGAGTCGCGGGGCGTGTGCGGACGATCGCCCGCAGTGTGCGAATTTTCGTCAGGACGGTTGACGAACCCCCGGGGCCGCCCTAACTTCATCGCGTCGTACTTCATGCGTCATATACGAGACAAGATATGTGAGATCTGAGAGCCCTCCATGGACATCGCCCCGAGCCCGATCCCCTCCCGCACCCAGTACGTGCTGGAGGCGGTCAAGCACGCGATTCTCACCGGGCGGCTGCGGCCCGGACAGGCGCTGGTGGAGGCCGAGTTGGCGGCACAGTTCGGGGTGTCCAAGACGCCCGTGCGGGAGGCGCTCAAGACGCTCGCGGGGCGTGGGCTCGTGGTGATGAGCGAGTACAAGGGGGCCACGGTCAGGACCGTGGACACCGCGATGGCGCACTCCGTCTACGATGTGCGGCTGCTCCTGGAGCCCGAGGCGCTGCGCCGGACCGTGACCGCCGGGGCCGCGCTGGAGACCGCCGGGGCCGCCCTGGAGCGGTCGGACGCGGCCGCCGACCCGGCCGGCCGGTCGCTCGCCAACCGCGACTTCCACCGGGCGCTCTATCTGCCCTGCGGCAACCCCCTGCTGACCCGGATGCTCGACGAACTGCGCGACCAGGCCGCGCTGGTGTCCGCCATCGGCCGGCAGGCGGTGCCCTCCTGGGAGCGGGAGGCCCGTGAGCACCGGGAGATCCTGGCCCGCGCGCTCGACGGCGACGCCGACGGGGCGGCGAGCGCACTCCACGACCACATCGCCTCCTTCGTCCAGCGCGCCTTCCCGGACGGGGAGCGGCACCCGACGGCCCCGGTCGCCGACCGGGAGTAGCCCCCGGCGGCCCGGTCGCCGACCCCAGCACCATTCGAACAGCCCGCCCGATGCCCACATCGAGAGAAAGGGTTCGTATGGACTACTCACCGCTGAGGACGGCGCTCGCGGACGTCGTGGCGATCCCGGTGACTCCGTACGACGCGCAGGGCGCCGTGGACCGCACCGCCTACCGCGCCCTGCTCCGCCGGCTCCTCGACGGCGGGGTCAAGGCGGTCACGCCGAACGGCAACACCGGGGAGTTCTACGCCCTCACCCTCGAAGAGCGGCGGCTGGTCACCGAGTTGACCGTCGAGGAGGCCGCTGGCCGGGCCGCCGTGCTCGTCGGGGTCGGGCATGACGCGGCCACCGCGGTCGAGGCCGCCCGCCACGCCCGCGCGGCCGGGGCCGACATGGTGATGGTCCATCAGCCGGTGTATCCCTACGTCGCCCAGGACGGCTGGATCGACTACCACCGCACCATCGCCGAGGCCGTCCCCGGGCTGGGTGTGGTGCCGTATCTGCGCAATCCGCTCATCGAGGGCGCGGCGATCGCCCGGCTCGGCGAGGAGTGTCCCAATGTCATCGGGGTCAAGTACGCGGTCCAGGACGCCACCCGCTTCGCCGCCGTGTCGCGCGACGCCGGTCTTGACCGGTTCGTCTGGGTGGCCGGGCTCGCCGAGCTGTACGCGCCCTCGTACTGGGCGGTCGGCGCCACCGGTTTCACCTCGGGCCTGGTCAATGTGGCCCCCAACGTCTCGCTCGACATGCTGGGGGCGCTGCGCGCGGGGGACTATCCGGGCGCGATGAAGGTGTGGGAGCAGATCCGGCGGTTCGAGGACCTCAGGGCCGAGCGGCAGTCCGCCAACAACGTCACGGTGGTCAAGGAAGCGCTTGCCGCGATGGGCCTGTGCCGGCGCGACGTCCGCGCCCCGAGCAAGCCGCTGCCCGAGCCGAGGCGCGCGGAAGTCGCCGCGATCGTCGAGGGGTGGTCGGTGTGAGCACGCGACGGAGACCGCGCAAGCGCCCCGAGGAGCTGCGCAGTCACCAGTGGTACGGCACCGAGGGCCTGCGCTCCTTCAGCCACCGGGCCCGCACCCGCCAGCTCGGCTATCTCCCCGAGGAGCACCTGGGCAAGCCGGTCATCGCGATCCTGAACACCTGGAGCGATATCTGCCCGCCGACGCCTGGCGCACCGAGCGCGGTGCGGGCGTCGTCCCGCGGGCCGCCAAGCGGCGCGTGGTGCCCGGCATAGACCGACTGGTCACCGCCGGCGCCGAGCGCCTCGCCCTGTACTCGGAACTGCGCGCCCCCTGGGCCGCAACCCCCGCGGAGGTCCCGCACCCATGACACCCCTGCCCCCCTCGAATCCCCTGACCCCCTCCCTCACCCGCCGTCCCCCCTGCACCCTGCTGCGCCATGAGGGCCGGGTCGTCGGGACGTACGCCCACCGGCCCCAACTGCCCGGCGCGCTCGCGCCACCCCCGTATCTGCACCCCGTGCGCACCCTCGGCGGCGTCACCGTCACCGGGCTGCGGCCCGCGGAGGATCCGGCCCACCTGGGCGTGTCCATGGCCATCCCGGAGGTGGCGGGACACGACTTCCGGGGCGGGCCGGGCCGACGGGACCGCCAGGGGAGCCAGCGCCATCTCAGCTGGCTGCTGCGCGACCCCGACGGTTTCGTGGAGGAGCTGGCGTGGGCGGCCGGCGGGCGGCAACTGCTGCTGGAGCGGCGCACAGTGGCCGTACGGTCCCTGGGCACCGAGTGCTGGGCGCTGGACTTCACCTCCGCCCTCACCAATGTGACGGGCCAGGAGATCGCCCTCGGCGGGGCGGGCCACGGCGGCGGCTTCTTCTGGCGCGTCCCGCGGCTCCCCGAGTCCGCCCACGTCTTCAGCGCCGACGGCGAGGGCGGGGCGGCGGTGCACGGACGGCCCGCGGACTGGCTGGCGCTGGCCACCGACGACTGGACGCTGGTCTTCGCCGGTGCGACCGGCGACACCCGGGCCGACCCGTGGTGTGTGCGCACCGGGGAGCACCCGGGTGTCGGCTCGACCCTCGCATGGGAGCGTCCGCTGCCCATCGCCCCCGCCGACACGGTCACCCGCCGCATCGTCACCGCGATCGCCGACGGCCGCCTACCCCACGCCGCGGCAGCCCGCCTGGCAACCCACCTCTCAGACAAAGGCGCAGCCGTATAACCCAGGTTGTGGGCAATCGTTCTGCGGGGCGGAACGGGTGGGCACAACCGACCCGCAGACGGCCACCGTCCTCAGCCAAGACGGCGCAACCCTCAACGACCAGCAACCGCAAGGAGACCCACAAAGGAGAAGAACACCATGAAACCAACGCGCCGCAGAACACCCCGAACCGCAGCCACCCTAGCCGCAGCCCTAACCTTCGCCTTAACAGCCACCGCCTGCGGCGACGACGGCTCGACCACCGGCGAGGAGGGCCCCGGCAAGGGCACCATCACCTTCTGGGACAACAACGGCGGCCCCCGCACCAAGATCTGGAAGCAGATCATCGCCAAGTTCGAGGACAAGTACCCCGACATCACGGTGAAGTACGTCCCGATCCCGATCACCAATGTGCAGTCGAAGTACGACACCGCCATCCAGAGCGGTGGCGACAGCCTGCCCGACGTCGGCGGCGTGGGCACCGCGTATCTGGCCAATCTGGTCGCCCAGGGCGCCCTCGACCCGGTGACCGACCGCATCGACGACAGCGCCCTCAAGGGCAAGCTGATCAAGAACATGGTCGAGAGTGTCCGGGCGGCGGGCGGTGACGACAAGGAGCTGTACTCCGTCCCGACCTCCGCCAACCAGGGCACCCTCTGGTACCGCACCGACCTCTTCAAGGCGGCGAAGCTGCCCGCGCCCGACAGCTGGGAGAACTTCTACAAGGCCGCCGACGAGCTGACCGACAGGGGCGGGAACAAGTTCGGCTTCACCCTGCGCGGCGGCGCGGGCTCGATCGCGCAGGCGCTGGACATGATGTACGCCCAGTCCGGTATCTCGTCCTTCTGGGACGGCGACAGGACCACCCTCGACGACCCCCGGAACGTCGCGGCGCTCGAGAAGTACATCGCCCTCTTCAAGAAGGTCACCCCCGGCAGCTGATCTCAACAACGACTTCGCCAAGATGGTCGCCCAGTTCGGCCAGGGCGACATCGGGATGTTGCAGCACAACCTCGGCAGCTATGTCGACCACATACGGCTGCTCGGCAAGGACAAGATCGCGGGCATACCGCTGCCGCCGTCCAGGGCCGGAGCGGCGCGCACCATCGTCTCCAACCCGGTCGACGGCCTCGGGCTGTTCAAGGCGAGCAAGAACAAGGCGGCGGCCTGGAAGTTCATCGAGTTCGCGGCCTCCCCGGAGATGAACAGCCTCTGGAACGAGGATGTGGGCGCGATCCCGGCCAATGTCGGGGCCGCGGACGACGAATGGATCGCCAAGGCCCCGCCGGCCAAGGCCGTGCTGGAGTCGCTCAACGATCCGCGGACCAAGGTCGTCCAGCTGCCGTACTACCTCCCGGACTGGAACAACATCAGCAAGGCCGACAACGAGCCCAGCTTCCAGAAGGTGCTGCTCGGCCGGCTGACCGCCAAGGCGTTCTGCGACAAGGTCGCGAACGAGCTCAACTCGGCCCAGGCGGACTGGGAGAAGCACCAGAACTAGCCGCGCGCCACCACTTCACCCCATGAGCGCCCCATGAGCCATGAGCCGGCGGGCCCTTGGCCCTCGGGCTCTCGCGCCCTCTATGAACCCCATGTATACCTTCCGTGTATAGTGCTCGCCGAGTGCCGCCGACTTTACGTATTTATACGTCTGTTGGCGGCATCGCGACCACTGCTGACCACAAGGGGGCTACGGGGATGTCAATGGGGCAAAAGGGCCGAATATCCGGGCTGCTCGTAGGTGCCGTCTCTCTCGCGCTGGGCCTCAGTGGCTGCGGTGCGTCCTACGACACCACCTCGCCGCGCAGTGCCCGGGAGCACGCGGCGGCGGACGCCGGGCATTCGACACCGGCCGCGTCCAAGCCGAACGTGCTGAAGGAGGGAGACAAGAGCGGCAAGGGCAACAAGGGCGATAACAGCGACAACGGCGATGACACCGGCTCCGTCGACTGCGCCATCGCCAAATGCGTCGCCCTCACCTTCGACGCGGGCCCCAGCGGGAACACCCCCCGGCTGCTGAAGATCCTCAAGCGTGAGCACGTCCACGCGACCTTCTTCATGCTGGGCAAGAACCACATCGTGAAACACCCCGACCTGGTGCGCCGTATCGCGGACGAGGGCCATGAGCTGGCCAATCACACCTGGTCGCACAAGATCCTGACCAAGACCGACTCCGACGAGGTCCGCTCGGAGATCACCCGTGTCCAGGACGCCGTCGCCAGGCTCACCGGCCGTACCCCGCTGCTGATGCGGCCGCCGCAGGGGCGTACGGACGAGCGGGTCTCCAAGATCTGCCGGGAGCTGGGCGTGGCGCAGGTGCTGTGGAGCGTCACGGCGAAGGACTACCAGACGACCGACTCCGCGCTGATCGAGAAGCGGGTGCCGGACCAGACGAAGCGCGATGGCGTCATCCTGCTGCACGACATCTACAAGGGCACGGTCCCGGCGGTGCCCGGGATCCTCGCGAAGCTGAAGAAGGACGGCTACACGGTGGTGACGGTCTCCCAGCTGATGGCCCCTGCCACTCCGGAGCCGGGCAAGGTCTATCGCCCATAAGACAACAGACCGGCAGGATCTTTGTCGTAACCGAACATCCTCGGCCACAAAATGATCAAGAGTTGTCGCAAGCTATCGCGAGCCGATCGAGATTTCGTAATCTAAGAATCCTCGGGAGCGCGGCAACCTACTCTGGACTGGCGGCAACTACGACATGGATCGGGCCGGTCCGGATCCCCCGGCCCGTTCTCTCGACGCGGAACAGGGGAGTTGCCATGAGGCTGAGACGCAAGCGGGGCCGCCACCGCAGGCGCAAGGATCGTACGCTGCCGCTGGGCAGCGCCGTGATCGTGGCGTCGGCCGTGGCCGGGGTGTATCTGACGGCTTCGCCGGACGGCGCGAGCGCCGTGCCCACCACCCTGTACGTGGCCACCAACGGCAGTGACGGCAACACCGGCACGTTCAAGTCCCCCTACCGGAGCGTCGAGAAGGCGTTCTCGTCCGCCAAGGCGGGCACCACCATCGAGGTGCGCGGCGGTACGTACTACCCCGCCAGGACGCTGCGCAGCTCCGTCAGCGGCACCCCCCGCGAGCGCGTCCAACTGCGGTCCCACGGGGCCGAGAAGGTCCGGTTCGACGGGTCCAGACTGGGCGAGGGCTCCTCCCTGGTCTCCCTCTCGACCGACTACTGGACGGTCTCCGGGATCGAACTGCGCAACGCCCCGGGCGGCGGCCTGGTCTGCACCTCCTGTACGAGAAACGTCTTCCAGAACCTCAGCACCCACGGCAACGGCGACACCGGGCTCACCCTCCGCGGCGACCGCACCAACGACAACGTCATCCGCAACCTGGACTCCTACGCCAACCACGACGACGCCACCGGCGGCCGGCGAGCCGACGGCATAGCCCTCACCCATGGCTCCGGCACCGGCAATGTGGTCACCGGATCCCGGCTGTTCAACAACAGCGACGACGGCCTCGACCTGTGGATGTGGGCGAGCCCCGTCACCATCGAGCACTCCTGGGCCTTCGGAAACGGCCGCAACCGCTGGCACATCCCCTACTTCAAGGGCAACGGCAGCGGCTTCCAGCTCGGCGCCAACCGCGATGGCGCCCCCTCGCCCGCCCATGTCGTACGGTCCTCCGCCGCCTGGTCCAACACCAAAAGCGGTTTCGACGCGGGCGGCAACACCGGAGCCCTCCGGCTCCAGCGCACCACCGCCTTCGACAACTGGGGCAAGGGCTACTCCCTCGTCGGCTCCCACGCCCGCCTCAACCGCAACCTCGCGCTCTCCAACGGGCGCGGCAGCGCCGACACCGGGCCCCTCGCCGTCTCCCGGGACAACAACTGGGCGCCGGGCCGCCGGGCCACCCCGCCGCTGGTCACCACCGACCCCACCACGGCCTCCAACCCCCGGCGGGAGGACGGCTCACTGCCGCTCACCGGCTTCCTCGTGGTCATGGACCGCACGGAGATGGGCTCGCCGATGAACTGACGGCGGCCCGGCCGTGCGGTGCGCCGCGCGGCCGCCGATCCCGTAACAAGAACAAAACCTGAATCGCGCTCAGGGCGGGCACAATCCCTTGATCCGGCATGCCGCCGATCCGCACGCCGTCCCCGAGGAGCGCGACCATGGCGAGACAGATCACGGACAAGGCACCGGCCCCACCGGGGCCCGGACTCCGCCCGCTCGACCGGTACTTCCGGATATCCGAGCGCGGCTCCACCCTCGGCCGGGAGGTCCGGGGCGGATTCGCCACCTTCTTCACGATGGCGTACATCCTCGTGCTGAACCCGATCATCCTGGGCGGGGCGAAGGACAAGTTCGGCGAGCAGCTCTCGGGCACTCAACTCGCCACCGCCACCGCCCTGGTGGCCGCCGTGATGACCGTCCTCATGGGCATCGGCGGCAACCTTCCGCTCGCCCTCGCCGCGGGGCTCGGGCTCAACGCCGTCGTCGCCTTCCAGATCGCCCCGCAGATGAGCTGGGCCGATGCCATGGGCCTGGTGGTCCTGGAGGGCCTGATCATCTGCGCGCTGGTGGCGACCGGGCTGCGCGAGGCGGTGATGCACGCCATCCCGCAGCCGCTGAAACAGGCGATCAGCGTGGGCATCGGGCTGTTCATCGCCTTCATCGGCTTCATCGACGCCGGGTTCGTCTCCCGGATACCGGGCCCCACCGGCTCCACGCCCGTACAGCTCGGCTCGGACGGCCGGCTCACCGGCTGGCCCGTGCTGGTCTTCTGTGTGGGGGTGCTGCTGACCGTCGCGCTGATGGCGCGCAAGGCCAAGGGCGCCCTGCTGATCAGCATCGTCGTCTCGACCGTGCTCGCGATCGTCATCAACGAGATCGCCGACATCCGGCCGGAGGCATGGGGGCTGACCGTGCCCACCCTCCCCGACAGCGTCGTCGACACCCCGGACTTCGGGCTGCTCGGCCACTTCAGCCTCTTCGGGGCGTTCCAGCAGGTCGGCGTGGTCACCATCGTCCTGCTGATCTTCACGCTCATCCTGTCCGACTTCTTCGACACCATGGGCACGGTCGTCGGCGTGAGCAATGAGGCCGGACTGCTCGACGCCGAGGGCAGGGTGCCGGGCCTGGGGCGGGTGCTGCTCATCGACGGTGCGGCGGCCGCCTTCGGCGGTGCCGCGTCCGCCTCGTCCAACACCAGCTACATCGAGTCGGCGGCCGGGGTCGGCGAGGGCGCGCGCACCGGCTTCGCCAGCGTGGTCACCGGAGCGCTGTTCGGGCTTGCGCTCTTCCTCACCCCGCTGGCCACCGTGGTGCCCGCCCAGGCCGCCGCCCCGGCGCTGATCGCCGTCGGTTTCCTGCTGATGAGCCAGGTGCGGTCCATCGACTGGGAGCGGCTCGACATCGCCGTCCCGGCGTTCCTCACCATCGCCCTGATGCCGTTCAGCTACTCCATTTCCAACGGGATCGGCGCCGGGTTCATCTCTTATGTGGTGATCAAGGCGGTGCTCGGCAAGGCGCGGGAGGTGCACTGGCTGCTGTGGGGGACGGCCGCGCTGTTCGTCGTCTACTTCGCGATCGACCCCCTCGAGCGGCTGCTCACCTGAGCCGCCTCGGCGCCGCCGAGCCGCCCCGCCCCGTCAGCTGTGGCCCATGATGGGGCGCGGGCGGTAGGGGGCCTCCAGGCGGGTCACTTCCTTCTCCTCGAGCGTCAGCCCGACCGCCGCGACCGCGTCCTCCAGATGGCCGATCTTCGTGGCCCCGACGATCGGCGCGGTGACCGCGGACCTGCCCAGCAGCCACGCCAGCGCGACCTGGGCGGGGGAGACCCCGCGCTCCTCGGCGATCGCGCGGGTGGCGTCCACTATGGAGAACTCCGCGTCCGCGTACCACTTCTCCACCAGCGGATCGCTGCCCGCCCGGACCGTGGGCCCGGTGCGGTCCCGGTCGCGGGTGCCCGCCAGCAGCCCGCGCGCCAGCGGGCTCCAGGGGATGACGCCCACGCCCTGGTCCAGGCAGAGCGGGTTCATCTCCCGCTCCTCCTCCCGGTAGAGCAGGTTGTAGTGGTTCTGCATGGCGGCGAACCGGGTCCAGCCGTGTGCCTCGGCCGTGTGCTGGGCCTTGGCGAACTGCCAGGCGTACATGGAGGACGCGCCTATATAGCGGGCCTTTCCGGCCCGCACCACATCGTGCAGCGCCTCCATCGTCTCCTCGATCGGTGTCTCGTGGTCGAAGCGGTGGATCTGGTAGAGGTCCACATGGTCGGTGCCCAGCCGCCGCAGCGAGGCGTCGATGCCCGCCATGATGTGCTTACGGGACAGCCCGCGGTCGTTGGGGCCCTCTCCCATCGGGTTGTAGACCTTGGTGGCGAGGACATAGTCGTCGCGGCTGGGGAAGAGTTCCCGCAGCAGCTCGCCGGTGATCTCCTCGCTCCGGCCCAGCGAGTACATGTCGGCGGTGTCGAAGAAGGTCACCCCCGCCTCGGCCGCCCGCCGCACGATCGG
Organism: Streptomyces malaysiensis subsp. samsunensis; assembly: GCF_024519315.1. Taxonomy (GTDB): domain Bacteria; phylum Actinomycetota; class Actinomycetes; order Streptomycetales; family Streptomycetaceae; genus Streptomyces; species Streptomyces malaysiensis. The sequence continues at coordinate 99,076 of NZ_JANIIC010000024.1, read as the reverse complement.
CCGCGCGTCGTCGATGTCCAGCTGCCAGGGCCGGTGCTCGGGGCTGCCGTAGCTCATCATGCCCAGGCAGATCCGCGACACCTTGATGCCCGACGCGCCCAGCCGTACGTACTCCATGCGTCTGCTCCTCCTGCCCTGCCGCCCGTTCGGCGGACCCGCGTCACAGCAGACCACCCCGGCCGCGGGATGTCAGCCCGGTGTGACGAAACCGCTCTCATACGCGGCGATCACCGCCTGGGTGCGGTCCCGCACCCCCAACTTGGTGAGCACCGCCCCCACATGGGTCTTGACCGTGGCCGGTCCCACCGCCATCCGGGCCGCGATCTCGGAGTTGGACAGCCCGTCGGTCATCAGCCGCAGCACCACCGCCTCCCGCTCGGAGAGCCGGTCGCGCAGCGCCCGCGCCGACGCCTCGCGGTCCGGGCCGCGGGCGGCGGCGTGCTCGGCGGCCAGCGCCCGCACCGCGGCCGGGAACAGCAGCGAATCGCTGCGCGCCACCAGCCGCACCGCCTGCACCAGCTCCGCCGCACGGGCCCGCTTGAGCAGAAAGCCGCTGGCCCCGGCGCGCAGCGCGTCGTACACATAGCTGTCGTTCTCGAACGTCGTCACCACGATGACGCGCGGCGGATCCGGCAAGGTGCCCAGGATCCGCTCGGTGGCGCGGATGCCGTCGACATCGGGCATCCGGACATCCATCAGCACGACGTCCGGGCGCAGTTCACGGACCACCGGCACGGCCTCGGCGCCGCTCCCGGCCTCGCCCACCACTTCGAGGTCCGGTTCGCTGGAGAGGATCGCGCGCAGCGCGGTGCGCACCATCCGCTCGTCGTCCACGAGCACGATGCGCAGGGGGGACGGCGGAGTGTTCACCGGGCCGCCTCCAGGGGGAGCCGGACCGTCAGCCGCCAGACGCCGTCCACGGTGTCCCACGCACAGGTGCCGCGCAGCAGGGTGACCCGCTCGGCGATACCGCGCAGCCCGCGCCCGCCGCCGGTGGGCCGTGCCCGGGTGGTTCCGTCCACCGGGTTCTCCATCGTGATCTCCACCTTCTTGCGGTCCTCGGCGATCCGGAGCCGCACCGGCACCCGGCCCGCGTGGCGCAGTGCGTTGCTGAGCCCCTCCTGGACGATGCGGTACGCCTCGCGGGAGACGACGGGCGGCAGCCGGTCCAGCGTGCCCGGGGCCGTCAGCTCGACGGCGACGCCCGCGGCCCGGGTGCGGGTGAGCAGCCCGTCCAGATCCATGAGGGTGGGGGAGGGGGCGGGGGCCGGTCCGTCCTCCCCTTCCCGTAACAGGCCCAGCACGCTGTCGAGTTCGCCGACCGCCTCCCGGGTGGTCTCCTCGATGGCCGCCAGCGCCTCCCGGGCGAAGTCCGGATCGGTGTCGAGGACCTTACGGGCCGCGCCCGCCTGGAGGGTCACCGCGCTCAGCGCATGGCCGACCGAGTCGTGCAGCTCACGGGCGAGCCGGTTGCGGGAGGCGAGCCGGGCGGCCCGCTCCTCGGCGGCGGCGAGCCGATCGGCGGGGGCCGGGCCGAGCAGTGCGGGCGCACAGCGGGCCAGCAGCGCCCCGGCGGCCGCCGCGATCCCCATGATCAGGGCCAGCAGCCCCACCCCGGCCAGGGGCGCCAGCTCGGCGGGGGCCCCGGCGAAGGCGTGCGGCCATCCCAGCCCGTCGGTGTACGAGTCGTCGGTGAACGGCAGGGCGACCAGCAGCGCCGAGGCGGGCAGCAGGGCCAGGATGAGCCCGCTGACCAGCCCGCCGATGGCCAGGTGCAGTCCGTACCAGAGCGCGGTGCGGGCGCGTGCGTCCCATGACCCGGCGGGCCCGGCCGCGAGTTCCACGGACTCCGGCAGCCCGCACAGCGACCGCGCGGCGGTGGCCTCCAGGGGGCGTACGAGCGGCAGGAGCGCGGTCGGCGCGGCCAGTGGCAGGGCCGAGGCGAAGGTGACCAGCTGCCACCGCAGCGAGGTGAACGGATCGGCGCCCCGGACGAGCATCGCGAGGACGACTGCGGTCAGCAGGTAGTACGGCATCAGCAGGGCGCCGCCGAGCACCAGATGGACCCAGCGCAGCTGGGCCCGGCGGCCGATCACCGCACCGACCGCCCGCCGCCACCCCGCCCCGGTCACGGGGCCCGGCGCTCGGCCGCGCGCCCGGCACCGGCGGAGCCGCGTTCGCGGAGGAAGCGCCCGCCGGCCGCGAGGACGAGCAGTCCGACGGTCATCTGCACAGCGTAGGTCAGATTCATCAGCGCGGTCGGCTCCTTGGCGGCGTTCCCGGCGGTCAGCCCGGCCAGCAGAAGCCAGCCGCCCCAGCAGGCGAGCGCCGCGGAGCCGACCCAGGCGAGGCCGAGCGGCAGGGCGAGGCGCAGCGGGCGCCCGGCGCGGAAGGCGATCATGAGCACGCCGACGGCGGTAACCAGCGCGAACAGCACGTACACGCCCTCCAGGACGGCGAAGTCGCTGGTGCGGTCCTGGGCCCGGTACCGGTTCAGCCCGGTGGCCGACCCCGTGGCCCACAGCAGATGGACGGCGGCGGGCACCGCGGTGAGCAGGGCGATGACGACGGCGGCCGGGCGCCGGAGGGCGCGGTCCGGCGCGCGGGCGGGCAGATCGGCGATCCGGCCGCGCCACAGATGGCCCCAGCGGCGGCGGGCGTACAGCACGAACAGGCCCCCCAGGGCCAGACCCTGCACGATGAACCCGCCGTAGACCATCCCGAAGACCCACTCGGCCAGGAACGTCCCGCCCGTTCCTGAGGACTGCCCTGGGTCCCCGGTCCCGTCGCCGCCGAAGCCCAGCGCCCTGGCCGCCAACTGGGCGGGGAATCCGGCCATGATGGGCGCGAGCAGACCGCAGGCCACCCAGGCGGGCAGGGCCGTCAGCCAGGCCGGCGCCCGCAGCCCCCAGGGGCGGGTGAGCAGCAGGGCGAGGACGACCACGGCGCCGTCCATGAGCACCGACAGGCCGTTGACGACGACCATCAGCGTCTGCCGGCCGGGCTCGCGCAGCTCACTGCCCTCGGGGATGCCGAGATGACTGCCGGTCATCCAGGCGGCCTTGAGGCCGATGTAGGGGAGACAGGCGAGGATCGCGACGGCCCGCAGGATCCGCGCCGTCAGGTCACCGGGCAGGCGGGCGGGTGCGGAGCGCGTCCGGGGGCCGGGGAGGGTGTGGGTCATGGTCACCAGCCTCCCGGCGCGGCGGGCGCGGCGCCTCACCCCGCCCGACGATCCCCCTCCGCCGCATGGCGGAGGCGGCCGTCCTCCCGTGGGTCAGAGGCGGCGCGTCGCGAGGGTGAGCCGGTCCCGGGCGTCGAACAGGGCGTCCTTGATCATCTGCTCATGGGCGGGGGTGAGCCGGGCCACCGGCACCGAGCAGCTGATGGCGTCGCGCGAGGGGGTGCGGTACGGGATGGCGATGCCGAAGCAGCGCAGGCCCAGAGTGTTCTCCTCGCGGTCCACCGCGTACCCCTGCTCCCGGACGAGGTGCAACTCCTCGATCAGCTTCTCGCGGTCGGTGATGGTGTGCTCGGTGAGCTGGCTCAGCGTCTCCGGCAGCAGCTTGCGCACCTGCTCGTCGGAGTACGTGGCCAGCAGCGCCTTGCCCAGTGAGGTGGAGTGGGCGGGCAGCCGGCGGCCGACGCGGGTGAAGGGGCGCAGATAGTGCTGCGACTGCCGGGTGGCGAGATAGACGATATTGGTGCCGTCGAGCCGGGCGAGGTGGATGGTCTCGGTGGTGTCGTCCGAGAGCCGGTCCAGGGTGGGGCGGGCGGCGGCCACGACCTCGTCGCCGTCGATGTAGGAGGTGCCGACGAGCAGGGCGCGCACCCCGATGCCGTAGCGGGTGCCGGTGGCATCGGTCTCCACCCAGCCGAGCTCCACCAGGGTGCGCAGCAGCATGTAGAGGCTCGACTTGGGATAGCCCACGGCCTCCTGCACCGCGGCGAGGCTGTGCATACCGGGCCGCCCGGCGAAGAACTCCAGCAGTTCGACGGTGCGGACCGCCGACTTGACCTGGGCCCCACCCGTCTCGGCAGCTGACATCGCCTTGACCCCTCTGTTCGACCAGCCATAGAGTCCCAGGGGGAAATTCATCACCCGGGACAGCGTTCAGCATATCGAACACCGTCGATGTGTGAGACGCAAGCAGCGGTAACACCACAGCAGGAGGAATCCGCGGTGTCAGCACCAGTGTGGAGCGTCGACCCCCGAACCGGAAAGCAGCGCGAGCAGGTAGCGGTCGAAGCCACGGCGGAGGAGGTCGACCGCGTGGTGCGCGCGGCCCACGCCGCCCGCGGTTCCCTGGCCGACCGCGTGGTGCGCGCCGCACTGCTGCGCACCGCCGCCGACCTGCTCGACGAGGCCCGTGACCAGCTGGTCGAGGCCGCCGACGCGGAGACCGCGCTGGGCCCCGCCCGGCTCACCGGCGAACTTGCCCGCACCACCTATCAGCTGCGGTCCTTCGCGACCATCGTGGACGAGGGCGGCTTCCTCGACGTCCGCATCGACCACGCCGACGCCACCCAGACCCCGCCCTGGCCCGATCTGCGCCGCTACAAGCTGCCGCTCGGCGTCGTCGCCGTCTACGCCGCCAGCAACTTCCCGCTCGCCTTCTCCGTGCCCGGCGGCGACACCGCGAGCGCCCTCGCCGCGGGCTGCCCCGTCATCGTCAAGGCCCACCCCGACCACCCCGCCACCTCCGAGGTGGCCGCCTCCGCGCTGCGCCGCGCCGCCGAGCGGGTCGGGGTGCCCGCCGAGGTGATCGCGGTGGTGCACGGTTTCGACGCGGGCATCGAGCTGGTCGGGCATCCGCTGATCGCCGCCGCCGGTTTCACCGGATCGGTCCGCGGCGGCCGCGCCCTGCACGACGCGGCGGCCTCCCGGCCGGTGCCGATCCCCTTCCACGGCGAGCTCGGCAGCCTCAACCCGGTGGTGGTCACCGAGGCCGCGGCGGCCGAGCGCGGCGACCAGATCGGCGCGGGGCTCGCGGGCTCCATGACGCTGGGCGTCGGCCAGTTCTGCACCAAGCCCGGCTTCGTCCTGGCCCCGGCCGGCCCGGCGGGCGACGGCCTGGTGAAGTCCCTCACCGAGGCGGTCAGCAACACCGAGGCCGGAGTCCTGCTCGACCACCGGATGCGGGACAACTTCGTCGCCGGGGTCCAGGAGCGCGCCGAGCTGGCGGACGTGGAGGCCCCGGTCACCCCCGGCGCCGGCGGTGAGCACACGGTCAGCGCGGGCTTCCTGACCGTCCCGGCGGGGCGGCTGGCCGAAAGCGGCCCGCACGACGCGCTGCTGGAGGAGTGCTTCGGCCCGGTGACCGTCGTGGCGCGCTACGAGAGCGACGAGGAGATCAGCGCGGTGCTCGGCCGGCTCCCGGGCAACCTCACCGCCACCGTCCACCTCTCCGCCGCCGAGGCCGAGGGCACCGAGGGCCGGGCCGGTGAGCTGATCGCCGAGCTCACCCCGCTGGCCGGCCGGGTCCTGGTCAACGGCTGGCCGACCGGTGTCGCGGTCGCCCCCGCCCAGCACCACGGCGGGCCCTACCCGGCCACCACCTCCACCTCCACCTCGGTCGGCGGCACCGCCATCGAGCGCTGGCTGCGGCCGGTCGCCTACCAGGACACCCCGGCCGCCCTGCTGCCGCCGGAGCTGCGCGACGAGAACCCGCTGGAGCTGCCGCGGCGGATCAACGGCGTCCGGGAGCAGCGCGGCTGACGCCCGGAACGACGGCACGGCCGCCGGACCCGCGGACCTGACCCGCGTGTCCGGCGGCCGTTTCGGCATGCCCGCGGCCGTCGTAGGGCGCCCGGGGCCTGGCGCGGCCGGCCTGATGCGGCCGATCCGCGGGGTGTGTTCACCCGGGTGCCGTGCCACGTGGAGGAATCGCCGCAGGTCAGCGGGGATGCATAAGGATCGCTTGAAGGCATCCCACAAGAAATCGCGATGGACGCCGGGGTGAGCGCGTTCCATAGTGGTTGGACATGGAGAGCCTGGCGGGCGCCGAATTCGCGCCACACACGACGTATCTCACCACCGCGTCCAGCGGTCTGATCCCCGCACGCTCCGTAGCCGCCGTGCAGGCGGTCCTCGACGGCTCGGCCGCCGGACAGCCCATCGTCGACGTGGCCTTCGAGGCGGTCGAGGCGGCCCGCGCCGCCTACGCCCGGCTGGTCGGCGTACCGGCCCGGCGGGTCGCGGCGGGCAGCTCCGTCGCCGTGTACGCGGGGATGATCGCCACCTCGCTGCCGCCCGGCGCCGAAGTCCTGGTGGCCGAGGGCGACTTCAGCTCCCTGGTCAACCCCTTCGCCGTCCGCGGCGACCTCAAGCTGCGCATCGTCCCGCTGGAGGAGATCGCGGAGGCGGTACGGCCCGGTACGGCGCTGGTGGCCGTGAGCGCGGTCCAGTCGGCGGATGGGCGGATCGCCGATCTCGACGCCATCCGGGAGGCGGCCCGGACCCATGGGGCCCGCACCCTGGTGGACGTCAGCCAGGCGGCCGGCTGGTTCCCGGTGAACGCCGACGAGGCCGACTACACCGTCTGCGTGGCCTACAAGTGGCTGATGTGTCCGCGCGGTGCCGCCTTCCTGACCGTGCCGGAGGACCTCGGCGGACTCACCCCCGTCTTCGCGGGCTGGGTCGCGGGCGAGAAGCCCTGGGACAGCTGCTACGGCCCGGTGGAGGAACTCGCCCACTCCGCCCGCCGCTTCGACGAGAGCCCGAGCGTCTACTCCTACGTGGCGGCCCGGCACTCCCTGGCGCTGATCGAGGAGCTGGGTACCGAGGCCATCGCCGCCCATGACCGCGAGCTCGCCGACCGCTTCCGGGACGGGGTCATCGGACTCGGCCACCGGCCCATCGCCGCCCCCGGCTCGGCCATCGTCTCCGTGCCCGGCCTGGGCGACGCCGCGCCCCGGCTGGCGGAGGCGGAGGTCCATGTCTCGGCGCGGGCCGGTAACCTCCGCGCCTCCTTCCACCTCTACAACACCGCGGCCGATGTGGACCGGCTGCTGGAGAAGCTGTCCGGCTGAGGCGGCTCCCCGCGGCCAGAGCCTGACGGGCCAAACAGGCGGGTGGCGCAAAGGGACCGGGCAAAAATCTGAGGGAAGCCGGGGCACTCCGACTTCCCTCAGATCACGGACGTCACATCAGCGCACGGCGGTTGTCACCGTACGGGCGTGAAGTCCCTCGCACCGATGAAGTCCGGCCGGGGGACCGGCGCGGCGAACGGCTCGACCGCGGTGTTCTCCACGCTGTTGAACACGATGAACACATTGCTGCGGGAGAACGGCGTGATGTTGTCGCCGGACCCGTGCATGCAGTTGCAGTCGAACCAGACCGCCGAGCCGGGCTTGCCGGTGAACTGTCTGATGCCGTGCTTGTCGGCGAAGCCGCTGAGCGCCTCGTCGGACGGGGTGCCCGCGTCCTGCATCTGGAGCGACTTCTTGTAGTTGTCCTTCGGTGTCGCGCCCGCACAGCCCAGGAAGGTGCGGTGCGAGCCCGGCATGATCATCAAGCTGCCGTTGTGCGCGAAGTTCTCGGTGAGCGCGACCGAGACCGACACGGTCCGCATGTTCGGCAGCCCGTCCTCGGCGTGCCAGGTCTCGAAGTCCGAGTGCCAGTAGAAGCCCGAGGCGCCAAAGCCCGGCTTGACATTGATCCGGCTCTGGTGGACGTAGACGTCCGAGCCGAGGATGTGCCGAGCGCGGCCCACCACACGCGGGTCGCGCACCAGTTTGGCGAAGACCTCGCTGATCCGGTGCACCTCGAACACCGACCGTACGTCCTGCGACGTCGGCTCGATGATCGAGCGTTCGTCGGCGCGCACGTCCGGATCGGCGATCATCCGGTCCAATTCGGCGCGGTATTCCGCCACCTCATCCGGAGTGATCAGCTCATCGATCGCCAGGAAGCCGTCGCGATCGAAATCGCTCAGCTCGGACGGTTGCAGCGGCCCCGGGGCTCCGGGCTCGGACCACACCACGGGGTCCACGCGCGGAGTCGCCACCTCCACAGCCCCACGGGTCGGGTACAGGTCAGTGACCGCGGTCATCGGTTCATGCCTCCTCGGTCTCGGTGATCAGCGGGTATACGCCGTTCTCATCATGGTCCTCCCGTCCGGTGATCGGCGGGTTGAATACACAGACGCACCGGAAATCCGTTTTGGGGCGCATCGTGTGCTTCTCATGTCCGTCGAGCAGATACATGGTGCCGGGCGTGATCCAGTGCTTCTCACCGGTCTCGTCGTTGGTGAGCTCGGCCTCGCCCTCGACGCACAGCACCGCCTCGATGTGGTTGGCGTACCACATCGACGTCTCGGTGCCCGCGTAGAGGATGGTCTCGTGCAACGAGAAGCCGACGCCCTCCTTGGCGAGCACGATGCGCTTGCTCTCCCAGGTGCCGGACTTGGACCTCACATGCCTCTCGGTGTCCTCGATGTCCTTGAAGGATCGGACGATCACGGTGAGTTCTTGCCTTTCTCTTCTCTGCGGTGCGGGAGGATCATGCGGTCTCGCGGACCGCGCGGGCGAGGGTCCGCAGCCCCTCGTCCAGGTCATCGGGGGAGATCGTCAGCGCGGGCAGCAGCTTGACGACCTCGCTCTCGGGGCCGGACGTCTCCAGCAGCAGCCCCAGCTCGAAGGCGCGCCGGCAGACCGCGGTGGCGCGCGGCTTGTCGTCGAACTCCAGCCCCCACACCAGGCCGCGGCCGCGGAACCGGGTGCCGGACTGCTCCTCGCAGATGGCGCGCAGGGCCTGCTCGACCTGCTCGCCGCGGGCCAGGGTCTGCTTCTCCATCTGGCCGTCGGCCCAGTAGGTGTCCAGGGTCGCGGCGGCGGTCACGAACGCGGGGTTGTTGCCGCGGAAGGTGCCGTTGTGCTCGCCGGGCTCCCAGATGTCCAGCTCGGGCTTGAAGAGGGCGAGTGACATCGGCATGCCGTAGCCGCTGATGGACTTGGAGACGGTCACGATGTCCGGGGTGATGCCCGCCTCCTCGAAGGAGAAGAAGGCGCCCGTGCGGCCGCAGCCCATCTGGATGTCGTCGACGATCAGCAGCATGTCCTGGCGCTCGCACAGCTCGGCCAGGGCGCGCAGCCACTCGGGCCGCGCCACGTTGATGCCGCCCTCGCCCTGTACGGTCTCGACGATCACGGCGGCGGGCTGGTTGAGACCGGAGCCCTGGTCCTCCAGCAGCCGCTCGAACCACAGGAAGTCCGGGACCGTGCCGTCGAAGTAGTTGTCGAACGGCATCGGGGTGCCGTGGACCAGCGGGATGCCCGCACCGGCGCGCTTGAAGGCGTTGCCGGTCACGGCCAGTGAGCCCAGCGACATGCCGTGGAAGGCGTTGGTGAAGGAGACGATGGCCTCGCGGCCCTTGACCTTACGGGCCAGCTTCAGGGCGGCCTCGACGGCGTTGGTGCCGGTCGGGCCCGGGAACATGACCTTGTAGGGCAGATCGCGCGGGCGCAGGATGTGGTTCTGGAACGATTCGAGGAACGCGCGCTTGGCCGTGGTGGACATGTCCAGGCCGTGCGTGACGCCGTCACGCTCGATGTAGTCGATCAGCGCCCGTTTCAGCACCGGGTTGTTGTGGCCGTAGTTGAGCGACCCGGCTCCGGCGAAGAAGTCGAGGTACGTGTGGCCGTCCTCGTCGTACATGTGGCTGCCCTGCGCGCGGTCGAAGACGGCGGGCCAGCCACGGCAGTAGCTGCGCACCTCCGACTCCAGGGCCTCGAAGACGCTCAGGGCGGGCGGGGTGATGGTCACAGCGTTCTCCTGGGAGAGGGGTGTGAGGGGGGTGAGGGTTCGAGGGGGATCGAGGTGGGGGTCAGGTCCGGTCGGGGCTCGGTCCGAGGGAGCCGAGCGGACCGATGCGGTAGAGCACCTCGGGCTCGTGCGCACCGTCGGGGAACAGTCCGCCGTGGAAGAGCACCTCACGCTCGACCGGCGCTTGATGCCGCTCGGCGAACGAGGTGAACAGCCGGTTCGAGGCGGTGTTGTCCGGGGTGATCGTCGTCTCGATGCCGCGGACGCCCGTCGCGGCGACCCGCTTGACCAGCCCGTCCAGCAGGGTGGCGGCCAGTCCGCGGCCACGCCGGGCGTGGTCGACGGCGACCTGCCAGACGACCAGGGTCTCGGGGCGCTCGGGGCGGACGTAGCCGGTGATGAAGCCGACCGGTCCGCCGTCGGCGTCGCGCGCCACCACGGATGTGGCGGCGAAGTCGCGGCACCACAGGAGGTAGCTGTAGGAGGAGTTGAGGTCCAGGGCTTTGGAGTCGCGTGCGATTCGCCAGATCGCGGCTCCGTCCTCGACGCGCGGGGTGTCGAGGGTCAGGTCCTCCGGCAAATCCAATTCGCTACGGACAAGGTCTGCTTGTGCGGCGGTCATGCAAATTCAATTTACCCAGCAGAATCGGAAAATGCATCGCGGTGGGGGGTTACGCGAAAGGGGGTGGTCGTGTTATCACGCGGGAGCGCGCGTGCGCGCGGCCGCACGCCGAAAGAGGCTGATTTGTGGGGGAGATACCGGGGCAAAGTGAATCTCATGTGTGGTCCGTCACATGTGCGTAATCGCCCGGTGACCGTCTTGAATTACGGGATCAGGATCCCGTGAAAAAATTTTGTGTTTAGGAATCACAAAAGCGGGCAGACGAATGTGGAAGCAGTAGCGGAAAAACGCGGAGAATTTCTGGCCAAGCTGCCATGAATTCAATCTCCCACGGTGAACCGGGGGAAGTCGCCCCGCACCGCGAAGGCCCCGGAGTCACCGTTGCCCGAGGCCGAGTAGGCGTCCCGGCCGTTGTCCCGCTCGCCCTCGGCGTGGTTGTACTGCCCCGCGAAGACGAACCGGCCCGCGGGTACGGTCGCACCCTTCCGGAGCGTCCAGCGGTAGACCAGCGCACCGTCCTCGATATGCGTGGCGGCGGTCATATCGGAGGTCGGCAGCGAGCTCCAGGAGCCGGTGGACCGCACACCCCCGGTCTCCGCGACCCGCAGCTCCACCGTCAGCGAGGTCAGCGGCCTGCCGATGGTGAGCGTGATGTCACTCTGCGCCCAGTAAGGGTTGGAATGGGCGTTGATGGCGCCCTTGGACCGTACGGTCGGCTCGGCGAGGTGGTTTGGACCGGCCGCGGTGGGATAGGCGCTCGGCGTGTGCCGCTCAGCTTCGCTCTGCGACCCGGTGCCCGGCTCCTCCCCGGGCCGTGTGTCCGTGCCCGCGCCCGCAGGGGGCACGGCGGGTTCGCTCGAGGTGCGCACCGTCTGCGGCCGCTCGGCACCGTCCGTGGCCAGCACCACGAGGCCCGTCGCGGCGACCGCCGCCGCCAGCCCGGCGACCGGGCCCACCATCCGGGGCCGGCGCGGGCCCATCCGCGGGTCCCGGCTCCGGCGTCGGTCATCGGCCGCCATGCCCGCCGTGACCCTCGCCAGCATCCTGCTCCGGTCCGGTTCATGGGAGGCGGCGGCCGCACGCAGCTCGGCGACGACATCGCGGCCCTCGGCGCGCTCGCGATGCTCGATCATCAACTGCCCCCTCCTGCGTGCCCGGCGTGGCCCATATGACCCGAGTGACGAGCGGGGCCCGCGGGACCTGTGCCCGTGGGACCTGTGTTCCCGGAGCGGAGCGTCCGTACCGTCCGCCCCGCGTCCGTCGCCCCGGGCAGCTCGCCCTCGCCGTCCGGAGGGCCGAGCAGCCGCTCCAGCTCGGCGATTCCGCGGGAGGTCTGACTCTTGACCGTGCCCACCGAAATGCCCAGCGTACGGGCCGTCTCCCGCTCGGAGAGGTCGAACGCGTGCCGCAGCACCACACACGCCCGCTTGCGGAACGGCAGCCGGACCAGCGCGGCCTGCACATCCACCACGGCGGACACATCCGGGTCGTCCACATGGTCGGAGCGCTGCGAGGAGAAGAGCGCCACCCGCCGCCGCTCGCGCACCAGGCTGCGGATCCGGGAGCGGGCCAGATTGGCGACCACGCCCCGGGCGTACGCGGCCGGATGGTCGGCGGCCCGCACCCGGTCCCACTGGTGCCAGACCGCCACCAGCGCGTCGGCCGCCAGGTCGTCCGCCCCGTCGGAGCTGCCGAGCAGCAGATGGGCGAGGCGGGCCAGCTCGGCGTGGTGCCGCTCGAAGAAGTCCCGGAACTCGGCTTGTGGGTCGGGTGGATCGGGGTGGGAGGCGGCGGTCTGTAAGTCGGCGTGCGGGGCGGCCGGTGGGTCGGGGTGCCCAGTGGCCGGTGAGCCGGCCGGTAAGTCGGGGTGGGCGTCGGCCGATAAGTCGTCGGGGCCCTCCGGCGCGTCGGGCGCCTCCGGTGCTGCGGCCCGTGGTGGGTCCGTCGTGCGCGTCGTGTCCATCGGTACGGCTCGCGCGGTGCTCGCGGCGGCCGCGTCATCGGTCGGAGCGCTCACGAGGACCTCCTCACTGCCGCTCGTCCGGCGGGTTGCGTGAGCGTAGCAGCGCTGCGCAAGTTGTTCGAGTGGCGCCGTTCCGGCTCCTGGGAATTGGCCGGTCAACGCCCTGCCCCGGTCTCGTACAGTGCGTTGCATGAGGGATAGCGCGGTGCTCCATATCAAGGGCCGGATCCTGGTCGGACCGGACACCGGCGACGCTGCCGGGGACATCCGGGACGAGCTGTGGGTGGTGGACGGCCGGATCACGTTCGAGCGGCCGGCCGGGGCCAGGGACATCCGGCTGATCGAGGGCTGGGTGCTGCCCGGACTCGTCGACGCCCACTGCCATGTCGGCCTCGACGCCCATGGCGCGGTGGACGACTCCACCAGCGAGAAACAGGCGCTGACCGACCGTGACGCCGGGGCGCTGCTGCTGCGGGACGCGGGATCGCCGGCCGACACCCGCTGGATCGACGACCGCGAGGATCTGCCCCGCATCATCCGGGCCGGCCGCCATATCGCCCGTACCAGGCGCTACATCCGCAACTACGCGTATGAGATCGAGCCCGAGGACCTGGTCGCCTATGTGGCCGCGGAGGCGCGGCGCGGCGACGGCTGGGTCAAGCTGGTCGGCGACTGGATCGACCGGGAGACCGGTGACCTGGGGTCCTGCTGGCCGCGCGGCGCGGTCGAGGCGGCCATCGCGGAGGCGCACCGGCTGGGCGCGCGGGTCACGGCGCACTGTTTCGCCGAGGAGAGCCTGGCCCCGCTGGTCGAGGCGGGGATCGACTGCGTCGAGCACGCCACCGGGCTCACCGAGGAGACCATCCCGCTGTTCGCCGAGCGGGGCGTGGCGATCGTCCCGACCCTGGTCACCATCGCCACCTTCCCGCGGCTGGCGCTGGGCGGCGAGGCGAGGTTCCCGCGCTGGGCCGACCATATGCGGCGGCTGCACGAGCGCCGGTACGAGACGGTGCGGGCGGCCTACGACGCGGGCATCCCGATCTACACCGGCACCGACGCGGGCGGCGGCATGGCCCATGGGCTGGTCGGGCAGGAGGTCGCCGAGCTGGTGAAGGCGGGCATCCCGGCGCGGGACGCGCTCTCGGCGGCGACCTGGGGGGCGCGGGACTGGCTCGGGCGGCCGGGTCTCACCGAGGGTGCCTCCGCCGATCTCGTCGTCTACGACTCGGATCCGCGTGCCGATGTGCGAGTGCTGACGACGCCGCGGCGGGTGGTGCTGCGGGGACGGGTGGTCGGCTGACCGGGCCACAGGGGCCGACCGGACACGGGGGCCGACCGGACACGGGGGACGGGGCGCGGGGACGGGTGGGGCGGGGGTTCCCGAAGGGAACGCGGTTCGAACTGGGCGGCGAACCACACCCATTGGGATGAACGGACATGATGTGTCTGCCTGTTTACCCTCGGTGCGCAAATATGGCGTGGTCGAGGCCGTCGGCGCCCGTGGAGTCCCCCGCGGCAGGCGCCGGCGGCTCCATGTCTCCTGTGGGGGTCTACTCACGTGTCCTGTTCCAGTAACACCTACTTCGGCATGCCCACCCGCCGTCTGGCGGCCGCCGCTGCCGCTGCCGCGGTCTCCGTCCTGGGCCTGCTGCCCGCGGCGACCGCGCAGGCCGACACCGGTGCGACCACCGGTAAGGCGGGTGCGGTCGTGCTCCGCACCGATCTCGATGTCTCCCTGCTCAACAAGACCGTCTCGGCTCCGCTCTCGGTCGCGCTGAACGAGGTTCACGCGCCCGCGACCGCCAGCAAGACGGCACTCAGCGCGACCTTGGACGGCGTGGACGGGGGCCGGCCGTTCAAGGTGCTCCGGGCCGATGTGGCCACTGCACGGGCCGCGGCGGACAAGCAGCGGGCCGAGGGGTACTCCAACCTCGTCAACGCCCGGGTCAATGTGCCGGGTCTGGCCGCGGTGCCGCTGATCACGGTCGAGCAGGTGACCTCGAAGGCGGTGTGTGCCGCGGGGAAGCGGCCGACCGCCCACTCCAACCTGCTCGGCAGCGTCAGCGTGCTCGGCAGGAAGGCCACCCTGAGCACAAGCGGCACCACCACGGTGGATGTGCCGTCGCTCGGCCAGGTCCGGCTCGATCTGTCACGGACGGCCACCACCTCGCGGACGGCGGCGGCCACGGCCCTCAACCTGAGGGTCTCCGTGAACCCGCTCAAGCTGAACGTCTCCGAGGTCGAGGGGCAGGTCACCCTCGCCCGGGCGACCTGTGAGGCGCCGGTGGCCGCGGCGGTGGAGCCCAGCCCGAGCGTGGGCTCCCAGACCACGCCCGAGCCCAAGCCGGAGCACCTGGCCGAGACCGGTGGCAGCTCGGCCACGCCGTACCTGGTGGGCGGCGGTGCTCTGCTGCTCGCCGCGGGCGGTGGCGCCCTCGTCCTGGCCCGCCGCCGTCGCGCCGGCGGCAGCGACGCCGGCTGACGTCGGCTGACGCCTGGCCTGGCCTGGGTGTCTGGGCCAGGCCAGGGTGTCTGGGCTTGGCCCGGACGTCTGGGCTTGGCCCGGGTGTCTGGGTCGGGCGGTTGGCGCGGACGCTTGGGCCGGGTGTGTGGGCCGGTCGTGTGGGCCGGGCGTCCGGGTATGACGCCTGGCTCGGAGGTCCGGGTCTGATGTCTGATGCCTGACGGTTGGCCCGGACGCCTGAACCTGGCGCCTTACGGCTGGCGCTCGGCCAGCCGGACCCGGTGTCCGTACCGCGCGGTGCGGACACCGGGCTCGGGGCACGGGGGCACGGGCAAGCCGTAGATGACCGCGTGCCGCCCCGCGCGGCGCGCGGTCAGGCTGTTGTTGCGGTCAGTTGGTGCCCCCCATTGGCGCGGTCAGTCAGCCGACTCCGCGACGGCTTTTGCCAGGGCGATCACGAAACGGTCCGTCGTGGCGGGGTCGCGGACGGCGAGCCGGAGCCAGTCCGGGCCGAGGCCCGGAAAGGTGTCTCCACGGCGGACGGCGAAGCCCAGCTCCCGCAGCCGGGTGCGGATCGCCGCCGCGCCCGGCAGCCGGATCAGCAGAAAGGACCCGGCCGCCGGACCGCACACTCGCACCTCCGCCAACTCGGCCAGCCGGTCGGCCAGATGGGCCCGGTCGGCGGCCATACGGTCGGCGGCGTATGCGGCCTCGGCGAGGGCGGACGGGGTGCAGCACGCCTCGGCCGCCACCAGGGCCGGGCTGGACACCGGCCACAGCGGCTGGACCCGCTCCAGCGCCGTGACGGTGTCCGGCTCGGCCAGTACGTAGCCGATCCGCAGCCCCGCCAGACCCCAGGTCTTGGTGAGGCTGCGCAGCACCACAAGCCCCGGCACATCGGTGCGGCCCGCCAGCGATTCGCGCTCGCCGGGGACGGCGTCCATGAACGCCTCGTCCACCACCAGCGTCCGCCCCGGCCGGGCGAGTTCGGCCAGGGCGTCGGCCGGATGCAGTACGGATGTGGGGTTGGTGGGGTTGCCGATCACCACCAGATCGGCGTCCTCGGGCACCGCACCCGGGGTCAGCCGGAAGCCGTCCCGCTCATCGAGGACCACGCGCTCCACGGTGTGCCCCGCGTCCCGCAGCGCCGACTCCGGTTCGGTGAACTGCGGATGCACCACCACCGGGCGGCGGGTCGGCAGCGCACGGGCGAGCAGGACGAATGCCTCCGCGGCGCCCGCCGTCAGCAGCACCCGTCCGGCCGGAAGCCCATGGCGCGCGGCCACCGCCTCCCGCGCCGCCCGCCCGTCCGGGTAGGCGGCCAGCCCGTCGAGGGACGCGGCGATCCGGGCCTTGAGCCACTCCGGAGGCGTACCGGCCCGGACATTGACCGCGAGGTCCGTCAGCGCGGCATCGGCACCCCGCACCTCCGCGTCCCCGTGATGCCGCAGATCGAACCCGGAGGACCCGGAGGACCGGGCCGACCCGGCGGACCCGGCGGACAGGGCTGACCCGGAAGACCCGGAGGACCGGGCTGACCCGGCGGACGCGGCGGACCCGGAGGCCGGGGCCGACCCGGCGGATCCGCCATCGGCTGACCCGGCGGCGGACCCACTCGCACTCGCGGACACGCCCGCCAACGAATCAGCGGACATCGGCGTGGGCGTCGGGATGCGCGAAGGCATGGGCCTCATCGGCGCAGCCTCCGCGCCCGGCGGTGTCGGCCACCTCCTCATAGCGGTCCATGACGAGGTCGGCCAACTCCTTCGCCGGGCCGATGACATCGGCCGGGACCACCTCGACCTCGGGGTGGGCGAGCCCCCAGCCCTCCGCCTGCTGCCGCACCCGCTCCAGGGCGCCGCCCGCGAACAGGAAGTACGGCAGCACCACGACCCGGCGCGCCCCCAGCCTGGCGCAGCGGTCCAGGCCCGATGCCACATCCGGTGCGGCGAGCGAGGCGAAGGCCACCTCGACGCCCGCGAAGCCACGGCCCTCCCACATCAGCCGGGCCGCGCGGTGCACCTCGGCGTTGGCGGCGGGGAGCGGCGAACCATCGCCCACCAGCAGCACGGTGGTCTCCGCGCGGTCCGAGGGCAGCCGGGGCCGATTGCCCAGTGCCTCGTCGAGCCGCCGCTCCAGCACGCTCAGCAGCGTGGGGTGCGGGCCGAGCGGCCGGGCGGAGGTGAACGAGGCGTCGGCGTGCCGCTCCGCCTCCTGCGCCAGCGCGGCGGCCACGCCGTCTCTGGGGGGAGCCGCCGGGATCAGCGTCATCGGGACGACCGCGAAGCGGTTCACCCCTTCCCCGACGAGTCGGGTGACCGCATCGGACAGCGGGTGGCCGCCCGGTCCGGCGAGGCCACCCGCCACGGGCAGATCCGGGTGGCGTATGGCCAACTCCTCTACGAATGCGTGGAAGGCGGCGGCATGCCTTTCGTCTCGCGTGCCGATGCCTGCGACGAGCAGGGCGGGCGGGGTCGTCACGAGGTCTCCTTGTACAGGTGATGCGGGGGTCACGGTCGGCAGAGGGCGGGCTGTTCCGCCCCGAGACGTTACTGACCTGCGTCGGGGCGGTCCACGGCAGGTCTTCGCTGCCCGCTCTGCCCGGATTTGACCGCCGCCGGACGGCGAGCGACGGCGCAGGTGGCCCTTCCGGGGCGGCCGTGCGGTGTGGATTTCCGCTTGGCGACGAGCAGTTCGCCACCCGGACCGGCGGCCAGCAGCGCGGCCGCCTCGGCGACCCCGGCCGTGCCCACGGCGTTGAGCGGCGCCGCGGACGGGTTCGGCACCTCCACCGCCGCGAGCGCCTCCGCGGGGTATCCGCACAGCGGCACTCCGAGCCGCTCGGCCGCCGTCAGCAACCCGGGCTCCCCGGTCTTGGCCTCGACCGTGGCCAACTCGGCCACGCCGTGCGGTGAGAGGCCCGCCTCGGCCAGGGTCGCCTCGACCAGGCCGAGCACCTCGCCGACGGACACCCCCCGGCTCGCCCCGACTCCGACGACGAGTGGCGACCCGGGCAGGGGACATATCGTGCCCCGGCCGATGACCTCCACGTCAGCTCACCGCCTCGGCTCAACCGGCAGGGGGCACACATCTGTCGACGAACCGGGCCGCCGCCCCCGGGATCGAGGCCCAGTGCACATGCAGATAGGAGGCATGTACATCTCCCTGTGCGAACCCTTCGGTACGGCGCTCCGGGTGGACGAGACCCCAGGCGGGCTCCGGCCCCGCTCCGGGCACGATGGTGGTGCGGTGGAACTCATGGCCGTGCACCCGTGTCCCCGCGGCGGCGAGTGAGGTGTCGGAGACGGCCACGGCCTCACGGTAGCCCAGCGTCAGACGTTCCGACATCCGTGCCTCGGCGGCCAGCACCCCGCACATCGGCTCCCCGTCCAGCGAACGCGCCAGATAGACCAGTCCGGCACATTCGGCGGCGATGGGCGCGCCGGACGCGGAGAGCCCGGCGACGGCGGCGCGCAGCGGCTCGTTCGCGGACAGCTCGGGGGCGTAGACCTCCGGGAACCCACCGCCGATCACCAGACCACCGGTGCCTTCCGGGAGGCGCTCGTCCCGCAGCGGATCGAAGGGGACGACCCGCGCCCCGGCCGCCGTGAGCAGCTCGGTGTGTTCCGCGTACGAGAAGGTGAACGCGGCCCCGCCCGCCACGGCCACCACCGGCCGTGCCGCCCGCCCGGCCCGGCCCCCGGCAGCGGGGGCGGTGCGGATCGCCCGGTGCGCCTCCTCCTCCGGATCCCA
This sequence comes from Streptomyces malaysiensis subsp. samsunensis, assembly GCF_024519315.1. GTDB lineage: Bacteria > Actinomycetota > Actinomycetes > Streptomycetales > Streptomycetaceae > Streptomyces > Streptomyces malaysiensis. Next base: position 80,508 of record NZ_JANIIC010000024.1, on the reverse strand, counting down.
GGCCCGCTCGGACAGGGGCGGTGCGCTGCGGGCCAGCGCCAGCAGCCCGTCGAGATCGCAGCCCTCCCGCACCCGGGCGGCCAGCGCGGCCACCGAATCGACCGCCTCCGCATGGCGCTCGGCCACCGGCACCAGACCCAGATGGCGGCTCGGGGCCCGCACCGCCCGTGTTCGGCGCAGCGCGCCGAACACCGGCACCCCGCACCCCTCCAGCGCCTCGTGCAGCATCGCCTCGTGACGGTCCGAACCGACCTTGTTGAGGATCACCCCCGCGACCCGCACCTCGGGATCCCAGGACGCGAAGCCATGCACCAGCGCGGCCACCGACCGCGATTGCGACGAGGCGTCCACGACCAGCACCACCGGCGCCCGCAGCAGCTTGGCCACATGCGCCGTCGAGGCCAGCTCGCCCTGCCCGGCCGCCCCGTCGAACAGCCCCATCACCCCTTCGACCAGGGCCAGATCGCAGCCCGCCGCCCCATGCAGGAACAGTGGGGCGATCCGCTCCGGACCGCATAGATACGCGTCCAGATTCCGGCCGGGGCGCGCGCCCCCGGCCCGGGACCGGCCGCCCGAGGAGGCGGCCGAGGAGGCCGCCGAGGAGATGGCGAGCGCGTGATAGCCAGGGTCGATGTAGTCCGGGCCGACCTTGTGCGGGGACACATCCAGACCGCGCTCCGCGAACGCGGCCATCAGCCCCGCGGTGACCGTCGTCTTCCCGCTGCCGGAGGCGGGCGCCGCGATCACCAGGCGCGGAACACTCACCACTCGATGCCTCGCTGGCCCTTCTGACCGGCGTCCATCGGATGCTTGACCTTCGACATGTCGGTGACCAGGTCGGCGAAGTCCAGCAGTTGCGCCGGTGCGTTACGCCCCGTGATGACGACGTGCTGTGTCCCGGGCCGGTCCCGCAGCACCGCCACCACCTCGTCGGGGTCCACCCAGCCCCAGTGCATCGGATACGCGAACTCGTCCAGCACATAGAGCCGGTATGTCTCCGCCGCTAGATCGCGCTTGACCTGCTCCCAGCCCTCGCGTGCGGCCTCCTCGCTGGAAGCCATGTCGCGCTGGACCCACGACCAGCCCTCGCCCATCTTGTGCCATGCGACGGTCCCCCCTTCGCCCGAGTCGCCGAGGACGCGCAGCGCACGCTCCTCACCGACCCGCCATTTCGCGGACTTTACAAATTGGAATACACCGACCGGCCAGTTTTGGTTCCACGCCCGCAGCGCCAGCCCGAACGCCGCGGTCGACTTGCCCTTGCCCTGACCGGTGTGGACGAGCACCAGCGGACGGTTGCGGCGCTGGCGGGTGGTCAGCCCGTCGTCGGGGACGACGGTCGGTTGTCCTTGCGGCATCAGGCGGCCCTCCGAGGGTTCGATACGTTTCGTACATCGCGCACCAGCGCCGTCACGCTGTCCGCGCGCAGCTCGTCGAGGGTCACCCGCGTGCCCCGCAGTTCGCCGGCGAGCGCGCCCGCCAGCCCCAGCCGCACCGGCCCCGACTCGCAGTCCACGACCACCGAGGCGACCCCGTCGCCCGCGAGCATCCGCGCCGCGCGTCCGGCCCGCTCGACCGGTGCGGGCCCGCCGGACCGCCTCGCCTCCGTGGCCCGCCCGTCGGTCACCACGACCAGCAGCGGACGGCGCGCGGGGTCCCGCAGCCGCTCCACCCGCAGCACCTCCCGGGCCTTCAACAGCCCGGCCGCAAGCGGCGTACGGCCGCCCGTCGGCAGCCGCTCCAGCCGCACGGCGGCCGCGTCCACCGACGAGGTGGGCGGCAGCGCGAGTTCGGCGTCCGCGCCCCGGAAGGTGATCAGCCCGACCTTGTCCCGCCGCTGGTAGGCGTCCAGCAGCAGCGACAGCACCGCGCCCTTGATCGCGCTCATCCGCTTCCGCGCTGCCATCGAGCCCGACGCGTCCACCACGAACAGCACGAGATTGCCCTCCCGGCCCTCGCGCACCGCCTCGCGCAGATCGTCCCGGCGCACCATTAGCCCAGGTCCGCTCCGCCCGCGTGCCCGCTGATGGGGGGCGGCCGCCCGGACGGTCGCGGTCAGATGCAGCGCGGAGAGCGTCCCCCGCGGGCGGCGCGCCCCGGTGGTGCGGCCGTGCGCGCTGCGGGCGCGCGAACGGCGGCCTGCCGCGCCCTCGCCCAGGCCGGGGACGTCCAGGCGCCGGGTGCGGAACGGTTCGGCGGCGCCCACGGCCGCCCGCTCACCGCCGGCTCCGCCGGTACCGCCGTCCCCTTCGCCCGGGTCGGCCGCCCCGCCGTCGCGATCGGCCCGGGCCGGCCCGTCCTCGCGTTCGGCCGCCTCGTGCTCACCCCCGCGCTGGTCGGGAACGGACGGCTCGGGAGTGGTGGGCGGCGTCTGCTCCCGTGCCCCGTCGCCCGCGCCCTCCTGGGGCCCGCCCCCGGTGTCGTCGGGACCGTCCGAGCCGTCCGGCCCGTCGCCGGGGCCCTCGGGGCCCGGGTCCGGATCCGGCTCCGGGTCGTCCTCCTCGAACCGCCGCAGGATCTCGTCGAGTTTGTCCTCGTCGAGCCCCGGCGCGTCGAACGGAGCCCGCCGCCTGCGGTGGGGGAGCGACAGCAGCGCCGCCCCCCGTACGTCCTCGGTCCGGACGTCGGTGCGCCCCGCCCAGGCGGCCAGCGCGGTCGCCGTACGGGCCGTCACGATGTCCGCGCGCATCCCGTCCACCTCGAACCCGGCGCACACCGCGGCGATCTGCCGTAGCGCGCGGTCGCCGAGACCCACCCGGGGCAGCAGGGCGCGCGCCGCCGCGATGCGCTCCCTCAGGGCCTCCTCGTCCGCCGCCCAGCGCGCCGCGAACCCCTCGGGGTCCTCGTCGTACGCCAGCCGCCGCCGCACCACCTCGACCCGCTCCCCGGTGTCCCGGGACGCGGCGACCTCCACCGTGAGGCCGAAGCGGTCCAGCAACTGCGGCCGCAGCTCGCCCTCTTCCGGGTTCATGGTGCCCACCAGGAGGAAGCGCGCGGCATGCCGTACGGACACCCCCTCGCGCTCCACGTAGGAGGCGCCCATGGCGGCCGCGTCGAGCAGCAGGTCGATCAGATGGTCGTGGAGGAGGTTGACCTCGTCGACGTAGAGCACACCGCGGTGGGCGTCCGCGAGCAGTCCGGGCTCGAACGCCTTGACCCCGTCCGACAGCGCCCGCTCGATGTCGAGGGCGCCGACCAGCCGGTCCTCGGAGGCGCCCACGGGCAGTTCGACCATCCGCGCGGGGCGCGCCTCGCCGGTGCCCGGCTCATGGGGACCGTCCGGGCAGGACGGGTCGGGCGCGGCCGGATCGCAGGAGAACCGGCACCCGGCCACCACGTCCACCTCGGGCAGCAGCGCGGCGATCGCTCTTACGGCGGTGCTCTTGGCCGTGCCCTTCTCGCCGCGCACCAGGACGCCGCCCACGGCGGGTGAGACGGCGTTGAGGAGCAGGGCGAGCCGAAGGCCGTCCATGCCGACGATCGCGCTGAAGGGGTAGGTGGTGGTCACGCGGCGGTACCTCCTGGGGTGCGTTGGCGTCGCTGTCCGGTCTCGGTGTCGGGGGCGTCGTTCATCACGACGTCCCCCTTGGTGCCCCCGGAGGGACGAACGGCAGCCCCTCCGGGACGCCGCCCTCGATGAGCCGCAGCAGCGCGTCCGTGTCGGCGTGCTCCTCGATCAGGTCGCCGAGGCGGTCGAGCTGCTCCTCGCGCAGCTCGCCGAAGCGGGTGTCCGGCGCCGGTACGAACGCCCGGCCCGCCGCCTCGGCCACCCGCCGCAGGAACGCCCGCCGGAAGCCGTCGCTCTCCAGTGAGCCGTGCCAGTGGGTGCCCCACACCGAACCCACCCGGCAGCCGTCCAGGAAGGGCTCCTCGGCCCCGTCGAGCGGCTCGGCGACCCCGTGGTGGATCTCGTAGCCCTCCACCCGCTCACCGAGCGCCTCGCCCACCGGCCGGGCCAGGGTCTTCTCCGCCGCGAACCGCACCCGCACCGGCAGCAGCCCGAGCCCGGCGACCGTCCCGGCCCTCGACTCGACCTCGTCCTCGATGCGCTCCCCGAGCATCTGGAAACCGCCGCAGACGCCCAGCACCGGGCGACCCTCGGCGGCCCGCCGGGCGATCGCGCCGGCGAGCCCGCGCTCACGCAGCCACTCCAGCGCCCTTACGGTGCCCCGGGTGCCCGGCAGCACCACCAGATCGGCGTCGGCCAGCTCCTCGGGCCGGTCCACGAACCGCACGACCACGCCCGGTTCGGCCGCCAGCGCGTCCACGTCCGTGAAGTTGGACATCAGCGGCACGGCGGCCACCGCGATCCGCAGCACGTCCGCACCGTAAGGGGGCGCCACGACGCTCTCCCGCAGGGTGCCGCGCAGCGAGACCCGCAGCCCGTCCTCCTCGTCGATCCCCAGCCCGTGGGCGAACGGCAGCACACCGACAGTCGGGCGCCCGGTGAGGTCGCGCAGCATCTCCAGACCTGGCTCCAGAAGGCTCACATCGCCGCGGAACTTGTTCACCAGATAGGCGGCCACATGCCGCTGGTCCGCCGCCGACAGCAGGGCGGTCGTGCCGAAGAAGGACGCGAAGACGCCACCGCGGTCGATGTCCCCGACCACCACGACCGGAAGCCCCGCGGCCCGCGCGAGCCCCATGTTGACGATGTCGGTACGGCGCAGATTGATCTCGGCCGGGCTGCCCGCGCCCTCGCAGATCACCGCGTCATGGGTGCGCCGCAGCTCCTCCAGGCACTCCGTGACGGTCCCCAGCAGCGCCTCACGCCCCTTGGCCGCCTCACCGGGGGAGACCGCGCCCGACGGCGGCCGTACGGCGGGCCCCGACCGCGCCGGGGTCCCCGGCCGCCCGAAGTACCCGCGCGCGCTCAGCTCGCCCACTGGCTTGCCCAGCAGCACCACCTGACTGCTGCGGTCGCTGCCCGGCTTCAGCAGGACCGGATTCATCAGCGCGCTCGGCTCCACGCGCGCGGCGGCGGCCTGCATGGCCTGCGCCCGCCCGATCTCCGCCCCCTCCCGGGTGACGAAGGAGTTGAGCGACATGTTCTGCGCCTTGAAGGGCGCCACGCTGACGCCCTTACGGGCGAGCCACCGGCAGATCCCGGCCGTCACCACGCTCTTGCCCGCGTCGGAGGTCGTGCCCGCGACGAGCAGCCCCCCGCCCAGCGACCCCGAACCGTCCGTGCCGCCCTTACCGCGTATCCCGCTCATCCACCGCCCCTTCCAGCGGCCCGGGGCCGCCCCGTCAACGCCCTCAGGACCGGCCGGGCCGCCACGGACACCCCGAGCGCCAGGATGCCGACGCGCCGCGACAGCCGTATCGCCCGCTCGATGTCGGCCGCCGCCACCGGCCGCCCGCCGGAGTTGAGCACCGGCCGGTGCTCGACCCGGCCGCCGTACGCGAGGGTGCCGCCCAGCCGTACGCCGAGCGCGCCCGCGAAGGACGCCTCCACAGGGCCCGCGTTGGGGCTCGGATGGCGCCGGCCGTCGTGCCGCCAGGCGCGCCACGCACCGCGCGGATCGGGGCCCGCGAGCGTCGCCAGGGCCGCCGTAAGGCGCGCACCGGGCCATCCGGCCACATCGTCCAGACGGGCCGCCGCCCAGCCGAACCGCCGGTAGCGCGGCGACCTGTGGCCCACCATGGCGTCCAGGGTGTTGACGGCGCGGAAGCCGATGAGCCCCGGCACCCCGCCCACGGCGCCCCACACCAGGGCGCCCACGACGGCGTCGGAGGTGTTCTCGGCGACCGATTCGACAACCGCGCGGGCGATCCGCGGCCCGTCCAGCGCCTGCGGATCGCGGCCGCACAGATGCGGCAGCCGCTCCCGGGCGGCCTCGAGGTCCCCGGCGGCCAGCGCGTCGCCGACGGCCCGTGCCTCACGGCCCAGCGTCGTACCGCCGAGCACGGCCCAGGTGGCCGTGGCGGTCAGCGCGACCTCCGCGCCACGGCGCCCGCCGAGGGCCCGTACGGCGCGGGTCAGCAGCGCGGCACCGGCGGCCGCGCCGCCCGCGCACAGCGCGGTGTGCAGGGCCCCGTAGCCGCGGTGGTCACGCCACAGCCGGCGCTCGGCGGCCGCGGCGGCGCGCCCGAACGCGGCCACCGGATGGCCGCGGCGCGGATCGCCCGTCGCGAGATCGCCGAGGAAGCCGAGGACCGCGCCGCACGCGAACGAGGCGTGGTCGGCACGCATCCCTCAGGCCGCCGTCACGCCTCGGCGCGGCGTGACGCGAACAGGGGTGCCGACAGGGGCGCGGGAGGAGCCGGAGCGGGCAGAGGAGGCTGGCGGCGTGGCGGTGCCGGGCATGGCGGTATGTCCTCACTCAGGGTCCTCGCCCTGGTTCGACGTGACCGGCGGTGAGAGTCTCCTGGCTCCCGGATCCGCGGCCCTCCCGGTCTTCCAGCCCCGCGTACGCGACGAACCGTACGGACGAGCCGTGACCCCATACAGGCGATGGGAGGTCGCTCCCCGGTGACAGTGGCGGGACCGCGCCGGATTCTCACCGGCTTCCTCTCCTGCCGCCGTTTGGCTCGGGAAGTCCACCATGGGCCGCGAATGGCCGTCAACTCGCATATGACCCATGACGCCCAAGTGTGCCGAGCCCCACAGGCGACGTCCGCTTACAGAACGGCCGCCGGACGGTCGGCGCTGGTCAGCGCCGCCATCCGGCGGCCGGTGGGGCGATGGGGATCCTGGGGTCCTCAGGCGACGATCAGATAGATGCCGTACGCCACGACCGCGGCGCACACCGCGAAACAGGCGTACGCGCCGGTGCGCGCGAGCGCGGACCCGCCGCCGACCGCACCGGAGGGCACGGCGGCCGTGCCGCCCTGCTCCGGCGCCGCCTTACGGGACGTGCCGACGATGCCCAGGGTGAAGACGCCCACCATGCCGACCGTCACCGTGAGGCTGACGCCGAAGACCTGGCCGAGTGCCGCCCAGTCGATGTTCATGTTCCTGGCTCCTTAGCGGGTGGTGCTGCTCGCGGCGGCGGGGGTGGGGGTCTGCTCGGGTGTGCTCTCGGGGGTGCCGCTCGCGGCGGCGGCCTCCACGGCGCCCTCGGGGGCGGAGGCCGCCGTACCCGCGGGCGGCGGGGCCACGGACCGCAGGGCGGCCGTGACGGCGCCCACCGGCTCCTGGGCGGCGACCTCGTTGACGTTGGTGTGGTCCACGGGCTTGCGGCGCGACAGCGCCCAGATCGCCCCGCAGGCCAGGATCGCGAGCACGGCCACCGCCGCGACTCCCGCGTTCCCCTGGTCGGCCAGCAGCGCGGCGCCGCCCGCCACCAGGCCCGCGGCGGGCAGGGTCAGCACCCAGGCGACCACCATGCGGCCCGCGGTCGACCAGCGCACCACCGCGCCCTTACGGCCGACACCCGCGCCCATGACGGCGCCGGAGCAGACCTGGGTGGTGGACAGCGCGAAGCCGATGTGGGAGGAGGCGAGGATGACGGTCGCGGCGCCGGTCTGGGCGGCGAAGCCCTGCGGCGGCTGGATGTCGGTGATGCCCTTGCCCATGGTGCGGATGATCCGCCAGCCGCCCAGGTAGGTGCCGAGCGCGATGGCCAGGCCCGCCGAGACGATGACCCACAGCGGCGGGTCGGAGTCGGGCGCCACCACGTTCCCGGTGACCAGCGCCAGGGTGATCACGCCCATCGTCTTCTGGGCGTCGTTGGTGCCGTGGGCGAGGGAGACCAGGGCCGCCGAGGCGATCTGCCCCGCGCGGTAGCCCTTCGCGGTGTCCTCCGGGGAGCGGCCGCTGCCGAGCCGGTAGGTGAGCCGGGTGGCGACCATGGTGGCGATGCCGGCCACGATCGGCGCGGCGACGGCGGGGATCAGGACCTTCATGACGATCGCGTCGCCGTTGACCCCGTCCAGGCCGACGGAGACCAGGGTGGCGCCGATCAGGCCGCCGAACAGGGCGTGGGAGGAGCTTGAGGGGAGTCCGGCGAGCCAGGTCACCAGATTCCACAGGATCGCGCCGACCAGCCCCGCGAAGATCACTTCTGGTCGGATACCGGCGCCCTCGTCGATGATCCCGCCGGAGATGGTCTTGGCCACCTCGACGGACAGGAACGCGCCGACGAGGTTGAGTACCGCTGACATCGCCACCGCAACCCTGGGACCGAGTGCTCCCGTGGAGATGGTGGTGGCCATGGCGTTGGCCGTGTCGTGGAAGCCGTTCGTGAAGTCGAACACCAAGGCCGTGACGATCACGATCCCGATGAGAAGCGTGATGTGTTCCATACACCCGGTCAATCAGTTCGAAGGTCGTTAGTGGCACGGTGAACGTAAGGAAACAGGGTGAACAGGAGGTGAACTGAGCAGGGCATCAGGGTGACGTGGTTGCGGAATGGCCAAGACACCGTGAATTCCAGCCTACGCTCCCATGTCATACGGGAGTTGAGCCGCCAGCGAGGACCTCAGAAGGAGACCCCCGGAACCGGCCCCGCGAACGCCCGGCGTTCACCTTCGTTCACCCGCCCCGGCCGGCTGTCCACGAGGCGCGGCCGTAGGTCGTGCCGCGCCCGTTCCGGTCCCGCCGCGGCGCGGCCACGGGCCGCCTGGCAGGATCGCCCCGGAGGTGAGGGCAGGTGACCCAGTCGCGATCCCCGCGGCAGCCGCAGCCGCGGCTGACCCACCCCCTGCGCCAGGCATGGACGCAGGTGGTGAGAACGGCCCGCAGAACCACCGCCGACGGCCTCGTCGTCGGCACCTCGGGCAATGTCTCGGCCCGGGTCGGGGACACCGTCCTGGTGACCCCGAGCGGCGTCCCCTACGACCGGCTCGGCTCACGGGACGCCGTCGCCGTCGACCTCGACGGACAGCAGGTCCTCGGCGCGCTCAAGCCCACCAGCGAGCTGCCCATGCACCTCGCGATCTACCGGGAGACCGACGCCGAGGCGGTGGTCCACACCCACGCCGTGCACGCCACGGCCGTCTCCACCCTCGTCGACGAGCTCCCCGCGATCCACTACATGACCGCCGCCCTCGGCGGACCGGTCCGCGTCGCGGCCTACGCGCTCTACGGATCGGACGAACTGGCCGACGCCATGCTCGAGGCGCTCCGCGACCGCAGCGGCTGCCTGCTGCGCAACCACGGCACCATCGTCCACGGCGCCACCCTGGACCAGGCGTACGACCGCACCGCCCAGCTCGAATGGATGTGCCGGGTCTGGCTCACCGCGGCCTCCGCCCCCGGCCGCACACCGTCCCTGATCCCGCCGGACGAGATGCGGCGCGCCGCGGAGAAGCTGAGCGGCTACGGCCAGCCGGGCTGAGCCCGCCCGGCGCGCGGGCCCCGGCCGGGCGGTCACCCGGCCGGGTACGCCCGCTGGCCGGGGGCTGCCTCCCCGCCCACACTGGGAGGGATGCGCCTGCGTACAACGGCGGTCGCGGCCGCCACCACCCTGCTGAGTGTCGGCGTGGCCGCGGTGGCGGCCGGACGGTGCGCCACCGACGCTGCGCTGAAACCGGCCTCCCACCGGCCGCTGCCGAACGAGCCCCCGCTGACCGTCCACGCGACCGCCGCCGGCCAGATCACCCTCACCCGATCGCTCGCCTCGCTGCGCCCCGGCACCTACGGCCTCACCGGCCGCTCCTGCCACGCCGTCGTCGGCCCCGTCGTCGAGGACGCCCCGCACGCCGCCGACTGCGTCGTCCGCCGCCTGGAGCGGGTCACATACGGCGACCTCAACCCCGGCACCCGGGTGCGGCTGACCCCGCAGGTGCACATCGGCGATCCGCGGGACGCGCTCGGCATCGACCACACCGACGTCCACGTGCCCGGCGAACTCGGCCCGCTGCCCGCCTGGTTCATCCCCGGTGAACGCTCCACATGGGTGATCACCACCCATGGCCTGGGCACCACCCGTGAGCACCCTATGGTCGTCATGCCCTTCCTGAGGCAGCTGCGGGTGCCGGTGCTCGACCTCGCCTACCGCGGGGACCCCGGCGCCCCCCGCCCCGAGGACGGCATATCCCATCTCGGCGACACCGAGTGGCGCGACCTGGACGCCGCCGTCCGCTACGCGGTGGCCTACGGGGCGACCGGAGTCGTGCTGCACGGCTGGTCCATCGGCGCCTCGATGGCCCTCCACACCGCCGCGAACTCCGCGCTGCGGCACCGCGTCGTCGGCCTCGTCCTGGACTCCCCGGTGCTCGACTGGCGGGCCACCCTGCGCGCCCTGGCGGCGGCCCGTGGCATCCCCGCGCCGCTGCTTCCGCTCGCCCTGCGCGCCGCCGAGGGACGCACCGGACTCCACGACAGCAGGCTGCCGGAAGTGGCCGATCCGGAGCGGCTGTCCGTGCCCACGCTCCTCGCGCACGGCCCCGACGACACCCTCGCGCCCTGGCACGTCTCGCGTGAACTCGTCGGCCGCCGACGCGATCTGGTGACCCTTCACACGGTCCGGCAGGCACCGCACGCGGCCATGTGGAACGCGGACCCCAAGGGGTACGAGGAGGCGCTGCGGCGCTTCCTGATACCGCTGCTGTAGCGGCCGTAAGGCGATCGCGGAAGCGCGTGCGAGACGGCGCGGGAAGCGTTCGCGGGGCGGCGGCGGACATGTCCTCGAGATGGCGCGAACCATTCGCGGCGACCGCCGGACGGGTGCCGATTGGGCTTTCGGGCCGTCAACGGCGAGACTGCTTCCGTGACGTCCCGTACTCCGCGCGACTCCCGGCTCCGACTCGTCCGAAACCGGCCGATGGCCACCGCCCGCCGGCCCGCGGTGAACCGCGGCTCAAGACCGGCGCCCCGCCCGCCGGAGGGCACACCGCCCCCGGCCGAGCTGGCCCGGCAGGCCAGGGCGGGGCTCACGGGGGCCGTGGCGGTCGCCCATTGGGCCGCGGCAGAACACGGCGATCCTGGCGCGCTGTCCGACGAGGCCGCCGCCCGCGCCGCGGCGGCGCTCGGGCTGAGCGAGCGGGAGGTGCGGACCGACTGGGACCGCGCCCGCCTCATCGGCCTCATCGAGCACCACGCGGGCACCACCCGCCCCGGCTGGCGGCTTCAGGCGTGGGACCGGGACGACAGCGCGGTGCTGCGCGGCTGGGTCGCCCTCCTCGACGCGTGGTCCCTGGCCTGCCCCGCCCCGGCCACGGCCGAGCCGACGGCGGTCGCGGAGGTCGTCGAGGCCGTACCGCAGCTGCTCTCCCTGTTGCAGCTCTCCGCCGGCACCGTGCAGATCTCCGCCCTGCTGGACATGCTCCGGCAGCGGGTCGCCGAGCTGCGCACCGAGCGGTGCGAGGTCCCCCAGGGGGCCACGGAGGGCCGGGAGCCCACCGAGGGCGCCGGGAGTTCCGCGCCTGCCGATGCCGCCGAGGACGCCGCCACGCTCGAGGGGCTGCTGGACTGGGCCCTGGACGCCCTCTCGTCCGTCGGGGCGCTCACGGTGCGGGAAGAGCCCCGGGACGGGCTGAACGGGCCGGAGAACGCCGCTGACGACGCCAAGGGCGACCGCCGGGAGGCCGTGCTGACCGCGCTCGGCAACTGGGCGGTGTGGGTCAAGCTGGAGCAGATCTGCGTCGCCGCCCAGAGCCCGGCCGGGAACATCGAGCAGCCCGCCGCCGACATGCTGCGCGGCTGCGCCGGCCTGACCCCGGGCCCCGCCCGCGCCGAGTACCGGGCCTGGCTGGCCGCCCGCCCCGTCGGCAGCGCCGTCACCGAGCTCATCGACGCGGCGCGCGGCGACGACGCGCTGCTGCGCGGGCTCGCCTTCGAGGCGCTGCGCGTCGTCGGGGCGCCCGCCGAGCCCGCCGTACGGGCCGTCGTCGGCGAATCGTGTCTGCGGCCGTACGCGCTCCTGTGGCTCGCCGAACACGAGGGCGCCGACCCGGACGAGGCGCTGGACGCGCTCACCCGCGAGGAGGCCACCTGGCTGTGGGTGGACACCGCCGCGGCCATCTCCGACCACGGGGAGAGCCCGCTGCTCGTCCGCCACCTGGAGTCCGCCGTCCAGGGCACCGTGCCCGCGCTGCTGGAGGAGGTACGGGCCGTGGGGCACCCCCGCACCGTGCAGGTCCTGGTGGCGCTGGCCGCCGCCCACCCCGATCCCGCCCTGGCCAAGGCGGTGCGCCGGGCGGCCTTCCAGGTGCACACGGGCGGGGCCTGACGGGGAGCGGCCGCCGTAGGGGACCACGGGAAGGCAGGCCGGGGGAGACCACGGGGAAGGCCGTAAGGGCGCGGCGAAGGCCGTAAGGCCGCGGGGGAGGCGGGGGGGAAGCCGGGGGGACGCCGGGGGAATAACGACTTGCCCGCCCCGCTAAACTAGCCGCATGGCAATTCTCCTCGTGCATTAGACGGCGTCGGCCGCCCTCAGTCCGTCCCGTCCGCCGTCCATCCTGCCCAGGAGCAATTCCCGTGATCACCGCCTCCGGTGTCGAGCTGCGTGCCGGCGCCCGCGTCCTCATCGAGTCCGCTTCCTTCCGTATCGCCAAGGGCGACCGCATCGGCCTCGTCGGCCGCAACGGCGCGGGCAAGACCACGCTCACCAAATGCCTGGCCGGTGAGGGCATCCCGGCCGGCGGCACCATCACCCGCTCCGGCCAGGTCGGCTACCTCCCGCAGGACCCGCGCACCGGCGACCTCGACGTCCTCGCCCGCGACCGCATCCTCTCGGCCCGTGACCTGGACTCCGTGCTCCGCAAGATGCGCGAGAACGAGGACCGGATGGCCAACGGCCAGGGCGCCACCCGTGAGCGCGCGATGAAGAAGTACGAGCGCCTGGAGACCGAGTTCCTCACCAAGGGCGGATACGCCGCCGAGGCGGAGGCCGCGACCATCGCCGCCAGCCTCGGCCTGCCGGACCGGGTGCTCGGCCAGCCGCTCCATACGCTCTCCGGCGGTCAGCGGCGCCGGGTCGAGCTGGCCCGGATCCTCTTCTCGGACTCCGACATCCTGCTGCTGGACGAGCCCACCAACCACCTCGACGCCGACTCGATCGTCTGGCTGCGGGACTACCTCAAGACCTACAGCGGCGGCTTCATCGTCATCTCCCACGATGTCGACCTCGTCGAGACGGTCGTCAACAAGGTCTTCTACCTCGACGCCAACCGCTCGGTGATCGACATCTACAACATGGGCTGGAAGCTCTACCAGGCCCAGCGCGAGGCCGACGAGAAGCGCCGCAAGCGCGAGCGCGCCAACGCCGAGAAGAAGGCCGCGGCCCTCAACTCGCAGGCCGACAAGATGCGCGCCAAGGCCACCAAGACCGTGGCCGCGCAGAACATGGCCCGCCGCGCCGAGAAGCTGCTGGCGGGCCTGGACGACGTCCGTCAGGCCGACAAGGTCGCCAAGCTGCGCTTCCCCGACCCGGCCCCGTGCGGCAAGACCCCGCTGACCGCGGAGGGGCTGTCGAAGTCGTACGGCTCCCTGGAGATCTTCACCGATGTCGACCTGGCCGTCGACAAGGGCTCCCGGGTCGTCATCCTCGGGCTGAACGGCGCCGGTAAGACGACCCTGCTGCGGCTGCTGGCCGGGGTCGAGAAGCCGGACACCGGCATGGTGACCCCCGGCCACGGGCTGAAGCTGGGCTACTACGCGCAGGAGCACGAGACGCTCGACCCGGACCGCACCGTCCTGGAGAACATGCGCTCCGCCGCCCCGGATCTGGACCTCGTCGACATCCGTAAGACGCTCGGGTCGTTCCTGTTCTCCGGCGACGACGTGGACAAGCCGGCCGCGGTGCTCTCCGGCGGCGAGAAGACCCGGCTCGCGCTGGCCACCCTGGTGGTCTCCTCGGCCAATGTGCTGCTCCTGGACGAGCCCACCAACAACCTCGACCCGGCCAGCCGTGAGGAGATCCTCGGCGCGCTGCGCACCTTCGCCGGTGCGGTGGTGCTGGTGACCCACGACGAGGGCGCCGTGGACGCGCTTCAGCCGGAGCGGATCATTCTGCTTCCGGACGGTGTCGAGGACCTGTGGGGCGAGGACTACGCGGACCTCGTCGCGCTCGCCTGACGAGGCGTGATGACGGGGCCGGGCGCTGTTCCGGCCCCGTCCCAAGAGTCCGGTTCCTCCGGTCCGATTCCCTTCTTGTAGATCATTTGGCCTAGGCGTGATCCATCATCTGAGTGAGAACGGCTGGTATCGCGGCGCGTCGCGGGCCACCGGCGCACAGGGCGTGCCGTGCGCCGGTCCGGACCTCCGCGACGTTGCTCGCGTATGCCCTGACCTGCCTCTTCGTCGATGGATACGAAAGAGTGTCAGGTTGAACAACGCCGGAATCCTTGATTCCGAAGGCCGTCGCGCCGCGATTTCCCGCAATGCTTCATCCACAGACCTTGCCGAATGGGTGGCCAGGAAGCCCTGTAGGGGTGATCATGAGAGTCCAGAGCGCACTTCCCATGAGGAGGCACGGGTGGCCGAGACTCTGAAGAAGGGCAGCCGGGTGACCGGCGCCGCGCGCGAAAAGCTCGCGGCAGACCTGAAGAAGAAGTACGACTCCGGGGCGAGCATCCGGGCGCTGGCCGAGGAGACCGGCCGCTCCTATGGATTCGTTCACCGGATGCTCAGCGAATCGGGAGTCTCCCTGAGGGGACGCGGCGGCGCGACGCGGGGCAAGAAAGCCGCCTCGGCCTGATCGCCCGCTCGCTCCGTCACCATCGGCAGGTTCGGACAGGGGTGCCACCCGGCTGATCGTCGGTTCGGCCGGGTGGTTACTGTGCAGTCACTTGTACTGACCGCACACGACCGGAGGCCCCTGTGACCCTGCTCGACAAGGACGGCGTTCAGCTTACCGTCGATGACACGGTCGCCACGGTGACCCTGACCAACCCGGCGAAGCGCAACGCCCAGTCGCCCGCCCTGTGGCGGGCGCTGGCGGAGGCGGGGAAGCGGGTGCCGGGCACCGTGCGCGTCGTGGTGCTGCGCGCCGAGGGCAAGTCCTTCTCGGCGGGTCTGGACCGGCAGGCGTTCACGCCCGAAGGGTTCGACGGCGAGCCGTCGTTCCTCGATATGGCGCGCGGCTCCGACAGCGAGCTGGACGCCACCATCGCCGGGTACCAGGAGGCGTTCACCTGGTGGCGGCGGAACGACATCGTGTCGATCGCCGCCGTCCAGGGACATGCCGTCGGGGCCGGTTTTCAGCTTGCGCTCGCCTGTGACCTGCGGGTTTGCGCGGACGACGCACAGTTCGCCATGCGCGAGACCAGCCTCGGGCTGGTGCCGGACCTCACCGGCACCCATCCGCTGGTCGGGCTCGTGGGATATGCCCGGGCGCTGGAGATCTGCGCCACCGGGCGCTTCGTCCATGCCGAGGAGGCCGAGCGGACCGGGCTCGCCAATCTCGTGGTGCCTGCCGCCGAACTCGACGGCGCGGTCCAGGACCTGGCGGCGGCCCTGCTCGCAGCGCCGCGCGACGCCGTGATCGAGACCAAGGCGCTGCTGCGGGGTGCCGTGGGCCGCACGTACGAGGAGCAGCGGGCCGCCGAGCGCGGCGCCCAGGCCCGCCGACTGCGCGACCTGGCGGGGCAGGCGGACTGAGCGCTTCGCGCTCCGCTAGGGAGTGCCGTGCCGTCTTGCCGTCTTGTCGTTCTGCCGTCGGTCGTCTGCGGCGCCGTCGTGGCTGGTCGCGCCCATGCGGCGGAGCCGCACATCGATACAGCCCCGCGCCCCTTCGGGGGGTTTCGAACCCCGATCGGCTTCCGGCGATCTGCACGACGGCGAGGCAGCGGCAGCCGTCACGGACCGAGAGCCGCCGGGGCTGGCGGCGTCGTCCCGGACCGAAAGCCCAGTAAAGCCCAGTGGGAGCGGCGGCCCGTCGCGGACCGGCAGGCTATGGCGGACTGTCGGCGTCGCTGTGCACCGGCGGCGCCGCCCCCCCCGGCGGAGCCGCGGCGGGTGGCGGCGCCGAGCTGTCGTGCCCGTCACGGCACCCGCGGTGGCTCCACCGCCGGTACCGCCTCCAGCACCAGCACCGCCAGATCGTCGTCGATCGGCTCGGCGCTGAAGTTGTGCGTGGCGCGCCGCACCCGCTCCGCGACCGCCTTGGCGCCCAGCCCGACACAGCTCCGCAGGATGTCCGAGAGGCCGTCGTCGTCATCCAGCTGACGGATGCCGTTGCGCCGCTCGGTCACCCCGTCGGTGACGCACAGCAGCGTCTCGCCGGGCTCCAATTCCAGTGAGTCGGCGTGGAAGTCCGGGTTCTCGTCGATGCCGAGCAGCATCTGGGGGCTGGCGGCGGGCGCCACCGCGCCGTCGGTGGTCAGCCGCAGCGGCAGCGGGTGGCCGGCGCTCGCCAGGGTGCAGTGGGCGCCGCCCCCCGCCGGGTCGGGCTCCAGCTCCCCGTAGAGCAGGCTCAGGAAGCGCGGCCGGGACTGCTCGCCGTCGATCTCGGCCGCCTCCGCGTCCTCCTCCACCAGCGCCTGGTTCAGCCGGTTGAGCACCGACTCGACCCCATGGCCCTCGCGGGCCAGCAGCCGGACCAGATGGCGGGCCAGCCCCGTGACCGACATCGCCTCCGGATCGCTGCCCTGAACGTCGCCCAGGAGGAAGCACCAGCGGCGGTCGCCCATGGGGAACAGGTCGTAGAAGTCGCCGCCGACGGTCTGCCCCTCGCCGTGCGGCTCGTAGACGATCGCCGTGTCCACCCCGGGGATGTGGGCGAGTGACATGGGCAGCTGCCGGCGTTGCAGCGCCCGGCTGATCGTCGCCTGCCGGGTGTAGAGCCGGGCCGTGGCCACCGCCTGGGCCACCCGCCGCGCCACGTCCTCCGAGAGCCGCACCACGCCCTCGGCCATCCGGGGCACGCCGGCCCGGCCGAGCAGCAGGGCACCATGGCTGCGGCCGTGGGCGATCAGCGGGAAACACACCGCGGAGCCGCCCGTCCCCTGGCTGTCCGCGATCCCCGGCCAGGGCCAGGAGGTGCCCGCCGAGCCGAGCCCGGTCGGCGGCGGATACCGCTCCAGCGACATACGGAGCGCGCCGATCCGGTGCTCGTCGCTGTGCCAGACGCGGGCGAGGTGCAGCTGGCCGCTCTCGGTGGTCAGCCAGACCGCGCACCAGTCGGCCAGCCGGGGCACCAGGAGCTGCCCGGCCAGGGCAGCGACCATGTTCTCGTCAAGCTGACCGGTGAGCAGTTCGCTGGCCTCGGCGAGGAAGGACGGTCCGCCGCGGTCCACCCAGTCGGCGGTCGGGTCGCGCTGCTCACGCGGCGGAGCGGGGGCGAGGGTCTCGGCGAACCGCAGCTCACGCCCGAGCGCGGTAGTGGGGACGGCGTCGAACCCGGGCCCCGCCCGCTCGGCGTCCAGCCGGAACCAGACCGCCTTACGGGTGCGGTGATAGGTCACGCCCCAGGATTCCGCGAGCGCCCCGATCAGCTGGAGCCCGCGGCCGCGGCCCCGGCGCTGGGTCTCCGGCCCCCCGTATACGGTGCTGGCGGGGTGGAGGTCCGCGACCTCCACGACGATCCCGGGTTGGTTCGGGATGTCTCTCGGCACCTCGTCCTGGCCGGGCGTCCCCTCGGGCCCCATGGGGCCGCCCTCGCCGCCGGGACCTTCACCGGGCTGGAGCCGGCAGACCACCTCGACCCGGGTGCCCGCGTGCAGGACGGCGTTGGTGACCAGCTCGCTCACCAGCAGTACCGCGTCATCGATGGACTGCTCGTCGAGGGTCACCGGTGTGAACGCCTCCGCTGCGCTCCGTCCCGTAAGTGCCGTACGGACGAAGGCGCGTGCCGCGCCGGGCGCGCGCACACTTCCGGGCAGTGTCGTCCGCGACACGGACTCACGCGCGAGAGGAATCAAGGCTCCCACGTGCGCTCCAGGGCAATACGGGCGGTTTAGTCCGTCTAGGTGCCATATTATGACAGACAGGGGGATATGAATGATCTTTAAGGGACGACGCGATGGCACTCGACCCGATCTCCACCGACACTTCCCCGGCGCGGCCCGTGGAATGTCCCGAATCCGCTTGGCCGTCCGGCCCGGCGGGCGCTGAGGAGACGGCATCCGCGACCGAGCTGCGTTCCCTGCTGGCGGTGATGAACGCCTTGTGCGACGGTGACTTCACCGTCCGTGCGGACGCCTCGGCCGACGGCCTCGTCGGTGAGATGGCCGGGGTCTTCAACCAGTTGGTGACGCGCAACGCGCATCTGGCCGGGGAGCTCCAGCGGGTGCGCCGAGAGGTGGTGCGCCAGGGCAGGCTGGACGAGCGGATCACCGCGAGCCCCGGCCAGGGCGGCTGGGCGACCAATGTGAACGCGGCGAATCAGCTGGTGGACGCGCTGGTCGGGCCGGTGTCCAACGCCACGCGGGTGCTCGACGCGATCGCGTCCGGCGATCTGACCCAGCGGGTGGATCTGCACGACGGCAACCGTCAGCTCCGCGGCGATCTGCGGCGGCTGGGACGCGGGGTGAACCGCACGGTGGACCAGCTGTCGCTGTTCACCGGCGAGCTGACCCGCATCGCCCGCGAGGTGGGCACCGAGGGCCGGCTGGGCGGCCGGGCCAAGGTGCAGGGGCTCACCGGCGACTGGCGGATGGTGACGGAGGCCGTCAACACCATGGCCTCCCGGCTGACC
Source organism: Streptomyces malaysiensis subsp. samsunensis (assembly GCF_024519315.1). Lineage (GTDB taxonomy): Bacteria > Actinomycetota > Actinomycetes > Streptomycetales > Streptomycetaceae > Streptomyces > Streptomyces malaysiensis. The sequence goes on along the minus strand of NZ_JANIIC010000024.1, from coordinate 61,981 downwards.
GCGCAGGTCCGCGACATCGCCGAGGTGACCACGGCGGTCGCCCGCGGTGACCTCACCCGCCAGGTGACCGTCGAGGCCACCGGTGAGCTGCTGGAGCTCAAGCTGACCGTGAACACCATGGTCGACCAGCTGGGGGCGTTCGCCGACGAGGTGACGCGGGTGGCGCGTGAGGTGGGCACCGAGGGCCAGCTGGGCGGGCGGGCCCAGGTGCGCGGCGTCTCCGGGGTCTGGAAGGACCTCACGGACAACGTCAACTTCATGGCGTCCAACCTCACCTCCCAGGTCCGTAACATCGCCCAGGTCACCACGGCCGTCGCCACCGGTGATCTGTCGCAGAAGATCACCGTGGACGCGCGGGGCGAGATCCTCCAGCTCAAGTCGACGATCAACACCATGGTCGACCAGCTCTCCGCTTTCGCCGACGAGGTGACGCGGGTGGCGCGTGAGGTGGGCACCGAGGGCGAACTGGGCGGCCGGGCTCAGGTCCGGGGCGTCTCCGGGGTCTGGAAGGACCTGACGGAGAACGTCAACTTCATGGCGAACAACCTGACCTCGCAGGTCCGCAACATCGCCCAGGTCGCCACCGCGGTGGCCGAGGGCGATCTGAGCAAGACGATCACGGTGGAGGCCAAGGGCGAGATCCTGGAGCTGAAGTCGACGATCAACACCATGGTGGACCGGCTGTCGTCCTTCGCCGACGAGGTGACGCGGGTGGCGCGTGAGGTGGGCACCGAGGGCAACCTCGGCGGCCAGGCCCAGGTCCGGGGCGTCTCCGGGGTCTGGAAGGACCTGACGGAGAACGTCAACTTCATGGCCCTGAACCTGACCTCCCAGGTCCGCAACATCGCCCAGGTCACCACGGCGGTCGCCAACGGCGATCTGTCGAAGAAGATCACGGTCGATGCCCAGGGCGAGATCCTGGAGCTCAAGGAGACCGTGAACACCATGGTCCAGCAGCTGCGCTCCTTCGCCGACGAGGTGACCCGGGTGGCCCGCGACGTGGGCACCGAGGGTGAGCTGGGCGGCCGGGCCGGTGTTCCGGGTGTCTCCGGGGTCTGGAAGGACCTTACGGACAACGTCAACTTCATGGCGTCCAACCTGACCTCGCAGGTCCGCAATATCGCGCAGGTCGCCACCGCGGTGGCGAAGGGCGATCTGAGCAAGAAGATCGACGTGGACGCGCGCGGCGAGATCCTCGAGCTGAAGACCACCATCAACACCATGGTCGACACGCTCTCCTCGTTCTCCGACGAGGTGACGCGAGTGGCCCGCGAGGTCGGCAGCGAGGGCCGGCTGGGCGGCCAGGCCCGGGTCGAGGGCGTCTACGGCACCTGGAAGCGGCTGACCACCGGCGTCAATGAACTCGCCCTCAACCTGACCACCCAGGTGCGCGCGATCGCCGAGGTCGCGTCCGCCGTCGCCCAGGGTGATATGTCCGGGTCCGTCTCGGTCGAGGCACAGGGCGAGGTCGCCGAGCTGAAGCACAACGTCAATCTGATGGTCGCCAACCTCCGCGAGACCACCCGCGCCAAGGACTGGCTGGAGTCCAACCTGGCCCGTATCGCCGCCCTGATGCAGGGCCACCGCGATCTGGTCGAGGTCGCCGATCTGATCCTGAGCGAGCTGACCCCGCTGGTGAACGCGCAGTTCGGGGCCTTCTTCCTCACCGCGGCCGGCGCCGAGCCCGGTGAGAGGCTCGAGTTCATCGCCGGATACGGCACCGATCAGGGCGCGGTCGGGGGCGACGGCCAGACGCCGCGGCGCGGCGACCCGGACCGCGGGCTGGTCGCCCAGGCGGCGGTGGGAAAGAAGCGGATCATCATCAACGATGTCCCGCCGGACTACATCACCATCAACTCCGGGCTGGGCTCGGCGCTCCCCGCCAGCGTGGTCATCCTGCCGATCCTCTACGAGGACCAGGTGCTCGGTGTGATCGAGCTGGCCTCGTTCAGCCGGTTCAGCGAGGTCCACCTGGCCTTCATCGACCAGTTCGTCAACACCATCGGCGTCTCGATCAACACCATCATCGCCAACGCCCGCACCGAGTCGCTGCTCTCCGAGTCCCAGCGGCTCACCACCGAGCTGCGGCAGCGCTCGAACGAGCTCCAGCGCTCCAACGCGGAGCTGGAGGAGAAGGCCGCGCTGCTGGCGACCGCCTCCCAGTACAAGTCCGAGTTCCTGGCCAATATGTCGCATGAGCTGCGAACTCCGCTGAACTCGCTGCTCATCCTGGCCCGGCTGCTCGCCGACAACCCCGAAGGGCGGCTGTCCACCCAGGAGGTGCAGTTCGCCGCCACCATCCACCGCTCCGGCTCCGATCTGCTCCAGCTGATCAACGACATCCTGGATCTGTCGAAGATCGAGGCGGGCCGGATGGACGTCCGCCCGAAGAAGCTGCCGCTGGTCAAGATCCTGGACTATGTGAACGCCACCTTCCGGCCGCTCGCCGTCGACCGAAGCCTGTCGTTCGAGATCACCGTGGGCGAGGACGTACCGCGCGAGATGTTCTCCGATGAGCAGCGGCTCCAGCAGATCCTGCGCAACCTGCTCTCCAACGCCCTGAAGTTCACCTCCTCGGGCGGGGTGACGCTACGCGTCGAGCGCACTCGGGCGGCGCAGTTCGAGGAGGAGACGCTGCGGGTCGCGGACGCCGTCGTCGCCTTCTCCGTCACCGACACCGGTATCGGCATCCCGCCGGAGAAGCTGCCGGTGATCTTCGAGGCGTTCCAGCAGTCCGACGGGACCACCAGCCGTAAGTACGGCGGCACCGGCCTCGGCCTGTCCATCAGCCGGGAGATCGCCGGAATGCTCGGCGGCCGGATCATGGCCGAGAGCGAACTGGGCGTCGGCTCCCGCTTCACGCTCTACGTCCCCGCGCACTACAGCGCTGTCGCCCCGGCGCCCGACCCCTCGGACCCCAGGGCCACCGGCTCCACCGTCCCGGCGGTGACCCCCGCCCCGGACGAGGCGCTGCCGGACACCGCCGACCACGCCCCCAGCGGGGTCTTCGGCGAGGCGGACGGCCTGGTCGCCACCCGGGTGCCGGGCGGCGGCGGGGCGGAGGCCGAGGTCGCCGTCGGGGCCGGGCGCGGAGACGAGGGCGAGGCCCACGACGACGGCTGGCCGGGGACCACCCGGCTCAAGGAGTGGCAGTGCGGACGCCCCGGCCAGGTGCTGAACGGCTGCCGCATCCTGATCGTCGACGACGACATCCGGAACGTCTTCGCGCTCACACATGTACTGGGCCGGGTCGGCATGACGGTGAAGTACGCGGAGAACGGCCGCGAGGGGCTGGAGGTGCTGCATCGCAACCCCGACGTCTCGCTGGTCCTGATGGACGTGATGATGCCGGAGATGGACGGTTACGAGACGATCCGGGCCATCCGGAACACGCCACGTCTCGCCGATGTGCCGATCCTCGCCCTGACCGCGAAGGTCATGCCCGGCGACCGGGAGAAGGCGATCGACAGCGGCGCGAACGGCTATGTGCCCAAGCCCGTGGATGTCGATCGGCTGATGTCGGCGATCATCGAGCTGCTCGATCCGGTGGATGGGCCGGGCAGCGGTGATGTCGAGTCCGCTGGTGGCGAGGTGCCCGGTGGCTCGTCCGGAGCCGACGGCGTCGAGAGCGGCCGTGGGGATGACGGCTCTGGGGATGACGATCGTGGTGATGACGGTCGTGCCGAGGAGGGTGAGGGCGCCGGGCGGGATGGGAGCACGCCCTCCGAGACCGGTCCGCCGAGGCCGAGGCAGGGGGAGACATGAGCGCCGCCACGTCCGAGAAGGCCGGAATCCTCATCGTCGACGACATGGAGGAGAACCTGATCGCGCTGGAGGCCGTCCTCGGCCCGCTCGAACAGCAACTCGTCCGCGCCCGGTCCGGCGAGGAGGCGCTGAAGGCGATGCTGCGCCAGGACTTCGCCGTCGTACTGCTCGACGTACTGATGCCGGGCATGGACGGCTTCGAGACCGCCGCCAACATCAAACGGCTCGACCAGACCAAGGACGTCCCGATCATCCTGCTGACCGGGACCGACGCCGACTCCGACTACGCCTACCGGGGTTATGCGATCGGCGCCGCCGACTTCCTCACCAAACCCTTCGACCCCTGGCTGCTGCGGACGAAGGTCAATGTGTTCCTGGAGATGCACCGTAAGAACCGTGAGCTGGAGGCGCGGACCGAGCACTTGGCCGACCGCGTCGAGGAGTTGGAGCGCACGGTCGACGGGCTCCGGAAGTACGGCGCCGAGAGCTGATCGGCCGGGGCGGTGATCGGCCGGGGCTGTGGTTCAGTCCGGGGCTGTGGTTCAGTCCGGGGAGGGCGCTCTGGTCAGGGCTCTACGGCGGTGACCAGGACGGCCACCGTGGGCGGCTGATCTCCGGGCGCGAGCACTGGGGCGGACCGTGCCACCGCGGTGCGCACCGCCCTCGCCACATCCACGGCGCGATGGCCCGCCGCCACGGCCAGCTCGACGCGGATATGCGCACCCTCGATCCGCACGGCCCGGGGCGATCCCAGCACCGGCGCGAGCCGGGCGACACCGGGCACGGAGGCGATGGCGCGGGCGACGGCCGCGGCGGCGGAGTCCGGGTCGGGGCTTCCGGCGGCCGGTGGTGGTGATTGTGGTCGTGGCCGCGGTGGCGGTTGGTGGTGTCGCAGGGCCGGGAGTTCCTCCAGCACCTCCGTCACCCGTATGTCCACCGCCTCCACCAGCAGGCCGAGCCGGTCCGTCGCCGCGTCGAGCAGTACGTCGCGCAGCCGGTCCGCCGTCACCGGAAGCGGTTCCGCCAGCGTGGCCCCGCACTCCGCCGCGATACGCAGGGGGCCGGGTGGCAGGGCGCTCGGCGGGGGCGGGACCGCGGGCGCTTCGACGGCGTCGGGGTCGGCGGGGGCGATCCGGAGCGATCCCCGGTGCGCGTCGGGGACCTCGGCGGCGGCCCGCCCGAGCACCTCGGCCGCCGCGCGTTCGGTGATCCAGGAGCCGTCCTCCCGCTCGCCCAGGGGCAGCAGCCGACCAAGCCGCAACTGCTCCCTTACGGTTTGCGCGAGCCGGTCCGTGACCACCGTGCCACCCCTTAGCGCCGGACGGGACCGAGTCCTCCTGGCCCCGGCCTGCCGTCTGGTCCCAGCCTGCCGTATCGATCGCGCGAGTGCCGCATCTCCGAGGCGGTTCGGGGAAGGCGCCTTTATGGTGGCAGTAAGAGCGAGCGGAAACCTCTTCGAACGCTCTTCGCCTCGGAAGGGACGATCGGTGATGTCCGAGACCGCACCACGGAACCGCCGACCCGAGAACCAGGCCACGGAACCCGCCGCCGGTACGCCCAAGACGCTGGGTGCCGCCGGGGCCGGCATCGGCCCGGCCGCCGCCGAACGGACCCGGCGGGGCGGCGGCGACCCGGCCGCGCGGGGGCGGACCACCATCGCCGATGGCGTCGTCGAGAAGATCGCGGGTATGGCGGCCCGCGATGTGGTCGGCGTCCATGCGATGGGCGGCGGTATCGCGCGCACCTTCGGGGTCGTACGGGACCGGGTGCCCGGCGGCCGGTCGGTCACCCGCGGGGTGAAGGCGGAGGTGGGGGAGGTACAGACGGCCCTCGACCTGGAGATCGTGGTGGACTACGGCGTCTCCATCGCCGATGTCGCACGGGCCGTACGGGAGAACGTGATCGCGGCGGTCGAGCGGATGACCGGCCTCGAGGCGGTCGAGGTCAATATCGCGGTCAGCGATGTGAAGTTGCCGGACGAGGAAGAGGAACCGACGGAGCCGCGGCTCCAGTAGGCCGGCGGCGGTCCCGGTCGGCTCCAGCAGGGGAGCACACGATGAGCATGGCCGTGGTCGGGATGATCGCGGGAATGGCGCTGGCTTTCGCGGGTTACTTCGGTGGTTTCGGGGCCTTTCTGCTGGTGGCGGCGTTGGGAGCCGTCGGGTTCATCGTCGGCAGGTTCCTGGACGGTGATCTGGAGCCGGGCGACTTCTTCCGGTCCCGTGACCGTGACCGTGACGGACGGCCACGGTGAACCCCATGGACGCCATGGACGCCATGGCGATGACAGTGACGACCGTAAGGACGCGTTGTGGTCGAGCCGGGTGAGCGGGGCGCGACGCGGATCGCGGACCGGGTCGTTGCGAAGATCGCCTCGCAGGCGGCGCGGGAGGCGTTGCGTGGCCATGCGGCGGAGGCCGTGGACGCCGTGGCCGTGTGGGATGGCGGCCTTACCGATGTCACCGTCGCGCGGCCGAACGCGGTCGCCGCGGTGCGCGGGGGCGTCGCGCGCGTCCGGGTCGCCGTCGAGCTCGGCTACCCGTCGGACATCGGTGCGCACTGCGGTGCGGTGCGTCGTCAGGTGATCGAACGGGTAAGCGAGTTGACGGGCATGGAGGTGCCCGAGGTCGCCGTGACGGTCGAACGGCTGCATGTGCCGCAGTGGGAGCGCCCGGAGCGGAAGGCGCGTCGGGGGAGGGACAGGGTGCGATGAACACCGACCAGAAGATGCGTCAGTCCACCTCGGCGTCGGCGTACGGCGGGAGGGCGGGTACGGATGCCGGGGACGGGGATCCGCCCGTGCGCGCGAAGCGCTTCTGGTCCGCGCGGCGGGTGCCGGCCGGGATCGTCGCCCTGGTCGTCTTCGCCGTCAGCGGGCTGTTGCTGTACGACGTGGCGGCCGTGCGCTCGGGTCGGCCCGCCATGCGATGGCGGGAATGGCTCGCCGATCAACTCGCCGCGCGGCCGCTGGACGACCCGTGGATCATGAGCGGGGCCGCGCTGCTGGCCGCGCTGGGGGTGTGGATGGTGGTCCTGGCGCTGACGCCGGGGCTGCGTGGGCTGCTGCCGATGCGTTCGCCGGGTGCGGGTGCGGGTGCGGAGAAGGACGTGGAGGATGCGGAGTCCGGGGTCGCCGTGCGGGCCGGGATCGACCGGACCTCGGCGGGGCTGGTGCTGCGGGACCGGGCGATGGAGGTGCCCGGTGTGCGGTCGGCCCGGGTCGACGTCGGCCGTCGGCGGATCAGGGCCCGCGCGCTGGCCCACTTCCGCGACCTCGACGAGGTACGGGCGGATCTGGACACCGTCCTCCACGAGGGCATCCACCAACTGGGCCTGGCCCGGCGGCCCGCCCTGTCCGTCCGTGTCCGCCGGTCGGCGAAGTCGAAGGGGTGAGCACGCCATGCTGAGCATCGTCAACCGGGTGCTGCTGGGGGTCGTGGGTCTGGTGCTGGCCGGGGTGGGCGCGGTGGTCCTGGCCGGGTGGTCGCCGTTCGACGGGCGGAACGATGTGCTGCTCAGTCGGGCGGACCGGACGCGGTGGCGGGACACCGGTTGGTGGTGGCCGGCCGTCATCGCGGCGCTGGCGGTGCTGTTCGTGCTGGCGCTGTGCTGGTTCCTGGCCCAGCTGCGGCGGCGCCGGTTGCAGGAAGTGCTGGTGGAGACCGGCGACGGCGAGGGCGCCCTGCTGCGGGGGCGCGCGCTGGAGTCGGCGCTCCTGGCGGACGCGGAGTCACTGGACGGTGTGGAGCGCGCCCACGTCCTTCTACGGGGCCGACGGACCACGCCGGAGGCGCGAATGGGGCTGGTGCTGGAACCGCGCGCGGAACCGACGCGGATGCTGGACGCTGTGCGGGCGGAAGCGCTGGAGCGGGCCCGGAGCTCGGCGGGCCTGGAGCGGCTGCCGGCGGAGGTGCGGCTGAGGGTGGCGCGACATGGGGCGGAGCGGGCGCGGTAGGTCTGCGGTTGCGGGTGCTTGGGTGTGCGGGTGCGGGTGCGGGGCCTCCGGGGCGGGGCCCTGGACCGTATATTTACGGCACCGATGAACGATGATCGTTGCGTTGGCCGGGAGTTGGCGCCACACATACGCCCCTGGCCTTCGGCATGGGGAACCCCGAGCGTCCAGGACCCCACCCCGCCGACCCCGCCCCCTCCCGTCTCGTCGGCGACCGCCCCCCGGCGGCACAACGCCTGTCCGGCCCGCGTTCGGCCGGGGGTGTCCTCCAGCCCCTCCGGCGTTTGAGGAGCGGGGTCCGGGGCGGAGCCCCGGCGGGGTGACGGGGCGGAGCCCCGTCTTTCGGGAAGGGGCGGGGTGGGGATTGCCCGCCGGAGGCGCCCATGCTCAGAGGTTGTGCAGCGCCCCGCCGTCCACCGGAAGCATCACGCCCGTGAGATACGACGCCGCCGGGGACAGCAAGAACGCCGCGGCCTTGCCGAATTCCTCGGGCGTCCCATACCGCCCCAGCGGAATCGCCGCCGCGTTCCGCTCCCGCGCGGCCTCCGCGTCGCCCGAGAGGCCGTCGAGCTCGCGGATGCGGTCGGTGTCGATGCGGGACGGGAGGAGGCCAACGACGCGGATGCCGCGGGGGCCGACCTCGAGGGAGAGGGATTTGGCGAAGCCGGCGAGGCCGGGCCGCAGGCCGTTGGAGATGGTGAGGCCGGGGATCGGCTCGCGGACGGAGCCGGAGAGGACGAAGCCGATCACGCCGCCGGAGGCGAGTTGGTCCGCGGCGGTGCGGGCGAGGCGGACGGCGCCGAGGAAGACGGAGTCGAAGGCGGCCTGCCACTGGGCGTCGGTGATGTCGGCGGTCAGCCCGGCCGGGGGGCCGCCGACGCTGATGAGGACGCCGTCGAAGCGGCCGAAGTGCTCGCGGGCGGTGGCGATGAGGCGGCCCGCGGCCTCGGGGTCGGCGTTGTCGGCGGCGGCGCCGACGGCGTTGGGCCCGAAGTCGGCGGCGACGGCGGCCGCCGTATCGGCGTCGCGGCCGGTGATGACGGCCTTCGCACCGTCGGCGATCAGCTCACGGGCGGTCGCGAGCCCGAGCCCGCGGGTGGCTCCGGTGACGATGTACACCCGGTCTTTGAGTCCAAGATCCATGGGTTCAGTCTGCCTTGGCCCCCTCCGCGAGGGTGAGGGCGGTCCCCACCAGCCCGATGTGGCTGAACGCCTGCGGGAAGTTGCCGAGCTGGCGGCCGGTCGCGGGGTCGTACTCCTCGGCGAGCAGCCCGACGTCGTTGCGGAGCGCGAGGAGGCGTTCGAAGAGCGCCGTGGCGTCCTTGTGGCGGCCGACCAGCTGGAGGGCGTCGGCGAGCCAGAAGGAGCAGGCGAGGAAGGCGCCCTCGGTGCCGGGGAAGCCGTCCACGTCGCCGTCGGCGGTGTAACGGCGGATCAGGCCGTCCTCGCTGAGCTCGCGGCGGACGGCGTCGATGGTGCCGATGACGCGCGGGTCGGTGGCGGGGAGGAAGCCGACGCGGGGGATGAGCAGGGTCGCGGCGTCCAGTTCGGCGGAGCCGTAGGACTGGGTGAAGGTGGACCGCACCGGGTCGTAGCCCTTCTCGCAGACCTCGCGGTGGACGGCGTCGCGCATGGCGCGCCAGCGGCTCGCGTCGCCGCCCAGCTCGGGGTGGGACTCGATGGCGCGGACGGCGCGGTCGGCGGCGACCCAGGCCATGATCTTGGAGTGGACGAAGTGGCGGCGGGGTCCGCGCACCTCCCACAGCCCCTCGTCGGGGTCGCGCCAGGCGGACTCCAGGAAGTCCATGAGCGCGGTCTGGATCTTCCAGACGTGGGGTTCGGTGGACAGTCCGGAGGAGCGGGCGACGTGGAGGGTGTCGAGCACCTCGCCGTAGACGTCGAGCTGGCGCTGGTCGACGGCGTCGTTGCCGACTCGGACGGGGGTGGAGCGCTCGTACCCCTCCAGCCAGGTCAGCTCGTGTTCATGGATCCGGCGCTCGCCCTGCAGGCCGTACATGATCTGGAGCTCGGCCGGGTCGCCGGCGATCGCGCGCAGCAGCCAGTCGCGCCAGTGGGCGGCCTCCTGGCGGTAGCCGGCGCGGAGCAGGGCGTTCAGGGTGAGGGTGGAGTCGCGCAGCCAGCAGTAGCGGTAGTCCCAGTTGCGGACGCCGCCGAGCCGCTCGGGCAGCGAGGTGGTGGGGGCCGCGACGATGCCGCCGCTCGGGGCGTAGGTGAGCGCCTTGAGGGTGATCAGGGAGCGTATGACGGCGTCCCGGTAGGGGCCCTCGTAGCGGCAGCGGGCGGCCCAGCCGCGCCAGTCCGCCAGGCTGGAGCGGAGGGAGTCGTACGGGTCGATGAGCCGGGGGCGGGGCTCGTGGGAGGGGTGCCAGGTGAGCACGAAGGCCACCCGGTCCCCGGCCGAGACGGTGAACTCGGAGCGGGTGCTGAAGTCCTCGCCGTAGGTGTGGACCTCGGGCTCCGAGCGCAGCCATACCGAGTCCGGCCCGGCGACCGCGATCCGGTGGCCGTCGGTGCGGCGCATCCAGGGGATGACCCGGCCGTAGTCGAAGCGGAGCCGGAGGACGCCGAGCATGTCGACGCGGCCGGAGACGCCCTCGACGATGCGGACGACATCGGGGGCGCGGTCGCGCTGCGGCATGAAGTCGATGACCTTGACCGTGCCCGTCTCCGTCTCCCAGACCGACTCCAGGACGAGGGAGTCGTCGAGGTAGCCGCGGCGGGTGCAGGCGCCCGCGCCCTTGGGGGCGAGCCGCCAGTGGCCGTTGTCGCGGTCGCCGAGGAGGGCGGCGAAACAGGCCGGTGAGTCGAAGCGGGGCAGACACAGCCAGTCGATGGAGCCACGGCGGCTGACCAGGGCCACCGTCTGGTGGTCACCGATGAGGGCGTAGTCGTCGATGTGCTGTGCCATATCCGGGCGCCTTCCCCGGGGAACGGCTTCCTACCCCCGCCGACCAGGCGACTAGTCGGCCCCGGCCGCGGCGGGGATCTTTTCGGGGGTGGCCGCCGCCTTCGCGGCCTCGGCGGCGCGGTCGCGGCGCTCGCGGCGGGCCAGCACGATCCAGCCGATGGGCACACCGGCGGAGAACAGCCACCACTGGACGGCGTAGGCCATATGCGGGCCGATGTCGCTGTGGTTGGGCGCGGCTACCGGCTGGGGCTGCTTGCCGCCCTTGGGGGAGGACGCGGTGAGCTCCACGTAGCCGCCGAGGACGGGGCGGGAGAGCGCCTTCGCCTGCTGCTCGCTGTTGATCAGCGAGACCTGGCGGGGCGGCAGCCCCTGCTTGTCCTTGATGCCGCTGTTGCCGGTGGTCTCGTCGGCCTTGAGCCGGCCGGTGACGGTGACCTTGCCGGAAGGGGCGGCGGGGACCTCGGGGAATTTGGTGAGGTCTGTGCCGGCCGGGATCCAGCCCCGGTTGACCAGGACCGCGCGCTCGTCCGGGAGCAGCAGCGGGGTGAGCACGAAATAGCCGATGGACTGCTCGTCGGAGCCGGTGCGCTGGCGGACGACGACCTCATGGGCGATGTCATAGGTGCCGGTGGCGGTCACCGTGCGCCAGGTATCGTCGCGGGGGACCGTACGGCCGGGGGCGGTGAGCTTCTCGACGGCCACGGCCGGTGCGCCGAGGTTGTCCCCGATCAGCTGGTTCTGGGCGACCCGGTGCTCATGGCGGTGCAGCTGCCAGAAACCCAGCCTGATCATCGTCGGGATCAGGGCCAGGGCCACGAGTGTGAGGATCACCCACTGCCGGGTCAACAGGAAGCGGTACACGTCCCTGACATTACTCGGCGTGGATTGTCCCTCGGCCGGTGGGGGCGTCCCAGGACAATCCACGCAGGTGGCCGGGTTCACACATGGTCGACGATGCCCACCTTCCCTTCCGCCCGCGCGCAGTGCGCACAGCAGTAGAACTGGCCGTCCGCCTCCACGCCCTGCCCGATGATCTGGGCGCGGCAGTGTTCGCAGATGGGCGCCATGCGGTGGATGGCGCACTGGAAGCAGTCGAAGACGTGCACATTGCCCTGCGCGTGCACCTCGAATGTCATCCGGTAGTCGTTTCCGCAGACCTCACAACGTGCCATGCGCCTCAGCGTGCGGGCCCGCGCGGTGGTGGGCGAGCGGCGGGCGGGCGCGTCGCGCCGACTTCACCTGTTTGTCGGCGGCGCGGGGGTGACGTCCAGGAGGAGCTGCATGAAGGCGGCCTCGTCGATGATGGGCGTGCCGAAGGAGCGGGCCTTGGTGGTCTTGGACGTGGGCGACTCGGGGTCATTGGTGACCAGCACGCTGGTGAGCCGGGAGACGCTGGAGGCCACATGCAGCCCGACCTCGATCGTCCGGTCCTCCAGCAGCTCGCGGTCGACGGAGGTGTCCCCGGAGAACGCCACCCGCATGCCCTGGACCAGCTGCCCGCCCGGCTCGTAGCGCCCGGGGTTGGGGTAGGGGCAGGCGGGGAGCTTGCGGCTGGGGCGCCAGCTCTGCCGGTACGACCGCTGGCGGCCGATCGCCGGGCCTTCGGACCACTCGGTGAGCGGCTGGCAGGCCAGCAGCGGCAGGCGCAGCCCGGTCTCGGCGGCCCGGTGGAGGCTGGGCCGGAAGGTCTCGGCGAGCACTCGGGCGTCGTCCAGGGCGTGGTGGGCGCGCCGCTGGACCACTCCGTAGTGCGCGGCGAGGGTCTCCAGCTTGTGGTTGGGCAGCGGCAGGCCCAGCTCCTTGGAGAGGGCGATGGTGCACAGCCGCTGCCGCACCGGCGCGGCGGTCCTGGTGCGGGCGTACTCGCGGGCGAGCATCGACCAGTCGAAGGCGGCGTTGTGCGCGACCAGGACGCGGTCGGCCAGCCGCTCGGAGAGCTCCCCGGCGATCTCGGCGAAGCGCGGGGCGCCCGCGAGCACCTCCTCGGTGAGGCCGTGGATCCACACCGGGCCCGGATCGCGCTGCGGATCGACCAGGGTGTACCAGTGGTCCTGCACCGTGCCCCGGGCGTCGAGCTGATAGACCGCCGCGGAGACGATCCGGTCGTCGCGGGCGAGGCCGGTGGTCTCCACGTCGACGACCGCGTACCCCTGCGGATAGGTGGCCGGCCAGGAGGACGGCGGTACGGGGTGCGGTGCGGTTGCCGTGGGGTCTTCGAGCATGGTCCATGAGGATACGGGCCGTCACCGACAGCTCTGACGGGTGGGCCGGTCGGGGCGGGCGCCGCTTCGGGGTTGACGGGGCGTCGGGTCCGTACGCGGGTCAGTCGGGCCAGTACGGCGGGTCAGAGGTCGGACAGTGCCAGCTGGAGATCGACGTCGCTGGTGAGGAGGCGGCCGGCGCGTTTGTCGCCCGCGCGGTCGGGCACCGTCACCTTCACCCCGGGCGAATCCCCGGTGAGAACCGTCACCTTGGCGCCGTCGTAGCGCGGGGCCCGCCGGTCGATGACTGATTTCAGACGGTCGGTGGCGCGCTCGGCGGTCCGTTTGCCGTCGGTGAGGGCGCAGATGACCCCTGATGTCTCGTTCGCGGACTTCGCGAGCTGTCCGGTGGCCGAAAGGCGCACGGAGTCCTTGGCGTTCTTCCCGCCGAAATCGGCGCGGTAGATATCGCCCAGGCAGTCGCCCAGCGCCCGGTAATCCGGGTCGTCCGCCACGGACTTGCCCTTGGCCGGGCGCACCGCCGACAGGTCCTTGCCGGAGTAGCCGAAGGAGATCTCGTCCTTGGCGACCTGGAGGGTCACCCCCTCCTTCGTCCAGACCGTCTCGCCGTGCCAGGTGTGCCGGGCGAATCCGCCCGCCTTGAGTTTGGCGGTGACGCGGCCGGCGTCGAAGGAGCCCTGCCAGTGCCCGGCGGTCCCATTGGTCACATCGGTGTCGATCATGGCCGGATCGAGTCCGTAGCCATGGGCGTTGAAGCGGTAGCCCGTCATCAGCGGACTGCCCGCCTGGCCCACGGTGCGGAACCGCTGGGAGCCGCCCTTCTCCAGGGAGCGCACCCGGGCGGCGTCGAGATAGGAGACCTGGGTCCCCTTCGCGCCCGCGATCGAGACGTGCCGCACCGTGGCCATCAGATCCGAGGGGGAGTCATCGCCGCCCGACCCGGAGGAGCACCCCGTGGTGAGCGCCGACAGCATGCAGACGAGGGCTATGCCGCCGGTTCGGAACCGTTCTCTGGCTCTGCGCACAGGCGGGGATCCTAATCGGCCGTGCGGCCGTGGGCGACCCCCGTTATTGACATGTCATCTACCATACTTGTTGGTAACTACCCCTGGCGGCGCCCTTATGGGCGGTTCTATGTTGCGGACATGCCGCACCTGCCGAATGCCGTGCTGTGGTCGATACCGGCCTTTGTCCTGCTCACCGTCGTGGAGATGGTGAGCTACCGCCTCCACCCGGACGAGGACAGCGAAGGGTACGCGGCGAAGGACGCCGCCACCAGCGTCACCATGGGACTCGGCAGTCTCGTCTTCGACCTGGTGTGGAAGATCCCGATTGTGGCGATCTACGCCGCCGTCTATGAACTCACCCCGCTACGGGTCCCGGTGGAGTGGTGGACGCTGCCGCTGATGCTGCTCGCCCAGGACTTCTTCTACTACTGGTCGCACCGCGGGCACCATGTCATCCGCATCCTGTGGGCGTGCCATGTGGTGCACCACTCCAGCAGGAAGTTCAACCTCACCACCGCGCTGCGGCAGCCGTGGACCACCTGGACCGTCTGGCCGTTCTACGTGCCGGTGATCGCGCTCGGGGTGCACCCGGCGGCGGTGGCGTTCTGCTCCTCGGTGAACCTCGTCTACCAGTTCTGGATCCACACCGAGCGGATCGGCACCCTGCCGCGCCCCGTCGAGTTCCTCTTCAACACCCCCTCGCACCACCGCGTCCACCACGCCTCCCAAGGCGGCTACCTGGACCGCAACTTCGGGGGCATCCTCATCGTCTGGGACCGGCTCTTCGGATCGTTCGTCCCCGAGACCGAGCGGCCCGTCTACGGACTGACGAAGAACATCGGCACCTACAACCCGCTGCGCGTGGCCACACACGAGTACGCGGCCATCGCCCGCGACCTCGCCGCGGCGCGGGACTGGCGCGAGCGGGCGGGCCGGGTCTTCATGGGGCCGGGCTGGCAGCCCGCGCCGCCCCCGGAGGCCGGGCGGCCGGAGCCGGTCGGCGAGAGCGTGCGGTGACGGCCGCCGCCGGGCGCGCGACGAGGGCCCTGGCCGCCCTCTTCGCGCTGCTGACCGCCGTCCAGCTGACCGCGCTGCTCGTGGACGCCACCACCGTCGTCCACCTCACCAAGCCCGCCCTGATGCCCGTCCTCGCCGGATGGGCCCTGGTGCGCGGCGGGCCGTGGCCGCTGCCCGCCGCGCTGCTGTGCGGGTGCGGGGGCGATGTGCTGCTCCAGATCGGCGGCGAGACCGCGTTCCTGGCCGGAATGGGGTGCTTCGCGGCCGGACACCTCTGCTATCTGGCCCTGTTCGCCCGCGCCGGGCGGGGCCGCGCGGCGGCCCGTGCGGAGCCCCGTACGGCGGCCTGGGTGGCCGCCGGGTACGGGGCCGCGTGGCTGGGCACGGTGGCGCTGCTGTGGCCCGGCCTCGCCGCGCATCTGCGGCTTCCCGTCGCGGGCTACAGCCTGCTGCTGACGGCCATGGCGCTGGCCGCGCTCGGGGCGGGCCCGTGGACCGGGCTCGGCGGGGCGCTGTTCATGCTCTCCGACACCCTGATCGCGGCCGGGCTCGCCGACTGGCCACGGCCGCCGCTGCCCCAGTTCTGGATCATGGCCACCTATGTCGCCGCCCAGTGGCTGCTGATGACGGGAGCGACGCTCGACGCGGCCCCGCGCCCCGGGCCGGAACGGGCGCTCGTCGGTCCGTGACGCCTGTAAGGCCGTCACGCGGTGGTGCCTGTATGGCCGTGGCACCCGTAAGGCTGTGACGCGGTGGTGCCTGTATGGCCGTGGTGCCCGTAAGGCTGTGACGCCGTGACGTTCGTATGGCCGTGGCACCCGTAAGGCTGTGACGCGGTGGTGCCCGTAAGGCCGTGGCGCCCGTAAGACCGTCACGCCCTGACGTCCGTAAGGCCGTGACCCCGTCAGGCCGCGACCGGCAGCCGCCGGAGCCGGACCATGCGCAGTGGGTCCGAGGGGTGGTCATGGCTCAGCTCCCAGCCCTGGGCGCGCGCCGCCTCGACGACATAGCCCGCGCCCACACCGCGGTACGCGCGCACGGGGATGTCGTGCGGGCCCGGCGGCGGGGCCTTCTTCGCCTTCTGGGCGGCCAGCTCCTTGCTGGTCCAGGAGGCGATGCGCTGGTCCACCCGGGCCCGGTAGAAGGCCGCGTCGCCCTCGTGCCGCAGCTCCGGGAGCGTCACGCACCAGGCGGGCCACACCGCCACGTTGTCGCCGAACTTGTCGATCAGGCTGAGGAAGCCCTTCTCGAAGCCGGGGATGATCGTAAAGATCTCGGCCACGAGCGCGAAGGCGATGAAGCAGAGGAAGAGCACCACGAGCAGCGCCCACCACAGCGGCAGGAGCAGCACGGTGAGCACGAACCGGATCAGCAGCGAGAAGGCCGGCCGTGGGGGCAGTGGCCCCCAGGAGTCGTCGTGATGCACGGGAACGTGGTCCTCTCGCGGCTTCATCAGGGGGCCTACGGGCCGCCGGGCGGCTGCTCCGCCCCGGCGGCCCGTGCATTGTGCCAGCCGGTCACTTCTCGACGGCGTCCAGGGCGTCCGCGAGCCCGGCGCCGTAGAAGCCGTTGTACCGCTTGCCGCCCTCGCACACCGCGTCGACCGTGCCGTCGCCGTCGATGTCGTACGGCGTCGGGCAGGCGATGTCATCGGCCTCGGCCTTCAGCAGCGCCTTCACCCGCCACGGGGAGGCGTGCGGATGGGTGCTCTTGATGAGCGCCGCGACACCGGCGACATGCGGCGAGGCCATCGAAGTGCCCGCCATGTAGCCGTACTGCCCGCCCGGCAGAGTGTTGTAGATCAGGCCGCTGGTGGCCGGGGGCTCCGGCTTCTGGTAGGCGGTGCTGTCGCCGCCGGGGGCCGCGATGTCGATGATCCCGAGGCCGTAGTTGGAGAACGAGGACTTGAGCCCCTTGGCGCCGGTCGAGGCGACCGTGACCACGCCCGGCAGCTGGGTCGGGATGTCCAGGCAGACGCTCGGGTCCACGTCCCGGTCGCCGGGGGTGGTGTCGTTGGGGCTGGAGGGGTCGGTGATGGTGTCCGAGGTCAGGTCGTAGTTCTCGTTGCCCGCCGCGGCCACATTGACCACGCCCTTGCGCTCCGCGTACGACGAGGCCCGGCGCACCGCCTCGACCAGCGCCTTCTGGTCCGGGTCGGTGGTGCAGTTGAAGTACCACGGGTCGGTGTAATAGCTGTTGTTGGTGACGTCCACGCCGTGTTCGGCGGCCCAGATGAAGCCGCAGACGACCGCCTCGGTGTAGAAGAACCCGGCGGTCGTGGACACCTTGATACCGGAGACCTTGACGCCCGGGGCCACACCGGTGACGCCGATGCCGTTCTTCGCGGCGGCGATCTCACCCGCGACATGCGTACCGTGCGGGGACTCCTCGGCGGTCGGCCGCCAGGCGCCGTCGGCGGTGTCCGGCTTGCCCGTCACACAGTTGACGGACGCCTTACGGTCGAAGTTCGGCGCCAGATCGGGGTGGGTGTCGTCCACTCCGGTGTCGATGACCCCGACGGTGACGTTCCGGCTGCCCAGGCTCTTCTCATGCGCCTTGTCCGCCTTGATCGCCGGCAGATCCCACTGGAGCGGCGCCAGCGGGTCCTGCCCGGCCCCGGCCTTGGCCGCCACCGCCTGCCGCTCCTTCTCGCTCAGCAGCTTCGGGGCGTCGACGTCGTCGGTGGACTGGGCGGGCAGCGGGGCGGTGCGGGTGTTCCCGGCGGAGGCCACGCCGCGGACCTTACGGACGGTCTCGGCGAAGTCCGGGTTGGCGGAGTGGGCCACGATGACGCCGATCCGGTCGTAGGACACGACGACCGTGCCGCCGGCCTGGGCGATGGCCTTGCGGATCCGGGACGCGTCCTGCCCCGGGCGGGTGTTGACGACATAGCTCAGGGACGGGCCGTCGGCCGTGGTGGCCGTGGCGGCGTGGCCGTCGTGTCCCAGAGCGGTGGCGGTGGTGGGCAGGAAAGCCAGCGCGGTGGTGAGCGCCATGGCGGCGGGTATCGCGGCGGTGCGCAGCGGCAGGGAGGTGCGGCGCGGCGTCATGGGTACTCCGGTTCTCTCGATGTGCTCGATGTGGGTGAGAAGGCTCTGGGCGGACGGCCGGGCTGGACCGACAGCGTTCCGGACCGGGGGCGCGGACGCGCGCTCAGCGCGCCACTCGGGGGACGCGGAGCCCCCGGGCGCGGGCGGCGGTCCGGCGGGCCGTGTCAACGGCCGTGGTCCGGCCGGGGTCATCCGCACAAGCGAATGCGCGCGCCCTCATGGCGCGGATCCCGCACGCCGCCTCGATGCCCCGGGACGCCGCGGGACCGGGACAGAGGCGGCGGGGAGTGGCGAAGGGGTGGTGCGAAGCCGACGGACCGTCAAAAGTCCGCCGTCCGGGTCTTGGAGGGGCCGATCTCAGATGAGCCATGGGATCTCCACTTCATCCGTACGGGCCGCCCGGACGCTTCCGCGTCTGGGCGGGTACATGACGAAGGAAGCTATCGCTGATCAAGGTCGAACATCAATGCATTCCGGAAGAAAACCCGCCACAGTACCCGGAGCCGATCCCTCCCCCGAATTCTTATCCGTCTTTCAATCAACCGGCCCCTGTCGTACAGGTCCACGTCGCCCTACCATGCGTGATCTGGATCACCCTCGCCGCCGTATTCATCCCCGTGACCCACTCACCAGGAGAGACCGTGGATACCGCACCGGCCAACGATCGCCCCGACGATCAACGGCAACTTGACCGTTCCTCCTACGCCGAGGTGCAAGCGAGCGCGGAGTTCGGCGAACTGCGCGGTGCCCACCGCTCGTTCGCCTTCCCGCTCACCATCGCGTTCGTCAGCTGGTACCTGCTCTATGTGCTGCTGTCCAACTACGCGGACGGCTTCATGGGCACCAAGGTCGTGGGCCACATCAACGTGGCCCTGGTGTTCGGTCTCGCCCAGTTCCTGACCACCTTCCTCATCGCCTGGTGGTACTCCCGGCACGCCGCCACCAAGCTGGACCCCCGTGCCCAGGCGATCAAGTCCCGTCTGGAGGAGCGTTCATGAGCCCCTCTCTGCTCGCGGCCGAGAGCGCATCGGACAACCGGCCGCTGATCGTCACGCTCTTCGCGGTCTTCGTCCTGGCCACCCTCGCCATCACCGTATGGGCGGGCCGGCAGACCAAGGACGCCACCGACTTCTACGCCGGCGGCCGCCAGTTCTCCGGCTTCCAGAACGGCCTCGCCATCTCCGGCGACTACATGTCCGCGGCGTCCTTCCTCGGCATCGCCGGCGCCATCGCGCTCTCCGGCTACGACGGCTTCCTGTACTCGATCGGCTTCCTCGTCGCCTGGCTGGTCGCCCTGCTGCTGGTCGCCGAGCCGCTGCGCAACTCCGGCCGCTACACGATGGGAGACGTCCTCGCCTACCGGATGCGCCAGCGCCCGGTGCGCACCGCCGCGGGCGTCTCCACCATCGTCGTCTCGATCTTCTATCTGCTGGCACAGATGGCGGGCGCGGGTGTGCTGGTCTCCCTGCTGCTGGGCATCACCAGCGAGGCCGGGAAGATCCTCATCGTCGTCCTGGTCGGCGTCGTGATGATTCTCTACGTCACCATCGGCGGTATGAAGGGCACCACCTGGGTGCAGATGGTCAAGGCCGTGCTGCTGATCGCGGGCACGCTGCTGATCACCTTCCTGGTGCTGCTGAAGTTCGACTTCAACATCTCCGACCTACTGGGCGAGGCGGCCAAGAACAGCGGCATGGGAGAGTCCTTCCTGGAGCCGGGGCTGAAGTACGGGATCAACTCCACCACCAAGCTGGACTTCATCTCGCTCGGTATCGCCCTGGTCCTGGGCACCGCGGGACTGCCGCACATCCTCATCCGCTTCTACACCGTGCCCACCGCCCGGGCCGCCCGTAACTCGGTCAACTGGGCCATCGGCATCATCGGCCTCTTCTACCTGATGACCATCGCGCTGGGCTTCGGAGCCGCCGCGCTGCTGGGGCACGACGACATCATCGCCTCCAACAAATCGGGCAACACCGCGGCCCCGCTGCTCGCCGAGGAGATCGGCGGCGGACCGGACTCCACCGGCGGTGCCATCCTGCTCGCGGTGATCTCCGCGGTGGCGTTCGCGACGATCCTGGCCGTGGTCGCCGGACTCACCCTCGCCTCCTCGTCCTCCTTCGCCCATGACCTGTACGCCAACGTGATCCGCAAGGGCGAGGCGACACAGAAGGAGGAGATCTCGGCGGCGCGCTGGGCCACCGTCGGCATCGGCACCGTCGCCGTCGTCCTCGGGGTGTTCGCACGAGATCTCAACGTGGCCGGACTCGTGGCGCTCGCCTTCGCGGTCGCCGCCTCGGCAAACCTGCCGACGATCCTCTACAGCCTGTTCTGGAAACGGTTCACCACCCAGGGCGCGCTGTGGTCGATCTACGGCGGACTGATCTCCTCGGTCTTCCTGGTGCTCTTCTCGCCCGTCGTCTCGGGCAAGGAGACCTCGATGTTCCCCGACGTGGACTTCCACTGGTTCCCGCTGGAGAACCCCGGACTGATCTCCATCCCGCTGGGCTTCCTGCTCGGCTGGCTGGGCACCATCGTCTCGAAGGAGCAGCCCGACAAGGAGAAGTACGCCGAGCTCGAGGTCCGCTCGCTCACCGGACACGGCGCCCACTGACCGGTCCCACCCACCCGTGCGGCCCCTCCATGTCACACCTGTCACGTACGCTGCGAGACAATTGAGCAGTGCATCGCACACCAACCGTGGAGGGGCCGCCACCATGCTGATCGACACCTATGGTCGCGTAGCCACCGACCTGCGTGTCTCCCTGACCGATCGCTGCAATCTGCGCTGCACCTATTGCATGCCGGAAGAGGGCCTTCAATGGCTCGCCAAACCGGATCTGCTCACCGACGACGAGATAGTGCGGCTGATCCGGATCGCCGTCACCGAGCTCGGCGTCACCGAGGTGCGCTTCACCGGCGGTGAGCCACTGCTGCGCCCCGGTCTGGTCGGCATCGTGGAGCGCTGCGCGGCTCTCGCCCCGCGCCCCCAGATGTCGCTGACCACCAACGGCATCGGGCTGGCGCGCACCGCCTCGGCCCTGCGCGACGCGGGCCTGGACCGGGTCAATGTCTCGCTGGACACCTTGCGTCCCGAGGTCTTCCAGGCCCTGACCCGGCGCAAGCGCCATGACGATGTGCTGCGCGGCCTCGACGCGGCGCGCACCGCCGGGCTGACCCCGGTGAAGGTCAACGCGGTGCTGATGCCCGGGCTCAACGACGACGAGGCGCCCGATCTGCTCGCCTGGGCCGTGGAGAACGACTATGAGCTGCGCTTCATCGAGCAGATGCCGCTCGACGCCCAGCACGGCTGGAAGCGCGACGGCATGATCACCGCCGGAGACATCCTGACCAGCCTGCGCACCCGCTTCACCCTCACCGCCGAAGACGGGGGGGAGCGCGGCTCCGCGCCCGCCGAGCGCTGGCTGGTCGACGGCGGCCCGGCCCGGGTCGGCGTCATCGCCTCGGTCACTCGCCCGTTCTGCCGTGCCTGCGACCGCACCCGGCTGACCGCCGACGGACAGGTGCGCACCTGTCTGTTCGCGCGCGAGGAGTCCGATCTGCGCGGAGCGCTGCGCTCCGGCGCCCCGGACGAGGAGATCGCCCGGCTGTGGCGGCTGGCGATGTGGGGCAAGAAGGCCGGATCGGGGCTCGATGACCCGTCGTTCCTCCAGCCGGACCGGCCGATGTCGGCGATCGGCGGCTGATGGCGCCCGGGGCGGGTGGCCGGTGGCTGACGCCCCCGGTCGGGCGGCCGGTGGCCTTCGGGTCAGTGGTCGGCGGCCGACCACTCCTCCAGCGTCACCACCTCCTTGAGGAAGCCCCGCACTCCGAGGAACTCCGACAGATACTCGCGGTGTTCCTCGCAGGCGAGCCAGGTCTTGCGCCGCTCCGGGGTGTGAATCTTGGGGTTGTTCCAGGCCAGCACCCATACGGCGGGGGCGTGGCAGCTCTTGGCGGAGCAGATCACGGTGTCGGTCTCGTCGGCGGTTTCGCGGGTGTTCACACCGCAGACTGTACGGAAGGCGCCCCGGACATGGCGACGCCGGGCAGCCACGGGGGGAGCCGCCCGGCGTCGGTCCGTCGCTCCGACGGGGGATGCGGAGCGCGTACGCAGTATGTCACGAGGGATAGGGCCCGGTGCACCGGTACTGCACTATTGATCTGAGGTTTTCTTGAGCTTATGGAATCGTGGCAGGTCAGCCGCGCTCGCCGCGTCCAGGTTCGCTGATATGTCCGACGTCCTCCGGGACGGATTCCGCCCCGTGGGGGTCCGTCGGCTCCTCTCCGCGCCCGGCGATCAGCATCGGACGGGGCGGGGCCGGGACGAAGGTGGTGGGCAGCGAAGTGACGTTCTCCCGGCCCGCGTTGGCGACCACGACCGCGATGTAGGGCAGCACCACGCCCAGCACCAGAGCCACGATGGCCACATGGCGCTCCACGTTCCACAACACCGCCGCCAGCACAACCGCGATGGTCCGCACCGACATCGAGATCACATAGCGCCGCTGCCGGCCGCGTACGTCATCGGCCAGCCCCTGACGCGCTCCGGTGATCCGGAAGACTTCCGCATCGCCGTGCTTCCGCATCACGTTCCACCACCCGATCGCCGAGCGGGCTTCCCCCGCTCTGGGACGTACTCAACGTTACGCCGCGTCTGCTGTCGGTTCGAGACCGGGGCACCCTGATGGGTGCCGTCTCCCGCTGCGCCAGAAGGCGTACCGGCCCTCCGGCGTGCGCCGTACCCGAAGTGGTCAAACACTGGAAGGGATGTGCATCCCCTCGCCGTGTGTCAGGGAGGCGACATGAACTGGCTGTGGGCGATCGTCGTGGGCCTGATCCTCGGTGTGATCGCCAGAGCGATCCTCCCCGGCAAACAGGCCATTCCCCTCTGGCTGACCTGCGTCTACGGCATCCTCGGCGGAATACTGGGCAACGCCGTGTCGGGGTGGATCGGGGTCCGGCACACCGGCGGCTTCGACTGGATCCGGCATCTGCTCCAGCTCGCGGGGGCCGTGTTGATCGTCGCCCTGGGCACTCCGCTGTGGCAGACCATCCGCGGCGGCCGACGCAGACGTGGTGCGACCAGGACCTGAGCCAGGGCGGCGGACGGTGCGCATGGTGGACGCGCACCGGCCGCCGACCCGTGGTGTGACAAGGGCGGGCTACACCCCGCGCACCTGGGCGATCTTCCGCCCGGCCTTGAGGTAGACCGTGCCGGAGCCCGGCGCCGCCCCGGTGCCCGCCAGCGTCTCCGCGACCACCTCGGCCAGCGGGCGCACCGCCTGGGCCTCGGGAAGCACCACCGACTCCTGGCCGCCCTCGGTCTCGATCACCAGCCGCAGCCCGTTCTGCTTGGCGACCCGGCGGGCGGCCGAGGCGCTGGGCTGAAACGCCAGCACCTTGCTCAGCACGGTCGCGATGGACTCGGCACCGTGCTCCCCGGCGTCGACCACCGGTGTCTCGACATCGGTGAAGCTCTTCTTGGAGAACTGGGCGACGAAGCCCGCACGGGCCGCCATCGCCTTCTCGACGCCGTACAGCGCCGCCACCACCTCACCGGCCAGGACCTTCTTCAGATCCATCGGGTGCAGCGAGCGGTCCCCCACCCGGGCGACCGCGGCGGCGATCTCCGCGTCCGTCCACTCGGTCCATGCCTCCAGGTACGGCTTCATCAGCCGGTCCGGAATCGACATGATCTTGCCGAAGACATCGTCGGCGGTCGCGGACAGCGCGACATAGTTGCCCTTGGACTTGGACATCTTGGCGCCGGTGCCGTCCGTGCCCTCGATCAGCGGCATCGTGACCACCAGCTGCGGACGCTGCCCGCGCAGCTCCATCAGCTTGCGGCCCATCTGGAGGTTGAGCAGCTGATCCGCGCCGCCCAGCTCCACATCGCACTCCAGGGCCACGGAGTCGAGGGCCTGCGCGATCGGGTAGAGCAGCTCGGACATGGTCAGACCGGAGCCGGCGGCCAGCCGGTTGCGGAAGTCCTCGCGCTGGAGCAGCTGGGAGACCGGCACCTGGGAGAGCAGCCCCAGCAGCTCGGGGAAGGTGAACGGCGCCAGCCACTCGCTGTTCTGCCGCAGGCTGACCCGCTCGAAGTCGAAGAAGGGCCGGACCTGGTCCTGGTAGCCCGCGAGGTTCCGGGCGATGTCCTCGTCGGTCAGCGGCGGGCGCTCCGCCGTACGGCCCGACGGGTCGCCGATCTTGGCCGTGAAGTCGCCGATCAGCAGCGTGACGTCATGCCCCATGCGCTGGAAGCGGCTGAGGATGATCATCGGCACCACATGGCCGAGGTGCACATCGGCGGCCGTCGGGTCGATGCCCAGCTTGATGGCCAGGCCCCGGCCCGCGCCGCGGCGCTCCTCGATCCGCTTGGCCAGCTCCTCCGTACCGGGCAGGATCTCGACCGTACGGGACGCGATCAGCTCGGCCTGCTCCGTCGGCGACAGGTCCGTCAGATCGAGATAGCGCCGCGAGCCCGTCTCCTCGAGCAGCCGCTCGACGGTCTTGTCGGAGGAGAGGTCCTGGGTGAGGAGCTCGCTGGCGCGGGCGACGGATTCGCCGAGGCGTGTCATGGCGTTCCTGGGGATAGAAGTGACGGATATCGATTCGTTCCGGATGGGCGTGGACCAGTCTATTCGGCTCCTTCACACCCCCTTGCTGACCGAGCTCATATTGAAGTCCGGGATGCGCAGCGGCGGCACCGCGGCGCGGTTGAAGTAGTCGCTCCACTCCCGTGCCAGCGTCCGCTCGGTGCGGCCCGCCTCGGTGGCGCGGGCCAGCAGATCCACCGGCGACTCGTTGAACCGGAAGTTGTTCACCTCGCCGACCACCTCGCCGTTCTCCACGAGATAGACCCCGTCCCGGGTCAGCCCGGTCAGCAGCAGCGTCGCCGGGTCGACCTCGCGGATGTACCACAGGGAGGTGAGCAGCAGCCCCCGCTCGGTGGACGCGACCATCTCCTCCAGCGAGCGGGTGCCGCCCGCGTCCACGATCAGATTGTCGACCGTGGGGGCGAGGGGCAGCCCGGTGAGGGCGGCCGTGTGCCGGCTGGTGATCAGCTGCTGGAGCACCCCGTCGCGGATCCAGTCGGTGGCGGTCAGCGGCAGACCGTTGTCGAAGACCGACACATCGTCCCCGGACGTGTGCGCGATCACGAACGGCGCCGCCTCCAGCCCCGGCTCCGCCGGGTCGCTGCGCAGCGTGAGCGGCAGCTCGGACAGCTTCTCGCCGACCCGGGTGCCACCGCCCGGCTTGCTGAAGACCGTACGGCCCTCGGCCGCGTCCCGGGCCGAGGAGGACCACAGCTGGTCGATCAGCAGATCGGCCACGGCGGTCGGGGGCAGCAGCGTCTCGTAGCGGCCGGCCGGCAGCTCGATCCTCCGCTCGGCCCAGGCGAGCCGCCGGGCGAGCTCGGCGTCGATCGCGGCCGGGTCCACATCGGTGAAGTCGCGGGTGGCCCGCCCGGCCCAGGCCGAACGGGGTGCGGCCGTGCCGGAACCAGCGGATTTGGCGTTGACCTCGAGCGTGCCGGTGGGCTGGTCATGGCGCAGCCGCAGCCCGGTGGAGGTGCCCAGATAGCTGGAGACCAGCTGATGGTGGGCGAATCCGTACAGCTCCCGGCCGCCCGCGCGGGCGGCGGCGAAGGACTCGCCGAGGGCGGGGGCGAAGCCGGCGAACACCTCGGGGGAGGTCGTGGCGGGGGCGTCGGTGAAGCCGGGGGAGACCGCCGCACCCGGATCCCGCTCCACCAGCGGCTGGGCGTCCTCGGCCGGCTCCGACTCCCGCGCGGCCGCCTCGGCGGCCCGGACCAGCGGCTCCAGCTCCTCGGCCGTGACCGCGGACCGGGACACCACACCCGAGGCGGTGCCCCGCCCGCCGTTCACGGTGGCCACGACGGTCAGGGTGCGGCCGCGGGTGACGCCGTTGGTCGTCAGAGCGTTGCCCGCCCAGCGCAGATTGGCGGTCGAGGTCTCGTTCGCGATCACCACACAGCCATCCGCACGGGACAGCTCCAGGGCGCGCTCGACGATCTCATGGGGCTTCACACTCATCGTCCGGCCTCCTGGGTGGTGTTGAGGATGTTGACGCCGCGGAACAGCGCCGACGGGCAGCCGTGCGAAACCGCCGCGATCTGCCCCGGCTGGGCCTTTCCACAGTTGAAGGCGCCGCCCAGGACATATGTCCGCGGGCCGCCGACGGCCGTCATCGAACCCCAGAAGTCGGTGGTGGTGGCCTGGTAGGCGAAGTCGCGCACCTGCCCGGCGAGAGCGCCGTTTCTGATGCGGTACGCCCTTTGGGCCGTGAATTGAAAGTTGTACCGCTGCATATCGATCGACCAGGAGCGGTCGCCGACCAGATACAGACCGTTCTCGACGTCCCCGATCAGCTCCTCCGTCGAGGGGCCGCCGGGGGCGGGCTGGAGCGATACGTTCGCCATCCGCTGCACCGGCACATGGCCCGGCGAATCGGCGAAGGCGCAGCCGTTCGACCGTTCGAAACCGGTCAGCCGGGCGATCCGGCGGTCCAGCTGATAGCCGACGAGCGTGCCGTCCTTCACCAGATCCCAGGACTGGGCGGCCACGCCCTCGTCGTCATAGCCGATGGTGGCCAGCCCGTGCTCGGCGGTCCGGTCCCCGGTCACATTCATCACCGAGGAGCCGTACTTCAACTTCCCCAGCTGGTCGAAGGTGGCGAAGGAGGTGCCCGCGTACGCCGCCTCGTAGCCGAGCGCGCGGTCCAGCTCGGTGGCGTGGCCGATCGACTCATGGATCGTCAGCCACAGATTGGACGGGTCCACCACCAGGTCGTACGACCCGGCCTCCACGGATGGCGCGCGCATCTTCTCGGCGAGCAGCTCCGGGATCTCCGCCAGCTCGGTGTCCCAGTCCCAGCCGCCGCCCGCGCCGGGGTCCCCGGTCAGATACTCCCAGCCGCGCCCGACCGGCGGGGCCAGGGTGCGCATCGAGTCGAACTCCCCGCTGGCCGGGTCCACGGCCACGGCGGTGAGCTGCGGATGGAGCCGCACCCGCTGCTGGGTGGTCACGGTGCCCGCCGTATCCGCGTAGAACTTGTTCTCCTGCACGGTCAGCAGCGACGCGTCCGCATGCGCCACCCCATCGGCCGCCAGCAGCCGCTCGCTCCACTCGCCGAGCAGCCCGGTCTTGTCGGAGTCGGGCACGTCGAAGGGGTTGATCTCATAGGCGGAGATCCACGTCTTCTCGGCGTGCACCGGCTCCGCCGCGAGCTCCACGCGCTCATCGGACCCGGCCGCCTCGATCACCTTGGCCGACAGCTTCGCCATCGCCACCGCCTGCGAGGCGACCCGCGCGGCGGCGTCCATGCTCAGGTCCACGCCGGACGCGAACCCCCACGCCCCGCCGTGCACCACCCGTACGGCATACCCCAGGTCGGTGGTATCGGCGGCGCCCGAGGGCCTGCCATCCCGCAACCGCCAGCCGGCACTGCGCACCCGCTCGAACCGGAAGTCGGCATGCGCGGCCCCCAGCGCACGAGCCCGAGCGAGAGCCGCATCGGCAAGCGCCCTCAGGGGCAACGCGAGGAAGGACGGATCAATCTCGTGCGGCACGGGCGGCTCCTCTTCGTCGCGTACGTGGCGTGGTGCCCGTCGGCAGTGAACCATGTGGCTGGGGCCTGGGGCGCGGCAATTGCCGCTGCGGCGTCGGGCCTGCGCACCCAGCCCTGGGCCTTCGTTCGCACCGCCCTGGGCCCCTCAGTCCGGGCCGCCCGCCGCTCCGGTCCGGCAGCGGCGCGCACGGACCGGCGAACAACGGCCGCCCCGGTTGCCCCGGGGCGGCCGAATGGAATGGTTACGCGTCGAACTCCTCAGCCGTGAGACGGCCGATGAACGCGTCCCACTGGCGTATGGAGAAGGCGAGTTGTGCTCCGTGGCGGTCCTTGGAGTCCCGTACGTGGACGGTGCCGGGCGTGGCGGCCACCTCGACGCACATGCCGCCTTCGCTACTGCTGTAACTGCTCTTGAACCAGGACAGGTTGACGTGCTTGTCGCTCATATTTCTCCCCGCAGCTTCTCGATGAGCTCCAACGACTCACGTGGCCTGAGAGCCTGTGCTCTGATGATGCCGTAGCGCTGCTCGATTTCTCGGACTGATTTCCGGTCCGTGAGCAGCCTGCTGATGCTCTGGGCCTCGACGTAGGCCATCGTCTGCCGCCCTTTCGGCTCCAGCAAGGCCAAGGGACCGGCGGTTCCGGCGTGATCGTCCACGTTGGTCGGCATGACTTGAAGTTCCACGTTCCGCATCTGGCCAACGTGCAGCAGGCGTTCCAACTGCCCGCGCAGCACCGTCGCACCGCCGTAAGGGCGGCGCAGTACCGCCTCCTCGGTGACGAAGCTCATGAGCGGGGCCGGTTGCCGGGAGAGGAGTTCCTGCCGGGCCAGCCTCGCGGACACCAGCCGCTCTATGGCCTCCTCCTCCAGTAACGGCCGCTGCATATTGAGCACCGCACGGGCGTAGTCCTCGGTCTGGAGCAACCCGTTGACCACCAGGCATTCGTACGCGTGGAACTCGACCGCCTGTGCCTCCAGCCGTGCCGCGCCCCGGAAGAACGCCGGGAGCTGTACGTTGGCGACTTCCTCCCTGGCCGCCCGCAGCACCCCGAACGCCCCCAGCGCCTCGTCCGCCGCGTCCAGGAAGTCCGGCTGCGGCACCCGGCGTCCCTGCTCGACCGAGGAGACCTGCTCCTCGCTGTACCCGATCGCCTCCCCCAACTGTGCCTGCGTGAGCCCAGCCCGTTCGCGGAAGAGCTTCACCTGCCTGCCGATGCACTTGACGATGTCACCCGCCATGGCCCACCCACCTCCTTGCGCGAGAACGCGCCCCTTTCCCTCGGCGTCACGGCGGTCCTCCCGTACGGACACCCACCGTGCCCGTACCGCGACCCCGCGTACCCGCCGCCCGTCTGGTCAGGCTAGGCACGCTTCGCCACGCTCGGTGACGTGAATGGCGAAAATCCCCCTGGCGGTACGTTCGAGATGTTCTTCACCTCTTCCCGGCGCGGTGCACGGCTCGCCCGGCGCCTGGTCGTCCGCAGACTGGAGGAGTGGGGCATCCCCCGGGACAGCGGAGCCTCGCAGAGCCTCGCGCTGATCGCGGGCGAACTCGCGGCGAACGCCGTGAGTCATGGGCACGTGCCCGGCCGCCGCTTCCATCTGCGGCTCAGCGTGCAGCCGCCGCCCGACCGGGAGGGCCATCGCGCCCCCGCCTCGGCCCGGATCGAGGTGTCCGACGCCCGTGACGAGCAGCGCCCGGTGCTCCGGGACCGGGACGACGAGGCGGAGTGCGGGCGCGGGCTGCTGCTCGTGGACGCGCTCGCGTCGAAGTGGGGGGTGGCGGAGCGGGGCATCGGCAAGACGGTCTGGTGCGAATATGCTCTCGCGTCCGAGGAGTGCCGGTCGCGGCAGGTCGCGGGAGACACGGGAGCCGGCGATGCGGGATGATGGAGGCACAGACGAGCAGGTTCACCGTGGTGAAGGAGCGTCGGCCGTGGAGTACGGGCGTCTACGGGAAATCGCGGAGCGGCTCGCCGAGCACGCCCCGGACCCGTTCCGGGGCTATGAGATCAGTGGTGACGAGATCGTCATGATGATGTCGCCCTCGCGTCCGCACGAGTTCATCGCTCTGCGTATCCGCCAGCAGCTTGACCAGCAAATCCCATCTTTTCTGGTCGCTCACACGGGCGGTGAGGTGGAAGACGCCTCTCTTGGGAAACTTCGTCGCCCTGATCTGATCGTCGTTCCAGACGCGGTGTTCGCCGAGAATACGATGGCGCCGTTCCACCCTCGAGATGTCGCCCTGGTCGCCGAGGTCGTCTCGCCGTCGAATCACTCCACCGACTACGTCGAGAAGATGCACGACTACCCGGCGATGGGTATCCCTCTCTATCTTCTCGTCGATCCACGGAAGGGCACCATCGCGGCCCTGTCCGATCCGGGCCCCGGGCTCGGCGGGGAGGGCCCCCGTTACCGCACCCGCAGTGATTACGCCTTCGGCGACGAGGTGACCATCGGTGACTGGACCCTCGCCACCACGGACCTGCGGACCTATCCCGAGGACCGCTGATCGCCGTCGGCGGCCAGCAGCCGCCCGCCCCACTCGGCGATCAGCCGGGTCTTGTGGGAGTCGGCCGCATCAAGGGGATTGACCTCGTCTGGGTCCGTCGGCAGTGAATCATGCGGCTGCGGGGTCGGAATCCCCCTGGGGCGGGGCCGCAAGATGCCGCCTGCGGTCGGCGGCGCGCGGGGAGCTCACGGTAGCCCGCGCGGGTCAGCTAACCCACGATCATTCGATCTCGATGTGTGATGCTGTTGACTGATCGAAGTACGAGACGCGCCAGGTCTCGTCGAGTTCATCGCGCAGCCGACGAGCCAACCTATTCCCTCGTTCGACGAAGTCTTGCCCAGCTGCCTCTGAAGCGAATCCGGAGGTTATCGGGTCATCTCGGTTGTACGTCGCCTCGTACTCGTCCCCCCAGCGATCCAGACCCTCGATGAGTCGTTTGCTGAGCGGAAGCGAGTCAGGGGCTACGTTTTCCAGCCGATGTTCAGTGATTACCCATACCGGATAACACTCATAATCTGCTGAGAGACGCACTGTGCGCAGCGCCCCCGCCGCGCCGGAATTCCGTCATTCGAACACAATGAAATCTTCCAGAGCTGCTCGCAGCCAGTCTGCGAAGCCCTCAAAACTTCCCCGCTCTTCATGGCCCGGAGATGAAAAGTCGTGAACGATGCACACCTTGCCGTTTTCCAGATCCCAGCACGCAACATCGTCGTTGTCTTCCCGGCGCGCAAAAGGGACGAGGGCTCTGTCTGGGAAACGCTCTTTTAGGCCCGAATTCCTTGCGCGTAGGTTCTGTCCCTCCAGCAACCACCACGGCTCGAGGCTCGTCAATCCTGACTCTGCGGCTCGGATGAAAATATCCGGGTAGGTGAATCCATTTGGTAGTTCTGTGGGTGAGAGGATATCTAGCATTCTAATCTCCTTGCCATCCCGTTACATCTGATCCCGATGGATAAGTGTTTCTGTACCCAGAGTTCTGCTTTCCGATTCTGGCGTCGATTGCTTCCCCCCATGTGTCAGGTGTGGCTTTCCGGGTATGGAATCGGCCGCTCTCCCGAATTTCATCCGGGAGGGGAGCGTCGTAATCGTGTATACGAGCTTGAATCGGGGTGTCAGTGTATCGTGCCGCCAGTACTCGAGTGTTATCTATGCTGGTGAGGCCGCCGTCAGGCATGCGAATAACATCTATCGGGCCACCCTGCCAGCCATTGTTGGCCATGCTCTTTATTATCTCATCCGCCCCGGTTACGGAGCTCTGGCTAAAACGGACCGACGTTGCTGAGACCTGTTGCACACATTCATCAGGTGCAAGTCCGAGGGGATCGGCCCCAACGTGCGGGGTGGGCACGTAAGTATTGGGGTTAGGGGCCGGTATGAGCCCAAGAGGGTCCGGTGAGGCGTAGCGCGCCGTCTCCGGGTCGTAGTGGCGGAAGTAGTTGTAGTGGAGGCCGGTTTCCGGGTCGGCGTATTGGCCGGGGAAGCGGAGGGGGCAGTCGGCCGAGCCGGGTGGGGCGGGGAGCGGGGTGCCCCACAGGGTGGTGCGGTGCTGCCAGGCGAGGGTGCCGTCGGGGGTGACCAACTCCGTGGGGGTGCCGACCAGGTCCGTGATGATGGCGTGGAAGCGGGCGTCGGTCTCGTCGTGCTCGGTCTGGGTCAGGGGGCGGTGGGTGTCCGGGGCGTAGTCCCACGTCAACGTCGTGCCGTCGGCCGCCGCCGTCTGCTCCGCCAGGCGGGTGCCGTCCCAGGTGAAGTCGATTCGGTCGGCGGCCGTGCCGTCCTCCGCCAGCCGCTGCTTGGCCGTGCGGCGGCCCAGGGGGTCATACGCGTAGTGCCAGCGGTCGCCGTCCGGAGTTGTCGCGTCCGTCAGGCGGTCTTCCGCGTTCCAGGTGTAGGTCCAGGCACGGGTCTGGCCGTTGAGGAGTTTACGGGTGCGGCGGATCAGGCGGCCCTGGGCGTCGTGTTCGTACGACGTGCGGCCCGCGCGGTGGATCACCGTGCCGGTGAACTCCCGGTCGCCGGACGACTCATGACCCGGGGCCGTGGCATGCGTCAGGTTGCCCGCCGGGTCGTAGGCGTAGGTCTCGGTCCAGCCGTGGGCGTGCACCGCCGTCACTCGGCCGACCGGGTCGAGGTCGAAGCGCCGGGTGCCGGACGTCAGCTCGCGGATCTCGGTGAGGTGGTCGTCCGGGCGGTAGGCGTACGCCCGGTGTTGCAGCAGCCGCGCCGCGCCGGATGCGTGGGTCAGGGCCTGGGTCGTCAGGCGGTCCAGGGCGTCCCACGCCTGGGTCAGGGTCACATCGGCGCCGAAGGTGCGTGTCGTCTCGCGGCCCGCCGCGTCGTAGGCGAAGTGCAGGGAGTTGTCCGCCGTGGTGAGGGACGTGGGGCGGCCGGCCGCGTCGTACGTCCACGCCGACCGCAGGCCGCTCGGGGTGATCCGCTCGGTGCGGTTGCCCGCCGCGTCATACGCGTACGACGTCGTACGACCGCCCACCGTCTCGGTCAGAACGCGCCCCCGCGCGTCATACGTACGGCTCAGCTCCGTGTCCGGGTTCGCTGCCCGTGTCAGACGGCCCGCCGCGTCGTACGCGAACGTCGTCTCCGTGCCGTCGGCCTGGCCGACGATGCGCGTGGCGACCGTGCGGCCCAGCGCGTCACGCGTGTAGGCCAGGGCTTCGCCCGCGCCGTTCGCCCGGGATATCAGGCGGCCCGCCGCATCGTGCTCGTACGACAGCGTGCGGCCGTTGAAGTCGGTTTCGGAGGTGAGCCGCCCGGCCCCGTCATAGGCGTAGGTCCAGCTCAGGCCCTGCGGATTGGTCACCGCCGTCAGCCGCAGCTCGGTGTCGTACGCGAAGGCGTACCTCGCCCCGTCCGGGTCGGTCCGCGTCGCCGGGAGGTCGAAGTGGGTGTGGGTGTGGCGGGTGGTGTTGCCCGCCGGGTCGGTGTGTTCGGTGAGGTTGCCCTCGGCGTCCCAGGCCCAGGTCTCGCGGGTGCCGTCGGGCCGGGTGCGCCAGGCGGGCTTGCCCTCGATGGTCCAGCCCTGGCGGGTGATATGGCCCAGGGGGTCGGTGACGCGGGTGATCCGGCCGTGGGTACCCCGGCGGACGGTGGTCGTGTTGCCCAGGGCGTCGGTGACCTCCACCGGCAGGCCCGCCGCGTCGCATACGACATGAGTGGTGTGGCCCAGCGCGTCGGTGACCGAGGTCGGGTTCCCCGACTCGTCGTACGTGTAGTGGGTCTCGGCGCCCGCGGGGTCCGTCGTCCGGACGCGGTTGCCCCGTTCGCCGTAGGCGTGGCGCCACACGGCGCCGTCCGGCTCGCGGACCTCCAGCGGCAGGCCGTACGCGTCGTACATGGCCGTGGCCGCCGTGCCGTCCGGGCGGTCGACGCGGATCAGATGGCCGGAGTCGTCGTACGTGTAACGCGTGGTGTGGCCCAGCGGGTCGGTCACCGAGAGCGGTCGACGGGCCGGCCCCGGATCCCATTCGGTGCGGGTGGTGTGCCCCAGGGCGTCGGTGCGGGCCACCGCCCGGTACGCCTCGTCGAAGACATACGTGACGCGGTGGCCGAGCGAGTCGGTGTAGACGGTGGTGCGGGACGCCTCGTCGTAGTGGAAGCGGCCGGTCATCATGTCGTCCGAGCCGATGGTGCGCAGCACCCGGCCCCGGTGGTCATAGACGTACCCGAAGCTGGTGCCGTTGCGGTCGGTCCATGAGGTGACGCGGTGCTGGTCGTCGTAGGTGAACCGCATCGGCTCGGCGGCGGAGTTGAAGACCTCGGTCAGGTCGCCCGCGGCGTTGTAGCCGAAGGAGACCAGCGTGGTGCCCTCCCCGCCGCCGACGCCCAGCAGCCGCAGCCCCGTGATGCGCGACAGCTCCGGATCGGTGTCGATCGCGATGCGATACCCACCGGAGTGGGCCACCTCGCGCGGGGTGCCGTCCTCGTCATACGTGAAGGTGATGGACCGGCCGTTGCGGTCCTCGACCGTCTCCAGGGGCAGCTCATTGCCACCCAGGACAGCCAGCGGAGCGAAGCGCAGCGTGCGGCCCTGCTCGGGCACCTCGATCCGCATCGTGCCGCCCGCCGTGCCGTCCCAGCGCAGCGGCCAGCGCGGGCCCCGCGCGGGGTACACGTCCTCCCCGGGCGTCGGCACCCCGTAGCGCAGCACCATCCCGTCGGCCGTGACGAATACGATCCCGTCCGCGTCCAGCTCCAGCCGCTGGTCGAGCGTGGCGGCCCAGGTGCGGCCGAACCAGCCGCCGCAGGTGTGCCCGGAGACGAAGGTGCGCTCCAGGACCAGGGGGAGCGCCCCGGGCAGGGTCACGTCCGTGGCGGGCAGGACCATCTCGCCGGTGGCGACGTCGACCGGGTCGTCCTCGCAGTCCCGGTCGTGGGTGTGGCGGTCGTGGGTGCCCTCGCTGTCCGCGCGGCGGGACGCCTCGCCGTCCCGGCCCAGGGCCTGCTTACGGACCGCCAGCCGCTGGGCGGCGGTCCTGCCGGTCTGG
Source organism: Streptomyces malaysiensis subsp. samsunensis (assembly GCF_024519315.1). Classification (GTDB taxonomy): domain Bacteria; phylum Actinomycetota; class Actinomycetes; order Streptomycetales; family Streptomycetaceae; genus Streptomyces; species Streptomyces malaysiensis. The sequence continues at coordinate 27,430 of NZ_JANIIC010000024.1, read as the reverse complement.
AGCCCCTTGCGCAGGGCGCTCGCGCCGCCCGTGGCCAGGGCGAGCAGCAGCGACGGGGTGATCTCGCCCGCCGCGCGCAGCGGGTCCTTGGACCACATGTCCCAGTTGGTGACCGCCTTCGCGAACTCCTTGGGGTGCTGGGCCGCGTACGCCGCGCCGTCCGCCATACCGGCCAGCTGCATCGCGAAGCCCTTGGCGTCGCCCTTGAGGAGCGAGGCGGGGAGCTCGGCCGCGCCCAGGATGCCGTGGTGGACCTTCCACAGCCCGTCCTTGAGGCCGTCCCCGACCTTCTGCCAGTTGCTCGGCTTGTCGGGGGCCTTCTCCGCCGCCTTGTCGATCTTCTTCTTCGACGCGTCGACGACCAGCTGCAACTCCTCGATCAGCTTGTCCAGCCGACCGATACACCCCTCCATCGAGGAGATGCCAGGATCGGTCTCCGAAGGCTTCTCCGGCAGCTGCTCATCGCCGCGCGTCACCGCGTCGTTGTACGCCTCGACCTTCTTGTTGTGCGCCTTGGACGCCGCCCGTGCCGCGTCCGCGTCCTCGATGATCGGCTCACAGCGCTTCTGCACCGACCGCAGCTTGGTGGCGTACGCCGCCAGCGCACTGGCCGCATGGGTGAACTGGTCATGGCCGGAGGTGAGTTCCTTCGGCAGCCGGTCGACCGACTTCCGGAACTCGCTCGCGCCCTTGCCCGACCAGTCCGCCAGGTCCAGCGGTCTCAGCTTGTCCTTGCCGTCCTGGAAGGCGCCCGCGTACGCGCGCAGCTCCACCACCAGGTCGTCGATGTCGTCCGGGTTGCCGGGGATCAGGTCCTTGGGCTTGGCGTCGACCGGTATCCGTATCTGCGGGGCCCGCCCCGCGTCCGGATCGCCCATCAGGACTCGTCCTCGTATTCACTCAGCCACTTGCGGGTCATCTTCGACAACGCCGAATCCTCCGGGCGCTTCTCCATCTCCGGCGCGCCCACGTGCTCCCAGGACCACTTGGCCGCCCCGCCCGAGGGCAGCTTGGCCATGTTCTCGTCCGAGGGCCAGAAGTCCTTCACCCGCAGCAGATCAGCCAGCATGTATCCGGCTATCGCCTCGTACAGCCGCTCCACCACCACATCCGCGTGATCCGCCAGCTCGCCCATGCCGAAGCCCCACGCCTCGATGAACCCCTTGCCGGACTGGAGGAGTTCGGGCGCGCCGCAGTGCTGGAGATAGGCGGTCAGCTTCTCCTGGCCGTTCTTCACCGACCGGGCCCCGACCACCGACTCCTCCAGCGGGCTGATCAAGCCCTGCACGGAGGCGATCTCGATCTTGTAACCGTCGGCGCCCTCATTGCCGCCGTATTTGCCGTCTTCGCCGCCCTCGCTGGGGGCGCGGTTCGCATTCCAGGCGTCAGGATCCGCCACCGTCGGCCCTCTCCTCGGGGTCTTCCGCTTCCTGGCCTCGCGCTTGCCGGTGCTCCGTTCCGGGGTCCTCCGTTCCGGGGTGCTCCGCGCCGGGGCCCTCCGCGTCGCGCAGCGTCCGCGCGTCCAGCAGGAAGGGGCGCTCACCCAGGGGATCCACCAACGCCCGTACGCCCTCGGGCAGCAGACCCACCAGGTCCTCGGCCGTCGTGGACGCCCAGCCGCACGCCCCCGCGAAGCGCGCGAGCCCTTCGAGCGAGGTGAAGACCGGCACGAACGGGCCGTCTTCGGCGGTCTCCGAGACCAGGAAGCCCGGGTCCTCGGGCCGCTGGAAGTACAGCCGCGCTCCCCGGAGGGCCGCCCATTTCTCCGGCTCCGACATCCGCGCGGCGGTCTCCTGGCGGACGAGGTCCGCCAGCGTTGTCCTGCCGCCCTGACCAGGCGGCCTGCCGCCCCCTCCGCCAAACATGAGGGCTATCTTCACACAGTTGGCCGACACCACGGGTGACCGGCACGCGGCTCGGTGTGATGAGACGACAGGGCCGCCCCGGTTGTCCGGGACGGCCCCTGGAGAGCGTTCCGCGCGGGGTCAGATCCGCGCGGTCCACCGGCCGGAAGTCACCCGGCGCCGCCGAGCCACTTCAGCCCGTCGAGCAGGAACCGGTTCTGCGTCGCGCTGTCGAAGGTGGACGACAGGGGGGTGTTGTGCTCGTAGTCCATCGCGTTGTGCCCGAAGTTCGCGTACAGCATCTTGTACTTGCTGTTCGTCCACAGGATCGGGTAGTAGCCGTCGTACCAGGTCTGGTTGGGGTCGGTGCCGAGCGGGAAGCTGCTCGGGTCGACGGAGGCCAGGATCTTGATGTCCGGGTTCTGCCGGAGGTCCTTCGACCAGCTGTACCACTCGCTGACCGACGAGGTGAAGGTGGCGGGCAGCGCCTTGGTGGACGGGTGGGTGCGGTCCTCGACCCGCAGGGTGGCCGTGGTCGGCCCCCAGGTGTTGGACTTGAAGTTGCCGCTGCCGAGGAACTGATCGTGGTACCAGGGCCAGTTCTGCGCCTCGGTGGTGAAGGCCGCCACATGGAACCCCATCCAGGCGCCGCCCGCACGCATATAGCGCTCGAACCCTGACCGCTGGGCGGCGGTCTGCGGCAGGTCGTCCAGGAACAGCACTACCTTGTAGCCGTCGACCCTGCCGTCGGCGAGCTGGTTCCAGTCGTTGCTCGCCGTATAGGTGAAGCCGTTCTGGGCCGCCTGCTGGGGGAACCAGTCGTTCGCCTCATGGACGAAGTTGATGTGCGCGGCGTCCCAGGTCCCGTTGTAGAGGGCCAACACCTTGAACGGCGCTGCCGCGCCGCGCGCCGTCGCGTGGACGGGCGCCACCGCCAGCCCCAGCAGCGTGGCCAACAGCACCAGCAGCCGGATGGCCACGGATGGCGTCCTGAACGATCTGATGTCTCCGCTTTTCCGCATGCGTGCTCCTCGCTGTAACGGATGATGCCGCTGTCACGGGTGGGGGAACTGGACACTGACGGCCCATGCCGACACGGCTGCGGAGCGGGTTGTTCACCACCGCAGAGTCACGGCTTTCGCAGCTGGGCGATGCGTGAACTTAAAGGTCTGAACCAGACTCGTCAAGAGTTAAGGCAAGAGTTGAAACAAGGGGTGAAGCAAGGGGCGCCGCCCGGTGTGGGATCCGGTGGGGCGGCTCGGGGTGCCGGAGCGGCCGTGCCCGGCCTCAGGCGTTGCGTTCGGCGGCGCGGGCGAGGCTCTGTTCGATGCGCTCCAGGACGTCGATGGCCTCGGTCTGCTGATCCGGGGTCAGATCGTCGGTGACGCCGCGTTCGAGCTCCGCCCAGATCTGTTCCACCTCGTGGCGCAGGGCGAGGCTGGCGGTGGTGGGTTCGATGATGGTGACGCGCTTGTCGTCGGCGCAGGGGCAGCGGCGGACGAAGCCGGCGTGCTCCAGGCGGCGGATGGTGCGGGTCATGGTGGCGGCGTCGGAGCCGAGCAGGCGGACCAGGTCGGTCTGACGCTGGGGGCCGCGGTCCCAGAGCTGCATCATGACCAGTTCCTGGCCGGTGTGGAGGCCGACGCGGCGCAGCAGCTGCCCGGCGAGCATGCGGTGCAGACGGGCCACCCGGAAGATCGCGTGACTCATGGCGCCGGCCCGGACGGAGGCCGGCATCGGCGCCCCGGCCGCCGCTGTCGCGGCCTCGGCCGGCTCGTTCCCGGCCATGTGTCTCGGCTCGCTCATACGCCCTTCGCCGTCTCTCGCCGCGGTTTGTAGCTGCTCGAACAGGGACCAGCCTAGCGCGGCTCCTTGTGGACCGGATGGAGGCGGGTGTTCGGATGTCACCGCCCCAAGTGCGCTCGTGGTGACGCGGCTCACAGTCGCCCGGGAATGAGTTGCCATCACTTATTTGTTCGGGCAGGTAATTGGTCCCCGCGCCGTGCGGCGGCCTCCGTTGGACAAGGAAAGTGATCATGGCGACGGCATTCGACCCGTACGACCTGAGCGGCACCCGCCTGACCAACCGCATCGCGATGGCCCCGATGACCCGCAGCCGCGCCCACGGCCCGGGAGCGAGCCCGACGGATCTGATGGCGACCTACTACGCGCAGCGGGCGAGCGCCGGGCTCGTCGTCACCGAGGGCATCCAGCCCTCGGTGGTCGGGCAGGGCTACCCCGACACCCCCGGTCTGCACTCGGCCGACCAGGTCGCGGCCTGGCGGAAGGTGACCGAAGCCGTGCACCGCGAGGGCGGGGTGATCTTCGCGCAGCTGATGCACACCGGCCGCATCGGCCACCCCACCCTGCTGCCGGACGGCCTGGTGCCGGTCGCCCCGTCCGCGGTGGCGCCGCGGGGGCAGGTGTTCACCCATGAGGGCCCCAAGGACTTCATCACCCCCAGGGAGCTGACCGAGGCCGAGATCGTCCGGACCGTCGAGGACTTCGCGGCCGCGGCGCGCAACGCGGTCGCCGCCGGGTTCGACGGGGTGGAGATCCACGGGGCGAACGGCTATCTGGTCCACCAGTTCCTCGCCTCCAACGCCAACCGGCGCACCGACGCCTGGGGCGGCTCGGCCGACGGCCGGATCCGCTTCGCGGTCGAGGTGGCGACCGCGGTGGCCGAGGCCATCGGCGGGGACAAGGTGGGCTTCCGCCTCTCACCGGGCAACCCCTTCAACGACATCGCCGAGGAGGGACTTCAGGAGACCTACGGCGCCCTGGTGGCGCGGCTGGCCCCGCTGGGCCTGGCCTATCTGCACCAGATGGAGGCGCCGGGCGTACGCGACCTGACCGTACGCCTGCGCAAGGAGTGGCCCGGCACCTTCATCCTCAACCCGTTCACCGGCAGCGAGCCCACCGGGCCCGGTGAGCTGAAGCTGGTGGAGGACGGCACGGCCGACCTGATCGCCTTCGGCGCGCTGTTCCTGGCCAACCCCGACCTTCCGGCCCGCCTCGCCGCCGGCGGCCCGTACAACACCCCCGACCCCACCGCCTTTTACGGTGGCGATCACCGCGGCTACACCGACTACCCGGCCCTCGGCTGAATCCGCTGATCCGCGTCCGCGCGAGTGAATCCGCGCCTGCGTGAGGCGAAACGGCGTGCTGCCCGGCCGGTCGTCCCCGGACCGGCCGGGCGGCTCGGCTCACCACCCGCTCCCGTCGCCGCCCCCCCCCGATACTGGGCCGGACAGGCACCGGGTTTCTGTAGGAACTCGACAGGGAGTGCCACCCGCCCCTGTGGGTGCCCGATTCCTCCTCGACGGCCTCGGACCGATAGTTTGCGGGGGTAGGGGACGGCACGCGCTGTGACGTCCTGCACGACTTCGACACAACGTCGACGTCGACACAGAGACATCGACGCAGATCGACAAGAGAAGGTGGTCCCTTGAGCCGCTCGGTTCTCGTCACCGGAGGCAACCGCGGCATCGGCCTCGCCATCGCCCGTGCCTTCGCCGACGCTGGCGACAAGGTCGCCATCACCTACCGGTCCGGTGAGCCGCCGGCCGGCTTCCTCGCCGTCCAGTGCGACATCACCGAGCCGGAGCAGGTCGAGCAGGCGTACAAGGAGATCGAGGAGAAGCACGGCACGGTCGAGGTCCTGGTGGCCAACGCCGGGGTCACCCGTGACCAGCTGCTGATGCGGATGACCGAGGAGGACTTCGCCGCCGTCCTCGAAACCAACCTCACCGGTACGTTCCGCGTGGTCAAGCGGGCCAACCGGGGGATGCTGCGGGCCCGTAAGGGGCGCGTGGTGCTGATCTCGTCGGTCGTCGGGCTGATGGGTTCGGCCGGTCAGGCGAACTACGCCGCGTCCAAGGCCGGCCTGGTGGGCTTCGCCCGCTCCCTCGCCCGTGAGCTGGGCTCGCGCAACATCACCGTCAATGTGGTCGCGCCCGGTTTCGTCGACACGGACATGACGCGCGCGCTCAGCGACGATCAGCGCGAGAACATTGTGAAGCAGGTACCGCTCGCGCGTTACGCGCAGCCCGAGGAGATCGCCGCCTCGGTCCGCTTCCTGGCCTCCGACGAGGCCGCGTACATCACCGGAGCCGTCATCCCTGTCGACGGCGGATTGGGCATGGGTCACTGAACGTCATGAGTGGAATTCTCGCCGGTAAGCGCATCCTGGTCACGGGCGTCATCACCGAGTCGTCCATCGCCTTCCACGCCGCCAAGCTGGCCCAGGAGGAGGGCGCCGAGGTCATCCTCACCGGCTTCGGCCGGGTCTCCCTCGTGGAGCGGATCGCCAAGCGGCTGCCCAAGCCCGCCCCGGTCATCGAGCTGGATGTGCAGAACCAGGAGCAGCTGGACGGCCTGGCCGACAAGGTGCGCGAGCACCTGGGCGAGGGTGTCGGCCTCGACGGCGTGGTGCACTCCATCGCCTTCGGCCCGCAGGGCGCGTTCAACTTCCTCGGGGGCACCTGGGAGGACGTCGGCACGGCCGTGCATGTCTCGGCCTACTCCCTCAAGGCGCTCACCATGGCGTGCCTGCCGGTGATGCCGCGCGGCGGCTCGATCGTCGGCCTGACCTTCGACGCCCAGTTCGCCTGGCCGAAGTACGACTGGATGGGCGTGGCCAAGGCCGCGCTGGAGTCCACCAGCCGCTACCTCGCCCGTGACCTCGGCGAGAAGAACGTGCGCTGCAACCTGGTCTCCGCCGGGCCCATCAAGTCCATGGCCGCGAAGTCCATCCCCGGCTTCGAGGAGCTCGCGGACGTGTGGAACCACCGGGCCCCGATCGGCTGGGACCTCACCGACCCGGAGCCGGCCGGCCGCGGTGTCGTGGCCCTGCTCTCCGACTGGTTCCCGCGCACCACGGGCGAGATCGTGCATGTCGACGGCGGTGTGCACATGATGGGCGCCTGAGCCCACGGCGTTTCCGCGCGACGGCCGCCGTCCCACCCCGCGAACCGCGGGTCCGGGGCGGCGGCCGTTCCGCGTGCGCGTTCACCCGTACGGGGGAGCAGGACGCGCGTATGGGTGGCGGATCCACGCACTGTGGAGACACGACGACGAACCGACTCACCGACCGGAGCGCCAGCGCCAGCGCCAGCGGCACGGCCGAGGAGGTCCCGCATGCGTACGACCCGCCGTGTCGCGGCCGCGCTGCTGCTCGTCGCCACGGTGGGTCTGGTCATCGCCGCCTCCAGCTCCGCCGCACAGGAACGGCCCCGGCCGCGCGAGGCCGCGTGCAGCACCTCGGTACGCGGCTCGCACGCCACCACCGACTGCTTCAATCCCAATCCCGGCGCCGACCGGGTGCAGCTGCACGTCGAATGCGCCCGTTGGTGGGACCCCGACATGGACACCCGCCCGGTGGAGGTCGGTCCGGCCGAGCATGTGCGGCTCGCCGAGCGCTGCTGGAAGGAGATACGGAAAGCCTGGGTGAGTCATCACCGCTGAGCGCCGGGTCCCACCTGAGCGCCACCCGCTTCCGGCCGCCCCCGGTCGCTCAGCAGCCGCGGAAGCGACAGCCGAACGGATGGGTGCTGGCCTCGGCCGCCGCCTGCTCCCCGTCCCCCTCCCGGATCGCCTCCACCAGCCGTCCGTGGTCCACATACGCGTCGGGGACCATCCCGCCGCCCACGTCCGCGCGCAGGAAGTCCCGTACGACCGCGCCCAGGTCCGCGTACAGCTCCTCCAGCACATCGTTGTGCGACGCGGCCACGACCGCCATGTGCAAGGTGGCGTCCGCCTCGACGAAGGCGTCCGGATCGCCCCCCTCCCACGCCCGCTCGCGCCGGTCCAGCTGTGCGTCCAGCTGCTTGAGGTCCTGCTCGGTGCGGCGCTCCGCGGCCAGCCGGGCCGCCTTGGTCTCCAGGGCGCTGCGCAGCTCGGCCACATGGCGGGGGTCGGCGGCGGCGAAGCGGCGGTGCATCACCCCGGCCAGTTCACTGGTCGCCAGCACATAGGTGCCCGAGCCCTGGCGGATGTCCAGCAGCCCGTTGTGCGCGAGGGCGCGCACGGCCTCCCGTACGGTGTTGCGCGCCACCCCCAGCTGCTCGACCAGCTCGGGCTCGGTGGGAATCCGCGAGCCCACCGGCCATTCGCCCGAGGTGATCTGGGCGCGCAGCTGGGCGATCACCTGGTCGGCGAGGGCGGAGCGCCGGGGCGAGGTCAGCGGCATGACTCTCCTGTGCGTACGACTGTGCGTGCGGCGGACACGGCCCGAAGTGGGCGAACGGGCCTTTCCATCATGATGCCGTCCGGGTGTCACCGGGTGGTCGTTCGCCACTGGACGAGCTTTCATCCCATGATTCTATGATGGTCGGCATGCATACGTCCCCGTCTGACGATCTCGCGACGCTCGACACCGCCGCCTCCGCGCCCAGCCCGGCGGAACCGGGAGGACCGCGCCGCGCGGCCTCGCCATGGCGAGGCCGCGTCATGGCGGCGGGGCTCTTGCTCGCCGCGCTCAATCTCCGCCCCGCGGTCACCAGCCTCGGCCCACTGCTCGAGGAGGTCCGGGACGGCCTCGGGATGAGCGGCACCGTCGCCGGAGTGCTCACCTCCGTGCCCCCGGCGTGCTTCGCGCTCTTCGGGTTCACCGCGCCCCGGCTGGCCCGGCGCTGGGGGCCGGGCGCCGTCGTGTGCGCCGGGCTCGCCGCCATCGCCGCCGGTCTGCTGCTGCGCCCCTTCGCCGGCGGGACCGTGGTCTTCCTGGCGGCCAGCGCGCTGGCCCTGGCCGGGATCGCGGTGAGCAACGTCCTGATGCCGGTGATCGTCAAGCGCTGGTTCCCGGACCGGGTCGGCGCGATGACCGGGCTGTACTCGATGGGGCTGTCGCTGGGCACGGCCGTGGCCGCGGCGGCCACGGTGCCGATGACCGACGCGCTGGGCGGCTCCTGGCGGGCCGGGCTCGGGGTGTGGGCGCTGCTCGCCGCCGTGGCGCTGGTGCCCTGGCTGTTCCTCGCCCGAGACCGTACGAGCGGCGCGGAGAGTGGCCTGGAGGCAAACGGCCCGGGGGCGAACGGTCCGGTGGCGAGCGCCTCGGTGGCGAGCGCCTCGGAGGCGGGCGGCTCCGAGACAGGCGGCGGTACGGGCACGCGCACGGGCACGGATACCGATACGGACGCCCCGGCCGCGGTCGCCGAGACCGCCGCCGCCCCGGCCGACGGGCCCGCGATCCGCATCGCCCGCTCCCCGCTGGCCTGGGCGATGGCCGTCTTCTTCGGCTTCCAGGCCACCGCCGCGTACATCTCCATGGGCTGGATGCCGCAGATCTTCCGGGACGCCGGGGTCTCCGCCTCCACCTCCGGTCTGCTGCTGGCCGTGATGATGGCGATGGGCGTGCCGCTCGCCTTCGTCCTGCCGCGGATCGCCGCCCGGCTGCGGCACCAGGGCGTCCTGGTCGTCATCCTCGGCGTCCTCGGCCTCATCGGTTATGGCGGGCTGTGGCTGGCCCCGGCGGAGGGCGCCTGGCTGTGGGCCCTGCTGCTCGGCGTCGCCAACTGCGCCTTCCCGCTGGCCCTCACCATGATCGGCATGCGGACGAGGACCCACGCGGGCGTGGTCCGGCTGTCGGCCTTCGCGCAGAGCGTCGGCTATCTGCTGTCCATCCCGGGCCCGCTGCTGGTCGGCGTGCTCTACCAGCACAGCGGCGGCTGGGGGCAGCCCCTCGCGCTGATGGCCGGGTTCATGGTGCCGCAGATCGTCGCGGGCGTACTGGCCGGACGCGACCGCACCCTCGAGGACGAGGGCTGATCGGTGCCGCGTACCGGGGGTGGGACACTGGTGCCATGCCAGTGCTCGATGAGAACCCCCCGAACGGCCAGAAGAAGCTCCTCATCATCTTCGGCGTGATGCTGGGCATCACCGCGATCATCGCCGTGATCGCCACCCTCGCCTCGCCCTGACCTGGTGCGGAGGAGCGGATGGTGGGGCTGGCCCCACCATCCCTTAGGGGGCTGGGCTCAGGGGTAACTGGGTGGCTCACCGGATGGGAGCGGCGCCGCCCGCTCCGTACCGTCGAACCAACGACACGTTCGGCGATCCGGAGGCGATTCCATGTCCGCCCGCACGCGTACCCGGTCCGTACACCCGGCGGTCAGCGGCGTGGACGCCCGGCTGCCGTGGTGGGCCGTCGCTCTGCCGGCGGTGGCCTTCGGGGCGCTGCTGCTTCTGCTCACCGGGCCCACCGCCGCCCATGCCGAGAGCGGCGGCTCCGGGCCGGTCTCGCAGGTCGTGGAGTTGGTGCACCGGGCCTTCGGGGACGCGGTGGGGTGACCACCGTAGGCGGTGGTGATCAGCCGTGTCCGCCGGTATCGCGGGTGTGCTCACGTTTGACGAGGTCGTTCCAACACCCTGCGCCTCCTGCACCGATTCATGCGAAGCTGGGACGCATGAGCGTCGATGTGCCCCGCAGGATTGTCCTCCTTCGACACGCCAAGGCCGACTGGCCCCAGGTGGCCGACCATGAGCGCCCGCTCGCGGAGCGCGGCCGCAAGGACGCCCCGATCGCCGGGCGCCGGATCGCGGAGGCCGGTCTCACCCCCGAACTCACCCTCTGCTCCACCGCGCTGCGCACCCGCGAGACCTGGAAGCTGGTGGTCCATGAGCTGCCGCGGCGCCCCAAGACCGTCTACGAGGAGCGGCTGTACGACGCCCCGGTCGGTCAGCTCATCGAGGTGATCAACGAGACCGCCGACGACATCACCGACCTGATGGTCCTCGGCCACAACCCCGGGATGCACGGCCTCGCCGACGCGCTGGCGGGCGAGGCCGACGAGGGTGCCAAGGAGCGCATGGACCGCGGTGCCTTCCCCACCTCCGCGTTCGCGGTCGTGACCTTCAGCGGTTCGTGGAAGTCGGTCGAGATCGGCTGCGGACGTCTCACCAGCTTCTGGGCGCCCCACGAGTGATCCCCGGGTGATGCCCCGGGCGTGATCCCAGCACACCGGCCCCCGCTCCGCCGTCGTACGTCGTACGGGGAGCCGGGGGCCGGTGTGCGTCGGGGCTGGTGCGCGTTGCGGGCGCGTTCAAGCCCTCGTGGGTCAGTCCTCGTGTGCGTCCGCCGCCTCGACCTCGTCGCGGGTCACGCCCAGCAGATACAGCACGGTGTCGAGGAACGGCACGTTCACGGCGGTGTGCGCGGCCTCCCGGACCACCGGCTTGGCGTTGAAGGCGACGCCCAGCCCGGCCGCGTTCAGCATGTCCAGGTCGTTGGCCCCGTCGCCGATCGCGACCGTCTGCACCAGCGGAACCCCCGCCTCGGCGGCGAAGCGCCGCAGCAGCCGGGCCTTGCCCGCCCGGTCCACCACCTCGCCGATCACCCGGCCGGTCAGCTTGCCGTCCACGATCTCCAGGGTGTTGGCGGAGGCGAAGTCCAGCCCAAGACGCTCCTTGAGATCGTCGGTGACTTGCGTAAAGCCACCGGAGACCACGCCCACCTGATAGCCGAGGCGCTTGAGGGTGCGGATCAGCGTACGGGCGCCGGGCGTGAGCCGGACCTCGGCGCGCACCTTCTCCACCACGGACTCGTCGATGCCGGCCAGCAGCGCGACCCGTGCGTGCAGCGACTGCTCGAAGTCCAGCTCACCGCGCATCGCCCGGGCCGTGACCTCGGCGACCTCGGCCTGACAGCCCGCATGCGCGGCGAAGAGCTCGATCACCTCGTCCTGGATCAGGGTGGAGTCCACGTCCATGACCACCAGCCGCTGGGCCCGGCGCTGGAGCCCCGACGCCACCACGGCCACATCGACGCCGATGTCGGCGGCCTCGATGGCCAGCGCGGTGCGCAGCGGTTCCGTTTCGGCGCCGGACACCTCGAACTCCACGGCCGTCACCGGATACTTCGCCAGTCGGAAGATGCGGTCGATGTTGCCGCCGGTGCCGGTGATCCGGGAGGCGATGGCGGCCGTCGACTCGGCGGTCAGCGGATTGCCCAGCACGGTGACGTGCGAGCGGCCCGTGCCACGCGGCCGGTTGTCGCCCCGGCCGGAGATGATCTCGGCCTGGAGCCGCATCGACTCCGCCCAGCTGTGCACGGTGGCCCGCAGATCGCCCTCCGCCCCATCGGCCTTGGGGGCCGTGACCAGGACGCACAGCACGATACGGCCCCGGGTGACGACCTGCTCTATGTCGACTATGTGCACGCCGTAGGCGGCCAGGGTGTCGCAGAGCCCGGCGGTGATACCGGGACGGTCCTTGCCGAAGATCTTGACAAGGAGGGTGGGGACATCATCGTCCGGGACGGCGGTGACAGGGGGGATCCGCGATGCGCTCATGGTCCTCCCACCGTATCCGGCTGTTCGCGCGCCGCGCGCGGCAGCCCGCACCGTGGACGGCAAGCCGAGGCGGAACGTTCATGTCCCGGTCGCCGTGAGGTCACCCCTCGCATGATCGGCGAGGTCATGGGCCGCGCCCGCCGTCGTGGCCCTCGCCCTCCCCGCCCTCCTCCCCTTTCGCCCCTGCCTCTCCGTCCTGCCGCCGTGTGGCGGCCGCGGCGGCCACCACGTCCTCGCGCGCGAGCGCCGCGGCCCGGCGGCCCGCCGCGCCCGTGGCCCAGGCCGCGAACGCTCCGGCGGCCCCCGCCGCCGCGCCCCACCCCGCACCCAGGGCCAGTGCGAGCGGAGCGTTCCCGTGCAGCTCGAGCCCGGCCCCGAAGGCGTCGAAGCCGAGCACGGACAGGCTCGCCCCCGCCGAGACCCCGGTCAGCCCCACCAGCAGCGGCAGCGCGACCGCGGTCACCACGCCCAGCCGCAGCGCACACCACCCCGCGAAGGCGAACGGCCGCGGGCTCCCCACGGGCGTACGGGCCGCGGTGAGCACCCCGGCGGTGAGCATCAGCAGCACGCTCGCGGCAACGAGCAGCCAGACCCGCCCGTCGAGCTCGGCCAGCCGCCCCACCGTGATCCGCTCCCCGCCCGGCCCGGCGAGCAGACCGTCCACGGGATCGGGCAGCACATGCCTCAGCGCGCCGCTCGCCCTGCCGTACCAGGGGACGAACAGCCCCAGCGGTACGCCGATCCACACCCCGCCCGGCGCGCCGAGCAGCGCCGACCCGAGCACCAGCCCTGGACGGTCGTCCCCGACCGCCGCGTAGATCCCGGCCACCAGGCCCGCGCCGACCGCGAGCACCAGCGCCCCGCACATCGCCGACACCGCCGGCCGGACCGTGCGGTGCAGCGCCCGCGCGCCCGGCGGCAGCGGTGTACGGCGCGAGGCCAGCAGCGCGAGCAGCAGGACGGCGACGACCCACACCGCGCCGCCCAGCACCGAACGGCCCGGCGCCACGGTGAAGCCGACGGACGCCTTGGCGTCGACGAGCTCGGCCAGCCGGTCCGGCAGCAGCCCGCCGCCGATCTCCGCGATATCGCCCAGCTGCTCGGGGAGCCGGCTCAGCAGATCCTGCTCGGTGGCCCGTCTGTCCAGGCCGCGGAGGACGAGCGTGGCGCCGTCGATCGTGACCGTATCGTTGCCCACCCAGGTCAGCCCGGCGAGCAGCAGCAGGAAGAGCACGGCCACCAGGCCCGCGCGCACGGCGAGTTCGGCCCGGCCGATCACCGCGCCCGCGGCCCGTAACGACCGTACGAACAGCCATCCCAGCAGCAGCGCACCGACCAGGCTCACCCCGAGCGGCGCGATATCGATGGCGGCGTGGGCCTGGGCGCCCCCCAGCCCGAAGGCGGACACATCGCCATAAGGAGTGACGGAACCGCCGACCGCCAGCACCGTCGCCGCGGCGGTCATCGGCCCGAGCGCGCCCGCGCCATCGGCGCCGATCAGATGCAGACCGAGCGCGGCGATCCCGGCCATGGCCAGAAACGCCCAGCTCACCGTCGCGATCGCGGAGAGGAGGGCGGGCCCCCAGGGCACTCGTCCGCCACCGCTCGCGCTCATATCGCCGACTCCCCGATCATCGCGAGTTGCCCGGATAAACCATGATCCGCACTATCCGTCAGCCATTACCACTTTCCGAGGGCCTTTCGGATGAGTCAACGACGCCCGAGATGCGCTCTTGTCAAAGCCCGACTTCCGATGAAGGGACTGAGCCTGAAATAGTTCCTCACGATGTTCGCCATCCCTAGACTCCCTGTGTCAGGGGGGAACTCGGGGGACAACTAGTGGGGCATGGAGTGCCGGAACTCGTACTGGAATTGAACGGACAGACCTGGACACTTGATCCGTCGAGGTCGTACAGCCTGGGGCGTGACCCGCAGGGCGACATGGTGCTGGACGACGCCAGGGTCTCCTGGCGACATGCCACGGTGCGCTGGGGCGGGCGCAGTTGGATCATCGAGGATCAGGGTTCCACCAACGGCACCTATGTACAGGGCCAGAGAATTCAACAGGTGGAAATCGGCCCTGGTTCGGCCGTCCATCTCGGCAATGCCACCGACGGCCCCCGGCTCAGCGTCTCCGGCAGCGGTGCCTCGATGGGCGCCGCGGGCGCTTACGGCCAGCAGGCGGCGATGGGCATGCCCCAGCAGGCCCAGCAGCCTCAGCAGCCCGCCGCCCAGCAGCCGCCGCAGCAGCCCGGCCCCGGCGGCTGGCCGCAGCCGGGCGGGCAGCCGCCCCAGGCGCAGCCCCAAGGCTGGCAGCAGCAGCCTCAGCAGCCCCAGGCGTTCATCCCGCAGCAGCAGGCGCCCCATCAGCAGCCGCAGCAGGCGCCCCCGCAGCAGCAGCCCCAGGCCCCGCAGGGCAATCTCGCGCAGAACGTCCCCGGCGCCGGTCCCTCCGGCTCCTCCGGCCCGGCCGGCGCCGCGCCCGGCCAGGGCGACCGCAGCCCGACCACCTTCCACCAGCTGGCCGCCGGCCGGGTGATGCGCATCGGCCGTGCGCTGGAGAACGACCTGGTCGTCTCCGATCTCCAGGTCTCGCGCCACCACGCCGAGTTCCAGGCGCTGCCCGACGGCCGCTTCGAGATACGTGACCTCGGCAGCCACAACGGCACCTATGTCAACGGTCAGCCGGTCCGGCAGCAGATCATCGGCCCGTCCGACACCGTCGGCGTCGGTCACTCCACCTTCCGGCTGGTCGGCGACCGTCTCGAGGAGTTCGTCGACACCGGTGAGGTCTCCTTCTCGGCCCGCCATCTGACGGTGACGGTCGACGGCGGCAAGCAGATCCTCAAGGACGTCTCCTTCGGCGTCCCGGAGAAGTCCCTCGTCGCTGTCATCGGCCCGTCCGGCTCCGGCAAGTCCACCCTGCTGAAGGCGCTCACCGGCTACCGCCCGGCCAACCAGGGCGATGTCCTCTACGACAACCGGAACCTCTACAAGCAGTTCGCCGAGCTGCGCCAGCGCATCGGTCTGGTGCCCCAGGACGACATCCTCCACAAGGAGCTGACCGTCCAGAAGGCCCTGCGCTACGCCGCCAAGCTCCGGTTCCCCGGTGACACCGCCGAGGCCGAGCGCGAGGCCCGGATCGACGAGGTGCTGCGCGAGCTCAAGCTGGACATCCACCGGGAGAAGAAGGTCACCGCGCTCTCCGGCGGTCAGCGCAAGCGGGTCTCGGTCGCGCTGGAGCTGCTCACCAAGCCGTCGCTGATCTTCCTGGACGAGCCGACCTCGGGTCTCGACCCGGGCATGGACCGCGATGTGATGCAGCTGCTGCGCGGTCTCGCCGACGACGGCCGCACCGTGCTGGTGGTCACCCACTCGGTCGCCGAGCTGGCGCTGTGCGACAAGCTCCTGGTGATGGCGCCGGGCGGCTCGGTGGCCTACTTCGGCCCGCCGGACGAGGCGCTCAACTTCTTCGGCTACGACAGCTGGGCGGATGTCTTCTCGGCGTTCGAGAACTACCGCGACTACGACTGGGCGGGCCGCTGGCGCGGTTCGCAGCACTACCAGATGTACGCGGCGGACCTCGACTCCGTGGCCCCGCAGTCGGTCCATGTCCAGGCCCCGCCGACCCGGATGCAGAAGCCGCAGAGCTGGGGCTCGCAGCTGTGGACGCTGATCCGCCGCTATCTGTCGGTGATCGGCTCCGACCGGGGCTTCATGGGGCTCATGGTGATCCTGCCCGCCGTGCTGGGGGCGGTGAGCGTCGTCATCCCGGCGAAGTTCGGCCTCCAGTTCGCGCCGAAGGGCTCGTTCAACCAGGCCGCCGGGACGATCCTGCTGATCCTCGTGGTGGGTATGTGTTTCACCGGAGCGGCCAACTCCGTACGAGAACTGATCAAGGAGCGGGTCATCTACGAACGGGAACGGGCCGTCGGCCTCTCCCGCTCGGCGTATCTGATGTCCAAGGTGATCGTGCTCGGCGTGATCACCGCCCTCCAGGGCGTCATCATCTGCGCGATCGGCCTCTCCACGCGGAAGCTGCCCGAGGAGGGGCTGCTGATGCCGCCGGCCGCCGAGCTGTGCCTGGCCGTGATCGCGATCGGCTTCACCTCGATGATGTTCGGCCTGGTCATCTCCTCGCTGGTGAAGACCGCCGAGAAGACGATGCCGCTGCTGGTGATGTTCGCCATCGTGCAGGTGGTCTTCACCGGTGTGCTGTTCAAGATCTTCGGATCGCCGGGTGTGGAGCAGTTCGCCTGGCTGATGCCGTCCCGCTGGGCGGTCGGCGCGGCCGGTGCCACGCTGGACCTGGGTCCGGGCTCCGGCCACATGATGGCGCCGTGGGACGGCAAGCAGCCCCTGGACACCGACCCGCTGTGGGAGCACACCACGACCCAGTGGGGCATCGACATGGTCGCGCTGGTCGTCCTGGGCATCGTGTGCGGCTTCGTGGTCGCACGGCTGCTGCGCCGCCATGAGCCGGAGGTCATGCGCAAGTAGCCGCCACCACCGTCGGGGACAAGGGCGACGGCACCCCTCGCACACAGGGGGTGCCGTCGCCCTTCGGCGTCGTAACGCCGGGTTCCGCACAGGCCGTTGAGGCTCGGTACCAGCGGTACGGGGTTCAGTACGGGCCGTTCACGTTGTCCATCGAGCCGTATCGCGCGGCCGCGTAGTTGCAGGCGGCGGTGATGTTCGCGACCGGGTCGTAGGGGTCCCAGGAGGTGCCCTCGACGTGGTACGTCTTGAAGGTCGGGGCTATTACCTGGAGCAGGCCCTTGGAGGGCACGCCGTTGCGGGCGTTGATGTCCCAGAGGTTGATGGCGCGCGGGTTGCCGCCGGACTCGCGGATGATGTTGCGGTGGATTCCCTGGTAGCTACCGGGAATGCCCTTCGCCTTCATGATGTCGAGGGATTCGCGGATCCAGCCGTCGAGGTTGTCCGGGTAGGTCTTCTTCGTGTCGGCGACCGTCTCGATACGAGCGGCGGAGCGGCTCGCGGCCTGCTTGGCGGCGCGCTCCTTGGCGGCCTTCGCCTCAGCGGCCTTGGCCGCGGCGGCCTCTTCCGCCGCCTTCTTCTTGGCCGCCTCCGCCGCGGCCTTCTTCTTCGCGGCCTCCGCCGCGGCCTTCTTCTCCGCGGCTTCTTCCTTGGCCTGCTTGTCGGCGAGGGCGGACTGCTTGACCAGGGCCTCGTGGTGGGCCTGGGCGTCGGCCTTCTGAGAGGTGAGGGCGACCGGCTTGTTCGGCAGGTCCTGGGCCGTGGTCTTGGCGCCGGCGTCACCACCGGGGACGACCGCGAAGGCTATGGCGGCCGCACCGGCGGCCGCGATACCGGCGGCGGAGTACTTGTGCGTCTTGGTGAGACGGTTGTAACCGGGGATGCTGGGCAGGGGCATGGCGGAGTAGACCTCTTCCAATCGCTTGTGTCGCAGGCCAAATCGGCGCGCAGAGCGCCGTTTCATGGATCTACGGCGCCGTGCGACTGGGGGAAATTCTTAGCTGCCGCAAAAAGTTGTCGCAAAGGCGTGACATACGATGCTGCTTAGTGGATAAGTAGGCCGCTCGTGCCCGTGCGGACGGCCGTCATCCCCGCTCAGTCGCCTATGAAACGTCCACTAAGTACGTTCGTAAGTGATTTAAGTCGTGTGTCAGGGCTCACATCGCGGAGCTTCTCATATTGCGCGCTGTGCCCGCGCAAATGCTCAGGGTGTTTGTTTTTTCCACCCTTGTAACAGCCCCTTTGGGGGTCCCGTGTGCGCCGTTCGACCTAGGGCTCAGGTCTTATCAGGTGGCCGCCGACCGGCCGATATGCCCTCCGGATGGCGGTCGGTAACGTAATGCTCATGACGAAAGGACGGGCCGACGGACCCGAGGCCGGGCTGAGTCGGGTGAGCGGTGCGCTGCTCGCCATGAGCCGACATCTGGAAGTCCGTGATGTCCTAAAGACCATCGTTGTGTCCGCCCGTGAGCTGCTCGATGCGGAGTATGCCGCTCTGGGGGTTCCGGACGACCACGGAGGTTTCGCCCAGTTCGTAGTAGATGGGGTGAGTGAGGAGCAGTGGAAGGCCATCGGACCGCTGCCCCGCCAGCACGGCATTCTCGCCGCGATGCTCAAGGACGCCACCCCGCAGCGACTCGCCGATGTGCGACTGGATGCCCGTTTTGAGGGATGGCCATCAGCTCATCCTGTTATGTCTGATTTCTTGGGTCTTCCTATTGCCGACGGCGATGAAGTTCTCGGCGCGGTATTCCTCGCCAACAAGCGATGTCCCAAGCCCGAGGGCGGCTGCGGATTCACCGCCGAGGACGAGGAGCTGCTGTCCATCCTGGCCCAGCACGCCGCCATCGCCCTGACCAACGCCCGGCTCTACGAGCGCAGCCGCGAGCTCACCATCGCCGGGGAGCGGGCCAGGCTCGCCCATGAGTTGCACGACGCGGTCTCCCAGAAGCTCTTCTCGCTGCGGCTGACCGCCCAGGCGGCCGCGGCTCTGGTGGACCGCGACCCCGCCCGCGCCAAGGAGGAGCTCCAGCAGATCGCCCTGCTCGCCGCCGAGGCCGCCGACGAACTGCGCTCCGCCGTCGTGGAGCTGCGCCCCGCCGCCCTCGACGAGGACGGCCTCGTGGCGACGCTGAGGACGCAGGTGCAGGTGCTCGACCGGGCCCACTCCGCCCATGTCACCTTCGCCTCCCGCGGCGTACGGGCGCTGCCCGCGGCCCAGGAGGAAGCGGTGCTGCGGGTGGCCCAGGAGGCCCTGCACAACGCGCTGCGCCACGCCGGCGCGCGGCAGGTCGACGTCACCCTCGCCCGGCGCGGCCAGGGCGCCCGGCTCCTGGTCGCCGACGACGGCAGGGGATTCGACCCCTCGGCCGTACGGCGCGCCGGACGCCACCTCGGGCTGGTGTCGATGCGGGACCGGGCCGGCGGTGTCGGCGGCGGTCTGACCGTGGAGTCGGCGCCCGGCAAGGGCACCGTGATCGAGATGGAGGTGCCCGGTGGCTGACCCGGGACGGATTCGGGTGCTGCTCGTCGACGACCACCAGGTGGTGCGGCGCGGCCTGCGGACCTTCCTTCAGGTCCAGGACGACATCGAGGTGGTCGGCGAGGCGGCGGACGGCGAGGAGGGTGTCGCCCGCGCCGAGGAGCTGCGCCCCGATGTCGTCCTGATGGATGTGAAGATGCCCGGCCTGGACGGTATCGAGGCGCTGCGCACCCTGCGCGACCTCGACAACCCCGCCCGGGTGCTGGTCGTGACCAGCTTCACCGAGAAGCGCACCGTGGTCCCCGCCCTGCGCGCGGGCGCCGCGGGCTATGTCTACAAGGACGTGGACCCCGAGGCGCTCGCCCGCGCCATCCGGTCCGTCCACTCCGGGCATGTGCTGCTCCAGCCCGAGGTGGCCCTCGCGCTGCTCTCCCAGGAGGAGGGCGGCGGTCAGGGGCGCGGCTCGCTCACCGAGCGCGAACGCGAGGTGCTCGCGCTGATCGCGGACGGCCGGTCCAACCGGGAGATCGCCCGCGCGCTGGTGCTGTCCGAAAAGACCGTGAAAACCCATGTGTCCAACATTCTGATGAAGTTGGACCTCTCCGACCGCACCCAGGCCGCGCTATGGGCGGTACGGCATGGAATCGGGGCATGAACAGCCTTTCTCCGTGAAATCACACCAACGTGTGGGGAGCACTCGAACAGCGCAACTCGCCATCTCCCGTGCCGTTCTTCACGGCGTACCGCGGTGGACCGCCGCGGTGACGCGCTGATGAATGAAGGGTCTTGAGAAGTGAAGAACATCAAGAGGTTCGCTGCCATCACGATCGCGGCCGGCGGACTCGCCGTCGCCGGTGCCGGTGTCGCCTCCGCCCAGGGTCCCCAGGCCGACGGTGGGGCCACGATGTCCCCGGGTGTGGTCGCTGGCAACAACATTCAGGCGCCCATCCATGTGCCCGTGAACTTTTGCAGCAACACGATTTCGGTCATCGGGTCCATGAACCCGGCGTTCGGCGTCCCCTGCGGCCGCTGACCGGCCCCGCCCCGGCGGAATACCCGACTCACCACCGACCGGCCCCGGAGGCACCCGCCTCCGGGGCCGGCTCCATGACGGGGCCCGGTTCCATGACGGGGTCGACCCCGGGACGGGCCCGGTTCCAGGAGGGCCGGCTCCAGGACAGGGCCGGTTTCACGGCGGGGTCGGCCCCATGACACCCCCGGTGCCCCGGAAGGCTCAGAGACCGCCCCGCTCCCGCTCCTCCACATACGCGTTGTACGCCGCCACCTGCGCCCGCCGCGAGGTGCGCTCCACCGGCCGCAGCGCCTCGGCGCGTGCCGTGATCTCCGACGCGCTCACCGCGCCGCCGTGCTCCCGGCCGTCCCCGCCCGCCGTATACGCGATGTCCACCAGCGCACCCACCCGCTGCGCCAGCTCCAGCACCCGTAGGGCCCGCGGCGGATAGCCCGGCGCCAGCACCTCACGGCCCCGCTCTGCCCGCGCCCGATACGCGTCCAGAGCCGCCTGGGCCACCGGGCCCGATCCGGCCACGTTCAGCCGCGAGAGCACCTCCGTGGCCTCCCGCAGGGCCTCGGTCAGCTCCCGCTCGGCCTCGCTCAGCGACGGCACATCCGCGGGCGGCGCCTCCCGCACCCCCTGGCATCGCCACACCACCTCGACGTGCTGATCACCCTCGGGGCCGACCGCGGACACCTCGGGCACCAGACCCAGCGCCGCCCCCGTAGCGATCACCGCCTCACCCGCGTCGAGCGCCTGGGCGTTGAACTCCGGCGGGCCGCTCAGCCCCAGCGGATGCCCCGCTATGGGCAGCGCCACCCGCAGCCCCTTGGCCCCGAGCGCCCGCAGCCGCCCCAGCGCCAGCGTGAGCCCCACCGGCCCGGACTCCCCCGGAAGCCCCGCCACCCGGTGCGACGCGTCCTCGTCCGCGATGCGATGCGCCGCCTCATCGGGGGAGACAAGTCCGGCGAGAAGGGCATTTCCCCAAGCCGCGAGGCGCCCTGAACGTGGTTCATCGAGCATGGCACCAGCCTAAGGACTGCCACCGACAGCGTGTGGCGTAGGTTTTCCTCAGGGGGCTGCGCCCACAGGCGCACGCACGACTCGAGACTGCAATGGGAGACAACGCGCTCATGAGCGAGGTTCTGGAGCTGCTGGACGTATCGGTGGTCCGCGATGGGCGGGCTCTGGTGGACGAGGTCTCCTGGTCGATCAAAGAGGGAGAGCGCTGGGTCATCCTCGGCCCCAACGGCGCCGGCAAGACCACCCTCCTCAACCTCGCCTCCAG
This sequence comes from Streptomyces malaysiensis subsp. samsunensis, assembly GCF_024519315.1. Taxonomy (GTDB): domain Bacteria; phylum Actinomycetota; class Actinomycetes; order Streptomycetales; family Streptomycetaceae; genus Streptomyces; species Streptomyces malaysiensis. The sequence goes on along the minus strand of NZ_JANIIC010000024.1, from coordinate 6,015 downwards.
CTATCTCTTCCCGAGCGCCGGAAGCGCCCGCATCCTCGGCGAGCATCTCGGCCGCGTCGACGTCTTCGAGCTGCGCCCCCGGATCGGCATGGCGGGCATCGCCATGGCCGAGAAGCTGCCGCGCAGCCAGACCGTCCTTCAGACCGTCCTCACCGCCGCGTACGGCATGACGGCCCACTGGCAGGAGGACTACGACGCGGTCGACGAGACCCGCGCCCGCGCCTTCCTCGACCGCCTCGGCATGACCGAATACCTCAACCGGAAGTTCGGCACCCTATCCGAGGGCGAGCGCAAGCGCACCCTCATCGCCCGCGCCATGATGACCGACCCCGAGCTGCTGCTCCTCGACGAGCCCGCGGCAGGACTCGACCTCGGCGGCCGCGAGGACCTCGTCCGCCGCCTCGGACGGCTCGCCCGCGACCCGCTCGCGCCATCGATGATCATGGTGACACATCATGTCGAGGAAATCCCCCCTGGCTTCACCCATGTTCTGATGATCCGCCAGGGAAAGGTGCTCACCGCGGGCCCCGTAGAGACCGAGCTGACCTCCCGCAACCTCTCCCGCTGCTTCGGACTCCCGCTGGTCGTCGAGCGCAACGGCGACCGCTGGACCGCCCAGGGACTGCCGCTGACCTGATTTCCGCCGGCCCGATGTCCGCCCTCCGCGCCCTCCGCCCCATCGGCGGGTGATCCGCGCACTGTCCCCGACGACCGGCGCCAACTACCATGACCATGTGGATCCGTGGGTGTGGTGGCTGATCGCCGCCGTAGGACTGGGCATTCCGCTCGTTTTGACCGCGATGCCCGAATTCGGGATGGTCGCGGTCGGCGCGGTGGCCGGTGCCATCACCGACGCGCTCGGGGGCGGCATCGTGCTCCAAGTCGTCGTCTTCTGTGTCGTCTCGGTCGCGCTGGTCGCCGTCGTGCGCCCGATGGCGGTCCGCAGCCGCCGTCAGCAACCCGAGCTGCGCAGTGGCATCGAGGCGCTGAAGGGACGCCAGGCCGTCGTCCTCGAGCGCGTCGACCACGGCGGTGGCGGCCGCATCAAGCTCGCGGGCGAGATCTGGTCCGCGCGCTCCCTCGACCCCGGCCAGAGCTACGAACCCGGGCAGCAGGTCGACGTAGTGGAGATCGACGGTGCGACGGCCGTCGTCATGTAGACGCCGTACCCGGGGTGTCCTATCAAGAGTTGAGGACGCCCCGGTTGAGCTGCGGAGTCGACCATGAATCTGACAGACTCCACCCTCGGGAACCGCCAGACCTGATCATCCCGACCATCCGAATCACCGCATGAAGGGCACGGGGAGCCGCTGTGGAACCGATCATCATCGTCCTGATCATCCTGGTGGTGCTGGTCTTCATCGCACTGATCAAGACGATCCAGGTCATCCCGCAGGCCAGTGCCGCCATCGTGGAGCGCTTCGGACGCTACACACGCACTCTCAACGCGGGCCTCAACATCGTCGTCCCGTTCATCGACTCGATCCGCAACCGCGTCGACCTCCGTGAACAGGTCGTGCCCTTCCCCCCGCAGCCGGTGATCACCCAGGACAACCTGGTCGTGAACATCGACACCGTCATCTACTACCAGGTAACCGACGCCCGCGCCGCCACCTATGAAGTCGCCAGCTACATCCAGGCGATCGAGCAGCTGACCGTCACCACCCTGCGGAACATCATCGGTGGCATGGACCTCGAGCGCACCCTGACCTCCCGCGAGGAGATCAACGCGGCGCTGCGCGGCGTCCTCGACGAGGCCACCGGCAAGTGGGGCATCCGCGTCAACCGCGTCGAGCTCAAGGCCATCGAGCCGCCCACCTCCATCCAGGACTCGATGGAGAAGCAGATGCGCGCCGACCGTGACAAGCGCGCCGCGATCCTCCAGGCCGAAGGTGTCCGGCAGTCCGAGATCCTGCGCGCCGAGGGTGAGAAGCAGTCCGCGATCCTGCGGGCCGAGGGTGAGTCCAAGGCCGCCGCGCTGCGCGCCGAGGGCGAGGCCCAGGCGATCCGTACGGTCTTCGAGTCCATCCACGCCGGAGACCCGGACCAGAAACTGCTCTCCTACCAGTACCTCCAGATGCTGCCGAAGATCGCCGAGGGCGACGCCAACAAGCTCTGGATCGTGCCCAGCGAGATCGGCGACGCCCTCAAGGGCCTCGGCGGGGCCATGGGCAACTTCGGCCCGCTGACCGGCGGCGGCAACGGCGGCGGCACCCCCGCCGCCACCGGTAAGGAGCCCGCCCCGCGCCGCGAACAGCCCAGGATCGACTGAACCTGAACGAACCTGAACGGACGGGCGTCGGGGCGGCCTCCCGGACGGGGCGGCCTCCCGGGCCCCAGGAGGGCCCCCGGTCCGTCAGGAGGGCCCTAAGCAGGTCAGAGGAAGTCCGCGCCGGTTCGGGCAGCGCCCCGAAGGGGCGCGGGGAACTGCGCGACCAGCCACGACGGTGCCGCAGTCGGCCGACAACACATCGCGGCACTTCCAGCGGAGCGCTTAGGCCGGTAGCGCCAGCCACTCCGGCAGCCCGTCCCGCTCCGCCGCCCCCAGCGCCAGCACCAGCGCATCCGAGGGCGTGGGCTCGAACGGCGCCTTGAGCAGCCGCATCCCCGCCTGCTCCGGAGTCCGGTCCGCCTTGCGGTGGTTGTCCTCGGCACAGGAGGCCACCGTGTTCAGCCAGGTGTCCCCGCCCCCGCGCGACCGCGGCACCACATGGTCCACGGTCGTCGCCCGGCGGCCGCAGTACGCGCACCGGTGCTGGTCCCGGACCAGCACCCCGCGCCGCGACCACGGCGCCCGTCTTCGGAACGGCACCCGTACGTAACGGCACAGCCGGATCACCCGCGGCAGCGGCAGATCGACGTCCGCGGCCCGCACCCGCAGCCCCGGGTGGGCGTGTTCGACGACGGCCTTGTCCTGGAGGACCAGCACCACGGCACGCCGCAGCGTCACCGTCGCCAGCGGCTCGAAGCTCGCGTTCAGAACCAGCGTCTCGCGCATCCCGACCACCCCCGCATCCCGTGTCCCGGTCCCGCGCCTGACATGGGCGGGACCGGGATCAACTCTGGCCGGGAGCCTGGCCGAGAACAACGCAATTTCGCCGAGTCAGCCCGCGGCCGGCGCCTCGTACTCCCCGATCAACTGGGCACGTCCCAGCGTGTGGAAGCGCAGATTGAAGCCGACCACCGCGGGCGAGGCGTCCGCGTCCGGCCCCAGCTTCTCGCTGTCCACCGCGTAGACGGTGAACACATAGCGGTGCGAACCGTCCCCGGGCGGCGGCGCGGCCCCGCCGAAGTCACGCGTCCCGTAGTCGTTGCGCGCCTGTACGGCCCCGTCGGGCAGGCCCGTGAAGCTGCCGCTGCCCGCACCCGCCGGAAGCTCGGTGACCGTGGCCGGGATGTCGAACAACACCCAGTGCCAGAAACCGCTGCCGGTCGGCGCGTCCGGGTCGTAGCAGGTGACGGCGAAACTCTTCGTACCCTCCGGGAACCCCTCCCAGCGCAGCTGCGGAGAGGTGTTCCCCTCCGCGTACACCTGGGCGGAGTTGAGCGTGCCGCCCGGTTCCACATCGTCGCTCACCACCGTGAACGACGGCACCGGCGGATGGAAGTCATGGGGGAGTGGGGGCCGGTTCTGCTCGGACACCTCAAGAACCTCCTCAGGTCGCAGTGGATCATCTCCGCGGCCAGCCTAACGAGACCGCCGCTCGCCGGGCTGGCACCATGTCGCCCATGACCGGCCCCACCCTCGCCCTCCACCTGCGCCTCGACGGCGTGACGGACAAGGACGGCTTCCTCGACCGCTGCGCCCGGGACCTGCGCTTTCCCCACTGGTACGGGCGCAATTGGGATGCCCTCGCCGACTGCGTCACCGATCTGTCCTGGTGGGCCGAGGGCCGCGAGCCCAGCGGCTGTCTGCTGGACATCCAGGGCTGGCCGGCCTTCCGCGACGCGGACCCCGACGCCGCCGCGATCGCGGCGGACATCCTGGCCGACGCGGAGGCGTACTGGGCCACGCAGGGACGCCCCCTGGTGGTGCGCTACGACGACGGCCCTTGAACTACGGCCCTTGAACTACGGCCCTGACGTATGGCCCTGACGTACGGCGACGGCCTACGGCACCCGGCAACGCGTCCTGACACACGGCGCGGGGCGCGCACCGAGATGGTTTCGGTGCGCGCCCCGCGCGGAAGTCAGGGTCCGGAGAGGGAGAGCTCAGAACCAGTTGCGCTTGCCGCCGACCTGGGCGAGCCACTGGTTCAGATACGCGGCCCAGTCGGTGTCCTGGAAGGACGCCAGGTTCATCGTGAAGGACCGGTAGGTGTCACTGCCCTCGGTGAACAGCCCCGGCTTCTTGTCCATCTCCAGCACCACGTCGATCTCACGGTCGTCCGCGACGAAGGACAACTCCACCTGGTTCAGGCCCCGGTACTGCTCCGGCGCGTAGAACTCGATCTCCTGGTAGAAGGGCAGCCGCTGCCGGGTCCCGCGGATGTGGCCACGCTCCAGGTCGGCGCTCTTGAACCGGAAGCCGAGGGTGCCGAAGGCGTCCAGGATGGCCTGCTGGGCGGGGAGCGGATGCACATGGACCGGGTCCAGATCGCCCGAGTCCACCGCGCGCGCGATGGCCAGCTCCGTGGTCACCCCCACGTTCATACCGCTCAGATGCCGGCCCAGGAACATGGTGATCGGGGTCTCCCACGGAATCTCCAGGCCGAACTGCACCGCGTGCACCGCACCCGGCTGCACCTCGAACGCACCGCCCAGCTGCTGCCGGGTGAACTCCACGTCCTGCTTGTACTCCTGGTCGTTGCCCTCCACCTCGACCCGCGCCTGCAAGCCGACCGAGAGGCCCTCGATCCGCTGCGCGACCGAACCGCCCTGGATGCGGACCTCGCCCTGCACAATGCCGCCCGGGACGACGTTCTCCTCGGTCAGCACCGTCTCCACCGAAGCGCCACCGGCACCCAGACTCGCGAGCAGCTTCTTGAAGCCCATGTTCTCCCTCTCAAGGACGCGACTGCGTCTTGACTCGATCGCGCTCGATCACTGTTGACACGTAGGAACGCGAAACAGCCGTGGACGGTTCCGCGGCTCATACCCTTCCAGCGGACCGGTGCCGCCTCCAACCACCGGTTGATATCTGTTCCACTACGCTCGGGGCGCGTGACAGCAGGACCTGACCGTGAGCCCCTCGACCGCTCCTTCTTCGACCGACCCGTCCTCGAGGTCGCGCCCGACCTCCTGGGCCGCGTCCTGGTCCGGAGCACCCCGGACGGACCGATCGAATTGCGCCTGACCGAGGTCGAGGCGTACGCGGGCCTGGCGGACCCCGGCTCGCACGCCTACCGCGGCCGCACCGAGCGCAACGCCGTGATGTTCGGCCCCCCGGGCCATGCGTATGTCTACTTCACCTACGGCATGTGGCACTGCCTCAATCTGGTCTGTGGACCGGAGGGCCATCCCAGCGGGGTGCTGCTGCGCGCGGGCGAGGTGCTGCACGGCCATGCGTGGGCCCATCAGCGCAGGCCGAAGGCGCGTAACGACCATGAGCTGGCCAAGGGCCCGGCCCGGCTGGCCACGGCCCTGGGCGTGGACCGCAGGCTAGACGGCACCGATGTCTGCGCGGGTCCCGACGCCGCGCTTGCCATACTCACCGGCTACCCCGCCCGGCCTGCCCAGGTGCTCAGCGGTCCGCGTACCGGTGTGGGCGGGGAGGGCGCAACTCATCCCTGGCGCTTCTGGATCGATGGCGAGCCCTCGGTCAGCCCCTACCGGGCGCACACCCCGCGTCGCCGGAATTCGACGCGCCGTCAGGTCGGAACTTGACTCTGCTGGACAGGGCGCCTAACGTAGCCCGAGCCGCTTGAGACGGGCAGTGCTGTCGGCGCGATCCCACGATCGAGTCACAGTGGCTCCAGAGCGGCCAACCACTAGACGACATCTCCCGAACAGGGTCCTATTTCGCTGCGCGAAATCAAGACCCGGGGCTCCGATTAGGAGCTGAGAGGGAAATTA
>NZ_JANIIC010000239.1 GCF_024519315.1 Streptomyces malaysiensis subsp. samsunensis | reverse complement strand
AAGTGGAATAGAAGAAGAGAATTGCCGCGCCACTGGGGGTCAAGGGGTCGCAGGTTCAAATCCTGTCGTCCCGACCAGCGTTTTCGCAGGTCGAAGGCCGTTTCCGCGGGTAGCGGGGGCGGCCTTAACCGTTTCCCGGCTGGGAGCAATGGGGAGCCCTCTGGGAGCCCTCGTGCTCCCAACTCGCGGACGTGTCAACGGTGCCCGATTCATCCGTCACCCGATCCGGTAGACCTGGCAGCGCCGTACGGAGAACTCGTGCGCCGTCGTCAACCGTAGGCCCCTGCGATCACCCCATCGATTCGGATGCTCTCCGCATCAAGAGGCATAAGGGCCCTTGTCGGCTCCCGACCCCCCTTCCGGGGTGGGAGCACGGAGTCGCGCTCCCCATGCGACAGGGGAAGGGAGACTGCGGGTGATCTTTCCGGGTCGGTGTCCGCAGGCGGGCCGCGTGCGGGCGTCCTGGTCGCCGCGGACGGCCAGCGCCAAGGGGGAGTAAAACCCCTTGGCGTCTGCCGGCAGATAGGGCACTCCCAGGGCGCGAGCGCCGTAGCTGGCTCTGGAGCACCGTAGCGAGCCTGTTTGCGGGGCCTGGTCAGAAGAAAAAGTGTGCCAAGCAAGCGAGAATATGGCACCGATGTGTGCGTGCTTGACATGGCGGTCGACGAGCACTGCTTACCTACGTGTCGCACGAGTGCGGTGTCGTTGGGTGGAGGCGTCTTGTCGTTGATGTTCCGGCCTGGATGGCACGGGGATTGACAGCCTGGGTGGCATTTGACCCGCGATTGGATTGACGGGCGCGGGCGGTGCTT
>NZ_JANIIC010000238.1 GCF_024519315.1 Streptomyces malaysiensis subsp. samsunensis | reverse complement strand
GCGTTCGCGACCGCGGCGCGCGCGAAGCACGTGCTCGCGTTGAAGTTCCATCGCGGGAGTCAGTGCGTCGATGAGGTCGCTGAGTTGCTGGCGGGTCATGCCGGTCAGCTCCGGGTCCTGCAGGGAATGCGGCGTGAGTTGATGTGATGTGTTCGCCGGCGCCTGGCCCGCTGCGTTGTTTGTGGTCGTCGCCTCTTCGGGCAGTTGGGGGCGGAGAGTGTAGTTCCAGTCGCCGTGGAAGTGGTGCCGTGTGATCGGCAGGGCGTCGATGTCCTCGTCGCTGACCTGGATTCCTGTGGGGTACCGGCCGGTGTCCAGTTCGGCATGCACCGTCAGGCCGGTCTTGGTGGTGGTCGCGGCGATACTCTGGACGATGACTTCGTGGCTGGTCAGGGGCCTGCCGCGCCAGTTCATGGTGATGTGGGAGAACAGCCTGTGCTCGATCCGGTTCCACTTCGATGTTCCGGGAGGCAGGTGGCAGACGGTGATCGCCAGGCCGGACTCGGCGGCGAACTGGGCGAGCTCGGTCTTCCAGGTGCGGGTGCGATAGCCGTTGGAGCCGCCCGCATCGGCGCTGATCAGTAGCCGACCAGCCGTCGGATAGGCAGTCCGTCCGGCGCCGTTCCACCAGCGCCGGATTGATTCGACGGCGAACGCGGCGGTGTCGTGGTCGGTGCCCACATTGACCCAGCCGGTGTTCGCAGTGACATCGTAGATGCCGTAGGGCACGGCCTTGCCCAGCTCACGGTCGGGGAAATCGTGGGTGTCGACTTGCACCGGTTCACCCTTCGGCTCCCATGCGCGGCCGTTGTTCTTGAAGAGGCCG
>NZ_JANIIC010000237.1 GCF_024519315.1 Streptomyces malaysiensis subsp. samsunensis | reverse complement strand
ACGCAAAGCCCAGCCCGGCCCCCTCGGCAGGAGCAACAGCACGCGACAGCCGGGGCGCCAGCACATTCCCGGACCGCACAGCCACCTGAGGCTCGCCACACTCCAGCACCGCCCGGAGCACACCAGCCGACACCGACGTGTCGTCCACGTCCACCAGAACGAACCGATCCGGATGCTCAGCCTGCGCAGAACGCACCAAACCCCACACCGCAGCCGCCGCCACATCCAGCACACCCTCACCCGATACCGCAGCCACCGCACCCCGCGTCACCACCACCAGCCGCGAACCAGCAAACCGCTCCTCAGCCAACCACTCCTGCACCACCCGCAAGGCACGGTGTGCGAGATGGCGCGTGGTGGTCGGGAGGTCCTCTGCCCCCGAGCCCGAGTCGGACACACATGCCATGAGTACGACATCCGGGTTGCCTGCCAGGGTGGCCAGCTCCGGGCTGCTCAATACGTCCTGTCCTGCCGCACCCAAGGCGGCGGTGAGGCCGAGATCGTCCGGCCCGACTATTGCCCGCCGAGCTTGGGACGCCGCTTCCGGCATGTCCGCAGTGGGCACGCGATCCCATTCCACGGTGAACAGCGAGTCCCTGGTCACCTGCGGAGACGCGGTGAGCTGCTCGGCCGCCACCGGCCGTCCCACAAGTGAGTCGACCGAAGCCACCGGTACACCGTCGGCGTCCGCCACGAGCACCGAGATCCCCTCGGATCCCGACGGCGACAGGCGTACCCGCAGCGCCGTCGCGCCCGTGGCGTACAGCGAGACCCCTGTCCAGGCGAACGGCAGACGAGCGGGACCCGTCTCCTCGCCGTCCGGGCCCACCCCGGCCA
>NZ_JANIIC010000236.1 GCF_024519315.1 Streptomyces malaysiensis subsp. samsunensis | reverse complement strand
CCTGGCACTGGACGCCCTGGACGAACTGGCCGGATGGGGACTGGTGCCGCCGGTCGTGGTGGCGGATGCCGGCTACGGACAGAACGCCGACTTCCGCGCCGGTCTGGCCGAGCGGGGACACGCGTACGTGGTCGGCATCCGCGGCGATATCACCGTCCAGCCGCACGACGCGCACCCCACGGCCCCCGCCTGGTGCGGCACCGGCCGCAGGCCCCAGCCCCGCTACCGGCAGCCACCGGTGACGGTAGCCAGCCTGGCAGCGGCCGCCGGACGGGACGCCTTCAGCGAAGTGACCTGGCGGGAAGGGTCCCGGGGCCCGATGACCTCGCGTTTCCTCGCGATGCGGGTCCGGCCGGCCGGGGTGCGCTCACGTCGGCTGGCCCAGGCAGCCGCAGTGGCCCGGCACGGCCGGTGGGACGGTGTCCTGCCCGAAGTGCGGCTGCTGGCCGAATGGCCCGACGGCGAGGACAAACCGACCCGCTTCTGGCTGTCCGACCTGCCCGACGACACCCCGGTCCCCGAGCTGGTCCGCCTGGCGAAGATCCGCTGGCGCATCGAGCACGACTACCGCGAACTCAAACACGGCCTGGGCCTGGACCACTTCGAAGGCCGCTCCTGGACCGGCTGGCACCACCACGCCACCCTGGTCACCGCCGCCCACGCCTTCCTCACCGAACAGCGACTGGCCCCAAAAGCCGACACACCGGCCTCACCCTCTACCAGACCCTCGACGCCCTCCAGGACCTGCTGAACTGCTGGACCGGCATCTGCACCACCTGCCACCAACCCCTGCCCAGCAGAACCACACCAAGATCAAGACAGACCTAACGGAGTCCTACTAG
>NZ_JANIIC010000235.1 GCF_024519315.1 Streptomyces malaysiensis subsp. samsunensis | reverse complement strand
CGGCGGAGGGTGCCGGTGATGGTGGCGCGTTCCTCGGGGTGGGTTTCGGTGGTGTCTTGGATGGCGGTGGTGAGGACGGGGTGGGTGCTGATTTCGATGAAGGTTCGGTAGCCCTGGGTGAGGAGGGCTTGGGTGCCTTGTTCGAAGTGGACGGTGTCGCGGAGGTTGCGGTACCAGTAGTCGGCGTTGATGTGGGTGGGGTCGGCCCAGTCGGCGTTCACGGTGGACATCCATGCGATGTGGCCGGGTGTGGCGGTGACGCCGTCGAGTGTTTGGTGCAGTTGGTTTTTGATGGTGTCGACGTGTCCGGAGTGTCCGGCGAAGTCGACGCCGGGGAGTTGCCAGCGGTAGACCTTCGCTTTGGAGAGGGCCTTTCCGAATTCGGTGAGTGCGTCGGGGTCTCCGGATATGGAGAGGGAGGTGGGTCCGTTGACGGCGGCGATCCATAGGCGTCCGTGCCAGGGGGCGAGTGCTTCTTGGGCCCATTCTTGGGTGGTGAGGATGGACATCATGGCGCCGTGTCCGGTGAGGTGGTGGGCGATGGTCTGGCTGCGGAGGGTGATGATTTTGGCGGCGGTGGGGAGGGTGAGGTGTCCTGCGACGTGGGCGGCGGCGATTTCGCCTTGGGAGTGGCCGATGACGGCGTCGGGGTGGATGCCGTTGGCTTGCCAGAGTGCGGCGAGGGAGACCATGAGGGCGAAGGTGGTGGGCTGGAGGACATCGACACGGTCGAGGGAAGGGGCCTCGGGTGCGCCGGTGATGACGTCGATCAGTGACCAGTCGGTGTACGGGGCCAGAGCGTCCGCGCATTCGTGGAGCCGGGCCGCGAAGACCGGCGAGGTGTCGAG
>NZ_JANIIC010000234.1 GCF_024519315.1 Streptomyces malaysiensis subsp. samsunensis | reverse complement strand
GCACAAGGCCCGACTCCACTCCCTCGGCAGGAGCAACAGCACGCGACAGCCGGGGCGCCAGCACATTCCCGGACCGCACGGCCACCTGAGGCTCGACAGACTCCAGCACCGCCCGGAGCACACCAGCCGACACCGGCGTGTCGTCCACGTCCACCAGAACGAACCGATCCGGATGCTCAGCCTGCGCAGAACGCACCAAACCCCACACCGCAGCCGCCGCCACATCCAGCACACCCTCACCCGATACCGCAGCCACCGCGCCCCGCGTCACCACCACCAGCCGCGAACCAGCAAACCGCTCCTCAGCCAGCCACTCCTGCACCACGCACAAGGCACGGTGCGCCATCTCCCGTGCCTCGGCCGGGTCGCCGACGCGGGCGCCGGAATCGGCCGTGAGGGAGACCAGAACGGTGTCGGGGGTGACTATTCCGTCGTTCATGGCCTGGATGAGATCCGACAGTTCCGGGTACGCCGCCGGGCTCGCCGGTCCGCCCTGGGCGACGTCCGCAACGTACGGCGATCCGGTTCCGAGCAACGCCCACTGTCCCGTGGTCGCGGGTGCTTCAACCTGGGTGGAGACCGCGCGCCAAGTGGTGTGGAACAGCGCGTCATGCGTCACGTTTCGCGCGGCGCGGAGCTGCTCGGGGGACACCGTACGGGTCACCAGCGAGGCCACCGAGGCCACCGGCGCACCGGTGGTATCAGCGACGAGGAGCGAAACCGCTTCCGGTCCGGCGGGAGCGAGCCTCACGCGCAGGGTGTCCGCGCCCGTCGCATACAGGGACACACCGCTCCAGACGAACGGAAGCCCAGGGCCCGGACGAGAGGAATCCTGCTCAGAGTCGTCCCCTCCCAATGCCGCCG
>NZ_JANIIC010000233.1 GCF_024519315.1 Streptomyces malaysiensis subsp. samsunensis | reverse complement strand
CCCTGACTTCTTGACCGCCTTGCGCTTCGGCTTCTTGGTCCCCGCGGGCTCCCCGGGCGACACCGCCAGGCCGAGGACCGCCGGCAGGGAGATCTCCAACCGCTTGCCACCGACCTCGACCACCACGGTCTCTCGGGCGCCGGACTCCTCGGCCTCGTCCGTCCCGGTCGGGGTGAAGGGGGTGATGGTGTTGTGGAACTCGGTTTCGATCCAGCGGGTGTGGATGGTGAAGGGCTCGCTGGTGAACGCCGGATCCTCCACCACCGCCTGGTGGAAGGGGATCGCCGTGGCCATGCCCTCGACCTGGAACTCGGCCAGGGCGCGCGCGGCGCGCTGGAGGGCCTGGGCGCGGGTGGCGCCGGTGACGATCAGCTTGGCCAGCAGCGAGTCCCACGCCGGACCGATGACGCTGCCCGACTCCACGCCCGCGTCGAGCCGGACGCCGGGGCCGGTGGGTGGGATGAAGGACGTCACCGTGCCGGGGGCGGGCAGGAAGTTGCGGCCCGGGTCCTCGCCGTTGATGCGGAACTCGAACGAATGCCCCCGCATCGGAGGATCGTCGTAGCCGATGGCCTCACCATCCGCGATCCGGAACATCTCCCGGACCAGATCGATCCCGGTGACCTCCTCGGTGACCGGGTGCTCCACCTGGAGACGGGTGTTGACCTCGAGGAAGGAGATGGTGCCGTCGTTGCCCACCAGGAACTCCACCGTCCCCGCCCCGACATAGCCCGCCTCCTTGAGGATGGCCTTGGAAGCGGCGTAGAGCTGCGCCGTCTGCTCCTGCGTCAGGAACGGAGCCGGAGCCTCCTCGACCAGTTTCTGGTGGCGGCGCTGGAGGGAGCAGTCGCGGGTGGAGACCACGAC
>NZ_JANIIC010000232.1 GCF_024519315.1 Streptomyces malaysiensis subsp. samsunensis | reverse complement strand
GAAGACCTAACGGAGTCCTACTAAGAGGACATCTCATTTGGTGAGTCTGCGGTAGCAGATGAGAGTGCAGGCGATGCTGGTGAAGGCCAGGAAGTGGAGAGCTTTGCGTTCATAGCGGCGATGCAGTCGGCGGCATCCGGCGAGCCAGGCCATGCTGCGTTCGATGGTCCAACGGTGTCGTCCCAGCCGCTGCGAAGACTCGATGCCTTTGCGGGCGATGCGGTGCCGGATGCCACGCTTGCGTAACCATCGGCGCAGGTGGTTGTAGTCGTAGCCCTTGTCGCCGTGGAGTTTGGCGGGCCGTCGTCGGCGAGGTCCGCGGCGGGAGCGGATGGGCGGGATGCCGCGTACGAGCGGTTCGAGGGCCTGGCTGTCGTGCAGGTTCGCGCCGGAGATCCCGACAGAGAGGGGCAGTCCGGTGCGCTCGGTGATCAAGTGGATCTTCGAACCGTACTTGCCCCGGTCGACAGGATTCGGACCTGTCAGTTCCCCCTTTTCAGGGCCCGCATGTTCACCGAGTCGATCGCGCAGCGGGACCAGTCCAGTCCACCGCGGGAGCCGAGTTCGTCGAGGACCAGGCGGTGGAGCTTCGCCCACACTCTGGCCTTTGACCACTCGGCGAAGCGCCGGTGGGCGGTCGCCCCCGACGGCCCGAACGAGGCGGACGGCAACTGCTGCCACGTGCAGCCTGATGTCGCCACGAACACAATCGCAGCCAGCACTTGTCGGTCACCATGCCGACGTCGGCCGCCGCCCTGAGGTCGGACCGGCGCCTCCGGCACCACGCGCTGAAACAGCTCCCACAGCTCATCCGGCACCAGCCGCTCAACGATTCCCACAGCAGCAGGTTATCGAACCCCCCAAATGAGATGACCTCTA
>NZ_JANIIC010000231.1 GCF_024519315.1 Streptomyces malaysiensis subsp. samsunensis | reverse complement strand
TTAACGGCTTCTCGCAGTGGATCGGCTTCGGTAACCGCGGGGTCATCGCGGACAACGACCCGGTTGAGCAGGAGAAGGCGATGAAGTTCAATGCTCTGCTCACCAACGCGGTCATTTTTCACAACGCCCTGGACATCGCTGAGATCGTGCGGCAGCTGCTGGAAGAGGGCTGGACGATTGAGCCGGAGGACCTGGCCAACATCTCGCCGTACCTGACCGAGCACATCAACCGGTTCGGCGAGTACAGCACACACGAGCTCGGCATCCAGCCCGAGGCGTACGACCCGAAGCTGGACGTCGACTTCACCCAGCTCCGCGAGCAGGACCCGGCCGCCGTCGGCTTCGGCCAGGCGGCCTGAGCCGACGGCGGGCGGGTCGGTATCATGAGCCGCCGCGGCCCCGGCGTGAAATCACCGCCGCCACGATCGCCGCCGTCCCCGTCACTACTGCCGCCCCCAGCATCGCCGCTCCTGTGATCACTGCCCCGATCACCACTGCGTCCACGTACATGTCGCCTACCCCTCCTCAAATCCCGGCTCGGTCGGCCGGTCGGCGACCAGTCATCCGGCTCGGCATGGGGTTCAGCGATCCTCAGGCCTGCTGAACTGGACGTCGCCGCAGGCCACACCTGGTGAAATTGGTGTTCAGCGGAGGTTCAGACTGAACGAGGGACGAATGAATGACCTGCCAGCGTCTCAGCGTCTCGCGCACGCGCTGAGGGAGCTCAAGAAGAACGCGGGCAGCCCTTCGTATGCCACGATCGCGGCATGGGGCGAACAGCAGAAACCCAAGGTTGCCTTGGGGAAGAGCAAGCTCAGTCCGTGGTTCAGCGGCAAGAGCGTGCCTGCCGACGGCCGGCCCTTCACCACCCTCATTGACCTGCTTG
>NZ_JANIIC010000230.1 GCF_024519315.1 Streptomyces malaysiensis subsp. samsunensis | reverse complement strand
CACCACATCCACCCGCTCCAACGCCACCGCATCACCCAGGACCTCAAGAAGCGGCAGGTCGAGATGAGGCTTCAACGCCGCCGCACACTCCCGCATCCGCGCGGCGAACACCGGCGAATCCGCCAGCAACTCCGCCGCCATACCCACCCACTGCGCCCCCTGCCCCGGGAACACGAACACCACCCGTGGCTCGGTGTCGTCGCCGCGTACCTCACCGCTGGCACCAGTGCCGCGGGCCAGCGCCCGTACCGCGTCCAGGAGTTCGTCCCGACCCGTACCCGCGACCACCGCCCGATGCTCATGCACCGCACGGCCGCTCACCAACGAGGCCCCGACATCGACGGGAGACACCTCCGGCCGCGACTCCACGAACGCCACCAGCCGCTCCGCCTGCCCCCGCAACGCCGCACCACTACGCCCCGACAACACCCACGGCACCACCCCGGACAGCACATCACGCTCGCCCCCCGACTCGGCCACAGCCGGAGCTTCCTCCACGATCACATGCGCGTTCGTCCCACTGATCCCGAACGACGACACACCCGCACGCCGCAGACGACCGGTGTCCGGCCAGTCGAGTGACTCCGCCAGGAGCCTCACGGTGCCCGGGGACCAGTCGACATGCGGCGAGGGTTCCCCGGCGTGCAGCGAAGCGGGCAGCACACCGTGCCGCATCATCTGCACCGCCTTGATCACGCCACCGACGCCCGCGGCGGCCTGGGTGTGCCCGATGTTGGACTTCAGCGACCCCAGCCACAACGGCCGCTCCGGATCCCGCCCCCGCCCATACGTGGCGAGCAGCGCGTCAGCCTCGATCGGGTCGCCGAGGGTCGTTCCCGTGCCGTGTGCCTCGACCGCGTCCACCTCGTCCGCGGACAACCCCGCGTCGGCCAAA
>NZ_JANIIC010000023.1 GCF_024519315.1 Streptomyces malaysiensis subsp. samsunensis | reverse complement strand
GGTTAAGAGCGCGCGGGGGGGGGGGGTTCACCGCGGGCGGGGGGCAGAGTTCGGGCTGGGGGGGCGGGGGTTTTACGGCTGGCGGGCCCCCCCGCCGTAGGCCCACACCCGGCTCGGGTCGGACTCGGCACCGATACCCGGGCGCCAGGAGGGCAGTTGCACCAGGCCCGGGTCGAGCAGTTCGAGGCCGGTGAAGAACTCCATGATCTCGGCATGGTCGCGGGCCACCAGGGCGACGGGGTCCCCGAAGCTGAGGATCTCCCAGTCCCGGTCGGTGTCGAGGGTGAAGTCACCGGTGGCGTGGGAGAGGACCAGACAGCTGCCCGGCGCGGCCCAGTCCATGAGCCGGCGGACGATGCCGACGGGGTTCTCCAGGTCCTCGATATAGTCCAGGACGAGGGTCAGCAGGATCGCGACCGGCTGCCCGGGGTCGAGCAGCCGCCGCAGCTCCTCATGGCCCAGGAGGTCGTCGGGCGAGCGGATATCGGCCTTGACCATGGTGGTGCCGGAGACGGAGAGACGGGCCTGGCCGTGGCTCGCCACGATGGGGTCGTTGTCGGCGTAGACCACACGGGTACGGGGATTCACGGCCTGGGCGATTTCATGCACATTCGGGTTCGCCGGCAATCCCGCGCCGATATCGAGGAATTGACTCATACCGGCGGAGGCGAGATGACGGACGGCGCGGTGAAGAAATCTCCGATTGGAGAGCGCGGTGTCGCGGACTTCCGGCGCGACTCCCAGAAATCGCTGGGCCTGCTCATAATCGGCGAGGTAATTGTCCTTACCGCCGACCAGATAGTTGTAGACCCTGGCCGGATTCGCCTGGCTGACGGCGAGACGGCCGTGGTCGGCCGGCCGCCACGCCCTTGTCCTGAGCCCGATGCCGGGTCCGCTGCTCTTCATCGTGAATCCCTTACCACTAGCACTGCCTCGCCTCGCCTCGCCGCGAACGGTTCCTGATCACTGCGGATGCGGAGCCGCGCCCGGACGCCAGGTGACGGTCTCACTGGGCCCCGGTTCGGCCCAGGCGACCGGGTCCCGCGCCCACAGATGGAAGGGCAGGTCGTCATCGGCGGAAACCCGGCTGAGCTGCCCCCAGGAATACCCGCCCGAGTGGGCCGCGGCGGCCTGGAGTGCCGCTTCGAGACAGGCGCGAGCGGTGCGTTCGGCCCGGCAGGTACCGCTCGGGCCGGAACCCTCCACCCCGCCGGAGAGCTGGAAGGTGCTCCAGGCGTAGAGGAGTTCGTCCTCGATACGAGGCTGATGCTGCTGGTCGACGTTCACAGGCCCTCTCCAGACGCGTCCCTACCGGGCGGCCGTAGCGATGCGTCCAGCATGGAAGAGGGTGGATCAGCGGCGGTATACCGGCGGTAAAGCGAGGGCCGCGGCGGCTCGACCGGGTCCGCCCCGGTCGAGGTCCCCGCCGCGGCCGCATCGCGTTCCGCAAGGGAAAGGCCCTGGTCACACGCGCTGTGGCGACGTGGCGTGCGAGCAGGGCGGGCCGGTCACCCGGCGAGCCAGGTCAGGACCTCCCGGTTGATCCGCTCGGGCGCCTCCAGGTGGAGGAAGTGCCCGGTGCCGTCGATCAGTTCCATGCGCGAGCCAGCGGGGAGGTGGTCCCTCGCCCTCTGGACGACATCGGCGCCGATGCAGCCGTCGTCGGTGCCGTGCAGATACAGGATGGGGGTCTCCCCGGTGCTGGTGATGGCCTCCTGCTCGGCCGCGTACGCCGCCACATGGCGGGACGGGTCGAACAGGGCCCGGTAATAGCCGATCGCGGCGGCGAGGTTGGCCGGGTCCCGCAGGCTCTCCTTGACGTGCGCGATGTCCTCGGCGGCGTCCTGGTAGCCGGGCGACCAGTCCCGCCACAGGCCGTCGATCAGGGCCATGTCGTGCGCCGCCGCACCGGCCTCGGCCAGCGGCGTCTGGAACAGGAAGATGTAGAAGGAGCGCTTGAACTGGCCGTAGTCATAGTTGAAGAAGTCGGCCAGCACCCCGCCCAGCGGCGGCACCGACATCGTGACCGCGCGCCGCCAGCGCTCGGGGGCGCTGCCGGTGGCGCCGTACGTGGCGATGGCGCCCCAGTCGTGGCCGATGAGCACGGCGTCGCCGTCGCCGCCGAACGCCTCGTGCAGCGCGTTGGCATCCGCGGCGATCGCCCCCGCCTGGTAGGCGCCGTCGGCGGGTATGCCGGTGGGCGCGTAGCCCCTCAGGAAGGGCGCGACGGCGTGGTAGCCCGCGTCCGCGAGCGCGGGGAGCAGATGACGCCAGGAGTGCGCGGAGTCCGGGAAGCCGTGCAAGCAGAGCGCCAATGGCGCATCCGCCGGGCCCGCTTCGAAATACCCGAAATCAAGTCCATTTGCGTTGATGTTCTTGAGCTCTGTCACGCCCGAGGATGCTAATGCACCGTCAGGGTGCCGTCCATGTAGGGCCGGAACGGGCTGCGCACCGGGCCGGGGAAGTGGCAGACTGCGCTATACCGTCCAGAATTTCGATGACGCACCTGAGGTGTTTTCATCGGCCGAGCCCCAGGGAGGCCCGATGACCAGCCCGAGCAGCCCCGTCGCGGACCACCGCGACGCGATGATGCATCGCGGATTCCTCTATCGCGACGAGGAGGAAGTGATCGACATCTGCGTCCCGTTCCTCCGTGAGGGCCTGGAGGCGGACGACGCCGTGGCCGTCGTCGCCGCCACCTCCAACATCGAGGCGTTGCGGGACGCCCTCGGGCAGGACGCCAAGGCGGTGCAGTTCGAGGAGGCGCTCAACTGGTACCAGCACCCGGTCAAGACCATCGCCGCCTATGACTCCTTCGTGAAGGCCGAGAAGCCGCGCCGGGTCCGGGTGATCGCCGAACCGGTGTGGCAGGGCCGTACCCCGCTCGAAGTGGTGGAGTGGGCGCGCTACGAGTCGATCGTCAACGCGGCCTTCGCCCACTCCGGCGCCCGCGCGATCTGCTGCTACGACCGGCGTCTGCTGCATCCCGAGATCCTCGTCTACGCGCGCCAGACCCACCCCGAGATCATCGACGGCCACGGGCCGGAGAAGAGCGACGCCTACACCGACCCCGGCCCGTTCAGCGCCACCTGCGACCGGCGCCCCCTGCCGTCCGCCCCGCGCGCGGCCGAGTCCGTGTCGATCGTCTCGACCGATCTGGACGCCGTGCGCGGCTTCGTCGCCGAGCGGGCGAGCCGGCACGGCATGGGCCATGACGCGCTGCGCAACATGGTCGCGGCGGTGAGCGAGGTGTCCACCACCGCGATCCGGCACGGCGGGGCCCCGGCGCGGCTGGGCACCTGGGTCCACGACGGCGATCTGGTCTGCGAGATCTCCGGCCCCGGCCACTGGTACCCGGACGCGCTGTGGGGCTTCGCCCCGCCGGCCGACTCGGTGCCCGGATTCGGGCTGTGGGGCGTCCGTATGCTGTGCGACGTCGTGCAGATGCAGGCCGACGCGGACGGCACCCTCATCCGGCTGCGCACCCGGATCTGACCTCCCCGATCGACTGGGCGGCCGCTCGGCACCGCCCCGGCCGGATGCGGCCGGGGCGGTGCCGAGCGACACTGGCGTTGAGGCCGCCAGCCGTGCCGCGGAGTGCGGGTGGACGGGCCGCCATCCGTCTGGGAGGGCAGGCGATGAACACGCCCCACCGGCGCCGGGGTGCCCAGGGCACCCCGAGGGTGCGGGATCTGCCCACCCGCATCGACGCCACCGGCACCCGACGTGAGACGGACGCGCTGGGGACCGTCGAGGTCCCGGCCGACCGGTACTGGGGCGCCCAGACCCAGCGGGCCCTGGTCCACTTCGCGATCGGTGAGGACCGTATGCCCAAGGCGGTCTACCACGCCTACGGCCATGTCAAGAAGGCCGCCGCGCTGGTCAACGGCCGGGCGGGGCGGCTGGCGGGGTGGCGGGCGGATCTGATCGCCCATGTGGCCGACGAGGTGGTCTCCGGGGCGCTGGACGACCACTTCCCGCTGTATGTGTGGCAGTCCGGATCCGGCACCCAGACCAACATGAACGTCAACGAGGTCATCAGCAATCGCGCGATCCAGCTGGTCGGCGGCGTCATGGGCAGCAAGGACCCGGTGCACCCCAACGACCACGTCAATCTGGGCCAGTCCTCCAACGACACCTTTCCCACGGCGATGCACATCGCCGCGGTGCGCATCCTGCACGACCCCCTGCTGCCGCAGGTCAGCCTGCTCCAGGAGGCCATCGCCGCCAAGTCCCGCGCATGGTACGACGTCGTCAAGACCGGCCGCACCCATCTCCAGGACGCGGTTCCGCTCTCCGTGGGGCAGGAGTGGTCCGGCTACGCGGCCCAGCTCTCCGACGCGCTGGAGCGGTTGCGGGCCACCCTGCCGGATCTGTACCAGCTCGCCATCGGTGGCACGGCCGTCGGCACCGGTCTGGGCGCCCCCGAGGGCTTCGGCCCGGCGATGGCCCGGGAGATCGCCGGGGCCACCGGCCATCCGTTCAAGGTGGCGTCCAACTCCTTCGCGGCCATCAGCGGTGTGGACGCCATGGTGGCCGCCTCCGCCGGGCTGCGGGGCCTCGCCGTCCCCCTGATGAAGATCGCCGACGATATCCGCTGGCTCGCCTCCGGCCCGCACGGCGGGGTCGGGGAACTCACACTGCCCGCGAACGAACCCGGCAGCTCCAGCATGCCCGGCAAGGTCAACCCGACGCAGTGCGAGGCCATGATGATGGTGTGCACCCAGGTGCTCTCCGACGACGGCGCGGTCGCACACGCGGGCACCCGGGGCAACTTCCAGCTCAACGCGGCCCGGCCGCTCGTCATCAGCGACTTCCTGCACTCCGCCCGCATCCTCGCCGACGCCTGCGAGAAGCTGCGCGAGTACTGCGTGGAGGGCGTCCAGCTCAACCGCGAGCGGATCGACGAGTACCTCACCCGCTCGCTGATGCTGGTCACCGCACTGGCCCCGGAGATCGGCCATGACAAGGCCGCCGCGATCGCCCGCAGGGCCGCCGTCGAGGGAACCACCCTGCGCGAGGCGGCCATCGCCAGCGGCCATATCGGCGCCGAGGACTTCGACCGCATCGTGGACCCCCGGAAGATGGCCCGCCTTCGCGACGGCTGAGCTCATCGGCGCATCCCGTGCTCGGCCAGCGGCCCCACCTCCAGACCCGCGGCCCGGCACTCCGCCACCACCACGGGCAGCGCGGCCAGCGCGGCGCGCCAGCAGCCGGTGGCCGCGGCGCGGTCGGTGTCATGCAGCAGAACGGTGGCGCCGCCGCGCAGATCGCGCCGTACGGTGGCGGCCACCGACCCCGGGGTGGCGTCCGCGGTCCAGTCGCGCCCCCAGGCCGACCAGAGGACGGGGGTGAGCCCGGCCCGTGCCGCCGCCAGCCAGCGGCCGCCGGTGAGGATGCCGTACGGCGGCCGGTACCACACCGGTGCCACGCCGGTGACCAGCCGTATCGCACGGGCGGCACGGGCGACCTCGGACGCGTCCCGGGACACCGTGGGCAGCCAGGGGCGGCTGTGGGTCCAGCCGTGGACGGCGAGCTCATGGCCCCGGCGGACGATCTCCGAGGTGGTGTGCGGGAAACGTGTCACCCCGTCCCCCAGGACGAAGAAGGTGGCACGGACGCCCAGTTCGTCCAGCACCTGGAGGAACCGCGGTGTGGTGCGCGGATCGGGTCCGTCGTCGAAGGTGAGGGCCACATGGTCGCACCGTCCGCGGCCCGCCAGGGCGGGGAAGAGGACGCGCCGCGGCCCGGGCAGCCAGGTGCCGGCCGGTGCGAGATGCGCGGCCGCCACGAGCAGCGCCGCGTTGCGCACCAGAACACCGGAGCGGTGGCGGGCGCTCATGGCGCTCCTCCACCGCCGGGGGCACTGCCATCGCCGGGTGTTCCGCCACCGCCAGGTGTTCCCCCGCCGCCAGGTGTTCCCCCGCCGCCGGGGGCACTGCCACCGTCTGCCGCTCCCCCACCGCCTGGTGCTCTCCCACCGCCGGGGGCGCTCCCACCGCCTGCCGCTCCCCCACCGCCCCGTGTTCTCCCACCGCGTGGTGTTCCGCCACCGGCGCCCAAGTCGCTCGCCCTTCCGGGGAGCGAGGTCCCGCCCTTCCGCGGCTGCTCGGGAACGGCCTGGTCCCAGGCGCCGCACATGGCGGGCGAGCGGGTCAGCCCCACGATCCCGGCCGCCATCAGCAGGATCCCGGCCACCTCGGGCACGATGCGCAGCCCCAGCTCGACGCGCTCGCCGAACAGCACCCAGCCCAGCGCGATGCTGACCAGGGCGTCGCCGAGGGTGAGCGCGGGCTGTGAGGCGGCCAGGGTGCCCGCGCGCAGAGTGCTCTGGAGCAGCAGGAAGCTCAGCAGCCCGACGACGCACACCGCGTACAGCGGCCAGTCGGTGAACACCTCGACCACTCCACCGGGGAATCGCCCGGTCATCTCCTTGATCAGCGCCGCCGTACAGGCGAAACACGCGGCGGTGGCGCTTCCGAGGGCGGCGGCGCGCGCGGCCCCGCGCAGCACCCGGGCCACCGAGATCAGGAGACCCACGGCGATGACCACCGCCACGCCCACGGGCAGCCAGCGGCCGTTCCGCGCCGTGCTGGCGCCGCTGGAGGGGTCGGCCGCCACCAGGAAGAGCGCGAGCCCGGCGGCGAGCATCGCGAACGACAGCCAGGTCCGGCCGTCCGGGCGGTGGCGGAAGACCAGACTGCCCACCACCAGGGTGAACAGCAGCTCGCTGACCAGCAGTGGCTGGACCACGGAGAGCCGTCCGACCGCCAGCGCGCCCACCTGCGCCACCGCCGACACCATCATCGCGGCCAGCCCGGCCAGCCAGAACGGGCGGCGCAGCAGCCGTGCCAGCCGCAGCAGGTTCCGCATCGGGCCCCGGGCGCCCCGCTCCTCCCGGACCTGGTCCATCGCGGCCCGCCGCTGGAGTACCGAGGCAGCGCCGTTGCCCAGGGCGGACAGCAGGGCCAGCACTACGGTCAGGACGCTCACCGGGGATCACCCGAAGCGTGCGGCCAACCGGTGGTACAGCCGTGGGGCCAGGGCCCGGACCACCGCGGGCAGCCGCATCCAGGCCGGTACGTACACCTCGTCCCGCCCGCGCTCGACGGCGTCCCAGACCGCGTCGGCGATCCGCTCGGGCGGCAGCGGACGGGGCAGCCGGCGGGTGTACGGGGTGCCGCGCCGGGCGAAGAACGGGGTGTCCACCACACCGGGGACCACATGGGTGACGCGCACACCGGCCCGGCCCAGCTCATGGCGCAGGGCGTC
Organism: Streptomyces malaysiensis subsp. samsunensis; assembly: GCF_024519315.1. GTDB lineage: Bacteria > Actinomycetota > Actinomycetes > Streptomycetales > Streptomycetaceae > Streptomyces > Streptomyces malaysiensis. The sequence goes on along the minus strand of NZ_JANIIC010000023.1, from coordinate 122,871 downwards.
GGCGAAGACGCCGAGCGCCGCCTTGGCCGCGGAGTACACCGCCTCGCCGCGCACCCCGACGGTCCCGGCCACCGATCCGATCAGCACGATGTGTCCCCGCCGCTCGGCCTCCATCCGGGGCACGACCATGCGGACCAGGCGCATCGCGGCGAGCAGATCGACGCGGACCACCTGGTCGATGGCGGCGGGCGGCATCGTGGCGAAGGGGCCCGCCCAGCCCACGCCCGCCCCCGCGATCAGCAGATCCACCCGTCCGGCGGCACGGAGGGCGTCCTCCACGAGCGCCTCCGGGCCCTCCGGCGCGGCCAGGTCGACGGGGAGGGCGAGGGCCGATGTCCTGGCGGCCACGCGGTCGAGCCGTTCCCGGTGGCGGCCGCTGACCAGCAGCCGCCATCCGCCCTCGGCCGCGATCCGGTCGGCGACGGCGGCCCCGATGCCCGAGGAGGCACCGGTCACCAGCGCGACCCTGGTCCCGGTGGCGGCGGGGTGGCCGGTGTCCCGCACATGGCCGCGATCGAGGGGTGCGTCCGGGAGGGGGCGGATCATGACATCTCCCTGTCTCGCCGCCGACCGGCCGCTGGTCCTGGGTCACCGGCCGTCGAGCGCGCGGTTTGACGGCATGCGGAGCGGATACCTCCAGTGAGCCATGAGGAGCCGCGCCTCGCACCATCGGAGGTGGTCATGCACCCGCCGTCGGCACGTTTTCTCGTTGTGAGCGCCGGAATGGGGGCCGGACATGACGCGGTCGCCGCCGAGCTGGTCCGCAGGCTGGCGGACCGGGGCCAGGGGTCCGCCCGGGTGGATGTGCTGGAGTTGCTGCCGCACGGGATCGGGGCGGGGCTGCGCTCGTTCTATCGGACGACGATCCGCCGTGCCCCGACGGTGTACGAGGGCATCTACCGGGCGTTCTTCCGCCCCGGCAAGGGCCCCCGGCCGGGCAGCGCCCCGCTGGCCGCGCTCGCCGAGGGCCGGCTGCTGGCCCTGGTGGAGCGGGAGCGGCCGGACGTCGTCGTCCCGGTGTTCCATCTGGCCGCGCAGCTGACCGGCAGGCTCCGGGCGCGCGGGGCCCTGAGGGCGCCCAGCGCGGTCGTGGTGACCGATTTCGCGGTACACCGCCAGTGGCTGCACCCGGGCAACGATCTGCATCTGTGTGTCACCCCGGATGCCGCGGAGGCGGTGCGCCGGGCGCTGGGCCGTCCGGCCGTGGCCACCGGACCGGTGGTGGCGGCGCGCTTCTTCGCCCCGGCGCCGGGGGCCGCGGGGTGGCGGCGGCGCTGGGGTGCGGTCGCGCCCGGGAGGCCACCGGTGCTGCTGTCCGTGGGGGCGTGGGGAGCGGGCACCCACGTGGCGGACACGGCGCGGCTGCTGTCCGGGGCGGGGTATCTGCCGGTGGTGCTGTGCGGCCGGGACGAACGGCTGCGCGCAGAGCTGTCCCGCCTGCCGGGGGTGGCGGCCCTCGGCTGGGAGCGGGACATGCCGGGGCTGCTGGGCGCGGTACGGGCCGTGGTGGACAACGCGGCCGGTCAGACCGCGCTGGAGGCGCTGGCCACCGGGGTGCCCGTGATCGGCTACCGCCCCATCCCGGGCCATGGGCGGGAGGGCGTACGGCGGATGGCCGAGCTGGGGCTCTCGGACCGCGCACGGGACTCGTGGGAGCTGGCGCGGCTGCTCGATGTGGTCACCGAGCCCTCCGCGTGGCGGGAGCGCCGTATCGCGGCGGGCCGCCGGCTGTTCGCCGACGACGCCGCCGTCCGGCTGACCGATATGGTCGCCCGGACGGCGGCGTCGAGGTGAACGCCGCGGGGCCCGTCTTCAGGGACCCAGCGCTGCCTTTCAGGTCCCTGCCCTTCGAAGGCTCTGAGCGGATCGGCGGAAGTCGGCTGCGGTTCGGTGGCGCCCCGAAGGGGCGCGGGGAACCGCGCGACCAGCCACGACGGCGCCGCGGACGATCGACGGCAGGTCAGGGCACTTCCAGCGGAGCGCTTAGCCCGCCTTCTCGACGAACTCGGTGGTGTAGGTCTTCTTCAGGTCCACCGTGGCGTTCTTCAGGTTGGGGTTGAACGCCTTGAGGACACGCTCGACGGTCGCCGGGCCGTCCGACGGCATCACCCCGTCCTTGGTGAACATCGGCAGGGTGCTCTTGATGGCCTCCGCGTAGAGCTTCGCACCGCCCTGTGCGTAGTCGCTCGGCATCTTGGCGGCGATGTCCTCGGCCGAGTGGGTGGACATCCACTTCAGGGTCTTCACGAAGGCGTTGGCCAGCTTCTGCACCGTCTCCTTGTGGCCGTTCACCCAGTCGGTGTTCATGTAGAGCGAGGAGGACGGGTACAGGCCGCCGAGCGCCTGCTTGGAGCCCTCGGGTGTGCGCATGTCGATCAGGACCTTGCCGATCTTCTGCTCCACGATCTGGGCGACCGTCGGATCGGTCGTCATACCGCCCTGGATGGAGCCCTGCTTCAGGGCCGAGATGAAGGTCTGGCCCGCGCCGACCGCCACCGGGGTGAACTCGCTGGTCTTCACCCCGCCGTCGACCGCGAGGTACTTGGTCAGGAAGTCCGTGGACGAGCCCAGACCGGTGACCCCGAGCTTCTTGCCCTTGAAGTCCTTGGGCGACTTCATCTCGCCCGCCGCCTTGTTGGAGACCACCTCGACCTCGCCGGGGGCCTGGGCGAGCTGGACGACGGACTCCACCTGCTTGCCCTTGACCTGGAGATCGAGGGTGTGGTCGTAGAAGCCGACGACGCCCTGGACGTCGCCCGCGATCAGCGAGGTGGTGGCCTGCACCCCGGCGGGCTCGGTGAGCAGCTGGACCTTCAAGCCCTCCGACTTGAAGTAGCCGAGCCGCTGCGTGAGCATCGCGGGCATGTAGATGACCTTGTCCAGGCCACCCACCATGATCTTGACCTTGCCGTCCCCGCCCGAGTCGGAGTCACCGCCGCAGGCGGTGAGGGTGGTGAGAGCGAGCGCCGCGGCGACGGCTGCCGCGGAGAACTTGGCACTGCTGCGCATGGGTCACGTCCTTGTGAGCGGTGATGGGCTGAGAAGAGGAGGGCGGGGGCGGGGCGGGAGCCGGGGAGGGGGAGGCGGGGGACTCAGCGGTCCTCGCCCGGCTGGGCGGGCTTCCAGCGGAAGAGCCGCTTCTCCAGAAAGGTCAGCAGCCCCTCGGCGAGCAGGGCCACCACGGCGAGGATCACCATGGCGGCGTACACACCGGCGGCGTTGAAGGTGCCCTGCGAGGAGGACACCAGCAGGCCGAGCCCCTTGGTGGCGCCGATGTACTCGCCGACGATGGCGCCGATGAGGGCGAAGCCGAAGCTGACATGGAGGCTGGTGAAGATCCATGAGGTGGCGGAGGGGATCACCACCTGAAGGGTGACCTGGCGGTTGCTCGCGCCGAGGATCCGGGAGTTGGCCACCAGGTTGCGGTCGACCTCCCGGGCGCCCTGGAAGGCGTTGAAGAAGACGGGGAAGAAGACCAGGACGACGGCCGAGGCGACCTTCGAGGCCGGGCCGAGGCCGAACCAGATGAGGAAGATGGGTGCGAGCACGATACGCGGCAGTGCGTTGAGCACCTTGATGTACGGGCCGAGCACATCGGCGAGGAAGGCGATCCGGCCGAACGCGATCCCCAGGACCACACCGGCCACGACGCCGATGCCCCAGCCCAGGAGCGCCTCGTAGAGCGTGTACCAGATCTGCTCCCACAGCGAACCCTGTGCGGTGCCGTGCAGCGCCCACTGCTTGAGCTGGGCCCAGATCTTGGAGGGCATCGAGAAGTTGAAGGGGTCGATGACCTCGGCCCGGGACATCCATTCCCACAGCCCGATGACGCCGAGGAGCACCAGGGCGCGGGTGGACTGGACGAGGACGGCGCGCTTGCGGGCCGCGCGCGCCCGGGCCCTGGAGCGGTCCGTACCGGGTGTTTTGCCGAGCGCGGGGGCGGCCTTGGCGGAGAGGGTCTCAGGCATCGACGGCACCTCGCTCACGGGTGATGCGGACCTCTTCGCCGAGCGAGGACCAGATCTCCCGGTAGATCTCCACGAACCGCGGCTCCAGCCGCACCGACTCCACCTTGCGGGGCCGGGGCAGGTCGATTTCGAAGACCTCCTTGACGGTGGCCGGTCCGGCCGTCATCACCACGACCTTGTCGGCCAGGGCGATGGACTCCTCCAGATCGTGGGTGACGAAGACGACGCATGCGCCGGTCCCCGCCCACAGCTCCAGCAGTTCGTCCGACATCAGCGCACGGGTCTGCACATCGAGCGCCGAGAACGGCTCGTCCATGAGCAGGATCTCGGGGTCGTTGACGAAGGTCGACGCGAGCGCCACGCGCTTGCGCTGGCCACCCGACAGCTGATGCGGATAGCGGTCCTCGAAGGAGGAGAGGCCGACCCGGGCCAGCCACTCACGGGCCCGCTCCTTCGCCTCAGCCTTGGGCACCCCGCGGAAGCGCGGGCCGGCCATCACATTCGACAGCACGCTCCGCCAGGGGAAGACCGCGTCCTGCTGGAAGACGAAGCCCACGTTGGAGGCGATGCCGCGGACCGGCTCACCGGCCACCAGCACCTCGCCTTCGGTGGGCTCCTCCAACCCGCTGACCAGCGTCAGTGTCGTGGACTTGCCGCAACCGGTGGGCCCGACGACGGCGACGAACTCACCGTGCCCGACGGTCAGGTCGAGATCCCTGACCGCTGTGTGGAGGGCCCCGGACGGAGTCCGGAACGCCTTGCTCGTTCCCCGCAACTCGATGGCGGGGCTGGTGTGGCTGCTCATGGCCGGGAGGCTAGGAGTGACCCGGGCCACAGCGGCAGTCTTGTGAGCACAACCCGCCCTTGCGCTCACAAACCCCGTTCTGCTCGTTTTGCTCGCGCCCGCGCAACGAAAACGCTACGGAGACTGGGCATACGCCCCGGGCGCCTTTACGGTGCGTTCACAGCACCATAAACGGACGAAGTAATACCGCTCGCGCACGGGACCGCGGGACGGGAGACAGGGGGCCTGTCATGCGTATCCGATGGCCTCGGCGTGTCTCCGGCCAGGTACTCGCCGCGCAGCTGTCCATCACCGCCGGGGTGATGGTGCTGGCGACCGCGCTGTTCCTGGCCCCGCTCAGCTCCGAGATCGACAACCAGGCGATGCACCAGGCGCTCGCCATCGCCCAGACCACCGCGGCCGATCCGGACATCGCCCGGGACCTCGCCGCCACCGAGCCCACCCCGAAGGGTCCGGTGCAGCGGGCGGCGGAGCGGATCCGCCGGGCCACCGGGGCGCTGTACATCGTGGTGATGGACTCCCGGGGCGTGCGCTGGTCGCACACCACCACCGCCCGGATCGGCGAACATGTCTCCACCGATCCGCGCGAGGCGCTCTCGGGCCGGGAGGTCCTCCAGATCGATGTGGGCACGCTCGGCCGCTCGGCCCGCGCCAAGGTGCCGCTGCACGCCCGGGACGGACGGATCATCGGGGCGGTGTCGGTGGGCATCGGCTACGGCAGCGTGCGCGACCAGCTGCTGGCGGCGGTGCCCCGGCTCCTGCTGTACGCGGGAGCGGCGCTCGGAGTGGGTGTCCTGGCGGCGATCGCCGTCTCGCGCCGTCTGCGCCGCCGTACCCACGGTGTCGCGTTCGCCGATATCTCGGCGCTGCTCGACGAGCGGGAGGCGATGCTGCACGGCATCCGCGAAGGCGTCGTGGCCTTCGACCGGCAGGGCCGGATCCGCCTGGTCAACGACGAGGCCGGACGGCTGCTCGGGATCCTCCCGAACGCCACCGGCCACACCCTGGAGGAGTCCCTGCCGCCGGGCCGTACCACCGATGTGCTGGCGGGGCGGGTGGACGGCGCGGATCTGCTGACCGTCAGCGGCGGCCGGGTGCTGGTCGCCAACCGCATGCCGACCAAGGACGGCGGGGCGGTCGCCACGCTGCGCGACCGCACCGAGCTGGAGTTGCTGGGCCGCGAGCTGGACAGCACCCGTGGCCTGCTGGACGCGCTGCGCGCCCAGGACCACGAACACGCCAACCGGCTGCACACCCTGCTGGGGCTGCTGGAGCTCGGACTGCACGAGCGGGCGGCGCAGTTCGTGGCCGAGCTCACCAACGCCCGGCGCGCCTCGGCCGAGCAGATCTCCGAACGGGTGCACGATCCGCTGCTGTCGGCGCTGCTGGTCGGCAAGTCGGCCATCGTGGCCGAGCGCGGGGTCGCCCTGCGCATCTCGCCTTCGACCCTGCTGCCCGCGCGGGTGGTCGATCCGCGCGATCTGGTGACCGTGCTCGGCAACCTCATCGACAACGCGCTGGAGGCCGTGGCCGCACACCCCTCCCCCACTCCGTCCATCGAGGTCGAGCTGAGGGCCGAGGGCACCACCGCCGTGCTGCGGGTGAGCGACACCGGCCCGGGGGTGCCACCGGGGATGCGCGAACAGATCTTCACCGAGGGCTGGTCCACCAAACCGCCCGCCCTCCCCAGCTCCCCGGAGGCCGCCCCCGGTGCCCACGAGGGGTCCGCCACCGTGTCGCCGCGCGGCCGGGGCATCGGGCTGGCCCTGGTACGGCGGCTGGCCGAGCGTTACGGAGGGATGGCCCGGGTCACCGCCCGGGCCGGTGGCGGGGCGGTGTTCACCGTCGTCCTGCCCGAGGCCCTCACCGGGAACGACACACCCACTCATGAGTTCACCGCAGCAGGAGAGTCACGATGATCGACGTTCTTGTCGTGGACGACGACTTCCACGTCGCCGAGATCAACGCTGCGTATGTGGCCCAGGTGCCCGGCTACCGGGTCACCGCCCGCGCCCATACCGCCGCCCAGGCCCTCGCCACCCTCGAACGCACCCCGGTCGACCTCGTACTGCTCGACCACTATCTGCCGGACGAGACCGGGCTGACACTGGTGCGGCGGATGCGCCAGCTGGGCCACCACGCCGACGTCATCATGGTGACGGCGGCGTGTGATGTGACCACCGTCCAGGCCGCGATGCGCCATGGCGCGTTGCAGTACCTGGTCAAGCCGTTCAGCTTCGCCGGGCTGCGGGGCAAGCTGGACGCCTACGCGGGACTGCGCCGCACCCTCGAGGACGTCGGCGGGCGCGGCGAGACCGGCCAGGAGAGGGTGGACCGGATCTTCGGCGCCTTCGCGGCCGCCGACACCTCCGGTCCCTCCCTCCCCAAGGGCCACTCCGCGCCCACCGTCGACCTCATACGCCGGGTCCTGGACAAGGCCGACCATCCGCTCTCCGCCCATGAAGTGGCGGAGCGCACCGGTATCAGCCGCTCCACGGCCCAGCGCTATCTGAAGTACCTCGAGCATGCGGGCCGTATCAGCCTCACCCTCAAGTACGGGGACACCGGCCGTCCCGAACACCGCTACACATGGGTGGCGGTGAACTGACGGCACTCAGCTCGTGGCCGTGGCCTCGTACAGGCCACGGCCGGAGCGCTGGGCCCGGTCCGAGGAGCGCAGCCGCTCGAGGGTGTTGCGCACCGAGTTCACATTGGTGCGGGTCTCGTCGCGGCCCAGGGCCTCGTTGACCTCCTGGGCGCGCATGGGACGGCCGGCCTTGCGCAGCGCGTTCAGCACGCTGTCGGCGAGCCCCGTGGAGCGCTCGGAGGTGGTGGCCGTCTCCTTGGCGGCGGTCTCCTTGGTGGCCTTCTCCGCGGCCTTGGTGTTCTTGGCGGGCTTCGCGGTGGCCTTCACCGTGGCCTTGGTGGACTTGGGAGCCTTCGCCGCGGTCTTCGCGGCGGTCTTCTTGGCGGCGGCGGTCTTCTTGGCCGCCGTCTTGGTGGCCCGTCCCGTGGCCGGCGCCTTGCCCGCCTTGCCCCTGCTGCGCTGGCGGCCGATGGCGGCCTTGCGGGTGGCGGCGGAGGTACGGCCGGTGGCGGCCGTGTCCTCGGTGGACTCCGGCTCGGCCTCGGCCGTGGCCTCGGCGGCGGGCTCCGCGGCCGGCTCGGCCGGGGTGGCCTCGGCCACAGGCGCCGCCACCGCGGCCGCGGCACCGTTGCCCGCCTGCTCCGGCACCGCGGAGGTGGAGAGCGCCTGAAGGCTGCTCAGGGCGGTGCTGACCGCCTCCAGCCGCTTGGTGACGGCCTCCAAATCACCCTTGAGGGCCTCCTGTTGCTTCTGGAGATGGGGGAGTTCGGCCTCCAGCACCTCGATGGTCGAACCCACACTGTTGTCCGCGCTCAACGCGTTCACTTCACTTCGTCCCCTTTCTGGGCGTCTGCGCCCATCGCAGCAGCGATTATGCCTGCTGTTCAGACGGTGCGGTGCCCTGTGTGCCACTACGCAAAACAACCACACGTGTCTCAGCACCCCATGAGAGGCCAACTTTCGGCGAAAACACACGTCTGTCACATGGCGCTCGCATAGCCGATGTCATCCGGAAGGGTGGCGCCGCAAACGCGGTGACGACGTGTCAGGCCCCCGTTTCCGGGTCGGCTTCACACGGGTGGTAGAAACACCGTACCCGTCCGAGGAAACAGAGGTAGTCCCATGAAGCTGCGCTGCGCCGTGCTCGACGACTATCAGGACGTGGCACTGTCGTCGGCCGACTGGTCGGGTGTGCTCGACGCGGTGGACGTGGTGCCGGTCCACGAGTACATCGCCGGTGAGGACGCGGTGGCCGAGGCGATCGGGGACTGCGAGATCGTGGTCATCATGCGGGAGCGCACCCCCTTCCCCGCATCGCTGTTCGCCCGGCTGCCAAAGCTGAGGCTGCTGGTCACCACGGGGATGCGCAACGCGTCGGTCGATCTGGAGGCCGCCGCCCGCCACGGCGTCACCGTGTGCGGCACGGGCGGCGCCGCGCAACCGACCGCCGAGCTCACCTGGGCGCTGATCCTGGGGCTGGCCCGCCATGTGGTGCCGGAGAGCACGGCGGTGCGGGACGGCGGGCCGTGGCAGAGCACCGTCGGCACCGATCTGTACGGCCGCCGTCTGGGGTTGCTGGGGCTGGGCAGGATCGGCACCCAGGTGGCGCGAGTCGGCCGGGCCTTCGGTATGGAGGTGGCCGCGTGGAGCGCGAATCTGACGGCCGAGCGCGCGGAGGCGGCGGGGGTGCGGGCGGCCGGCTCCAAGGAGGAGCTGCTGGAGAGCAGTGACATCGTCTCGGTGCACCTGGTGCTCGGCGACCGCACCCGGGGGCTGCTGGGCGCACCCGAGCTGAGGCGGATGCGTCCCACGGCGCTCCTGGTGAACACCTCCCGTGCCGCGATCGTGGACCAGACGGCGCTCGCGCGGGCGCTGCGGGACGGCTGGATCGCGGGCGCGGCGGTCGATGTGTTCGAACACGAGCCGCTGCCGCCGGGTGACCCGTTCCGTACGCTCCCCCATCTGCTGGCCACCCCGCATCTGGGCTATGTCACCCGCGCCAACTACGAGCGGTTCTACGGCGATGTGGTGGAGGACATCCGCGCCTATCTCCAGGGCGCGCCGATCCGCCGTCTGAGCCCGCCGGAACCGGCCGCCTGACGCGGCCCCGAGGAGCGCCAACGGGACTTGTTCCAGGGCGTGTTGGGGCCGGTCGACGGCCTCGCCGACCTCGTTCGAACGTCCCGTACCCCACCACTGTCCGTCTGCCCGGGCCGAAGGCGACGCATGCCCTCCGCCCGGTGGACACTATTCCGTTTCGCCTTCGTCATACCGGACAGGCTGCCTGGCACGGACAACCCATCGGCCCGCACAACAGACCGGTGTCCGGTCCGCCGACCGGGCACCGCGGACGGAGGGAACGTGGCTCACAGCACATCTGGAACGCCAATGACCGACACGGCTTCGGCCGGGCGGGACGCCCCGGGGGACGGCGACGGCGGCGAGGGGTCGGGGACACCACCGCCCAGCCGCCGTGGCATGCTCTCGGTGGCCGCGGCGGCCGGGCTCGGCCTGCTCGCGGGCTGCGGCGAGGAGTCGGCCGACTCCGCCTCCGGAGCGGGCTCGCAAGGCTCCAGAAGTGCGAAGCCCTCCCCGTCCGCCGCCCCGTCCAAGCCCTCCCCCTCCCCCACTCCGAAACCGCCGCCGGAGCTGCCCCGGGGCGGCCGGGAGCTGTCCCGCTACCGCCTGGTGGGCTACTGCGGACTGCCCGGGGCCGACGCGCTCGGCCGGCTCGGCATCGGGGATCTCGACGACCGTGTGCGCCAGATCGAGAAGACCGCCCGCGCCTACGCCGCGGACCGCGAACCGCAGCCGGTGCTCGAACTCCTCGCGACCGTCGCCAACAGCTCCGCGGGCCCCGACGGCAGCTATCGCTCGCGCACCTCCCCCGACACCATCCGCCGCTTCCACGACGCGGCCAAGCGCCATCGTGCCCTGCTGCTGCTGAACATCCAGCCGGGCCGGGCATCGGTGCTCGGCGAGGTCAAGGCGTTGCGCGAATGGCTGGTCCACCCCGATGTCGGCATAGCGCTGGACCCGGAGTGGGAGATGGGTCCGGGCGAGGTGCCGGGGAACACCTACGGCCGCACCAGCGGCAAGGAGCTCACCGATGTGGCCCGCCATCTCTCCGGGATCGTCGCCGAACACGATCTGCCGCAGAAGCCGCTCGTCTTCCACCAGGTGGCCATGTCCGTCGTCCAGGACCAGTCCGCGCTGCGCCCGCAGCCGGGTGTGGTGCTCATCAAGAGCGCGGACGGCATCGGTTCACCGGGGATGAAGCGCGACACCTGGCGGCAGCTGGTCAAGAACCAGCCCGAGGGTGTGCACACCGGCTTCAAGCTCTTCTACGAGGAGGACACCGAGGGGAGCCGGCTGATGACCCCGGAGGAGGTGCTGGCCCTGCGGCCACGCCCCGACTACGTCATGTTCGAGTGACCGCGGCGGCCCGCGCCACGGACGCGGCCGCCCCCGGCCGGAAGGCGGCCGGGGGCGGCTGAGGCTGCGCTGGGGAGGGTGTTCAGGGGCGTGGCGCCGTCTGCACGGTGAGTGGTTCGTGGGTGGCGACGTCGCCGGGGCCGCGGCGGGTGAAACGCATGGCCACACAGGCACCCGCGTACAGCACCGCCACGACCAGCAGCAGCGCCTGATAGCCGGTGAGCAGGGCCAGATACTCCAGGGTGCCGCCGAACAGGGAGCCCAGCAGATTGGCGCCGAACGCCGAGGTGGGGTCGGAGGCCGCCGCCAGCCGGTCGGAGAAGATGAGGTTGGCGCAGAAGATGGGGGCGAAGGCCAGCGCGATCGCGGCGGCCAGCCGGGGGGCGAAGGGCAGCCCCAGCACCAGATCGGACGGGATCAGCCAGGCGATCGCGAGGCTGGAGAAGAGCATCAGCTGTAGCACCAGCTGGTTGACCCGGCGCAATCTGCGCCGGACCTCCACCGCGCACAGCACGGCGAGCAGCACACCCGCGAAGACCATGGCGTTGACCAGCCAGGTGGTGCCGAAGTAGAGGGCGAACCCGATCACGTTCTTGGTCTCCAGCAGCATGAACGCCGCGCCGAGCAGGAACATGTCCACATAGCGGGCGGTACCCCTCAGCCGGACACCGGTCAGCCGTACCGACACCAGCGTCACCAGCAGGATCGCGCCCAGCACCCCGATATAGAGGGTGGGGATGGTGCGGTGCAGCAAATAGGGGAAGGGGTGGTCGTCACCGGCGGCCGAGGGCACCGGGCCCGAGGGACGCCATACGGAGGCGGTGCAGGACTGGTCGCTCGAGGTGGCACCGGCCACCAGGATGGCCGCCTTCTTGCCTCCGTAGTGGGTGATGCAGGGGGCGTGTCCGAAGACGGAGGTGAGCGAGGAGCCGAACCGGTCGATGAGCCAGTTCTGGCGGTAGTAGTTGTACATGGCGAACGCGCCGCCGGGGGCGAGGTGGCGGTGCGCCGCCTCGAACGCCTGACGGGTGAACAGATAGCTCTCCAGGCGCAGGTTGCTGGCGCCCGACACCAGGGTCAGGGAGTCCGGCAGGGCGAGGACGACCAGGTCGTAGCGGGTCTTGGTGCGCTCGAGGAAGGCCCGGCCGTCGTTGATGTGCACATGCACCCGGGGGTTGTCATAGGGCCGGGCCGGATGCAGTGACGCGCCGATCTCCTGTAGCCGGGGGTCGATCTCCACCGCGTCCACCCGCTGGGCGCCGTGGGCGAGCGCCATCGCCACGTCGTTGCCGTTGCCCGCCCCGATGACCAGCACCCGGCGGTGGGAGTTCTTCGGTGTCTCGCGGTAGGGCTGCTCGTACGGGGAGTCCGGGCGTCTGAGCACCTTCAGCGGGGCGATGGACTGGTGCGGTACGCCATTGGCGGAGATCTTGTAGTCCCGGCTGCCCGAGGTCGGCTTGGTGACCTCGATCTTGTAGTAGGGGGACCAGGAGATGCCGCTGGCCGCCGTCTCCAGGGCCAGGACGGCCACCATCAACGCCAGCGGAACCGTGTATCTGATGGTGTTGCGGCGGCCGCCGAGGGTCAGCAGCGCCACCGCGGCGATCACACCCCACACCACCGACGGTGCGCGCAGCCAGGAGAGCAGCGCGAAGGACACCGAGCCGGTGAGCGACCCCAGCAGGTCGAAGCGGTACGCCTCCAGGGAGGGCAGCTTACGGAACTGATCGGCCGTCATCTTTCCGATGGCCATCATGATGAGCGCGGTCAGCCCGAAGAGCACCGGCAGGGTCACCCACTGGGGCAGACCGGTGGTCTTCACGGCGGTGAAGTAGATGACCTCGCCGCTGGTCTGCCGCACCTGCACGGGGAACTCCCGTACCAGCACGACGAGAACGGCGAGCGGGACGGGTGTCCAGCGGGTGAGCCACTGCCCACGGCCCGCGGGCAGCAGGAATCCCAGGCCGATCCCGAGGAACGAGCCCAAGAGGATGAAGTTCGAGAAATAACTCAGATGGACGATATTGGCGCCGGTCCACCGGATCAGCGCGAGCTCGACGAAGAGCATGGTGGCGCTGGCCAGCAGCAGCCTCGCGCGCACGTTTTGCGGTCCTGGGCTGTGCTCCATGCCGGCCACGCTGTCATCCGGGGCGGAGCAGGTCGAGCACCCACACGGCCCGTGCGCGTCGGCCGGATGGCGGGCGTCCGCGCATCGGGAAACGCTCCCGGCCGCTCGCCCTCCGGCCGCGTGACGCCTCGCCACCCCGCCTCCGCCGGGGCCGTCGGCGCAGGTCAGCCGCGTGGCATGGGGTGCGGTGCGACGGCCGTGCGCAGTGGCGCCGTCATGCCGTGGCACACCTCCCCGGTCCGCTCCCCGCGCCACCGCGGTACGGCGTTCGGGTCATGGCCCGCGCGGTGTCCGTCACCTGCCCGGGCCAACGCCGGACGCCCGCGCGGCGGAGGCGGCGGGAGTCGGCGGAGCGGGTCGGCGCCGCGAGCGTGTGGCGATGGCCGTCGCCGCGGCCAGGGTCCCGGCGAGCACGCCCCAGGCGACGATGTCGCCGGTACGGGAGTACGGGGTGGGCGAGCCGTGGGTGGGAACGTCGGCGTACCAGATGCCCGAGTCGGTGGTGGTGTCCTTCGTGGACAGCGGCCGTCCGGTGGCGTCGTAGGCCCCGGACTGGCCGTTGAAGTCCTGGCGGACCAGCGCGTAGCCGTTCTCGATCGCGCGCAGCCCGGCCATGGCGGTGTGGGTGCGCCCCATCTCGGGCCAGTCACCGCCGGGGACGAGGACGATGTCGGCGTCGATGTGGGTGTCCGCCGGGAAGTCGGCGTCGTAGCAGATGAGGTTGGCCAGCCGTCCGTAGGGAGTGTCGACGACCGGTACGCGGCCGTCACCGGGCGTGTAGATCTCCAGCCCGGGGATGGGCCGGGCCTTCTCGTAGTCCCACAGCTTCGTGCCGTCGGGGCCGAAGAGATGTGTCTCGTCCCTGCCGTGGGGCGCGTCCGGCAGATACGTCAGGTCGGCCACCAGGAGATAGATGTTGTGCGCGTCCGCCGCCTCCGACGCCTGCCGCAGATAGGCGCCATGGTCCTCGTCGGCCACCCGCGCGGCGTTCTCCGACCAGACGACGATCCGCGCGCCGGCCGCGGCCGCCCGGGCGGTCTGGCGGAAGAGGTCGTCCAGGAGCGGTTGCGCGGCCCGGCGCACATCGGCCCGGTCGACGCGGCGCGGGTCGGTGACGTCGAGCCGGGACGCGCCGTGCACCGCCGTCTCCGCGTCGATGGCCGCCTGGCTCGGATTGATGCCGGCGACCTTGACGGTGTCGCCTCCGGTGCCCGTGAACACCATGCGCACCTGTCCGCCGACGACGATCAGCGCGACGGCCGCGGCGTAGAGGGCGGCCCAGCGCAGCGCGGTCCGGTGTGCACCCCGCTCCCGGACCAGATTGCCGATCGTCGCCGCCGCGCCGATGACGAACGCGATGACATACGGCCCGCCGAGCGCGGTGATCTGGAGGAGCGCCGTGCTCGAGTGCTGGGAGGCGGCCCGCATGCCGTAGGCGGTGCCGAAGGGGCCGAAGGTACCGAGGAGGAATTCCACGGACATGGCCGCGGCGGGGAACAGCAGCACCCTGCCGAGGGTGCCGGTGCGCGGAGCGAGCAGCCGGTCGACGACGTACGGCAGACCGTAGGCGATCCCGAAGGCCACGTCCCCCAGCAAGGTGAGCCAGGTGATGGGGACGGCGAGTTCGGCCATCCACACCGCGGCCGATACCACCGTCACGGCGAACACCGCCGGCAGGCCCACGAGCGGGCGGGTGTGGCGCAGGAAGCGGATGAGGAGCAGCGGCGCCACCCATGCGGCCAGGGGCACGTCGAACCGGCCGCCGACGGACAGCAGGGACGCCGCGGCGCCGCCCCACAGGCACAGCCACGGGTATCGAGCGCCGGCGGGCACCAGCGGTCCAGGTGATTCTGACATCGGGCACTCCTGTAGCGCGGGCCGTGTCCGCACAGACCGGCCCGCATCGATGTGTACAATGACCACATTGAATGATGGAGGTGTGGACACTGTCAACATCAACCGGCTCGGGCTATCACCACGGGGATCTGCGAGCGGCCCTGCTCGACTCCGCCCTGGCACTCCTCGACACCGAGGGCCCGGGCGAGCTGTCGCTGCGCGCGGTCGCCCGGCATGCCGGGGTGTCCCCGAACGCCCCCTACCGCCACTATCGCGACAAGGAGACGCTGCTCGCCGCCCTCGCCACCCGGGGCTACACGGAGCTGGGCGAACGCCTCGCCGAGGCCGCCCCCGGAGACGATCCCGGCGCGGAAATCGTGGCCATGGCGTGCACGGCGGTCGACTACGCGCTCGACCACCCCGGGGTGTACCGCCTGATGTTCGGGCAGTCGTGCAGCACCCACCCCGACGCCATCGCCGCCTCCGACGCGGCGATGGCCTTCGTGGCGGACCGCATCGCGGCCGTCGCGGCACCGGAGCGGCGCGAGGCGCTGCTCACCGGCATCTGGTCGCTCGTCCACGGGCTGAGCACACTGCTGCTCGACGAACGGCTCGGCGCGCGGACGCGCGCCGAGGCCGATGCCCTGGTGGAAACGGTCGTACGCACCATGCTGGGCACCGGCCTCGAACGGCCGGACGGGGAATCCGGAGCGGGGTGAACCCCCCTTCGGTCAGCGGGCGTTCACCGGGTCAGCTCGCCCCGGTGGCGTAGAACGGCTTGCACACGGTGCCCACGTAGTCCGTGGCGATCTCCAGCACCCGGCCGCCGTCCGCCGAGGGCAGCAGCGCCGAACTGTAGTTGGGACACCAGTCGACCACCTTGGAGTCCACCCGCACCGGCGCGGGGATCGAACGCCAGGCTCCGGTGCCGCCGTTGCTGTTGGTCCACACGGTGGCACCGCTGCCTGCGGCGGTGCTGCCATCGGCGTTGTTCAGGACCTGGCCGACGAGGAACAACTTGCCCCGGGGGTTGCCGGCCTCGGGGGCCCAGGCGAGGTTCGGGGTGTGGGTGAAGTACGTGCCGTCAGCGGTTTCGGGACGGTAGCCGAGGTGTGCCGGGTCGCCCCAGTTCCAGCCGTCCCACGAGGTCCGGTAGTGGACCACGCACGCGTACTGCCCCTGGGGAGCGCAGATCTCGTACGCCATGAAGTACTGGCCGTCGGGCAGTTTGCGCACGATGGGCATGCCGGGCCGGTCGGAGGCGAGATTACTGGCCACGGTGGCGTGGTGGCCGTTCCAGGTGAGCCCGTTGGCGCTGCGGGCGGCGACCAGCTTCTGGCTGTGGGCGGGGTCGGTCTCGTCCGAGTAGTGGGCCACCAGACGTCCGCTGGAGTCGACGGAGAACTCCGGCTCCCACAGCCCCTTGGTGTTGGAGGCGGTGGCCACGGTGGACAGATAGGACCAGGTGCGGCCCTGGTCGTTGCTGCGGAAGACCCGGATGGCCATCCGCCGGTCCGGTTCGTCCTGGCCGATGGAGGCGGCCCACAGCAGGGTCCCGGCGGGCATGGCGCCGACGGCCCGCGGCAGTTCGTACAGGGTGGCGCAGCATTCGCCCTGCCCCCCGGACGCCTCGGGGTCGGCCACCTCGCCCACCTGCCGGAAGGTGGCGCCGTCGTCGGTGCTCTCGTAGATGGCGCCGAGCCCGTCCGAGCCGCGGAAGGTGACCACGGACGCGAGGATACGGCCGTTGGCGGCGCCGTTGTGCTCGAGCCGCAGGGCGCGGGGGTAGAGGCCGGTGCCGTCGCGCAGCAGGGTGCCGGAGGCGGCCGCGGCCGGGGGTGCCTGGACGGCCAGGAGCGAGCCCAGGACGGTCAGGAGGGTCAGCAGGACGGGCAGGAGGTGTCTTCGGTACGGCGCGGTCATGCACGCTCCCTCGGGAGGAGTGGTGGAGGGGAAAGCGGGGCCCGGGCCATGCGAGGCGCAACGCTAGAGAGAATTTCCAACGTTGTAAATCCTTCGCGCACGCTTCCGCGAGGGGCCTGGCGAGGGTTGGCCGAGCGGGCTCCGGACAAGCGCTCCGCCGGAAGTGCCCCGATCCGCCGTCGATCGTCCGCGGCGCCGTCGTGGCTGGTCGCGGGGCGGAGTGGGACCGGCGGCGCCGACGGCCGGGACCGGCACGGCCACCGGCCGGGCGGCCGGTACGGCGGTCAGGACACGCTGTCAGGACGCTGGCCGGGGCGCCGGGCCGAGGCCGGCGGACACCTCCGCCGCGTTACCGCCGCCGAGCGCGGCCGGGGGCGGGGCGGGTCACAGCGGTTCAGTGTTCCTGGGCGGTGGGGCGCACCAGGATCTCGTTGACGGCGGTGTGCGAGGGCTGGGTGACCATGAAGGCGATGGCGCGCGCGATGTCCTCGGGGCGCAGCCAGGACTCCGGTGGCATCCCGCGTGCGACGGAGGCGGACGCGCTGTCGGGGGCCGTCAGCTCCGTGGCGGTCATGCCGGGCTCGACCAGGCCCACCCGGACACCGCGTGCGGTCACCTCCTGGCGCATGGACTCGCTCAAGGCGCCCACCGCGTGTTTGGTGGCCGCGTAGACGGCGTTGCCGGGCCGCGCCAGCCGTCCGGCCACCGAGCTGATGTTCACTACGTCCGCCACCCCGCGCGGCCCCTCGGACGCCGTCCGCAGCAGATGCGGCAGCGCCTGCCGGGAGGTGTGCAGTACGGTCCTGACGTTGAGGTCGATCATCCGCTCCCAGCCCTCGGGGTCGCCCTCCTCAACGGTGCCGGTCACCAGGGAGCCGGCGTTGTTCACCAGCACATCGAGGCGTCCGCACTCCCGCACGGCGTCCTCGACGCACTGACGGGCCCGCGCCGCGTCCTGGAGATCGGCGGTGAGGACGGCGCAGGAACGGCCCTCCTTCCGGACGGTGGCGGCCAGGTCCTCCAGCCGTTCGGTGCGGCGGGCCACCAGCGCGAGATCGGCTCCCTGCCGGGCCAGCTCCATGGCGGTGGCCGCTCCGATGCCGCTGGACGCGCCGGTCACCAGCGCCGCGCAGCCCGACAGCGGGCCGTCGGGAGGCGCGGCGTTTCCGGCCTGCCGGTCGTTCCCGGGGTTCATGTCCGTCACCCTGGCTCCCTGGTCTCGCGGCGGTGGGGCGGCCACGGGGCCGCGTGGCCCCGGGTACCCCGGCGACGGCGGCCCATCGCCCATGCCCCGCCTTTCCTCCTCCTTTCGGACCAGGGGCGCTCGGGCTTCCGGTGCGGGGGCGTGTCAGGAAGGCGCGGGCGGGGTCAGCGGAAGGCGCCGCTGTAGGCGTTGAGCGCGGGCTGGCCGCCGAGGTGGGCGTAGAGCACGTTGGAGTCCTCGGGTATGTCGCCGTCGCGGACGAGGTCGATGAGCCCGGCCATGGACTTGCCCTCGTAGACCGGGTCGAGGATCACCCCTTCGAGGCTTCCGGTGAGCCGGATCGCCTCGAGGGTGGAGTCGACCGGCACCCCGTAGAGGTCCCCGGCCCAGCCCTCCAGCACGGTGATCTCCTCATCGCGCAGCTCCCGGCCGAGGCCGATCAGCGCGGCGGTCTCACGTGCGATCTTCTCCACCTGGGCCCGGGTCTCGGCGAGCTTGGCGGAGGCGTCGATGCCCAGGACCCGGCGGGGGCGGTCCTGGCCCGCGAAGCCCGCGATCATGCCCGCCTGGGTGGAGCCGGTGACGCTGCACACCACGACGGTGTCGAAGAAGACCCCCAGCTCGCGCTCCTGTTCCTGGACCTCGCGGGCCCAGTTGGCGAAGCCCAGACCGCCCAGCGGATGGTCGGAGGCCCCGGCGGGGATCGGATAGGGCGTACCGCCCGCGGCGCGGACGTCCTCCAGGGCGCGCGCCCAGCTGTCTTTGAAGCCGATGCCGAACCCGGCGTCGACCAGCCTCACCTCCGCGCCCATGATCCGTGAGAGCAGGATGTTGCCGACCTTGTCGTTGACGGAGTCGGGCCAGTCCACCCAGCTCTCCTGCACCAGTACGGCCTTCAGCCCCAGCTTCGCCGCCACCGCGGCGACCTGGCGGGTGTGGTTGGACTGCACACCGCCGATGCTCACCAGGGTGTCCGCGCCCTTCCGGAGCGCGTCGGGGATGAGGTACTCCAGCTTGCGGGTCTTGTTGCCGCCGAAGGCCAGCCCGCTGTTGCAGTCCTCGCGCTTGGCCCAGATGCGCGCCCCGCCGAGGCGCTCGCTCAGCCGGTCCAGCGGGTGGACCGGGCTGGGGCCGAACAGCAGGGGGTGGCGCTCGAAGTCATCGAGGGACATGGGTGACTCCTTGTGGGTGGTGCCGGATGTCCGCGTGGGTGGTGCCCGATGTCCGCCGATCCCTACCCCGCCCCTCCCCGTGGGCACACGAGCCGATCCCTCCCCGACCCGGCCCCGGCTGCACACGACCGGCGTATGCCGATAGGCCGTTGGGGTCCCGCTGCTGTCCAGCCTGAGCACCCTGCCGCCGGGTCGCGGCGACTATCTGTGCCTGAGCCCTCGTACCGCCGAGACGGCGCTCGCCCGCCGAGCCCATCCGTCCGCCCCACTCGCCCAGGGAGCCGAGATCATGCCCCAGTACTTCCGCGACTCACCCGAGTCTCTCGTTCCCGACGCGCTCGCGGGCTTCGCCGCCGCCCATGCCGATCTCGTCGACTACAACCCCGACCACGGATACTTCCACACCCGCCACACCGCGCCCGCCCGCCGCGTCGGGCTGGTCTCGGGGGGCGGGTCCGGCCATGAACCCCTGCACTCCGGCTTCCTCGGTACGGGGATGCTGGACGCCGCCTGCCCGGGGCGGATCTTCGCCTCGCCGCACAACCGGCAGATCTTCGAGGCCAGCCGGGCCGTCGCCCGGGCCGAGGGGGTGCTGCACATCGTCAAGAACTACACCGGCGACCGCATCAACTTCGGCATCGCCGCCGAGCGCCTCGCCCACGAGGGCATCCGCTGCGCCCGGGTCCTCATCGACGACGACCTCGCCACCGACTCGGACGACATCGCGGTCGGCCGGCGCGGCACCGGCGCCACCCTGATCGTCGAGAAGATCCTCGGCGCCGCCGCCGACGAGGGGCGCGGTCTGGAGGACCTGGTCGCCCTCGGCACCGATGTGACCCGGCGGGCCCGCAGCCTCGCCGTGGCCTCGGCCGCCCACACCGCGCCCGCCTCCGGGGCGCCGGCCTTCACCCTGCCCGACAACGTCCTGGAGTTCGGGGTCGGCATCCACGGCGAGCGGGCCGAGGGCACCACCCCGCACGCACCGCTCGGCAAGCTGGTCGAGACCATGACGGACCAGTTGCTGGCCGCGCTGCCCGACTTTGCCGGGACACGGGTGCTCGCCCTGGTCAACGGGCTGGGCTCGATCACCTCGCTGGAGCTGTACGGCATCCGCGACGCCGTGGCCAAGGCCCTCGACGATCGCGGTGTCGGCCTCGACCGGTCCCTGACCGGCACCTTCGTGAGCGCCCTGGACATGCGGGGCTTCTCGCTGACCCTGTTCGCCACCGACGCGGAGGCGCTGCGGCTGTGGGACGCCCCCGCCCGCACCCCCGCCTGGCCCCTGTGACCCCGCCACCGCCCCGAGGAGCTGCCCCGCCCATGTCCGACCAGCCCGGCCCGAAGGGCCTCACCCACACAGCCGTCATGGACTGGCTGACACGGTTCGCCGCCACCGTACGGTCCGTGGAACCCGAGCTCACCGCGCTCGACCAGAAGGCGGGCGACGGGGACTTCGGCGCCAATCTGGTCACCGGGATGGACGGTGTCCGCCGGGCGCTGGACGCCCTGGCGGCGGGCGCGGGAAACGGCGGGCGGGGCGGCAGGGGCCCGGACGCTCCGCTCGACGCCGCCGCGCGGGTCTTCCTCGACGATGTCGGCGGCACCAGCGGTCCCCTGTTCGGACTGCTCTTCCAGGAGCTCGCCGACGCGCTGGGGATGGCCGCCGACCCGCCCGGGACCGCGGCGCTGGCCCTCGGCACGGCCGCGGGGGCGGCCGCGATCCAGCGGGTCGGCGAGGCCGAGGTGGGCGACAAGACGATGGTGGACGCCCTCGTGCCGGCCGCACGGGCCCTGGCCTCCTGTGAACCCACCGCCGACCCCGCGCACGCGCTCCACGTGGCCGCGGTGGCGGCCCATCGGGGCGCGCGCTCCACGACCGATCTGCGCGCCCGCAGGGGGCGTGCCAGCTACACCGGCGACCACGCCCGTGGCGTCCCGGACCCGGGCGCCCTGGCCGTCGCCCTGCTCTTCGCCTCCGCACACGCCGAGCTGACCTCGCTGAACCGGCTCCCCATGTCCTGAGGAGGGAGGCCGGGGCCATGAGGGGATCCCCGTACGCGCCGCCCGCCGGTGAACGCCGCGGCCGGGCCGTACGTACGGGGATCCGAGTCCTGGGCCGCATGGGACGGGCCGAGCCGGGCAGGCGACCAGGATTCGACTGTCGGCTCGATCACAGGTGTCCGGGAGGGTCTGTGCAGCAGGGAACTTCCACCCGTGTGGCCACACCTCCGGCCGTCCCACGGCCGCGCGACGGCGGCGCGTCGGGGGGCCGGACGCGCGACCCGTACTTCGACAACGCGAAGTACCTCACGATCGTGCTGGTGGCGTGTGGCCACGCATGGGAGCCGCTCACCTACGGCAGCCGGGCGGTCACCGCGGTCTACCTGATGGTCTACGCCTTCCACATGCCCGCGTTCGCCCTCATATCGGGCTACTTCTCGCGGAGCTTCGACATGGCGCCGGGGCGGGTGAAGCGCCTGCTCACGGGTGTCGTCGTGCCGTATGTGGTGTTCGAGGTGGCGTACACGCTCTTCTACCGCTGGGCACAGGACGACCCGGGCTATCCCATCAGCCTGCTCGACCCCTGGTATGTGATGCGGTTCCTGGCCGCGCTGTTCATCTGGCGGATCACCACTCCGATGTGGCTCGCGCTGCGCCATCCGGTGCCGGTGGCGCTGGCGGTGGCGGCGCTGGCCTCGGTCTCGCCGGAGGCCGGCGGGGATCTGGGCCTCCAGCGGGTGCTGGCGTTCCTCCCGTTCTTCGTGGTGGGGCTCACCCTGCGACCGGACCACTTCACCCGGCTGCGGACCCGGCGCGCCCGGCTGATCGCCCTGCCGGTCGCGGGCTTCGCCCTGTGCACGGCGTACCTGGTGGCGCCCCGGCTGGACGCGGAGTGGTTCTACCACCGCAAGAGCGTCGCGGCGCTGGACGGCGTACCGCCCTGGACCGGTCTGTTCACCACGCCCGTCCTCTTCGCCCTGGCGCTGGTGCTGACCGCCTGCTTCCTGGCCTGGGTGCCGGGGCGCGGGACCTGGTTCACCGCGCTCGGTTCGGGGACGCTGTACGGCTATCTGCTGCACGGCTTCATCATCAAGTCGTCCCGTTTCTGGGACTGGTACGACCATCCGTGGCTGCACACGCCGCTCGGGGAGCTCGCGGTCACCGCGGCCGCGGTGCTCATGATCACCGTGTTGTGCACGGAACCGGTGCGACGGGTCCTGCGCTCGCTGGTGGAGCCGCGCATGGACTGGGCGTTCCGGCGCACCGGTTCCTCAGGGCGGACCGGCGCCGAGAGCGGCGGGGGTTCCGCCGTCAGTGGCGGCGGAGCTTGACGGTGTTGTCGGTGCGGGTGGCCGGCTCACCGCCGGGGTCGGTGACCTTCTCCTCGTGGACATCGCTGATGAGGACGTCCCACTGCCCGTCCGCGAGGTCGAGTCCGGCGAGCACCTCCTCGGGCGTGGGGAAGTGGAACTCCGGGTCGGGGTCCGGCGCCCAGGCCGGGAACGCCGCGTGTCCGGTGATCAGCAGCACTCCGCCGGGTGCGACGGCGCCCGCCGCGGTGCGCAGGATCCTCTCCCGGGGCAGTTCGAGCCAGGAGTGGAGGAAGTGGGTGGAGACCAGGTCGTAGGTGCCGTCCGGGAAGGACACGGACAGGTCGTGCCGCTGCCAGTCGATGCGGTCGCCGACGCCTTCCGACGCCGCGTGTTCGGCGCCGCGGTCCAGGGCCACCCGTGAGACGTCGACGGCGGTGACCCGCCAGCCCTCCCGGGCGAGCCAGATCGCGTCGCCGCCCTCCCCGCAGCCCACGTCCAGTGCGCGGCCGGGGGTCAGCCCGGTGACCTCGCGCACCAGAACTGCGTTGGGCCTGCCGCTCCAGACGCGGTCCCCGGCGCTGTAGAAGTTGTCCCAGAACTCCTCGGGCGTGGTGTCGGGCGAGATGCCGTGCGAGTCGGTGGCCATATCGGTCGCGCTCCCTTCGTCGGGGCACGAGAGTGTGCGCGGCCGTGACCACTTGACAAACATCTTTGCCGGGGTGGCAAATGAAGGTATGGCTGATGAAGACCTCTCCGAGGTGCTGACCGCCGTAGGACCTCGGCTGCGGGTGCTGCGGCGCACCCGTGGCACCACCCTGGCCCAGCTCAGCGAGACGACCGGCATCTCGCTGAGCACCCTGTCGCGGCTGGAGTCGGGGCAGCGCAAGCCGACCCTGGAGCTGCTGCTGCCGCTGGCCAAGGCGTACGGGGTGCAGTTGGACGAGCTGGTGGGGGCGCCTGCCACCGGGGACCCCCGTGTCCACGCCAAGCCGTTCACCCGGTACGGCCAGACGTTCATTCCGCTGACCCGCTATCTGGGCGGGCTGCACGCGTACAAGCAGATCATGCCGCCCCGGCCGCAGGGCAGCGGCGACGGACCGCTGGAGCAGCGTGTGCACGAGGGCTATGAGTGGCTCTATGTGCTCTCCGGGCGGCTGCGGCTGGCGCTGGGCGAGCACGATCTGGTGCTCGCGGCCGGTGAGGCCGCCGAATTCGACACCCGCACCCCCCATGGTTTCGCCAACGCCGGGGACCAGCCGGTGGAGTTCCTCTCCCTGTTCGGGGCGCAGGGCGAGCGCATCCATGTCCGCGCCCGCCCCGCCGGCACCTGACCCGCGGCGCCGCCACCGCGCCGCACGGGCGCGTCCCCGTCCCCCGTTTCCGCCCCGGGCGCTCACCCCGAGGGCTCGTCCGGGACGGGCTGCTCGGGGTGGACACTTCCGGTCCGCGGCTCGCCCCGCCGCCCCGTGCCGGACTCGTCCGTCTCGGGGACGTCGTCCACACCGTCCGGCTCCTGGTCGACGCCCGCCACGTCCAAGGGGTCGGGCCCGTCCTGCGCCTGCTGGTCGGGCAGGTCCCTGGGGATCCCGCCCCGCTCCTGTCGCCGGTCGTCGCTCACGATGCCGCTCCTTTCCTCGGTGGAGGGGGCACAGCAGGGGCGAATACCCGCGAGCGGCCGGTGAATGCGTTTCGGCGCCGGTTCGATACGGCCGTCCGCTCCGCGCGGCCGGCTACTCCCCCCGCTCCAGCACATACAGCTCCGGCAGGTTGACCACGATGGCCTCCTGGGTGCTGCGGGCGATGACCACCACCGCCTCGTCGTCGGGGTCCGGGTTCTCCTCCCGGTGCGGCACATAGGGCGGAACGAAGATGTAGTCGCCCGGCCGGGTGCGCAGCCGGATCTCCTCGACCTGTCCGTCCCGCTCCTCGGCGAAGACGAACTCGGGGTGGCCCTTCACCACGAAGATGGCCGTCTCGGACTCGCCGTGGTGGTGGTTGGCGGAGGCGGTGTCCGGCGCCACATGGGTCTGGCCCATCCAGAGCCGCTCGGACCCCACCGACTGGCCGCTGATCGCGGCGAACCGCCGCATGCCCTCGGTCTGGGCGGTGCCGGGGTCGACGTCCTCGGTGCGGATGTGGTGCAGCCGCGCCCGCAACGGACCGTCGGGTGCGGTGGCCTTCAGATGCGGATGGAACGCGTCGTGCTGCTGCGCGGGGTCGCCGCCGGGCGTCGTCATGACACCGACCGTAGAAAGCCCGGGTAATGGATGTCAACAGATGTCCTTTCGCTCACCAGGCACAACACCACGAAATCCACGCTGCATAATGGCGGTATGCAGATCTCGGCGAAGGCGGACTACGCGGTCCGGGCGCTGGCGGAACTGGCCGCGGACGCGGGCAGACCACTCACCTGTGAGGCGATAGCGACCTCCCAGGACATCCCCTTCCGGTTCCTCAAGGGAGTCTTCCGCGATCTGCGCCAGGCCGGTCTGGTGCGCAGCCAGCGCGGCTGCGAGGGTGGCTACTGGCTCGCCCGCGACCCCGCCGAGATGACACTCGCGGACATCGTGCTCGCGGTGGACGGGGCGTTCCTGACGCTGCGCGGCGAGCAGCTGGACGGCCTCGGCTACCACGGCCCGGCGGCCGGGCTGCCCGGGGTGTGGCGCGGGATGGAGGAGCACATACGCCAGGTGCTGACCTCCACGGCCCTGAGCGATCTGGTCGGCGAACGGCTGGCGGCATGACGCCCGCGAGCCCTGAACGGCCCCGGAGCACCGGGACGGATGACGATGGCGCCGTCGAGGTCGTGGAGTACACCGATCCGGCCTGCCCGTGGGCATGGGGTTCCGAGCCCGCGTTCCGCCTTCTGCGGGCCCTCACCGCGGGGCGGGCCCGCTGGCGCCGGGTGTTCAGCATCCTCTTCGACGAGGACGACGACCCGGCCCCCGATCCGGCGGCCGAGACCGCCTGGTACAGCCGCTATATCGCCGATATCGCCCGCCATACACGGGCGCCCTACGCCCGGCGGCTGCGCTGGGTGGCGGCCACCAGCAGACCGGCCTCGCTCGCCGCGAAGGCGGCCGAGCGGCAGGGCGCCACGGCCGCGGAGCGGGTGCTGCGGCGGCTGCGCGAGACCACGTTCGTGCTGGGCACTCCGGCCGATACGGCGGAGCGGGTGCGCGCCGCGCTGACCGGCCTCGACGGTGTCGATGTGGCGCGGCTGGGCGCGGAGACGGGCGAGCCCTCGGTGGTGGCGGCCGTCCGGCGGGACCACGCCGAGGCACGCGACCCCGTCCCGGAGGCATCCGCCTTCCACGCCCCGGGGCCACATGGCACGGGCGTCAAGGAAACCGACAGCGGGGTGCGTTACGCACTGCCCACGTTGGTGTTCTCCGGCCCCGGCGGACGTGTGGCCACACCGGGATGGCGGAGCGTGGCCGAGTACACGGCGGCGCTGCGCACGGTGGCTCCCCATCACCACTGGGAGGCGACCCCGGTCGACCCCGAGGCGGCCCTGGCGGAGTACCGCAGCCTGACCGGGCCCGATCTGTCACTGCTGACGGGCGGAACCACTCCCCCGCGCACGGCCGTACGGGTCGAGACGGCGGGCGGACCGCTGTGGCTGCACCCGGACGAGGCCGCCACCCATCCCGCGCTCAAGACCCGTACAAGCTGAAAAGCCCCAGGTCGTAGCCGTCTTGGCCAATGAGACACCGAAAGGTGTCCATTGACTTCGCCGACCTTCGCCCCTCACCATGGGCACATGCTGACGACGCACCCCGGTGTGGTGTGCCGATACGTGGACTTCGGGCGCACCGCCAGCGCCATCTGTCGCGACCGCTGATCGCCCACTTCCCCTTCCGCGATCCGCCGCGTCCCGAGCGCCTCGCTCCGCTCGTTCCCCTCGCTTGCTCCGTTCTCCTCGTTTCCCCGCTTGCCTCGTTCCCCTCGTTCTCCTCCCCGGGCCCCACCGCCTCCGGCCTTCATGGCCGCCGCCCGTCCGCGTGCCCGCGCCGACGTGCCCGGCCGTGTGCGGCCATGTGCCCGCGGCCCGGGGGCAGTTGACACCACGAAAGGCGACGTCCAGCCATGACTCCCGCCGCCCCGCCACGCCCCGTCCGCCGACCGCCCGATCCACCACCGAACCCCGCTCCGGGGCGGCGCTCCGTGCTCGGGCTCGCCCTGGGGGCGGGTGGCTCCCTGCTGCTGGCCGCCTGTGGCGGGGTGGCCACGACCGGGGCGGGCGGCGGGGGCGAGACCCTGCGCTGGGGCTGGGATCTGCCCTCCACCTGGGACCCGGTGTTCTCCTCCAAGGGCTGGGACGTCCATCTGCTGTCGCTCGTCTACTCCGGGCTGACCCAGCTCGACCCCAAGGGCGCCGCCGAACCCGCGCTCGCCTCTTCCTGGCGCTACTCCCCCGACGGTCGGCGCCTCACCTTCACCCTCCGCCGCGGGCTGCGGTTCTCCGACGGCACCCCGGTGAACGCCGAGGCCGTCAGGAAGAGCCTCGAGCGCGGCAAGAACCACCCCAAGTCCCTGATCGCCTCCCAGCTGACCAGCATCGACACGGTACGGGCCCCCGATCCGCACACCGTGGTCCTCGAACTCACCGAGGCCGACTACCAGTTGCCCGCGCTGCTGGCCGGGAAGACCGGCATGGTGGTCAGCCCCGCCGCGTTCGGAGCGGACGAGGCACGGCTGGCCACCAGGCCGGTCGGCCACGGCCCGTTCCGGCTGGTGTCGTACACCCAGAACTCCATGGCGAGCCTGCGCCGCGACCCCGGCTACTGGAACGCCGAGCACATCGCCGTCGAGCGCTTCGAGGCGTTTCCCAAGCCCGATGAGACCACCGCGCTCGCCGCGCTCCAGTCCGGGCGGCTCAATGTGGCCCAGATTCCGTTCAGCCAGGTGAAGGCGGCGCGTGAGGCCGGTTTCAGGGTGCAGCTCATCCCGTCGATGGTGGTGCGCGTCCTCGATGTGAACACCGCCATGAAGCCCTTCGACGACCCCGCCGTCCTCAAGGCCCTGAAGTACGCCGTGGACCGCCAAGCCCTGCTGGACAGCGAGCAGTTCGGCCATGGCGAGGTGGACCACCAGCCCTTCCCGCCCGGCTACACGGGTTTCGACCCGGCGCTCGGCGCGGTGTACCGGCACGACCCGGAGCGGGCGCGCGCACTGCTCCGGAAGGCCGGGTATCACGACGGGGTCGGGGTGACCATCACCACCACCCAGCCGCAGGGTGCGCCCGAGCAGTTGCAGGCGCAGCTGAACCGGGTCGGGTTCCGGGCCCGGATCGAGGTCATCCCCGAGGCGCGGGCATCCCAGGTGGTGTACGTCCAGCACTCCCGCGCCCTGTACCTCGACCAGTTCGCCGGGCGGGAGTCACCGGTGCAGGCGATGCAGGTGCTCTTCGGCGCGGAGGGGCTGATGAACCCCTCGCGCCGTACCACGCCCGAACTGGACGCGGCCGTGGCCGCGGTGCGCCGCACCCCGCTGGAGTCGCCGCGCTATCCGGAGGTGCTGCGGGCGGCCACCGCGGTGGCGGTGCGCACGATGCCGAATGTGTTCCTCTACACGGTGCCGCGCGCCCTGGCCCGTACCTCCTCCGTCTCCCCCATCCCCTCGCTTCCGGTGGTGCAGCGGTTCGAGGGGGTGACGGCCGGATGACCGCCCTCGCTCCGCGGATCGCGCGGACACCTGGGAAGGCCCTGCGGGCGGCCCGGCTGCCGCGCTCGCTCGGCCGCGTCCTCGCCACGGCGGGCACGGTGTTCCTGCTCTCCTCCGCCCTCACCTTCGGCCTCGGCGCGCTCTCCGGGGCCAATCCGGCGGCCGCGGTGCTCGGGGAGACGGCGACGCCCGCCGACATCGCCCGGATGAACCATCAGTTCGGCCTCGACCGGCCCCTGTGGGAGCAGTACGTGTCATGGCTGGGGCATGCCTTCACCGGTGACCTGGGCCGCTCGTGGTTCACCACGGTCCCGGTGGCGGAGAGCATCCGGCAGGCCATTCCGGTGGATCTGTCCATCGCCGGACTCGCCCTGCTGATCGCCGTGGTGCTGGGCGGGGCCGCCGGTGTCGCCGCCGCGCTCAGGGCGGGCGGACGGCTGGACCGGGCCGTCACCGCGCTGTGCGCCGTGCTCGGCACACTGCCCGGTTTCGTGGTGGCCATCGCGCTGGTCACGGTGTTCTCGCTGAAGCTGGGGTGGCTGCCGTCCGGTGGCTATGTGCCACTGGACATGGACCCCGCCCAGTGGCTGCGGTACACCGTGATGCCCGCGTTCGCGCTGAGCCTGGAGGCCGCGGCCGCCATCGCCCGTCAGCTGCGCACCTCGCTGGTGGGCACGTTGCGGGAGAACTATGTGACGGGCGCGGTGATGCGCGGACTGCCCGCCCGCCGGGTGGTGTTCGGCCACGCCCTGCGCAACGCCGCGGGACCCGCGCTCACAGCGCTCGGGATGAGCGTGCCGATGCTGCTCGGCGGTGCGGTGGTCACCCAGCAGATCTTCGCACTGCCCGGTCTCGCCCAGCTCACCCTGCAATCGGCCGAGCAGCACGACATCCCGGTGATCCAGGGGACGCTGCTGGTGACCATCGCGGTGGTCCTGATTGTCAATGTGGCGATCAACGCTGCGCTGCTCGCGCTGAATCCCGCCGCCCGGCGCCGGGAGGTGACGCGCCGATGAGGACGCTGCGACGGGCGTGGCGGCCCGCCTACGCCAAGGTGGCGCTGCTGGTGCTGCTGGCCATCGCGCTGCTGGCCGTGTTCGGCGGCTGGCTCGCTCCCCATGACCCGCTGGCCCAGAACCCCCGGAACATGCTGCGCGGCCCCGGACCCGGCCACCTTCTGGGCACCGACTATCTGGGCCGCGATGTGCTCAGCCGGCTGCTGGAGGGCAGTGGCCGCTCGGTGGCGGGCGCCGTGGAGGCGGTGGCCGCGGCGATGGCGGTCGGGGTGCCGGCCGGGCTGGCCTCGCTGTGGATGGGACGCGTGGGCGAGTGGATCGCACAGCGTGCCGTCGACGCGCTGATGACGCTGCCGTTCACCGTGTTCGCCATCGCGGTGGTGGGCGCCCTGGGCAACGGGATGCACCAGGCCATGCTGGCGCTCGGGGTGCTCTACGCCCCGCTGTTCTTCCGGATGACCCGCGCCGCCGCGCTGAGCCTCCGGCACGCCCCGTACGTGGAGTCGGCCGAGCTGTTCGGCGCCTCGGTCGGGCGGGTGCTGCGGATCCACATCTGGAGCAAGGTCCTGCCGACGGTCATCGTCACGGCCGCCCATGCGCTGGCCACGTGTCTGCTGGTGGTGTCCTCGCTGACCTTCCTCGGGGTCGGTGTGCAGCCTCCCGCCGCCACCTGGGGCGGCATGCTCGCCACCGATCTGGGCTTCCTCACCCAGCAGATCTGGGCACCGGTGTTCCCTGCCGCGCTGATCGTCATCACCGCCGGTGCGCTCAATGTGCTGGCCGACGCCGTACGGGACGCCGGGGCGGACGAGTTGCTGCCCGGCGGCGCTCCGGACCCGGCCGCCGGTGCCCCCGCCGCCACCGACTCCCCCGACACCACCAAGGAGCGGGCCGATGCCGCACTCCCCGTCGTCTGACCCCGCCACGTCCGCCACGCCCGGTGTGCCCGCCGACCGGCCGGCCGCGCTGTCGGTCGAGGGGCTCGGCGTCACCGTCTCGTCCGGGCGGCTGACGGCCGTACGCGATGTGTCCTTCACCGTGGGCCGCGGTGAGGCCGTCGGCCTGGTCGGCGAGTCCGGCAGCGGCAAGACCCTCATCTGCCGGTCCGTGCTCGGCCTGCTGCCGCCCGGCTGCGCGGTGTCCGAGGGCGAGATCTCGCTGGCGGATGAGGCGCTGACCGGGCTGTCGCGCCGGGAGTGGGACCGTGTGCGGGGCACCCGGGTGGGCGCTGTCTTCCAGGACCCCGCCTCGTATCTCAACCCCTCGCTGACCGTGGGGCGCCAGCTGTCCGAGGTGCTGCGGGTGAAGCTGGGTCTTGACCGTGCGCGGGCCGCCGAGCGGACCGTCGAGCTGTTCGCGGCCGTCGGGTTGCACGACCCCGCCGAGGTGGCCCGGCGCCATCCGCACGAGCTGTCCGGCGGGATGCTCCAGCGTGTGCTGATCGCCGTCGCGGTGGCCTGCGCACCGGATCTGCTGGTGGCCGACGAGGCCACCACCGCACTGGATGTGGTGGTCCAGGCCGAGGTCCTGGAGCTGCTGGCCCGGATGCGCGCCGAGCACGATCTGGCGCTGCTGCTGGTCAGCCACGATCTGGCGGTGATCGCCGAGGTGTGCGACCGGATCCTGGTGGCCTACGCCGGGGAGCTGGTCGAGGACGGCCCGGCCGAACGGGTGCTGAACGACCCCCTGCATCCGTACACCGAGGCGCTGTTGCGCGTGGCCACGGTCGACGACTGGGAGCGGCGTGAGCTGGAGGTGATCCCGGGCGCGCCGCCCGAGGTGGGCGCGCGGCTGCCGGGCTGCCGGTTCGCGGACCGCTGCGCGTTCACCGCGCCCGAGTGCCTCGACGGTCCGGTGCCGCTGCGGGAGACGGCCGACGGGCGGCGGGTGCGGTGCGTCCGCGGCGAGGAGCTCGATCTGTCGCGGGCCGGTGCGCACGGCGCCCGGGAGGTGGCGGTATGAGCGGGCTGCTGGAGATCTCCGGGCTGGCCGTGGCCTTCGGCCGGCGGGGCGCGCGGCCGGTGCTGGACGGTGTGGAGCTGTCCGTGGGCGAGGGGGAGATCGTCGGGGTGATCGGGGAGACCGGCTCGGGCAAGACCACGCTGGCCCGTACGGCGGTGGGTCTGGTCCCGGCGCGCTCGGGACGGGTGGTCTTCGACGGGCGCGAGATCTCCGGGCTGCGGGGGCGGGCCCTGCGCGCGTTCCGCCGTTCGGGGCGGCTGAGTTACGCCTTCCAGGATCCGCTGCGGGCCCTGGACCCGGAGCTGACGGTCCGGCGGGCGGTGGCCGAGCCACTCGCCGTCGCGGGGGATCTGGACGGCGCGGAGATCGCCGCACGCGTGGACGAGGCGCTGGAGACGGTGGGCCTGGACGCGGCGCGCCTAGGCGACCGGCTGCCGGGCGCGATCTCCGGCGGTCAGCGCCAGCGGGTGCTGCTCGCGCGGGCGATCGTGACCCGGCCCCGGCTGCTGATCGCCGATGAGCCGGTGAGCGCCCTGGACGCCTCCAACCGCAACCGGGTGCTGCGGCTGCTGGACCGGCTGCGCACCGAGCGCGGGATGGCCGTCGTGGTCATCTCGCACGACCTCAGCTCGCTGGCGGGCATCGCCGACCGGGTGGCGGTGCTGTACCGCGGCCGGGTGGTGGAGCAGGGCCCCGTACGGGAGGTGTTCGGCCGGCCCCTGCATCCGTACACCGCGCTGCTCATCGCCTCCGCGCCGAGCGTACGGGCCGAGGGCGGGCCGGGCGCGGCGGCGCTGCGCCCGTCGGCGGAACCGCCCGCCTGGACGGCGCGGGAGGGCTGTGTCTTCGCCCACCGCTGCCCGTTCGTCATCGGCTCCTGCCGCACCGCGCCCGCGTCGGGCCCGGTGGGCGAGGGGCGTACGGCCGCCTGCCACCGGGTGCCCGAGTGGCATGGGCTGGTGGCCACCGCGCAGGGGCCGCCGGAGCTGGTGGCGGCCGCCGGAGAGACCCACAAGGAAGCCGGGCGGCCCCCGGCCCTGTCCCGCACCTCGGAGAAAGGCTGACGATGTCCGTCGAGTTCATCGGCATGATCGGCACCCATGAGGTGTCCGAGATCCACCCGGCCCGCGGTCCGGTCGTGGACACCGAGTACACGCTGCGGTTCGCCCGCGCCCATGAGGACGCGGGCTTCGACCGGGTGCTGATCGGCTACGGCTCCGCCACCCCGGACGGCGCCCAGGTGGCCGCGTATGTCGCCGCGCACACCGAGCGGCTCGGGCTGCTGGTGGCCCATCGGCCCGGCTTCGTGGTCCCCACCCTGGCCGCCCGTACGTTCGCCACCCTCGACCAGTTCTCCGGTGGGCGGGTGGCCGTGCACATCATCAGCGGCGGGCGCGACGCCGAGCAGCGGCGGGACGGCGACTATCTGGCCAAGGACGACCGTTACGCCCGCACCGACGAGTATCTGGAGATCCTGAAGCGGGCGTGGACGGATGAGGAGCCGTTCGGATACGACGGCCGCTTCTACCGCTTCGAGGACTTCCACGCCGAGGTCCGCCCCCGTCAGCGACCGCGCATCCCCCTGTACTTCGGGGGCTCCTCCGAGGCCGCGTACACCGTGGGCGGCAGGCACGCGGACACCTTCGCGCTGTGGGGCGAGCCACTGGCGGAGACGGCGGAGCAGATCGCCTCCGTGCACCGGGCCGCCAAGGCCGCGGGCCGGGCCGAGCCGCCCGGCATCAGCGTGTCCTTCCGGCCCATCCTCGGCGCGACCGAGGAGCTGGCGTGGGAGCGGGCGCACCGGATCCTCGACACCATCAGGGCCCATGGCCCGGCGGGCTCCTTCACCTCCTCCCGGTGGGGCCGCGAGACGCTGGGCTCGCCCACCACCGGGGGCGCCGGCCCGCAGAACGTCGGCTCCCGGCGGCTGCTGGCGGCCGCGGCCCGGGGCGAGCGCCACGACCGGGCGCTGTGGACGGCGACGGCGGCCGCCACCGGGGCCGCCGGGAACTCCACGGCGCTGGTCGGCACCCCGGAGACGGTCGCCAAGGCGCTGCTGGACTATGTGGACATCGGCGTCACGACCCTGCTGATCCGCGGCTACGACCCGCTGGACGACGCCGTCGGCTACGGCCGTGAACTGCTGCCGCTGGTCCGCCAGGAGCTGGCCCACCGGGCCGGTGGGGGTGGCTCGTAAAGATCTCCTCCATCATTCTGAACGCAACTCATGCGCCGCCCGTACCCACTGCCGGGTCGTGCCCGTCGTGGATGAGCCGATCCCGTAACCCCCCAACAGGAGGTCATGAGTTGAGCCATAAACGGGTACCCAAGCGAAAGATCGTGTTCGCGGGGGCCGGGGCCGCCGCGATCGCGGCGGCCGCGATACTCCTGCCCAACGCAAACGCCTCACAGGACGACAACGAGGCCGAGGCCCAGCCCAAGAAGGTGGACGCCGCGTCGGCGGCGGACATCGCCGCGCGGCTCGCGTCACAGCTGGGCGAGGCGTTCGGCGGGGCCTACTACGACAAGGACGAACAGCGGGTCGTCGTCAATGTCGTCGGCGCCAACAACAATGTGAACGTCCAGGTCAAGAGCGCCGGGGCGGTGGTCAGAAGCGTCGAGAACAGCACCAAGTCGCTTCAGACCGCCGCCAGGACCCTCAAGACCAAGGCCACCATCCCGGGCACCTCCTGGTCGGTGGACCCCAGGACCAATGAGCTGCGGGTCACCGCGGACTCCACCGTCACCGGGGCCAACTGGGACACCCTCGAGTCCACCGTGAAATCGCTGGGCGCGGGCATGGCCACCCTCAAGAAGTCCACGGGCGAGTTCAAGCCCTTCGTCGCGGGCGGCGACGCCATCTTCGGCGGCGGCGCGCGCTGCTCGCTCGGCTTCAACGTCACCACGGACAGCGGCGCCCCCGCGTTCCTCACCGCCGGCCACTGCGGCGTCGCGGCCGAGCAGTGGTCGGACTCCCAGAACGGCGCGCCGATCGGCACCGTACAGGACGCCACCTTCCCCGGTGACGGCGACTTCGCACTCGTCACCTACGACGACCCGAACACCGAGGCCCCGAGCGCGGTGAACACCGGGAACCAGAACGTGGACATCGTCGGGGCCGCCGAGGCCACGGTGGGCCAGCAGGTGCAGCGCATGGGCAGCACCACCGGGCTCAACGACGGCTCGGTCACCGGTCTGGACGCGACGGTCAACTACCCCGAGGGCACGGTCAGCGGCCTCATCCAGACCGATGTGTGCGCGGAGCCCGGCGACAGCGGCGGCCCGCTGTTCAGCGCGGACGGCAACGCCATCGGCCTGACCTCCGGCGGCAGCGGTGACTGCACCGCCGGCGGTGAGACCTTCTTCCAGCCGGTGACCACCGCACTGGAGGCCGTCGGTGCGCAGATCGGGGACGGCGGCGCGGCCGGAGGCGGCGGCGCGGCGGACGGCGGTGGCGCCGACGGCTCCGGAGCCGCCGGAGACGGCGCGGGCGCGGACGGCGCCGGTGGGGCTGCCGAGAACGGCTGAACCCACGCGACCCGGGGTGTCCCGCGCCGTCACCGCGGGACACCCCGGGAGCCGCGACACCCACGCGACCCGACGGCCCGGGGCCGCGACACTCGGTTCGGCACCCGCGGCAGGCGGAGAGGCCGGCGCCCCAGGGGGCGTGACGGGCCGGGCGGCCGCTCAGCGCGCGGACAGCCCCGCGCGCACCCGCTCCACCGTGATCGGCAGATCGCGCACCCGCACCCCCGTGGCGTGGTACACCGCGTTGGCGATCGCCGCCGCCGTGCCGACGATGCCCAGCTCCCCGACGCCCTTGCTGCCCATCGGGTTGAGCTCGTCGTCGTCCTCCTCCAGCCAGTGTGCCTGGACATCCCGCACATCGGCGTGGGCCGCGATGTGATAGGTGGCGAGGTCGTGGTTGGCGAAGTCACCGAACCGCGGGTCCGTCTCCAGGTTCTCGTACAGCGCCGTCGACAGCCCCATGCACATTCCGCCGCGCAGCTGCGAGCGCGCCGTCCGGGGGTTGATGATGCGCCCGGCGGCGAACATCCCCAGCAGCCGGTCGACCCGCACCTGGCCGGTGACCGCGTCCACCCGCACCTCCGCGAACTGGGCGCCGAAGGCGTGGCGCGAGAACGCCCCGCGCGCCTCGACGTCCTCGGTGGTGTCCCCCTGTGCCTCCAGCCCGCCGGGCGGGAGCGCGCCGGAGAGCTCGTCGAGCCGCTTGGCCAGCGCCCGGCACGCCTTGGCCACCGCCCACCCCCAGGAGCTGAGGCCCATCGAGCCGCCCGCCCACGGTGCCTGGCCGTAGGCGCTGCGGCCGATGTCGAGGGTGACCCGGTCGATCTCCACACCGAGTTCGTCCGCCGCCACCTGGGTGAGCGCGGTACGGGCTCCGGTGCCGATGTCGGACGCGGCGATCCGTACGGTGAAGCCTCCGGCGGGCTCGGCGCGGGCGGTCGCGGTGGAGGGCCGGGTGAGTGCGGGGTAGTTGCCCGCCGCCACTCCCGTGCCGACCAGCCAGTTACCCTCCCGGCGGCGCCCCGGAGCGGGGTCGCGGCCCGCCCAGCCGAAGCGCGCCGCGCCCTCCCGCAGACAGGCCACCAGATTGCGGCTGCTGAAGGGGTGACCGGTCTCGGGGTCCACGGACGGCTCGTTGACCACCCGCAGCTCGATGGGGTCCATGCCCAGCTCCACGGCCAGCTCGTCCATCGCGCTCTCCAGCGCGAACATCCCGGGCGCCTCGCCGGGGGCGCGCATCCACGAGGGCGTCGGCACATCCAGCTGCGCCAGCCGGTGGACGGTCCTGCGGTGGCGCGCGGCGTACATGACGCGGGTGGGGGTGACCGTCTGCTCGCAGTACGGGGTGAGCGTGGAGCTCTGCTGGAGCGCGTCGTGCCAGATCGCGGTGAGCTTGCCGGTCCGCTCGGCGCCGAGCCGGATGCGCTGGAGGGTGGGCGTGCGGTACGAGACCATGGTGAACATCTGCTGCCGGGTGGCGGCCACCTTGACGGGCCGGCCCACCGCGCGGGCGGCCAGCGCGGCGAGCACCGTGGGCGGGCGGGGCACCGCCTTGGAGCCGAAGCCCCCGCCGGTGTGGTCGGCCACGACCCGTACGGCGCCCTCGGGCAGGCCGAACATCGCGGCCAGCCTGTCGGCCGTCATCCAGGGGCCCTGGTCGCCGTTGTAGAGGGTGAGCGAGTCGTCCCCGTCCCAGACCGCGATGGTGGCATGCGGTTCCATCGTGCTGGTGTGCTCCGGGGGCGTGGTGTACGTGACGTCGAGGACGACCGGCGCCGCGGCGAGGGCGGCCTCCACATCGCCCTTCTCCATGAGTCCCGGGTGGCCGCCGTTGACGGTTTCGGGGACGAAGATGCGCGGATCGCCGTCCATCAGCTCGGAGTCGTGGTCGTCCACGTCGTACTCGATCCGTACGGCCGCGGCGGCCTGACGTGCCGTCTCGTAGGTGTCCGCCACCACGGCCGCCACGATCTGCCCCCGGTGGGCGATGTCCGGGGACTGGAGAACGGCGAGTTCGGGGGCGTCGGTCGGGCGCAGCCGGAACACATTGTGGCTGTCGAGCACGGCGACCACCCCGGGCAGGGCCAGCGCCGCGGCGGTGTCCAGGGCGCGCACCCTGCCGCGCGGGATGGTGGACTGGATCGCCCATGCGTACAGGGCGTCCGGCACCGGGTACTCATAGGCGTAGAGCGCGGTGCCGGTGACCTTCTCGCGTCCTTCGACACGGGCCACCTCCGCGCCCACGGTCCGCTGGATCGTGGTCATCGACGCTGTCCTCCCACGAGGTCGCGCACGGCCGAGGTGATGACGTCCACGGCCAGGTCGATCTTGAACGCGTTCTGCGGCAGCGGGCGCGCCGGGGCGAACTCGGCCCGTGCCGCCTCCCGCAGGCTCTCCTCGGTCGGCCGCCGGCCGGTCAGCAGCCGCTCGGCCTCGCGGGCCCGCCAGGGGCGTACGCCCACGCCGCCGAGGCCGAGCCGGATCTCCCGCAGGGTGCCGTCGGTGTCGGTGGCGGCCACGGCGGCAACCGACACCAGCGCGAACGCGTAGGACCAGCGGTCGCGGACCTTGCGGTAGGACATGGCGGCGCCCTCGGGGGGCGGTGGCAGCTCGACCCCGGTGATCAGATCGCCCGGCTGGAGCACCGTCTCGCGGTCCGGTGTGTCACCGGGCAGCAGATAGAACTCGTTCAGCGACACCGTACGGGTGCTGCCGTTGACCCGCCGCAGATGGACGACGGCGTCGAGCGCGGCCATCGCCACCGCCATGTCCGAGGGGTGGCCCGCCACACAGGAGTCGGAGGTGCCGAGCACGGCCAGGTCGCGGTGGAGGCCCTGGATGGCCGAACAGCCGGTGCCCGGCCGCCGTTTGTTGCAGGGTTTGGTCACGTCCTGGAAGTACACGCAGCGGGTGCGCTGGAGCAGATTGCCACCGGTGGTGGCCACCGTCCGAAGCTGCCCGGAGGCCCCGGACAGCAGCGCCTCGGCCAGTGCCGGGAAGCGCTCGCGGATGCCGGGGTCTCCGGCGAGCCGGCTGCCCGGGACCAGCGCGCCGATGAGCACACCGCCGTCGGGGCGGTGCTCGATGGTGTCGTACGGGAGCCCGGTGATGTCGACGAGCATGGCGGGCTCGGTGACCCCGAGCTTCATCAGGTCCACCAGATTGGTGCCCCCGGCCAGGTACACCGTCTCGGTGGAGTCGGCCACGAGCGTGGCGGCGGCCCCGGGGTCGGTGGCGCGCTCATAGGCGAAGGGCTTCATCGCGCCCCTCCCGCCACACCGGCGCGGGCCGGCGCCCCGCCGCCGTCGGCCCCGGCCACCTCGCGGATGGCGGCCACGATGCCGGGGTACGCCCCGCAGCGGCACAGGTTGCCGCTCATCCGCTCCCGGATCTCGTCGGCGTCCAGGTCGCCCGGTGCGCCGGCCCCGGCCGCCATGTCCTCGGTGACATGGCTGGGCCAGCCGCGCGCGGCCTCGGTGAGGGCGCCGATCGCGGAGCAGATCTGGCCGGGTGTGCAGTAGCCGCACTGGAAGCCGTCGTGTTCCAGGAACGCCCGCTGGAGCGGATGGAGTTCCTCGGGGGCGGCGAGCCCCGCGACACCCTCGATGGTGGTGATGTCACGGCCCTGGGCGGCCACGGCGAACACCAGGCAGCTGTTGACCCGCTCCCCGTCGATCAGGACGGTGCAGGCCCCGCACTGCCCGTGGTCGCACCCCTTCTTGACCCCGGTCAACGCCAGGTGTTCGCGCAGGGCGTCCAGCAGGGTCACCCGGTGGTCGAGGGTGAGGGGGCGGTCAGCACCGTTGATACGCAGCGTGAAGTCGCTGTGGAACGTGTGAGCTGTCACATCACTCAGCCTGGCATCGGGGTGGGCGCCCCGCATCTTCGGCGCCGGCCGCCCCGCTAAGCGCTCCGCTGGAAGTGCCCTGACCTGCCGTCGATCGTCCGCGGCGCCGTCGTGGCTGGTCGCGCCCGCGCGGCGGAGCCGCATATCGACTCAGCCCCGCGCCCCTTCGGGGCGCCACCGAACCGCAGCCGACTTCCGCCGATCTGCTTAGGGTCTGTCGTCAAAGGGGGCGCCCGGCCGCGAGCAGGGGGCACCTCCCAGCGGTAGCTGGGGGAGTCTGGTGCGGTCGATCGCAAGGCGGAGCGTCGCCCTCGTACTGGGCGTACTCGGGTGACGCGACAACGCGGCGAGCGGCCGTGCCAGGCGTCGGGAGCAGGGCGCCCCCTTTGACGACAGACCCTAGGGCTCCGGTGGTTCGTCGGGCACCGGGGGCAGCCGCAGATGCGCCAGGTCAGGGGGGACCGGGGAGGTCGGGCGGTAGAACGGCGGGGCCACATCGGCGGCGGGCGAGTCGGCCAGCCGGAAGCGGTCCCGCAGCCGGTGGTAGAACTCCGTCGGCGCCAGCCGTACCAGCCGCAGCCGGTCCGGTGCCCGGTAGGCGGCCACCCAGTCGCCCGGCTCCAGCACCCCGCGCAGCTGCCCGTCGAGGCTGACCGCCACCCGTCCCGAGGTCGGCAGGACCCGCACGGCGACGGCCTCGTCCACCGCGGCCACCACGGTGC
Source organism: Streptomyces malaysiensis subsp. samsunensis (assembly GCF_024519315.1). GTDB lineage: Bacteria > Actinomycetota > Actinomycetes > Streptomycetales > Streptomycetaceae > Streptomyces > Streptomyces malaysiensis. The sequence goes on along the minus strand of NZ_JANIIC010000023.1, from coordinate 83,757 downwards.
GGTCGAAGGCGATGTGCGGGGCCACCGGGGTGAAGACCACCGCGTCCAGGTACGGGGAGACCACCGGTCCACCGGCGGCGAAGCTGTAGGCGGTGGAGCCGGTCGGGGTGGCGACGATGATCGCGTCGGCCGAGTACGAGGCGAGCAGCTGCCCGGACACATACACGCCCAGTCCGGCCTGGCGGTCGCGGGCGAGCTTTTCGAAGACCACGTCGTTGACGGCGATGACATCCAGCGGAATGCCCCAGCCCACCTCCTCGGGGCCGCGGCCGGGGCGCACCCTGGGCGGGGGCGGCACCGGGCCCCGCCCGTACCGCAGCAGCGCCTCCATGCCCTCGGGCATCTCCAGCTGCCGGGACGCCCGCAGCGTGAGCAGCATGCGCTCCTCGATGGTGGCACGGCCGTCATGGATGGCGTCCAGCGCCCCCTCCACCTGATCGACGGTGATCTCGGTGAGGAAGCCGACCCGCCCCACGTTCACCCCGAGCGCCGCGGCCCCGTTCCTGGCGGCGAGCCGGGCGCCGCGCAGAAAGGTGCCGTCGCCGCCGAAGGTGACGATCAGATCGGGGTGGCCGGCGGCCGCGGCCTCCTCCCGGGAGCTGCGCCGGGGCTGATCGCCGCGCCAGACGTCCAGCTCGAAACAGGAGATGCCATGGGCAGCGGCCCATGCGCGGGCGGTGTGCGCCGCCGCGACGGCGGTGGGGCGGGCCTGGTGGACGACCACGCCGAGCCGGTTGACTGCCATGGCCCTTCCACCGTAGGTCGGCCGGGCCGGAAGCGCCCATCAGGCCGGGTACGCGTTCCCGGCCGACCCGCCCGGACGGGGCGGGCGGACACGCGCCGGGCGCTCTGGAGCCGAACATCCGCCCTGATCTATGGTGTTGCGCGGCATGGAGATCTGCGTGGGAACCACAGCGCATCCATACGGAGCCGGGGGGATGATGCGGCAGATGGCGAGCCAGAGACGAACCGCGCTGGTCGAGGGGCTGATGGGGCGTTTCCCCCAGGTGCCCCGGGAGGCCGTGCTCAAGGAGGACCTGCTGCGCGGCGGCATGGCCTTCGACGAGGCCGCGCTCAGCGGCAACGAGGACGGCGACGTCAAGCCGAAGTCGTACTTCATCTTCTCGTTCGACCACCGCACCCTGCCGGAGCTGGGCGCCGCGGCCCTCAACCGGCCGCCCGAGGAGATCGTGCTCACCGGCGGTCCGTACGAGCTGCGCCGCACCGTGGTGTCCGTCCGCGTCAACCCCGCCTCGCCGTATGTGGTCCGGGCGGGTGAGGACGGTGCGCTGGGCCTGTATCTGGACGGGGCGCGCATCGCCGATGTGGGGCTGCCGCCGATGCCGGACTACTACCGTCACACCTTGTCGAACGGCAAGTCGGTGATGGAGGTGGCGCCGACCATCCAGTGGGGCTATCTGGTCTATCTGACGGTTTTCCGGGTGTGCCAGTACTTCGGCGCCAAGGAGGAGTGCCAGTACTGCGACATCAACCACAACTGGCGTCAGCACAAGGCGGCGGGCCGCCCGTACACCGGGGTGAAGCCGGTGGAGGAGGTGCTGGAGGCGCTGGAGATCATCGACCGCCATGACACCGCCCGCGCCTCCCAGGCGTACACCCTCACCGGTGGCGCGATCACCTCGCATATCGGCGGCCGTGACGAGGCCGACTTCTACGGCCACTACGCCAAGGCCATCGAGGAGCGCTTCCCGGACCGGTGGATCGGCAAGGTGGTGGCGCAGGCGCTGCCCAAGGAGGACGTCCAGCGGTTCCACGACTACGGGGTGCGGATCTACCACCCCAATTTCGAGGTGTGGGACCGGCGGCTGTTCGAGCTGTACTGCCCGGGCAAGGAGCGCTACATCGGCCGGGACGAGTGGCACCGCCGGATCCTGGACTCGACCGAGGTGTTCGGCGCCCGGAATGTGATCCCCAATTTCGTCGCGGGCGTGGAGATGGCCGAGCCGTTCGGCTTCTCCTCGGTGGCCGAGGCAATCGACTCCACCGCCGAGGGGCTGCGGTTCTTCATGTCCCACGGGGTCGTGCCCCGGTTCACCACCTGGTGCCCCGAGCCGACGACACCGCTGGGCAAGGCCAATCCGCAGGGCGCCCCGCTGGAGTACCACATCCGGCTGCTGGAGACCTACCGGGCGACGCTCGAGGACTTCGGGCTGTCCTCGCCGCCCGGATACGGCCCGCCGGGGCCGGGGCGGGCGGTGTTCTCGGTGAGCTCGTTCATGGACAGCCTGCCCGCCACCGATCCGGACCCGGAGCCGGTGACAACCTGACACCGACGGCGGCCTGGCACCGACGGCGCCCTGACGCGGCGACCGCCCCTGGTCCGGCTGGATCTCCTCAGCCGACATGGACATGGGGGCGGCGGCCGCGGTCGGGCTCGGCCTCGCGGAGCACCTCACGGGTGACGGGGGCGACCTCGCCCTGACCGAAGAGGAAGAAGCGCAGGAAGTGGGCCAGCGGATGGCCCTCCGTCCACTCGAAGTAGATGTGTGGACGCTGCCCGGTCATGTCCCGCACCCACAGCAGCAGCGCGGCCAGCGCGTTGGGGATGGTGGCGCTCTGGAGGGTCAGCACGCGGTAGCGGCCGTGCAGCACCTCTCCGCACACCCGCAGATCGCTTTCGAACTCCGACGGGTCGGCCACGGTGACCTCGACGAAGATGATGTCGTCCTCGGGCGGGATGTCGTTGTCCGCCCGGATCTGGTGCTGCTTGTCGCGGTATTCGACCAGGTCACGGCGTTCCGGCTGATTGGCGATGAAGCGGATCCTGCGGTGCGCGGTGTCGCGGATGAACCGCTCGGCCAGCGGGTCGAACGTCACGCTGGTGACCCGTAGCTCGAACGCCCTGGCCACCCGGGACAGCAGCGACACCGCCAGGATGCCCGCGATGAAGCAGGCGCCGATCTTGACGCCGTCGGGCCGTTCGATCACGTTGACCGCGGTGGTGTACAGGAAAATCGCCGCGATGACGCCGAAGCCGAGGGTCCAGCGGCGCTGCCGGGCGCGCCGGGCGGCGATGGTGACGGCGATGGCGGCGGAGGTGATGAGCACGAGCACACCGGTGGCGTAGGCGCCGCCCTGGGCATCCACATCCGCCTTGAAGATCCAGGTCACCAGGAACGCGATGGCGATGAACACCAGCACCATGGGGCGGACCGCGCGCGCCCAGTGGGGGGCCATGCCGTAACGCGGCAGATAGCGGGGCATCAGATTGAGCAGTCCGGCCATGGCCGAGGCGCCGGCGAACCAGAGGATGGCGATGGTGGAGGCGTCATAGACGCTGCCGAACGCCGAGCCCAGGTACTCATGGGCGAGATAGGCCAGGGCACGCCCATTGGCCCGGCCGCCCGGTTCGAACTCCCGCTGCGGGATCAGCAGGGTCGTGATGAAGCTGGAGGTGATGAGGAAGACGCTCATGATCACCGCGGCGGTGGTCAGCAGCTTCCTGGCGCCGTGGATGCGTCCGGCGGGGCGCTCCGGGGTGTCGCCGGGCTTGCCCTCGATATGCGGCATGACGGCCACGCCGGTCTCGAATCCGGACAGGCCCAGGGCCAGCTTCGGGAAGATCACCAGCGCCACGCCGATCATCACCAGGGGGCTGCCGCGCTCGGCGACCAGCGCCCGGGACCAGTCGGGGATCACCTGCGGGGCGGTCCACACATGCCACAGCCCGACCGCCACCACGATGGCGTTGAGCAGCAGATAGACCGCGACCAGCGCCACCGCGATCCCGATGGCCTCGGTGAACCCCTTGAGGAACACCGCGCCCAGCAGCCCCACCAGGATCAGGGTGACGGCCACCTCATGGCCGTTCAGGGTCGAGGTGAAATGCGGGTTCTCCACCAGGTGGGCGGTGGCGTCGGCGGCGGAGAGGGTGATGGTGATGAGGAAGTCGGTGGCCGCGAAGCCCAGCAGGGTGAGAACGAACACCTTGCCCTTCCAGAAGGTCAGCAGCCGCTCCAGCATCGCGATCGAGCCCTGGCCGTGCGGACTCTCCTCGGCCACCCTGCGGTACACCGGCAGCGCGCCGACCAGGGTCACCACCACCAGCACCACGGTGGCCAGCGGGGAGAGCAGCCCGGCCGCCAGGGCGGCGATACCGGGCTGGTAACCGAGGGTGGAGAAGTAGTCCAGACCGGTCAGGCACATCACCCGCCACCACGGCCGGCCCTCGTGTACGCCCTCCGGCTCGGCATGCGGGCCGGGCTGGCGCTTGGCCATGTCGGTCAGGCCCTCCAGCAGCCATCCGCGTAGCCGGTGCCGTGCCCCGCCGTCGGAGGCGGCGCCGCCAGAGGTGGAGGAGGCCACGGGGTGCTCCCGTCGTCCAGCGAAAGGTTCCCGGCCCTCGGGGAACCCTTCGGCCAGCGTATGCGGGCCGGCCGGCCGCCACCCGGCCGGTGCCGCCGGCCGAAGGACATCGTCTTCTCAGTGAGTTCTCATCTTCGGTCCCTACGGTTGCGCCACATGGACACCACCAAGACCGACCAACCGACCGACACCGCAGCGCAGCCCGCAGAAGCCGAGGAAGCCACGGCGGAGGGTGTCCCGAACGCTGTATCGGACCCGCGTAAGACCCCGGACGCGCGGGAGACCCAGGACCCGGAGGAAACACCGGACGACTCGGAGACGTCCGCCTCCGTCGGGGAAACCACCGCCGATGACACCGCACCCCCTTCCCCGGCCACCGCGCCGGGCATCGTCCTCGGCGCCGCCTCGGTCGTGGGCGCCGGGCTCGGGCTCGCCTCGCTCACCGGCACCTGGCTCGGCACGATGTTGCAGGAGCGCAAGCAGCTGACCGGCCAGATCAAGGCCCAGTCCGGCTCCGCCGCCGATCAGATCGCCATGGTGTACGGCACTCCATGGCACACCACGGCCCTGGTCAACGGGCTGTTCGCGCTGGTCGCCGTGGTGATCGCCGGTGTGGTGCTGCTACGGCAGCGGCGGCCCGCCACGGCCGGGGCGCCCTGGGTGACCGCGGTGGCCTGGGGAGCGGTGGCGCTCGGTGTGATCGGACTGCTGATCGCCGCCGCCATGGGGCTCGACCTCTTCAGCGCCCTGCCGAAGGTGCCCGCGTCCCCGAACACTCCGGCCGGCTGACCCGCTCCGAGCGCGCCCCGTAGGCCGGATGGACCGGCGGGGCGCGCTCCGCCCGGCGGGCGTGTCACGATTGAGATCCCGGTATCGGGACACCCGGGGACGGGACAGGCCGTCCGGCCGCCCCGGCGGAGAGAGCCGCTCCGGCGCAGAGGGCCATCAGGATGGCATGGACTTTCCGCATACGGAGTTTCCCGCCGATGAGCCGTTCCACAGCGCACCACTCCGACCGGCACGGGACACCGCGTACGCGGCGGACGCCGGACCCGCCGGAGACCGCGCGCGCACCCGCCCCGCCGGACGCACACCAAGGGCCCGACCAGCCCGGCACGCCGGACGGACACCAGGGCCCGGACCAGCCCGGCACGCCGGACGAACGCCAGGGCCGGGACCGGCCCGGCGCGTCGCGGGGCGAGGACGCCCGGACCGCCATCACCGTCTTCGTCGCGCTCGGCGCCAATCTGCTCATCGCGCTGGCCAAGGCCGTCGGCGGGGTCTTCTCCGGCTCCCCCGCGCTGCTCTCCGAGGCCGCTCACTCAGGCGATCGACCCGGCCCAGCGCCGCGAGCTGCGCCGGGTCCTCGAGGCGCAGCCGGAGATCGACACCGTGACCAGTCTGCTGACGATGCGTCTGGGCAATGACTCGACGCTGGTGGCGGCCCGGGTCGACCTCGCCCCCGGCCACGACAGCGAGGAGGTCGAGGAGGTCCTGGTACGCGTCAAGACGGCGATGGCGGAGATCTGGCCGTACGCCGACCAGATCTTCCTCGATGTCACCGAAGCCTCGGCCAGGGACCGGGCGAGGGCGCGCGCGGACCGCCAGGCGCTCGACGAGCGGGTGGCCGCCGTGGAAAAGGAGGACCGCGGGACGTGGGATTGGCCTCGGCGGGCCTGGGTACCCGGCGTGGACCAGCCCACAACAGCGAACTCATGTACGGAGGCAGAACTGATGGGCCTCGGCGGTTGCATTTTGATGATCGCGGTGGGAGGGATTCTCACCTTCGCCACCGACTGGAACGCCAACGGTCTCAACGTCCACTTGGTCGGTCTGATCCTGATGGCCGTCGGCATCATCGGCACATCGGCGTATGTGAGTGTCTACAAGCGTCGGCGCGTCGTGGAGCCGACCGCCGTGGCTCCCCCGGTGGTCGAGGAGCCCGAGCGGCACCGGCACCACCACCACTACGGCTACTGAGTGCCGGAACGGCAGTTCCCTTTTCGACGAGGTGGCCCCCGCCGCGGGCGGGGGCCACCTCGTCGTCGTACGTCCCCTGGCCGACCGCGGCCGGCAGCCGGGCGACCCTGCCCTCGGCCATGCTGGACGGCGATCCGGCCACCGGCTGGGGCACCTCCCGGCTGCGGCTGGACCTCACCAGCCGCCATCCGGACGGGGCCGACGGCGCCCAGCGCATCGTCGCCTTCGAGGCCGGCGACGGCTGAGCGAACGTCTCACCGGCTCATCCCCAGCCGGTGGAGTAGCCGCGGTAGCGGCGGCGCCGGGGCCGGATGGTCAGCGTGGACAGCAGCCCGACGAACCCCACCACGATGACCACCAGACCGGGTCCGAAACCCTGGGCGTACGCCACCACATCGTCGAGCGTCGAGACGCCGTCGTCGTTCCCGGATGTCCCGGTGGCACCGGGCGCGGCGCCCGTCTGGCCGCCGGAGGCGATGGCCGGGTTGGGGCTCTGGGCCTTGGCACCCGGGATGCCCACCCCGAGCGCGCTCAGCGCCTTGGTCACGGGCTGGAAGAAGGTCACCCCGCCCTTCTCGCAGTCGCCGCTGCCGCCGGAGGTGACGCCGAGCGCCACGCCCTGGGCGAAGAGCGGCCCGCCGCTGTCGCCGGGCTCGGCGCACACGGTGGCCTGGACCAGCCTGGTGACCGTGCCCTCGGGGTAGTTGACCGTCGCGTTGAGCCCGGTCACCTTGCCCGAGCGCAGCCCGGTGGTGCTGCCGCTGCGGAACACCTCCTGGCCCACGACGGGGTCGGCGACACCGGTGACCCGCACCACCCGGCCGCCGCCGACGTCGAGCACACCGCTCTGGTCGAGCGAGGCGTTGTCGTACCGCACCAATGAGAAGTCACTGCCGGGGAAGCTGCTCCGGACCGTCGTGCCGATGCGGGTGCGGCCGCTGCCGTCGGTGAACCAGGGGGTGCCGGTGGGGCCGCAGTGCCCCGCCGTCAGGATGAACCCGGTCCGGCCGTCGGTGACGTTGAAACCCGCCGAACAGCGGCTGCCGTTGGTGAACATGGGAGAGGCCCCGGCGGTTCTGGTGGTGAAGGAGCCCGCCGTCCGCTGCGTCCGCACCTCGTCGCCCACCTCCGCGGCCAGCGCCTTCATCGTCGACCAGCGGGCGGTGGAGACACTGCTGTCGCCGACCAGCACGACCTGGTTGGACTTGGGGTCCACCATCCACGCGGTGCCCGCCACCCGGGGCGCGGAGCGCAGCTTCTCGGTCGCGGAGTCCAGTTGCTCCATGCTGTACCGCACCCGTTTGACGGTGGCCCCGGCCCGGCTGACCTCGTCCGCGGCCGTGTCGTCCGTCACCGCCACCACCGGGCGGCCGTCGGCGCCGATCCAGTTGCCCGCCGTACGGGAGGAGCCGAGCGCGGACACCAACCGTCCACCCACATCGTCCGCCTGACGCGCGCTCAGGGCTCTCGAACCCTCGTTTCCGGTCGTCCCGTGGGCCGATCCGCCCGGCCCGGCCTGGGAGACCATCACCCCGCCACAGACCAGTGCCCCGACAGCCACGAACCGCACGGCCCGGCGCACGCCGCGCCGCATGTGCTTCACCACCCTGCCTCCTTACGTCGATCCGGAGGGCCCCGGACGGCGAAGGCCCACCCCTCATACGCAAGGAAGCGTCATCCTGTTCACTCCCCGGACGGCGACGGGTCCCAGAGGTCAGCGCCGGTCGCCGTAGCGCTTGCCGAGGAACCCCCCGACCAGGGCGGCCGTACCACCGCCGAGGATGGCCGCGCCCTGGGTGGCGGCGTCATGGGCGAGGAAGTACGTGGCCACCCAGACGTACGCCACGACCGTGCCGGCGCCCAGCAGCGAGCCGAACGCCTGCAACCCCGTGTGCACCCAGTCCATACGGCGGCGGTGCTCGCGCTCCCGCTGGAGTTCGGTGAGCATCCACTCCACCGTGCCGGGCCTGACCGCCTCCCACTCCTTGGCCTGCTCCACCGGCAGCCGGTCGCCCCAGGGCACCGCCGACTCCGCAGGGCCGCCCTGGACGGGGTTCTCACTCGTGTTCTCGGTCACGGAGCCTCCCCCGGACGGTCCGGACGGGATGTGGGGTCCGCGCCCGCCACCCGTGGCGGTGGCGGGCCGAGCGCGGTGAGGAAGTCGGCCATGTCCCGTTCCATCTCTCGCTCCACCGGACGCCGCGCCCGCCGATCAGGGGGCTGAGGCATCGCCAGGGCGGCCAGATACCCCTCGCGCAGCGGCTGCCAGGGCCCGGCGGGGCGGGCGCCCGCCTCCCCGGCGTCCGGGCGCAGTGCGTCGAGCCACCGGGCCTGCCGGTCCCGCTGTCTGGCCGATGCGAAGCCGCGCGCCGCGAGCGCCAGCCACAACAGGCCGAGACATCCGGGCCCCACCCATCCGGGAACGTCGTCCCAGGAGCCCGGGGTCAGCGAGGGCAGGGCCAGCGCGCCCGACACGGCGAGCAGGATCCCCAGCACGATGACGATCGGGGCGAGGGCTCCGGCGCCGCCCGCACCGCTCGCCCGGGGGGCAGGCCGCATGGCCTCCGCGGCCCCCGCGGGCGCGGGGAGGGCCGCTGTCTCGGCCCCCGGGGCGGACATGGGCTCGCCCCGGGCCGAGTCGCGCAGCAGCGCCTCTGCCTCATCGGCCGTCAGCCGCCGCTCCGGGTCCTTGACCAGCAGTCCCTCGATCAGCGGCCGCAGCGCACCCGCGTATCTCATGGACGGCGGCGGGGCGCTCCGCACCGCGCTCATCACCTCGCCCACCGTCAGCCCCTCGAACGGCGCACGGCCCTCGATGGCCTCGTACAGGGTCACGCCCAGGGACCACAGGTCGGCCTTCAGCATCCCTTCCGCGGTCGCCGGAAGGGAGGGGGACGTGAAGCGTTCCGGTGCCATATAGGCGGGTGTGCCGACCACACCGCCCTCGTCCGCGAAGGTCAGGCCCAGCTGGTCCACCAGCACCGCGGGGCCGTCCGGGCGGAAGAGGACGTTACGCGGTTTGACGTCCCCATGGGCCATCCCCGCCGCGTACAGCGCACGTAATCCGCGCAGCACTTCCAGGCCGATCCGGGCCGTCTCGGTCACGCCGAGCCGCCCGCCCCGATCGCCGATCCGGTCCGCCAGCGAACGCTGGTCGAGGCGCTCCATGACGATCCAGACCCGGCCGTCGCTCTCGCCCAGGTCGTAGATGGCGGCCAGGTGCCGATGCAGGGTCGAGGCGAGGACCCGGACCTCGCGGCGCAACCGGCCGAGCCAGCGCGTATACGCCTCCGGGTCCGGATCGCCGTCCGGGGTCAGCTCCTTGACGACGACGGGGCGGCCGAGCAATACGTCGTAGGCGTCCCAGACCATGCTCATACCGCCGCGGCCCATGCGCGCGCGCAGTTGGTACCGGCCGCCGATCACGGTTCCGTGGGGCGATCCTGAATCATTCCCCCGCTCCTCCCCGCCGGAGGCTTCCCCGGTCGTCATCCGCTCCCCCTCACCAGCCGACTGACGCCCACAGTAGGGCGTCGGCCGGGCCCGGCGAAGGGGGTGGTGCGCATGGACACGCGTGCGGTGGGGCGGCGCGCCTCACGAGGCGCCCTTGGCGTAGGGCGCGCTGGTGAACACCACCTCGTCCGCGGCGCCGTCGGTCACCCAGAACCGTTGCGGCTTCTCCCCGTAGAGCGCGAAGAGCGGGTCCGGCCCCCAGGCCAGCACGACCTCGTCCTTGCCGTCGTGGTCGAAGTCCCCGGCGCCGTGGAGCCTGACGGCGCGCCGCTTCTTCGGCACCTCGTGGCCGTCCACACGGGCCGGGACGGTGCGGTCGAGGGTGCGGCGGTGGGCGATCTCCCCGGGGGCGTCCGGGCGGATCGTCAGCAGTTCGGTGCCGCCGGTGCGCAGCGAGACGGCCAGTTCGTCGGTGCCGTCCCCGTCGGTGTCGGCCGCGGCGAGCACATCGCCGCCCAGGGCGGGGATCCTGATCGGCCGGGGGTCCGATCCGGCCGAGCGCTCGGTGTACACGCTGACCGACTGGCTGACGTCCGCGGGCTCGGTCTCATAGCCCGGTTCGTCGTTGCGGCTGCCGGTGTCGGCGACCGCGACATCCCGCTTCCCGTCGCCGTCGAAGTCGCCGAAGGCGATGGCGTTGCCCTTACGGAGGGTGCGGCCGGTGGTGGCGAGGCCGTCCGGGCCCGCCGTGAGGAGCGCGGACTCCGTCTGGTCGTCGTCGCCCTGCGCGTGCACCACCAGATCGGTGGGCCGGTCGCCGTCGATGGCGTCGGCGTGCAGCTCCGCGATCTGGCCGCTGGGGCCGAGGGGGTTGGCGTATGTCTCGGTGCGGGCGGCCTTGCCGTCACGGCCGAACGGCCCGTACAGCACGTGGAAGTCCTTGCCTCCCTGGCGCACGGCGGCCAGATCGTGGTGTCCGTCCCCGTTGAAGTCACCCGTCGTCAGGGGCCACGGGCTCTCCAGGCCGTCGTCGGCGTCGGCCAGCCCCACCGGAGTGGCGGGGGCTCCCCGGCGCGGTCCCTCGGGGCCGCCCCAGGTGATGTACGGAAGCGTCTGGGTGGTGATGTGAACGCGCCCGGCACTGGCCGGGTCGCGCTCCTTGGTGGCGGTGGCGATCACATCGGCGCAGCCGTCGCCGTCGAGGTCGGCGGTGGTCGCGGACCGCATCTCGCCCGCGATGCGGTCGTCCCATCCGGCGCCGGTGGGCAGGCCGAGGTCCGTACGGCCGAGCACGGTGCGGACGGCGGGGTCGAGCCCCTTCGCCGAGCCGTACACGAAGGCGATATGGCGCAGGCCGCCGAGCTCCTCGTCGGAGGCGAGCGGGATTCTGAGCTCGGGGCGGCCGTCGCCGTTCAGGTCGTCCGGCAGCGCGCTGCCCCCGCCCCGGGGGACGGGAGCGGTCGCGGTGGGGGTGACGACAGGTGAGGCCGTGCTCTTCCCGGCCCCGTCGCCACCCTTCTTCCCGTCATCTCCACCGCCACCGCCGCACGCGGTGAGCAGCGCCAGCGCGGTGGCGCAAAGAGTGGCGGTGACGGGGCGGAGCCTGGTGGTGGGGGATGCCATCAAGCTACGACAGCGCATTCCGGTGCGGACACGCCATCGGAGAGATCATTTCGTTACGGCAGGCCGCCCACCGGCCGGTGTCCGGCCGTCATGGCATGGCCTCCCGCCCGCCGGTGTCCGCTCGTCACGGCACGCGCTCCGCCAGCGCGCACCCGCTCCTTACGACACGCCCTCCGTCAGCGCGCGTCCACTCCTTACGACACGCCCTCCGCCAACGGGTGTCCGCAGCGCAGATTCCAGCGGCCCGCGCGGCCGCTGAGCTCCGTCGCGGTCAGCGGGGCGACGTCCAGCCGCCAGAAGGCGGGGGCGGGCAGGCCGAGGGCGTGGACGAGCGCGGCCCGGACCACGGCCGGTTCCACCACGGCGAGCAGCCGACCCTCACGGGCCGGTCCGGACGGACTCGCTGAACCCTCTTTCCGGGCCTCCAGCCAGACCCCGATCCGTTCCACCAACGCCAGCAGCGACTCGCCACCGTGTGGCGCCGCGGCCGGATCGGACAGCCACGCGGCGACCTCCTCCGGGGCCCGCTGCCCCACCTCGTCCAGTGAACGGCCCCGCCAGCGGCCCACATCGAGATCGCCCAGCTCCGGCGCCACGACGGCGTCGAGCCCCAGGGCCGCGGCGGTACCGCGGCAGCGCTCGGAGGGTGCGGTGAACGCCATGTCGTGGCGGGGCAGCGCCGCGGCCGCCGCCCGCGCCCGGCGCACCCCGGCCGCGTCCGGCGGGGCGTCGTCGAACCGCACCTGCCGCAGTGCCGCGTTGACGGCGGGCGCGACCAGCGTGATACGCACCACCCAGCCCCCCATCCGCACCATTCGCCCATGTAGAGGCACACATTCGGGCATCCGCCCCGTAGCGGCGGACGACGCTCGCACGCTACCGTCTCATGGAGACGACGGCGTGACGGAAGCCCGGTGAGATTCCGGCACGGTCGCGCCACTGTATGTCCGGCGGAGCACCCGTTACGCGGGCCGCCCGCCGGGCGAGTCAGACCCAGCGCCGTCGTATGAGCACCAACGACCGGGACGCGTGTTCCCCAGGAGGTTCCACCATGGCTCAGTCCGCCGTTTCCGCATCCAGCGCCCAGCCGGTGCCGGAGATCACCCCCATCTCGCTGAAGGCCATCGCCCCGTGGGCGCTCTTCTTCGGCCTCCTCATGCTGATCCTCCTGTACTTCATCGGCGCCGAGCAGGGCGCCACCGCCGTGCTCTCCGGCGAAGGTGTGCACGAGTGGGTCCACGACGGCCGCCATCTGCTCGGCTTCCCCTGCCACTGACCCCGGCCTCCGCTTTCCGCCGCAGGTCCCGTCCCCAGGGGAATCGAATCCTTCATGAACTCCATATCCGTCCGGGCGTTGCTCGTCCGGGGCATGCTCGCGGGCCTCGCCGCCGGGCTTCCGGCACTCGGTGTGGCCTATCTGCTCGGCGAGCCGCGCGTGGACTCGGCCATCGCGTACGAGGACGCGCACAGCCATGAGCACGGCGCGGAGCTCGTCAGCCGCACCATGCAGTCCACCGCCGGTCTGAGCACCGGTGTTCTCGTCTACGGTGTCGCCTTCGGCGGTATCGCGGCCCTCGCGGTGTGTGTGGCCCTCGGCCGCATCGGCCGGTTCGGGCCGCGTGCCACCGCCGCGCTGGTATCGCTGGGCGCGCTGGTGGCCGGCTATCTGGTGCCGTTCTTCAAGTACCCGGCCAATCCGCCGGCCGTGGGCGATCCGGACACCCTCGACCAGCGCACCACGCTGTACTTCCTGATGGTCGTGCTCAGTGTGCTGCTGGCCGTGGGCGCGGTCATCCTCGGCAGACGGCTCGCGCCCCGGCTCGGCAACTGGAATGCCACGGTGGCCGCGGCGGTGGCCTTCATCGTGGTGGTGGGCCTGGCATACGCCTTCCTGCCGTCGTTCAACGAGGTGCCCGAGGGGTTCCCCGCGACACTGCTCTGGCAGTTCCGGCTGACCGCCCTCGCGGTCCAGTGCGCTCTGTGGGTGTCGTTCGGCCTGCTCTTCGGACATCTGGCCGAGCGGCTGCTGTCGCCGCGCCCTACGGCGGCGGACCGGGTGGCGGCCACGGGCGCCACCGGTCCGGCCACCGCCGAACGGCCCTGATCACATCGGCGTGACCCGGGTGGCGGATCCCGCCACCCGGCAAGCGCAGCCGCGGATGCACATGGCCGCGAACCCCGACACGGTGGAGATATCGGACATCACCGACCGGGTTGGGGTGCTGGGGTATGCGCGTGACCGGACTTGGGCATGCTGGGCTGTTCATCGAGACCGCGGCGGGATCGGTGCTCTGCGATCCATGGGTCAATCCCGCCTTCTTCGGCTCGTGGTTTCCGTTCCCGGACAACACCGATCTGGACTGGGCGCACTATGGGCGCGCGGCGGACTATCTGTATGTCTCCCATCTGCACCGCGACCACTTCGACGCGGAGAATCTGCGCCGGAACGTGCGCAAGGACGTCACGGTGCTGCTTCCGGCCTTCGCCACCGATGAGCTGGAACGCGAGCTGAGGGCGCTCGGCTTCACCAACTTCCTGCACACCCGCTCCGGTACACCGGTCGAGCGCGACGGTCTGCGCATCATGATCACCGCGTTGACCGGCCCCGGGGACGGCCCCATCGGCGACTCGGCGCTCTCGCTGGACGACGGCCGGAGCGTGCTGCTCAACCAGAACGACGCCCATCCGCTGGACATCGCGGCGATCCGGGACTTCGGCGAGGTGGACGCGTACTTCGTCCAGTTCTCCGGGGCCATCTGGTACCCGATGGTGTACCAGCTGCCGCACTCGGCCAAGAAGGAGTTCGCCGCGCGCAAGCGGCAGGGGCAGTTCGACCGGGCGCTGCGGTACATCGACGCGGTGGAAGCCAAGCATGTGTTCCCCAACGCGGGCCCGCCGTGCTTCCTCGACGACGAGCTCTTCGAGCACAACGGCACCGGCCGGGACGGGGAGAGCATCTTCGTGGACCAGCTGGAGTTCCTGCGTCAGCTGGGCCGGGCGCGCCCGGAGGTGGCGGCGCATCTGCTGCTGCCCGGGACGGTGGCGGAGCCGGAGAGCACGGCGTGCAAGCTCAGCCACCGCTACACCGAGATGGAGATCGAGCGCGTCTTCGGCGAGAAGCGCGCGTATCTGCGGGACTTCGCGGCCCGGCAGCAGCCCGCGCTCGCCGCCGAGCGCGCCTCGCGGGCCCCCGCGCTGCCGCGCGAGCGGCTGCTGAGCGAGCTGAAGCAGTGGTGGGAGCCGCTGCTGACCAGGGCCGACCGGATCTGCGCGGGTGTCGGCGGCCCGGCGCGGCTCGATGTGGGCGACGTGCCCATCGTGATCGACTTCCCGGCGCGGGAGGTCCGCCTCTGGGACGGTGAGCGCTGCCGCTACACGCTGTCCACCTCGGCCGATCTGGTGGCCACCAATATCGCCCGGCGCGAGGTGGACTGGTCCAACAGCCTGCTGTTGTCGATGCGGTTCACCGCCAGCCGGATCGGGCCCTACAACGAGTTCCTGTATGTGTTCTTCAAGTGCCTGTCCATGGAGCGCATCGAGTACGTGGAGAACTACTACGACTCCTGCCAGGACGACGGCCAGGACATCGAGCTGGACGGCTGGCGGGTGCAGCGGCGCTGCCCCCATCTGCGCGCCGACCTCGAACGGTTCGGGCAGATCGAGGGCGAGGTGCTCACCTGCACCCTGCACGGCTGGCGCTACGACCTGTCCACCGGCCGCTGTCTGACCTCGGACGGACACGACATCCGCGCCTCGGCCGTGTCCTGACCCAGGGCCTGACCGGCCGCCCTGGTGGCACGGCGCCGTCCCTACGATGGGTGGGACCAGCGACGATCGGTACGACAGGAGCGATGCCCCCATGCCCGAGGTCCCGAAGCCGACCGGCTCCCCCGCCCGTCGACACGTCACCTTCCCCAGCGCCGGAACCACCGCCCACGGGTATCTGGCGCTGCCGCCCTCCGGGCGGGGGCCGGGGTTGATCGTCATTCAGGAGTGGTGGGGCCTGGACCACCACATCGCCGATGTCACCGACCGGCTGGCCCGCGAGGGCTTTGTCGCGCTGGCGCCCGATCTGTACGGGGGCAGCGTCGCCCATAGCGCCGAAGAGGCGTACCGGATGATGGCGGAACTGCCGGTGGCACGTGGGGTCGAGCTGCTCTCCGGGGCGGTCGGCCATCTCCTCGGCCGGCCCGAGGTCACCTCCGACACCGTGGGGGCGGTCGGATTCTGCATGGGCGGCGGTTTTGTGCTGTATCTGGCCGCCACCGACTCCCGGGTCGGCGCGGCGGTGCCCTTCTACGGCGTCATCCAGGGCGAGCTGCCGGACTTCTCCGGTCTGCGGGCCGACATCCTGGGCCATTTCGGGGAGAAGGACACCACCATTCCGCTGGACGGTCTGGAGGAGCTGCGCCGGGCCATCCGGGAGGGGTCCGGGGTGCAGCCTGATTTCCGGCTCTATCCGGCGGGTCACGCCTTCTTCAACGACGAGCGGCCGTCCTATCACGCGGAATCCGCGGTGTCGGCCTGGCAGAGCACGCTCGACTTCCTGCACGAGCGGCTGGGCTGACGAAATCGGCTCGTCCCCGGAAAGGGCCTTAAGGCTTCATGAAGCCTTAAGGCCCTTTTAAGGTCCGACCCGGCAGGCCCGGCACGGTTCAATTCTCAATCACATTCATCCAAAAAACTTTCCGCCGGTCATGAGACGACTCCGGCATCCGCCCGTATGGGATGGCGGACAGCTTGAAATAAGGAGTCGACATGACACGCAGAAGGACACTCAGCGGCAAGAAGAAGCTCGGCCTGCTGGTCGGTTCGCTCGCACTGGCGGGCACCGGCGCCGGGGTCCTGGCCGCCACCAGCAACGCCAGCACCGAGGGCACGGCACAGTCCTCCACGGCCTGCACCGGGCTGGAACAGGCCCTGGCCAACAACGAGAAGTTCATCGCGGACCAGCGGGCCAATCCGGATGCGCAGTCGGAGGCGCGGATAGCCAATCGCCAGGCCGTGATCGAGGAGATCAAGCGAAAGCAGCAGGCATCGGGGTGCGCCGTCGGCGAGGGCACGGGCCAGGCCGGGGCGGAGGCCCCGGCCGATGGCGGCGCCTCGGCCTCGGCTCCCGCCTCGGAGGCGGCCCCGGATCCCGGCGCCGGTGACACCGGTGCCTCCGGCGAGGTCGTCTGCGCGGGGTCGACCGTCACCTTGTCCGGTGAGGGCGGGGCCCCGGCCGCCTCCAGCAATCAGTTCCCGGTCGGCACGAAGCTGAAGGTGACCAATCTGGACAACGACAAGTCGACAACCGTCTCCGTCACCTCGACCTCGGGCAGCTGTGCCCTGCTGAACAACGCCGCCTTCGAGCAGGTCCGCGAGCAGGGCAAATTCCTGATCCGCAACGCGCGCATCGAACGCGTGGGCTGAACCGGCGGCACACCGGACGCCATGCGGCGGTCGGTGTGCCGCGGGGGTGCGCACCGGCCGTACAGCGGCGGTGTGCCGGCGCCGGGGGCAGGCCGTGGATCACTTCGCAGACCGCCGAAGCGTCCACGGCCTGCCCCAACACGGGCATGAACCGCCGATCTGACCGCCATGTCCGACTGTGACCGGTATCGCAGGGTGAGGGCGCGGCACCTGGGTACCCGCTCGCCATGGACAGAAATGAGCAGCCACTGCTCACACCCGATCTGCCGCCGGTCGTTGACGTACCGGATCTGACCTTCCCTCCTCAGGGACGGCACTCCGATGAGTCGAAGCGCACGGCGGAGCGGGACGGCGAGAAGGAAACCCCCTCCTCCGCCCCCGCCTCGTCCCCCGACCAGCGCCCCATGGCGGCGTAACCGACATCCCCCGAAGGTCCCCGGGGCATCCCCCGGACGTTCGCCTTCCCTCAGATATCCCCCGGCCATCCCCCGGACGCGCCCCGTGTCGCTGCCGCGACGCGCCTGAGCCCGTCGGGATGATCTCGCGTACTCCCCGTGTTGAGGATGGGCACGGGGAGACGTCAGGCGAGTCTTCGCACAAGGGATGAGGGGACGGACATCATGCCGTTGCAGGGTGAGTACGAGCCGAGCCCGGAGAAGTGGGTACGCGATCAGGTCGACCTGATCGAGAGCTCCGGCGGCCTCGAGGGAACGACCTTGCGGGGCCTGCCCGTGGTCGTTCTGACGACGCGGGGCGCGAAGAGCGGAAAGATCCGCAAAACCCCGCTGATGCGGGTGGAGCACAACGGCACCTATGCCGTCGTCGCCTCGCTGGGCGGCTCCCCCAAACACCCGGTCTGGTACTACAACGTCCTGGCCGACCCCCGCGTCGAGCTCCAGGACGGCCCGATCCGGCAGGACATGACCGCGCGCGAGGTCACCGGCGAGGAGAAGGCCGTGTGGTGGGGGCGCGCGGTCGAGGCGTACCCGGACTACGCCGAGTACCAGACGAAGACCGACCGCCAGATCCCGGTATTCGTCCTGGATCAGTCGCCCACCGGGCACTGACCCCCGGCGCCCGGCGCGTCCCACCGCGCCGGGCACCCGTGGATCGCCCGGAGGCCCTGTGTGATCCACGTCAAAGCATGTCTGTCCAACAGATCGGGTAGCCGGGGGCTGACCCGGAATCCGTACCGAGGAAGTGCGCCACATGAACGCAGACAAGTCCGACTTCGTGCCGATCTACGACAGCCTCGTGGCGGAGCACGGCGATGTCCCCGCCGAGGCCCGGGAGGCGGCGGAGGAAATCCAGCGGGAGGCCGCCGAGGCCCTGGACTGGAGTACGGTGCGCGGCGGCGGCTGACGCGCACCGGCCCCGTCGCCCGGCCCACCGGATCCGTGTCCCGTGAGCGGCCGTCCGCGATACTGCCAGGAAGGCCGCTCGACACCCCTCACCTTCGATAAGCTGCTGATGACGCACTGTGCTTGACGGCGTCGACGCTTATCTCACGAGGGGAAACAGTTGACTACAGGGGTCGAGACTTTCGAGTTTCAGGTCGAGGCGCGGCAGCTTCTCCAGTTGATGATCCATTCGATCTACTCGAACAAGGACGTCTTCTTGCGGGAGCTCATCTCCAACGCTTCCGACGCGCTGGACAGACTGCGCCTCGAATCGCTGCGTGACGAAAGCCTTCAGGCGGACACCTCTGATCTCCATATCGCCATCGAGATCGACCAGGAGTCGCGCACACTGACCGTCCGCGACAACGGCATCGGCATGTCGCATGACGGAGTCGTGGAGCTCATCGGCACGATCGCGAACTCCGGCACCGCCAAATTCCTCAAGGAGCTGCGGGAGTCGAAGGACGCGGCCGCCTCCGCGGACCTCATCGGGCAGTTCGGGGTGGGCTTCTACTCCAGCTTCATGGTGGCCGACGAGGTGACCCTGGTGACCCGTCACGCGGGGGAGAGCCAGGGCACCCGCTGGGTCTCCAGCGGCGCGGGCACCTACACGATCGAGCCGGTCGACGACGCGCCCCAGGGCACCTCCGTCACGATGCGGCTCAAGCCGGAGGACACCGAGGACCACCTCTACGACTACGCCTCGCCGTGGAAGATCCGGGAAATCGTCAAACAGCACTCGGATTTCATCACCTGGCCCATCAGGATGGCCCCCGCCCAGCCCCCGGCCACGGCGGAGGACGAGGCGGAGGAAGGCGAGGAGAAGGCGCCCGAGCTCGAGACCGTGAACTCGATGAAGGCGCTGTGGGCCCGTCCCAAGGGCGAGGTCACCGACGAGGAATACCACGAGTTCTACAAGCACATCAGCCATGACTGGGCCGATCCGCTCGAGACCATCCGCATGCAGGCGGAGGGCACCTTCGAATACCAGTCGCTGCTCTTCATTCCGGCCCGCGCACCGCAGGACCTGTATATGCAGGACCGCAAGCGGGGGGTTCAGCTCTATGTCAAGCGCGTCTTCATCATGGACGACTGCGAAGCGCTGATGCCGGAATACCTCCGCTTCATCAAGGGCGTGGTGGACGCGGCGGACCTCTCGCTGAACGTCTCGCGGGAAACCCTTCAGCAGGACCGCCAGATTCAGCTGATGCGGCGGCGTCTGGTGAAGAAGGTGCTCTCCACGGTGAAGGACATCATGTCCTCCGACGCGGAGCGCTACGCGACCTTCTGGAAGGAATTCGGCCGCGTCCTCAAGGAAGGTCTCCTCGGCGACCTGGAGAACCGCGAGGCGATCCTCGAAGTGTGTTCCTTCGCCTCGACCCATGACGCCGAGCAACCGACCACGCTGCGCGGTTACGTCGAGCGCATGAAGGACGGGCAGGAGCACATCTACTACATGACCGGCGAGTCCCGGTCGATCGTGGAGAGTTCGCCCCATATGGAGGCGTTCCGGGACAAGGGCTTCGAGGTGCTCCTCCTCACCGACCCCATCGACGAGCTGTGGGTCGACGCCGTGCCGGAGTTCGACGGCAAGCAGCTCCGTTCCATCGCCAAGGGCCAGGTCGATCTCGACTCCCAGGACGAGAAGGACGAGGAGGCGGAGGCCGAGCGGGAGCAGCGGCAGAAGGACTTCGCCGAGTTGCTCTCCTGGATGACGACGACGCTGAGCGAGCAGGTCAAGGAGGTTCGGCTGTCCTCACGGCTGACCACCTCCCCGGCCTGCATCGTGGGTGACACCTTCGATGTCACCCCGGCCCTGGAGAACATCTATCGCTCCATGGGCCAGAGCATGCCCCAGATCAAGCGCATTCTGGAGATCAACCCCACCCATCCGCTGGTCAGCGGGTTGCGCAAGGCCCACGCCGAGCGCAAGGACGACAGCGGGCTCGCGGAGACGGCCGAGCTGCTCCACAGCATGGCGCTGCTCGCCGAGGGCGGTGAGCTGAGCGATCCGTCGCGCTTCATCAAGCTGGTGGCGGAGCGGGTGCAGCAGACGCTCTAGCCACGCCTCGGCGTGACGCGGGGCGGGCCCACTCGGGCCCGCCCCGCTTCGTGTCGGTCACCGTCCGCCGAGGCAGGCCGACGCGGAGGCGTCGATCAACTGCCGCAGCGCGCCGTGGTAGACCTCGTGGTCGGTCAGCGCGGGCAGGACGACGGCGAGGTTGCCGGTGAGGGCCGGGAAGTCCTCGGGGTCCAGCGCGGCGAGCGCCGTACGCGCGGCGGAGCGCACCTTCTTCACGTCGCGGTGGTCGACGAAGGCGACGGCGCCGAGAGTGAGCAGATACAGCCGCCGGTAGACCCGGATCGCCGCGTCGGGTGTCATTCCGGCGGCGACGCTGTGTGCCAGCTGCGGCTCCACCAGGCGGCTCAGCAGATGCGGGCCCCACCAGGCGCGGCCCGAGCGCAGCGCCACAAGACCGGGATGCTCGATCAGCACCTCGTAGAACGCGGAGAAGCGGGTCTCGGTGGCGGTGGCCCAGTCCAGGTCCTGCCCCACCAGCGGCATCCGCGCGGCCAGCCGGTCCGCGCACGCGTTCACCAGACCGTCGAAGTCGCCGCAGCGGCGGAAGACCGTGGCGTGGGAGACCCCCAGCAGCTGCGCCACCCTGCGGAAGCTCAGCGCCTCGGGCCCCTCGTCGTCGACGACGGACAGGGCCGCCTCGGCGATGGCCTCCAGGGTGGGCTGATCGGCTCGGTCCCGGTTGCTTCGCACGACCCGAGCGTACCAGTGGTTGTTACAGTGTTTCAGTGACTCTTTCCATCGAAGACGTACGAGCCGCGGCCCAGCGGGCCGCGGGACATATCCGGCCCGTGGCGCTCGCGCCGGTGGAGCAGGGGACGTGGGGTGCGGCCGAGGGATGGCTGGCCCTGGAGTTCCTCCAGTACACCGGCACCTTCAAGGCGCGCGGCGCGTTCAACTTCACCAGGGCCCACCGGGAGGCGGGCACCCTGCCCGGCACGGGTGTCGTCATCGCGTCGGGCGGAAACGCCGGGCTGGCGTGTGCCTGGGCGGCCGCACGGCACTCCGTGCCCGCCACCGTGTTCGTGCCCGAGACCGCTCCCCCGGTGAAGGTCGACCGGCTGCGCCGGCTCGGTGCCGAGGTCCATCAGATCGGCACCGAGTACGCCGATGCGCGGGATGCCGCGCAGAAGCACGCCGCCGAGACCGGCGCGCTGCTCTCGCACGCGTATGACCACCCGCTGATCGCCGCCGGGGCGGGCACCGTGATGGAGGAGATCCTCCGGGCCCGGCCCGACCTGGACACCGTGGTGGTGGCGGTCGGGGGCGGCGGGCTGTTCACCGGTGTCGCGGTGTCCGCCCTGGAGCACGGGGTGGGGGTCGTCGCCGTGGAGCCGTACGGGAGCCGGGCCCTGAACGCCGCGCTGGAGGCCGGTGCGGTGGTCGATGTGCCGGTGGACTCGGTGGCGGCGGACTCGCTGGGGGCGCGCCATGTGTCCTCGGACGCGCTGGCGTGGGCCCGTAAGGACGGGGTGCGGTCCGTCCTGGTGTCCGACGAGGCGATCGTCTCCGCGCGACAGGCCCTGTGGGACGAGCGCAGGATCGCGGTCGAGCACGCGGCGGCCACGGCGCTTTCGGCCCTGACCTCCGGTGTGTACCGGCCACGGCCCGGGGAGAAGGTCGCGGTGCTCCTCTGCGGCGCCAACACCGACCCGGCGGACCTCACCCGGGCCCGTTAGCGGTATGGCCGCGGGCCGGGCCGGGGCAGCTCGGGTCTCACGACAGTGGACGGGCCCGTACGGCAGTCCGACCGGATGCCGTACGGGCCCGTTCCCCGTGGCCGGCTACGCGCCGTCGTAGGCTGCCCGGAGCGCGGCGATGTCCAGCTTGCCCATCTTCATCATCGCCTCGGTGGCCCGCTTGGCCTTCTGCGGGTCCTGGCTGCTGATCATCTCGAGGAGCGCGGTGGGGACGATCTGCCAGGACACCCCGAACTTGTCCTTCACCCAGCCGCAGGGGCCCTCCTCGCCGCCCTCGGAGAGCCTGCTCCAGTAGTAGTCCACCTCGTCCTGGTCCTCGCAGTGGACCTGGAAGGAGATGGCCTCGCTGAAGGTGAACTCGGGCCCGCCGTTGAGCCCCACGAACTTCTGTCCGTTGGCCTCGAACTCGACGGTCAGCACGGTCCCCGCCGGGCCGCCGGGCTCGACCCCGGTGTAGTGCGTGATCCGTCCGAGCCTGGAGTTCTTGAAGATCGAAACGTAGTGCTGCGCCGCCTCTTCGGCCTTGCCGTCGAACCACAGACACGTGGTGAATCCGTCGCCGGCCATCGGTACCTCCTGCGCTGGGGAGCGTTTAACCCTTCAGACCGCTCCCGCGCCGGGAACTCATCGGTCCTCGGCCGGCGGATTTCCGGTGAGGTAGTGGTGCAGCCGGCAGGAGCCCTCGAGCATGGCCGTGGCCCGCTGGGCGAGCCCTTCCTGGCGCTGCGCGATGACCGTGCGCAGGGCCTCGCTGCCGCCGGTGCGGCGCAGGCCGTCCAGGACGGGCCGGATCTGGGGCAGCGGATAGCGGACCTGGCGCAGCAGGTCGATCATCCGGGCGTCGCGGACATCGGACGGGCCGTAGACGCGGTAGCCGGTGCCCGGGTCGCGCCGCGGGCGCAGCAGTCCGGCGGACTCCCACACCCGCAGGGCCGAGGTGCGCAAGCCCAGACGGGCGGCCACCTCGCCGATGCGCAGCGGCCCTGAGCGGGACGGCGCCGAGGTGTCCGTGTTCTGCTCGGCGACCGCTTCGAGCGCCTTCCCCGCCTCCTGGAGGGAGAGCCGCTGGTCATGGAGCGCGGCATGGCCGGCGTCGACCAGGGTGAGCGCCAGGGCGATGTCCTCGGCGTGCACGGCCCGCATGACCTCGCGGGCGGTCTCCGGGCCATATCCCGGCAGCAGGGCCCGGAAGGTCACCAGGGCTCTGCGGTGCCGGTCGCCGAGTCTGCGGTATCCGGCGGGGGTGCGGGCGGCCGGGGGCAGGATGCCCGCGTCGACGTAGTTGCGGATCTGCTGGGTGGAGACACCCGCCATCCGGGCCAGATCGACGGGGCGCAGCGCGGCGTCCGTACGGCTCACGGTTCGTCACCTTCGAGGCAGGGGTTCACGGGCGAGTTGAAGGTTAGCGCCCGCTCCCCCACGGCACATCCAGCGGCCATGGGAAGGAAATCCGCGAAAAGTCTCAACGTGCACTTCAATGAAACACTTGAAGGCATGGATGTCAGCGAAATCAAGGTCCGTGGTGCCAGGGAGAACAATCTCCAGGGCGTGAGTGTGAACATTCCCAAGCAACGCCTCACGGTCTTCACCGGTGTCTCCGGCTCCGGTAAGTCCTCGCTCGTCTTCGACACCATCGCCGCGGAGTCGAGGCGGCTGATCAACGAGACCTATTCGGCGTTCGTCCAGAACTTCATGCCGACGTTCGGCCGTCCGGAAGTCGACTCGCTGCGGAATCTGAGTGCGGCGATCATCGTGGACCAGGAGCCGATGGGTGCCAACTCCCGTTCCACCGTGGGCACCGCCACCGACGCCCACACCCTGCTGCGGATCCTGTTCAGCCGGATCGGCAGCCCTTATGTCGGCCCTCCCCTCGCCTTCAGCTTCAACACCGCGGAGGGCATGTGTCCGCGGTGCGAGGGGCTCGGCAAGGTCACCGACATCGACATCGGCCAACTCGTCGACACGGAGAAGTCATTGAAGGAGGGGGCGATCACCGTCCCCGGATTCGAGGTGGACAGCTGGCACTGGCAGGTTATGGCGGCCTCCGGCCTTTTCGACCCCGATATCAGGGTCCGGGAGTACGCCCCCGGGCAGTGGGAGGACTTCCTCCACAAACCGGCCACCACGATCAAGGTGGGGAAGAACAACCTCACCTACGAGGGGCTGGTGACCAAGGTCCGCCGGCTGTACCTCGGGAAGGACCGGGAGACGATGCAGCCGCGGACGCGTGCGTTCGCCGACCGGGCCATGACCCTGACCGAGTGCCCCGAGTGTGAGGGCGCCCGGCTGTGCGAGGCCGTCCGGTCCTGCCGGATCGACGGCCGCTCCATCACGGAGTGCTCGGCCCTTCAGATCAGCGATCTCGCGGAGTTCGTACGCGGTATCCGGCACGATTCCGTCGGGCCGGTTCTGGAGAACCTGTGCGCTCTCCTGGACTCATTGACCGAGATCGGGCTGGGGTATCTGAGCCTGGACCGGGAGTCCTCCACCCTGTCCGGTGGCGAGGCCCAGCGGGTGCGGATGGTCCGGCACCTCGGCTCCAGCCTGACCGATGTGACCTATGTCTTCGACGAGCCCACGGTGGGCCTGCATCCGCATGACATCGAGCGGATGAACCGTCTGCTGCTCCAGCTGCGCGACAAGGGCAACACGGTGCTGGTCGTGGAGCACAAACCGGAGACCATCCGGATCGCCGACCATGTGGTGGACCTGGGGCCCGGCGCGGGGGCGGCGGGCGGGCGGATCTGCTACGAGGGCGACCTGGCCGGACTGCGCGCCTCCGACACCCTCACCGGACGCCATCTGGACCACCGGGTGCGGCTGCGCGAGAAGGCGCGGCGGCCCACCGGGCAACTGCCGGTCCGGGGCGCGCGACTGCACAATCTGCGGGATGTGAGCGTCGACATCCCCCTCGGAGTGCTCACCGTCGTCACCGGTGTCGCCGGATCGGGCAAGAGCTCCCTGATCCATGGGTCGCTGTCCGGGCGGGAGGAGGTGATCGTCGCCGACCAGTCGGCGATCCGTGGCTCCCGCCGCAGCAACCCGGCCACCTATACGGGGCTTCTCGATCCGATCCGGACCGCGTTCGCCAAGGCCAACCGCGTCAAACCGGGTCTGTTCAGCGCCAATTCCGAGGGTGCCTGCCCCCTGTGCAAGGGCATCGGGCTGATCTACACCGATCTCGCCATGATGGCCGAGGTGGCCTCGGTGTGCGAGGGCTGTGAGGGCAAGCGGTTCCGGCCCGAGGTGCTGACGTACCGGCTGCGCGGACAGAACATCAGCGAAGTCCTGGGCATGTCGGTGGCCGAGGCGCGGGAGTTCTTCACCACCGGTCAGGCCCGGGTGATCCTGGACCGGCTGACCGCGGTGGGGCTGGGCTATCTGGGTCTCGGCCAGCCGCTCACCACACTCTCCGGGGGTGAGCGCCAGCGGCTGAAGCTGGCCATCCATATGGCGCGGAGCGGTACGACCTACGTCCTGGACGAACCGACCACCGGACTGCACCTCGCCGATGTGGACCAGCTGCTCGCCCTGCTCGACCGCCTTGTCGACGCGGGCAACACGGTCGTCGTCATCGAGCACCACCAGGCCGTGATGGCCCATGCGGACTGGATCATCGACATGGGTCCGGGGGCGGGGCATGACGGCGGTCAGGTGGTGTTCACCGGCACCCCGGCCGACCTCGTGGACACCGGCGGCAGCCTCACCGCCGTCCACCTGCGCGGCTACGTCAAGCAGGCGTGAGCCCCCGCCCCGGTGATCCCGCCCCGCCCTCATGGCTCGGGACGGGACCACCGGTCCGCCACTGTGCGTCAGGGGGCGGGCGGGGGCGCGGGAGCGCCCGCGGGCGGCGGGATCTTGGCGTACGCGGCCGTGGTGGCGCCGGTCTCGGCGGGCGCCACCACGCTTTCGCGCGGCATCAGGGCGTCGCGTGCCGCGCCCGGGTCCCAGCCGGTGTCGACCACCCGCTTCTGCACCAGGATCGCGGCTCCGAGGACCGCGAGGCCGAGCAGCAGGATGACGACGAGTCCGGCGGCGCCACCGGCCTTGCCCGCGTTGCCGATGAGCGCGCCGAACCAGCCGAAGTCGGCGTCGCCGAAGGTGGTGTTCTGGTCGCCGAAAGCGCCGAGCACCTTGAGCAGCAGGGCGGGGAGGAAGGTGATGAGCAGCCCGTTGAGGAGCGCCCCGACCACCGCGCCGCGCCGGCCACCGGTCGCGTTGCCGTAGACCCCGGCCGCGCCGCCGGTGAAGAAGTGCGGCACCAGGCCGGGCAGCACCAGGGCGAGGCCGAAGGCCGGGTTGAACACCATGGTGAGCAGGGCCAGACCGATCAGCCCGCCGGTGAAGCTGGAGAGGAAGCCGATCAGCACCGCGTTCTGCGCGTACGGGAACACGATGGGCGCGTCCAGCGCGGGCAGGGCACCGGGGACGACCTTCCGCGCGATCCCCTGGAAGGCCGGGACGAGCTCGCCGAGGATCGTACGGACGCCGAAGAGGATCACCGCGACCGCGATGCCGAACTGGAGCCCCTGCATCACGGACTGCATCAGATAGTTCCCGGTACCGGTGGCCACGGCGCCGCCGGTGCCCGTGGCGAACGCCTTGAAGGCGGCCTTCTGCCCCTCCTTGACGAGCAGGAGGACGGCCATGACCAGGTAGATCAGCAGCATCGACAAGGCGGTGGCCACCATCGAGTCGCGCAGGAAGCGCAGCCCCTCGGGGAGCTTCATCTCCTCGGTGGAGCGGCTGCGCCTGCCGACCACCTTTCCGGCCGCGCCCGCCACGATGTATCCGGCGGTGCCGAAGTGGCCGATGGCGACGGTGTCGCTTCCGGTGACCCGCTTGGTCCAGGGGTGGGCGAAGGCGGGCATCGCGACCAGCATGATGCCCAGCAGCACACCGCCGACGGCCACCACGGCGACGGTCGAGCGGCCGCCGTTGGCCAGGACCACGGTCAGCAGCGTGGCCATGAACAGCATGTGGTGGCCGGTCAGAAAGACATAGCGGAGCGGGGTGAACCGGGCCAGCACCAGGCTGACCACGAAGCCCAGGATCATCAGCCAGGCGACCCGTGAGCCGAACTGGTCCTGGGCGATGCCGACGATGGCCTCGTTGGTGGGGATGACGCCGTGGGCGCCGGTGACGCCCTGGATCATGGTGCCCAGCGGGGCGAGGGAGTCGGTGACCAGTCCCGCTCCCGCGCCGATCAGCAGAAATCCGAGGGTCGCCTTGATGGCGCCGCCGATGATCTGCCCGGTGCTTCTCCTCATCGCGATCAGTCCGACGGCGGTGATGATGCCGATCAGATACGCGGGTTCGCTCAGAATCTCATTGACGAGAAACGTGGCGAGGGTGACAAACCAGCTCATGGTGCTTCCTCTGTCCCCGTCGTTCAGACGTCGTACGTGTCCCGGAGCACCGCGTCCACCTCGGCGGTGCTGGTGAAGTCCTGGACGACCTTCACGGGCCGTCCCACATCCCCCAAAGTCCTGGCGATCTCACGGGAGGTGAGCAGGACCACGGCCTCGGACGCCTTGCCCTTCGCGGAGATGGTGTCGGTGGCCTCCACGGTGACGAACCTGGACCAGCCCCAGCGGTCCAGCACCTGCTCCAGAGTGTTCTTGAGGAACAGGCTGGTGCCCACGCCATTGCCGCAGACGGTGAGGATCTTGTGCAGCGAGGCCGCTCGGGGCCCGGAGGCGGCGGACGGTTCGGGTCCGGCGGACGGTTCGGACGCCTCGGCGCCGTCCCCGGTCAGCACCGCGTGCAGCGCCTCCGGGGTGGGCGCCGCCGCGAGGGCGGCCGCGGTGTCGGGGTCGCCCAGGAGCCGTGCCAGGCTCGCCATCGCGGAGGTGTGCGCGGCCGTGTCCTTGGCGGCCAGGGCGACCACGAGGGTGACCGGGTCGTTGGACTCATGCCCGAATTCCACGGGCTCGGCGAGCCGGACCCAGGACATCCCGGTGGTGAGCACCGCCGGGGACGGCCGGGAGTGGGCGAAGGCCACCCCGGGGGCGATGACGATATACGGCCCGTTCTCCTCGACGTTGGCGACCATCTCGCGGGTGTACTCGTCGGTGGTGGCTCCCGTTTCCACCATGAGACGCCCGGCGGCGCCTATCGCCTCACGCCAGTCGGGCGCCCGGACGTCAAGCCGTACGGCCTCGACCGGGAGCAGGTCTTTCAGATCTTCCATGCAGGTCATCATGGATGACATGGGCACCGTCACACAGCCCCCGGGGGTGGAAGCGGAACGGTAGCCTCCGCGCCGTTGGACAAGCATACGAAGACGAGGGCCGCGAGCCCCGCGCACCCCGCGGCGGCCACCAGGGCACCGGGCAGCGACCAGGCGGCGAGCGGACCGGCGAGCGCCGCGCCCAGGGCGAAGCCGGTGAGCTTCAGGCTGGCGCCGGTGGTGAAGACCTGACCGCGCAGCCGCTCGGGCGCCTCCCGGTGGCGCACCGCGAACAGGGCCGTGAGCAGCGGGCCTTCGGCGGCGCCGGTGAGCAGCGCGGCGGCGATCACCGGGGCCGGATGGCCGATGGCCGCCAGCAGGGGCGCGAGGGCGAGCAGCAGGGCGCCACCGAGGAGCACGGTGTCCGGGCGCGGTGGGCGCGGGTGGCGGGAGAGGGCCGCGTTGGCCACGAGGGCCGATGCGGCGGTGGCGGACAGCAGCAGGGCGCCACGGTCGGCACCGCCGAGTACGGCCGCGCCGAGCGGCGGGCAGCAGGTGAGCAACGCGCCTTGGCCCACACAGGAGATGACGGAGGTGGCGGTGGCGCGGGCCAGGCGCCGGTTGCGGGCGACGACCCGCAGCCCGGCGGTGAGATCGGCGCGGACCGAGGAGGTGGGCGGCGGCGTGGAGACGGGCCGCTCAGGCGCGGGGAGCGCCCACGCGGCGGGCAGCGCGAGGCCGATCAGCGCGATGGACACCGCCACGGCGGCCGGCGCCCCGACCGTCCCCGCCACGGCCCCGGCGAGTGCGGGCCCCACCAGCGCGGCGAGGCTGAACGTCATCGCGTCGAGCGCGTTGGCACGGGGCAGGCCCCCCGGCGGCGCCACCCGCGGCAGCTGGGAGGTCCAGCCGCCGGACAGGGCCGGTCCCAGCAGCCCCGCGCCCACGGCGAGAAGCACCGTGAGGGCGAACGGCAGCCGCTCCAGGGCCAGGAGGATCGCGGTCAGCGCCGCCGCGTAGAGGGCGAGTGCCGCGGCCAGCAGCCGCCCCGGCCGGGCGGAGCGGTCGAGCAGCACCCCGAAGAGCGGCCCGCCGAGCGCCGCCGCGACCATGATGCCCGCCAGCAGCGACGAGCCGGAGGTGGCGGAACCGGTGAGCGCCGGTCCGGCCAGCAGCAGCGCGGGCCCGGACATCTCGTCCCCCGCGCGGGCGGCGGCCGCGCCGCCCAGATAGCACCTCATCGCGTAACGCCCCAACATGCCCATCACGTTATGCAGCTAACGCAAAATCTCGCCAGGTGCGTTACATTGACCCCGTGTCACCAGCCTCGAACGACGACCGGTCCACCCGGCATTCGGTACGGGCCACCGCCCGCCGCACCGCCGCCCTCGTCAACGCCCTCACCGCGGAGCCGGATCCGGATCCCGGCGCGATCGCCGGCATCCTGCTCGACCACGGCGAGCTCGGCCCGCTCGAGCTCACCTCCGGCGATGTCGCGGGCCTGCGCACCGCCGCGCTGCGGCTGCGCGAGGTGTTCGCCGCCGACGGTGTCGACGAAGCCGCCGGAGTGCTGAACCGGCTGCTGCGGGAGGGCACGGGTCCGCTGCGGCTCAGCTCGCACGACGGCCGCTCGCCCTGGCATCCGCATCTGGACAGCGATGACGAGGCGCCCTGGGGCGAATGGTTCCTGGCCTCGTCGTGCATGGCGCTGACCGTGCTGCTCTGGGAGGGTCAGCGCCCGCCCGGCGGTCTGTGCTCCTCCCCCGGCTGCGGCGATGTCTTCCTCACCGTGGGCAGCGGACCGGAGCGCCGCTACTGCTCACGCCGGTGCGCGACCCGGGAGCGGGTGGCCGCCCACCGGCGTGCCAAGGCCGGATCCCGGTCCCCGTAAGGACTCCGGCGGATTCGACGCGTCAGCCGGGGTGCGCCGCGTAGGGCGTGTCGCCCCGCGCGGGGTTCTGGGCATGCCGAGCCCGCCGTCCGATACGGGAGCCGAACCAGCCGAGCAGAAACCCGGCGGGGACGGTGATGAGGCCCGGGTTGCGGAGCGGGAACCAGTGGAAGTCGCGGTCGGGGAAGACCGCGAGGGGGTTGCCGGAGATCGCCGGGGAGAAGGCCATGGCCACGGCGGTGAGCACGAGCCCCCCGTACAGCGCCCAGCGCAGTCCGTTCACCGTGAAGCCGCGCCACAGGGTGCCGTAGAGCACGACCGGCAGCAGGGCCGAGGCGGCGGCCGCGAAGGTGAAGGAGATCAGGACCTGACGGTTCCAGTGCTGGGTCACGATGGCGAGGACGACGGCCGTGACGCCGACGGCCACGATGGCCGCACGGGCGGCGGCGAGCTCGCGATCGGCCGAGAGCCTGCCCTTGAAGACGACCTTGGCCAGCACGTCATGGGCGAGGGAGGCCGCGGCGGCGAGGGTGAGTCCGGCGACCGCCGCGAGGGTGGTGGCGACGACCGCGCAGGCCACGACGGAGAAGAGCAGGCTGCGGTGGGCCTCCGGCGCCGCCGGGTCCAGGGCGAGGGTGAGCAGCAGCAGGGAGTCGCCGCCGGTGGGGTCGGAGGCGCGCAGGGCGCGGGCGCCCACGACGGCGGTGGCTCCGGCACCCACGATCACGATCAGCCCGAGGATGGTGGTGACCGCGCCGACCGCCCAGGTGGTGGCGGCGCGGGCGGCCCGCATCCCGCGGATCGGGTGCAGCCGCATGGTGAGATGGGGCATGCAGGCCGCGCCGACGGCGAGGGTGAGCTGGACGCTGATGACGTCCAGGCGGCCGCTGAGGGAGTCTCCGTACTGGCGGCCGGACTGCCAGAAGCCGTCGCCGTAGCCGCTGGCGTCGGCCGCGGCGTCGAAGAGGGTGACCGGGTTCCAGGAGAAGCGCCTCAGCACCAGACAGGCGAGCAGGACGAACGCGGCGAGCAGCAGCACCGTCTTGAGGATCTGGATGAAGCCGGTGCCCTTCATCCCGCCGAGGGCGGCGTAGCAGACCATGAGCGAGCCGATGAAGACGGTGCAGCCGGTGACCGCGCCGCTGCCGGGGATGCCGAGCAGCAGCGCCAGCATGTCGCCTGCGCCGTTGAGCTGCACCAGCAGCAGCGGCAGGACCACCACCAGCACCACGACGGCGGTGCCTGTACGGGCGGGGCGCTCGCTCAGCCGCTCGGAGAGGACGTCGCCGAGGGTGAACTGCCCGCGTCCGCACAGCGGTCCGGCGAGGACCAGCATGAACAGCAGAATGGAGAGCACGGTGGAGGTGGCGATGAGCACCCCGTCGAATCCGGCGAGGGCGATGGTGCCGGTGGTGCTGAGCACGGTGGCGGCGGAGATGTAGTCACCCGCGATGGCCAGGCCGTTCTGCATCGGGCTGAGCGCGCCGGTGCCGAGGTAGAACTCGGTGGGGTCGTCATTGCCGGTGGCCGCGAGGATGCAGAGCAGGAACGAGATGGCCATGAAGCCCGCGAAGAGCACGAACGCCAGCGTTCTGGGGTCGAGGAAGCTCACCGTTCCCCCTCCCCCGCGGCGCCGGACCGGCGGTGGGCCCGGGCCAGGACGGTGAGCAGCACCGCCGTGTCCAGGCCGATCAGCATGGCGCCCACGGTGAACCCGCCGCCCGCGCCGAGGTTGACCACGCCCTCGGCGGCACAGCTCACCACCACGGCGGCCACATGACAGGTGAGGGCGGCGCAGGCCGCCCGCGCCGGCCAGGGCCACGGCCGCTGCCACGGTGAGCGCCGCTCCGGCGGAGGCGGAGGCGGAGGCGGCGCCGTGGAGTGGTGCGGCATCGTGGCGGCACGGCGCGTGGTGCGGTACGGGCCGTGGTGCGCGGTGGGGTGCGTGGCGCGGGACTCGACGGACGGGACGGACGGGACGGACGGGCCCCAGAGGTGGTCGTGGTCGGACATGTCGCGGCTCCTTGTGCGGATTCCGTCCCACGTCACCGGGACGGAATCGCCACGACAGCAGGTCAGCACGGTCGCGTACAGGCCAACCGGCGGACCGTGTGACGGGCGCACATGATCGGCGCGGGGCCGTTGTGCACGCCCACACCGTCTCAGGCGGGCAGCCGGTGCTCAGGAGGTCAACAGCCGGTGCGCGGACAGCGCGAGCGACAGCTCCATCACCTCTCGGGGGCGGTCCAGCGAACGCCCGGTCAACTGCTCGTAGCGGCGCAGCCGGTTGAGCACCGTGTTGCGGTGGCAGAACAGCAGCTCGCCCGCGCGGCGCGCCGATCCCGCGGCCTCCAGCCAGGCGGCCAGCGTCGTCAGCAGCAGCTCCCGGTCGGCGGGCTCCAGCGCCAGGACCGGTCCGAGCATCCGGTCGGCGAGCGCGGTGCCGAGGTCCGGGGAGGACACCACCAGCGCCTCCGGATAGCGCTCCTCCAGCAGCGCCGCCTCCCCGGCCGCCGGGCGGGTGCGCAGCGCCGTATCGGCGAGCCTGCGGGCGGTGTTGACCGCGGCCAGACCGGCCACGGCGGGGCTGACCCCGGCCCGTGCGCCGGGCGGCACCTCCAGCCCGCGCACCAGCCGCTCCACGCCGACGCCATCGCCGTCGTCACCACCGCCGTAGCCATCACCGCCGTCGCCGTCGCTGTCGCCGAGCAGCACGATGGCGTGGGCGATGCCCTCCGCCGTGTGCCAGACCGTGCGAAGACCGGCGCACACCCCGGTGGCGGGGTGTGGCGTCCGCGCCGGGGCATCGGTGTCCTCCAGCGCCACGACCGCGTAACGCCCCCGCTCGGGCAGGCCGAGGACCTCCTCCGCCTCGGGGAAGTCGGTCACCCGGGCGGTGCCGTCGAGCAGAGCGGCGACGATGATCCGGTAGCGGTTCTCCCGGTGCCAGGAGAGCTGCCGTTCGACCTCCTGGTACGCCGTGGCGACGAGGGTGCAGTGCTCGTCGACGAAGTTCCATACGTCGGCGGCGACATGGACCAGCGCCTGGGCGCCGAGCGGGTCCTCCTTCGAGGCGGTCTCCAGGAGCCGCTCCCAGACGACGGTGCAGCCGATGCGGTACGCGTGCAGCAGCGCGTCCAGCGGAAAGCCCTGGGCGGCGCGGTCGGTGCCGATCCGCCACGCGCAGGATCTGGCCGATTCGCGCGTCTCCTTGGGGCGCACCAGCGAGCGCACATTGTGGCTGAGCGAGTCGTGGACCTCCCGCCACACCTCGTGCGGGTCGAGGGAGGGCGACCGGTAGACGGGCTCGCGCTCCTTCATCAGCGTGACGATACGGTCCGTCAGCCGTGGGACCTCCTCGATGAGCACGCGGGCGGTGCGGTGCAGCAGCGCCACGGTCTCGGCGTCGGCCCGCGACCGGATCGGCGGCCGGGCGGCGGGCATCCGGGGCGGTGTACGGCCCCGGTCGGCGGACCGGCGGGGGGCCGGGCGGCCCATGGCGGGGGCGGAAGCGCGGGAGCCGGTGACGGGGTGCATAGACGTTCCTCCACCTGTGACGGGCGAAAGCGCAGCTCGACGCGGCAGCGTGAGGCCACGGCCAGGTTTGATACCAGAGCCTGCCCCGCTATTGCACCATCGGCATACCGATGGGTCGGTGGCTTCACGGAATTCTTCCGCACGCCCGGCGGGGGCCGCACCGGACTCCGGCGGCGGTTCGGCATCCGGGACCTCGTCGGCCAAGACCCCCGGGATATGCTGTCGATCACTTGGATCCTCGGGGGGAGAGCTCCGCATGCTCGATCGTCTGGCGGTCCATGAGCTGATCCACCGCTGGTGGTTCGTCTTCGACGAGGGGCAGTTCGACGTCTGGCCCGAGCTGCTGACCGAGGACGTACACATCACCTCCCGCTCGGACACCGGGAAGTCCCCGTACGAGGAGTTCATCGCCTCCGACAACCAGGGCCGTGAGCAGGTGATCGCCTGGCAGCGGAAGCACCGCGAGGCGGCCGGCTACCCGCTGCGCCACAACGCCTCGAACATCCACATCGAGCGGGTCGACGGCGATGACATCTCGGTGGTGTCCTATATGTACGCCACCAACATCACCGAGGGCCAAGTGACCCCGATCGCCGGCGGCGTGGTGCGCTGTGTGGTCCGCTCCGACGGTGCCGCCTACCGTCTCGCACAGCTCCACATCGTGCTGGACACCCACGCGGTGGCCTTCACCGATCGCTAGTGCCCGACGAGTGCGGCGGCCACCTCGCAGAGATGGCCGCCGCTCTCCCGTGCGTTCCCCCGTCGGTGGGCTCGATCGGCGCGTGGCTTCCGGGCTTGCGCCTACCAGCCCTTGGTCACGCGGTGGGCCGTCAGGGATCCGCAGTTCGATCCGTACGTCCAGGTGGACTGGTTCTCGATGCCCCCGGCCCAGTCCACACACTTGCCACGCCCGTCGCCGTACACCGGGCCCGCGTACGAGGTGTACGCGCCGCCGTCCTCGGCCGACTCGTCGGCTCCCTGAACGTACAGGTAGGCGAACATGGGAACCGGCTTGCCCGTGGCGTTCCGGACGGTGACCACGCAGTTCTTGCCCTTGGCGGAGTTGTAGGTGAGGAAGACGGTGCCCTTGGAGCCGATGGGCGCCGAGTTCACCACCTTGTATCCGGTGCCGCACACCCCGTTGTACGCGGCCGTGGCGGCGGCCGACGCCTGCGGCGTGATGGCCACGGTGCCCGCGATGGCGGCGGTGGCGAGGACCGCGGTGGCGGCCATACGGCGAGAAAGATTCATTTGTCCCCCTTAATGATTCTTCATGGGCGTAGGCGCTGTTTGCGTCTGCCTAGGGAGACATGCGGACCTCGTGGATGGTTGTACGGCGTCATGCCACCGCTTCCGGGGGCCCGTTGAACGCGCGGGCCGGGCCTCCCGTATCCCCCGGTACGGGCGAGCCGCCCGTCGCCGCACCGAGCTGGAGGGCCGCACCGGATGACCTCGCACCGCACCGCCGCCGTGGGCGCTCTTCTCGGCGCCCTCCCCTGTCTGTTCACGGCGCTGGCCGCTCAGCCCGCCCAGGCGCACGGGGCGCCGACGGATCCGGTGAGCCGGACGTTCGCCTGCTCACCCGAGGGCGGAGCCGCGGCGCGGTCGACCGCGTGCCGGGCGGCCCGGGCCGCCAATGGCCCGGAGGCGGCGGACTGGGACAATCTGCGGATCGCGGGGGTCGAGGGCAGAGACCGGGAGCGGGTCCCGGACGGAAAGCTGTGCAGCGGGGGCCTGGAGGCGTACCGGGGTCTGGACCTGGCGCGCGCCGACTGGCCCTCGACACGGCTTTCGGCCGGGGCGAAGCTCACGCTCACCTATCGGTCGACGATCCCGCACACGGGGACCTTCGAGCTGTATCTCACCAAGGAGGGCTACGCTCCCACCCGGCCGCTGAGGTGGTCGGACCTGGAGCCGAAGCCGTTCGCCACGGCCAAGGACCCCGCGCTGGTGGACGACGCGTACCGCATCCAGGCCACGCTGCCCGCCGGCCGGACCGGCCGTCAGCTGCTCTACACGATCTGGCGGAACACCAGCACCCCGGACACCTACTACTCCTGCTCCGATGTGGTGCTGAGCGCCGCCGCGGGGAAGGGCCCGAAGGACTCGCCGGAGCGGCGCGCCACCCCGTCCGATGTGGCTGCGGCCCCGTCGGTGGAGGTCACCGCCCCGCCGTCCCGAGGCGACGCGCCGCCCTCCTCGGCCACCTCCGCCACCGGAGCGGACGACGGCGGCACCACCACTCCGGTGCTGCTCGCCGGTGGCGCGTCCGTGCTGGTGCTGGGCGCGGGGGTCGCCGCCACCGTACGGCGGCGGCGCCCGGGCCGCTGACGGGTTGTCACCGGTAGCCGTGCCGGGCCGTGACATGGCGCGGGTAGTAGCGCTCGTCGGGCGCGGGCCGGTACTCCTTCCAGCGGGGGGTGTCGCCGGTGGGATGGTCGCCGAGGACGGTCACCCGCTGTCCCCTGCGGGGCCCCGTGTAGTCGTTGACGGCCAGGTGCTGGGTGGCGCGGTTGTCCCACATCGCGACCGCGCCGGGCTGCCAGCGGTAGCGGCAGTTGAACCGGGGCGACTCGGAGTGCTCGAAGAGGTACTGGAGCAGGGCGTCGCTCTCCGGGCGGCTGAGCTGCGGGATGTGCGAGGTCCACATGCGCGTCACATACAGCGAGCGCCTGCCGGTCTCGGGGTGGATCCGCACCACCGGGTGTTCGGCGGAGTGCTCGCCGGTCTGCGGTGTGTTGAGGACGTGGACGGCGGTGAGCCCGTCGAGGAGTTCGCGCATCGGCTCGGAGAGCGTCTCGTAGACCAGGTACTGGTTGCTCCACATGGTGTCGCCGCCGGAGGCGGGACACACCTGGAGATGGAGGATGGAAGCGACCGGCGGATTGGGCTGGAAGGTCACGTCGATATGCCACTCGTCGGCCTTGGCACCCTGGTCCGCGTCCAGGACGACGATCTCGGGGTGGCCGTCGGCCTTCGGCAGGAACGGATGGACCTCCAGCTCCCCCAGCCGCCGCCCCAGGGCGATATGCGCGTCGGGGGTGAGGTGTTCCTGGTCCGGGAAGAAGACCACGAGGTGCTCGAGCAGCAACTCATGGACACGCTCGAAGAGTTCGTCGGTGAGCTCGGTCAGATCGACACCGCGGATCTCCGCGCCGAGCGCTCCGGAGACGGGGGTCACGGCCAGTTCGGGAGTGGGCATGCGGTAAACCGTCCTCACATGGATTGCGGTCGGCCGGCCGGTGCGGCCGGCACTCGGTGGGCGCGCGGATCGGGGACGAGACCGAGCTGCTGAAGCCGGTCCAGCGGGGTCAGCGGGCGGGGGCCGAGGCCCGACATGTTGTGGGTGACGGTGTGCAGCAGCCGGGGGTTGGCCCCGGTGTGGCGGACCGCCCGGCGGCCCAGGATCCGGCCGCGCCACGACAGATCGGTGACCATCCGCGCCGCGTTGCCGCTGGTCCTGGCCGCCTGGGCGAGAAGGGGCAGCTGCCGTTCGTGGTAGTCGCGCAGCGCGCCGTCCACCGCCGCGGCCGACATCCCGCCCATGTGCTCCAGCCGGTCCGCCAGCCGCTCGGCGAGGGCGCCGGCGCTGGTGATGGCGGTGTTCATGCCCTGCGCGGCCATCGGGTGGACGGCGTACGCGGCCTCGCCGACCAGCGCCAGTCCGTGCCCGGCCAGCCGGGGCGACAGCAGCCGTCCGACGGGCAGCGTCTGCCGGGTGTCGAGATGGGCGAGCAGGGAGGCGGTCAGCGGCTCCAGGGCGGGTACCTGGGACAGCGCCCGGGTGGCCCAGTCGGCCAGCTCCCCGCGCGCCGTGACGCCGCGCAGCTCATCGGGCCCGGCCTGGAGGTAGAGCCGCAGCCGGCCGCCCGGCAGCGGATAGAGCAGGCGCAGCCCCCGGTCGGTGACGTACGCGGAGAAGTCGTCGGCCCGCGCGGCGGCTTCGGCGTCGGCGATGTCGAAGGAGACCAGCCGGTGCGGGTAGTCGATCCGTTTGGCCTCGATGTCCGCCCAGGACCGCAGCCGTGAGGAGATGCCGTCGGCGGCGACCACGAGCGGGGCCCGCTCCTCGTAGACCCTGCCGCCTTCGGCCAGCCGCAGTCCGGTGATCCGGCCGGAGTCGTCGCGCAGCGGCAACTCGGCGCGGACGCCCCGGCGCAGTTCGACGCGCGGCCCGAGCCCCTCGGCCAGGGCGGTGAGGATGGTGGTGTGGTCATGGGCCAGCAACCACTGGTCGGGGGCGGGCAGTTGACCGTAGTCGAGGGACATCAGCGCGGTGCCCCGCGGATCGCGGACGACCAGCCGTCCGAGCCGGACCGCGCCCTGGGCGTCGAGCCGCTGCTCCACGCCCCAGGAGCGCAGCAGACGCAGCGCGCCCGGCTGGAGCACCTCTCCCTTGGCGATCGGGCGGATCCTCGGCTGCTTGTCGACCACCAGGACGTCCAGTCCGAGGCCGCCGAGCGCGCGGGCCGCCGCGAGACCGCCGACGCCCGCCCCGCACACCAGCACATCGGGGCTCATGGCCTGCCTCCTCCGCCGTCGCCTGTGATGTCTTTCGTGCGGGTCGTGGTGGTGGCCGTCGCGGAGCGGTAGTGGGCCAGGGCCCGCAGCGCCAGGCCCGCCGCGATGCCGTCGTCGGCGTAGCGGGCACAGCCGCGGATGTACTCGTTGACCGGCGCCGGGTTCCAGCCGCCGTCCGCCCGCTGGGCGTCGACGAGCCAGCGGGCCGCCGCCGCGAGGGCCGGGTCGGCGGGGCTCGGCCCGGCGGCGAGCAGCCCGCGCAGCGCCCAGGCGGTCTCCTCCACGGTGCCGGGCCGGGTGCCCTCGCCGGTGCTCCACGAGCCGTCGGGGTGCCGGGTGCGCAGCAGCCAGTCCCTGGCCCGGGCCGCCGCCCGGCGGTGTTCCTCGGTGCGGCCCGCCCTGGTGAGCGCCTCCAGCGCCGCGGCGGTGCCGGGGGTGCCGCCGCGGTACCACATGGCCTCGAACGATCCGTCCGGGCGCTGCCGGCCGACCAGCCACCGCACCGCCTTGGCCACGCGCGGGTCGTCGGCCCCGGCCCCGGAGTCGAGCAGGGCGCCCACGATCTTGGCGGTCATCTGGGGGCAGGGTCCGAAGCCGCCCGGTTTGGTGTTCCGCACGGCCAGGCTCCAGGACCCGGCCGCGTCCTGGGTGGCGGTCAGCCACGCCAGCCCGGCGCGCACATGCGGGTCGTACGCGCCGCCGGGCAGCCGCAGCAGGATGGCGCTGGACTCGGCCGTCTCCAGGGCCATCGGCCAGCTGCGGGGGCTGGAGAACCCCCAGTAGCCGGCCGGGCAGCCGAGCGCGTCGAACGGCTCGGGCTGCTGGTGGCGGTGGAGCATCTCGCGGGTGCCGATCAGCTGGGGGTCGTCGGCGCGACCGGCTTCGATCAGCGCGGCGGTGGCGAAGTTCGTCCAGGTCACATCGAGGGGCATCAGATCCCAGGAGCCGTCGGGGCGCGCCGCCGAGCGGAGCCAGCCGGCGGCGGCGCGGACCAGGTCGGGCGCCTGGCCGGAGCGGGCGAGGCCCAGGCAGATGAGTCCGGTGAGCCAGGGGTCGGTGCTGAACCCGCCGGTGGCGCCCTCGCGTTCGTACGCGTCACGGAGGATCGCCAGGGCCCTGGGGCGGGCCAGCCGGTCCAGGACGCGGCCGGCCGGGCCGCGGCGGCGGTGGGCGGACTGGGCGAGCGCCTGGCCGGCGTAGATGGGCAGCCGCAGGCTGAGCAGACGGCGGCTGAGGCCGGGGAGGAGCAGCAGTTCCAGAGGGAGCCGGCGCTGGGCGCCCTCATGGGGCAGCCCGGCGAAGGTGTGGAACTGGCGGATGAGGGCGGTCATCACGGGTTCCGGGACGGCCGCGGAGCCGCCGAGCTCCTCGAACCGGTCCCGTGCGGCGCGTACGGCCGACGCCGCCCGGCGGGGGGCCACCAGTTGGAGCGCGGCGGCGGCGAGCGCGGTGGTGAGGGGTTCGGTGGGCACCGAGCGCATGGCCCAGCCGCCGTCGTCCCGCTGGGTCTCGCACAGCCAGGTGACACCGCGCTCGATGGTCGCGGCCGAGCCCTCCGGATCGGCGAAGTGCAGTGCGGTGAGGGCTCCGGCGGTGTTCAGCGGGGAGGCGTGGTGCGCGCCGAAGACGAAGGCGCCGTCGTCGCGCCGATGGGCCAGGAGCGCCTCGGCACCGGCGACGATGGCCGTGCCGACGCTCTCGGTCAAGGCGGAAGGGGGCATGGGATCGGACCCTTCTGGTGTGGCGCGCCGTGTCAGGGACGTGGATCGGGGAGGGTGGGCCGGCCATCGGCCAGAGGGGCGGGGAACTCATGGCGGGACCGCATCCGGCTCTGGGTGATGACGCTGATCGCGAGGAGCGGTGTCAGCAGCGCCAGGGCGGGTGCCGTGCCGGCGCCTGCGGCCACCACCGCCGCGGCCAGCACCAGGCGTTCGCAGACGAGGACGGCGTGGGCGCGCAGCGCCAGCGCCGGGGTGAGGTGCCCCGGCGACCGCAGCAGCAGCCCGAAGACGCCCGCGCCGCACAGCGCCGCCGCCGACAGCAGCACCAGATAGCCGGCCGTGTCCTCGGGCACCAGCCCGGTGGCGGCGCAGGCCACGGCCACGGCGGTCAGATACAGCGCGGCCGCGGTGTGCGTGGCGCGCCGCACACCCCGGCGCACCGGCACGGTGGCGTAGCCGCCCTCGCGGTCACCGTCGACGTCGCGGAGGGTGCCGACGAGGTTGGACGCGGTGTCATGGGCCAGGAAGACCAGGGCGAAGGGCAGCGTCCGCCACGGTGGCCACGGCTGGACGGCCATCGCGCCGAAGAGCACGGTGAGTGCGGTCAGCACACCGCGGACGAGATTGCCCGGCAGGCCACGCCCCTTGAGGACCCGGCTGTAGGCCACGATGCCCGCCATGGCGGCGGCGGCCACGGCCACCGCGCGCCAGTTGGCCCACAGGGCCAGCGCGGCCACCGCGAGGGCGCAGCCGATACCCGCGGCCACGGCCGTACGAGGGCTCAACCGTCCGGAGGGTATGGGGCGTTGGGGCTTGCTGAGGGCGTCCAGGTCACGGTCGTAGTAGTCGCCGAGATAGTGGCCGGCGACCCAGCCGAGGGTCGGCGCGGCCCAGGCCACCGTCAACTGCCCCGTGGTGGGGTGCGATCCGGTGAGCGAGGCTCCGGCGAGTCCGACCAGACCGGGGTACCACAGGGTGTACGGGCGCCAGGTCTGGAGATGGGCGAGGAGTGCCGTGCGCGGGGCCGCCACGGTGTCACCGGTCCCGGCTGACCGACAGATCGGCCACCGCCGCGAGCACGGCGGTGGCCCGGGAGCGGGGCAGTTCCGCCAGACAGGACTTGGCCAGGTCCGCCTGGGCCGTGGCCCGGTCCCGCGCGGCGTCGAGCGCGCCGGTCGTCTCCAGCAGTTCGTGCACCGTCCGCAGCGCGTCGGCGGCGGGCAGGGCGCCGCCGAGCGCCGCCTCCAGCCGGGCGCGGGCCGGGGCACCGGCCATGGCGTGGCAGAGCAGAACGGGGAAGGTGGGCCGGGCGGCCGCGATGTCGCTCAGGGCGGACTTGCCGGTGGTGCGGCTGTCGCTGGTGTACGGCAGCAGGTCGTCGTGCATCTGGAAGGCCGACCCCAGGTGTTCGGCGTAGGCGGTGAGCGCGTGCCGCTGGGCGGGGGATCCGCCGCCCAGGATCGCCCCGCCCCGGCAGGCGGCCCGGAACAGCGCCCCGGTCTTCAGGGCGGTCATGGTGACGTACCGGTCGAGTCCGCAGCCGAGGTCGCCGCGGAGTTCGCCCTCCATCGCCTGGCCGCGGCACAGATCGACGCCCGCCTGGGCGAAGACCCGTACGGCGTCGAGGACCCGGCCCGGCGGCAGCCCGCCCGCCTCGTCGGTGCCGTCGGTGAGCACGCCGAACGTGCCCAGCATCAGGGCGTCCCCGGTGACGATGGCGTCGGCGGTGCCGTAGCGCGCCGCGACGGACGGACGGCCCCGCCGCATGGCGTCGCCGTCGATGACATCGTCGTGGACGAGGGATCCCACATGGAGGTACTCCACGCTCAGCGCGGCCGGGACGACGGCGGGTCCGCCGCCGCCCACCGCCTCGGCGGCCTCCATGAGCAGCAGCGGGCGCAGCAGCTTCCCCGCCGGGAGCAGGGCGTACCGGGAGATCCGGTGGAGCCGTTCGGCCTCCCGCGGCCAGCGCCGGTCGAGCTCGCGCAGCAGGAGCTCCATGGTGGGGGCGGCCTCCGCCAGCGGATCGGCCACCTCGGTGACCGCGACGTCGGGCGGGGTCATACGGTCGCCTCCCGGTACTTTCCGGCGAGTTGGGCGAACGCCTGGTTGGCGGCGGGCTCGGCGGCGGTGACGCGGATGCCTTCGCCCGGTTTGCCGCACACCACCACGCCGTGGTCCGCGCAGAACTGGGTGAAGCGCTCCACGCCGGAGGTCATGGGCAGCCAGAGGAAGTTGCCCTGGCTCGCGGGCACCTCCCAGCCCTGGTCGAGCAGGGTCCGGTGGAGCCGCTCGCGCTCCTCGACGGTCCGGGCGCACTGCCGGAGCACCCGCTCATGGGCGCCGAGCGCGGCGATGGCGGCCTCCTGCGCCACGGCGCTCACCCGGTGGAAGGGCAGGACCGAGCGGAGCGGGGCGAGCACGGGCTCATGGGCCACGAGATAGCCGACCCGCAGGCTGAGCAGTCCGTAGGACTTGGAGAACGTCCGCACCACACAGACCCGTTCATCGGCGCGGTGCAGTGCGATGCCGTCGGCGATGGCGCCGGGGTCGGCGAAGTCCCGGTACGCCTCGTCGATGACGACGGTGACATGGGCGGGCAGCCGGTCCAGCAAGCGCAGGATCCGCTCCTGGTCCAGCGCGGTGCCGGTGGGGTTGTTGGGGGTGCACAGCAGGACCATGCGGGTGCGGTCGGTGACGGCGTCGGCCATCGCCTTCAGATCGTGGTCGTATCCGGAGAGCGGCACCCGCACGGTGGTGGATCCGGCGTTGGCCGCCATCATGGGGTACGCCTCCCATGAGGGCCAGGCGTGCACCGTGTCGGTGTCGGGTCCGGTGAGGGTGGAGAACAGCTGCTGGAGCAGCGCGCCGGAGCCCGGTCCGGCGAGTATGTGCTCCGGGCCCACTCCCAGATGCGCGGCGAGGGCCTGACACAGCCCGGTGCCGAGGGCATCGAGGGTACGGTGGGCGTTCCGCGCGGTGCGCAGGACGGCGTCCACCACTTCGGGGAGCGGGGGGTGAACGGTTTCGTTGAGCGACATCTGGTGGAAGGGATTGTTCTCCGCCACCACCGGAGTCATGCGATTCCAGCCATCATGCATCGGGCACCATCCATCCATTCCAGCGGGGGGTCGGGCGGAGGAAGGAATGTCACCGCGCCCGGTTCCCCATGCCGGTCCGGCCGGATCGTCGGGGAGGAAACCGTTGTGGGCGGGCTGTGACCGTACGGTCAGCCAGTGCGGGTGGGACCGTGTCCGATCGGTCAGTTCGATGAGCGAGTTCGGGCGAAATCCGTCACCATGATTTTGACGGTCTCCCGATCACTCGTCCAATTAAAGTCTTCCGGGAATTGATAAACGATTTTTATCTTCCTGTAGTGATCGATCTTCGCCAGCTCACCGTGCTCACAGAAGTCTGTCGCGCCGGCTCCTACAGCGCCGCGGCGGACAGTCTCGGGTACACCCAACCGGCCATCAGCTATCACATGCGCGCGCTGGAACGTGCTGTGGGCGTGGCGCTCACGGTCAGGGCGGGACGGGGGGTGCGGCTGACGCCGGCGGGCCACAGACTCGCCGAGCGCGCCCAGGGGGTACTGGCCGGGCTGCGGGACGTGGAGAACGAGTTCGAGGCGCTCGCCGCGCGCACCCGGGGCCGGGTGCGGATGTCCTCCGTGCAGAGCGTCAGTGTCGCCGTGCTGCCCGCCGCGCTGGCCAGGCTGGGCGCCTCCCGTATCGAAGTGGAGGTGGAGCTGGGCCAGACCGCCTCCCAGGACGCCTACCGGCTGCTGGACTCGGGCGAGACCGATCTGGCGATCGTCGCCGACGACGAACCGGGAGAGGCGGCGGGAGACGCGACGAGGCCCGCGAACACCCCGCTGCGCCGGGTCCCGCTGCTGGTCGACCGCCGCCATGTGCTGCTGCCGCGCGGCCATGCGCTCGCGGGGCGGCGCAGCGTCCGCCTCGCCGATCTGTCGCGGGAGCGGTGGATCCTGGAGCGGGACCGCGAGCGGCTGCTGCGGCGCTGCGCGGAGGCGGGGTTCGAGCCCCGGGTGGTGACCACGACCGACGACCAGGCGACGACGCTGGGCCTGGTGGGCGATGGGGTGGGCATCGCCCTGATGGACGGCCTGGGTCTGCTCCCCCGGTGCGATCCTCGGGTCGAGCCGCGTCCGCTGGACGACTGGCCCCCGCGCCACGTCTGCGCGCTGCTGCGGCCGGAGGCGGCCAGGGTGCCCGCGGTGGCCGCCCTGCTGGAGGCGCTGCGGGCGGTGGCCGTCGAGCAGTCGCGGGATGCCGCCTGAGCGGCGACGGCCCGACGCCGGGCTACCTCATCGGTCCCGGGCCGGGCTCAGCCGCCACGCACGGGGCCCGAAGACGGTCTCCGGCGTGCGCCGGGCGTCTGGGCCGGGCTCATCGGCCGTGCGCTCGGCTCAGGGCCCGTTCTGTCCGACGTGCGCCCGGCCCAAGACCCGCTCTGTCCGCCGTGCACCCGGCTCAAGGCCCGCCCTGTCCGCCGTGCGCTCGGCTCAAGGCCCGCCCCCTCCGCCGTGCACCCGGCTCAAGACCCGCTCTGTCCGACGTGCGCCCGGCCCAAGACCCGCTCTGTCCGCCGTGCACCCGGCTCAAGACCCGCTCTGTCCGCCGTGCCCCGGGCCCGGGGCACGTCTCATCCGCCGTGGACCACGCTCAGTGCCTGGGCACCAGGGGCGCAGCTTTCGCGGAGGGCGGCCAGTTCGTCGGGCGGCAGGGTCGCGGCGGCCGTGCCCCGGCGGTCGCCGTCGAGCAGGGCCCGTCCGGCCGCCAGCCACTCCGGGAGGGGTTCCACCCCGACATGGTGGGCCAGCCGGGTGAGCTCGCGCTCGGGCGCGTCGAGGAGGCCCTCGTACGACAGGGACATCCGGATGTCGGCGGGGAGCCGGGACAGACGCTCCAGTCCCTCGACGATCGTGGCCGACCACAGACGGCCGAACTCGGCGATCGGTACCGACCGTTGGTACAGCGGGCGCAAATCGGCGTCGTCGTCGCTGAGCAGCGCGTCGAGACCG
Organism: Streptomyces malaysiensis subsp. samsunensis; assembly: GCF_024519315.1. Classification (GTDB taxonomy): domain Bacteria; phylum Actinomycetota; class Actinomycetes; order Streptomycetales; family Streptomycetaceae; genus Streptomyces; species Streptomyces malaysiensis. The sequence continues at coordinate 38,894 of NZ_JANIIC010000023.1, read as the reverse complement.
GCCGGAAGGTCCTCGGTGGTCTCGGCGCGCTCCGTCATCAGCTGGATCAGCCGGAAACCGGGGTGGCGGCTCATGGAGAGCGCGCAGTCGGCGCCGTCCCGGTGGAGGTGGACGAACCGGGCCTCGGGAAAGACCTCCCGCAGCCGGGGCACCGACCGCAGCGAGTAGCCCGACCGCTCCACCACGGCACGTCGGCCGAACCGCTCGCCCAGCAGGCCGAACAGGGCCCGGTAGTGATCGGCCACCGGGGCGGCGGGCCGCCGGGTCAGCTCCGGTTCCAGCACGTCGAACAGCGCGTCGGGGTCGTCGGTGAGATGCGGCAGCGTCATCATGCACAGGGCCGGAATGCCACCGCCGGCCACCGAGAACCGCCCCTCGACATGCGGATACCGGTACTCCGGCAGCGGGATGCCATCGCGGATGACCCGGTTGGCGAACGAGCGCGGAGTGGCGAGGATCCGCCAGAACTCCGCCCCGGTCAGCGGCGCCTCGGGCAGCGCGTCCGGCTCCAGCGAGGCGATCAGCTCGCTCACGCTGAGCAGATCCGGATGCAGCCGCAGGACGCGCGACAGTGCGGTGGAACCGCATCGTCCGGTCCCCACGACGAAGGTCAGCGGCCGTACGCTCACCCCAGGTGCCCCTTCCGTCTCGACGACTACCGACCCTGTCTACCCACCGCCACCGCCGCGCACCCCCGGCCACCCCCGTCGCTGGTGAGGTCTCCCGTCACTGGTGGGACTTCTCGTCACAGCCGAAGCTCGCCCGCGCTCTTGAGGTCGGCTCGGTGTGACCGTACGTTCCACCGGACGGCCACCGCAGGACACGCCCCCCACACCGCGGGGTCCGACACTTGGGCCGACACCGCACCTTCAAGACCTTGGAGGAGCCATGCCCGCACCTGTGTTCAGCCGCCGTCGCGGTATGCGCGTCGCGGCCGCGGCGGCCGTCGCGCTTCCGCTCGCCGCCCAGCCGCAGTACGTGGCCACGGCGGTCCCCGCCGCCCCGGTCGCCCCCGCCGACGGTCCACGGCTGGCCGCCATGACCTTCAATCTGCGCTACGCCAGTGACAGCGAGCCCAACTCCTGGGGCCGGCGCCGCCCGGTCATGCGGGAGCTGCTGCGCCGGGCCCGGCCCCATCTGCTGGGCACTCAGGAGGGGCTGTACGGTCAGCTGCGTGATATCGCCCAGGACCTCGGGCAGCGCTACTCCTGGATCGGCGTCGGGCGGATGGGCGGCAGCCGCGACGAGTTCATGGCCGTCTTCTACGACACCGGGCGGCTGGAACCCCTGGAGTACGACCACTTCTGGCTGTCCGACACCCCGAATGTGATCGGTTCCAACACCTGGGGCGGGGCCGTGGTCCGCATGGTCACCTGGGTGCGCTTCCACGACCGGCACACCGGCAAGGAGTTCTACGCCCTCAACACCCATCTGGACCACCGCAGCCAGAACGCCCGTGAGCACGCCGCCGCTCTGATCACCGAGCGGCTCGACGGTCTGGACTCCGCGCTTCCCCGCATCGTGACCGGCGACTTCAATGTGGCGGCCCATGGCAACCCGGTGTACGACGCCATGCTGAACGGCGGGACGCTGGTGGACACCTGGGACACCGCCGAGCGGCGCGGCCCGCTGTACGGGACGTTCCACGGCTTCGGCCCGCTGACCCCCGACGGCGACCGGATCGACTGGATCCTGACCTCGCCGGGGGTGCGCACCCGCCACGCCGCCATCGACACCTTCTCCCAGGACACCCAGTACCCCAGCGACCATCTGCCGGTGCGGACCGTCCTGGAGCTGTGACGCCGGGCGGCCACGCCGGACGCCGTCGATCCGCTCCTCCGGGGGCGGATCGACGGGTCGGCGGGCCCTCAGCGGTCGGCCGTCTCCGCCGAGAGCGCCCGCACCCGCAGCAGGGTGGCCACGGCCAGCAGGGCCACACAGCCCGTGAAGACGAGCCCGGCGGTCCGCAGCCCGACCGACACCGTCAGCGCGCCGACACCGATGACCGGAATCGAGATCGCCAGGTACATCAGCACGAAGAGGGCGGAGGTGACCTCGGCGCGGCGGTCGGCCGGGCTGCGCTCCGTCACCACCCGTACGGCCGCGTGGAACGACAGCCCCTGGCCCGTCCCCGCCACCACGGCGCCCAGCACCAGCAGCGCGAGCGACGCGATGGCCAGCGAGATCGCGATGGCCGCCATACCGGCCACCAGCACCGCGCACCCTCCGGGCAGCGACCACCCCGGGCCGAGCCGCCGCCCCAGCACCTGCCCTGCGATCGAGGCGGCGAACACGGAGAACGCCACGGCACCGGCGACCGCGAGATTGCTCTCCCCCTCCACCTCGCTCAGGAACGTGGGCGACACCGAGGTGAACAGGCCCAGTGTGGCGAAGCCCGCGAACCCCGCCATGGCCGCGGCCGCGAACGTCGAGCGCATCTCCTTGGGCACCCGCAGCCGCTGCGGCCTCAGCGGCGCACGGCTCCGCGTCCGTACGGTCTCCGGGAGGGCGAGCACCATGGCGGCGGCCACCGCCACCAGCACCAGGTCCACCACGAACACCAGCTTCAGCGGCGCCGGGGCGTACTGGGCCAGCACACCCGCCAGCAACGGGCCGACGCCGAGACCGCCCAGGTTGGCCCCGGTGGCGAGGAGGGTGGCGGCACGGCGCCGGCTCGGGGGCGCCAGCTCGATCACCGTCACGGTGGCGGTGCCGGTGGCCAGACCGGCGGACAGCCCCGACAGGGTGCGGCCCGCGAACAGCTCCGGCAGTCCCCGGGCGAGCAGGAAACACACCGCGCTCAGGGCCGACAGCACCAGCGCGGCCAACATGACGGGCCGTCGCCCGATGAAGTCGGACACGCTTCCGAGCAGCAGCAACGCGACGATGACCCCCGCCGCGTACACGGCGAAGATCACCGTGACCATGAACGAGGAGAAGCCGAACTCCCGCTGATAGAGCGAGTAGAGCGGCGTGGGCAGCGTCGTACCGCACATCGTGACCACGAAGGCGTAGGCGGCCGCGAGATACGGCCACGCTCTGCCCACGTCGTTTCGACGGCTTTCCATGCGATCTGATTCCACCACACATCACATGTCCGTCAAACGCGGTGACGCGCCGCCCGCCACCTGGCGGGTTACGTGCGGTAGCGGGGCATCCCGTCATTCGGCCCTCATCCCATGCGGCAGGATGGCACCTCACGCCGGAGCCGTACACATGTACGCCGGCACAGCCCGTACACCCCAGGTACAAGCAGGTGACATGGTGATCCCACAGACCCCCAGACCCGAGGCCGCACCGACGACGGCATGCCGTACGGCCACTCCTGACGCGCTGTCCGGCACCGGGGAGAGTGGTCGATGAACCGGGCTCTCACCTTGCACGATGTCATCGTCGTCGGGGCGGCCCTGGTATGCGGCGCGGCCGGTGGTGTGTTGTTGCGCCTGGCGCTGCGCTGGCTGGGTGAGCGGGCCCGCGCCACCCGCTGGAGCGGCGACGACATCATCGTCGACACCTTGCGCACTCTGGCGCCGTGGGCGTCGATGGCCGCCGGTGTGGCCGCCGCGGCCGCCGCGCTGCCGCTGACCCCCACGGTCGGCCATGACGTCGATCAGACGCTGGTGGCCGCTCTGATCCTGGTCACCACCGCCACGGCGGCGCGAGTGGTGGCCGATCTGGTGCGCTCACTGGCACTGTCCCGCTCCGGAGTGGCCGGCACGGCCACCATCTTCGTCAACATCACGCGGATCGCCGTACTGGCGATGGGTGTGCTGATTCTGCTGGAGACGCTGGGCGTCTCGATCGCCCCGCTGCTCACCGCGCTGGGCGTGGGAGGTCTGGCGGTCGCCCTGGCCCTCCAGGACACCTTGGCCAACCTCTTCGCGGGGGTGCACATCCTGGCCTCCAAGACGGTGCAGCCCGGCCACTACATCCGGCTCAGCAGCGGGGAGGAGGGGTATGTGGTCGACATCAACTGGCGCAACACGGCGGTGCGGCAGCTGTCGGACAACCTCGTCATCATCCCGAACGCCAAGCTGGGCAACACCATCATGACCAACTTTCACCAGCCCGAGCAGCAAATGTCGGTCATGGTCCAGGCGAAGGTCGGCTACGGAAGCGATCTGGACCATGTCGAGCGGGTGACCGTCGAGGTCGCCGGGAAGGTGATGTCCGGTGTCGAGGGCGGCGTCGTCGACCACGAGGCCAGCGTGCGCTTCCACACCTTCGGAGAGTCCGGCATCGACTTCTCGGTGTTTCTGCGGGCCCTGGAGTTCAGCGACCAGTACCTCATCAAGCATGAGTTCATGAAGGAGCTGCACCGCCGGTTCCGCGCCGAGGGCATCGAGATCCCGCTGCCCACGCGTACGCTCGTCCTGCCCGACCAGGACCGCGTTCCGCTGCCGGGCCGCCCGGCGATCTGACGCCGTCAGGGCAGCAGCCGCCGCTCGGTGGCCACCGCCACCGCCCCGGCCCGGGTCTCGACCCCCAATTTCCCGTAGATCCGTCCCAGATGGGTCTTGACCGTGGCCTCGCTGATGAACAGGGCCCGGGCGATCTCCCGGTTGCCCAGGCCGCGGGCCAGCTGCCGGAGGATGTCGCGCTCCCGCTCGGACAGCCCGGGGCGCGGGCTGCGCATCCGGGCCAGCACCCGGTCGGCGACCGGGGCCGACAGCGCGGTACGGCCGGAGGCGGCGTTCCGGATCGCCGCGAACAGCTCCTCCGGGCGCTCGGCCTTGAGCAGATAGCCGGTGGCCCCCGCCTCGATGGCACGGGTGATGTCGGCGTCGGTGTCGAACATGGTGAGGACCAGGACGCGGGGCGCGGGTGGATCGCCACGGACCAGCCGCCGGGTGGCGGTCACCCCGTCCATACCCTCCCCGAGCTGGAGATCCATCAGCACCACATCGGGCCGCAGCCGGGTGGCCATGGCGAGGGCCTCCTCGCCGCTGCCCGCCTCGCCGACCACCTCGATGCCCTCGGTGCTGGCCAGCAGCGCCCGCAGTCCGGCCCGCACCACGGCGTGGTCGTCGCAGAGCAGCAGCCGGATGGCGGGCGGGGACGGGGCCACGCTCGGAGCGGGGCCGGGCGACGGGGACGGCGACGGGCCCGCGTCCGGGCCGGACGAGGAGGAGGAAGAAGACGGAGGCGGGGACGGGGACGGGCCCATGGCCGGGCCGGACGACGAGGGGGAAGAGGGGGAAGGGGACGGGGACGGGCTCATGGCGTGGCCTCCACGGGGCGGTCGGGGACGAGGGCGGGGAGGGGCTCCACGGGGATCGCGGCCGAGACCACGGTCCCCTCACCCGGTGCGGACTCCACGGTGAGCGTGCCGCCCAGCTGCCGTACCCGGGCCCGCATGGCCGGGAGCCCGTGTCCGCGCGACCGGTCCGCACCGGCGACCGGGACGGCGCCGGTGTCGAAGCCACGGCCGTCATCGGCGATGTCCAGACAGATCTGATCGCCCATCCAGGTCAGGGTGAGCGCGGCCCGGCCCGCCCCGGCGTGCTCCCGCACATTGGCCAGCGCGCCCTGCGCGATGCGCAGCAGCGCGGCCGCCACCCGCTCGGGCAGTGGGCCGAGGGGGCCGTCGAGCCGGAAGTCCACCGTCCGCCCCGGGCCGCTCTCCCGCTCGGCGAGCGCGCCGAGCGCCTGGGCCAGGGAGCGCTCGGCGAGGTCGGCCGGGGCCAGGTCCTGGACGAACCGGCGGGCCTCGGCGAGGCTGCGGGAAGCGATCTCCGCCGCGTCCCGCATATGTCCGCGGGCCGCCTCCGGATCCGTCTCCCAGGTGCGGTCCGCGGCCTGGAGCAGCATCCGCTGACTGGACAGCCCCTGGGCGAGGGTGTCATGGATCTCCGAGGACAGCCGCTGGCGCTCGGCCAGGATCCCCGCCCGCCGCTCGGTCGCGGCCAGATCGCGGCGGGTGCGGACGAGATCGTCGATCAGCGTCCGCTGCCGGGCCGACTGCCGCCGCAGATGGATGAGGACGGCGGCGGCCACGGCGGCGATGGCGGGCGGCGCGATCAGCGCGTTGGGGTCGAAGCCGTCGTGCATGAACCGCAGTTTGGAGGCGACGACCAGCGCGGTGAGCACGGCGGCCAGGGGCACCGCGAACCGGGTGGGGAGGGTGTGCAGACCGGTGAAGAACAGCGGCATGGCGCACCATGCGGCGCTCGGCGCGAGGACCAGCAGCGCGACCCACGCGGCCAGCACCGCGGTCAGCCAGACCAGATAGCGGCCGGAGGGCCGGCCGCCGGGGCCCGGCGCGGGCGCCGGCCACCGTCCGGGCGGATAGAGCGCGCCGAAGGCCACGAAGAGGGCGATGACCCAGCCGTTCGGCGCGCCGCCGGTGTCCCGGATCAGATAGCGGACCAGCGAGGACCCCAGCAGCAGGAAGAACGCGATGTGCAGGACCGCCGTCAGCCACCGCTCATCCGGATCGTCCGGCCCGTCGGATCCGGACCGCCCGGACCAGGCCGACCAGGTGGCCGACCACAGCACCGACCACGGCGCCCGCCCGGACCGCCCGCCTGCCCCGACCGCCCTGCCCGCCGACCGCACCCCGGCCCCTCCTCGCTCCCCGGTTCACCCCGGATCCTCGGTTCTCTTCACTGCTCTTCGATTCGCTCCCCCAGCCAGTCCTAACGCGCCAGGCCGGACGTCGCATCATCCGATCGGTTGATACGACGATCACCCGGATCGCCCGCGGACCGGGGCCGCTCCACCGATCCCCGTCGCCGCCACGGCGCAGAGGCTGGTACCGACCAGAGCGACGCGGGAACGCATAAGCCGCCGCGTCCGCACCTCGAGCCCGAGAGAGTCCCCATGCCCGCCAAGAACCTCAGCGTCAATCGCTCCGCCCTCGGTCACCGCGTCTCCTACGCGCTGCGCCATCCGCAGCGCGTCCCGCGCCATCTGGTCCGCGCCACCCGGGACGCCTGGCTGCGCTACCGCTACCCGGACCATGTCGCGTACTACCGCGCCGTGATGCGGTCCGACACCCGCACCAGCCCGGAAGCGGCGGTCGGCAGCCGCAGCCATGACCGGTGGCTGGCGCTGGGCGAGATGCAGTTCGACTATCTCCTCGGCCACGGTCTGCGGCCGGAGCACCGGATGCTGGAGATCGGCTGCGGCAATCTGCGGGCGGGCTGGCGGTTCATCGGCCATCTGGAGCCGGGCCACTACTACGGCGTGGACATCTCGCCCGAGATCCTCGCCGCCGCACAGGACACACTGGTGCGCCACGGGCTCCAGAGCCGCGTTCCCACCCTCACCCCGGTCCGCGATCTGACGCTGCGGTTCCTGCCCGACGCCCACTTCGACGTGGTGCACGCGCACAGTGTGTTCTCGCACTCGCCACTGCCGGTCATCGAGGAGTGCCTGGCCCATGTCGGCCGTGTCATGGCGCCGGGCGGCTGGTTCGACTTCACCTTCGACCGCACCGAGGGCGTGGAACACCAGGTGCTGCGGGAAGACTTCTACTACCGCACCGATACGCTCATCGCCCTGGCGGAGAAGCACGGTCTGGCGGCCCGCTTCATGGCGGACTGGGAGGAGCTGCCGCACGGCCAGTCGAAGATCCGCGTCACCCACCGCGAGGCCGGGCAGACGTCCTGACCTGGCCCGCGCTCTTCCCGCAGCGAAGGAAGCACACCATGACCGCACACTCCCCCGGCCTCGTCCCCTTCCATCTGGCCATCCCCGTCGACGACCTCGACGCGGCCCGTGAGTTCTACGGCAAGGTGCTCGGGTTCGCCCAGGGCCGCTCGGACACCAAGTGGATCGACTGGAACTTCCGCGGCCATCAGGTGGTCACCCACCAGGTGGGCGACGGCCCGGCGAAGACCCCGCGCGACGCTGTCGCCGGAACCAACCCGGTCGACGGCCACCAGGTGCCCGTACCGCACTTCGGCCTGGTGCTCCCGGTGCCGGAGTTCCAGGAGCTCGCCGAGCGGCTCAGGGCGGCGGGCACGGACTTCGTCATCGAGCCGTATGTGCGCTTCGAGGGCGAACCGGGCGAGCAGTGGACGATGTTCTTCCTCGACCCCGCCGGAAACGCCCTGGAGTTCAAGGCGTTCGCCGACATCGAGCGGCTCTTCGCGGTCTGATCCGCCCGGCGGGCCGTTCCCCGGCCCGCCGGACGCGCGGGGTCCGTGGGGGCGCTCGGTGGCCGATGCTCCCCTCCGCGTCCGCCGACTATTCGACGGCGCATTACCCGAGGCATATGTGCCCTTCGACCCCTCCGTTGACGTTCTTCCCGATCCTGTGACGCACTTCATATCGCAACACACGGGACAAACTCGTTGCTAGAGAGTGCCGTAGACTTTTAGTACGTACTGTTGCGTGGTGGATAGACGAATACAGACGAATAGATTGAGCACCAAGAGGTCACTCATGCAGCCCTTCGTACTGAAGCACGCAATCCCCGCCGAACGGTCGGCGGCCAGTGTTCCCTACGCCTATAGCGCCGCCTTGCAGTTGAATGTCCTCTCCGACGGCCGTCCCGCCATCGCCGACCGGGCGGTGCTGCTGGCGACCGGCACGACCACATCCACAGCCGGCTCCAAGACACACTTCGACGACTGACGTTCACATACGTCGATGACGGTACTCATCCTGACGAGCCGCCAGGATGTCACCGCCGACTTGGTGGTGGCGGAACTGCGCGAACAAGGCGTCCCTCTGGTGCGTTTCGATCCGGCAGACCTTCCGGATCAGGCCGCCCTGTCGACCGAATTCGACCGTGGTGACTTCACGGGATATCTGTCGACCGAGGGACGTCTCGTCAGCATCCACGGTGTGCGGTCCATCTGGGTCCGCAGACCGGGCCGACCCGCCGCCCACGCGCCGAATCCGTCGGAGTGGCTGACGGCCGAGTGCGGACAGGCGCTGTACGGGATGCTCTACGCGACAACGGCACGCTGGATGAACCATCCCGCGGCCGCCGAACCGGCCCGCCACAAACCGTTCCAGTTGCGAGTGGCCCAGCACAGCGGTTTCGCCGTGCCGTCGACTCTTGTCACCACCTATCCGCGCGCGGCGCGGGATTTCGCCATCCAGTGCGCGGACATCGTGGTGAAATCCGCCTCCGGTCCGCCCTCCGTCGATCCACCGGTCGCGCTGCCGACGACCCGCATCGGACCGGACACGGATTTCTCCGATGTCGCGGCCGGGGCCACCCTTCTTCAGCGGTACATTCCCAAACGGGCCGACATCCGGCTGATCTGCGTCGGCAGCGAGTTATACGCCGCGCGCAAGACCGCCGCCTCCGGCCAGGTGGACGGGCGCTATGGATGTCATGGACATCACTGGGAAGCCGTCGATGTGCCCGCCAGAATCGCGCGCTCCGTCCATGAGTACATGACGCTCACCGGCCTCGCCTACGGGGCCTTCGACTTCGCCGAGGACACCGAGGGCGTTTGGTGGTTCCTGGAGTGCAACCAGGGCGGCCAATTCGGCTTTGTCGAGTTGGAAACCGGTCAGCCCATCGCGGCCGCGGTCGCGTCCTGGCTGGCGGCGCCCAGCGTCGCCCACCGGTGAGAACGGCGTTCCCGCACATCCGCACACATACCGTGACGGCCGGCTACGCGGAGGCATGACCTGGGCCTTCGCCAGGGAGGACGAGGCCGGCGGCGCCCGCGCCACCGTGGCATACGCTGCGCACCCCGCTCGATGCGGGGCGTGGCCACCGGTCGCGGTGCCGCCGTCCGGGCGCTGCGCCGGACCGGCCGGTCGGTCGTATGCTGAAGCGAGAGTCTGCGCTACCCAGGGTTTCCAGCCCCTCCCCCAGCGCGGGAGGTTCCGATGACCGTCGCCGAGAGCAACCGCCCCCACCCGACGGACGCGTCCCGCTATGTGCCCATCGCCGAGCACGGTCTGATCGGCGATCTGCGCACCGCCGCGCTCGTCGACACGGGCGGCACCATCGACTGGTACTGCCCGGTCCGGTTCGACGCGCCCAGTGTGTTCGCGTCGATCCTGGACACCGACCGTGGCGGTTCGTTCCGGCTCACGCCGGATGTGCCCGCCCGCACGAAGCAGTTCTACTTCCCCGACACCAATATCCTCATCACCCGCTTCTTCGCGGACGACGGGGTCGCCGAGGTCCAGGACTTCATGCCGATCGTGGACGACTCGCGCGAGGCGGACCGGCACCGGCTGATCCGCCGGGTGCTGTGCGTACGCGGATCGCTGCCGTTCACCGCGCGCGTGGCGCCCCGGTTCGACTACGCCCGGCAGTCGCACACGGTGCGCACCGAGCAGGGGCTCACGATCTTCGATTCCCCGGAGCTGTCGCTGGCGCTGACGTCCAGCGTCACCGTGGAGACCGACGGACCCGATGCGGTGTCCACGTTCAAGCTGGTCGAGGGCGAGGCCGCGGTTTTCGCGCTGGACCGGATCGGCGGCGCCGTGCGGCCGCGGCACTGTCCGCAGGCGGAGGCGGAGGAACTGTTCAACGCCACCGTGCGCTACTGGCGCCGCTGGCTCTCGCAGTCCCGCTACCGCGGGCGGTGGCGGGAGATGGTGCACCGCTCGGCGCTCACCCTGAAGCTGCTCACCTACGCACCGACCGGCGCCATCGTGGCCGCCCCGACCACCAGCCTGCCCGAGCAGATCGGCGGCGAGCGCAACTGGGACTACCGGTACGCATGGGTCCGCGATTCCGCGTTCTGCATCTACGCGCTGCTGAGGCTGGGCTTCACCCAGGAGGCCGAGGCGTTCGTGCGCTTCCTCTCCGAGGACATCCGCCTGGGCGACGGCCCCGGCGGCCCGCTCCAGATCATGTACGGCATCGACGGCCGCAGCGAGATCCCCGAGCAGATGCTCCCCCATCTGGAGGGGCATCTGGGCTCGTCCCCGGTCCGGGTCGGCAACGCGGCGGTCGACCAGCTCCAGCTGGACATCTACGGGGCGCTGGTGGACTCCCTCTACCTCTATGACAAATGGGGGCAGCCGCTGGCGAGCGGCCACTGGGACGCCGTCTGCGAGGTGGTCGGCTGGGTCTGCGACAACTGGGACCGGCCCGATATGAGCGTCTGGGAGACCCGCTCCGGACCACAGCACTTCCTGTACTCGCAGCTGATGTGCTGGGTCGCGATCGAGCGGGCGATGCGCATCGCCCGCCACCGCGGCCTGCCCGCGGACATGTCCCGCTGGTCGCGGGCGCGCGATGACATCTACCGGCGGATCATGCGCAGCGGCTGGTCGCCGCGGCGGCTCGCCTTCGTACAGCGCGAGGGCGAGGAGGTGCTCGACGCCTCGGTGCTGATGATGCCGCTGTCGAAGTTCATCTCCCCCACCGACCCCAAATGGCTGTCCACCCTGGACGCGCTGGGCGAGGAGCTGGTGTCCGACTCGCTGGTCTACCGCTACGACCCCACGGTCAGCCCGGACGGGCTGCGCGGTGCGGAGGGCACCTTCTCGATCTGCTCGTTCTGGTACGTCGAGGCGCTGTCCCGGGCCGGGCGGGTGGACGAGGCGCGGCTGGCCTTCGAGAAGATGCTCACGTACGCCAACCACGTCGGGCTGTACGCGGAGGAGATCGGCCGCACCGGTGAGCAGATCGGCAACTTCCCGCAGGCGTTCACCCATCTCGCGCTCATCAGCGCCGCGTTCAACCTGGACCGGGCCCTGGGCTGACCGCGCGGCCGCGAGCGCCGCCCTCACCGAGGCCCACAGCGGCCGGACCGCCCGCCGGGCGGCTGAGCCGGTCGTCGGTGGGTGGCCGGTTCAGCGCGACGGCGCCGGGACCACCAGGGCGCGGCCGTCGGGGAACCGGCCCACGCCCTTGACGTAGGCGGCATTGCTCACCTGCACGATCAGCTCCCGCATTCCGCTCAGCGGCGTCAGGTCCACCACCGGCCCCTGCCCCGGCGTTGAAGCGGCGTTCCGGGTCCATGTAGAGCACCACCCGGCGCGGCCGGAGGGTCACTCTGCGTATTCCGGCGATCATGGATATCCAGGACCGGATGCCATCCCGTACACCATCCACGAGAACTCGATCACACCCCGGGCGTGCCACGTGGAACGCGGCAGTAGGGTTCGCCGACAAGCGTGTGTTGGTACCGGGCAGCAGGTAGAAGGGATCGGGCATGTTCCGCAAGGTGCTGGTCGCCAATCGTGGAGAGATCGCCATTCGCGCCTTTCGCGCCGGCTATGAGCTGGGCGCGAGAACCGTCGCCGTGTTCCCGCACGAGGACCGCAACTCGCTGCATCGGCTCAAGGCCGACGAGGCGTACGAGATCGGTGCGCCCGGCCATCCGGTGCGGGCCTATCTCTCCGTCGAGGAGATCGTCCGCGCGGCGCGCAAGGCGGGCGCGGACGCGGTATACCCCGGATACGGCTTCCTGTCCGAGAACCCCGAACTCGCGCGCGCGTGCGAGGAGGCGGGGATCACGTTCGTGGGGCCCGGCGCGCAGACCCTGGAGCTCACCGGGAACAAGGCGCGCGCGGTGGCCGCCGCCCGTGCGGCCGGGGTGCCGGTGCTCGGCTCCTCCGAGCCGTCGACCGATGTGGACGAGCTGGTCCGGGCCGCGGACGAGCTCGGTTTCCCGGTGTTCGTCAAGGCCGTCGCCGGTGGTGGCGGGCGCGGGATGCGCAGGGTCGAGCGCCGCGAGACGCTGCGCGAGTCCATCGAGGCGGCGGCCCGGGAGGCGGAGTCCGCCTTCGGCGATCCCACGGTCTTCCTGGAGAAGGCGGTGGTGGAGCCCCGCCATATCGAGGTGCAGATCCTCGCCGACGGGCAGGGCGATGTCATCCATCTGTTCGAACGCGACTGTTCGGTGCAGCGGCGTCACCAGAAGGTGATCGAGCTGGCGCCGGCGCCCAATCTGGATCCGGAGCTGCGGACGCGGATCTGCGCGGACGCGGTGAAGTTCGCCCGGCAGATCGGCTATCGCAACGCCGGCACGGTGGAGTTCCTGCTCGACCGCGACGGCAACCATGTGTTCATCGAGATGAATCCGCGGATCCAGGTCGAGCACACGGTGACCGAGGAGATCACCGATGTGGACCTGGTCCAGGCACAGCTGCGGATCGCCGCCGGTCAGACACTGGCCGACCTCGGCCTCACGCAGGACACCGTGTATCCGCGGGGCGCGGCGCTGCAATGCCGGATCACCACCGAGGACCCGGCCAACGGCTTCCGCCCGGACACCGGCATGATCAGCGCGTACCGCTCGCCGGGCGGTTCGGGCATCCGGCTGGACGGTGGCACCACCCACGCCGGTGCGGAGGTCAGCGCGCACTTCGACTCGATGCTGGTCAAGCTGACCTGCCGGGGGCGGGACTTCACCACCGCGGTCGGCCGGGCCCGGCGCGCGGTGGCCGAGTTCCGCATCCGCGGCGTGTCCACGAACATCCCGTTCCTCCAGGCGGTGCTGGACGATCCGGACTTCCGGGCCGGACAGGTCACCACGTCGTTCATCGAACAGCGGCCGCATCTGCTGACCGCGCGTCACTCCGCCGACCGCGGCACCAAACTGCTCACCTATCTCGCCGATGTCACGGTGAACAAGCCCCACGGCGAGCGGCCGCATCTGATCGACGCGACCACCAAGCTGCCCCCGGTGCCGGACACCGAACCGCCCGCCGGTACCAAGCAGCGGCTCACCGAACTCGGTCCTGAGGGTTTCGCGCGATGGCTGCGCGAGTCGCCCACGATCGGTGTCACCGACACCACCTTCCGGGACGCGCACCAGTCGCTGCTGGCCACCCGGGTCCGCACCAGGGACCTGCTGGCCGTGGCCCCGGTGGTGGCGCGGACCGTGCCGCAGCTGCTGTCGCTGGAGTGCTGGGGCGGGGCCACCTACGACGTGGCGCTGCGCTTCCTCGCCGAGGACCCCTGGGAGCGGCTGGCCAAGCTGCGCGAGGCGGTGCCCAACATCTGTCTCCAGATGCTGCTGCGCGGCCGCAACACCGTGGGCTACACGCCGTATCCGACCGAGGTGACCACCTCCTTCGTCCGGGAGGCCACGGCCACCGGGATCGATATCTTCCGGATCTTCGACGCGCTGAACGACATCGGGCAGATGCGGCCGGCGATCGACGCGGTACGGGAGACGGGCACCGCGATCGCCGAGGTGGCGCTCTGCTACACCTCCGATCTGTCCGATCCCTCCGAGACGCTCTACACCCTCGACTACTATCTGCGGCTCGCCGAGCAGATCGTGGACGCGGGCGCGCATGTGCTGGCCATCAAGGACATGGCCGGGCTGCTGCGCGCCCCCGCCGCGGCCAAGCTGGTGTCCGCGCTGCGCAGGGAGTTCGACCTGCCGGTGCACATCCACACCCATGACACCGCGGGCGGTCAGCTCGCCACCTATCTCGCGGCGGTCCAGGCCGGTGCGGACGCGGTGGACGGCGCGGTGGCCTCCATGGCGGGCACCACCTCCCAGCCGTCGCTGTCGGCGATCGTGGCCGCCACCGACCACTCCGACCGGCCGACCGGACTCGACCTCGAGGCGATCGGCGGCCTGGAGCCGTACTGGGAGGCCGTGCGCAAGATCTACGCACCGTTCGAGGCGGGCCTGGCCTCGCCGACCGGACGGGTGTACCACCATGAGATCCCCGGTGGTCAGCTGTCCAACCTGCGCACCCAGGCCATCGCGCTCGGCCTCGGCGACCGCTTCGAGGAGATCGAGGCGATGTACACCGCCGCGGACCGGATCCTGGGCCATCTGGTGAAGGTCACCCCGTCGTCGAAGGTGGTCGGCGATCTCGCGCTGCACCTGGTGGGGGCGGGTGTGTCGCCGGAGGACTTCGAGGCGGAGCCGGGCCGGTACGACATCCCGGACTCGGTCATCGGGTTCCTCCGCGGCGAGCTGGGCAATCCGCCGGGCGGCTGGCCCGAGCCGTTCCGCGGCAAGGCGCTGGAGGGCCGCGCCGCCGCCAAGCCGATGGCGGAGCTGTCCGCCGAGGACCGGGAGCAACTGGAGAAGGATCCGCGGGCCACGCTGAACCGGCTGCTGTTCCCCGGCCCGACCAAGGAGTTCGAGGCACATCGGCAGGCCCACGGCGACACCAGCGTGCTGGACAGCAAGGACTTCTTCTACGGGCTGCGCCCGCGGCAGGAGTACACGGTGGACCTCGAGCCCGGGGTCCGGCTGCTGATCGAGCTGGAGGCGATCGGCGACGCCGACGAGCGCGGGATGCGTACGGTGATGTCCTCGCTGAACGGGCAGTTGCGCCCGGTCCAGGTGCGGGACACCTCGGCGGCCTCGGACGTGCCGGCCACCGAGAAGGCCGACCGGAGCGACCCCGGCCATGTGGCGGCGCCCTTCGCGGGTGTGGTGACGCTGGTGGTGGCCGAGGGCGATCAGGTGGCGGCCGGGGCCACCGTGGCGACGATCGAGGCGATGAAGATGGAAGCCACCATCGCGGCCCCGAAGGGCGGCACGGTCTCGCGCCTCGCCATCAACACGATTCAGCAGGTGGAGGGCGGCGATCTGCTGGTCGCCCTCGTCTGAGCCGACAGCGGCGGCGAGCCGCCGCCACCGGTCCCACGGCCCTCGGGTCAGGGGCGTCCGGTGGCGGCGGCTTCGTATGCCCGCGGAAAGGTGTCCACCGCGGGTGGGGCATCCACCGCCCGGTCGAGAGCGCCTCGTCGGACACCTCGACACCTATCCGCTGTTCCGGGACTGCCGGGCGGCCGAGGCTCGATCACCGGCCGTCGGGCACGTCGGTTGCGTCGGACACGTCGTGCACATCGGCTGCGCCGGACACATCGGATGCCTCGGCCCCCGGCAGATGGCGTGCCACGGAGGCGTTGAGCCGCTCCAGGAAGTCGGTCAGCCGGGCCAGGTCCTCATCCGGCCAGTCCGCGGTGGCCTCGCCCAGCAGCCGGGTCCGCCGGGCGGCCGCCAGGGCGATATGGCGGCGCCCGGCGTCGGTCAGGTCCACCCTCCGTATCCGCCGGTCCACCGTGTCCCGCACCCGGGTGACCAGCCCTGCCGCCGTCAGCCGGTCCACGACGCGCACGGCGCGGGCCCGGTCGGAGAGCAGCAGGGCGGCGATGTCGGACACGGTGGGTGGCGGTGGGGAGCCGGCCTCGACGAAGCGCAGCACCCGGTAGCCGGTCGGGGTCACCTCCGCGGGCAGCCCGTCCAGGAAGCGCTCCCGTACCAGCGGTCCGTACAGCCCGTACCGGGCGTGGCGCAGCTCCCGCAGCACCGCGTCCAGCCCGCGCAGCTCCTCGTCCCGATCGTTCACAGGGAACAGCGTGCTGCGCGGATACGCCCCTGGCAACGTCCATCCGCCACCGTCCACCGAGATGGTTGTCGGGGTTCGCCGTCCGGTCGTCCGCCGGTAGCCCGCCTTGCCGCGCTGTTCACGGTGGCACGGTGTCCGGCGGCGGCGGGCGCGTGGGAGCTTCCCCCCATGACGACGACACCGAAGGCCACGACCACCGCAACGACGGCGACCACCACACCGACGACGGCCATCACACCGACGACGGCCATCACATCGAAGGCGCCCCGGGTGAGCCGCCGGGGGCTGCTGGGCGCGGCAGGCGCGGCGGCGGCCGGTGCGGGCACCTTCATCTCCCAGCCGGAGGCGGTGGCGGCCTCACCGGTGCTGTGGACCCGGCCCGACGGGTCCGGGATGCCGCCGGTGAGCGGGCTGCACCTCCAGTTCGGGGCCGATGCCGCGCGGGAGGTGGTGGTGTCCTGGCAGACACCGGTCCCGGTGAAACGGCCGCGTGTCATGTTCGGCACCCCGGCCCATGGCATGGGCACCGAGGTCACCGCGCGGACCACCTCCTACCAGGACGCCAAGTCCCGGCAGACCATCTATGTCCATCACGCCCGGCTGAACCGGCTGCGCCCCGGCACCGGCTATGTCTACGCCGCCGTCCACGACGGGGCGACGCCCGAGGCGGGGTCGTTCCGCACCGGGCCGGGCGGCCGGGCGCCGTTCACCTTCACCAGCTTCGGCGACCAGGGCACGCCCACGGTGGGCAAGCTGAACGGGCCCAGACCGCCGAAGATCACCGAGAAGCTCGTCTACCTCAACGACAACCTCGGCTCGCCGTACGCCAATGACGTGACCACCGCCGTCGAGCGGATCGCGCCACTGTTCCACCTCGTCAACGGCGATCTGTGCTACGCCAATCTGTCCGAGGACCGGCTGCGCACCTGGTCGGACTGGTTCGATATGACCAGCCGGTCCTCGCGGTTCCGGCCGTGGATGCCCGCGGCCGGCAACCACGAGAACGAGCTGGGCAACGGGCCGATCGGGTTCGCCGCCTACCAGGCGTACTTCTCACTGCCCGGCAACGGCGGCGACGCCGAGACCGAGGGGCTGTGGTACGCCTTCACCGTCGGCTCGGTGCGCGTCGTGAGCCTGGCCAATGACGACGTGGCCTACCAGGACGCCGGAAACACCTATGTGCGGGGCTACTCCGGCGGGGCCCAGCGGCGCTGGCTGGAGGCCGAGCTCGCACGGGCCAGGGCCGACCGGGACATCGACTGGATCGTGGTCGTCATGCACCAGGTGGTCGTCTCCACGGCCGACCACCCGGGCAACGGCGCCGACCTCGGCATCCGGGAGGAGTGGCTGCCGCTCTTCGACACCTACGGCGTCGACCTGGTCGTCTGCGGCCATGAACACCACTACGAGCGCTCCCACCCGATCCGTGGCCAGGAGCCCAGTGACACGATGACACCGACCCCCGCCGCCACCCGCACCGATCTGGTGGACACCACCGGGGGAACCGTCCATATGGTCATCGGTGGCGGTGGCACCTCGGTGCCGTCGATGGACGTTCTGTTCGACACCCCGCGGTGCAATGTCATCACCGGTGTCGGAGCGACCGGGGCGAACGGCCACAAGAGCCCGGTCTACGTCACGGAGGCGGCCCCGTGGTCGGCGGTGCGCGACCGGGTGAACCCCTATGGCTTCGCCGCGTTCACCGTCGACCCCGGCACCGAACGGGGCGGCCTCACCACGATGTCGGTGACCTACTACGCGGTCACCGGGCTCTACGGCCGCGTCGAGCCCGTGGACACCTTCACGCTCCGGCGCACCCGCGGCGACGGTGAGCGGCGCCGATGAGCCACGCCAGGAACTGACGGACCCTCTGACGCTCCATGCGGAGGACAAGGGCTATGAGTGGGCCGGCCCGCTCACCGTGCGTGCGTCCCGGTCCGACCGGGTGCCCGGGTGGCGGGCCGACCCATGGCCCATGTCCGCGCGGACACGTTCGCCTGCGCGACGGCCCAGTGCCTCAGTGAGGCAGCCGACCCGGGTCGGTGGCCCAGGTGGTGTCCGGCCGGTCGGCCAGGTCGAAGGAGAGCGAACCGCCCTGGCGGACGAACGAGCCGTCGAGCCACGAGGTGTCGTGCAGCTTGCCGTTCACCCGCACCGCGTGCACATAGAAGTCGGTGTCGGAGGCGTCCGGGGCGTCGATGGTGAGGGCGCGCCGCGAGCCCGCCGGGGCGACCACGGCACGTGGGAAGAGCGGACCGGTGAGCAGTGCCTCGGCACGCCCCGGGGCCTGGGGGTAGAGGCCGAGCGCCGCGAACACGTACCACGCGGACATGGTGCCCAGGTCGTCATTGCCGGGCAGCCCCTTAGGCCCGGTTCCGTACACATTGGCGACGATCTGGCGCACCGTCTCCTGGGTCTTCCAGGGCTGACCGAGCGCGTTGTAGAGCCAGGGGGCGTGGATGCCCGGTTCATTGGTGGGGTCGTAGCGGAGCGGATCGCCGCCGCGGACCGACCAGGAGCCGTCGGGCTTGTGGAAGAAGCCGTCCAGCCGGGCCGCCGCCTTCTGGCGTCCGCCCATGGCGTCGGCGAGCCCCTGGACGTCCTGCGGCACCATCCAGGTGTACGTGGCCGCGCTGCCCTGGGCGAATCCCCGGTCGGACGCGGGGTCGAAGGGGGTCACCCAGGAGCCGTCCCGGTTCCTGGCCTGGCTGTAGCCGGCCGTACCGGTGGCCCCGGGGTTGAACACATTGCGCCAGTAGCCGCCGCGTGCGCCGAGCTCATCGGCCTCCTTGCCGCGGCCGAGCAGCCGGGCCCAGCGGGCGAGCGCGTCATCGGCGACGGAGTCCTCCAGGGTCTCCGCCGCGCCGCCCCAGCAGTGGCAGGCGTCCTGCGCCGCGTACCCCGACTCCAGGTACTGGGCGAGACCCGGACGCTGGCCCTCGCACTGCCCCGGGCAGCCCTTGTCGGAGAGCGAATCGGGGTGGGGGACGGTGGCCTGGCGGTAGAGGGAGTCGAAGGCGCCCTTGGCGTCGAAGTTCCGTACCCCCGTGGCGTAGAAGGTGGCGAGCGTGGCGGCGGAGGGGTCGCCGGTCATCACATGGGTGGCGCCGCTGATGTGCACCCAGCGGTCCCACACGCCGCCGTTCTGCCGGGCGAAGTTGAACAGCGACTGGGCGAAGTCCCCGGCGACCCGGGGCTGGAGCAGGGCGAGCAGCTGCACCTGGGCGCGGTACTGGTCCCAGCCGGAGAAGTTGCTGTACTGCGCCGTCTGCCCGCGCTCGACGCGGTGCGGAGTGCCGTCCATGCCCGGGTAGCGGCCGTCGGTGTCGCTGATCAGGTTGGGCTGCTGGAGCGCGTGGTAGAGGGCGGTGTAGAAGGCGGTGCGGCGCGGTTCACTGCCGCCGCTGACGCGGATGGCGCGCAGCCGGCGGTCCCAGGCGGCCCGTCCGGCGGAGGCCACATCGGCGACGCTCGCCCGGGGCGCTATCTCGGCGCGGAGGTTGGCCTCGGCGCCCGCGAGGGAGACGTACGAGATGCCGAGCCGCATCCGGACATCGTCGTCCCGTGTGGTGTCGAAGCCGACGTATCCGCCGGAGCCGCGCCCGGCCCGGTCGGCGCCGGTGAGATAGCCCTCGCCGCCGTCCGCGGTGGTGGCGCCGGGTGAGAGCCGGTCGTTCTCCCAGGTGCCCACGGTGGAGAAGGCGCGGTCGAACGAGGCGCTGAAGTAGAGGCGGTAGTAGGTCTTGCGGTTGTTCTCGCCGCCGTTGGCGCGCCGTCCGCAGAACGCGCCGGTCAGCACCCAGCCGGTGACCTTGTGGCGCTGGGCGTCGATCTCGATATGCGCGTTCTCGCTGCCGTTGAGGGAGTTTGAGGTGCGGAACAGCAGTCGGGCCGGGGCGTCCCGGGGGAAGGAGAAGTCGGCGACACCGGCCCGCTCGCTCACCGCGAGATCGGCGGCCGCGCCCGAGTCGAGCCCCACCCGGTAGTGGCCGGGCTCGGCCTTCTCATTGTCGTGCGAGAAGGTGGCGGCGTACTTCTGGTCCTTGGTGTCGGCGGTGGGAGAGCTGTCGACCTCGCCGACGAACGGCATGATCGGCACATCGCCCGCGGCCCCGGGGTGGCAGCCCGCGCCGTTGACATGGGTGAGGCTGAAGCCCCGGACCCGGGTGGTGTCGTACGAATAGCCGTTGGCCGCGGCGGTGTTGGTCTGGTCGCCCGTGGTGCTGGTCGGGGACCAGGCGATCATGCCGAACGGCAGATTGGCGCCGGGGTAGGTGTTGCCGCCGCCCGCGGAGCCGATCAGCGGGTCCACATGGTCGACGGGGTGGCGTACCTCGTCGGCCCGTGGCGCCGCGCTCGCCGCGGGGGCCTCGACGAGCGGGGCGATCAGCGCGCCGATCGCCACCGCCACTCCCCCGCCGACCAGTGCCGATCGGCGTCCGAGTCTCTTTCGCCGTGCTTTGTGCGTCTCCATCGGGGATCACGCCCTTCCGTGTCTCGGGAGTGAACCTAGGGGCGCATGGTGACGGTGGAGTGAACCGGGTGACAGCAATGCACCGTTGACGTCGGGACCGGTCCCCGGGATCCGGCTCTACGGTTCCCGGCATGCGGATCACTTGGAGACTCGTCCTCGGCTTTCTGGCCGTCTCGGTCCTCGCGCTCCTGGCCGCCCTGGCGCGCCCGTCGTGGCCCCTGGAGCGAGGTACGGACGGCGGATCCGGCACCGCCGCGCAGAGGATGTCGCCCGCCACCGTGAAGGGGGCCGCGCGCTGCACCGTGCGCGCCACCACCCCGCGGGAGGCGGCGCGCCTGGCGAGGCCGGGGGACACCGTCTGCTTCGACGGCGACCTGTCCCGGCAACGGCTGGTCATCACCAAGGGCGGCGACCGGGAGCACCCGATCACCTACGCCGGGGGCGGGGACTCCGTGCACGGCATCACCATCGAGGCCGACGATGTGATCGTCGACGGGTTCCGGTCCATCCGCCCCGCGGCGCCCGGGATCGAGCTGACCGGCCACCGCGTCACCCTACGGAACAACACCGTGATCGGCCCGAGGGGCGGGGACGGCGACGGCATCCGGTTCTTCGGCGAAGATCTCACCATCGCGCACAACACCGTCCGCGACACCGACAACAGCCATGGCCGGCACGCCGACTGCATGCAGACCTTCGCCAGCGACACCCCGCCCAGCCACCGTGTCCGCATCGAGGACAACCGCTGTCTGGAGGTGGACAACATGTGCCTGATGGCCGAGGGCCCGAACGACGGCGAGGGCGACGGCCGGGGCACCACCTCCGACTTCACCATCAGGGGCAACCGCTGTGAAACGCTGCGCGCCTCCCAGGCCCTGATGTTCGAGGACGTACAGAACGCGACCATCACCGGCAATGTGTTCGCCGCGCCCACCCACCACGCCATCGGCCTCGCCGAACACTCGACCGGCGCCCGGGTCTCCGGCAACGTCCTCCACTCCGGTATCCGCTACGAGGTGGGCATCGACGCCTCGTCCCGGCCGGGCTACCGGGGCCCGGAGCCGGGCGGCCTGCCGTAGGAACCTCTGGGAGGAGGAGCCGGGGGAGCGGGAGCGCGGGGTACTCCCGCTCCCCCGGGACACACGGACTCCCGCCCGGGAAACGGCGTATGACGCGTTGCTCCTGAGGCGGCTGTGAGATAGGCCATATGCGGCCGAAGTAACGGTTCAAAGACGCATAAACGGCCGCCACACCGTTGAGCATGGAGGCCGCGTGGTCCGTATTCGCCGGTGCAAGCACGGGCGGACACTGTTCCGCACTACGACCGGCGTCCCCGCCAGGAGGCTCTATGCGATCCCGGTACTTCGTGACAGGTACCTCCCTCCTCATAGGTTCCGTGGTGGTCACCCTCGGAGTGATCATGTCGCCCGTCCTGACGGGTGTGCAGCAGGAGAACCAGGCGAACCTGGCGAAGACGAGCTCGACGCAGTACGGACCGCTCACCGGGGCCGACCGGGACTTCGTGGTCAAGGTCCGGCTCGCCGGGCTGTGGGAGTTCCCCGTCGGTGAGCTGGCCCTGAAGAAGGGCACCGCGGCGCCGGTGAAGACGGCCGGTGAGCACCTGGTCGTGGGGCATGCGCAACTGGACGCCGCCGTACGGGACATCGCACCCAAACTCGGCGTCACCCTGCCCAACAAGCCCACGCCGCAGCAGCAGGGGTTCCTGGACACCCTGACGGCCGCCACGGGCAAGGACTTCGACAGTCAGATGGCACAGATCCTGCGCATCACCCACGGCCAGATCTTCAGCTCCATCGCCAAGATCCGGGCGACCAGCAAGAACACCCTGGTGCGCCAGCTCGCCACCCAGGCCAACACGGTGGTGCTGGATCACATCACCCAGATGGAGAACACCGGGATGGTGGACTACGAGGCCCTCCCCGGCCAGATCACCTCGACCCCGACCCAGGGCCCGAACTTCACCAAGCCGGTGATGCCCAGGCCCGGTGAGCCCATGGTCGTCCTGAAGGCGCCGACCTCGCTCGCCGGCAAGGGGGAAGCGCCCACGCCGTCGCCGCCCGCCCCCGTCGACGACGCCCCGGGCGCCTCGGGCTCCCCCGCCACCCCCGGCGCCACCTCATCGCCCTCCGCGCCGTAGCGCGTCGTCAGGGCAGCGCACCGCGTCCCGGACACGCCAAGGTGCGGACTGGAGCGATTCGGTCTCCAACGGCCCTAACGCACCAGGCAGGGACGCTTGTTGTCGAAGGTCCAGCCCGGAATGAGATAGCGCATGCCCACCGCGTCGTCCCGCGCCCCCAGCGCCTTCTCCTGGTAGAGGGCGTGGGCGGTGAGGAGCCGGTCCCGGTCGAGCCGGATTCCCAGGCCGGGGGTGTCCGGGATGGCGATCTCGCCACCGGTGATCCGCGGCGGATCGACGGTGAGCCGCTCCAGCCCCTCCTGCCAGATCCAGTGGGTGTCCAGGGCGTTGTACTCGCCCGGGGCGGCGGCTCCGCAGTGGGCCACCATCGCCAGGGAGATGTCGAAGTGGTTATTGGAGTGGCATCCCCAGGTCAGGCCCATCTCATGGCACAGCTGGGCCACCCGTACCGACCCCTGCATGGTCCAGAAGTGGGGGTCGGCCAGCGGGATGGAGACCGATTGCAGCGCCAGCGCGTGGGTCATCTGCCGCCAGTCCGTGGCGATCATGTTGGTGGCCGTGGGCAGTCCGGTGGCGCGCCGGAACTCCGCCAGGATCTCCCGCCCCGAGTAGCCGTCCTCCGCCCCGCACGGGTCCTCGGCGTAGGCGAGCGTGCCGAGCAGCGGGCGGCACAGCTCGATCGCCTCGCGCAGCGACCAGGCGCCGTTGGGGTCGAGGGTGATACGGGCCCCGGGGAAGCGCTCCTTGAGCGCCCGTACCGCCTTGACCTCCTCGTTCCCCTCCAGCACCCCGCCCTTGAGCTTGAAGTCCCGGAAGCCGTAGAGGTCGTAGGTGGCCTCGGCCTGGCGGACTATCGCCTCGGGGGTGAGCGCCTCCTCGTGGCGGACGCGGTACCACTCGGCGTCGGCGTCGGGTTCGCGGACGTACTCCAGGTCGGTCCGGTCGGGATCGCCGACGTAGAAGAGATAGCCCAGGACCCGTACCGAGTCGCGCTGCTGTCCGTCGCCCAGAAGCGCCGCGACCGGCACCTCGAGATGTTGCCCCAGCAGGTCCAGCAGGGCCGACTCGACGGCGGTGACGGCGTGCACGGTGGTGCGCAGATCGAAGGTCTGGGCGCCGCGGCCGCCGGCGTCGCGGTCGCCGAACCGCTGTCCGATCTCGCTCAGCACCCGCTTGTAGTCGCCCACCCGCGCCCCGACGACGAGGGATCCGGCGTCGCGCAGCGTCTGGGTGATCTTCTCCCCTCCGGGGACCTCCCCCAGTCCCGTACGGCCTTCGGAGTCCTCGAGGACGACCACGTTGCGGGTGAAGTACGGGCCGTGGGCGCCGGAGAGGTTCAGCTCCATGCTGTCCCGTCCGGCGACCGGATAGACGGAGAAGGAGGTGACGGTCGGCTGGCTCATCGTGGCGTCCTTGGGTCGGAGGCGGTCAGACATGCAGTGCTTCGAGGGTCCATTCGACGGCCAGGACACCGCCGAGGCCGAGGACCGCGAGCACGGTGGTGTAGGTGGTGCGCGCCTTGATGGCGTCGATGACGGAGAGGTTGAAGTACTCCTTGAACATCCAGAAGCCGGGGTCGTTCACATGGCTGAAGGCGATCGAACCACAGGAGACGGCGAGGACCATCAGCTCGGGGTGGACTCCGCTGTTCTCCAGGAGCGGCTGCACCACACCGGCGGCGGTGACCACCGCGACCGTCGCCGATCCGAGCGCCACCCGCAGGACGACGGCGATGAGCCAGGCGAGGATGATCGGCGAGATGGACCAGCTGTCGGTGAGGTCCTTGATGTAGTCGGATATCCCGCCCTCGACCAGGACCTCCTTGAACGCGCCACCGGCCCCGATGACCAGCAGGATCATCGCCATCGCCTGGGCCGCCGAGTTGCAGGAGGCGCTGACCTCGGCGAGGCTCCGGCCGATCCGCGGGCCGAACGCCCACACCGCCAGCAGCAGGGTCAGCAGCAGGGCGATCGGCGCGGATCCGACGAAGGTGATGAAGTGCAGGACCGGGCCGTCGCCGGACACGGCCATATCGGTCACCGCGGCGCCCGCGATCAGCACCACCGGGACCAGCGCCACCGAAAGCGACCAGCCGAGGCCCGGCATCTCCTCATCGGTGAAGGTGCGCTCGCTGACCAGGCCCTTGGGGATCGCAGGGTCCATCCGGCGGACGAACGGAAGGCGCGGCCACACCAGGGCGATCAGCGCACCGGCCGGGACGGCGATGAACAGCCCGTAGAACAGGGTCAGTCCGACGGAGGCGTGGAAGGTCGAGGCCACCGCGGTGGGCCCGGGGTGGGGCGGCAGAAAGCTGTGCATGGTCGACAGGGCGATGGACATCGGAAGCCCGACCCACAGCAGGTTCTTCCGGGTGACCCGGACGATGGTGAACGCCACCGGCACGATGATGACGAAGGCCACCTCGTAGAACATGGTCACGCCGATGAGCATGGCGGTGACCACCATCGCCACCTGGACCCAGCGCAGTCCGAAGGTGTCGATGAGGGTGGTGGCTATGCGCTGGGCCGCGCCGCAGTCGCCCATGACCCGGCCGACCATGGCGCCGAGACCGACGACGAGCATGGTGTCGCCGATCTGACCCCCGACGCCCTCCCCGAGGACCTCGGGGATCTTCTCCATCTCGACCCCCTGCACCAGCGCGACCCCGACGGCCACGAGGAGCAGGGCGATGAAGCCGTTGAGCTTCAGCCTGGTCATGAGGAACAGCAGGATCCCCACGCTGATTCCGACGACGACTAGTGGCATGTCTTCAGTTCCCCTTTGAACTGCGAGCGGTTGGGCGGGAGGCGCCAACGGTTCGCCAGACGGGCCAAGGAGTCCACGTACATGCACTCCGTCCATATATGCAGATGGAGGCTAGAGGGGTGACCACCACCGGTCAATGGGTGTGGCCATGGATCCGCGACCGGCTTCGCGGCGAGCCGGACTCATCGGGTGCCGAACTCGGCGGTGGCGCGCGTCCAGGCGTGGGCCTGCTCGCTGAGGGTGATGCCGAGGCCGGGCCGTGCGGACACCCGCATCCGGCCGTCGCGGATCTCCAGCCGCTCATTGAACAGCGGCTCCAGCCAGTCGAAATGCTCCACCCACGGCTCGGCCGGATAGGCGGCCGCGAGATGGAGGTGGATCTCCATCGCGAAGTGCGGGGCGAGCTGGAGATGGTGCTGCTCGGCGAGGGTGGCCAGCTTGAGGAACTGGGTGATGCCACCGATGCGCGGTGCGTCGGGCTGGATGATGTCCGCCGCGTCGTGGCGTATCAGCTCCCAGTGTTCGGCGACGCTGGCGAGCATCTCCCCCGTGGCCACGGGGGTGTCCAGCGAGGCGGCGAGGGCCGCGTGGCCCGGTGCGTCATAGGCGTCCAGCGGCTCCTCGATCCAGACCAGGCCGAACTCCTCGAAGGCGCGCCCCATGCGCTGTGCGGTGGGCCGGTCCCACTGCTGATTGGCGTCGACCATGAGCGGCACATCATCGCCCAGGTGCTCGCGTACGGCGGTCAGCCGGCGCAGGTCCTCCTTGCCGTCCGGCTGGCCCACCTTGATCTTGATACCGCCGATTCCACTGGCCAGGGAGGCCGTGGCGTTCTCCAGGAGTTGCCCGGTCGGCGTGTGCAGAAAGCCACCGGAGGTGTTGTAGCAGCGGACGGTGTCGCGGTGTGCGCCCAGCAACTTGGCCAGTGGCAGTCCCGCCCGCTTGGCCTTGAGGTCCCACAGGGCGATGTCGAAGGCCGCCACCGCCTGGGTGGACAGCCCGCTGCGGCCCACCGAGGCGCCGGCCCACACCAGTTTGGTCCAGATCCTGCCGATGTCGCTGGGGTCCTCACCGAGGAGGGTGGGCGCGATCTCCTGGGCGTGGGCGAACTGGCCGGGCCCTCCCGCGCGCTTGGAGTAGCTGAAGCCGATGCCCTCGTGGCCCTGTTCGGTGGCGAGTTCGACGAAGAGGAACGCCACTTCCGTCATCGGCTTCTGGCGCCCGGTGAGAACCTTGGCGTCGCTGATCGGAGTGGCCAGGGGAAGGACGACCGAGGACACCCGGATCCACGAGACCCGGTCCAGGGTTGCCTCGCCTGCTTGCTGTGCGATGTGCGTTGCCGTATGCGATGTGGTCACCACGTGTTGTCCCTGTGTGTGGGGCCCGTGTGCGGGGCGAGTGGATGCCGGAACCGCCCCGGGGCGGCCGACGAACTCCTTTGCAAGCTAAGGTCGCCAGACGATCTACGTCTAACTTAAAATTGGCATGCGTTGATACCGGGAGAGCATCGTTGTTCACGCTCATGCAACTCACCAGCTTTGTGACGGTCGCCGAGGAGCTGCATTTCACCCGGGCCGCGGAGCGGCTGAAGATGACCCAGCCGCCGCTGAGCCGTCAGATCCAACTGCTGGAGACCGAGTTAGGGGTACGGCTGCTGGAGCGCGCCAACCGCTCGGTGCGGCTCACCCCCGCGGGACGCGCCTTCCTCACCGAGGCCCGCCGTATCCTGCGCCAGTCCGAGCACGCCGTCCTCGCCGCCCGGCAGGTGGCCACGGGCGAGGCGGGCAGCATCGCCATCGGCTTCACGGCGGCCAGCGCCCACTCCGTGCTCGGCACACTGCTGGAGATCGCCCGGGCGACCATGCCGGGCGCGGAGATCACACTGCGCGAGATGGTCACCCGCGACCAGTTGGAGGCCGTCACCGAGCGGAGCCTGGACCTGGGCCTGGTACGGCCCTCGGTCACCGGACCGGATCTGTGCTCCCGGCCCGCGGCCCGGGAGCGGCTGCTCGCCGCCCTGCCGACGGGCCACCCGCTGGCGGCGCGCGAAGAACCGCTCCAGGTGGCCGACTTCGACGGGCAGGACCTGCTGATGTACTCGCCGATCGAGGCGCGCTACTTCAACGAGTTACTCATCAGCATCTTCCGCGCCGCACACGCCACCCCGGTCTTCTCCCAGTACCTGAGCCAGGTCCACACCATCCTGGCCCTGGTCAACGGCGGCTGGGGAGTGGCCCTGGTGCCGGAGACCGCCGCCCGGCCGCGCTACCCGAACATCGCCTTCAAACCGGTGGAGTTGACCACCCCGGAACCGGTGGAACTCAACCTCGTATGGCGCGGCAACAACGACAACCCGGCCCTGCACACACTGCTCCGCCACGCGGCCGCCCTTCTCCCCGACCGAGGAGCCTGACCGCCGTGACGCCCAGGACCTCCGGAAAGGGAGTTCTCCCCATGACCGGCTCCCCGGGCGCGACGCGTCGTGCCCGGGGACCCACCCGCGGTGACCGCGCGTTGCCGCGGGCCCCGGTCGCACAGGCCGTCGCATAGCCCGGTCCATCGGCCCGAGCTACGCTCGAAAGGGAGGGACACTCAATGGGGAGGGACTCGGTTCGCCTTTCGAAGGGAGCGCTTCCGTGTCCGTCACATCACGCGCGTCGACTCCGTCCGCGCTCCCCAGACATCGTGACTGCCCCTTCGATCCGCCCAGTGCCTATACGGAGCTGCGCGAGGAGGGCGGTGCCGGCCGGCTCGCCTTTCCGGATGGCAACGTGGGCTGGCTGCTCACCCGCCATGAGGACGTATCCCAGCTGCTGGCGGACGACCGGTTCAGCTCGGACCGCCGCCGGACCTCCTCGCCGGTGCACTCGTTTCCGGTCCGCCCGGACGACCGCCGCATGCTGGGCTCGTTCATCGGCATGGACCCACCCGAGCACACCCGCTACCGGCGGCTGCTGAGCAAGTGGTTCACCGCCCGGGGGATGCGCGGGCTCCAGCCCCGGATCGAGGAGATCGTCGAGGACCACCTGGCCGCGATGGAGCGCGCCGGTCCCCCGGCCGACCTCGTGACGTCCTTCGCCCAGCCGATCCCCTCGCTGGTGATCTGCGAACTGCTGGGGGTCCCGTACGAGGACCGGACCGACTTCCAGCGGTGGGCCACCGTGCTGCTCCGGCTCGGCCAGAGCCGGCAGGAGGTCTACGCGGCCAGGGACGCGCTGTGGGACTACATGCGGGGGCTGATCGACGCCAAGCGGCACCGGCCGGACGAGGCGCTGCTGTCCCGTCTGGTCAACGGCGACCACGGCGCGCCCGGCGGCCCCGGGACCGCCACGGCGGCCGGGCTGACCGACGACGAGCTGACCGGTGTGGGCCTGCTGCTGCTCGTAGCGGGCCATGAGACGACGGCGAACATGCTGGCTCTGGGCACCTACGCTCTGCTGCGCCACCCCGAGCAGGCGCGCATGGTGCGGGAGCGGCCCGAGGTGATCGACCTCGCGGTGGAGGAACTGCTGCGGTATCTGACCATCGTCCAGTTCGGGACGGTGCGGGTCGCGCGGGAGGACCTCGAGATCGCGGGGGTGCGGGTACAGGCCGGGGAGACGGTGGTCGGGTCGCTGGCCTCGGCCAACCGGGACTCCTCGCGGTTCCCCGACCCCGACACCCTCGACGTCACCCGCGACACACCCGATCAGATGGCCTTCGGCCACGGCATTCACCAGTGCCTGGGCCAGCATCTGGCGCGGATGGAGATGCGGACGGGCTACCCCGCCCTGCTGCGGCGCTTTCCCACCCTCCGCCTCGCGGTGGAGCCCGACCAGGTGCCCCTGCGCCACGACATGCTGGTCTACGGAGTCCACCGGCTCCCGGTCACCTGGGACCGGGCCGCCGGTTAGGCGACCAGCAGATCCGCCCACCAGGTGATGCCCTGATGGCAGGAGCGACTGCCGTGGCGCGCGGACAGCGCGGTGACGATGCCGAGCCCACGGCCGTGCTCATCGGGCTCGATGTCCTCGTCCGCCCGCTGGTCGGCGGGGACCGGGCCGCCGTCGGTCACCTCGATGCGCAGGCTGGAGCGGCCCTCGCACTGGCTCCAGCCCAGCCGCAGGACGGCCGGGGGCAGCGCGTGCAGGATCGCGTTGGTGACCAGCTCCGAGATCACCATCAGCGCCTCGTCGAGCAGTTCGGTGGACAGCTCCCATTCGGTGAGCAGCGCGTGCGCCCGCCGCCGCACGGTGGCGACGGCCTCGCAGATGTGCGGGACCGGAAGTACATGGGCATCGCCCTCGCTCGCCGAGAACCGGTCCAGGATCTCGTCGGGCGTCGCCGACGACGGCCGGTCCAGCATCTCGTCGCCGGTCGGAAGCGGCGGCCGGTCCGGAACCTCGTCGTGTTCCGCCGCCGACGCGCTCAAGGCGTCCGGGCCCTGCGCCTGGGAGCCGATGAGACGGGCGCCGGTGACGACGGTCCCCGCGGCCTGCCCGGTGGGGCCGGGCATCGGCATGCTCAGTTGTTCCGCCACGTCTCCTCCTCTCCTAGCCGGATAGTGCTTCTCTGCCGGGCACCCTTCAGGGCACCTTTCGGTATACAAGTCTTCTTGTCCCGATACGGACGCTATGGCCCTCATCAAGCGGGGTCAACGAATCCGAGTCGGCATTACCGAACGTTTGGCGTTTTCGCCGACAGGCTGTGCCACTGCCCAACGAGCTACGATCGCGTCATGGCCGGCCCGGTGCAGTCCATCGAGCGGGCGGCGGCGATTCTGCGACTGCTCGCCCGGGGCTCAGGTCGGCTCAGTCTGGGCGAGGTGGCGACCTCGCTCGGGCTCGCGAAAGGCACCGCGCACGGCATTCTGCGCACTCTTCAGAGCGTCGACTTCGTCGAACAGGACAGGGCGACGGGGAAGTACCAGCTCGGCGCGGCGCTGCTGCACCTGGGGACCAGCTATCTCGACATCAACGAGCTGCGGTCCCGCTCCATCAACTGGGCCGACGCCCTGGCCGCCCGCAGCGGTGAGGCGGTCCGCCTCGGAGTGCCCCTGGAGGGCAAGGTCCTCATCGTCCACCACGTCTTCCGGCCCGATGACACCTTCCAGACCCTGGATGTGGGCTCGCTGCTGCCCCTGCACGCCAGCGCGCTGGGCAAGGTCCTGCTGGCGTACGGGGCGACCCCGCTGGAGCCGCTCATGGAAACCGAACAGGAGAGCTACACCCGGCACACCCTGGTCTCCCCCCAGCAGTTGAACCGGGCGCTGGGCGAGGTCCGCGAGGCCGGGTGGGCGGCCGCGATCCAGGAAATGATGATGGGCGAGGCGGACATCGCCGCGCCGATCCGCGGACAGGGCGGTCTGGTGGTGGGCGCCGTCGGTATCTCCGGCGCCATGGACCGCCTCTGCGACAGCAAGGGCCGGCCCCAGGCCTCACTCGTCGGGCTGACGCGCGACGCCGCCCGGGCGATCTCCCGCGATCTCGGCGCGGCTCGCTGGTGATGTCCATGCCCCGCAGATACGCGCCCGAAGGCAGGCCAGGCCATGGTTGAACGCTATGTGATGTCCATCGACCAGGGGACCATGTCCACCCGGTGCATCCTCTTCGACCACCAGGGGCGGCTGGTATCGGTCGGCCAGCGAGAACATGAGCAGTACTTCGCCAGGCCCGGCTGGGCCGAGCACGACCCGGCCGAGATCTGGTCCCATCTGCGCCGGGTCGTCGTGCCCCGGGCCCTCGACGGCGCGGGGATCCGGCCCGAGCAGATCACGGCGATCGGCATCGCCAATCAGCGCGAGACCACGGTGGTCTGGGACCGCCGTACGGGCGTTCCGGTGGGCCACGCCATCACCTGGCAGGACACCCGCACCAGCGGCTATGTCGAGGAGCTGCGCCGGACCACCGGTGACGACTTCTTCCTGGAACGCTGCGGTCTGTCGCCCACGACCTATTTCTCCGCGCCCCGGCTGCGCTGGCTGTTCGACCACGTCGAGGGTTTGCGCGAGCGCGCGGAGCGCGGGGACGTGCTGTTCGGCACGATGGAGAGCTGGCTGATCTGGAATCTCACCGGAGGGCCCGGCGGCGGGCTGCACCTCACCGACGCCACCAACGCCAGCCGCACCATGCTGATGAACATCCGCAGCCTGACCTGGGACGATGAACTGCTGGCCTATTTCGATGTGCCCCGGGCGATGCTGCCGGAGATCCGCTCCTCCGCCGAGTGCTACGGCATGGCCAGTGCCCTGCTGCCGAACGTCCCGATCTGCGCCGCGCTCGGCGATCAGCAGGCGGCGCTGTTCGGGCAGACGTGTTTCGCCACCGGCGAGGCAAAGTGCACCTATGGCACCGGCAGCTTCCTCCTGGTCAACACCGGCACCGAGCTCGTACGGTCCCGGCACGGGCTGCTGACCACGGTGGGCTACAAGGTCGGCGACGAGCCGCCGGTCTACGCCCTGGAGGGCCCGATCGCCGTCACCGGCTCGCTGGTGCAGTGGTTCCGCGACCGTCTGGGGATGATCCACAGCGCCCCCGAGATCGAGACCCTCGCCCGCGGTGTCGAGGACAACGGCGGCTGCTATATCGTCCCCGCCTTCTCCGGGCTGTTCGCCCCGCACTGGCGCAGCGACGCCCGCGGGGTGATCGTCGGGCTCACCTCGTACATCACCAGGGGGCATCTGGCCCGGGCCGTGCTGGAGGCCACCGGCTGGCAGACCCGGGAGGTGGTCGACGCCATGAACGCCGACTCGCCTCGGCCACTGCGTCAACTGAAGGTGGACGGCGGAATGACGTCGAACAATCTGCTGATGCAGTTCCTGGCCGACGTCCTGGACATGCCGGTGGTGCGCCCCATGGTCTCCGAGACCGTCTCGCTCGGGGCCGCCTACGCCGCCGGACTCGCCTCCGGCTACTGGCCGGATCTGGAGGGGCTGCGCCGCAACTGGCACCGCGCGGCCCAATGGATGCCCACGATGGACCCCGCACGGCGGGAGACGGAGTACGAGAACTGGCGGCGGGCGGTCGAGAGATCGCTGGGCTGGGCCAGATCGTAGCCCGGGGCATATTCCCCCGCGGGCCCGGCGGAGGAATCGAGTCCGGAGGACGTGTGAGTTCGATGAGCCGGGGTATTCGAGCCAGCCGCGGCTGTTTCAACCGGCCGCTCTGGGACCCAGAAACCCACGAAGACCCACAACCCGATCCATGGACGGAATCATGACCAGCCCTTCCGATGAAAACGTCTCCGCCACCCAGCAGGCCCTCGGCGAGCTGGCGGCCGACCGGGCGGACGAGTCGGCGCTGAACACCCTTGCCAACAGTGAGGTCCTGCTCCCCTCCGCCGAGACCGGAGAGGAGACGGACCCGCAGGCCGTGACCCTGCCCGTGTTCCAGCAGGAGGACGGCGCTCAGCTGGTACCGGTCTTCACCACCCCGGCCCGGATGCACCAGGCCCTGCCCCAGATCGAGCGGTACCACCTGGTGCCGCTGGGCGCGCTGGCCCAGGGATGGCCCTCCGAAGAGCTTTCGCTGACCATCGACGCGGGCGCCCCGGAGGCAGTCACCCTTTCGGCCAACGGTGTGCGGAGCCTGCTCAGCGGTTCCGGTCCGGCCGCCTGACCCCTTCCCGCGGCGGCTCGTGCCCCTTCCTGTACGGGCACGGGCCGCGGCGATGCCCGGATTCCGCGTCCGCCTCTGCGCACAAGCCCGGCGGAGCGCCGTGGGCCGCCCGCCGATCGGCCCCGTCGCGCGCCCGGTGATCGGGCCACCGTCCCGCGCCCGCCGATTGGCCACCGTCCCATCGATCGTCTACGGTCCCGTCATCATTCACTGGTTACGGACAGACACCGGCGGGACGGATCACGTGAGCGCGATCAACATCGGACAGGCCGTCGTTCTCGGCGTCGTGGAGGGGGTCACGGAGTTCCTCCCGGTCTCGTCCACCGGCCACCTCAAGATCTCCGAGGGGCTGATGGACATCCCGGTGGACGACAAGTCGGTCGTCGCCTTCACCGCGGTGATCCAGGTCGGTGCCATCGCCGCCGTCCTGCTGTACTTCTTCCGCGACATCCGCCGCTTCGCCACCGCCTGGGGACGGGGGCTGGTCAACCGCGAGGAGAGGTACCACCACGACTACAAGTTCGCCTGGTGGGTCATCTACGCCACGATCCCCATCGTGGTCGTGGGCCTGGCGGCCAAACCGCTGATCGAGGGCCCGCTCGCCTCGCTGTGGGTGGTGGCCGGTTCGCTGATCGTGGGCAGCGGGCTGATGTGGCTGGCCGACCGGATGGGGCGCCACAAGCGCGGGGAGGACGACACCGACGTCAAGGACGCGATGCTGGTCGGCTCTTCGCAGATCCTCGCGCTGCTCTTCCCCGGCTTCTCCCGTTCGGGCGCCACGATGGCCACCGGCCTCATGCTCGGCCTGGACCGCGTGGCCGCCACCCGGCTCTCCTTCTTCCTGGGCATTCCGTCGCTGACCGGCGCGGGCCTCTACGAGCTCAAGGACGCCATGGGCGGCGGCGTGGGCACGGTGCCGCTGTTGGTGGGCACGGTGGTGTCCTTCGCCGTGGCCTACGCCTCCATCGCCTGGCTGCTGAAGTTCGTCGCCAAACATTCGTTCAACGCCTTTGTGATCTACCGGATCGTGATCGGCGTGGCGCTGTTCGGACTGCTCGGCACGGGCGTGCTCAACGCCTGACGCCGTCCTCCCAGCCGCTGGCCGGATAGTCGACATAGCCGCCCGCCCCGCCGGTGTAGTACGTGCCCGGATCGCCCGCCGCCAGCTCGCGGTCCAGGGCGAACCTGGCCACCAGGTCGGGGTTGGCCACGAAGTGCGTGGCATAGGAGACGGCGTCCGCGAGCCCCGCCTCGATCACGGCGTTCCCGCTCTCCCGGTCGAAGCCGTGGTTGGCGATCAGCGGTCCGTCGAAGAGCGGCCGGTAGCGGGCGAAGACGTCGTGGCCGGGGGCGGCGCCGGGCGCGGCGGGGGCCGGTCCCCGTAGATGCAGATAGGCCACGGGGTGGTCGCACAGCTCCGCCACGAGCGCGTCGTAGTCGGCGAGCGTCCGCTCATCGGCGGTGAACCGCTCGCCGGTCCAGTGCGGCGACAGACGGACGCCCACCCGGCGGCCGTCCCAGGCCGCGGCCGCCGCGTCGACGATCTCCAGCAGCAGGCGCCGCCGTCCGGCACCGTCGCGACCGTAGGCGTCGCGGCGGCGGTTCAGCCGCGGATTGAGGAACTGCGGAATCAGGAACGAGCCCAGGGCGTGGATCTCCACCCCGTCGAAACCGGCGCGGCGGGCGTTGGCCGAGGCCGCCCCGTACTCCGCGACCGTGTCCCGGATCTCCGCGAGCGTCATCTCCCGCGGGGTGACCGTGGCCTTGGGCCCGCCCAGGGTGTAGGACCGCTCCCGGGGATCGACCGCCGACGGGCCGGCCGGCCGAGCGCCCCCGAGGTGGTCGGGGTGCGAGGCGGCGCCGGTGTGCCACAGCTGGAGCACCATCCGGCCGCCGAGGGCGTGGACCACGTCGGTGACCCGGCGCCATCCCCTGATCTGCTCCTCGCTGTAGACACCGGGGACATGGGGGAAGCCGATGGCCCGCTCGCTCACCCATGTCCCCTCGGTGATGATCAGCCCGGCCCCGGCCCGCTGACCGTAGTAGGCCGTGTGCATACCGTTCGGGACCAGCCCCTCGCCCGTGGCGCGGGCCCGGGTCATGGGGGCCATCACCACCCGGTTGGGCAGCCGGAGGTCCCCCAGGTCCGCGGGGCGCAGCAGCGGCCGGTCCAGGGCGGTCGAACAGATGGTGCTCATGGTGTTTTCCCCTCTCACCTCGGCCTTGTCACCTCGGCCGCGTGGGATACGTCTGAGGACATGACGGAGCACGGCGAGGAAAGGTGACCGATGGACGGGCGGAAGCCGGGGAACGGAGAGCATCCGCAGGACGGGCTGGCGGAGCGGTTCGAGGCGCACCGCGGCCGGCTGCGGGCGGTCGCCTACCGGATGCTCGGATCGCTCAGCGAGGCGGACGACGCCGTCCAGGAGACATGGCTGCGGCTCAGCCGCGCCGACGCCGAGACGGTCGGGAACCTGTCCGGCTGGCTGCGGACGGTGATCTCCCGTATCTGTCTGGACATGCTGCGCTCGCGCGCCGCGCGCCGGGAGGAGCCGGTCGGGCAGGAGCTGTCCGACCTGGCCCCGGCGACCGGGCACGGGGGCGCGCCGGAGGACGAGGCGGTGCTGGCCGAATCGGTCGGCAGGGCGCTGCTCGTGGTGCTGGACACGCTGGGCCCGGCCGAGCGGATCGCCTTTGTGCTGCACGATGTGTTCGCGGTGCCGTTCGACGGGATCGCGCCCATTGTGGAGCGCTCACCGGTCGCCGCGAAGAAGCTCGCCAGCCGCGCCCGCCAGAAGGTGAGGGGCAGCGCGGCGGTGCCCCGCACCGAGCTGGACCGGCAGCGGCGCACCGTCGATGCCTTTCTCGCCGCCGCCCGAGGCGGGGACATGGGCGCGCTGCTCGCGGTGCTGGACCCGGATGTCGTAC
Organism: Streptomyces malaysiensis subsp. samsunensis; assembly: GCF_024519315.1. Classification (GTDB taxonomy): domain Bacteria; phylum Actinomycetota; class Actinomycetes; order Streptomycetales; family Streptomycetaceae; genus Streptomyces; species Streptomyces malaysiensis. Next base: position 2,767 of record NZ_JANIIC010000023.1, on the reverse strand, counting down.
GGCGCGCCGACCGCGCCGCCCTGCCCGAGGGGGTGCCGACGGTGGCCCGCGGTGCGCGGGCGGTGGCGGAGGAGACCGCCGGGTTCACGCCGAGGGCGCGGTTCGCGGAGCCCGCGCTGGTGAACGGGTCCGTGGGGATCGTCGTGGCCCCGCGCGGCCGATTGCTCCTCGCCCTGACCGTCACCGTCGAGGACGGGCGGATCGCCGCGTACGAGGTGATCGCCGATCCCGGGCGGCTGAGCCGTCTGGAACTCGGGGTCCTCGACGACGTTCGGCCTCACGTAACCTCGGCCCATGGGTGATGTGTTGCCGTATCTGATCGTCGCCGGTGTGCTCGCCGTGCTCATGGTCTTCCTCGGCTGGGTGGCGTCCCTCGCCCGTCGGCGTGGTGCGATGGGCGCGGCCCTGCGGGCCGCCATGGCCTCCCATGACGAGGCGTTCCGGGTGACCGCCCATGACTCCCACCACGAGATCCGGGCCCAGGCGGAGCGCAAGGCTCCGATCCTCTCCCCCGACGGTCAGTGGACGCCGAGCCACACCCTGGCGGGCGTGGCCGGCCCTCGGCCCTCCGGACCGCGGGCTTCCCGGACCCGGCGGGGGCTGCTGCGCCGACTGGGCCACCGGGCGCGGTCGCGCCGAGGGCCCGGCGGGTCCTGACCCGGTGCGCCCGGCGGGTCCGGCCCGCGTGCCCAGCGGGTCCGGCCTGCGCGCCCGGCGGGTCCGGCCCCCGCGTCCAGGGGGCCTAGGAGGCGGCCACGGGGTAGTCGGCTCCGAGGGTGACCTCGCGCCAGGTGTCGAAGGCGGTCCTGAGGGAGTCCAGCCTGGCCTGGGCGATGTCGTAGGCGGCCTTGCCCAGCAGCAGCCGCAGCGGGGGCTCCTCCGCCGCCACCGCGCCGATGATGGCCTCGCTCGCCCGGGCCGGGTCCCCGGGCTGGCGGCCATAGGTGGCGAAGGTGCTGGTGCGCCGTGCGCCCGCGGTCCCGACCGCCTCCGCCACCCGGTCCTTGTCGGTGACGTCGAGCGCCAGGGCCAGCGCACGGTCCGTGTGCCCGGCGACCACGTCGGCCACCTGCCGGGGGTCGCGTGCGGTGACCACGGCGCGGTGGCCGTGGCCGAGGACGGCGGTGGCGAGCGCCCGGCCCAGACCGGTGGAACAGCCGGTGATGAACCAGACGGGCGATTCATTGACGGTCATGCGGAAGAGTCCTTCGTCGTGGTGCTCATAGGGTCCGTCGTGGTGCTCATGGGGTCGTGGGGCGTCTCCACCGCGTCGGCGACGAGGCTGCCCAGCAGGGACAGGGCCTGTTCGGACGGGCTGCCCGGTTCGGCCTGGTAGACGATGAGCTGCTGGCCGGGAGCGCTGTTCACGGTCAGCGCCTCGTACTCCAGCGTCAGCTCGCCGACCAGGCGGTGCCGGAAACGCTTGATCTCATGGGTCTTCTGGCGGATGTCATGGCGGGCCCACAGCCGCCGGAACGCCTCGCTCTTCAGCGACAACTCCCCGACGACGGCGATCAGTTCGGGGTCCTCCTCATCGACTCCCGCCGCCGCGCGGAGCCCGGCGACGGTGTTGACCGCCACCCGCTCCCAGTCGGGGTAGAACTCCCGCGCGTCCGGGTCGAGGAAGACCAGCCGCACCAGATCCCGGCTGTGGGTGTGGCCGTCGAACAGGGCCCCGCCCAAGGTGTTGTGGGCCAGTACGGTCAGACAGCGCCCCAGGACGACGGCCGGGGTCCGCGGCCAGCCGTCCATCATCCGCAGCAGGGCCGGGCTCACCCGCTCCCGCCGCGCGGCCGGGCGGCGCCGCCGACCGGGGGCCGGACGGGCCAGCCGGTGCAGATGGGCGACCGCGTCCTCCTCCAGCACCAGCGCCCGGGCCAGCGCCTCGACCACCTGCGCCGAGGGATGGCGCTCCCGGCCCTGCTCCAGCCGGATGTAGTAGTCGGTGCTGACCCCCGCGAGCAGGGCGACCTCCTCCCGGCGCAGACCCGCCACCCGGCGCCGGCCGGCGGGCGGGATGTCCACGTCCTCGGGCCGCACCAGTTCACGGCGGGCGCGCAGAAAGCGCCCCAGGGGGTTCTCGCTGTCCATGTCGGGGAGCCTAGACCTGGGAAAGCGGGGTCCGGAGCCCGTAAGGTGGCCGCGCTACTCCTAGTCTGGGCCGGGAGGTGCCGCCCATGGGCGGGGGATCGCAGGAACGCGCATCGCACCACCACGGATCGCGGGACCACGGATCACACGGATCGCAGGACCGCGGATCACACGGTTCACAGGATCACGGAGCGCACGAGTACGGAGGGCGCAGGGTCGATCGGGGGCCGGACGCGGGCGGCTGTCCGGTGCGGCGGGGGCCCGACGGGATCTGGCAGGTGTCCGGCTACCAGGAGGCCCGCGCCGTACTGCGCGACACCGCCACCGTGCAGGCCGGGCTCGGCATCGAGACGGTGGAGAAGCTGCCGTCCCGGTTCCGGCGGCCGGTGCTCTACCGGGACGGTCCCGAACACCGTGAGGACCGGCGGCAGACCGCCCGGTTCTTCACCCCGCGCCGGGTCGATGAGCACTATCGCGAGGTCATGGTCCGGGTGGCGGAGGCGCAGATCGGCACCATCCGGGACACCGGCCGGGGCCGGCTCGCCGATGTGGCCTTCCATCTGGCGATCGAGGTGGCGAGCGCCGTGATCGGCCTGACGGAGAGCCGGCCCGGGATCCGGAGGCGGCTGGAGCGCTTCTTCCCCGAGAAGTTCGGCACCCCGGGGCTGACCAGCCT
>NZ_JANIIC010000229.1 GCF_024519315.1 Streptomyces malaysiensis subsp. samsunensis | reverse complement strand
GCTGGCCGACGCGGGGTTGTCCGCGGACGAGGTGGACGCGGTCGAGGCACACGGCACGGGAACGCGGCTGGGCGATCCCATCGAGGCACAGGCGCTGGCGGAGGCATACGGGCGGGGGCGGGATCCGGAGCGGCCGTTGTGGCTGGGGTCGCTGAAGTCCAACATCGGGCACACCCAGGCCGCCGCGGGCGTCGGTGGCGTGATCAAGATGGTGCAGGCGATGCGGCACGGGACATTGCCCGCCTCGCTGCACGCGGAAGAGCCGACGCCCCGCGTGGCGTGGGAGTCGAGCGGCCTGGAACTGCTGGTGCGGCAGCGGGAGTGGCCGGAGCGGGCCGGTCGTCTGCGGCGTGCGGGTGTGTCGTCGTTCGGGATCAGTGGGACGAACGCGCATGTGATCGTGGAGGAAGCTCCGGCTGTGGCCGAGTCGGGGGGCGGGCGTGGTGAGCTTCCGGTGGTGCCGTGGGTGTTGTCGGGGCGTAGTGGTGCGGCGTTGCGGGGGCAGGCGGAGCGGCTGGCGGCGTTCGTCGAGTCGCGGCCGGAGGTGTCTCTCGCCGATGTCGGGGCCTCCTTGGTGAACGGCCGTGCGGTGCACGAGCATCGGGCGGTGGTCGCGGGTGCCGGGCGGGACGAACTCCTCGACGCGGTACGGGCGCTGGCCCGCGGCACCACGGAAGGCGCCGCCGTGGTGGGCGAGCGCGACGACGCCGCGTCCCGGGTGGTGTTCGTGTTCCCCGGGCAGGGGGCGCAGTGGGTGGGTATGGCGGCGGAGTTGCTGGCGGATTCGCCGGTGTTCGCCGCGCGGATGCGGGAGTGTGCGGCGGCGTTGAAGCCTCATCTTGAGGTGCCGCTTCTGGAGGCCCTGGGCGACTCGGCCGCGCTCGACCGCGTCGAACTCGTC
>NZ_JANIIC010000228.1 GCF_024519315.1 Streptomyces malaysiensis subsp. samsunensis | reverse complement strand
CCCGCCGCAACGGCCACGAGGTACTGGCCGTGATCCGTGGCACGGCGGTCAACCAGGACGGGGCGAGCAACGGCCTCACCGCGCCGAACGGGCCCTCCCAGCAGCGGGTGATCCGGCAGGCCCTGGCGAACGCCGGGCTGACGGCGGCCGATGTGGACGCCGTCGAGGCCCATGGCACCGGCACCGCCCTGGGCGACCCCATCGAGGCCCAGGCACTCCTGGCCACCTACGGCCAGGAGCGGCAGGGTGACGAGCCGGTGTGGCTCGGATCGCTGAAGTCGAACACCGGGCACACGCTGGCCGCGGCGGGTGTGTCCAGCGTCATCAAGATGGTGCTGGCGATGCGGCACGGCACGCTTCCGCGCTCCCTGCACGCGAACGAACCCACCCCCGAAGTGGATTGGTCCCAGGGCGCGGTGTCGCTGCTGACCGAGGCGCGGCCCTGGCCGGTGAACGGACACCCGCGCCGCGCCGGGATCTCCTCCTTCGGTATCAGCGGGACGAACGCCCATCTCATCCTGGAGCAGGCGCCTCAGCCCGAGTCCGAAGACATGTCGCGGGCGGACGACGGCACGGACACCCCTGGGCTCGTGGCGACCGGCGGATTCGTGCCGTGGACACTGTCGGCCAGGTCCCCCGCAGCCCTGCGGGCACAGGCCCAACGCCTCCTGGACCACCTGGAATCCGGCGCCGACGCACACCCCGTGGACATCGGCTGGTCCCTTGCCACCACCCGCACCCTCCACGACCACCGCGCCGTCATCCTCACCGACACCACCACCGAAAGCACTGAGACCACGGCCGCCCTCACCGCCCTCGCAAGCGGACAGCCACACCCACGCCTCACCACCGGCCACGCCACCACCCACGGCAAAACCGCCTTCGTCTTCCCCGGCCAAGGCGCCCAATGGGCCGGGATGGGAGCTCAACTC
>NZ_JANIIC010000227.1 GCF_024519315.1 Streptomyces malaysiensis subsp. samsunensis | reverse complement strand
TCTCGGTGCAGTCGATGACGACGACGGTGACGGCGGATGTCGGTGCGACGTTGCAGCAGATCGCGGAGTTGACGGCGTCGGGGTGCCAGATTGTGCGGGTGGCGTGTCCGTCGCAGGATGATGCGGATGCGTTGCCGGTGATCGCGAAGAAGTCGCAGATTCCGGTCATTGCCGACATTCATTTTCAGCCGAAGTATGTGTTTGCGGCGATTGATGCCGGGTGTGCGGCGGTGCGGGTGAATCCGGGGAACATCCGGCAGTTCGATGACAAGGTCAGGGAGATCGCGCGGGCGGCGTCGGATGCGGGTGTGCCGATTCGTATCGGGGTGAACGCGGGGTCGTTGGACAAGCGGTTGCTGGAGAAGTATGGGAAGGCGACGCCGGAGGCGTTGGTGGAGTCGGCGTTGTGGGAGTGCTCGCTGTTCGAGGAGCATGGTTTCCGGGATATCAAGATCTCGGTGAAGCACAACGATCCGGTGGTGATGGTCAATGCCTACCGTCAGTTGGCGGCGCAGTGTGATTACCCGTTGCATCTGGGTGTGACGGAGGCGGGTCCGGCGTTCCAGGGGACGATCAAGTCGGCGGTGGCGTTCGGTGCGCTGCTGAGTGAGGGGATCGGGGACACGATCCGGGTGTCGTTGTCGGCGCCTCCGGCGGAGGAGGTGAAGGTCGGGATTCAGATTCTGGAGTCGTTGAATCTGCGGCAGCGGCGGTTGGAGATCGTTTCGTGTCCGTCGTGCGGGCGGGCGCAGGTGGATGTGTACAAGCTGGCGGATCAGGTGACGGCGGGTCTGGAGGGGATGGAGGTTCCGCTGCGGGTGGCGGTCATGGGGTGCGTGGTCAATGGCCCCGGTGAGGCGCGTGAGGCGGATCTGGGTGTCGCTTCCGGGAATGGCAAGGGGCAGATCTTCGTCAAGGGCGAGGTCATCAAGACCGTGCCGGAGTCGAAGATCGTGGAGACCCTGATCGACGAGGCCATGAA
>NZ_JANIIC010000226.1 GCF_024519315.1 Streptomyces malaysiensis subsp. samsunensis | reverse complement strand
AGGGGTCGGTTCGTGAGGTGATGTCCGTTTCTGGGCGAGGGTTGCGTCAGGGATGCTGGTCGTGGCGGTGACTATTGCTTCCTGGCGAAGCTGCCCATGTCGGCTTCAGTGAGGACGCCGAGTTTGACCAGACGCTTGAGCTTGGCTCGGATGCCCTCGACATTCTTGGGCAGGAGTTCGTGGCCGAGAGACTGGCAGACGTCCTTGGCCCGCAGTGGCCCCGTGGCCTCGTTGAAAACGGTGAGGATGCGGGCGTAGTCCGGATGCTCGGGCAGTTCCGGCGGGGAGGCGGGGATCCGGTCGGCGAGGCTGGTGACCGTCTTGCGGGTGATCGCGAGGTGCTCGAGGTGTGTCTCGGCCTCCCGCAGCCGGGTCTGCAGGCCCTCGATCTGCCTTCGCAGGTCGTCGGCCTGGGCCCGGGCGGCTTCCTCCTGGATGTCCAGTGCCTGAAGGAGAGGCTGGATATTCACGCGGCCACCGCCGCTTCGCGCCAGGTGGGGTCGTTCGCGCCGGTGAGGCGCCGGACCATCACATGGGTCATAGCCCAGTAGACGCGGGAGGACGAAGAGGAAGGGAGGTGTTCGTAGTCGCGGACCAGGCGCCGGTGCAGTATCAGGATCCCGTAGGTCTGCTCGACCCTCCACCGCTTCGGCTGCGGGACGAACCCCTTGTGCTGCGGGTCGCGTTGGACGATCTCCACGTCGATGCCGAGGCCGGCTCCGTGTGTGACGACCTGGGTCTTGAAGCCCTGGTCCACCAGAGCCTTGCTGACGGTGCCGCCGGCGTTCACGGCAACCTCGCTCAGCAGGGCGATGCCCGCGGTGTTGTCGTGGACGTTCGCGGCGAGGACGACGACCGCGATGACCAAGCCGAGGACGTCCACGGCCAGACCACGCTTGCGGCCCGGCACCCGCTTGGCCGGATCGTGGCCGGTCGTGGCGGCGGGGACTCCAGCGGCCACGTGGACACTCTGGGTGTCCAGCACCACCAGGGTCGGGTCCT
>NZ_JANIIC010000225.1 GCF_024519315.1 Streptomyces malaysiensis subsp. samsunensis | reverse complement strand
GCTGTCGTTGGAAGGGGTATGTCGGGAGGTCGACCCGGCGTGCACCGGTACCACCGAAAACCCGCGCCCACTCCACCGGCGCACCCGCGACATACGCCTCGGCAAGAGACCTCAACACACGCCCCCGACCACCCTCATCACGCCGGAGCGTGCCCACCACAGACACCTCAACACCATGATCCTCAGCCGTCTGCTCAACACCCAACGTCAACACAGGATGCGCACTGACCTCAACAAACTGCCGAAACCCCGCATCCAAAAGCACCCGCACCGTCTCCTCAAACCGCACCGGAAAACGCAAATTCCGATACCAATACCCCGCATCCAACCCCGCCATATCCAAAACCCCACCAGTCACCGTCGAATAAAACGGCACCTCCCCAACACCCGACACCACACCAGAAACCGCCTCCTCCACCTCACCCCGAACCTCCTCCACCTGCACACCATGCGAGGCATAATCCACCGGAATACGACGAGCCCGAACACCAACGCCCTCACAGTCAGCCAAAAACCCCTCAAGCACACCAACATCACCCGAAACAACAACCGCCGAAGGACCATTCACCGCCGCCACACAAAGACCACCCCCATACGACTCCACCAACCCCCGCACCACACCCACCCCAGCACCAACCGAAACCATCCCACCCCGACCCGACAACCCCACCAACACCCGACTCCGCAACACCACCAACCTCGCCCCCTCCTCCAACGACAACCCACCCGCCACCACCGCCGCAGCAATCTCCCCCTGCGAATGACCCACCACAGCCGACGGCACCACACCAAACGAACACCACACCTCAGCCAACGACACCATCACCGCCCACAACACCGGCTGCACCACATCCACCCGCCCCAACGCCACCTCATCCGACAACACATCCCACAACGACCACTCCACCAACGGAGCCAACACATCCGCACACTCACCCAACCGCCGCGCGAACACGGGCGAGGACTCCAACAACCCCAACGCCATCCCCACCCACTGCGACCCCTGACCCGGAAACACAAAG
>NZ_JANIIC010000224.1 GCF_024519315.1 Streptomyces malaysiensis subsp. samsunensis | reverse complement strand
TTCGCGCCGTGGGTGCTTCTCCGGCCGGCCGCCCTTGCTGGTCTCGCAGGCCGGAGTGGGCAGCAACCCTTCGAGCAGGGCCCATTCGGCGTCGGTGGTGTCCGAGGGGGTAGCGGCGTCGGCGCATAGCGGGGTGCCTTCGAACGGGATGCGGCGGGGGCGCGGGCGACAGGACGCGTCGTGACGTGATCTTGTCGATGGCGCAAGACATTGTGAGCGGGGAGATGTACGAGGCTGAGTGAGCCGCCGGGGCTTCCGCTATCGGTGGGTTGGCGTGAGCGCGTGTCCTGATCCGTGGTGCTGGGCGGTGTTGGCGCCGGGGTTCGCCGCTGCGCGAGGTGATCCTGGGGGTGTGAGCATCGTGAGTGGGCAGCCGGTGAGTGCCGGCCAGATCTATCGGGCTCTGGTGGCGTTGAGGGCCGCGCCGGTGCTCGATCCGGAGTTGTGGCCCGAAGGGCCGCAGGAGGAGGACCGCCGGCGGCTGCTCGGCGTTCTGCTGGCCAAGACCGAGCTGGAGATCACGAGCGCGGTCCGGGTCGGGCGGGACGAGGAGGAAGCCGAGGTGCTGCTCGGCTGGGCCGATGAGGCGGGGATCGGAGCGGCGCCCGCGAAGGCCGCAAACGCTGCCTCGGGCCGGAAGCGGCCGGTGTGCGACCAGCTGATCAGGATCTGGGCAGCACTGATCGGCCCGACGCCTTGCAACGCCAGCAGTTCGGGGGCGATCGTACGGACGAGCGCGAGAAGCTCCGCTTCGAGCTCCTTCGCCTCAGAGCGCAGGGCTTCGATCCGCTGAGCGGCGCTTCGCAGGGCGCGAACGGTCATGCGGTGCTCGATGTCCTGGGTCGGCCGGTCCCGCAGCTTCGCGCAGTGAGCAACCTGGTCCTTGCTCTTCATGCCTCGGAGTTCGACGCGGAGCTCGTCGGGCGCCGAGATGATCAGGGCCTTGAGCAGGTTGATCGCAGCCGTGCAGGCCAGGACGGCGCTCTGACGGGTGGCAAGTAGGACACGAAATGCCTCACGCTCACCGCGCCGTCGTGGGTG
>NZ_JANIIC010000223.1 GCF_024519315.1 Streptomyces malaysiensis subsp. samsunensis | reverse complement strand
GGCTTCTGCTGTGATCTTTCGAAGGTCGAGGGGCGGGTTGTTCAGCTGTTGGTTAGGTGTGGGCGGGAGGTAGCCGCTGGTCTGCCCAGCTTTTCCACGGGTTCGGCTCTGGTCGGGCCCTGGTGGGCGGGGTGGTCAGGGACGTCAGGCCGTCTCGGGTGGGGCGTGAGCAGTGGCGAACAACTGGGTCCAGGCGTGCTGCCAGGGCCATCGCTGGGGCAGGTGCAGCATGAGGCGCCGGGCTGATCGGGCTATCCGGGCGGGGATGTGGACCAGGTGTCTGCGGAGGGTTGCGGTCGTGGCCTTGGCGTGGAAGGCCGAGGCCAGGGCGCCTGCGGCCCGCAGCAGGTTGTAGGACATGGCCCACAGGGTCAGCCAGGCGGCATTCGCGTTGAACTTCCCCGAGGGCAGGTGGGCCAGGGGCCCGGCTTTGCCGTCGGCGATGACTTGCTCGATGACCGCGTGGTGACGGTGCTGTCGTTCGGCCTGGAGCGTTTCGAAGGGGCTGTCGGTGAAGATGGGGTGGTAGCGCCAGACCGGGAACAGCTCGCCCTGCTCGCCGACGGTGGCGGGTTGGGCCACGTCACGCACCCGCCGCACGATCAGGCGGGCGGTGACCTGCTCGGACTTCGTGCGGCCGGTGAACGCGGTGTAGGCAGGTACCTCGGCGACTTCCGCGTCCGAGATCAGCCGGCCGGTGTCGGGATCGACGACTGCCCTTGGATAGCGGATCGGCGTCCACGCGCCCTTGGGTATGGCGGCGATGGCCCGCTTGATCGACGGGTTCATCCCCGTCGTGATGGAGAAGTGGGTGCTGGCCCGGCGGCAGGCGGCCACCACATCGGTGTTGTAGAACTGCGAGTCCGCACGCAGCACGCGGATGCCGGTGCAGCCGGCCTCCACCGCGGTGGCCAGGGCTTCGGTGACGAACCGCTTCGCGCCGCGGGAGTCGGCCGACTTGCCCTGCCGCAGCCGGACGGCGGCGATGACCGGTCGGGCGGTCGGGGTGCAGATCGTGGCCAGCAGTGGGTGCAGGGTTCGGATGCCTTTGAA
>NZ_JANIIC010000222.1 GCF_024519315.1 Streptomyces malaysiensis subsp. samsunensis | reverse complement strand
TAGCCTCGCGCCTTTCACCAAGCGGGCTGTCCGACTGAGGATCGTGAAAGCAGAAAGCGCCTCTGACCAGCGAGAATGAGGATTGCTGAGGTCCTTGTTCCCGCCACCGTCGGAGGCACTTTCCAGGTGAAGGTGCGACACGAGGTCGCGTGTGTTGAGTGGGCTCTTTTGGAGAGGGGGTCCGGCGATGGCGTCGGCGACAGAGTAGCCCCGGGTCAGTGTCCGATGACCTGTCCCCACCCGGACATGCGTCGCTGGTAACGGCTGGGTGTGAAGCTCCGGGGGAAAAGCCCAAGTGCCCTCGTTCCACCCGAGGGCAACAGGCAAGGGGAAGACCGGACGGGTGAATAACCGTGAACCCTTGATGACGTCTCGTGAGAGAAGGCCCCGCCGGTGGGAAGCAACAGCGGGGTGCAGGGCAGGCCGCTGGAACGCGGCAGGCGCCGGGCGGATGCTTCACGCCGCCCGGGAGGACACCGCCGCCCCGGGATATAGAGGGCACCCAACCCGGTCGCAGCTCAGGCACGCGGAACGTGGAAACCCCGACGGAAGCCGCCCGTCCATACCGGACGGGCGGTGGGCTGACCGTGAGGAAGGCTGATGTTTCCGGCGGGAAAGGACGGCTCAAGAAGCGAAGGCCGGCACGCCGAAAGGCCGGAGGAAACCAAGGCAGTTACGGGCGGTGGACTCTCCGCCGCCGCTTTGGCCAACTCGCCGGATACGGACCGATGTCCGAGTCCGAAAGGACGCTGACGTGAGCCGGGTGAGCCTGTGAGGAGGGACGATGACAGCAGCGACGCACCGAAAGACAAGTTGGACGCCCCGGCCCCGGCCGGGGTGAACGGACCGGAGGGCGGCTTCGTGGACTGGCCCAGCATCGACTGGGACCAGGCGGAGAAAGACGTACGCCGTCTGCGCCAACGCATCTTCACGGCATCGAAGGAAGGGGACCTGACGAAGGTCAGGAACCTGCAGAAGTTGATGCTCCGGAGCCTGAACAACACGCTGGTCAGCGTGCGGCGGGTGACGGAGATCAACGCCGGACGCAAGACGGCGGGGATCGACGATC
>NZ_JANIIC010000221.1 GCF_024519315.1 Streptomyces malaysiensis subsp. samsunensis | reverse complement strand
CCGTGTATTCACGATACTGGATCGTCGCGCTGACAAAAGGAGGACACACTCCGGCCGTCGATGTGGGGGCCGTTGGCGTCGAGCCGTGCCATGCCGGTGCGTCTTTGGATGAGCTTGCTCGGTCTGACGGACATCCGAGATCAGGGGTTGATCCCCGGAAAGATGTGGCAGTGAGCGTAGAGAAGAGGTCAGGCCCGTCGGCGCCCACAGGGATCTCGGCCCTGAACGCAGGCGTAAACGAGCGGCGAGGGTTCACCTGTGCCACGCCGAAGGCGACATCGCACCTGAGGCCTCGGCGAGCTCAACCAGGTCCTGGATGCTGAAGGCGTCGAGGAGGCGCGGCTTCTTCTTCCCCATGCTTTCCATGCCCTCGGCACCGTCCCGGTGGACGGCGTGCACCTGTTCCCGTCGATCGCCGTGGTCGATGAACTCGACCACCTCAAGGAGGGCAAGCGGCGGGCCCGCTGGCACTCTGGCTACACTCTCGGCGTCCTCGACAACCTCCTCCACGACTCCGGCACCGGAACCTTGCGGCGCCGAGACCTCACCCCCCACCCCCGCCGACGGCTTCCGCGGCGCCATCACCACCGAGATCGTCTTCGACCCGCCCGGCCAGACCGCCTGCCCGTAGCCGACGACGAAATCATTGACCGTGCGCTGGCTATCTCAGGCCCCTGGCCGGCCGCCGCGTACGGATCCTCACGTACGACACAGGACGGGCCACCGTGCCCGCACCGCCGGATTACCCGCCACCAAATTGCGGGGCCGACCGTCGGAGATCGCCTCCCACCATCGCTCGTGGATTGTCCGCGCCACAGTCGCCCGACCATCGCATGAGCCTGGCAAGTTCAGCGACGACACAGCGGGCACGATAGTGCGGGCGCGGACCTGTTGGGGGAGATCCAGAGTAGAGGCCCCGGTATGCTTGTGCCTTCTCTACGATGACCTCGTGGTTGATCAATTCGACAAGGTCTTGCCCTACGGGGTGGGTGTCGCGGCAGTCGTTTTCGTCGTGATCTTTCTCCTCGCCGCGTACTTCAGCGAGTTGATGAAAGGGTTTGCCTCACGCACCTCCGACTT
>NZ_JANIIC010000220.1 GCF_024519315.1 Streptomyces malaysiensis subsp. samsunensis | reverse complement strand
CCTAGGGCCCCTACTCATGAAAGAACGCCACCCCCTGAGACATTGGAGCATTGCGGTGGAGCAGTACGCGTCGGCCTCAAACTTCGCGCACATCGTGCAGGCAGGCCGAGACGTGGTGATGCACGGTGAGAATGCGCCGTACAACCTCACAGTGTGGCCGCCGCCCCCGCAAAGGTTGTCGGCCGAGGAGGCACGTGCTCAGCCCAGCCGACTTCTCCGAACCGGGCATGAGATCGTCGAGTTCGTCGGCCGCGAGACCGAACTGGCCACCCTGCGCTCTTGGCGAGAGGGCCACCGAGGACGCCCGCACGTCGTGGTGCGTCTCATCCACGGGCCAGGGGGTCGGGGCAAGACGCGACTGGCCGCTCAGGCCGCCCGTACATGGCGGCAGGACGGGTGGAACGTGTTCCGTGCCAACCCGCGGCCGAACCGTTCGGCTCGTCCGACACGGGAGATCCCGCCGATTGAAGACGCCTCCGGGACACTCGTCGTGGTCGACTACGCGCAGGAGTGGGACGCCGATAACCTGCTCCGGCTCATCCACGACATGTCCTCCCAAGCGTCACCGGTGCTGATACTGCTGCTGGCGCGGTCCGCAGGTGCGTGGTGAGACATCCTCGGATCCCGTGTCCTCAGGAATTTCGGCATCGTTTCAGAAGCACTCCGGCTCGAACCTCTCGTCAGCTGGCCGTCGGATCGAGCACTCCTCTTCTCCGAGGCCGTCCACCAGTTCGCCACCGCTCTCGAGGTCCCTGCACCACCCCTCCCTCGGCCTCCTTCCGGCCTCCAAGACCACAGCCCCTACAACCAGGTGCTGACGCTGCACATGTCCGCGCTGGCCACCGTCCTTGCGGATTCGCGCGCCACCGCCCTGCCCGACGCCCCCGAAAAGCTCTCGGCCTATCTTCTGGCGCGCGAACGCGACCATTGGGCGCGACTGCACGAACGTGGCCTGCTCAAGGCCGATCCGAACGCGATGTCCCAGGTCATCTATATCGCGGCGCTGACGGGGCCTTTATCGTACGTGGAAGGGACATCGGCTCTTGAGGCCGCCCCCGTCGAATTGTGGGAGCACCCGGGAAGACTCATCAAGGACCATGCAGTGTGCTATGCGC